>CAVTWU010000001.1:0-85572 GCA_963738475.1 uncultured Chloroflexia bacterium
ATGACGTCGACGTCTGCGCCTTCGACCCAACCCAGCAGGGCTTCGGGTGGGACCGCCGGTAGGAGATGGATGCGACCGCCGAACTTCGGGTCGTCAGCTAGCTGAGCGAACCGCTGCTGTTCTTCTCCGAAACCCGAGCAGCATCGAGGTGAGCTGCCGCTGAGCTGCGGGTTCAAGCATCGCGTCGGTCCGATTGCTCGATCCCGCGATTGGCCGTTCTAGTCCACCGTGGTAGAAGGACGACATCTGCCTGCTCGGGGATCCCTGCAGCGACGCGCAAGGCCGAGGGGGCACTCGGCCGGGTGGGCAGAAGTCGGTGGACAGTTCCGGACGATGAGCATCGCGTTGGGTCCTGAGGCGCTCCACCAAGACGTCGGCATAGCTTTCATTCACGGTGATCATCGCCACGGCCCGGCGGGCCAGCCGGCCTTCGTAGGCGGCGAGGAGCCGCTTGAACAGGCCAGGCAGACGCGCGGCTGTGCCCGTCTCCATGAAGATCTCGTGGCTGTCATACACCAACCGTCACCGGGGACTCCTCACTCAGTGGACCCTACAGCGAGCAGCCCGGGTCAGATCATGCGCGTGCCAGACCTCCGAATCCCCGGAAGCATCCGGCCACGACCAGGCGCCCCCAGGAGCGGATGGTCCGGGCATACCCGACGACCCATCTGGCGCGCGCGACGAGGGCGCTCGTCGCCCTTTGAAGCGTCGGTCGGATCGCAGGAACGGGTCTGTTTGACCGTCAGGAAGCACGGCTGACCCACCAGGTCGAAGGGTTCGCGGATCGGCATACCTGTCGGTCGCCACGGATCCCTTCAGGCAGTAGACCGTCACGTCATGTCCGGCTCGCAGCGAGCGACTTTAGCTTCGCGCTGGACGCGGCTGTCGAAGGCTGATGTCGCCATACAACCGCCATCGCGACCCGGGTCTTCAGCCGGCGGAGACCGAGATGCCACGACATCGATCGTCTCGAGGTCATGGGAAGCGTGGGTAGTTGATAGAGCATCCGCTCGGATGGCGTCGCGATGTCATCCCGGAGGTTCCCACGCCCGGGCCTACTCGCCAGTGCCGGGGATGGATGAGGAGGTAGATGACCGGCGACGAGCCTCGACGGCCAGTCTTCTTCGGGGTCACCTCGTCGGCTATCTGGTAGCGATCTCGTCCGCCACCCAGTAGGCGCGGGTGATGCGTGTCCGAGTGCCGACTCGCTGGGTGTACTGCATGAACGTTTCGTCATTCACCTCGATATCGATCGCTGCCCTCTGGCGATGTCCGGGTCGGACAAGGATGGCGGCATTCTGGACTCCGAGGGTGCCGGTTGACGAAGTCTCCGTGCGATGCGACCACACGGATCGGAAAGATCGGTCAAACGAACTGTATCCGTTCTAGATTGAGACCCTGGAATAGCTCCTGTGCTTCGAGGATCGCCGCCGCGTATGTCGGCGAGGGTCCCGGGATTCGCCGTCGCTTGGGCGACCGGTCCGCCAGCTCCTCGAAGTGATAGCCAGCATCGCCACCAGCGTGTCTTCGATCGCCCGCATGAGACTCGACATCGAAGGGTGGACAGGCGAAAGAAGAACGATGCCTCGACCCTGGAGGCGCTGGTCGATCGCCCACATCGCCTCCGCCGTCGATGGGTCGGTGTCCAGGTCATGACGCAACCAGGACGTACCGCCCGCGGTGGGGTCGACAGCTCGGCCTTCGATCAGGCGCCGGAAGCCATCGATCTGACTTCACGTGTGTAGCCAGCGTCCCATGGGCTGATAACGTAGCAGGCGCTCGTACGCATCGAGCCTCGGTGGCATCAGGAAATCACCGTAGACCCGGTCTCTTATCTACCGTTCGGATGCGCATGGTCATCCCCGGGCCGCCTGCGCCTCGAGTCGGGCGACGGCCCTATGTCGGAGAGAGTCTGCCGACGGTCAGCTCGCAGGGCGCTGCGCTCGAGCGCGGCGTCACTGTTGCTGTCGATCAGCGTCCGTCCCCGCGCGGCGCGAGATAGCGTATGCAGTCCGTCCCGATGGGATGAGACCCGGGCACGGCCCTATCCAGACGCGGACGGGTGACCTCCTCGAAGGCGTCCGGCATCAGGGCGTCGACCCGATTGACGACGATTCGACCGCCGTACGTCCGACCATCGAATCCTGGCCCGGGCGGTACAGGACGCCGTCGACGACGAACGGCGTGCCGCCAGGCCGAGCCGACCGAGCGTCGGTCTTCACCGGGTTCCGCGCATGGGCGACCCATGGATCCGAGCGAGCTCCTGTGCGTGCCACATGGACAGATTGTGATCGGGGCCGCGGTCGGCGACGGTCGCGAACATCCACCAGCTCGATCGCCGTGCTTGACCACGGTCGCGTCGACGGCCGGGGACGCCCGGCAGCAGCGTCGCCACCGGGTCCCATCCTGTCGGAAATCGAGCGGCGGCGTACAGGACGAGCTCGATCGCCGCCGAAGTCTCCGGGAGATGAACATGACGCCGTCGACCTCGATGAGATATGGATAGGACGCGTGCACTCCTGTGTCAGACGACCTGAGTCGGTGGGGAAGGCGCGCCGTCTGGTCCGATCACGGCGACATGGCCGATCGCGCTCGACACCCTTCGCTTGATCGAAGTCCTCGAAGAAGACGTGCAGTTGTCCTCTTCCGCTCCTCATGCCGAAATCGACTCGGCCGAGAAGTGGCCGGGTCTGCACGGGGAGCCATGTGATGCGTGGCATGTCCTGGCTCGTGACGGTGGCTTCTGGGTACCGAATCGCCGACGAGCCCGATGTTCCAGTTGTCATGGAGCAGGAGTGTCTCCCGCACCCCCAGGGCGCGCCGTCCGATGGCTGCGACCTTTAGGACGAAGGACGGCAGCCCCTCGACCGTTCGCGTCGACCAGCGCCTCCGGGGGCTGGGGGCCCGGGAGCGCGCCAGGCTCGCCTTGACGCGGGACGTGCTTCGGTACGGCCGGGTCGGTCCGAACCCATCGCCACCAGGGCAGGCCATGCGGTCGAGTCCAGCAACATGCGGTCGACCGAGGATCGCCCCGCCACCAGGACAGCAGGCCCTCCCGGATGATTCGCGCCGACCCCGGCTCGCGGCGCAGCACGACGCGCGACCGACCAGGGGTCTCGACATAGGCGATCAGTGCTGCGCGGGCGACATCGTCGAGCTGTCCGCGGCCATAGCGGAACCGCCAGGTCTCCGTGGCATCGATGCTTGCGACGCCGACTCCGGCGGTCGAGAGGTCGAGGAGGACATCGACATGCTCCGTCGATGCGGAGACGATTTGTGGCGTCAGGCGCGTGAGGGCGTCCGGCACGGGGTCGGCTCGGCGCATCGAGCGCCCGCCACTGGATAGGCTCCGACCGGCATCCTCTGCCGGCGAGACGACCCATCTGACGACCTTCACGCCTTCGACCGCCGCGAGCGCGCTGATGCAGACGGCTTGCCACTGGACGACCTGAGCATCGGTCGCGATGGCGACTCGCAAGTCGCGTCGTTCTGTGGACATTGGCGTAGAGTACGGCGCGCCGTCCCGTTCGGTCGGACGAGACAGAGCCGGGAGGCACGTTGTCAGGTTCGAAGCGTCCGGATCAAGGGATCAGATGACCCAGGCCCGTAGCGGGGAAGGGGAGACCCAGGCGTTCTCTGAACGAGTGGTCATCCTGTTTGCGACACAGGTCATCACGGCGGCCGTGGGGATCCTCACCGGATTCTCTCGTGGCCCGTGCCCTCGGGCCTAGCGGGAAAGGCGACTTCTATCTCCTGACCCTTCTCCCAGCCACGATCATGGTGCTGCTGTCGCTTGGGTTGCCGCAGGCATTCGGCTTCTACGCCGGGCGGGGTGAGACACGCGGACTAACGGCCAAGACGTTCGCTCTCGCCGCCGGCCTCGCATTCCCGACGCTCCTCGTCCTCGCGGTCGTCCTGAACCTCCTCGAAGGATCGTTCGAGGAAGGTCTCGATCCGACAGCCCTCGCGATCGCGCTGTGCGCCCTCCCGCTAGCGCTGAACGCGACCTTCACGAGCGGCATCGTCCTGGGCCGCCAGGCGGTTCGTTGGAACGCCGGGGTGAACATCGCGACGACCGTCCTCTACGCCTCGATGCTGATCATCATCGTCGGCATCTTGGGGTACGGCGTCATCGGCGCAGTCATCGCCTTCTTCTTCGCGACGCTGTTCCAGACGACAGGGTTCGTGATCGCCTCTCGGCGAGTGAGCGCGATCGACCAACGCCCGGCGAGGCCGTCCTACGGTGCCCTCTTCAGATTCGGTCTGCCGTACTACCCCGGCAGTCTGACGGGGTTCTTCGCGGCTCGTGCGGACATCTACATGCTGACCTTCCTGGTCGCGAACCCCTCCGTTTCACTTGGGTACTACAGCATGGCCGTGTCGATGGCGGAACTCGTGTTCTTCCTGCCGAATGCGGTCTCCACGCTGTTCTTCCCGCATGTCGCTGGCGCCGATCGCGACGACTCTGATCGGCAGGTCCCGCTCGTTTCTCGCGTGACCCTCCTCGTGACAGCATGTGCGGCCATCCCGCTCGTCCCCGTCGCGGCGATCATGATCCCGATCCTGATCCCGGCCTTTACACCAGCTCTGCCGGCCCTGTACATCCTGTTGCCGGGCGTCGTCGCCCTGAGTGTCGACAAGGTCCTCACCGGGTATGTGGCAGGGCTCGGCATGACGGGAACGACGTCCATCGTGAACATGGGGGCGTTCGTGCTGAACATCGTGGCCAACCTCCTGCTCATCCCCCGATTCGGCATCCTTGGGGCCTCCGCCGCTTCGCTCATCTCGTACACGGCGGCGTCGATCGCGTTCTCGGTGATCGCTTCACGACTCGCTCGCGTGTCGATCCTCGACTTCTGGATCCCGCGGGCCAGCGATGTTCGGTTCACCGTCTCCATGTCGGTGGCGCTTGTGGACCGGATCCGAGGTGCCGACCGGCGGACGGGCTGATCGGGCGACGCGGTGCGTTCGGGCCACACCTGGTGGCGATCCTCTGGGGTGGGTCGGCCAGATTCGCGAGGTCATCCGCTATCATCCGAACTCCGCCGGGAGCCGATCCTGGACGCCCGATGAGGTCCTGTCCGAACGTGACGACACCGCCGCTCCTGCGCTCCACGCCGCCCCTGTCGGTGATCGCGTGACCACGCTTCGCGACCGCGTTCCCGAGCGATGGACGCGCACCCTTGATGCACTGACGGCTCCTCGCGTACGCCTTGAGCTGTACGGCGACCAGGTGGCCCGCGACTTCTATCGCGGCTTTGCGATGCGCCACCCACGGATGAAGGTCACACGATCCAAGAAATGGGGGGTGGCGCTGCTTCCCCTGCCCGCGACATTCGACGTCTACCAGTCCGACCACACGAGCCTGCGAAAGCGGCGCCGGCACGCCATGAAGGATGGGTATAGCCACGCCATCGTGTCGCCGCTCGCTCACGTGGACGAGATCGTCGCGATCAATCGCAGTGTCCCGGCTCGACAGGGACACCCGATGGCGGAGCACTACCTGGATCGCGATACGGTGGCGAAGAACGCGGAAAGCATCACGGAGATGCACGGCGTCTTCGATCGAGAGGGTCAGCTCCGCGCCTACTCGGTCGTCAGGCCCATCGGCGACGTTGCGGTGATCTCGCAGATCCTGGGACATGGTGACCATCTGGAGCGCGGGATCATGTATCTCCTGATGGGCGAGATCGTCCAGACGGCGATCGAGCGCCGCGACTCGCTCGGCTCGTCGCGCTGGTTGATGTACGACACCTTCTGGGGTGCCACCAAGGGCCTGGCGTTCTTCAAGGAACGAGCGGGCTTCGCTCCGTACACGGTCGACTGGGTGTGGGTCGATCGCCCTGTCGCCCTCGGCCGAGTGACGTCCGAGACGCGGGACACGGCCACATGACCGCTGCTCAGCCGCCGGTCGGCGTGATCCAGGGGTCGCCCGCCGTCCCTTCAGGGCGGCAGCGTACGACGCTCGTGGCCATCGCGGCGGTCGCGGCCATGATCGCGGTCGCCGTGGCCGTCGGTTACGCGACCCGGACGGACCGGCAACTGCCGGCGTTAGCGATCGCGGCGGTCTCGATCCTGCTTCTGCTCAGCCTGCGCTGGCCGATCGTCTCGCTCTACTTCCTCGTCCTGCTGATCCCCCGTCGAGACGTCCCTCGTCCTCGATGAGACCCTTGGGACGATCAGCCGCTATGCCGCGATCCTGTTCGTGGCGTCCTATACGGTGCCCAGACTCGGCCGGCTCCGGCCGAGCGTCATGCCCTTACCGGCGTGGGGATTTCTCTTCTGGGCGTTGATCAGCGCCGGGTGGGCCCTCGATCGAAGCGCGACGCTTGCCGAATTCCCCGTCCTTATCCTGTTGTTCGCGACGGCCTTCTGTGTCGCATCCGTCGTTGTGGACGATCCGTCCACGGTTCGACGACTGTTGTGGACGTACACCGTGTCCGCCACCGCCACCGCGCTCCTTGGGCTGTATTCATACGTGACAGTCGGGATCGGCGGGGAACGCATCTCGGCCCTCGAGAACCAGAACCCGGCCTACTTCGCGGCCATCCTTCTCCCTGCATTGGTCTTCGCGTTCAGCGAATTCCTGGCGGGTCGTCATTGGATCTCGAGCGCCTTCGTATCGGCGGCGTGCACCGGCGCCATCATCGTGTCCGGGTCAAGAGCCACCTGGCTGGCAGCAGCGGTCGTGGTACTGCTGTTCATCCTGCCCAGGCTGGCGCCGGCCAGGCGCGTCGCGTCAGTCGGTCTGCTGGCGGGGATGTTGCTCCTCGTCGTGCAGATCCCGGGCGTCATGGCGGTCGTTGTCCGATCGGACGGAGTCAGCAGTGTCGTCGGGTGGGGCTGGCCGGACGGATATCTGGACGGTCGGCCTGTCCATCTATGAGACCTCCCCTTGGCTGGGCGTCGGGCTGCAGAACTTCCCGGTCGCCTTCACACCGGAGCAGATCCGCGGTACGACGGTGAAGAGCTTCGAGACGGCCAACCGGGAAGCGCACAGCATCATGATCAGTATCCTCGCGGAGCTCGGGCCGGTGGGACTCGTCGTCCTCGGGCTCTTCGTCGGGCCCCTGATCCTGCAACGTGGATGGGGGCCGGATGGAGCGGTCGTCCAGGCCATCCTCGCCAGCCTGATGATCAACGCGCTGTTCCTGGACATGCTGAACCGCCGCCAGTTGTGGTTGATCCTGGGACTCGCATGCGGGTTGGCCTATCTGGCCCGCAGAAGCCGGTGGCGACAGACAGCTGAGCTAGAAGGAGCTCTGAGGGCGCAGCCCCAGATGGGACGCGTCGGGTGACCGATGCGGTCTGGGTCAGTCCAGGCTACCCGTGGAGCGGCGAACCAGCGACCAACATCTTCTATCGCACCCAGGCGCGAGCCTTGGAGCGCATCGGAGCGTCAGTGACGGTCGTGTGCCCGACGCCGTGGGCGCCATGGCCACTCCCCAGGCTCAAGCCAAGGTGGCGCTCGTATGCAGCGGCCCCTCGAGCCGAGTCGGACGGTTCGATCCCGATCCGCCGACCCAGATATCTGAATGTCCCCGGCGAGCCGCTTGGGCGCGACCGGAGCGGTCCATCGCAGAGGCGGCCTGGGACAGCACGCAGGTGATGGCAGGGTGCATCGGTGGTCCACGGCCATGCGGCCGTGACAGGCATGGCAGCGTCGCAGATTGGCCCACGGGCGAGCCTTACCGTTGTCTGACATTCCACGGCAGTGACATGAACGTCTGGCCAGACGCCCACCCGGAGCGGGCGGCGGAGTTCCGTACCGTGGTGCAGGGTGCGCAGGCGGTGATCGGCGTCAGTGCGGCCTTGGTCGAACGGATCCGCGAGGTGACGGGGCCTCGGCCATCCACCTGCCGATCGGCGTCGATCACCGGTGGCTGGCAGCGCAGTCCTTGCCCAGGGACGAGGCACGACGAGCGCTCGGACTGCCGCGAAGACCGGCTCATCGCCCTCTTCGTGGGCAATCTGAAGCGGAGCAAGGGCGTTGCCGAATTCGTCGACGCGATCCTGAGGCTCGGCGAGCCGTACCTCGGCGTCCTGGTCGGTGGTGGTCCGAGGCGGGCTACGGCTGACGGACCCTCGCGGTCCGGTGCTGCTCGAGTACCGCGGCGCCTCAGTCGCACCAGGACGTCGTGCGATACCTGTCCGCTGCGGACGTCCTTGTGCTCCCGTCACATGGGGAGGGCCTTCCGACGGTACTGGTCGAGGCCGGCTCGCTTGGGCTACCGGTCATCGCGACCCCGGTCGGCGGTGTCCCCGAGCTCCTTGGTGACGATCGAGGGACGGTTCTGCAAGACATCTCAGCCGAGAGCGTTGGCGTCGCCCTCGAACAGTTCCAGCGTGCAAAGGACGAAGCGATGCTTGCTGCCGATCGGCTGCGACGGCACGTCATCGAGCTCTACGACGTCGACCGCAATGCGTCGCGTCTCCTTGGCTACTATCGGACCGTTGCGACGGGTGCTCGCGCGGGGACCTGAACGACGCGATCGGCCGATGCCGGGTACACTGGTGCCCGTAGGCATCACAATTGCCTCGCAGGGACAGACTCCATCGGGACCCCACCCGATCGACGTCCCGACCACCCCCAAGCTCCCCGGCAGGTCCTGGCTCCGGCGTAGGTCGCGACCATGCAAGGGATCCTCGCACCCTGGCGCTCACCGCCACGGTCAAGACTCTGGGACCGGCCATCGCCATGCGATACCAGCCGGCCCTCGAAGCACACCCGTCGCAAGGCGGGGTCGCAAAGCCACGGGGCCCCCTGGGCCAGCCGGGCTGCCGGAAGGAGTACCGATCGGATGCATCGGGACACGAACCACCGGGTCGACGAGACCCCCACGCCGCTCCCCACCCAGTCCGCTCAGCGGCCCCGACCTGTGCGTCGGCGGGCGATCGGCGTCGTCGCACTCGTGTTGCTGGCCCTCGTCGGGTCGACCGTCGAGGTCTTCGCCGGGGCCGCGACGGGTGGCCTGGTGAACCCTGAGACGACGCACAGGCCACCACGACGGTCACGGCCTACCAGGAAGGCAGCGCCAGGATCACCTACAACGGTCGCTGGGCGAATGCGTCGTACAGCGGCTACTCCGGCGGGCGAGCCCGCGGGTCCGATCCAGCGCAACGCTGGCGCCACGTTCACGTTCACCGGCAAGAGCGTCTCGTGGGTCGGGCCGGTCGGGCCCGACGCGAGGCGCGGCGAAGGTCTACGTGGACGGGACCTACGTCAAGACCGTCAGCACCTACGCCAGCCGATTCGTCGCGTCGAAGACGCTGTTCAGCAAGGCCTTCACGACGTCCGGGACGCACACGCTGCGGATCGTCGTCCAGGCCACGACCGGCCACCCGATGGTCGCCATCGACAAGTTCACGGTCAGCTCGACGAGCACGAGCACCGCCCCCGTGCGTCCGGCCACGACCGGAACGACCGTCACGGTCGCGTCGATCCCGGCCCTCCTGACGGCTCTCGACAACAACAACGTCGGGCAGATCATCGTCAAGAACGGGACCTACCGCGTCAGCCCGTCCAACCAGTCAGCCTCGAACTCGCTCTGGATCGGCGGCCGCTTCGCCGACCGGACCCGGCCGATCCTGGTCCGCGCCGAGACACGCGGCGGGGTCACATTCGACGGTGGAGGCGGATCCGGCTTCGGCGGCCTGAGCTTCGAGGACGGCGCGCACCACCAGACCTGGGACGGCTTCAGCTTCGCGAACATGGCCGCCAGTCAGTCCGGGATCATCGAGTTCGGCGGCTACACGCCGCGGCGCTCACCGCACCACATCACCCTCCGCAACATCACGATCACGGGCACATGCTCGGGGCCGTGCGACGACGGCGAGCGGCGAACT
This sequence comes from uncultured Chloroflexia bacterium, assembly GCA_963738475.1. Lineage (GTDB taxonomy): Bacteria > Chloroflexota > Limnocylindria > Limnocylindrales > CSP1-4 > SPCO01. Next base: position 9,847 of record CAVTWU010000001.1, read on the forward strand.
CGATCGGATCACGCGATCTACATCGCGCACGCGACCGGGACGGGGCCACATGCCCTGTCGTCGACGACATCACGGTCGACGGCTCGCGGCGGACTCGCGACGTGCCTTCCACTTCTACCACGGCGACTCGGGCAACCCCGGCAGCAACAACGTGCTCGTCACGCCGGCCTGCACGTCACCGGGACCCAGACAGGCGATCATCACTGTGGTACCCGACGCTACCGCAACATCACGTTCGAGGGTGCGGACATCAAGAACGTGCCTGGCCAATGCGATCCGGTATCGAGTCGAAGGGTGCCAGCGGCATCGTATTCAAGAACATCGTGTCGACCGACTCGGCGACAGGGGGCTTCTACAGCTCCCTGGGCAGCAAGCCGCCCGGCGTGACGTTCGTCGAGCAACAGCCTCAGGTAGTCCTCGGGTCGCTCGACCGGCGCCCTCCTTCCATCGGTCGGAGGGCGCTTCGGCGTCAGGCCGGCGTGCCGTGTCGAGTCGACGGATCGATCGCGGCTGGTTCGCGGTCTGCGACCGCGTTGGCGGTCCGCGAGGACCGGCGGGCATGTGCTCGGCGCACCGGACCTGAGCGACGCGAGACCCGCGTCCGTAGGACTACCGACCGAGACTAGGCCCACGACCCGACCAGACCCTCCCGGACCGACCCTCGACGTCCGGCCTCGCTAGGCCGCTGAGGCGGCTCGGGACCATCCCGCCATGGTGTTCTCCCGTGCTCAGCGGGGAGACTAGCGACCGGTCCCGGGCTCACCCCGGAGATCGAACCCACGAAATAGCACACCCGTCGCGAGGCGGGGCCGCAAAGCCACGGGACCCACGAGGTCAGCCGGGTTGCCGAAGGGAGCACCGATCGGATGTATTGGGATGGATCGAACTGGGTCGACGAGACCCCCAAGCCAACCCCAAGCCTGGCCCCACGCAAGCGCCGAGCGCGCGACTGGGCAGCCACCGGACTCATGGGCCTTGTCCTCGTCGGATTGATCATCCCGACCGTCGGTGTGTTCGCAGGTTCCGGTTCAGGCGGCTCGGTCGCCGCCTGGTCCACCAACTACAAGGTCACGACCTACCAGGAGAACAGCACGTCCGTCGACTGGAACGGGCACTGGACGCGCGTCTCCTACCGCAACTACAGCGGCGGCCGCGTCCGATCCACCGATCAGCGCGGTGCCGGCGCGACCGTCACGTTCAAGGGCACCGGGTTCGCCTGGATCGGCCCGGTCGGGCCGACGCGCGGCGAGGCGAAGGTCTACGTCGACGGCGAGTACGTGAAGACCGTCAACATGTATGCCAGCCGCTACGTCGCGTCGACGGTGGTCTTCCAGCAGCTGTTCAGCGGCTACGGCACGCACACCTTCAAGATGGTCTCCCTGGCGACCAGCGGTCACCCGACCGTGGCGGTCGACAAGTTCATCATCCGCGGGAACAACAAGGTCCCGGTCGAGCCGGTGGCCGCCGAGGCGCCGGCTGCGACCCCGACGCGCCCCGGCGGCTGCCCGACGGCCGACCCCGACCGCGCGCCCCGACGACGGCACCGCCGTCCGGTGACCGCGACACCGACCCCGACGCCGGTCGCCGACGGCCGCCCCGACCCCGGTCCCGACCCCGGTCGCCACCCCGAAGCCGACGGCCGACCCCGGCCCCGGCGAGTCGGCAAGGTCGTCACGGTCACGTCGATCGCCGCGCTGAAGTCGGCGCTGGTCGACAACAGCGTCGACGAGATCATCGTGAAGAACGGGACCTATCACGTCAGCCCGTCGAACAGGCTCGCGGCCGACTCCCTCTGGATCGGCAGCTCAGCGAGCGGTGGCCCGGCGTTCGCCGAGCGCACCCGGCCGATCATCGTCCGCGCCGAGACGCGCGGCGGAGTCACCTTCGACGGCGGTGGCGGCTCCGGCTACGGCGGCCTGTCGCTTCGAGGACGGAGCCCACGACCAGACCTGGGACGGCTTCAACTTCGCCAACATGACCGGCAGTCCAGTCCGGGATCATCGAGTTCGGCGGCTACTCACCGCGGCGATCGCCGCACCACATCACGCTGCGCAACATCACGATCGAGGCCTCGTGCCACCGGGCCGTCCGCCTCGCAGCAACCAGGAGCAGGGCATCTACTTCGCGCACGGCACGGGCTCGGGCCCGCACGACCTGCTCCTCGAGGACATCGACATCATCGGGACGGACGCCCTGAGCGTTCGGTCAGGCTTCCATGCCTACCACGGCGACGCCTCGGCGCCTGCCGCGCACGACGTGACGGTCCGGCGAGCCACCGTCAAGGGCACGCACGATCCGATCATCCTGTGGTGGACCGGACCGACGAAGAACTGGCTGTTCGAGGACATCACCATCACCGGCGCGCAGGAACAACGCCATCCGCTTCGAAGAGCGCGGTCAGACCGGGATCGTCTTCCGGAACGTCGTATCGACCGGATCTGCCCAGGGTGGCTTCTACAGCTCCCTTGGAGCGAGCCCGGCCGGCGTCACATTCGTCGAACTCCAGCCTTCGCTGAGCGACACAGGCGGCCGACGCCCAAGCCGGAGCGGCACGACCTGCCGCTCCGGCCTCGCTCTTGTCTGGATCGCCTCTAACGGCTCGCAGGTCGAGGCCGCTCGTCGCACAGTACAATCGTCCGACTCGCGTCGCGACGACGTCGCCGGCGACAGGACTGGCTCGAGTCCAGACGCCGTATCCCTGAAGGTCGATGAGTCCCAGATCCACATCCACTGGTCCGACCGATACGCAGCGCGACGCGCCGCGCGGCGCCCGCCGTCACGCAGGTTCTGGGTCGCGATCCTCGTCGTCGGGCTCGTCGTTGGCAGCCAGCGTGGCGGCCGCGGCTCCAGGCGAGCGGGAGTGATGCGACCGGCACCAAGCCTGACGTCAGGGACGACGGTCACCGTCGATTCGATCCCGGCCCTGCTCTCGACGCTCAAGGACGACTCGATCGACGTGATCATCGTCAAGGACGGCACGTACCACGTCAGCCCGTCCAATGAGAGTGCGCCCGACTCCCTGTGGATCGGCGAGGACTTCGCGACCGAACCCGGCCCGTGCTCGTTCGCGTCGAGACGCGTGGCGGCGTCACGTTCGACGGCGGCGGGGCGACAGGCTTCGGCGGCCTGAGCTTCGAGGACGGCGCGCACCACCAGACCTGGGACGGGTTCCGATTCGCCAACATGACGGCCGATCAGTCGGGCATCATCGAGTTCGGCGGCTACACGCCGCGCACGGCGCCGCACCACATCACGCATCCGCAACTATCACGGTCCTCGGGTCCTGTCGCGGGACAGCCACGACGGCCAGCGGCAACTCGACGGAGCATGCCGTGTACTTCTCGCATGCATCCGGTGTCGGGCCACACGACCTGCTCGTCGAAGACCTCACCGTGGACGGCTCGGGGTTCCTGGCGAGTGCCATCCACGCCGATCACGGCGATGCGGCCAATCCCGCCGAGCAACAACGTGACCGTCCGTGGGCTCCACGTCACGGGCACCCAGAACGCCATCATCCTGTGGCATCCGGCCTACCACGATTGGCTCATCGAGGGTGCGGACATCAAGGATGTCCTCGCCCACGCCATCCGATTCGAGTCGATCGGCGCGAGCTTCGTCGTGTTCAAGGACATCGTGTCGACCAACTCGCATCAGGGGGGCTTCTACAGCTCGCTGGGCGCCGACCCTCCCGGCGTCACGTTCATCGACAACAGCCTGGACTGAGCGGACGAGCCGAAGTGTCATCGTCGACGTCGGGCCTGTCAGTCGCCTACCGATCATCAGGCGCACGACTGAATGGGGCTCCGATCGCGGGCGATCGTGACCGGCGGGGCGGGATTCGTCGGAAGCCACCTGGTCGATCGGCTCATCGCCGAAGGTGACGCCGTGCTGGTCATCGATGACCTATCGACTGGCTCGGCCGGCAACGTGTCGCCCTCGGCTCGGCTCGAGGTCCTCGACATCGCTGGCTCCGATCTCGGGCCCCTGTTCGCGGACTGGCGCCCGAACGTCGTCTACCACCTGGCTGCGCAGGCAAGCGTGCCCTATCGATGGCGGATCCACGCCGAGATCTGGCCGTCAACGTCGAAGGCACATTTCGCGTCGCCTCGGCGGCGCGGGCGTTCGGGGCCGACAAGGTTGGTCTTCGTGTCGTCCGGCGGGGCGATCTACGGCGAGACCAGTCGACCCGCGACCGAGCAGACGCTGCCGGCGCCGATGTCGTACTACGGGATCCACAAGCTCGCCGCGGAAGGCTACGTCGGCCGAGTCTGGCGTCAGTCACGCGGTCGCTCGTCCGTCGAACATCTATGGTCCTCGGCAGGCCGCGGGACTCGAGGGTGCGGTCGTCGCGTCGTTCCTGGAGCAGGCCACCGCGACGGGGCAGATCCGGATCCACGGCGACGGGTCGCAGACGCGCGACTTCGTCCATGTGTCCGACGTCGTCGACGCGCTCCTTCGGCTCGGGACGATGGCTGGACCGATCCGGGCACGTGGAACGTGGCGTCCGGCAGGTCGATCAGCGTCGTCGAGCTGGCGTCGATCGTGGAGGCAGGCAGTCGGGCACCCACTGGAGCGGAGTCCACGGTCCGCGCCGGGCCGGTGACGTCTCCCATTCTGACGTCTCGGCGGAGCCGCCTCAGGGCGCTCGGATGGCGACCCGTCGATGGACCTCGCGGACGGGATCGCGGCGTTGCAGCTCGCCGGTCCGCACTCGGTCGGCGACTGATTGGTCGTTGCTGGGGCGCAACGAACCCCCCTTCCCATCGTCGGAGTCCTGATGCGAAGATAGGTGGATGACTGCTGACTACACCTCTCGGGACCCGCGCGCCGGCCGGGCTAACCCACAACGCCTTCGAGCCACGCTTCGAGCGTGGATCGGACTCATCATCGCGGGCACGATCCTCGGTGCCGTGGTGGGCTTCGGCGTTGCATACATCACGCCGCCTACGTACACGGCCAGCGTGACGCTGATCGTCACACCGACGCCGACGGCCGACGGGATCAGCAATGCCGATCTGCAATTCGCCCAGGCAGTGACGCCGACGTTCGCTGAACTGGCGACGACGGGCCCGGTCCTTGCGACGCGTGATCGCATGCGACGGACATCGCGATCGACCAGAAGGAACTCGCCGAGTCGGTCACGACGCACGTGCCCGCCGGGACCAGCCTTCTGACGATCTCCGTGTCGCAGCCGAACGCGGCCGAATCGCTGCCAAGTTGGCCAACGCCATCGCCGCCGAACTGATCGACTTCGTCCCTCCGGGTGATGTCGACCGCGTCGCCGTTGCAGGTGGACCTGACCGTCGTCGACCCAGCGATCCCGCCGACCGATCCCCGATGGCCCCGGCATCCTGGTCCGAACGGCGCTCGGTGCCGCGATCGGTCTGTTCATGACCCTCAGCTTCGTGTTTCTGATCGAGAACATCTGGCCGCAGGATCGCTCCGGCCGGCGGCCCGAGTCGGAGGCACAGTCGGATCGGGACAGCGGCGTCGGCCGTCGCTCGGGTGGCGGCAGTGCCAGCTGGCCGTCGGACCCGAGGCGCGCGACGACGATCGGTACTGACCCGCTGGACTCGAGGTCCTCCGCGTCGCAAGCGAAGATCGCCTCTCGCGGTCTGGTCAACGAACTCGAGATCGAGCGGGCCAGAGCCGTCGAATGAGGCTCATCGCGGTCACCAATCACAAGGGTGGCAGTGCCAAGACGACGACGGTCGTCAGTCTGGCGGCTGCCCTTGGCGAGCTCGGCTCGCGCGTCCTGGTGGTCGACATGGATCCGCAGGGGTCCGCGACGAGCTGGCTCGGCGTCACGCCGGGCGGTCGCCAGACCCTCGAGTCCTATCTGGACAAGGCGGACCTAAGCAGGATCTCCCTGCCGACGACGGCCCACGGCGTCGATCTCATCGCCTCGTCGCCCTACCTGGTCGCGGCCGGGAGGAAGGAGGAGATCGCCCTCAGCCTCGGCGTGATGGCGGCGCTCGAACGCCTGCCGATGGCATGGGACTACGTGCTGGTCGACTGCCCGCCGTCGCAGGTGCCCCTTGTCGGTGGCGCCACTGGCGGTCTGCCCGGACGTCATCATCCCGGTCGAGGCCCGGATCATGGCCCTGACCGGTGTCGTCAGCCTGCTGGGGACGATGGACGCCGTCCGGGAGCGCCTGAACCCCAACCTGTCGGTCCTGGCGATGCTGGCCTGCCGTGTCGATCAGTCGCGACACGCCGAGGAAGTCATCGAGCACCTGCGGGCGCACTACCCGCGCACTGGTGCTCGAGCACGATCATCCGCGACGACATCAGTCTCGCCGAGGCGCCGTCGTTCCAGCTGCCGATCAGGCGCTACGCACCGACGAGCACGGGGCCGCACGACTATCGGGCAGCGGCCCAGGAGCTCCTGGAGCGCGAGCGACAGGCGGTGGGGGCGCCTCGAGCCTGGACCGCGCCGGCGCCGGCGTTCGAACTCTCGGCAGCCAGGCCGTTCGAGGGCGGGCGTCACCAACTGACGCTCAGTCCGCGCGCAGCTCCCAGTGGAAGCGCTCGGTGCGCTCCGCGGCGGTCTCCAGCTGGCCGTACGTCCCGCCGTGGTAGAGCAGGGGAGGGGCGTCCACCGGGTTGAGCCAGACCGACTGGATGAGGCCCAGGAACATCGTGTGCGAGTAGGCCTCGTAGGTCCGGTCGATCCGCAGCTCGAGGTGGGCCAGGGCCCCGAGCAGCCGCGGCGTGGCGTCCGTCGGCGACGTCCTCGGCCAGCCAGTCGGCGTGGAGGTGCTTGTCGCCACCGGATCGGCTGCAGTGCAGGGCGATCGGCCGCTGTTCGACCGACAGGAGGTTCACCCCGAACGCGCCGCGACCGATGATCTCGGCGTGGGCGCGCGCCTCCTTGTTGATGCAGACGAGCAGCGACGGCGGCGAGGCCGACAGCGAGCAGATCGACGTCGCGGTCATGCCGCACGCGAGTCCGTCGAAATCCCGGTAGGTCAGCACGGCGACGGTCGTGGCATAGCGTCTGAAGGCCTGGCGGAACAGTTCGGTGTCACTCATCACGCGGTATCGTGCTCCGTCTGGTGCGTTCGACGCACCCCGACGAACGTCCTGTGGTCGGCGGCACCGTCCATCCCATACTCTCCCTGTCCCGGCACGCCGGGCTCGATCGACCAACCAACGAGGCAACCACCTGCATGCGTCGCGGATCTGACTACCTCGCCGGGATCGCTCACGACGGCCGGACCATCCTGCTGGACGGTGAGCTGATCGACGACGTCACGACCCACCCGGGCTTCGCCGGGCCGGCGCGCGTGACCGCGTCCCTCTACGACGGCGCGATCGCACGGGGCGACATCGGGTTCGAGGCCGACGGGGCGACCCACGACGCGATGTGGCTGCCGCCGCGCGACGGCGCGGACCTCACGATGCGCCGCCGGATGCATCGCCACTGGGCCGAAGGCGGGTTCGGGCTGATGGGCCGGACGCCGGACCACGCCGCCGCCATGATCACGGCCTTCTTCGGGATGCGCGGCGTGTTCGACCGCGGCGGCAAGCGGTTCGGCGACAACGTGGCCGACTTCTACCGCAAGGCCCGCGACAACGACTGGTACGTCGCCTACGCCATCACGCCGCCCACAGATCGACCGCTCGAAGCCCGCCCACCTCCAGCCCGAGCCGTTCCTGTATCCGGGCGTCGTCGAGGAGCGCGACGACGGCATCGTCATCCGGGGCGCCCAGATGATCGGGACGTCCGCGGCGATCGCGGACTACCTGTTCCTGAGCTACATCACGCCGCTCCAGCCCGGCGACGAGGACTACGCGATCTCGGTCGTGATGCCGCTCGCCAGCGAGGGGCTGCGGGTCTACCCGCGACGGCCCGTACGCGTCACTCGCCACGAGCACCTTCGACTACCCGCTCTCGTCGCGCTTCGACGAGTCGGACAGCCTGGTCGTCCTGCGCGACGTGTTCGTGCCCTGGGAGCACGTCTTCGTCCATCGCGACATCAAGCTCGTCAACGCCCAGTTCTACGAGACCGGCGCCCACCTGCTGGCCAACTACCAGGGCCTCATCCGCTTCCTGGTCAAGATGGAGTTCGCGTCCGGGCTGGCGATCGAACTGGCCGACGCCCACGGCCTCTCGGCGATCCCGCCGGTCCAGGCCCAGCTCGGCGGCGACATCGCCGCGTTCTGCTCGGCGCTCGAGGCGATCATCCTCGCCGCCGAGGCCAGGCCGGAGATGCGCGGCGCCATGGCGCTTGCCGGCGCCGCGCTTCGTCCACGCCGGGATCAGCCTCCAGCGCCGCTGGGTCGTGGACCTGATGCGGGCGCTCCGCGAGCTGGGCGGCGGCGGCTTCATCGCCATGCCGTCGGCCGAGAGCTTCGAAGCGCCCGAGACCGCCGAGGACGTCGAGCGCTACTACGGCTCCGCGACGATGTCGGCGCGCGAGCGGGTCGAAGCTGCTCAAGCTGATGTGGGACCTGGTCGGCACGGAGTTCGCCGGCCGCCAGCTCCAGTACGAGATGTTCTACTCGGCGGCCCAGCACATCGCCGACCTGCACGTCTTCCGGGCCTTCGATTGGGAGGTCGGGCGGGACCACGTCCGCCGCTGCCTCGACTCGTACTAGGTCGCGAGGCGTTCGCGGTCGGGTCGGCCGACCGGATGCGCCCAGGCGACTCGAGCTCCCGATCGAGCATCGCGTGGACGGCGACCTGGGCGACGATCGGGCGCACCGTGTGGTCGACGCCGGGCAGCTGTCTCGACCTCCAGGTTCGGCCATCGATCGAGCTCGTTCGAAGAGCCCGTCGGCCTCGAGCTCGCCGTAGACCGGCTCATCGCCCGAGAACGCCAGGATCGTCCGCGTGCCGTGCGTCGCGCAGCGCATCGAGGCGGGCCTCGACCGGGTTCCCGGGCCTGCGCGCCGACGTCGCGCTGCGGAGTCGCGTGGCGGCCTCGGCGGCCGTCGCCACGGACCGGCTGGCGACCGCCCGGGACACGCTGAGCATGCGGGATGCGGGGATCTCCCCATGGATGACGCTGTTCCAGAGCCCCGGCTCCAGCAGGCGCTCGACCTTGCGGGCCTCGCGCCGCGTGAGCAGGTCCGGGTCCCACATCATGGCCCGCGGGTTGAGGATGATCGCCTCGACGATCCGGCGATCGTCGGCGGCCGTCTGGAACGCCCAGTAGCCGCCGGCGCACAGGCCGATCAGGACGAACCGCGGGCCGAACCCGCGGCGCGACCAGGTCGTCCAGCGTCGCGCCGACCTCCGCGCCGAACTCGGGCGTGTAGTAGTTGCCGACGTCGAGGTAGCGGCGCGGATCGCCGTCGGCGTCGCCGATCCCCTCGAGGTCCATCCGGATCGTCGGGATGCCTCGCGCGTTCCAGTGCCGCGTCGGCCTCCACCCACAGCCGGTTCGGACCGATCCGTCGGACGGCGCCGGCATTCAGGAAGACCGCGCACAGGTCCGTCGCCGGCGCGTCGACCGGCCGCCCGAGGATCCCGAACAGTCGCCCGAACGGCTGCTCGATCCGCACGGCCGTCTCGCTGGACGGACCGGCCCTCCAGGTCGAGCGTCACGGTGTCGTGCGCCAGTCGGGGGCACGCGGACGGGAGCCGTCCCGACCGTCGGCTGGCGCCTCCGCCAGCCACGCGCCGACGCGATCGAAGACATCCAGCGGCGGTGTGTACCGCTCCGGGTGGAAGACCATCGCCGTCCAGCCGTCGCCCTTGGCGGCCGTCACCGTCCGCGCCACGCTCGACGAGGGCGGCTTCGAGCTTGGCGTCGTGGCCCATCCCGTCGCGCTCGAGGAGCAGCGCCCGCTGCAGGCGGCCCGGCGGGATGTCGGTCATCTCGAGCGGCCCGAGGTCGGCGACGGTCTCCGCCGACAGGACGAACCCGCCGACCTCGACCCAGCCTTCCGGCAGCAGCTCCGGCTCCGGCTCGCCGGTCAGGCTGTAGCGCGAGCTCTGCATGCGCGGCGAACGCTCGCAGCTCGCGGAGGAACGACCGCCCGCGGACGGGTGCGCTCCACAACGCGAGGTCGTCGATCGGGGCGCCCTGGGCGATCGCCTGGCTCGCGATCAGGCCGCCGAGCCCGAGCCCGATGGCCGCGACGCGCGTGACGCCGGGCTGGGATCGGAGCCAGGCCGCCGCCGCCGACGACGGCGTCCGTCCAGGCCTGCACACGGTCCGGGTCGGCCGCGGCACCGCCGCTGTCGCCGGTCCCGGGCAGGTCGATCCGAAGGGCGTGGTGGCCATCGGCGGCCAGTCGCTCGGCCCAGGCGCGTCGGGCGCGCGTACGAGGTGACCTCGTCCCAGCCCCACGGCGGCAGGATGAGCACGGCGGTCGGACTGGCCGGCTCCGCGGGCGGGCGCGTGGTGCGTGCCGAAGACCGGGTCCGGCGCGACATCCAGCCAGAGCGGGCGGGCGGGCGGCGTGCCGACCGCGCTGGCGACATGTCGGTCATGCGTCCGGTCCGCCGATCGTGACCCGGCCACGCAGGTTCAGGGCGGACAGGCCGCCACCGGTGAAGGCGGCGCCGGGCGCGAGCGGCGTCAGGGTCACGATCCGGGTGCCGCCCGGCTCCACGGAGAACGCATCGTCGGAGGTCGCGAAGCCCGGGACGTGGATCCGCACGCCGTAGGCGAGCCGGCGGCTCGCGACGGTGAGCCGGACGGTCCCGTCCGCCTGCGGCTCGGCCGTGGCGGTCAGCCCGAGCCGATCGGCCCGCTCTCGGGTCAGCGGGCGCCCGGCCGGGAAGTGGAACGCCTGCGACAGCAGCTCGACGCCGGCTCGGGCCGTCGCGCTCCAGGCTGACGACGATGGCGTCCTGGGCCGGCGGCCCGAAGCGGAACGCCCAGGCGGCATCGACGAAGCGGCCGAGGACGGCCTCGACATCGTGATCGGCCGCACCGTGGGCCGGCAGCTCGATGGCGGTCTCGCCGCGACCGACCGGCAGCTCGAGGTCCGTGTAGAGCGCGACGCGCAGCCGGGCCGACAGCGGGCGTCGGGCCGTCGTTGGCGACGTGCGCGACGACGCCACCGGTCATCTCGTCGGTCAGCCAGACGGCCGTGGGCGCGAGGATCCGCCGAAGGTGGTGATAGGCCGTCTTCGGGGCGCCGCGGTGGTCGACGACGCCCCAGCCGGCCCCACCGACGAGGTCGCGCAGCCACAGGACCAGCCCGCCGCTGCACGGGGAGCCCGGTGCGCCGCCACTCGCCGAAGGCGTCCGCCATGATCTCGCCGGTCACCGCACGCGACAGCTCGAGGTAGCGGTCCCCGTCGCCGCGCCGGATCGGCAGGACGTCCACCCCGAACACGGTCGTCAGGTAGTGGTCGCGCATGTCGTCGAAGTCCCAGCCGGCGCCCGGGTCCCGGGCGACGCCGAGCTTCCAGGTCGGGTGGTTGACGTAGCCCTGGTCGGGCAGGCCGTCGACGAGCGCGGCCAGCGACGCCTCGCGTCGGCACGTTCGCGAAGGCGAGGCACTCCGCCGGCGAAGCGGAGGCCGCTCGTCCGGGCGTCCGACAGCGGACCGCGGTAGCCGCCGACGCCGTAGTAGTTGGTCACGCCGCGATCCGGGCGCATCGGGAGGTCGCCGCCGAACGGCGTGGACGGCACGTACACGGCGTCCACGCCGGCCTCGGCCAGGATCCCCGGCACGGTCGCGTCGAAGAACGGGATCCGGGCCAGGCCCATGTCCAGGCCCAGCATCGCGACCTGCTGCTCGATCTCGCTGTTGCCGCACAGGACGGCGGTGCTGGGGCGCCCGCCGATCCGCGCGACGACGGCCCGCGCCTCGCGCCTCCGCGACGCGCCGGAAGGCGTCGTCGGCGAACGGGTAGTCCATGCTCGCGAACATGAGGTCCTGCCAGACCAGGATGCCCAGCTCGTCGCACAGGTCGTGGAACGCGTCCTGCTCGTAGGCGCCGACGCCGGGCACGCGCAGCATGTTCATGCCCGCGTCGCGGACGGCGAGGACGGCCGTCCGCAGGTCGTCGACCGACGGCGCGAGCCCGACGATGTCGAGCGGGGTCCACAGCGCGCCCCGGGCGAAGATCGGCACGCCGTTGACGTGCAGGGCCAGGCCGTCGCGCTCGATGTCGTGGTCCGCGGTCGGCCCGGCGGCGATCTCGCGGAAGCCGACGCGGCCGGCGTCGATGATCGTCCCGGCTGCCGTACCGTCCGCAGCGTCGACGATGAGCCGGACGTCGTAGGTCGCCGGGTCGCCGTGGGTGTGCGGCCACCAGCGCTCGACCGCGGGCACGCGGACGGCGCCGTCGGCGGCCACGCGCGTCGCCGTCCCGGGCGACCGCGCAGCGCCGCGCGGACCGTGCCGGTCGGCCCGGCGACCTCGACGTCGACGGCGCGCGGCGCCGCCGTGCCGCCGAGCGCCACGCAGACGGGCACGGACGGCCAGGACGCCGTCGTCGCCATCGAGCGCGCGGCCGCAGCGTCAGGTCGTCGACGACGACGCCGCGCCGTCGCTCCAGCCAGACCGGGCGCCACGGCCCGACGGCGGCCGGCCCGGCCGCGAAGCCCGGGGATCCGACCGAGCAGCATCGTCCGGAACCAGCGCAGGTTGTTGTCCGCGACCAGGCGGGTCCGCCAGCGGGCCCGCGGCTTGCGCTGGACGCGCGAGCTGCGGGCGCCAGCGCACGACAGCGGATGACGAGCTCGTTCGCGCCGCGCAGCCGCGCCCCGACGTCCACGGCGTGCGTCGCGAACATCGACTCGCTCGTCAGCGAGCGGCTCGCCGTTCGAGGAAGACCTCGGCCAGCGTGGCGATCCCGCCGAGGCGCAGGACGACCTCCTCGCCGGCCGCCGCCGGCGTCGGCCTCGAAGGCGACCCGGAACCACCAGTCCTGCCCGTCGAGGTCGCCGGCGTCGCGTCCCGCCTCGCGCAGCGCGCCGGCGGCCGTGCCCGGCACGCGGCCGGCCAGCCAGTCGAGGCCGTCCAGGTCCGCAGGTCCCGTGTCGGGCATCGGGGGCCGTGAGCGCAGCCTGCCAGCCAGCATCGATCGGGATGCGGACGTGCGCGTCGACGCGACGTCCGGGCAGGGGTCATGGCGGCGTGCACGACGCTAGCGTACGGCGTCGTCGAGTGACCCTATCGCCTCGGTCCACGAATCGCGCAGGCCGGCCATGGCCTCGCTCGGGTCGAACGGCCGGCGTCGCGCCAGCTTGAAGCCGAGCACCTTGCAGCCGTCGACGATCGCGCGCCATCGCCGCCGACGCCGTGCGCGCCGTCCTCGCCGAGCAGCCAGTCGACGTGCGACGCGCAGGAGCTCGAAGCCGGAGCCGGCCATCCGGAACGTGGCGAACGCGTAGGCGTGGTACAGCTTGTCGTCGCCCGGCGAGGATCGTCGGCAGGTCCGCCTGCAGGCGCTCGTCGAACCGCTCGAACGGGTTGCCCGGCACGATCCGGTCGAGGTGGCCGCGGAGCAGGCCGCGCGCCGCCGCCCGCAGGTCCTCGCCGTGCAGCGACGGGCCCGCGTCGAAGCGGATGAGCTCGAGGTACGGCGGCAGCACGTCCTCGGACCAGCCCGGCCCCTGGCGGAAGATGCCGCGGAAGTCGTCGCCGCCCAGCTCGTACAGCGAGGCGTTGTGGAAGTAGCGGAACCGCTCGCCGCCGAGGTCGATCGACTCGGCGATGACCGCCGGTCTTGACGTGGGCGTTGCCGTAGCTCGTGGCGGCGGTGTCGGGCAGGTACCAGGCGTCGAGCTCGACGGTCATCGTCCGCCCGAGCGCCGAGCAGCTCCGCGATCTGCTGGGGGATCGGCCGGTACGGCTGCATCTCGTGGATGTCCATGCCGAAGAGGACCTCGAGGTCCACCGGCATACGGCTTGAAGAACGTCCACTGGTCGTTCTCGAAGTCCATCCGGACGAACGACCCGAGCGCCGCCAGCCGGCTCGTCGCCGCGGGCGTGGAGCAGCTCGATGACGATGTCGGTGAAGCAGTTGGTCTCGAGGTAGGTCCGGTCGCCCGCGTGCAGCCAGTGCGGCGTGTACGTGGCCGGGTCGTGCCCGAACAGGCTGACCATGCCGCGGCGGTCACGGCCACAGCTCCGCGCGCACCTCGGCCGGCCAGGCGGCCAGGTCCAGCCCGTTGGCCCGGAACATCGCGAGGGCGATCCGCTCGACGCCGAAGCCGAGGCAGCCGGTGTGGGCGATGCCCGCCGCCTTCGAGGCCGATCCCGTAGGCCGCGCGTGAAGTGGTCCTGGTGGTAGTTGAACGAGGCGATCGCCGTCGGCTCCGGGCCGCCGACGAGCGCGACGAGCTCGAACTTCAGCTCCTGCGCGCGCTGGTTCGCCGCGAGCATCCGGCCGGCTGCGCCCGAAGAACGGGTCGGTCGCGACCTCGGACCAGGCCTCGAGCCCGAGGCGCCCGAAGCAGGTCCGATGACGCGGTCGAGCCACGCGTCGCGCCACGCGGCGACGGTCTCGGGCTCGCCGATCCGGACGAGCTCGTGCATGTGGAACATCTGCAGGCGCGCCGGATCGCCCGACGGCTCGCGGCGGAAGACCCACGGCCGGCCCGGTGTCGACGATCACGCCGCTCGGGCGCGAGCGGCCCGCGCTTGGCGACCTGCGGGTAGACCGGGTAGCAGGCGGCCGGCAGGACGACCAGGTCGGTCATCGACTGGAAGCGCGCTCCAGTCCTCGTGTCGGCGCGGCGACGCTCGTCCTGCTCGAGCGCCTCGCGCCTCGGTCGCCGTCGAAGGAGAAGACGCGTCCCGGCGAGGTGCGGGAACGACGTCGAGGTAGCCGTTCGTCTCGATCTGGTGGCGCGGCAGCAGCGGCGGGAAGCGCATCTGCTCCGGGCGCATCCGGCGCGCGAGATGCGCCAGACGAGCTCGCTGAAGCGCGAGGCGCACGCGCTCGAAGTCGGGCCCGTGGCCGTAGACGCCCGTCGACCCCGGTCTCGACGAGAGGCCGTGCTCGATCAGCTCGGCGAGGAACGCCGCCTGTTCGGCGGTCGCCGCGCGGAACGCGGTCACTAGACGTCCTTGGCGATCAGCAGCAGGCTGGCGTTCGTCTGGTGGATCCGCTCGTTGGCGACCATCAGGCAGGCCGACATGCGTGTCGCGCAGGTGCCGGCCCGACGCTGTACGGCGTGTCGTTCTTGTAGCCGACGATGCCGCACACGCTCATCGCGCCCTGGCAGACGCGCGGGCGCCTGCTCCGAGGCCGCGATCTTCAGGTTGTTGAAGCGCAGGATCATCGCCATCGTCGTCAGGCTGCTCGCGGTCCCCGTCGGCGTTGGCGTCGGTCCAGTCGCGCAGTGCCGGTCGAGACCTCGGCGCGCAGGAGCGACAGCTCGCTCATCAGCTGGGACAGGCGCGCGGCGGTCGGCGGGATGACGTCCGGCCGGCTTCCGCGCGCTGGCGCGGACGAACGCGCGGGCGCGATCGAACGCGTCCGTGGCGATCCCCAGCCAGAGGTGCGACCAGAGGATGTGCGAGATCGGCACCATCGACTCCGGGCCGATCGTCGAGAACGGCGCGGGCAGGACGTTCTCGACCGGGAATGTCGCCGCGCACGACGTAGCCGGGCGAGCACGTGCCGCGCATCCCCATCGGATCCCACGTCCCGGTCTGCTCGAGGGTGTACTCGCCGCGCCGGGTCAGGACGAGGACCTGGTCGCCGGGCTCGGCGTCCGGCGCTCGGCGGAGGGTCGTCAGGAGGTCGTCCGCGTAGGCCGCCGTAGGAGACGGTCGGGGCCTGCTTCTCGAACGTGGCCCGCCCTTCGACATCGGGCGTGACCGCCGCGATGGACCGGCCCATGTCGCCGCCCGTCCCGATCTCGGAGGTCACCGACGCGACGAGGCGCTGCTCGCGCGACGACGTCGCGCAGGTAGGCCTGGAACGCCGGCGAGCCGTCGACGTGCCGCACGACGGACGCCACCTTGATGTGGTGCATCGCGAAGACCATGGCGCTCGCCCCGCACCGGCGACCCAGCTCGAAGCAGGCCGCGGCGATGGTCTCGAGGGAGATCGCCGCCGCCGCCGTACGCCTCGGGGATGAACGCCGACAGCGCTCGCTCGGCCTTCAGGGCGTCGATCGTCTCGCTGCGGGAACCGCGCGTTGCGATCGACGTCGTCCGCGTTCGGCGCGGCGACCTCGTCGGCGATCCGGCGGATCGTCGCGAGGAACGCCTGGTCGCGATCGACGGCGACGCTCATGCCGCGTCGACGCCCAGCTCGGCGAGGGCGGTCGGCGATCGCCGACACGCTCTGGAAGACGCTGCGCTTGAGCATCGCGTCCGGGAACTCGATGTCGAACTCCGCCTCCAGCCCGAGCATGAGGTTGACGCTCGCGTGCGAGGTCATGCCGGCCTGGAAGAGGTCCGCGTCATCGGCGAGGGTCGCCACGTCCACGGGCAGGTGGCCGTGGGCCGCGATGACTCCCCGGATCCGATCACGCATGGTGGCTGCCGTCTCTGATGTCATCCCATTCCCTTGTGCGGTGGTCGAGGCGTCTTGCAGCATACGATAGCGGAGCGGGCACTCCAGTCGGCCAGAGGTCATGGGTCGACCCGGGCCGGTCGAGCCCTAGACGGATCGGGATGCCGACGCGACCGACGTCGCCTTGATCGCGTGCGTCGCGTACCCGAGCTGCGCCAGCCCGCGATCGCGCGGGCTGGCACCTAGGTGACGGCGTCCTCGAGCGGCGCGAGGCGCCGGATCGGCATGACCCGCTGCGAGCACCTCGACGTCGCGCGGACGGAAGGCATCGGCCGGGCGACCGGCCAGGTCTTCTCGCCAAAGGCGGTGCCGCGCGTCCGTCTCCACCAGGGCCCGGACGTTGCTGTGGTAGGCGTCCCGGATGTCCACGACGTGGCGGTTGTCGACAGCGCGGACGATCTCCGCGACCCCATCGGCTGACCGTACGCGACGGTCGGAACCCGAAGACGCTCGCCAGCTTGTCGAAGTCGACCCGGTAGTTGCGCGGATCGACGCTTTCGGTCACCTCGATGGCCACGTCCGGGACGTGCTCACGGACGATCTCCGCCACGCCGGCGATGGTGTAGTTCTGCAGGTTGGAGCCGAGGTTGAAGATCTCGCCGGAGACCTGCTCGAGCGGCATCGTCAGGGTCGTCGCCAGGACCGTGGCGGCATCGGCGACATGGACGAACGGGCGCCACTGCCCGCCGCCCTGGACGACGATGCTGCGGTCGGCGGCGGCCCGGCCCGCCAGCACGTTGACCACGAGGTCGAAGCGCGGGCGCGGCGACAGGCCGTACACGGTGGCCAGATCGGAAGACCGTCGGGTGGAACGTGTCCGTCCGGAGGTCGAGGATGTGCTCCTCCGAGGCCGACTTGACCCGGCCGTAGAGCGAGACCGGGTTGTGCGGCTCCGAGCTCATCGACGATCACATCGGTCGCGCCGTAGACGCTGCACGACGACGGGTAGATGAAGCGTTCGACGCCGGCCTGCTGGGCCAGCTCGGCCAGGCGGATGGTGGCGGTGTAGTTGACGGCGACGGTGACGGTCGGATCGAGCTCGCAGGCCGGATCGCCGACGATCTCGCCGAGGTGGACGACGGACCCGACCCGGGTCGAGGAGCGACCGGACGGTCGCCTCGTCGCGGCTGTCGCCGACGTGGAGTTCGAAGCCCGGGCGACCCGACGACCGCGGCCAGCGAGTCGCCGCCGTACAGGAGCGGGTCGAGCACGATGACGTCGTACCCGGAGTCCAGCAGCTGGGCGACGAGGATGGACCCGACATACCCGGCGCCACCGACCACGAGGATGGTCGATTCGCGCCCGTTCGGGCGTCCCACCGGGCCGATCGCCTTGGACGAGTCGATTCCGGCGAGATGTGTGGACGATGCCAACAGATCGCGCAATGGTGCCCCCTGGGTCGCCTGCAGCGAGGGATAGTCCTGCTGCGAGATAAGACCTGGAATGGATGAAAGTGACCGGCCGGTGGGGCACAAAAAAGCGTGTCCACCGGTGGTCCATCGGTACTACGTGCCGAGACCTAGACGGTAGTACTTCCGGGTCATTCGCGCCAGTCCGATCCGCGACAGATGGTGCGGTGGCGCACCGGTCTCTGGGTCGGGACCGGAGGGGTCTTGGCGGCTCAGGTGCGGAGCTGGGAGATCAGCCGACAGGTCCCGCCCGGCGCGGGCGCGTGGACCTCCACGTGGCCCAGGCCGCTGGCGGCCAGTTCGGCCCGCAGCTGGTCCGGTGTCCCGGCCAGGACCGGGAAGGTCCCGTAGTGGAGCGGCATCACGTGGCTGACGCCCAGGAGCCCCACCGCGAGCGCCGCTTCGCGCGGGCCCATCGTGAAGTGGCCGCCGATGGGCAGCATCGCCAGGTCCGGGGCATACAGGTCGCGCGATGAGGCGCATGTCGCCGAAGACCGCCGTGTCGCCGGCGTGATAGAACCGGAACCCGTTCTCGAGCTCGACGACGAAGCCCGACCGGCTCGCCCAGGTACAGCGGCACGCCGCCGTCGGCGTTCCAGTCGCCGGCCGAGTGGTCGGCCGTCGACCATGGTGACCTTGATGCCGGCGACCTCGACCGTCCCGCCCTTGTTCATGCCGATCACCGCATCGCCGCCGCCCGGCAGGCGTCCGGCCCAGCCACAGGCTCATCTCGTGGATGCACGGCCAGGCCGGTCGAAGGCGACTGGCCAGCGCGACCGCATCGCCCATGTGATCGAAGTGGCCGTGCGTGACGAGGAGCACGTCGCAGCGATCCACGTCGTCCGCGGCGCGAGGGCTGCGTCGGGTTGCCGAACCAGGGATCGATCAGGACGGTCTTGCCGCCCGGGGTCAGGACCTCCACGCACGAATGCCCGTACCAGGTGAACGTCGTGTCGCGATCGATGGCCAACTCGGCACCTCCTCCGGCCCATCGTAGTCCGACGCCGGTACACTCGGAGCGTGCCCTCCACGCAGATCGCCCAGAACCTGCCGTTCGTCAACTGGACGGTCCTGACCGGCCTCGCCGTCGGCAGTTACGCGGCGGTCGTCCTGCTCCGACGACGGACCTCGGCGACGAGCGGGTTCCTGGGGTTCACGGCGGCGAGTGCCCTCGTCTTCGGCCTGCTGGCGTGGCTCTCGGACGGCGCGCTGCCCATCGCCCTGGTCGATTCGCCGGTCACGAGCGATCCCGGCCTGGGCCGGCCCTCGGGCCACCGCCCTGCTGGCGTTCTGCGGGCTGGTCGCCCTCGCGCTGCTGGTCCGGCGGGTCCGACCCGCGGCCGGCGCCTGGGTGGAGCTCGCAGCCCTGGGCGCCGGACTCCTGGCGCTGGTCTTCGGGGCCCTGTCCTGGGGCGGCGCGACGCCGATCGGCGTCGCCGGCCTGCTCGTCCAGCTGGCGGTCGTGACCGCATCGGCGGGCGGCGTGTTCGCGGCGATGATCCTCGGCCACTGGTACCTGGTCACGCCGAAGCTGCCGGAAGCCGCCGCTCATCCTCCTGTCGCGAGTCCTGTTCGCGGTCGTGGCCGCCCAGATCGTCCTGTTCTGGGTCTGGGTCGGGACCGGCGCGGGCCCGGCGGCCGGCGCGCCCGTTCTCGGCGCTGACCGGACCGTACGCGCTGTTCGTGTGGCTGCGCCTGATCGTCGGCCTCATCTTCCCGGTCATCGTCTCGTGGGCGGCGATCCAGACCGCGAAGACCCGGTCGATGGAGTCCGCGACGGGCCTCCACTACATCAATGTCGGCACGATCCTCGCCGGGACGATCGTGGCCGCCGGTCTCTACTTCGGTGCCGGCCTGCTGGTATGAGGAGCGAAAGGGAGCGATGAGGACCGACCGATCCTGGTACCCGACGCCGGCCGATCTCGACTGGATCGAGTCGATCTCGCCGCCGGTCATCCCGGCGCTGGCCGCCATCGAGGCCGCCGCCGAGCCGCTCCGTGTCCCGATCGTGGACCGCGACGCCGGCCGCGCACTGCGGGTCCTGGCCGCCGGGCGCCGTCGGATCGTGGAGTTCGGGACCGCCTACGGCTACTCGACGCTGTGGATGGCGCTCGGCCAGCCGGCCGACGGCACGATCGTGACGCTCGATCCCGGACCGCACCCGGACCGATCTGGCCCGTGGCTGGTGGCGCGAGGCCGGCATCGCCGACGAGCGCATCGTCGTCGTCAACGAGCCGGCACTGGCCGCCTTCGACGGCTGGCGATCCGGCGCTCGCCGGACCCGTTCGACCTCGTCTTCATCGATGCCCTCAAGCACGAGTACGGCGCCTACGTCGAGGCGGTCGCGGACCGGCTGGTCCCGGGCGCCCTGATCGTCGCCGACAACGTCCTGTGGAGCGGTCGCGTGTCGGGCGTCAGTCCCACCGTCGCCGGACGACGAGGACACCAACGCCCTGCGCGTGTTCGATGCGGCGATGCTGAACGACCCGCGGATGACCGCGACGATCCTGCCGGTCGGGGATGGGCTGCTCGTCGCCATCTGGCACGGCTGAGGTCGAGCGAAGCCGCCGTGCACGTCCGCGTCCGTCTCTTCGCCATCCAGCGCGAGCAGGTGGGGGAGCGCCACGTCGAGCTCGAGCTGGCCGAGGGCGCGACGGTCGGCTGACGGCTGGACGGGGCTGGTGGCTCGATTCCCGGTCCTGGCGCCCGGTCGCGACTCGGTCCGGTTCGCCCGGAACGGCGACTACGCCGATCCCGCCGACCCGCTCGCCGACGGCGACGAACTGGCCGTGATCCCGCCGGTCTCCGGCGGCTCCGGCGCGGAGCCCGGCGGCGCGACCCGCGGACGGCGCGGACCTGGCCGGCTCGCTCCGGATCCTCGAACTGCGCGAGACCCCGTTCGGTGCCGAGATCCTCGGGGAGCTGGGCGACCGCCTCGCGACGGACGGCGATGGCGCGATCGTCGGGTTCCTCGGCCGGACCCGCGCGACGTCCGGGGACGCCGGCGCCCGGCCAGGAGGCCGAAGCCGCTCGCCATGCCGGCCGGTCGGTCGATGCCCTCGAATACGAAGCCCACGACACGATGGCGATCCGCGTCCTCGACGCCATCGCGGCCGAGATCGCCGAGCGGTTCGGGGTGACGCGCCTCGCGATCGTCCATCGGACCGGCGACGTCCCGCTGGGCGTCGCGTCCATCGCGGTCGTCGCCGTCGCGGCCGCATCGAGACGACGCGTTCCGGGCCGCCCGCTACGCGATCGACGAGACCAAGGCCCGCGCGCCGATCTGGAAGGCCGAGCGATTCGCCGACGGCCATGTCTGGATCGGCCACCAGGCGCGGACGGGACCCGACGACGCGGCGCCGACCGCAGCCACCACCACGACGACCGAGGGGGACGCATGAAGGCCTGGATCAGCGTCGACATGGAGGGCATCGCCGGCGTCAACCACCCGGGTCCGACCGGATCCGGGCACGCTCGCTACCCCGCGATGGTGGACCTGATGGTCGGCGAGACGAACGCGGCCATCGAAGGTGCCCTGGCCGGCGGCGCGACCGAGGTCGTCGTCAACGACAGCCACGGCTCGATGTTCAACCTGCTGCCGGCCGCGCTCCACCCGGCCGCGCGGGTCATCCAGGGCCAGAAGGTCTGGTCCATGGTCCAGGGCGCCGGCCCGGACGCCGGCGTCGACGTCGCGCTGTTCGTCGGCTATCACGCCCGGGCCGGCCACCCGACCGGGACGATCGCCCACACCTACACCGGCCGGCCGGTCGAGACGCGGCTGGACGGTCGCCCGACCGGCGAGTACGGCCTCAATGCGCTCGTGCTGGGCGGCTGGGGCGTGCCGGTCGGTCTGGTCGCCGGGGACGACGCGCTCGCCGAGGAGGTCGCCGGCTGGCTGCCGTGGGCGGAGCGGGTCGTCGTCAAGGACGCGGCCGGCAACCACGGCGCGGCGTCGCTCCACCCGACCGTCGCCTGCGACCTGATCCGGGCCGCGTCCGAGCGGGCGGTCCGACGAGCCGCCGCCGGCGAGCTCGACATCCTCCGCTGCGGCCCGCCGGCCGTGATCGAGGTCGACTACGCCGTCGGGATCCACGCCGACTACGCGGCGCTCGTCCCGGGCTCGGAGCGGGTCGGCGACCGGACCGTCCGGTTCTCGTTCGATGACCCGGTCCTGGCCTATCGGGCGTTCCTGGCCGGCAATCGTCTGGCTGGAACGGTCGACTGAGCGCGGTCCATACTTGGCCCCCGTGACGACCCCGCTTGGCGAGACCGATCGACTGCTGGGCCTGGCCGAGACCCTCGCCGGCTCCTGGGGTGCCCGCGCCCGAGCGACCACGAGCGCCGGCCAGGAGCGCGCGATCCTGCGCCTGTTCGGGGTCAGCGGGCTGGACCACGCGGGTCGGCCGCTCGCGAGCTCGACCGTCGACCGCTGGCTGGCGACGCTGCCGGGCGGTCTGGGCGGCGGGATCGCCCTCCCGTTCGCGATGGCCCTGCTCGAATACGACCTCGATCCCGTCCAGCTGGCCAAGGACATCAGCTCCGGGGCCGTGGACCTGGCCCTGGAGGCCGAGCTGCTCCGGCGCCCGGACCGTCGCGCCGTCGCCGAGGCCGAGGCCACGCGGCTGGCCGGCGCCGCCGTGGAGCGCATCGATGCCGAGCGGACGGTCCGTCTCGAGACGATCGGCGTCCTCGGCGACGCGACGCGGCCGTGGGTCGGGACGACCCTCCTGGAGTCGGACGTCGCGGACGCCCTCGAGGCGGCCCCCGAGCTGGTCGCGGCCGGGATGGACCTGCTGCGGGTCGAGGTGCCGATCGGGCGGGAGCTGGCGGACCGGCTGACCGATGCCGGCGTCGAGGTGCCCGAGTGGCGCCCCAGCGCGCGCGCGGATCGGGCCGGGATCAAGGGCCGGACCGAGCCCGTCGAGGCCGCCCCGACCGGCAGCCAGCGTGCCCTGTCCGAACTCCGACGCGCGCTCGACCAGGCCGCCGCGGAACGCCGCGCCTACGTCCGACTGGCAACCGGTGCGCCCGCCCTGTGGGCGCCCGAGAGCGCCGTCGTCGCGGCGTTCGAGCGGATCGACCTCGTCGAGTCGGACCCGATGAGCGAGATCGTCGTCGATGGGGTGGACCCGGATCGCGCGCTCGCCGACCACGCGTTCGCCCACCGGCTGCACGGTCGCGCGGGGACGATGGTCGTGATCGGGGCGGGTCCGCTGGTCGTGGGACCGGATCTCCGGGCCGGCGTGCCGTCGGATGCCGCGACGCGATCCGGTCGGGCCCTGGCGCTCCAGGCGATCTCCGTCGCGCTCGCCCGCGCCGCCGGCGTGCCGGCCAGCCAGATCGTCGCCGGCGCCATGCCGGCCTGGATCACCGACGAGCCGTCCCCGGCCGCCCGATCCATCGCCGAGGTCGTCGTCCGGCGGGCCCTCTTCCCGGACCTCGCGCTCGGGATCGCCGAGCCGTCCGGACCCCATGCCGACGAACCGGGCGCGCTCGCTCGCTGGCCGCACATCCTGGCCGCGGTCGTGGCCCGGGGCGGGGAGATGGCCGTCGTGCTGCGGCTCGCCAGCCGGGATCCGGGGGCGCTGGCGAGGCAGACACGGGCGGGGATCTCGGTCGCTTCGGAGGTCAGCGGCGCCATCGCGCCAGCGTCGCTTGACGGTCTCGCGCTGGAGCACGCTCGCGGCATGCTGGCTGTCGCGGAGGCGACCCTGGAGCGACTCGCCGACCGTGGCTGGTCCGCGCTCGGTGGCGATCCCGCGGCGGCCGCGCCGCGTCGGCCGCTCGGGGCGGATGCGGTCGCCGATCGCACCGAGGGCTTCGATCCGTTCGAAGCGGCCCTGGGCCGCCGCACCTGAGCTCGAGCCCGGCGAAGGAGTCGAGCCCGCGACCGCGCTGGAGCCCGGTCGCGGCCGGTCAGCCGAGCCGAGCCCTCGAAGGAACGAGCCTCATCTTTCGGTCAGATGCTGGTGGGGCCAGCAGCCGACGAGCGTGGATGGCCTGAGAGGCGTCCAGACAGGCCTCCAGAGCGCGTTCGAGGGCCTTCTGTCGGTCATCTGCCGGGTTTGACAGGCATCTGCTGACTCGGCACCTGTCGGCCGGGACAGCATCTGACCGGAACCTCACGGCACGTGTCGGCCGGGACAGCATCTGACCGGAACCTCACGGCACGTGTCGGCCGGGACAGCATCTGACCGGAACCGGACCAGCATCGGCGACCGGATCAGCGACGGCGGCCGGCACCGGATCAGCGCCGGCGGCCGGGACCGGACCAGCGCGGCGCCGCCGCGCCTGAGCGTCAGCCGCCCGCCTTGAACGGGTAGACCACCCAGCGATCCGTCTCGACCGCGTACACGTCCGGCCGCCCGGGCACCGTGGAGCGGGCCGGCTTGTAGTGGAGGACGGCCGTCGTCGGGATCCCGCCCGCCTGGCGGACCCGTTCGGTGACCGCGGCGATCGTCGTGCCGCTGTCCCAGACCTCGTCGACGATCAGGACTCGCTGGCCGCGCAGGAGCGGGTCGGCCGGGAACTGCAGGAAGGTCGGGTGCGGGCCGGGCAGCCCGTGGTCGTCGTAGTACTCGACGGCCGCGACCAGGATGTTGCGAAGGCGGAGCCGGTAGGCGAGCATCCCGGCCGGCACCAGGCCGCCGCGGGTGATCGCCAGCATGACGTCGAAGGGCCGGTCCGCCAGCCGCTCGGCGAGGACCAGGACGAGGTCGTCGAGGTCGCTCCACGCGACGACATCCTTGTCGATCACGGGTTCGTCGGCGAAGGCGGGTGGGGCGAGCTCGGTCATCGACTCGATGATAGCGACCGTGGTGGTCGGCGACGTTCTCAGAGGCGTCTCAGGCTCCGGCGCGAATCTACGACTCGACGGTGATCGACAGGCGCCTCCTCCCAGACGCATCGAGTCTTCCTCCCGCTGACCCGAGCGATCGCGACCGTCCTGATCGGCTGACCTTGCGGCGGCGACTCCTCCACCGCCCGCGGTCAGCCGATCCTTCGTTTCCGCGACCTGGTGCGGCCGCACCAGCGATTCTCAGGACCCTTGAAGATTCCCGGCGCCATCGTCATGGGCACGGGTCACGACCACGACCCAGCCAACGACAGGAGGTCGTCATGACCGAACCAGGACACATCGTCCCACTCACCCCCGTCCAGCCGGGCGGGGCGGCATTCGAACCCGCGCCGGTCGAACCGGTCGGCAGCGCCCCACAGGGCTCGCCGACACCAGGCGGTCCGCGCCACAAGCGGGCCGCGTCGCCGTTCGTCCGGGTCGGGATCGTCACGGGCACCGCGGCCCTCGTCCTGGTCGGCGCCGTGGCGGCCATGGGCGCATCACCGTCTCCCTCCGGCTCGACGACGACCCCGACCACCCCGTCCGCCAGCGGCGACCCGAACGTCGGTGGCTTCGGCCCCGGCCGCATGGGCGACTTCGGCGGCATCGGTCGCGGCTTCGGCGCGATCACGATCACCTCGATCGACGGTTCGAACCTGTCGCTCAAGACCGAGGATGGCTGGACCCGCACGATCGCGGTGACGGCGGACACGACCATCACCAAGGCCGGCGCGACCATCGCGGTCGGCGACCTGGCCGTCGGCGACGAGATCCGCTTCGCCCAGACGAAGGCCGCGGACGGCACCTTCACGATCACCAAGATCGTCGTCGTCATGCCGAGCCTGGGTGGCGAAGTCACGGCCAAGACGTCCGACACCATCACCGTGACCCGACGTGACGGGACGACCGCCACGATCCACGTCGACAGCTCGACGACCTACACGGTCGACGGCGTCGCGGGCAAGACCCTCGCCGACATCGCGGTCGGGGATCACGTCCGAGCCGAGGGCACGACCAACAGCGACGGATCCCTGGACGCCGCGACGGTCTACTCCGGGTTCGGTCGCGACGGCAAGGGTCCCGGGCATGGCCACGGCCACGGTCCGGACGGCATCGACCCGGACGACTCCACGCCGAGCGCGTCACCCGACGCCTCCGCCACACCCGGCTGATCCAGCCGGTTCTCGAGCGCGCGGACCGCGGAGCTCCTTCGGGGCTTCGCGGTCCTTTCGATCCTCCAGGTCTTGCGATTCTCACGTTGCTTTCAGACGCGGGCGTTGTACTGGACCCAATACGCACGAATATGCCCACCCATCCGGAGCGTTCCCGCATGTACGAATCGACCCCCATCCTCCCCGAACCGCTGCGCCCGATGGCATCGACGCCGGATCCGGTCGCCGCTTCGACGGCCGTCGTCTCCCCGACGCCCGCGACGGTCCAGCAGGCCCCATCGACCACCGGCGACCCCCGCCCGGCCGAGCCGGATGCGCACGATCGTCGGCGTGTCACTCCTCTCGGCGGCCATCGCGTCCGGCTCGACCGTGGCGCTCGTCGCCGGTCTGGGCGGCACCGACGGGACCCCGACCACCCCGGCTGCCGCGGTGCCGTCGGCCACGCCCGGCGCCGTGCCCGCCAACTCGACGTCGACCGTCGAGACCATCGACCTGACCGAGATGATCGCGGCGGTCACCCCGTCGGTCGTCACCATCACCGCCGACGGCGTCTCGGCCCGTGGGTTCATGGGCAACGAGATCCCGACCACCGGCGTCGGCTCCGGCGTGATCCTCACGAGCGACGGCTACATCCTGACCAACAAGCACGTCGTCGAGGGCAGCCAGTCGCTGACGGTCAAGCTCTCGGACGGCTCCGAGTTCCCGGCCACGGTCGTGCGGATCTCGGACGAGACGGACCTGGCCCTCATCAAGGGCGAGGCGACCGGCCTGCACGCCGCGACCATCGGCGACTCCTCGGCCATCAAGGTCGGCCAGACGGCGGTCGCCATCGGTAGCCCGCTCGGCACGTTCACCGAGACCGTGACCCGCGGCATCGTGTCGGCCCTCGGCCGGACCATCACCGTCCAGGACGAGACGACCGGTCGCCCGGAGACGCTGACCGGCCTCATCCAGACCGACGCGGCGATCAACCCGGGCAACAGCGGCGGCCCGCTGCTCGACGCCTCGGGCGCGGTCATCGGCATCAACACCGCGGTCTCGGCCAACGCCGAGGGCCTGGGCTTCGCGATCCCGATCGAGGATGCCGCCTCGCTCATCGCGCAGGCGACGGGCGGCCCGACCAGCTGATCACCCGGGGGTCAGCCCGTGCCGCGAAGTCCCTCGCGCTACGGGAAGCCGTCAGCGTCCCGGTCCCACGGTCGGTCCACCGTGTCCAAGACGACTCCGGTGGAGGGGTCGATGAGGACCAGGTGCATCGTCGCGCCGGGGCCGCCGTACCAGTCCAGGACACCGACCTCCCACAAGCCCTGGGCCGGCCGATACCACATGACGACCTCGTTCCCGTTGCCGAGGTCCAGCGTCTCCAGGTAGGCGGCGAACGCTGGGTCGGCCAGTGCGGCATCGGCGACCTCGGGTGGGCTGAGCCGGGTCTCATCCGCACCATCGGCGACCCAGGTGTCGAGCTTGACTTCGAGGGTCTGCCACTGACCACTCGACGGCTGCTTGTTGCCGCGCCAGTAGTGGTCGAAGGTCCCCGTGATCGTGACCGGGCCCGTCGGTGGTGGGCCCCAGCGCATGAATGCCGAGCCATCCCACACCATGGCCGCTCGAACCGACTCTGCCTGGGGCGATCTCGTGCCCGATCCCGAGATCGGCACAGCCGTACGAGCCCTTGCCGACCAACGCGGGCGGGACGAATCGCAGCCACGGAGCCGGGAGCGGCCCGGTGCGGAAGGCGCGATCGAGGGCATAGTCCTTGAACACCTTGGCCTCGCCTTCTTGCTTGACGCCGGGCCTCCACGCCGATCCGGTCATCTCGCCCCAGATCCCGACGCTCGTCTCGCATCCGTCGCTGAACCAGTAGAGCGTGTCCGAGCCAAGGTTTCGCACCTCGGTCGTGACCCGGGTCGGGGCAAGGGCGGGCATCGGAGCTCGCTCGATGGTGATCCGCACACGGACATCGTCCTGTTCCACGACCGCGGTCGAGCGGTAGCGGTCCGGGCGGAGGCGTCGGGACGGGGCTCGCGG
This sequence comes from uncultured Chloroflexia bacterium, assembly GCA_963738475.1. GTDB lineage: Bacteria > Chloroflexota > Limnocylindria > Limnocylindrales > CSP1-4 > SPCO01. The sequence continues at coordinate 37,744 of CAVTWU010000001.1, forward strand.
TCGGGGTCGACGTCGGCGAGGCCGGCGGGGTGGGACTCGACGATGCGACGGACACGGGCGCGGGACTCGATGGCGAGGCGGAAGCGGTCGGCGGGATCGAGGACGGATCAATGGCGTGGCTTGGCTCGAGGGTCGACGTCGCGCAGCCCATCGACCAACACGGCGATCGGGGCCATCGCGATGACGGCTTGCAGCATCCTCACGTCCCGATGACGAACCTATGTGGCCGGCCGTGATGGTGGCCGCCTCGGCCGACGTCCGGGGTCAGCCCTCGGGGTGCCACACCGGCGCAGGTTCGCCCGCATCGTCCGGCACGGGCGCGCGAGCCGCTGCGCCGGCAGCGTGACCTTGAACCGGGCACCGCCTTCGGCGCGGTTCTCGGCCACGATGCGGCCGCCGTGGCGGTCCACGATCCAGGCGGCGATGGCCAGGCCGAGGCCGGTCCCGCCGCCCGGGGCGCCGGGCGCTCGGTAGAAGCGTTCGAACAGGTGCGGCAGGTCGGCGTCGGAGATGCCCGGGCCCTCGTCCTCGACCACGAGCGACGCCGACGTCCCGACCGTCCCGACCGACACCGACACGCGGTGGCCGGACGGGCTGTGGCGGATGGCGTTGTCGACCAGGATCATCACGAGCTGGCGCAGCCGCGCCGGGTCGCCGGTGACGACCGCCGGCCCCGGGTCCACCACGACGTTGACGCCTCGATCCGCGGCGGGCTTGGCCATCGCCGAGGCGCCGTCGACGACCACATCGCTCAGGTCCACCGGGACCCGCTCGAGCTGGATGGCGCCCGGAGTCGGAGCGGGCCAGCAGCAGCAGGTCGTCGACGATGGCGGTCAGGTGCTTGACCTCCTCGTCGATGTCGACGAGCGCCGACCCGACGGACTCGACCGGCTCCGTCCGATGGCGCTCGAGGTGCTCGACGCTGCTCCGGATGACGGTCAGCGGCGTCCGCAGTTCGTGGCTCGCGTCCGCGGCGAACTCGCGCTGCCGACGAAGGGCCGCGCGCTGCCCGGTCAGGGAGTCGCGGATCGGGACGAGCGCGCGCCGCGCATAGATCGTCCCGAACCCGAACGCGACGACGATGACGACCAGCCCGCCGATGAGCAGGATCGCCAGCATGATCTCGAGCGTCTGCTGCTCGGTCGTCCGATCCTGGATGACCTGGAGCGTGTAGGTCTGCCCGTCGACGACGACCATCTGGGTCAGGACGCGGACCGGCGTGCCGGCGATCGTGGCCGTCTGGATGTCGCGTCCGCCGCCGGCGGCCGCCTCCACCCCGGGCTCGTACGGGAAGCCGTCCGGCAGGCGCGCTCCGCGCCGGACGACGGGGTTGCCGTTCGCATCGAGCGCGAGTGCGTAGGTGCTCGAACCGAAGATGAACCCGAGCCGCGAATCGTCGTCCGGGTCGGGCCGCTGCCGGGTCTCGCGGTCGAAGCGCTCCTGGAGTTCGCCGATGCCCGCGTTCGTGAGCGAACCGGCGACCGCCGCGTACAGGACGGCCGAGAGCGCGAGCAGCACGAGCAACGTCGTGCCGCCGCTCCACAGGGTCAGGTTGCGCCAGACGCGCTCCAGGAGTCGGGCGTCGGCAGCCAGGGCCGGCGCATCCTGCGCCTCGAGATCGACGGGCGAACTGGGCCCGTCAGGCATCCGCGAGCCGATAGCCGACGCCGCGGACGGTCTCGATCAGGCGCCCGGCGCCACCGAGCTTCTCGCGCAGGTAGTGGATGTAGGCATCGACCGCGTTCGGGCGTGACGGCCACGCTGAACGGCCAGGCCTGGTCGAGCAGCTGGTCGCGGGTCAGCGTCTGGCCGGGGTGGCGGAGCAGGCACTCGAGCAGCGAGAACTCGCGCGGGCTGAGGTCCACGGTCCGTCCGTCGAGGGTCACCCGGCGGGTCGTCTCGTCGAGGGCGATCGGCCCGACTTCGAGCTTGGGCTCCGTCCGGCGGGCGACGCCGTTGCTGCCGCGGCGCGACAGGGCGCGGATCCGGGCGGCCAGTTCCTCGTAGGCGAAGGGCTTGACCAGGTAGTCGTCGGCGCCGGCGTCCAGGCCGCTCACCCGATCGCTCACGGTGTCGCGGGCGGTGAGCATGAGGATCGGCACCTCCGAACCGGTCGCCCGCAGTCGCCGCGCGACCTCCAGGCCGGAGATGTCCGGCAGCCCGATGTCGAGGATCACGGCTTCGATGCCGGTCGTCGCCTCGGCGATGTCCAGCCCGGACTCGCCGTCCGTCGCGGTCTCGACGACATGGCGATCCTCCTCGAGCAATCGGCGCAACAGCCGGACCAGCCGAGGGTCGTCTTCGATGACCAGGAGATGCATGTCGTCAGCCTACCTCGTGCGATGTGACCTCCATTCCACCCCGCATCTCTGAGACGGGTCTGAGAATCCGCTGCGAGGCGTTCGAGCGCATCGGCCGCGACCGCACGCTCGCTCCGGGGCCGCGCGTCGTAGCATCCGGCGATGGATCCCGACCCCGACGCCCGACGGACCCGCGACGCGCCGCCGGACCGCACCGCCGTCCGCGCCGCGCCGCGCCGGGCCTGCAGCAGCTCCCGTGGCGACGCCCGGTCAACCCGTTCGAGCCGCTCCGGATCCTGTCCGACGACCAGGTCGAGGCGATCCACCTCGCGTCGCTCCGGATCCTGTCGGAGATCGGCGTGGAGGTCCTCGGCGACCGGACGCTCGACGCGTTCGAGGGCGCCGGCGCGATGGTCGATCGGTCGTCGCGCAAGGTCCGCCTGGACCCGGCCCAGGTCGAGTCGCTCGTCGCGACCGCCCCGAGCGAGTTCACCCTCCACGCGCGCAACCCCGAGCGCGACATCGTCTTCGGTGGCCGGAACCTGGTCTTCGGGTCGGTCGGCGGGCCGGCGTTCGCCAACGACCTGGACCGCGGCCGTCGCTCCGGCACCTTCGCCGACTTCCGCGACTTCGTCCGGCTCGTCGGCGCGCTCGACATCATCCACCAGGAGGGTGGGGGACCGATCGAACCGAACGACCTGCCGGTCGAGACGCGCCACCTCGACATGTACCACACGTTCGCGACCGAGCTGGACAAGACCTGGCAGGGCCTCGGCTTCGGCGCGACGCCGGTCGAGGACGCGCTCGAGGTCGTCGGGATCGTCCGTGGCGTGGACCGCGACACGCTCATCCGCGAGCCGAGCGTCATGACCGTCATCAACACGAACTCGCCGCTCCGCCTGGACGGGCCGATGGGCGACGGCCTGATCCAGATGGCCCTGTTCGGCCAGCCCGTCGTCGCGACGCCGTTCACCCTGGCCGGCGCGATGAGCGTCGTCTCGCTCGCCGGCGCGATCGCGCAGCAGAACGCCGAGGCGTTGTTCCTCGTCGCGCTGTCGCAGATCGTCCGCCCGGGCGCCCCGATGGTCTACGGCGCGTTCACGTCGAACGTGGACATGCGCACGGGCGCGCCGGCGTTCGGGACCCCCGAGTACGTGAAGGGCGCCCTGGCCAGCGGCCAGATGGCGCGACGCTACGGGCTGCCGTGGCGCTCGTCCAACGCGACGGCGTCCAACGTCGTGGATGCGCAGGCGGCCTACGAGTCCGAGATGGCCGTCTGGGGCGCCGTCATGGGCGGCGTGAACCTGCTGTACCAGGGCGCCGGCTGGCTGGAGGGCGGCCTGACCGCCTCGTTCGAGAAGCTGATCATCGACGCCGAGATCCTCCAGATGCTGTCCGAGGTCCTCGTCCCCTTCGAGGTGTCCGAGGCGACGCTCGGCTTCGACGCGCTCGCCGAGGTCGGCCCCGGCGGGCACTTCTTCGGCAGCTCGCACACGCTCGAGCGCTACGAGACCGCGTTCTACCGCCCGCTCGTGTCCGACTGGCGCAACTTCGAGACCTGGGAGGCGGACGACGCGCGGACCGCCACGCAACGGGCCAACACGATCTGGAAGCGGATGCTGGCCGAGGCGACGCCGCCGCCGCTGGATCCGGCCAGGGCCGAGGAGCTCGACGCCTTCATCGCCCGGCGCAAGCGCGAGATCGTCTCAGCCGTCTGACGCGAGGGCCGGGTGGTCCATCGTGGCGAGCAGGAGGACGAGGGCGACGAAGGCCATCGCGAGTGGCGCCAGGCTCGGCGACGGACCGACCGTGTCGGTGGCGGCCAGGAGCCAGCGGACAGGCTCCGACGTCGTCGGCCACGAGTCGGTGTAGCGGAAGTCCAGCGGCGCGGTCTCGTAGTTGGCCCGGACGTGCACGAACACGCCGATCGCCGAGGTCACGAGGACGGCGCCGGTCAGGATGCGGGCGACCCGGATGGATCGCGCCGTAGGTCGGCGGGCGACCAGGACGATGGCCAGGCCGAGGGCTCCCAGGGCGACGAACGGGATGACCTGCAGGCCGTCGTCCCAGTGGCGCAGCAGAGCGAGTTCCAGGGCGGTGCCGATGGTCCCGATCGCCGCCAGGGCGATGAGCCATCGGCGGAACCGCGGGACGAGGGTGTCCACCGCGCCGGGATCCGCGGCCGGCGCGGGTTCGGGTGACTGGCTCACTCGACCTGCAGCAGGCTGATGATCTGTTCGAGAACGGCCGGATCGATGTTGTACTTGCCGAGTTCCTGGCGGAGCTGGGCCCAGGTCGGGTCGTTCGGGTAGGGCCGGTACTCGGCGACCTCGCGGGCCCACTTGTCGGGGTTGCTGATCCCGGCGGCTGCGAACGCCGCCGCCAGCTCTTCCTGCGTGGCCGTGTTGGCATCGAGCTTCACGGACGCATCCGCGCTGGCCTCGACCGACGCCGCAGACGACGGTTCGACCGACGCTGTGGATGACGGCGCCGACGTGGCCGCGGACTCGGTCGGGGCGGCCGCTCCACCGCCACAGGCGGCGACGGTCCCGGCGACGACGAGCGTGAGGCCCAGGAGGGCGTGACGGGTGGGCATGGGATCCTCGCTAGTGTGGCGGTTCGGGCCAGATGCTGGCGGCATCGGATGAGATGAACCTGAGAGCCAGCCGGCCGCTGCGGGTCGGTCGTTGTATCCGTCAACTGTTGCATGCGCAACGACTGTGCTATGGTTGCCGTGTCAACGAACCCATCCCCGCGTACCGGAGCCCCAGACCCATGACCACCGCCACCATCGAGCGCCTCCCCCTCGACGAGACCTTCGCCGTCACCGCCACGCCCGACGCCATCGACCGCGCCGCGACCGCCCTCCGCGGCCACGGCTTCGAAGTCGAGATCGTCCCGACCGGCGACGCCGCCCGCGACCTCGTCCTCTCCCGCATCCCGCTCGGCGCCGAAGTCCACGGTGGCGCGTCCCTCACGATCGACACGATCGGCCTGTCCGAGGTCCTCGAGCGATCCGGCGACTACCAGGCCATCCGCCCGCGCCTCTGGACCATGGACCGGGCGACCGAGGCCGATGCCATCCGGAAGCTCGGCGCCGCCCCGGACGTCTTCGTCAACAGCGCCGCGGCCGTGACCGAGGACGGCGCCCTCGTGTCGGCCTCCGCGTCGGGCAGCCAGCTCGGTCCGATCGCGTCGGGTGCCGGCCACATCTACTTCGTCATCGGCGCCCAGAAGGTCGTCCCGGACGTCGCGACCGCGCTCAAGCGCGTCGAGACCTACGTCTTCCCGCTGGAGGACGCCCGCGCCCAGGAGGCGTACGGCATGCACAGCGCCCTGAACAAGATCCTCATCCTCAACGGCGAGCGACCCGGCCGGATCACGATCGTCCTGGTCCAGGAGGCCATCGGCTTCTGACCGGCGTCTGACTCCCGCCGCCGCACGGCGGCTGCCCCCGAGCCACGGCCCGTCGCGAGGTCCTATGCTCACCCGATGACGGTGGCACAGGGCCGAACGGCGGGCCCGTTCATCCAGCCTGGGGTGGGCGACCCGCTCGGCGCCACCATCGGCCCGGACGGGGTCAACTTCGCGCTCTACGCCCGACGGGCGACCGGCCTCGACCTGCTCCTCTTCGACGGCGTCGAGGATCCGTCCGCCGCGGCGACCCGGATCCCGCTCGACCCGGCCGTCCACCGGACCGGCGACTACTGGCACGTGCTCGTCCCGGATCTGGCGCCGGGCCAGCTGTACGGATTCGCGGCCCACGGGCCGTGGGAGCCCGAGTCGGGCCTGCGCTTCGACCCGACGCGCGTCCTGCTCGACCCGTACGCGCGCGGCACGGCCGTGCCGGACGGGTATCGACGGACGGCGGCCTGGGAGCCGGCCGATGCGTCGGTCCCGATGAAGAGCGTCATCGTGGACACGAGCCGCTACGACTGGGAGGGCGACCGACCGCTGGTGCAGCCGTTTCGCGAGACGATCGTCTACGAGGCGCACCTCGCCGGGTTCACGAAGCATCCGAGCTCCGGCGTCGCGCCCGAGCGGCGAGGCACCTACGCGGGGTTCATCGAGAAGATCCCGTACCTCGTGGATCTCGGGGTCACGGCGGTCGAGTTCCTGCCCGTCTTCCAGTTCGACGCCCAGACGGCGCCTGACGGACTGACCAACTACTGGGGCTACCAGACGGTCTCGTTCTTCGCGCCGCACGCGGCGTATGCCACCCGGCCCGACCCGCTCGTGGCCGTCGATGAGTTCCGCGACCTGGTGAAGGCGCTCCATCGCGCCGGGCTGGAGGTCATCCTCGACGTCGTCTACAACCACACCGCCGAGGGCGGGGCGGATGGACCGACGCGCTCGCTTCCGTGGCCTCGCCAACGACGACTACTACCTGCTGGACGCGAACGATCGGTCGCAGCTACGCGGACTTCACCGGCACCGGCAACACGCTCAACGCGAACGGCGCCGTCGTCCGCCGGCTGATCCGTGACAGCCTCCGCTACTGGGTCCACGAGATGCACGTGGACGGGTTCCGGTTCGACCTGGCGTCCGTCTTCTCGCGCGACGAGTCCGGCCATCCGATCCCCGAGCCGCCCATCCTCTACGACATCGAGACGGACCCGGTCCTCGCCGGCACACGGCTCATCGCCGAGGCCTGGGATGCCGGCGGCCTGTACCAGGTCGGCAACTTCGCCGGCGACCGGTGGGTGGAGTGGAACGGCCTGTTCCGCGATGACGTGCGCTCGTTCCTGCGCGGCGACGGCGGGCGGGCCTACTCGTTCGTCCAGCGCTTCATCGGCAGCCCGGACCTGTACGGCCACAAGGACCCGGAGCTCGAATCCAGCCTGAATTTCATCACCTGCCACGACGGCTTCACGCTCAACGACCTGGTCTCGTACGACACGAAGCACAACCTGGCGAATGGCGAGGACGACCGCGACGGGAGCGACCTCAACTTCAGCTGGAACGGCGGCGCCGAAGGCCCGACCGACGACCCGGCGATCGAGGCGGTCCGGGCGCGCCAGATCCGGAACTTCCTCGTCGTGAACCTGCTCGCGGTCGGCGTCCCGATGCTCCTGATGGGCGATGAGGTCCGCCGCACCCAGGACGGCAACAACAACGCCTGGGTCCGTGACGATGCGACCAGCTGGTTCGACTGGACGGCGGTCGAGCGGCACGCGGATGTGCATCGCTTCGCGAGGGGCCTGATCGCGCTGGCGGCGCCGGCTGCTGGACGTGCTCGAGGCGGCGGACCCGGAGCTGCACGGCGTCCGCCTCGGCGAGCCTGACCTGGGCCACGACTCCCGGTCCATCGCGATGACGTTCCGGTCGGGCGACGAGGCGGTCCACGTCATGTGCAACGCCTGGTGGGAGCCGCTCGGATTCGAACTGCCGGATCCCGGCAGCGCCGGCCCGTGGCGCCGGATCATCGACACGACCCTGACCGGACCGGACCACCTGATCGCGGAGCCGGAGCGGCGGGCCGAGCGTCGAGGGCCACTACTGGGTCGGTGGGCGGTCCATCGTGGTGCTCCTCGGGTCGAACCGATAGGCTTCGTCGGGATGACGACGTTCTCGGATCGGTTCGATCGCATCGACCGGCGGATCACGGGCTGGATGGCCGGCTACGGCGTGCTGTTCCTGCGGATCGCGCTCGGCGTCGTCTTCCTCTGGTTCGGGGCGCTGAAGCTGGTCCCGGGCCTCAGTCCGGCCGAGGACCTGGCCGGCCGGACCATCGAGGCGCTCACGTTCGGGATCGTGCCGGCGTCCGTCGCGCTGCCCGTCCTGGCGCTGTGGGAGATGGCCATCGGCATCGGCCTGCTCGTCGGGCGCTGGATGCGGGTGACCCTGCTGCTGCTGTTCGTGCAGATGGCCGGGACCGTGACGCCGCTGTTCCTGTTCCCGTCGGAGACGTTCGTGCACTTCCCGTTCGTCCCGACCCTGGAGGGCCAGTACATCATCAAGAACATCGTGCTCGTGGCGGCCGCCATCGTCCTCGGCGCCACGGTCCGCGGCGGCCAGCTCACGCCGGAACCCGTGCCCGCGCCGGAGGCGGCCGCGTGACTGGACTCGGACCAGCCGATGTCGTCCTGATCTACGGGCGCGACACCTGCGAGGACACGACGCGCGCCCGCGAGCACCTCGAGCGAGCCGGCGTGCCGTTCCGGTACCTGCGCGTGGACGAGGACGAAGACGCGCGAGCGCTGGTCCATGGCGCCGGCTTCTTCGCGACGCCGGTCGTGGTGACGCCGTCCGGGACCATCCACGTGGAGCCGACGGACGAGGAACTCGACGCGATCGTCGTCTCGGTCGGTTAGCCCGCGAGCGCGCGACCGACGACCGCCTGGGCCTCCTCGATGATCCGAGCGAGATGGTCGTCGCTGAGGAAGCTCTCGGCGTAGATCTTGTAGACGTTCTCCGTGCCGGAGGGTCGAGCGGCGAACCAGCCGTGTTCCGTGGTGACCTTGAGGCCGCCGATCGATGCGCCGTTGCCGGGGGCGGTCGTGAGGATCCCCGTCACCGGCTCGCCCGCCAGTTCCGTGGCGGACACCTGGTCCGGCGACAGCTTCGCCAGGATCGCCTTCTGGGCGGGCGTGGCCGGCGCATCGATGCGCTTGTACGCCGGCGCGCCGAACCGATCCTCCAATTCGCGATAGGCCTCGCCCGGGTCGCGACCGGACTTGGCGGTCAGCTCCGCGGCCAGGAGGCAGGCGATGATCCCGTCCTTGTCGGTGGTCCAGGTCGTGCCGTCCCGGCGCAGGAACGACGCCCCGGCACTCTCCTCGCCGGCGAACCCGACGGTCCCATCGAGCAGGCCCGGCACGAACCACTTGAACCCCACGGGGACCTCGAGCAGGCGCCGCTTGAGGTCGTGGGCGACCCGGTCCAGCATCCCGCTCGACACGAGGGTCTTGCCGACGGCCACGTCCGGACCCCAATCGCGGCCACCGGCGAACAGGTAGGTCACGGCCGCCGAGAGGAAGTGGTTCGGGTTCAGCAACCCGACACCGGGGGTGACGATCCCATGGCGGTCCGCATCGGCATCGTTGCCGAAGGCGACATCGAATCGGTCGCGCAGCTCGACGAGACGGGCCATCGCGAACGGCGACGACGGGTCCATCCGGATCCGGCCGTCCCAGTCGCAGGTCATGAAGGCGAACTGCGGATCGACGACGTCGTTCGTGACCGTCAGGTCGAGCCCGTACCGCTCGGCGATGGCCGGCCAGTAGGCGACGCTGGCGCCGCCGAGGGGGTCGACGCCGAGGCGCAGGCCGGACCCGGCGATCGCCGCCATGTCGACGACCTGATCGAGGTCGCCCACGTAGTTCGAGACGTAGTCGTGCGCCGTCGCGGCGGCGCGGGCCCGGGCGAACGGCGTGCGTGCCACGGACTCCCAGCCCTCGCCTGCGACCGCCCCGAGGAGCCGGTTCGCCTCGTCCTGGATCCAGGTCGTGATGGACGCATCGGCCGGTCCGCCATCGGGTGGGTCGTACTTGAAGCCACCGTCCTCTGGCGGGTTGTGGGACGGGGTGATGACGATGCCGTCGGCCAGGTGCTCCGTTCGCCCGTGGTTCCAGGCCAGGATCGCGTGTGAGATGACCGGCGTCGGCGTGAACCCGTCGGCAGCGTCCACCCGGACGTCCACGCCGTTCGCCACGAGCACTTCGAGCGCGGTCTCGAAGGCCGGCTCCGACAGTCCGTGCGTGTCTCGACCGACGAACAGCGGGCCATCCGTGCCCTGGGCGGCCCGGTAGCGACAGATCGCCTCGGTCATGGCGACGATGTGGGCCTCGTTGAACGCGCCGTTCAGCGATGACCCGCGATGCCCGGAGGTGCCGAACGCGACGCGCTGGGTCGGGTCGGCTGGATCCGGGCGGAGGTCGTGGTACGACCCGATGAGCCGATCGAGGTCCACCAGCTGGGTGGGGTCGGCGGGGAGTCCGGCTCGCTCGCTGTTCGGCATCGATGGATGGTGCCACATCGGTTCGGTCGGACGAGCCGCCGACGGATGACGTTCGGACCGCCGCCAGCACGACGAAGCGCCCTTGGCGGCGACCGTCCCGTGGCGCGACCATCGACGCGGAGGTTCGATCCATGGGCCAGCTGTCCATGCCCGCGCTCGGGGCGACGACGGTGACTCGGGCCGCGTGGCACCGACGTCATCCGGCGGCGTTCGCGCTCGGGCTCTTCTTCGCGTTCGAGGCCCTCCATGTCGCGATCGCCTGGGACGGCGCGCGCCTGTTCCGGGCCGCCGCGCCGTGGGTGCCGGACGCGTGGCTCGGGCCTGCCGTCTGGGGCCTCTACACGATCGTGGCCCTCGCGCTGATCGCCGTCCTCGGTTGGTGGCGCTCGGTGGGCCTGACCCGCCGCGGGCGGCGAGGTACCGTCGCGCTCCTGTTCTACCCGCTCGCGACCGGGGCGGTCTTCCTGCTGCTCGGCGTGAACATCGCCCCGGCGGAGGTCGTGCCGATCGTGCTCGTCGGGACGCCGCTGATCGCCCTGAACGAGGAGGCGTTCTTCCGTGGGGTCATGCTCGAGGGCCTCCGGCCGCTCGGGTGGCGTCGCGCGATCATCGGCTCGGCGGCCCTGTTCGGGAGCGCGCACGCGGTGAACGTCATCGCCGGCGCCAACCTGCCGTTCACGGTCATGCAGATCGCCGCCACGACGGCCGGCGGGGTCACGCTCGGCGCGATCCGGATCCGGTCGGGCAGCCTCTGGCCGGTCATCGCGTTGCACATCGGACTGGACGTGATGGCGCTCGTCAGCCTGACGGCGGGCGGGGTCGACAGCCCGATCCTCCTGCCGGTCCTGTTCGCCTGGCTCGGACTGAACCTCACCCTGTGGGCGTACGGGTGGCGCCTGTTGCGCGGTCGCTCCGACGCGGACCTGGATGCCCTGTACGACGGGTCGCCTATCCTCACCTGATGGACTACCGCCGGATGGCCATCGAGGCCGAATCGCCAGAGCAATTCGGCTACGACCGGATCCGCTTCAACCTGGCCGAGAGCTCCGTGGCGGACACGCCGCTGCGAGACCTGGACGTGTCTCTCGACGACCTGGTCCTGATGTACGGCGACCACCTCGGCCGGCCGGGACTGCGGGCGGCGATCGCGGCGGCCGGCATGGGCGGGTCGAGGCTGGCCCCGGACGACGTCCTCGTGACGCCGGGCGCGGCGGCGGCCCTGTTCATCATCTCGACGACGCTGCTCCGGCCGGGCGACCACCTCATCGTGGCTCGGCCCAACTACGCGACGAACCTGGAGACGCCGCGCGCGATCGGTGCGGACATCAGCTACCTGGACCTCCGCTTCGAGGATGGCTGGGCGGTCGATCCGGCGCGGATCGCCGCGATGCTGACGCCGCGCACGACCCTGGTGTCGTTGACGAACCCGCACAACCCGACCGGCCAGGTCATGCCGGAGGCGACGGTCCGGGCGATCGTGGACCTGGTCGAGGCGCACCCGAAGGCCCGGCTCCTCATCGACGAGACGTATCGCGAGATGACGTTCGGGGGGCCGCAGCCGGTCGCGGCATCGCTGTCGGACCGGGCCATCAGCGTCTCGTCGCTCTCGAAGGCGGACGGGCTGCCGGGGATCCGGATCGGCTGGCTCGTGACTCGGGACCGGGCCCTGCTGGAACGGTTCCTCGCCGCCAAGGAACAGATCCTCATCACGAACTCGGTCGTGGACGAGGCGATCGCCGAGGTGGCGATGGCCCGGCGCGATGTCCGGCTCCAGGGGATCCGCGAGGGGATCCGGGCCGCCCTGGCGACGACCCGGACCTGGATGGCGGGGCAGGACACGTTCGAGTGGGTCGAGCCCGCCGGTGGGGTCGTGGGCTTCCCGCGCTTCCGGCCGGACGTGGACGTGGACGTCGACGCGTTCTACCGGATCCTGCTCGACGAGCACGGGACGGTCGTCGGGCCGGGCCACTGGTTCGACCAGCCGCGCCGCCACTTCCGGCTCGGGTTCGGGTGGCCGACGCCGGACGAGCTCGCCGGTGGGCTCACCGCCCTCACGGCCGCGGCCGCGGCCACGGCGGGCGGCGCTCGCCGGTAGTCGGGTCGTCGGAGCGTCACACGAACGTCGCGGCAGTGTCACGGTGGGTGGCCATCCTTCGGTGGGTCCGACCAAGGGATCACCGAAGGAGCTCAGATGACCGACCGATACCCATCAGTCCGCCGCAGCCTCGGGCTTGCGGCCGCCACGGCCGTGACCGTCCTGACCGTGGCCGCCTGCAGCGGCGGCGCAGCGCCCAGTCCCACCCCAGCAACGCCCACGGCGGCCGCATCCGCGGCGGCGATGCAGGTGATGGGCATGGGCGGATTCCACGACGTGGACGGCAAGGCATCCGGGACCGCGGAGCTCGTCGTCCTGCCGGACGGCACCTACGAGGTCATCTTCGAGGACTTCTCGACGGCGTCGCTGGATCACACGAACGTCGTCCTCGTGTCGAATGCGGATGTGACGGCAACGGGCGACGTGGACAAGTCCAAGCTCCTGGACCTCGGGCCGCTCACGGCCACTGAGGGGATGCAGGTGTACGTGATCCCAGCCGACATGGCGGCCACGGTCATGGATGGCTACCACACGGTCGTCATCTGGGACACCGAGATGGCTCACGCCGTGGCGGCGGCTCCGCTCAGCTAGGCCGTCGGCCGTACCGGCGATCAGGCTCCCGTGATGGGATCCGGGTCGCCGGTGAGGCCGACGACGACATCCCACAGTCGGCGCCGGTCTGCCGCCGACACACGGGTCCCGGGCACGCGATCGAACGGTCGCGGCCGCCGATCCAGGAACACCTGGCCGCCCTTCGCGCCCGCACCTGCCGCGGTCGCCAGCCAGATGATCGTGTCCACGCCCTCGGCGGGGGAGCGCAGGATCGGGCCGCATCAGGTCGTAGAAGGCGGGTAGCTGCTCGGCGAGCCCGGGCGTGTCCGCCCAGCCCGGGTGCATCGCGTTGACCCGGACCCCAGGCCCACCGGCCCGCTCGCCCCGCGCCCGCAGCCGCCGGGCCCACTCCCGCACGAGCGCGACCTGCACGCGCTTCACGCGCGCGTAGGCCCGCGGCCCCGGAGTACTCGCCGGTGGCCCACTGCAGGTCGTCGACGTCGATCGCCTGCGTGTACATCCCTCCCGACGTCACGGTGATGACCCGCCCGCCACCTGACTGCTCCAGGAGCGGCAACAACCCCGAGATCAGCACGAACGGGTTGACGGCCATGATCGCCAGCGTCGCTTCGATGCCATCCGGGCCGATCGTCCGCTCCGGATAGATCGCGCCGGCGTTGTCGACGAGGATGTCGAGCCGCGACTCGGTCGCGAGGACGTGCGCGACGGCCGCCCGGACGGACGCCATCGACCCCATGTCGGCCACGACGATCGGGAACCGATCCTCGCCGTGCGCGGCGACCAGGGCATCACGCACGCCCGCCAGCTTCGCCTCGCTCCGTCCGACGAGCACGACCCGGGCACCAAGTCGCGCCAGACCGCTCGGCCGCCTCGCGGCCCAGGCCGGACGTCGGCCCGGTGACGAGCGCGGTCCGTCCCGTCAGCGACCCATCCGCCGGCGCGGTCCATCCGAATACCTGTCGACGGACCTCGAAGCCGACGCGGGAGAAGCTCCCGACGACGGTCACCTCGAGGGCGTCATCGATCAACGAAGAGAGATCCACGCCAGTCCTTTCGTGCCAGGGGCACGGATGGATGACCGGCCCCGAGCTGGAGCGAGCCATGACCAAGCTACACGAGCGCATCGAGACGACGCTGCCCATCGAGGACGCGTTCGCCTTCATCGCCGACTTCTCGAATTCGAGTCTGTGGGATCCCGGCGTCGCGACGTCCGAGGCGGTCCGACCTGGGTCCGTCGGACTCGGCGCGACCTATCGCCTCGGCGTCCGGATGCGCGGCAAGGTCGCCCCGATGGACTACCGGGTCACGACCTTCGAGCCGCCGAACCGCGTCGTCCTGACCGGCGAGGGATCCGGCGTCTCGGCGGTGGACGACATCCGCTTCGAGCGGACCCCGACCGGCACGGCCATCGACTACACCGCCGACATCAACCTGGGCGGCTGGATGCGGCTGGTCCAGCCATTCGTGGGCGGCGCGTTCGAGAAGATCGCCAAGGACGCCCTCGGCGGGATGCAGCGGGCGCTCGATGAGCGTGCGGCTGCTCGCGTCGACGCGAGCCTCATCGCGCCGAGCGAGGTCTCCGCATGAACGTCGCCGTCGTCGGCGCCGGCGTCAGCGGCCTCACCGCCACGTACGCGCTCCACCGGAGCGGCCACGACGTCGCGCTGTTCGAACGCGAGTCGACGCCCGGCGGGCACGTCGCGACCGTCGAGGTGGACGCGCCGGCCGGGCCGATCAACGTCGACACCGGGTTCATCGTCTACAACGAGCCGACCTACCCCCGCCTCGTCGGCCTGTTCGACGAGCTGGGCGTCGAGACCCAGCCGAGCGACATGTCGTTCGCCTCGGTCTGCCGGTCGTGCCGCGTGGAGTTCGGGTCACGCGGCGTTCGCGGGTTCCTCGCGCAGCCGGGCCTCCTCGCGCGCCCGTCGTACCTGCGCCTGTTCCCGGACATCGTCCGGTTCTACCGCGATGCGCGGGCCATCCTGGACGCGCCGGAGCCGACCGGGATGACCCTCGGCCAGTACCTCGCCGACCGGCGGTTCGGGCCGGCCTTCCGCGACCACTTCCTCATCCCGATCACGGCCGCCGTCTGGTCCACCGCGCCGGGCCTGACCCTCGACTATCCGGTCGACTACCTCCTCCGCTTCCTGGACAACCACGGGCTCATCGGCCTTGGACGGGCGTTGCCGTGGCGGACCGTGACCGGCGGCTCGCGCACGTACGTGGACCGGCTGATCGCGACGCTCCCCGGCGGGACCGTCCGTTCCGGCGACGCGGTCGCGGCCGTGACGAGGGACGCCACCGGCGCCGCGACCGTCCGGACGGTCGGGGGTGCCCACGAACGCTTCGATGCGGTCGTCCTGGCGACCCATGCCGACGACGCGCTGGCCCTCCTCGCGGACCCGGATCCCGCCGAGAGGTCGGCGCTCGGCGGCTTCGACTACAACCGCAACGAGGTCGTCCTGCATACGGATCCTCGCGTCATGCCCCGCCACCGGGCGGCGTGGTCATCGTGGAACGTGGATCAGGCAGCGTGCGATCCGCCCGGCGCGGCCGTGACGATGACCTACCACATGAACCGGCTCCAGGCCCTGCCGGGCGACACGGACTACTTCGTGTCGGTCAATCCGGGCGGTCTCGTGCGCGATGAGCACGTGCTCCTGGCACGCGGGTTCAGCCACCCGCTCTACACGTTCCGCTCGCTCGAGGCGCAGGCGGCGATCCGCGGCCTGCAGGGCCATCGGGGCACCTACTACGCGGGGGCGCACCTGGGCTACGGCTTCCACGAGGACGGCTGCCGGTCCGGGTTCGAGGTCGCCGAGCGCCTGGGTCCCGCCGAGCGGCTGGGGCCCGCCGAGCGCGTCGGCCTCGGCGAGATGGGCGAGGTGGCCGCGTGAACTCCCACCTGCTCGAAGGCGTCGTGCGCCATCGTCGCGCCCGACCGATCGTCTACGCCCTGGAGCACGACGTCTACTACGTCGCCCTCGATCTCGATGAGCTCGATGCGGTGGCCGGGTCGCTGCGCCTGATCAGCCGTGGTCGGCGCAACGTCCTGAGCCTGCGCGACGGCGATCATCTCGACCCGCCGGCCACGGACCTCCCGACCGACATCCGGCGCCACCTCAGTGTGGAGGGCGTGGACGCCGCCGACTGGCAGATCACGCTCGTCACGAACCTGCGGGTGTTCGGCTACGTCTTCAACCCGGCCAGCTTCTTCCTGTGCCGGGACGAGACGGGCGACCTTCGGCGGGTCGTCATCGAGGTCCACAACACGCACGGCGAGCGCCACCTCTACACGCTCCGACGCGACGGCGAAGATCCGGATGCCACGGACCTGGCCGCATCGATGGACAAGGACTTCTACGTCTCGCCGTTCATCGAGATGATCGGGCGGTACACGGTCCGCGTCCGCGATGAGCCGACCCGGCTGCGCATCACGATCAACGAAGACCAGGATGACTCGCTCCTGCTGCACACCAGCCTGGACCTGACCCGCCATCGTCTGACCGATCGGAACATCGCCCGGATGCTCCTCCGGCACCCGTTCGTCACGCACAAGACGATCGGCCTGATCCACTGGCACGCCCTGCGCCTCTGGCGGCGCGGCGTCACCTTCCACCGACACGGCGAGGCGACACGATGACTGAAGGCATGTCCACGCGGCCGCTGGCCGCACCCACCGATGGGGTCCTGACCCGACTGGCCTGGCGGACCGCCCTGGCCGGCGCACGGAGGATCCGGACCGGCCATCTGACGGTCGTCCTGCCGGATGGGTCGCGCGAGACCTTCGGGGACGAGGCGTCCGACCTCCGCGGCGAGATCCACCTCCACTCCTTCGAGGCGCTCACCAGGATGCTGGTCCACGGCGAGACCGGTGGCGGCGAGGCGTACATGGATGGTCTGTGGTCCAGCCCGGATCTGGCGAGTCTGCTCAAGTGGGCCGCCGTCAACCGCAACTCACTCGCCCTGTCCGAGGGCTGGTGGCGCTTCCCGATGCAGCTCCAGCGGACCTGGGCCCATCGCAAGCGCCGGAATACGAAGACCCAGAGCCGCAAGAACATCTCGGCGCACTACGACCTGGGCAACGACTTCTATCGGCTGTTCCTGGACGAGTCGATGACCTACTCCAGCGCGGTCTTCGAGACGCCCGAGCAGTCACTGGCGGACGCCCAGCGCAACAAGTACCGGCTCATGGCCGAGGGTGCCGGGCTGCGCGCCGGCCAGCACGTCCTGGAGATCGGTTCCGGGTGGGGCGGGTTCGCCCTGTACGCCGCGGGCGAGCTGGGCTGCCGGGTCACCTCGATCACGATCTCGAAGGAGCAGCACGCCCTCGCGACCGAGCGCGTCCGCGCGGCCGGTCTGCAGGATCTCGTCGACATCCAGCTCCGCGACTATCGGGACATCGAAGGCACCTACGACGCGATCGTCTCCATCGAGATGCTCGAGGCCGTCGGAGCCGAGTACTACACGACGTTCTTCGAAGCCTGCGACCGGGCGCTCGTGCCGGGCGGGAAGCTGAGCCTCCAGTCGATCACGTTCCCGGACGTGGCCTACGAGACCCAGCGCCGCGGCGCGAACTGGATCCAGACCTACATCTTCCCGGGCGGCCTGTGCCCGTCGCTGGCGGTCATCGAACGGTCCGTCCACGACACGAACCTGCTGGTCACCGGCGTCCGCGACATCGCGTCGAGCTACGTCCGCACGCTCGCGGCCTGGCGGACGCGCTTCCTGGCCCAGGCCGACACGGTCCGCGCGATGGGCTTCGATGACCGGTTCATCCGCACGTGGGAGTACTACCTCGCGCTCAGCGAGGCCGGCTTCGCGACCGGCGTCAGCCAGGACCTCCAGCTCGTCCTCGAGAAGCGCCGCGGGACTGGCGGTCTGACCGCTACTTCGACCTGAGCAGGGTCAGCACGGCCAGCACCCGACGGTGCTGGTCCGGCGCTTCGTCCAGACCCAGTTTGCCGAAGACCTGGGCCATGTGCGTCTCGACCGTCCGATCGGAGACCCCGAGGCGTTCAGCGATGCCCTTGTTCGAGAGGCCTTCCGCCACCAGGGCCAGCACCTCGCGCTCGCGCGGCGACAGGACCTCGAGCGGGTCGACCCGGCGCTTGCGCTTCATCAGGCGGGTCACGATGGTCGGGTCCAGGACCACGTCACCTTCCTGGATCCGACGCAGCGCGTCCACGAGGACAGCGGGATGGAACACCCGCTGCTTCAGCAGGTAGCCGACCTTCTCGACCTGGCCCTCGAGCAGTTGCATCGCGTAGCGCGGCTCCACGTGGTGGGACAGCAGCAGGACGCTGACATCCGGGTAGGCCGCGCGGATCTGGGTCGCGGCCACGAGGCCCTCGTCCGTATGGGTCGGTGGCATGCGGATGTCCAAGACGACGGAGTCCGGCCGAAGCCGCCCGACAAGACCGAAAAGCGCCACCGCGTCGCCCTCTTCGGCGACGACCTCCACGTCGGCGTCCGTCAGCAACCGGACGATGCCGGCCCGAGTCAGCATGACGTCGTCCACGACGATCACTCGCATGGCAACTCCACGTGCAGGAGCAACGCGTCCGGCTCAGCCAGGTCGATGGTCAACGATCCACCAGCTGCCCCGATCCGATCCGCGAGCCCGATGGTATCCGGCACACCAGTCGCTCCATCGATCCCAACGTCCATGCGCAATCGATCTCCGACCTGGCGAACGCGCACGGTGACGCCGTCCGCCACAAGGCGACCAGCGACAGCGACCGTGTCCGCGGCGACTCGCCAGGCCGTCGCTTCCACCTCCGGCGGATAGCGGATGCCCAGCGCGGCGTCGATGTCGAGCGGGATCGGGGCCTCGTCAGCCAGGGCTTCCAGCGCGGCCCCAAGCCCCGCCTCCGTGAGCATCGCGGGATGGATCCCGCGCGCGAGTCGACGGAGCGAGTCGATCGCGGCATCGGCCTCGGTGACGGCCCGCGCCAGTCGGCTCGCGACGACCGTGTCGCCCGCGTTCGTCGCCGCGACCTGGGCCAGGCTCAGTTCGTGGAGGACGCCGAGCATCCGGTGCTGGGCACCGTCGTGAAGGTCCCGTTCGATGGCGTGGCGAGCGGCGTCACCGGCCTCGACGATCCGCCGGCGCGAGGCCTGTAGTTCGAGCACCTCGTGGCGGACGGCGGCGAGCAGCGCCTCGTTGGCAGCGGCCAGCCGGACGGCCTCACCAAGGTCATCCGCAACGGAGATGTCCTGTGCGGTTCCGGTCGCCACCGCGAGCGCGACCGTCTCGCCGCCGTACTCGATGGGCGTGACCTGGGTCCCGGCCTGTGTCGACGCATCGGCGACCGCGATGCCGGCTGCGTTCACGCTGCCCGCCTTCCCCGGGAGCGGGAACACCAACGTCAGAGCCGGGTCACCGAGGGCGCCGGCCAGGGCCGTTCGCAACGAGCCACCGCCCGGGAATGGCGCGAGCTGATCCGTGATGCGCCGGACGGCGACGAGGGTGCGGCGCCCATCCAGCAGGAGCCAGGTCAGTCCGAGGGCCAGCAGCAGGACGGCCATAGCTCGCGCGGCAAAGGCCGCGGCCAGGACCGGACCGGTCGGTGGGACAGAACTCGATGGGAAGAGCAGCGCGATGGCCCAGCCCGCCCACGCGAGACCGACGGCGACCGCCGGCATGAGCGTGAGCAGGGAACGTCGCCGCGCGATCCGGGACGTCCGACCGACTCGGACCGATGCCCACGTCGCCAGGCAGATCCCGGCCACAGCCACGAGGATCTGCCACGCGGCCGCGAACAGGCGAGCGACGCTTCGGTCACCGAACGGTCCGGCAACGGCGTCGCACAGCGCCAGGCAGTCAGGATCGTTCCACGGCACGTAGGTGGCCATCCACCCCAACCCGAGGGCACCGATGCCCAGGTACAGGACGACAAGCGTGCCGGCGCGCTGTCCGCCCGCCGTCCGATCGATCGGCATGCAGGACGAGGTGGATCAGCAATGGCAGGGTCAGCAGCGATGCGATGAGTGCGGAAGCGCGGAGGCCCGGTGACAACGCCACCACACCAGCCCAGTCCGGACCGAACCAGCACGCGCCGGCAGCCATGGCCAGCAGGCCGGTCGACCTTCGACCGCAGGATCCATGCCAGCGAGCCTGCCGCGATGAGACCGGCTCCTGCCACCACGTCGAGGATCGCCAACGCTGTCGAGACTTCCGCGAAGCTCGTGATGCCGATCCCGGGCTGGAGCGCGCCTGCCACGACCACCACGACATAGACGCCCGCCAGCAGCGGGACGACCGTCCACACGAGTCGCTCCGTCATCCGCTGCCATCCGGGACCCTGCATCGGCAGAGTCTGCCAGTCGTGCGTCGCCGCCGACTGCGGGTCAGCACGGAGTCGAAGTCGCATCCACCGCGTGGCCGCCTCGATGGCGTCGTCCCGCCGCAGGTCGACGATCTGATCGGATCAACCTCGATGAAAGGAGACCCACGATGATCCGATCCAGAACATCCCTGGCCCGCACGACGGTGACGGCCCTCGCCGTCGTTGCGTTCGCGGCCTGCTCCGCTGGCTCACCGGCGTCGCCCGATGCCGTCCGCACAGGTGTCGATCCCAGCTGCCTCCTCGGATCCGACAACGACTCCGATCGTCTCCGTCTCGCCCTCGGTCTCGCCCGTCGCCGAAGCTGCGGCGGCTCCAAAGTGCGCCAACCGTCCGCCTCCCGCCTGGGTCACCCAGAGGAGCAACCCCAACGATGGCGTCGCTGACCCGGCTGGCCGCATCGTCTTCGGTCAGGTCGCCTTTGTCCACGAGCTCCTGGGTCCGATCGCCGCACCGCTCTTCGCCATGGACGCTGACGGCTCCGACCTGGTCCAGATCCTCGACTGCGAGGTTTCCTGGCCCAGCATCTCACCCGACGGCAGCCGCCTGACACTGTCGGTGATGATGGACGACGGCACCAAGCAGGTCGCCACGAGCGCCCCGGACGGCTCCGATCTGCGCATCCTGACTACGACGGCGGGGTATGCGGACACTCCCGCCTGGGCGCCCGACGGCACCTGGCTCATCTATGCGAACTGCGACCGAATACTGCGTCAACTACCCGGCCTGTACCGATGACGGAACCACCCGCCCGACGCTCTGGCGTGTCGATGCCGATGGCTCTGGCGAGCGGCCGATCGGGGACCCCGCGGCGATCGACACGGAGCCCCGCATCTCGCCCGACGGGCAAGAAGTCGTCTATGACCATCTTGATCCGAACGCGCCATTCTTCGCCTTCACGATCCGCGACCTGGCGACCGACAAGGTTCGGCGGGTGTTCACCGAGGACCGCGATCTCGAACACCCGGCCTGGAGCCCGGACGGCCGCTCGATCATCTACAACACGCTGTCCGGACCGGACGGCAGGCTCTTGGCAGATCCAGCGGGTATCCGCAGACGATCCGACGGCCACGCCCGAGATCCTGTACGGCGACTCCAGCCATCCCGGCTACAAGCCGACCTACTCGCCGGACGGATCCGGCATCGTGTTCGGTTGTAACGGGAACATCTGCCGGATGGACGCCGACGGCTCGAACGTCGTGGTACTCGTGAGAGGACGTACCCGGGCAGGAACTCAACTACCCGACCTGGGGTCGGGCGTCAACGGCCGGCGACTGACCACCCCGCCCGGCCCATCCGCTCCGCCTTGTGTTGCCGCTCGCGATCCTGCATCGGTAGAGTCTGCGAGTGACCGGATCAACCTCGTTGAAGGAGAAGACACGATGATCCGATCCAGAACGTCGCTGGCCCGCACGACGATGACGGGCCTCGCCGCCATCGCGTTTGCCGCCTGCTCGTCAGGTGCCGCGTCATCGCCCGCGCCGTCGACCGTCGGCGCCGGTCCCATCCGCCTCGCCCGCCTCGACCGTCGCCGTCAGCGGCGATCACGCTCCGTCTCGCGACACCAGAAGAACAGAACCTGCCGAGCCAGCCGTTCCTTGACCGATTCGTCTCCGGAGGTCGCCAGGGCATCCGGGGGCCAGCTGGCAGTCGATGTGACCTACAACGCAGGAACCCAGGAGTCGGGCAAGGAGCAGCGCGTTGCAAGTCAGGTGATCGCCGGCGATGTCGATCTGGCGGTCGTGCCCGTTCGGGCGTGGAGTGACGTCGGGGTGACCAGCCTGCAGGCACTCGCCGCACCGTTCCTGATCGATAGCGATGCCCTGTTGGAGACGGTCACGACGGACGACACCGTGATCGAGCCGCTCCTAGAGGGGATGCGGGACCAGGGCCTGATCGGGCTTGCCGTCTGGCCGGAGGACCTACGTCATCCGTTCACGTTCGAGGAGAACGGTCGACCCCTCGTCAGCCCGGCCGACTTCAAGGGTCGGACGATCTGGGCCATCACGTCCGGGTCCCAGCAAGAGCTCATCGAGGCGCTTGGGGCGACCATGATCGATGACCGCAGCGTCGACCCGTTCGTGGCCGATGGCTCTCTTCGCGGCGCCGAGTCCGGCCTGTGGGCGGGAGCCGCGAACCTTCCAGGCCCTCCGACAGCGACCGGGGACGTCACCTTCTATCCGAAGATCGAGGTGATCGTGGCCGAAGATGCCGTCTGGAGCCGACTGTCGCCGGATCAGCAGGCGATCGTTCGGGCCGCCGCCGTGGCGGCGCGCGACCTGGCCATCGCTGACCATCGCACGGATGCCGATCTGGCCAAGGCGTACTGCGCCCAGGGCGGCAAGGTGGCACTGGCCGGGCCCGCCAACGTGGCGAAGTTCATGGATGCCGCGAAGCCGATCTATGACCGGCTTGAGCGGCGACCCCTCACCGCGACCGCCCTGGCGGCGATCCGAGCTCTGAAGTCGTCGACGCCAGCGTCCGTCTCGACGGCATGTAAGCCGCCGGTCTCGGCCGACGGCGACGATCCCACCGGTCGAGCCTGGACCGGCGATCGGCATGATCCCGGATGGGACCTACCAGCAGCCGATGCTAGACGATGGAAGACCTCCTGGCCAAGGGTGTGGATGCGACGAACGCACGCAACAATGCAGGCACGTTCTCGATGGTCATCGAAGGTTCGAGGCTGACCTGGACGCTCAAGAATCCGTCCGGTCAGGTCTGAGACGTGCGTCGAACGACGACCTGATGAACGTTGGCGATCCGCATCCGCGGCGACGCTCGGATGCAGGCAGTGTAGCGCTCCGATGGACGGCTGGGTCGAGTTCCGCTGGACCCTGGACGGCGACCAGCTGACGCTGAACGCATGTCGATGAGGGGACCAACCACCTGTTCGAGATCGTCGCCTACGACGGGATCGGCGGGCGGACCCTGGACCAAGGTGGAGTGACCTGACCTCCGGTCAGGCCGGACGCGCCTCGCGACTCACCGGGATGGTGGCCGTGAGGCGCGTTCCCATGCCCGGCTCGGAGGACAGCACCAGCGTTCCGCCAAGCGCCTCCACGCGATCACGAAGCCCTCGGATGCCAGTCCCGGCGGCGAGGTCCGCGCCGCCTGCCCGTCATCGGCAATGGTGGCGATGATCGACTCGTGGACACCGCGACCTCGAACCGGACCGAGGTCGCCTTCGAGTGTCTGGCCGCATTGGCCAACGCCTCAGCGCACACGAAGTAGACGGTGGCATCGACGTGTGTCCCCGCGGTCAAGTCGCGTGCCGCGATCACATCGGTCGGGAGGGACGAGCGTGTTGCGAGGTCGTGCAGGGCGGCGGTCAACCCGGCGTTTCCAGGACCGAGGGTAGAGCCCGCTCGCGAGATCGTGCAGCTCGGACGCGCGACAGTGAGTTCGTCCATCGCCGGACCAAGCTCGACTGCAAGCGCGGTCCGCCTCATGCGGCCGCGCGTCGGCGAGCTCTCTGGACAGCCGCTCCAAGGGTCGTTCGACTCGTCGTCGACCGACTCGCGAGCGCGAGCCGCTCGTCGAGACCGGCGTCTACGAGGCGCCGCCTGGATGCGGCGACTTCGGCAAGCTGATGGTCCAGATCGGTGCGCAGGCGGGCGTTGTGGGCCCGAGCTCGACAGCCATCACGACCGACGCTCGGATGTGCGGGTCGACCAGGGTCGCCGGGTCGTGCTCGATCACGGCCAGGAGCTCGTGGTCGCGCTCGACACTCGTGGCCGTGAGCCCGATCCGTGCCTGTGGTGCCCGGGCCGACGGCCGGTCGAGTCGACCCAGGCGTCGCGGGTCGGTTCAAGAACGCGATCCGGAATGCAGGGATCGCCGAGGACGGTGGCCAGAGCGTCGCCCAGCTCGACGGCACGATCCGCCGTCAGGGCGGCGCGCCTCGCATCGACAGCGATCAGGGCGGCGGCGATGGCGATCGACGTCACGCTGAGACCAGGTCCAGCGTCGACGCCGGGGTCGACGGATCCAGCAGGGCGGCGACCTGCGGCGAGGCGGGGATGGCGATCGCGATGACATAGGCGCCGACGATCCCGAGCGACGCGGCGACGTCCGGGCTCGCCCATCGGGGAAACTGAGAAGGATGTGGCCCAGTACCCCGAGCCACAGCCAGTCGAGCGCGGCGGCAAGGTCGCCGATCGGCCCGACGTCCAGGCAACGGTGGGCGAGCGGTTCGATATTGAGGCACGTTGAGAAGTCGCCCAGTGACCAGGTGAATCCCAGGACGACCAGGAGCGGCCCGACATGACTCCAGCGCACCCGCCACCACGCGACGAGTCCGCTCGAGATCGCCACCCAGCCTGCGACTAGATGCGGGAGTGAGTCCGGCATCCGGCCCGGCCCGTACGCCACCCAGCCGGCCAGCAGCCCGAGCGCGAGCCCGATGCCAACGATCACTCCTGCCCGCACGAACTCCGCCTTCATCGCTTCATCATGCCGGTCGGGCCATACGGATGATCGACGAACCCGTCTCAGGCAAGGCCCGATGGTCTTGTCAGGCCATCAATATCTGGCTAGAATAGCCAGATGAAGAGCGCGACGATCACCGATGCCAAGAATGGCCTCAGCGCGCTGATCGACCTGGTCCGGGCCGGGGAGAGCGTGGTCATCACGGATCGTGGCCGGCCGGTCGCGCGACTCGAGCCCGTGGCGTCCTCCGACGATGCACCAGGTCGGCTGCTTCGACTCGAGCGAGCCGGGATCGTCAGGATCGGGCAGGGCGCTCCACCGGTCGCCCTGATCCGCCAGCCCGGACCGCGGGTGAGCCCGGAGCGAGCGCCGTTGACGCCCTGCTGGACGAACGTCGCGACGGGCGATGAGGTTCTGGGACAGCTCGGCGATCATCCCCCTGCTCGTCGCTGAGACGGCGACGCCATCCGTCGTCGAGGCCTACGTCGAGGATCCGGACGTCGTGGTCTGGTGGGCGACCGAGATCGAGTGCGTGTCGGCCCTGGCCCGCCTGGAGCGGGACGGATCGATCGCCCCGACCGCGTTCGCGGAGCGTTGGCGCGACTCGACGGTCTCGCGCTGGCCTGGCACGAGGTCCAGCCGGGCGCGCGAACTCGAGCAGGTCGCCATCCGACTGCTTCGAACGCACGCGCTCCGAAGCCGCCGATGCGCTGCAGTTGGCGGCCGCCATCGCCGCTGCGGAGGATGCTCCGGCCTCGATGCCGTTGGTCACGCTGGACGCCCGGCTGGCGGTCGCCGCCGAACGCGAAGGGTTCCGAGTCGTGGGTCCGGCGGCCGCCTGAGGTTTCGAGCGCCCGAGCTGGCGAATCTCAGCCCAGCCCGGAGGTGAAGGCCTCGTAGCCCGGGGCGACCTCAGGCCATGGGTAGGCGGCCTCCCAGGCCGCGGCCACGTCCAGCAGCAGGTCATCCGCGTGACGCGGCCCCGTGACCTGCAGCCCGAAGGGAACGCCATTCGCTGACCGTCCGGCCGGCAGGGTGATCGCCGGGTGGCCGGTCACGTTCTGGACGGCCGTCGAGTAGAGCTCGGGACCGAGCATCCCGGGCTCGTCGTCCAGGGTGAGCCGACCGTCGGCGTACCAGCCCTCGCTCGCGATCGTCGGCGTCAGGAGCAGGCCGGAGCGCCCCAGCAGGTCGTCGAGTCGACGGACGTACCCGAAGCGACGGCGACGGGCGGCCAGGTACGCATCGATGTCCGTGGCCAGGCCCACCTCCATGAAGGCCCGGGTGGCCGGATGCATCCGGTCAAGACCCGCCTCGACCCATGGCCGGCCGAGGGCCGCCACGTGTTCCGCGGTGGCCAGGGTGAACCAGTCCAGGTCCGGGTCGCCGTCGGCGAAGCAGTCCGTGGGCTCCATCCACGTCACGGGGAGCGCGAGGACATCGCTCAACGCCCGAACGGCATCCTCGAACGAGCGCGCGACACCTGGTGGGAGCGGTCCGAGGTCGCTCGTCCGTTGGGCGGCAACGAGTCGGGTCGGCGGCGGCACGGGCCCGGTGGTCCAGCCGAGCGGGCGAGCCGTCGGATCACCCGCCACCGGCCCCGCCTCGACCGACAGGAGGAGTCGCAGATCCGCCACCGACGTGGCGAACGGCCCGAACGTCGAGAAGTCGATCCAGTCATGTGGCGGGTATCGACCGATGACGCCATGGGTCGGCTTGAGCCCGACCAGCCCACAGAACGCGGCCGGGATCCGGATGGAACCGCCGCCGTCGGTCGCCGTGGCGATCGGGACCATCCCCGCGGCCACGGCCGCGGCCGATCCGCCGCTGGACCCGCCGCAGGAGTGCGGGAGCGACCACGGGTTCCCCGTCGCGCCGAAGAGCCGGTTGTCCGTGAAGCCTTCGGTCGCGAATTCCGACAGGTTCGTCTTGCCGACGATGACCGCGCCGGCCGCCCGCAGACGGGCCGGGATGACACTGTCCTCCGTGGCCGGCTCGACGTCCGCGAACAGGAGCGACCCCTGGGTCGTCCGCAGGCCCGCGACGTCCTCGAGGTCCTTGACCAGGACCGGGACGCCGGCGAGCGAACCGACGGGATCCCCGCGGGCGATCGCCGCATCGATCGTCGCGGCCTCCCGGTACGCCGCCTCGGCTCGCAGCGCCACGACCGCGTTGAGGGCCGGGTCGAGGCGCTCGATCCGGTCCAGCGCCTCGGCAACCATCGAGACCGCACTGGTGCGACCTGCGGCGACTGCAGCCGCGACGCTCCCGATGGGCGATGACGGACCCGTGCTCATCGCGCGAGTGTGCGCGGGGAGGACCACGCTGCGCAATCCGGCGCGTCCGGAGGCCGCCGTGAGTCCATCGGTGGCCGACGACGTAGACTGCCCCGATGCCGACCGATCCTCAGGCGCCCAGCTCGTCCGACACCCAGCATCCGGTGAACACCGGCTCGGGCCGCGAGCCCGCGACCGTCCGGGTCGCGATGTGGAGCGCCCGTCATCGATGGCTGGTCGTCATCCTGTGGTTCGTGGGCACGATCGGGCTCATGGTCGCCAGCACGTCGATGGGCGGCATCGACACCGCCGAGGTCAGCGGCAACCCGAACGAGCAGCGCCTCGAAGCGTCCGAAGCCCTCGATGTCTTCAACGCCGGCGGCGCGGCCGACCCGTCCGAGCAGTTCCTGGTCGTCATCGACGGCGGCGAGGGAGCGGCCGCGGACCCGGCGTTCCAGGCCGCGGTCAGCGGTCTCGTCGCCCAGCTGACCGCCGCCACGGCGGACATCGACGGGGTCGCGACCCCGACCTTCGACCAGGTCCTGGACCCGTTCCTGACGCCGCCCGAGGCCGGCCTCATCAGCCCGGACGGGACGACGGTCCGGATCGTCGGCCAGAGTCCCCGGCGACGGCCCAGGTCGCGGACGCTCCTGGAGCCGATCCGGCCGATCATCGACGAGGCCCGGGCGGCGAACCCGGACCTGACGATGCACGTCGTCAGCTTCACGTTCATCAACGACGACATCACCGAGCTGATCTCGGGCGACCTGGACGAGTCGCTCAAGCTCACCATCCCGCTCACGTTCATCATCCTGCTGTTCGCGTTCGGGGCGATCGTGGCGTCGGTCGTGCCGCTGGTCCTCGCGATCACGTCGCTGATCGCCGCCTTCGGGATCCTCGGCATCTACAGCCAGCTCGTCGGTCCGGTGAGCGCCAACGCGACGCAGCTCATCGTGCTGATCGGCTGGCCGTCGCCGTCGACTACTCCCTGTTCATGATCACCCGGTTCCGGGTGGAGCGACGGGCCGGCCGCGACCGCGACAAGGCGATCGAGGTCTCGAGCAGCACCGCCGGCCGGGCGGTCTTCTTCTCGGGGCTCGCGGTGATGATCTCGCTGGCCGGCCTCGTCACGCTGGGCGTCTCGCTGTTCACGTCGATGGCGGTCGGGACCATCTCGGTCGTCTTCGTCTCGGTCATCGGCAGCCTGACGTTCCTGCCGGCCACGCTGGCGATCCTGGGCGACCGGGTGAACCTCGGGCGACCGGCGGCATGGCTGCCACGCCTCGCCGTCGCCCTCCCGCTCGAGCCGATCAGCCGCTGGGGTCGGTCCGCCCTGGCCTGGCTCGACCATCGGGCGGCGAAGCAGGAGGGCAGCGGGTTCTGGGGCCGGCTCGTCATGTGGGTCATGGCCCGGCCGATCCCGATGACGATCCTGTCGGCCGGGTTCCTGCATCCTGCTGGCCGCTCCCGGTCCTGCACCTGCGGACCGGCACGACCGACATCACGGCCTTCCCCGCCACCATCGACGGCGTCGCCGGGATCAACCTGCTCAACGAGAAGTGGCCGCAGGGCACGCGAGCTCCAGCTCCAGGTCGTCGTCACCGACGCGGACCAGCCGGCGACCCAGGCGGCGATCGAGACGCTCAAGACCGAGGGCCTGGAGCTGGACGGCCTGAGCGAGCCGGTGACCGTGACGCCGTCACGCGACGGCAAGGTCGCGATGGTCGCGTTCACGATGGCCGGCGGCCAGAACGACGAGGTCAACCGGGACGCTGGTCCGCCACGTCCGGAGCGAGGTCAACCCGGCGGTCTTCGCGGACCTGCCGGACGTCCGGACCTACGTCACCGGCGACGCGGCCTTCTCGGTCGACGTCACGCAGCTCTACGCCGACGGCATCCCGACGATCTTCGTGTTCGTCCTCGGCCTGTCGTTCCTGCTGATGCTCGTCGCGTTCCACTCGATCGTCATCCCGATCAAGGCGATCATCCTCAACCTGCTCTCGACGGCGGCCGCCTACGGCGTCCTGGTCCTGGTCTTCCAGGACGGCTGGTTCGCCGGGCCGCTCGGGCATCACGCCGAGCGGGGTCATCGAGAGCTGGGTCCCGCTGTTCATCTTCACGATCCTGTTCGGCCTGTCGATGGACTACCACCTGTTCATCCTCACCCGGATCAAGGAGGCCCGGGATCGAGGCCTCGAGTCGCGCGCGGCCGTCGCCAAGGGGATCTCGGTCACGGCCGGGGTCATCACGAGCGCCGCCTCGATCATGGTCGTGGTCTTCGCGCGTCTTCGTGACCCTCAAGTTCGTGTTCATCCAGCAGCTCGGCCTCGGGCTGGCGGTCGCCGTCTTCATCGACGCGACGATCATCCGGAGCGTCCTGCTGCCGGCGTCGATGACGCTGCTGGGCGACTGGAACTGGTGGATGCCGCGCTGGCTCGACTGGATCCCGCGGGTCACGATCGAGGGCGATCCGGACGAGCCCGTGGACCTCGGCGAGGCCGGCGCCTCAGGCTGAGGTCGGAGCGCCTCGAACTCGGCCCGAGGTCGCGATCACGGTTGTGAGGTTTTGGCGTTGCGGTTGAGTTGGGCGCTCAGCTTTGAAGGTTTGATAGCGTTTCGATGTTTGATTAGGTCGTAGGGGCGTCACGGATTAGCTGGCTGAGACGAGGTTGGCGTGTGTGGCGGTTAGCGTGTCTCGCTACCAGCTGGACATCGACGTGAGCGGAGCTGTTTGGTAGTCGCGCTCGACGCTGTTGCTCGTATCGCGGCTATAACGTGGAGCGTCGGCTATTGAGCTCGACGAGGTGATAGCTACTATCGGCACTGGGGCCAGGACGGCTGGTTCGCTGCGGGTGGATCTGGTCGAGCGCTTCGGTCGCGTACGACGGCGGCAGGGTCGGTGCATCACCGGCGACGGCGATCGCTCGATCCGCGCCGCGGTCGAAGGCGGCGAGGAACGCTTCCGTCAGCGCCGCAGCCAGGCCCGCATCGCGTGGACGACCGGCGTCCACGCCCGACCGACGATGTCCATGACGCCGTCACGTCGCCCGACCGGGGCAGCATGGCGAGGGTCTCGGAACCGCGGGCGGCGGCCATCAGGTTGGTGCCCGTGTCGGCCAGGACCGCTGACCACAGGTCCGCCGTCCGCTCGGCGCCGAGGTCCGATTCTAGGCGGGTCTTGGCGTGCCCGGCCCCGGGCGCCTTGGCCATCAGCACGATGACGGGTCGGGCTCGAGTCGCCTCGATGGCGACGCGGATCATCGACAGGCCCGCCTTCATGGACGCCCGCGGTGAGCCCGAAACCTTGCTGGTCCCGCCGCGACGCTGGCGAAAGGCGACCGGGATCTCGCTGACTCGGATCGCCGGATCGCCGAGGGCCCGCGCGACCAGCTGGACCGTCCAGCCATAGCCGGACTCGTCCAGGCGAAGACGCTCCAGGATGTCGGCTCGCAGTGCCTTGGCCGGCGGCAGGTCGCGCACCCGTCGCCCGGTCCGAAGCGAGAGCGCGAGAGCGACCGCGACGTTGCCCAGGCGAGCGTGCCAGGGCATCGCGCCGGGTTCGAGTCGGTCGCCCGGACGACGGCCCAGAACGACGTCCGAGGTCTCGAGCGCCTCGACGAGCCGGCCCATCTCCTCCCCTGCACAGGACCCGTCGCCGTCCAGGAACACGACCGCCTCGTGCGGGTGCGGCTGCCTCCTGACGGCTCGATCGCCGCCCGTGAGGCAGGCGCGCCCATACCCGCGCCGCGGTTCGACGACGATGATGGCCCCGGCGGCCGCGGCGATCACCTGGGTCCCATCGGTGGACCCGCCATCGACGACGAACACGCAGCACGCGCCGGCGGCGCGCAGTCCGGAGACGACGTCCTCGATGGCGTCACGCTCGTCGATGACCGGGATCACCGCCGCGAACGGGCCGATCATGGCACGGACGCGTCGGGCTGGGGGCCCCACACGACGAAGCGACCGTCATCCGCGATGATCGAGCGCCCGCTGAGTGGCAGCCAGGCGACGATGCGCTCCCGATGGGCAGCGGCGGCCCGACTGGGCGACCACGCTTCGCGGTCGATGACGATGAAGGCGCCCCTGGCTGGAAGCCCGGCCGCGGTGAGCCGGCGGATCGCCGGGCGAGAGGCGAGCGGCGTGACGAGGCCCTCGTCCGCGACCAGGAGCGCCTCTTTCGGAACCTGCGCCGCGATGGCGTGAAGCGCCTCGATCGCCGATGCGCGGCCGAGGAAGACCGGATCGTCCTCGAATGGCGGGATGGAACCCTGGGCCCACGCCCCGACGAGGCCCGGCGTGCCGACGACCACGAACACGACCGGCGCGAGCCACATCGGAGATCCGATCCGCCCATCCCGCCCGGCTCGGCCGGCTCTCCGAGTCCGACGAGTCCGACGAGTCCGTTCGGTCCGACCGACGATCGCAAGCGCCCGGCGCCCACCCATCGCCGTCGCCGTGAGCAGCGGCACCACCAGGAGCAACGGGTACTGATAGATCAGCGCCGCCTGTGGTGGATGACCGGACAGGAGGAGCGCCGTCAACGGAGGGACCATCAGGAGGAGCCAGCGCGGTCGGAGGAGCGGTAGGCCGGCCACGGCGACGATCATCCCGGCAACGACGAACCACGATCCCTGCGCCGTGAGAGCGGCCACGATGCGTTCCGGCATCCGCACCGGCGCCGACAGGATCGAGAGGCCATCGCCCAGCCAGCGGTAGTAACGGGCCGTGTCACTCGGCAGGCCGTCGCGGAGCCACGGCATGAGGACCAGGAACACGACCACACCCCAGGCGACGGCCACGACCGCCATGGCGCGACCGTGTCCGCGCGTCCGTCCGCGGCCCCGGACGGCCACGAGCAGTCCGATGACGGCGACGGCGTAGGCGACATCCTCGCGAGTGGTCAGCGCGACGACCGCCAGGACCCACATCGTCCTCGGACGACCCGATAGCCCCGCCCAGCCGGCGAGAAGCGCCAGGACGACCCCGAAGAGTTCTGGATGGAAGTCCGCTCGGATGACCCACTGCATCGCCGCCCAGATAGGGACGGCCACCGCGAGCCCGGCGGCCATGGCGCCTGCCGATGGACTCGGACGGAGCGCCGCGCGCAGGAACAGGAACGTCGCAGGGACCAGTGTCCCGATCCCCAGCGCATGGAGGAGGACCAGGACCCGGGCGTCGGCGCCGATGACGACCTCGATGGCGGCCGGCACCATCAGGATCGGCGAGAAGTGGAGGCCCAGGAACGAGCCTTCGTGGAAGCTCGAGGTCCACGTGCCGCTGGCCCCGACGTTCCAGATCACCTGCTGGAAGAAGCCCAGGTCGTAGGCCCCCGTGCCCAGCCCTTCGAGCCGTCGCGCCGACAACGTGGCGACCCAGAGCACGGCGATCACGCCCGCGAGCGAGACCACCACGATGGGCCAGTTCGCGAATGCCCAGGCGAGCCGCGGGCGCACGATGGCCCCGATCGCGGAACGCTGGAGCGTCGCACCCTGGCGGCCGGTCACGCCTCGATCGCCACCAGGGCATCGGCCGCGCGCCGCCGCTCCATCGATGTCACGAGCGGGAGGTTGCGCTCACGGTAGCGGGCGGCGATCCCGGTCGCCGCGGTCCGGATGGCCTCCTCGCCAGACATCGAAGGCGCCCAGCCGAGCGAGCGCAGCGCGGAGGTGTCGAAGTCGACGAGCGCGGTATCCCCCGGCCAGCCGCCGCCCTTCGCCTGACCGGCCGTGAACGAGAACTCGACGGATCCGGCGGGAAGCGCCAGCGCGTCAGCCACGAGCTCGGCGACGCGTCGCACGGTGACCGTGCCCTCGGGTCCGACGTTGAGGATGGTGAGCCGCGGGGCGAGGATGGTCGCGACGGCGTGGCGCATCCCGGCCACGAGGTCACCGAGCGCGATGTACGGCTTTGCGGGCGTCCCCGAGCCCAGGATCTCGAGTCGGACCGGATCGCGCAGCAGCTTCACCACGAGATCGTGCACGACGCCGTGGTTGGACGGGCGCCGACGGTGTTGCCGAACCGGAAGGCGAAAGCTCGCCACCCATAGAGATGGGCGAAGCCCGACACGATCGCCTCGCCGGCCAGCTTGGCCGCCGCGTAGTGCGACTCGGGAAGGAGCGGCCCATCGCCCTCTGCCGTGGGCACCGGGCTGGCGTCGCGTAGACGACCCAGATGACGCATACCAGAGTTCAGTGACCCCAGCCTCGCGCATGGCCTCGCAGGTCAGCTCGGTCGCGAGGACCCCGTTGCGAAAGTCTCGCCCGGGCGGTCGAAGCCTCCGGCGATGTCGGTCCCGGAGGCCAGGTGGATGACACGTTCCTGGCCCGCCATGACCGCGCGGATCGTCGGGCCGTCGGCGGCGTCTCCTTCCACGAATCGCAGGCCGGGCAGCCGCGGAAGCGATCCATCCAGTCGGGTTCGGCGGTCGAGAGGTCGTCCAGGACGGTGACGGTGCTGCCATCGGCGAGGAGCGTCGCGATGAGCTCGCCACCGATGAAGCCGGCCCGCCGGTGACAAGCGTCCGCGCGGGGGCAAGGGCGGGCAGGACGTGGCGGCGATCACCCGGGCCACCGGCGCGGGTCGCTGCGAGCCGGGCATCGAGGCCGTGCCAGCGCCCGGCTCGGAACGCGGCCAGGCACAGGAGCGGCAGCCACTCCACGGAGTACTCGTACAGCCACTTGTCGTTCCACAGCGTCGCGAACTGCAGGTGGAGAACCATCAGGGCCGCGACGAGCGCGGCGATCGGCGTGACGAGCCCGAGGATCAGGAGCACGCCGATGAGCATCTCGGTGGCCCCGACCGCGAACACGAACGGACCGAAGTTCGGCAGGATCACCTGCTCGACGAGGAGCCGGTACGGCTCGAAGGGATGGCCCTGGGTGACCACTTCGAACTCCAGGATGGACCTGGCGCTGCGAGGGCCGACGGCGTTGATGACGAATCCGAGCGGCGTTCCGGCCACAGGTTCGGGACGGCCGGCAACACCTTGGCGATGCCGTTGTGGAGGAACACGATCCCGAAGTAGATCCTGAGCGCCGCCATGGCCCGCCCGAACCATGGGCTGGTGGCGATCGATCTGACGTCGGTCGGCGACGGGAACTCGGCGCTCGTGGGCATTCGGGTCTCCAGCGGTCGGGTGCGGCCGTCAGCCGCAGACAAAGCGATCGAGCCTGGCGGACCGCGTCGTGATCATCTCGTCCAGTCGTCCACGAACGGCGTCGAGGGCTTCGGCCATGGACGCGTCCGGTGGCACGTCAGGCGCATGTCGGATCGTTGGACAGGGGATGCCAGAACCAGCCCTGCGGCGTCGCAGGTGAGTTCCGGCGCGATGTCCTGTGGCCGGATGGGCCACCCTCGGAGGCTGCGCCGCGAAGGGCGATGGGCCGGAAGATCCGGTCGTCCGGCCCCACCCCCAGCTCGTCGGCGAGATGGTGCAGTTCCGGGATCTCACCAAGGGCCGCCTCGGGCAGAGACGCGGCCAGTCGAACGCGCGCTCCGGCGTCGATCAGCGTCCTGATCCCGCGAGGGCTCCGGCGTGGGCACCTCGCCCTCGATGGGCGTCGTGGCGCTCGGGTGTCGCCGAGTCGAGGCTTACCTGGAACGCGACGCGGCGGCCCGCATCGATCAACGCACGAAGCCGCTCGCAGCGCGGACCGCGCAGCAGCATCGCGTTGGTGAGGAGGGTCACGGCAGCCGATCCGTCACGTACTCGATAGTGCAGGCAGATCCGGTCGCAGGGTGGGCTCGCCGCCGGTCAGGAAGACACCCTCCATGCTCGATGCCACGGCCTCATCCACCAGCACCCGGATCGCTCGGCCGGCAGGCGTCGAGGATCGGCCCGCGGGCCCGACACGACGCAGCAGTAGTCGCAGGACAGGTTGCAGTCGAAGTTCGTGTACATCCAGAGGCGCGTCGGCATCAGCGACTCGACCGATCGGGTCTCCAGGGAGGTCGCGGCGGCGACCTCGGTGGTGGGGGCGCCGCCCGTCACCCAATCGGTCCGAGCTCGACCCTTGCGCACGTAGTGCGCGGTCCAGCCGGCTCGCTCCTTGTCAGCGACCACCGACAGGAGCGCATCGCCGCTCGCACGTCGAACGACCGAAGCTGGTCCGTGACAGCGACCACGGGACTCTCGACCTTGACGATCTGCCCTTCAGACAGGCCCAGCAGCGCCACGTGGACGCGGATGAGCAGCCCGGAGTCCAGGTCCGCCAGCGGGTCCTCGACGACGGCGTGGACCGGTAGCTGACGGCTGCCCCCGTAGTTGGCCTCAGCCGATGGCATCCGGGTCAGTCGCCCGTGCGTCGCGCGACCGCTCCAGGATCGAATACTGGAACTGTTGGGGGACGCCTGCGGGCGTGTGGTGCAGATAGCGTCGGCTGTCGACCAGCCGGAACCGGTCACCCATCGTCTGCGCGAGTCGCTCCGGCTCGTAGCGCACGATCGGCATGCCGCTGCAGCGTTCCGGGCCGTCGTCCGCGAAGGTGGCGATGATGGCGGTACCACCGATCGGCACGGTCCGCTCAGCCAGCCGAGCGTAGTGCTGCTGCGCGGCGGGCTCCAGCAGGAAGTGGAACGCCGCGCGGTCGTGCCAGATGTCGAACGTGCCGACGTCGTCCACGACCGCGAGGTCACCCACTATCCAATCGATGCCGTCCGCCCGCGGGCCCAGTCGATGGCGCGAGAACGCGAGGCCAGCCTCCGAAACGTCCAGGATCGCGATGCGCTCGAGCGCGATGTCGACCAGGTGGTCCACCAGTCGCGAGGCCCCCCCGCCGACGTCGATGATGCTTCGTCCGCCTCGCGCGACGGCTTGGTCGACGAGCTCGCACGAGTTGAACGGGTCAGGCTCGAACCAGCCCACGCCGTCCATGGCACGGGTGGCGTAGATCCAGTCCCATGGATTGCCGGATGCCGGGGCTTCGGTCGTCAACGTCGCGTCCCTCCACGACCAAGTCGGGTGATGGGCGAACCATGACTGCTCGAGGTCGTAGGTCGATGACGTTCCTGTGACGGGTCCGTTGTCAGCGCGTCAGGTGCCGGCGGTCGCCCGACCGATCAGGTGACGACGTCCGCGACGTGCTCGTGGGTGGTCGATGGGTTCAGGAAGGCGAGGCGGATCGCGGCGTGGCCGTCCAGCGTCGTGGACGAGACATGGAACCGTCCGGATCCGTTGATGGCCCGGAGGATGTGGTCCGACGCGACATCGCCCGCCGTCGCCCGGAACGCGACGACCGACAGCTCAGGTGGGGCGACCACCTCGATGCCCGGGATGGCGGCCAGCTCCTCGGCGGCCAGTTCGGCGAGATCCAGCATCCGGTCCAGCGTCTCCCGGAACGCCGCCACCCCATGGAGATGCAGCGGTAACCAGACCGCGAGCCCACGGGTGGGGCGAGTCAGCTCCGGGCCGAGCTGGAAATAGTGCGGCAGGTCGTCCGTGGCGGCGACATCGCGCAGATACGCCCCGGAGCCCGCGTGGGCGGCTCGCAATGGCGCCCGGTCGCGGACCAGCAGGGCGCCGATCCCGTACGGCAGGAACAGCCCCTTGTGCGCATCCAGCGTCACCGAATCCGCCCGTTCGATGCCGGTGAAGCGTGCGCGGCCGCGGTCCGTCAGCGCGAAGAAGCCGCCGTACGCCGCATCGACATGGAACCACGCCCCGGCACCTGCCGCGATATCGGCGATGGCTCCGAGTGGGTCCACGGCGCCGGTGTCCGTGCTTCCGGCGACCCCGACGATGAGGAACGGTCGCAGGCCCGCGGCCCGGTCCGCGTCGATCATCGCGGTCAACGAGGCGAGGTCCAGTCGATAGCTGCCATCCGCGCCGACGACCCGGATCCTGGCCTCGGACACGCCCGCCAGGCGGGCGGCCTTCACCACCGAGTGATGGACCCGCTCCGAGACATACATCGTCCCGTCGGTCGGGTCGTCCCCGAGACGCGCCCGAGCCGTCGCGATCGCCGTCTGGTTCGCGAGCGATCCGCCGGACAGGAGGATCCCGCCGGCGTCGTCCGGCAGGCCGACCAGGTCCGCCATCCAGCGGATGACGCTCTCTTCCATCGCGACCATGGCCGGCGCCTCGCCCGCCTGTCCCGTGAAGGCGTGGCTGCCGGCGGCCAGCATCGAGGCGAGGACGCCGCTGTACAGGGCGCCGTTCGGGATGTAGGCGAGGTCGCCGCCGTCGGTCTTGTTCCAGCCGGCGAGCGACGCCTCCTCGACCTGGCCCAGCAGCTCGGCGAGCGGGACGCCAGCCTCCGGGGGCGGTCGGCGCATCTCGTCGAGCAGCCCGTCGCGCGGCGGGACGATGGATCGGCCGCGACGCGCGCGCGTCGATCAGCCGTCCGACAAGGTCGATGGCGGCCGCGCCCTGGGCGGCGCGTGTGGCGGGATCCGGCGTGAGCCCGCGGGTCTCCGGCGCCAGCCCGCCCGGATCCCGCTCGGTGTCGTCGTGCAGGTCAGCCCCCGGGCGGCCGGTAGTTCACGCGTCGAGCGACGATGGCGTCCACGTCGCCGGCCGAGAACAGCTGGGACGTCGAGACGGACGCGGCTCCGCTCGCGCCGACCGCCAGGCTCAGGGCCGCCGCCGACTCGACGTCCGGCATCTCGGCGATGGCGATGAAGTCGTCCTCGCCCATCACCCAGTACTGCGCGATCATCGTGCCGCCGACGGACTCCCCGACGGCCTTGACCGCCGCCGCGCGAGCCGTCCCACCCTCCTTGAGCAACCCGGCCGCCCCGGCCGACGTGTATCGAGCCCGGAACATGAATGTGGGCATCTCCGACCTCCAGCGACCCATGGGCGCGGCGTGCGTGACAGGGCGCACGGACGGCACTCGTGGTCCGCAAACGATACTCCGGGGCACGTGACATCGAACCGTCATCGGGATGCGGCATCATCACTCGATGACCTCCCTCCGACACCCTGCCCATGCGATCGCCCTCGCCCTCGCCGGGATCGTGCTCGTGGCGTGTTCTGGCTCACCCGCCACGCCGTCCGCCAGCAGCCAGCCGCTCCCGACCGCTGAACGCCTCGACGGGCGCCGAGTCGTTGCCGCCCGACGACTCCGCGGCACCGTCCGTGGCGGCGTCGCCCGATGCCTCCGAGCCACCGGCCGTCGTCCTGGAGCAGCCGTGGGCGACCGCGCCCCTGACTGACGTGGCGACGGGCGAGACCTTCCGGATCGCGGACCTCGCCGGCAAGGTCGTCATCGTCGAGACGATGGCGATCTGGTGCAGCAACTGCCGCGCCCAGCAGGGCGACGTCCAGGCCGCGATGGCTCGTCTCCCGTCGGAGGGCGTCGTCTATGTCGTCCTCGACGTCGACCCCAACGAGGACGCCGCGAGCCTGGCCGACTACCGCGTGGACCAGGGGTTCGAGGGGCGGTATGCGATCGCCGGGACCGAGGTCGCCAGGGCGCTCGCCGCCGAGTTCGGCGACCAGTTCCTGAACCCGCCGTCCACGCCGATGCTCGTCATCGGGACGGACGGGACCGTGACCCGCACGGAGTTCGGGCACAAGAGTCCGGACCAGATCGTCGCCCTGGCCGAAGCCCACGGGGCCTGACCTGGACGGTCTCTGGCTCGCGTTCACCCTGGGCCTCGCCAGCGCCGCAAGCCCATGCCTGCTGCCGCTCTATCCGAGTTTCCTGGCCTACCTGTCCGCCAACACCGAGTCGCTGGCCGGCCGGCGGGGGACCGGGCTCCTGGGCCTCATCATCCTGCTCGGCGTCCTCACGACCATGCTCGGGGTGGCCGTCATCCTGGTCATCGTCTCGGTCCCGATCGGCGCCGTCCTCGGCTACCTGATCCCCCTGACGGACGCGCTGCTGATCGGCCTCGGCATCGCCCTGCTGGCGGACCGCAACCCGTTCGCGCGGCTCTCGAGCGTCCGGGTGCCGTTCGTCGCGAACCCGTTCGGGCGGGCGTACCTGTACGGACTGCTGCTCGGCCCGCTCGCGCTGCCGTGTGCCGGAGCGTTCGCCCTCGCGCTCATCGCCTACTCCGTCGGGCTGACCGAAGCGGTGGAGAAGATCCTCGTGTTCCTCGCCTACGGGCTCGGTTTCGGCCTGCCGCTGGTGGTGCTGTCACTGCTCGCCGGGGCACGGCAGCAGCAGATCGTCCGCTTCGTCACGCGCCACCACCGTGCGATCGACGTCGTCGCCGGCGTGCTGCTCATCGCCGTCGGCATCGGAGACCTGATCCTCAACTGGGACAACCTGCGGCGGACGTTCGGCCTCTAGCGTCGCCGCCGCAGCCGGCGTCCATCCCGTATCGTCGATCGCGGCGGTCGCCGCGATCAGGCTGGCTGGTCAGGATCGCTACGGGCGAGCGTGGTCGATCTCGATCTCTGTCGATCCCCTGATCCAGTGAGCGGCGACGGCTCTCGTTCGATCACCCAGGCTGATCTGTCGACGCGCCGGCCGCCCGCTTCGGGCGCTCGACGAATGCCCGCAGGCGAGCCTTGACCTCGTCGGTCTCGAAGCAGGCGATCTCTCGCCGTTCCTCGTCGAGCAGCGCCGCCTCGAAGTCGGCATCGGAGCCGCGCCGGAGCTCGTCCTTGATGTGGGCGATGCCCGACCGGTGGATGGCCGGCCAGGTCCGAGGCCACCGCCATGACCGTTGCCTCGAGCGCGTCGGGCGCCACGACCTGTGTCACCAGGCCGATCCGCTCCGCGACGACGGCATCGATCCAGCGGCCGGTCAGCAACAGGTCCCGGGCCCAGCCATCGCCGACGACCCGCGGCAGCAGGTAGCTCATCCCGCTCGTGGGGCTCAGGCCGATGGCCGTGTCCGGCAACCCGAAGACCGCATCGGTCGCCGCGATCCGGATGTCGCATTCGAGCGCGAGTTCGAAGCCGCCGGCCAGCGCGTGCCCGTGGACCGCGGCGATGGTCGGGATCGACAGGGCCCGCATCCGACGGCTGAGCTCCTGCAGGCGCCCGATGAACGCCGCGAACGCCGGGCGGTCCATCGCCAGCATCGCCCCGAGGTCCGCGCCCGCCGAGAACGCGCGACCGTTCGCCGCGACCACCAGGCAACGCGCATCGCCATCCATCGGCGACCGCCGCGACCCCTTCGAGCAGCGCCTCCACGAGGGCCGGGCTCAACGCGTTCAGGACGTGCGGCCGGTCGAGCCGCAGGACGACGACCGCGCCGACGCGCTCGACGACGAGCGGCGCCGCGTCACTCATGTGCGCCCTCCCGATAGGTCCGGACGATCCGGCGGGTCTTCGTCTCGGAGCGGGGGAGTGCCTCGGCCGGGACCAGCTCCACCTCCGGGCTGAACACCAGCAACTCGTGGATCCGGTCCGTGATCCGACCGGCCGAGCCGCTCCCGGTCGGCGTCCCGCCAGCGGCTCCGCCAGCGCCACGCGGACGAGCGGGGCCAGCGCGTGCGGTGGCGCGTCGCGCAGGACGACCTGGAACTCGCCGTTGACCGCCGGCCGGAACTCGTCCACGACCGTGCCCACGGCGAGTGGGTACACGTTGATCCCGCGGACGATGAACATGTCGTCGCTCCGGCCGAGGAGCTGGAACCGGAACCCGGTCCGCCCGCAGGCACACGGCGACGTCGTCACCCGGACGTGGTCGTGCGTCCGCATCCGGATGAGCGGGTGGGCTTCGCGCTCCAGGGTCGTCAGGACCAGCTCGCCGACGACGCCGTCCGCGGGCTCGATGACGGCTCCCGGTCTCGACGTCGATCAGCTCCGCGAGGTACGCCCCCTGGCCGACGAAGTGGAGCCCGTCGACCGCGTCGCATTCGGCCGCCACCGGCGCGGTCTCGCTCGTCCCGTAGATGTTCCGCGCGACCATCCCGAAGGTCGACTCGATCTCCTGGCGGAGCGCGCCGACTTCGAGGCCGGCGTCGCCGGAGAACAGGCCCTTGCGGATGCGCAGGCGTTCGGGCTCGACGCCTTCCGCGCGAGCGGCAGCGGCCAGGTGGAGCGCATACGACGGCGTCGAATAGATGGCCGCGTCCATCCCGACATCGCCCAGGATCTGGAGGAGGCGGCGGGACTGGCCGACGCCGACCGGGGCGACACAGGCCCCGAGGGTCTCGAACGTCATGTGGTCGTTGACCCCGCCCGCGTACATCGCGTAGTTCATGCACTCGAACAGCAGGTCGCCCGGCCGCAGCCCGGCCGACCAGGCCGCCCGGGCCCCGATCTCGCCGTAGACCGCGATGTCGCGTCGGGTCAGGGCCATCCGCATCGGGCGTGACGTGGTCCCGCCGGTCGCCTGCATCCGCACCAGCCGGTCCATCGGCGCGCACACGTTCGTCCCGAAGGGCGGCGCGGCGTCCTGCGCGGCCTGGAGCTCGGTCTTCTCGGTGAACGGGAGGTCGGCGAGCTGATCGACGCCACGGATCCGCCGGACATCCGAACCTGACTCGGCCCACTTGGCTCGATAGAACGGACTCGTCCGGGCGGTGTAGGCGAGTTGGCGGCGCAGGCGGCGGGTCTCGAGGGCGCGCTGCGCCGTCGGATCGATGGTCTCGAGCGCCTCGTTCCAGTAGGTGGCGGTCAGAGTGCGCGCATCCGGTTGTTCTTCGGGTCGTGGGTGACCTCGGCCAGCCCGAGCGCCTCGAGCAGCGGTGGCATGTAGACGCCGAACCGGCCGCGCAGGCCCTTCTTCAGCCCGTACCAGCCGCCGACCGGATTGGCATCCGACCGCCCCCAGGCCTCGACGGTGCCGTCGGCTGCGGCCTTCTGTTCGTCGGCGCCACCCAGCGGCATCCAGTCGCCGTGCGCCTTGAGCATCGCGTGCAGGTCGTCGATCGCCCGCGCGTCGTACTTCAGCTGGGTCCCGCCGACCTGGCAGATGATCGCCGGAGGATCACCCGCGTCGTCGCGCCACATCCGGTACTCGGAGGTACCGGGCGGGGTCTGCAGCACCCAGGGGTCGTCCTTCGTGCCGGTGCCGGTCGTCATCGGGAGCCTCCTCGGTCGTGCGGTCGGACTACTGTACCGCCGAGGAGCGACCGGTACGCTGTCGATCACCGGCCACCCACTGCCATGGAGTCCATCGGCTTGTCAGACCTCGACACGACCACGCCAGCCGCCGCCGGCTACGCGATGCCGCCGGAGTGGGAGCCGCACGCCGGTTGCCTGATGGCCTGGCCGACCCGGCTCGCCCTGTGGGGCGACCGATTCGACGAGGCGAAGGACGACTACGCCGCGGTGGCGCGGGCGATCGCCGGGTTCGAACCCGTGACGATGGTCTGCAACCCGGGTCTGGCCCGTGAGATCCGCGACCGATGCGGGGAGGGCGTCGAACCGCTCGAGCTGCCGCTCGACGACTCGTGGATGCGCGACGCCGGGCCGATCTTCGTGCGTGACGCGGCCGGCCAGGTGGCGGCGGTCAAGTTCGGATTCAACGCCTGGGGCGACCGCTGGCATCCACATGGCGACGACGCCATGCTGCCGGACCGGATCGCCGACCACCTGGGGATGCGGTTGTTCCGTGCGCCGATGATCCTGGAAGGCGGCGCCGTCTTCGTGGACGGCGAGGGCACCCTGATCACGACCGAGCAGTGCCTCCTGGACCCCAACCGGAATCCGGACCTGAGCCGCGCGCAGATCGAAGGTCACCTGCGCGACTACCTGGGCGTCACGACCATCGTGTGGCTCCCCAACGGCCACGTCCTGGACACGGGACCCGAGGGCACGGATGGCCACGTCGATGGCGTCGCGCAGTACCTGGCGCCCGGCCGCGTCCTGCTCGAGGCCCCGACCGACCCGACCGCGGATGCCTGGGCCGGCGGACAGGCGAACCTGGCGGCGCTGGCGGCGACGACCGATGCCCGCGGTCGCGCGTTCGACGTGACCGTCATGGATCCAGGTCGCGATCCCGGCGTGTCCTATGCCAATCACTACCTGGCCAACGGCGCGGTCATCGTCCCGACGGGCGGCGACGCCAGCGACGAGCCGATGCTGGCGTTCCTCGCGTCGGTCTATCCCGGTCGGGAGATCGTCGGCGTGCCCGGCGACACGCTGGCCTTCGGCGGCGGCGGCCCGCACTGCATCACCCAGCAGATCCCGGCAGGCCGCATCGCGCCCGCCTGACCACGAGGAGACGGCCATGTCGATCGACGACTTCGCGCGCTACCCACTGATGTTCGGCCCGGCGCCGCTGCAACCGCTCGGGCGGTTGACCAAGCACCTCGGCGGCGCGGCCGTCTGGGCCAAGCGCGACGACTGCAACTCGGGGATCGCGTTCGGGGGCAACAAGACCCGGAAGCTCGAGTACCTCGTCGCCGATGCACTCGCCACCGGCTGTGACACGCTCGTCTCGATCGGTGGCGTGCAGTCGAACCACACGCGCCAGGTCGCCGCGGTCGCGGCACACGTCGGGCTCGGCTGCGTCCTGGTCCAGGAGAGCTGGGTGGACTGGCCGGATGCCGTCTACGACCGGGTCGGCAACATCCTGATCAGCCGGCTGGTCGGGGCGGACGTGCGACTGGTGCGCGCGGGCTTCGGGATCGGGTTCAAGGAGAGCTGGGAGGCCGCCCTCCGCGAGGTCGAGGAGCGCGGCGGGCGACCGTACGCGATCCCGGCGGGTGCCTCGGACCATCCACTGGGCGGGCTGGGCTACGCGAACTGGGCGTACGAAGTGGCGGACCAGGAGCGCGAGCTGGGCGTGTTCTTCGACACGATCATCGTCTGCTCGGTGACCGGCAGCACGCAGGCCGGGATGATCGCCGGGGCGGCGGCACTCGCGGACGCCGGCGGGCGACCGCGTCGGATCATCGGCATCGATGCGTCAGCGAAGCCCGCCGAGACTCGCGAGCAGGTCGGCAGGATCGCCCGCGGGACCGCCGCACTGATCGGGCTCGAGCGCGACCTGCGCGACGACGAGATCGAGCTCGACGAGCGCTACCACGCCGGGATCTACGGCATCCCGGACGAGTCGACGCTCGATGCGATGCGACTCGTCGGCCGGCTGGAGGGGATGGTCACGGACCCCGTCTACGAGGGCAAGTCGATGGCGGGCCTCATCGATCTCGTGACGCGCGGCGAGATCGGACGGGACTCGACCGTGCTCTAC
Source organism: uncultured Chloroflexia bacterium (assembly GCA_963738475.1). Taxonomy (GTDB): domain Bacteria; phylum Chloroflexota; class Limnocylindria; order Limnocylindrales; family CSP1-4; genus SPCO01. The sequence goes on from CAVTWU010000001.1 coordinate 81,780, forward strand.
GCCCATCTCGGCGGGCAGCCGGCCATCAACGGGTACAGCGCGCTGTTCCGCTGAGCCGGGGCTGGCCGACCGGGCTGGGCCCCCGTCAGCCTTCGACGGTGACCGCGGCCGCGATGCCGGCCTGGTCCAAGGCCGACTGGAGCGACTCCGCGTAGGCGACGCTCGTGTACGTCGCCCCGGACACGATGTCGATGTTCGCGCTCTGCGCCTGCAGGGCCTCGCTGGCCAGGATCGGCGCCACCCAGTCGGAGATCTCGCCGGACCGTCCGCGGGTCGGCAGGGCGACCGCCTGGATGTCGATCATCCGGCCATCCTGGACCGTGATCTGGACCGCGACGTCCCCGAAGCGGGTCGGGACCGTCGAGCCGGTGACGGTCGTGGCGGCCGTCGCCGCCGTCGGTGCGGGGCTGGCCGTGGCGGTCGGTGCGGACCCGGTGTCCGACGTCGCACCGGACGTGCCGGTCGTCGGGGCCGGGCTGGCGGTCGAACCGGAGACGGCCGCCGCGCCGTCCGTGGCGACACCCAGGGACGTGGCCGCATCCGGTGTCTTGAATGACAGCAGCAGGACGAGGGCAAGGGCCGTGGTGACGAGGGCGATGGCCCCGCGCTTCGGGAACATGCGAAGTCTCCTTGTTCGGTGAGCTGTCCCCACCTTCGCGTCCGTTGCTGAGGGGACCATGAGAAACGGTCTCTCAGAGCGTTCTCAGGGGACGGGGCCACGGTTCGAGCATGGTCGATTCGCCACTGACCCCACTGACCCCGCTCGTGCCTCGGGCGCCCGCTTCCCGGGTCATGCCGGTCGCGCCCGCCGTCCCGCCGAGGGCCGTGCCCGTCCCGCTCCCGCGGACCTGGCCGATCGGCGCGTACGAGATCGTCGGGCTCCTGGTCGGGAACGGTCTGCTCATCGCCGCGATGTGGATCCGCCACGGCGGTCTCGACCAGCTCGCCACCCTGGGTGGCCAGCTCACGGCCATCGGCCAGGTGACCGCGCTGTACGGCACCTACCTCGCGCTCATCCAGCTGGTCCTCATGTCGCGCAGCCCATGGCTGGACCAGGTCTTCGGGATGGACCGGCTGGCGGCCGCACATCGGTGGCTCGGCTTCGCGACGGTCTGGCTGCTCCTCGGGCACGCCGTCTTCACGACGACCGGCTACGCGCTGGGCGACGGCACGAACGTCTTCGCCGAACTCTGGACCCTGATCACCACCTACCCGTACGTGCTGATGGCGACGGTGAGTGCCGGGCTGTTCGTCGCGGTGGCGATCACGTCGGTCCGTGCCGCGAGGCGCCGGCTGTCGTACGAGACCTGGTACGGCATCCACCTGTACGCCTATCTCGCGATCGCGCTGGGGTTCCTGCACCAGCTGTTCGTCGGGGCGGACTTCGCGACGGATCAGATCGCGGCGGCCTACTGGGTCGGCCTGTACGTCGTGACCGTCGCGTTGATCCTGGCCTTCCGCGTCGGCGCGCCCATCCGGATGTCAGCTTCGCCACCAGCTCAGGGTGACGAATGTCGTGACCGAGGGCCCGAACGTCGTGTCCATCTACATCTCCGGCAGGGACATGGACCGGCTCGCCGTCCGCTCCGGGCAGTACTTCGTCTGGCGGTTCCTGACGCGCGACGGGTGGTGGCGCGGCCATCCCTTCTCGATCTCGTCCGCCCCCAACGGCCGCTGGCTGCGGATCACCGTCAAGGGGCTGGGCGACTGGTCGCGCCGACTCCAGGCGATGCCGATCGGCACGCGCGTCTTCATCGAAGGTCCCGTACGGCGTGCTCACCGGCGCCCGCCGGACGCGGCCCAAGGTCCTGCTGATCGCCGGCGGGATCGGGATCGCCCCGTTGCGGGCGCTGATCGAAGCGCTGCCGGCCAAGCCCGGCGACCTGACCCTGCTGTATCGCGTCCGGGATGAACGCGACATCGTCTACCGCGCGGAACTGGAGACGCTGGCCCGATCCCGTGGCGCCCGGGTGCACTACCTCCTGGGCCGGCGCGATGCGACCCGCGATCCGCTGGATGGCGCGTCACTCCAGCGGCTCGTCCCCGACCTTCCCGAACACGACGTCTACCTGTGCGGGCCGGTGCCGATGATGCAGAGCGTGGAAGGAACGCTGCGGGATCTCGGCCTGCCCCGTCGCCAGATCCACGTGGAGCGGTTCGCGTACTGATGGGCGCGTCGCTCGCATCGCCTCGCCGCGTCGCTCGCGTCGCCGGCTTCCAGCGGAGCCGGCCTCCGCCGCGTCGAGCCGGTCATGGGGACGGTCGTCTCCGTCGAGATCCGCGCCCCGCATCTGGCCCCGAGCGTCCTGGACGCGGTCTTCGACCACCTGCACGACATCGACGCTCGCTTCAGCCCGTACCGGGCCGACAGCGAGGTCAGTCGGCTCGCCCGCGGCGAGCTCGCCGAGGCCGACGCCAGCCTGGACCTCCGCCAGGTCCTTGCCGCCTGCGATCACCTCGCGATCGTCACGGACGGCGCCTTCGATGCCCGCCGGCATCGCGCGGACGGGACGGTCGATCCTTCCGGGTTCGTGAAGGGCTGGGCGCTCGAGGAAGCCGCCTGGTTCATCGATACCGCCGGTGGCCGCGATTACTGGATCAACGGCGGCGGCGATATCGTCGTGCGCGGCGAGGCCTCGCCGGGCGTGCCATGGCGGGTCGGCATCCGCCACCCGGATGAGGCGGATCGCGTGGCGGCCGTGCTCGCAGTGACCGACCGGGCGGTCGCCACATCCGGGACGTACGAGCGTGGCGAGCACATCGCGGATCCCCGCTCGGGTGACGTGCCGGTGGGCCTGCGCAGCGTCACGGTCGTGGGACCCAGCCTCGCGTTCACGGATGCCTACGCCACCGCCGTCTTCGTGATGGGGCTGTCCGGCCTGACCTGGCTCGATGCGCAGCCCGGGTACGCGGCGCTGGCCATCACCGACGACGATCGGACCATCTGGACGCCCGGGATGGAGCGCTACCTGGTCCGCGAGGCCTGAGCCGCCCGGTCCGTCGGCGCGGTAAGGGCCAGGTGATCGTGGATCCGTATCGTTCGATGCACGAAACCCCAGGGCCAACTGATATCAGAGTGAACCGATGTGGTATCGTCTACGGGTGCGCCGCATCCCGATCGGACTGACCGTTTCCCAGCATGCGCGTCTCGGGCGCGAAGCGGCTCGCCGCAAGGTGAGCGTGGCCGCTCTCGTGCGGGAAGCCGTTGATGCCACGTTCCCGGATGAGCTCGCGGCTCGGCGGACCGCCCGCCTTCGATCATCGGCTGTGCTGGGTGCGTTCGACTCCGGTCGGAGCGACATCTCGGAGCGTCACGATGACGTCCTGGGTGACGCTGCCTGGTGAGCGTCGTCGTCGACACCAGCGCCCTGTTCGCCCTGCTCGACAAGCGCGACGCGCACCACGCATCCGCTGTCAGCTTCTGGTCGGATCCGGACGACGAAGATCTCGTGACCCACGCCTATGTGGTGATCGAGAGCGTCGCGCTGGTTCGCGCCCGCCTGGGCGGCAACGCCGTCATCGCGCTGGTGGACGATCTCCTCCCCGGGGTCCGCGTGGAGATGGTCGATCGAGCGCTTCACGACGAGTCGCTGGCGGATCTCCGTCGGATCGGGGGTGGCACGAGCCTGGTCGATCGGGTGACCATCGCCTTCGCGACGCGGCACGACATCAAGCGAGCATTCGCGTTCGACGCGGATCTGACCGTCGCAGGCCTGGAGCCGGTCACGCCGCGGACGTGACGAAACCCGCCGGTCAGTCCGACAGGGCCGGCGCGCGTTCGCGGATCCGCCGG
>CAVTWU010000002.1:0-77824 GCA_963738475.1 uncultured Chloroflexia bacterium
CGTCGCCCGCCCTCCGGACGCGGTGGGAGGGACCGATCGTCATCCAGGAAACGTCGGGCGGCGGGCGGCGCGGCGTCGGGACCACGGCGCAGTGCGTGACGGGACGGCTGGCGACCCTTGAGGAGATCGTGGACTGACAGTCCTACGACCGCGTCGCCTGGCGGCTGGCGGTGCCAGGCGTCGGTCCGGTCGCGGCCACCGCCGGACCCTCGACGCGACCGAGCATGGGACGCGCTCCGACTTCGCTGGGCACATGGGCGGAAGGCCCGTGGAGGCTGCGCGGTCGAGTCGGATGCGGGTGGACAAGGAGGCCGCATTCGCGCGCCTCGCCACCGTCATCGCCGGCGCCTTGCCGGTCGTCGAGCAGGGGAGGTCATGTCATGATGCCGTTCCGGAGCGAACGGCGGTCGCTCGATCGGCCATGGACGTCTGGGGGTACGCCGCCGACATCGGTCGCCATCCGACCTGGATGAGCGTGCTCGACGCACGCATCGTGGAAGGACGGTCGACGGAGGTCGGCGCCCGCGCGTACGGAACGTCAAGATCGGCCCACGGCGACGGACGGTCGAATTCGAAGTCGCCGAGGCGGACCCCGGGCGCCGCCTCGCCTACCGTGTGCTGTCCAGGGCCCGATGCGCTGCCAGGTGGCGATGGACCTCGAGGCCACCGGGCCGGGGACGACGAAGGTGGTATGGGCCGGGACGCTCGGCCTGGCCGGGCTGATGCGGCTCCTCGAGCCGCTGTTCGCGGGCGAGTCCAAGCCAGTGAGGCCGCAGAGCTGGTCCGCCTGAAGGACCGGCTCGAGGCGGCTCCGGCCATGGCGCCGGCGATGTCATGACGAGCGTTGAGCGAGTTCCCGATCAGCGCCCGGGCGGCAGCCGGCGACCTCGAGCGGGCGCGCCGCTGGTACGAGGACCGGCTCGGCCTCCTCCCTGAGCACGAGGACCCGGGTGGCGTTTGGTATCGCTTCGCCGGCGAGACCTGGCTATACCTGTACGCCACGCCGTCAGCCGGGACGGCCAAGAACACGATCGCGGGCTGGGAGGTCAAGGACATCGAAACGGTGATGGCCGAACTCCGCGAACGTGGCGTGGTCTTCGAGCAGTTCGACCTCGGGGATGTCCAGATGGTCGATGGGCTGGCCGACTTCGGGATGGCCAAGGCGGCGTGGTTCAAGGACAGTGAGGGCAACACGTACGAGTTGACGGAGGTCCGCCAGGACCCTTGACATCGGAGCCACTCCAAGGTTTGCTGCCCGCATGAGGATCGGCGAACTCGCCGACGCCGTGGGCGTCTCGACCGACACGGTGCGCTTCTACGAGCGCTCCGGCTGGCTGCCTCGGGCGAGCCGGCGGGACAACGCCTACCGGGACTACGGGCCGGCGGACGTCGAGCACCTGCGCTTGATCATCGACCTGCGACGGCTCGATCTCCCGCTCGAGGACGCCGCCAGGATCGCCGGCTGGTGCCATTCCGGGCACTGCGGGGACTCGACCGCCGAGCTGCCCCGCATGATCGAGGAGCGCCGCGCGGAGGTCGCCGACCGGATCGCCGGGCTGCAGGCCCTTGACGCTCGACTCGCCGGACTGCTCGGGCATCTCGGGCGCCCACGCCGATCCCTCGCGGTCCTCGATGGGCCGTGCTGCGAGGCTGCCGAGGCTGTCGTCGGAGCCGCCGAGGGCGGCTGCCAGTGCTGTTCCCAATTGGCGGTCATCGACCCGTAAGGGTCGCGGCGGCTCGTCTCGAGGTCAGGCGGTCACGACCGCGAGGCCGAGGGCGCGCGCCGCCTGCGCCTGGCGCAGGTCGAACGTCAGGAAGCTCACCCCGGGCTCGGAGACCCGTTGCGCGGCCGCGAGGTGGAGGGCGTCGAGCGTTCGCACGCCGGTCGCCTCCGCGATCGAGGCCGCCGACTCGCAGGTCGCCTCGTCGAGCTCGACGATGGAGATGGATCGCAGATCGTCCGCGAAGGCGGCTCGCGCGGCGACGAGGTCGCGTCCCGAGAGCAGGCGGGCGAGGTTGCGGCGGACCTCGACGATCGTGTGTCGGGCCGTCAGGAGCGCGTGATCGGCCCGCAGCAGCGCGTCCGCGGCGGCCGAGTCGGCCTCCTCCACGTAGCGCTTGAGCAGGGCGCTCGAGTCGACGTAGGTGCTCACTCGCCGCGGTCCTCGGCCAGCACGTCGAGCACCCGCCTCGACGCCTTCGACCGGTGCGCCGGGCCGAGCGGCGAGCCCGTGCCCGGCGTGATCCAGCCGGCGCGGATCCCGTCCTCGATGCGAGCGCGGCCCGGCACCGGGCCGAGCATCGCCTTCGGCCGCCCGCGGTCGGTGACCCGCAGGACCTCTCCCCGCTCCGCCCGGTCCAGGTACTCGGACAGGCGCTGCTTCAGCTCCCGGATCCCGACGTCAGCCATGTGGACACGTTACCACAGCGATGTGTCCACATCCATCGCGACCCGAACGGCTTCACCTTCTCCATGACTTGGTCCACGGTGAATCCGAAGGCCACCGGACCGTGGTCCGGTGGCCTTCGTTCAGTGGTGAGGGCAGAGGACGGTCGTTGCCGGGGTCGTCCCCGACGTCCCCTCGTCGCCGCCCTAGTCGTCCAGCTTGACCCGGGTGCTGACGTAGATATCGGCGGTCGCTCCGCGCCCGAAGTACAGGCGAGTTCCGTCCCCGGAGAACGACGGTCGCGACTCCGGATCCGCGGTGTTCACCGCCGCCACCGGGACGGGGCTCGACCACAGGCCGGTGGACCGGTTGAGCTTCGCGGTCCAGATGTCCATGTTCCCGCCTCGGTTCGACGCGAACACGATCTCGGTCCCGTCGCGGCTCACGTTCGGCATCTGGTCCACGGTCGCCGTGCTGTTCAGCTCGGCCACGGCCTGCGGCGTCCCGAACGTGCCGTTGAGGTTCAGGCGGCTTCGGTAGATGTCGTGGTCCGTCCCCGTTCCCGTGCTCGAGAAGTACAGGTAGACCCCTCGAAGGGTCGTGACCAGTGACGGTCCGAACTCGCCGCCGGTGAAGTTCGGGCCGGTTCCGTCCGCGACGCAGCCGAGGTGCCGCGGGGTGGTCCACGTCCCGTCGTAGCGCTCGCGGGTGAGGTAGATGTCGCCGACCGGCGGGTTCATCCCCGGAGTCGCGCCACAGGCGGTGCGATCCGAGACGAAGAGCAGCAAGCCGCCGCCGAGCGGCGTGGGGCAGAACTCCTGGTCTGCGCTGTTGATCGTCGAGCCGAGATTCGTCATCGGCCCCCAGGGCGCGCTGGTGTTCGGGCGCTCCGCGACCCAGATGTCGTTCTTCCCGACCCCGCCCGTCCGCGTGGAGGCGACGTACAGCTGCAGGCCGTTCGGCGATTCGATGGGGCAGCCGTCATGGGCGGCCGTGTTCACCTCGCTCACGGCCGTGGGCGCACCCCAGTCGGAGTACGTTGGTCGGTCCGTGCGCCGCGACCGGGAGAACAGTGGTTGCCACAAGGAGGAGCCCGCCGACGATGGACGCCATGCCGCGCTGCGCTCGCGCGTGTGGCCTCCCGACCGGGGCCGATGCGTACCGAGTCATCTTCCTACCTCCACCTGCTGTCTGCGGGAGCGTTGCCCCGCTGTGATGGAGAAGGTGGTCCCAGGAGTGCGCCGGGCGCATCGGCACGGTCCTTAGACGGCCGTCCGGAGATTCCTCATTCTTGGCGTCAGCAGGTGTAGAGCGGCGTTCCGCTCGCGAGCTCGGCGACGAAGTCCACGGCGGAGATGATCTGCGCGCCCTCGATCAGGTGCTCCTCGGTGATGCCTCGCGGCTTCGTGCAGGCGCCGCAGGCCCAGATCTGCCCGCCGTTGGCCAGCAGTGAGGCGATCACCTCGCGGAGCGGCTGCATGCCCGGGTGGTGGATGTCGTCCGCGTAGCCCTTCGTTGCCAGCCAGACGCCGTCGATCGTGAGCAGGACGATCGCGTCCTGATCGGCCGATGCGGCGACGTTGGCGACGATGAACGGCAGCGTCGCTCGCTCCGGATCGTCGCGACCGTGTGTGGACTGCGCGAGGAATCTTGGCATCGATGTGATCCTCCCGTTCTACTTTCGACGCAGGTAGTAGCGGGTTCGCCCCGGCCCGTCCTCGATGATGGCCACGATGGGATTGCCGGTCAGCCTCGACCAGGAAGCCAGGCCGCTGCGAGCCGTGGGGTCATCGGAGATGACCTCCAGGACCTGGCCGGGATCGAGCTGGCGCATCCGGGACGCGATGATCGGGGTCAACGTCGCGCAGGCCTGCCCGACGAGGTCCATCCGAACATCCGGTGCCGGGGGACTCGGTGCATCTGTCATCGGCTTCTACCCTTCACGTGTGTGGATGGCGGGAGGGTAAGCCTCCGTGGCGAGCCACGGCAATGGGTCGCTCCTTAGTCACGGGCGGCGGCGCTCCTTAGCCAGCCGCCATAATCGCGCGAGTGACCGCGCGAATCTCGAGCCCGGTGTTCGTCGGACGTGGCGAAGAGCTCCAGCGGCTGCAGGCCGTGCTCGATGGCGCCATGGCGGGAGCGGTGGGCGCTGCCCTCGTCGGCGGCGAGGCCGGCGTCGGCAAGACCCGTCTGCTCACGGAGTTCCGGGCGCGCGCCGAGTCCGCCGGACTGCGCGTCCTGGTTGGCGGATGCGTCGACCTGGGCGACGGGGCGCGCCCGTACGACCCGTTCGTCGCTGCCCTACGTCCGTGGCTGATGTCACTGCCACCGGAGGACTTCAACCGCATCGTCGGGCCGGCGCGATCGGCCGTCCTGCAACTGATCCCGGACCTGGAGTCCGACGGCGAGGGCGAGGCTCGGGCCCAGGCGCCCACCTCGGCGACCCAGTCCACCCTGTACCTCCAGGTGCTCGGGCTGATCGAGCGCATCGCCGCGGACGCGGGCACCGTCATCGCGCTGGAGGACCTTCATTGGTCGGATCGATCGACCCGCGACCTCCTCCGGTTCCTGGTACGAAACCTCACCCATGGCCGCGTGATGGTGGTCGGGACGTACCGCACTGACGAGGTGAATGAGCGCCATCCGCTCCTGACCCTGCTCGCCGAGCTGGGGCGCAGCGGGCAGGTCGAGCGGTTCGAGCTCGCTCGGTTCACGCCGAGCGAGGTGCACGACCAGCTGGCGGGCATCCTCGGCAAGCCTCCTGGGCGACCCCTTGTCGATCGCCTCCACCGACGCGGAGGGGGCAATCCCTTCTTCACCGAGGAGCTCCTCGCCGTCGCTGAACGGGGCGAGCAACGCATCGGCCTCACGCTTCGAGAGATGCTCCTCGCCAGGGTCGGCGGTCTCTCCACCGCGTCGCGCCACCTCCTGCGCGTGATCGCCGTGGCCGGTCAGTCCGCGAGACACGACGTCCTGGCGAAGGTGACGCGAATGGAGCAGGCCGAGATCGCCGCGCCATTGCGGGAGGCGATCGACCGTCATCTGCTGCTGGCGGGCGACAACGAGGTCATGCAGTTCCGCCACGGCCTCCTGCAGGAAGCGGTCTACGACGAGCTTCTGCCCGGCGAGCGGCTGGCGCTGCATGCCGCGGTGGCCGCAGCCGTTGAAGCGGTCCATGACGGCCTTGACATCGATGCCGCCGTGGCGTCCGAGCTCGCTCACCACTGGTACGAGGCCCGCGATGCTCGCCAGGCGCTGCCGGCCCTCCTGCGCGCCGGCCGGGCGGCGGAGCGCATGTTCGCCTTCGGCAACGCCTTTGCGCACTACCATCTCGCGCTGAGCCTGTGGCCGGCCGGCACGACGTCCGTCGACGAGGATGACGCGCCATGACCTGAGCATGCGCACGGCCGAGGCAGCCGCCCTGAGCGGTGGATACGATCGGGCGATCGCGGTGGTCCAGGCCGCGCTGGACGACGACTCGGCCGCTGAGCCGGACGCGATGCGCACGGGGGCCTTGCTCGAGCGTCTCGCCGCGTATCACCTCGGGTCGGGCAATCCCGACGCGGCCCAGCCTGTCGCGCGTCGTGCGCTGGACCTCCTGCCGGCTGCGCCTCCGTCCGTCGCACGCGCCCAGGTGCAGGGCATCCTGGCCCAGGCGCTCGGGCTGCAAGGCCACTTCGACGAGTCGAACCGCCTTGCCGAGGAGGCGCTGGCCACCGCGCGCCTGGTCGACTCGGCCGAGGCCGAGATCCGCGCGCTGGGCTGCATCGGCCGCAACGCCGCGGCGGTCGGAGATGCCGAGTCGGGGGTGGGCACGCTGCGCCAGGCGTTGACGCTTGCGCATTCGGTCGCGGACTTCCCGGGCGCTGCCGAGATCTCCATCGATCTGGTGCTGGCGCTCCACTGGGCCGGCGACCTGGACGAAGCGTGCAACGTCGCCGATGAGGCGATCGCCGAGAGCAGCCGCTGGGGGGTCGAGGGCTTCGGGAGCACGCTGCGAGCCATCAGGGGCGTGTCGGCCTTCCTGCTGGGACGCTGGGCCGAGGCGGACGATTGGATCGCCGGTGCGCTCGAGCGAGACCCGGTCGGATCACCAGGGGTGCTGGCGCACGGTGCCCGGGCGCTGCTCGACCTGGGCCGCGGCAGGTTGGACTCGGCCGCCGAGCACCTCGAGATCGTGCTGCTGATGTGCCAGGACTTCACCGCGACCGCCTACAGCTGGACTGACCTGTACTCGAGCATCGCCCTGCTGTCGATCGCGCGGGGGCAACCGGCCGAAGCGATCGACTCGGTGCGCGAGAGCCTGGCGCGGTCGGCCGAGCCGGAGCGCGACGTCCAGATGCGCGTGTGCCACCGCCTGGCGATCCGTGCTGCGGCAGACCTCGCCGAGGTGGCTCGACCGCTCGGCGATGAGGCGGGACTGGAGGAGGCACTCGCGATCGGACGAGAGTTCGACGCACGGCTCGATCGTCACGCCGAGCTCGTCCGCGCGTTGCCTGGTGGGGGCGATCCACACCTCGCCCTCGATGTCGCCCTCGCCAAGGGCGAGCTGAGCCGGCTCATGGGTCGCTCGAGTGCGGCCGCGTGGGCGAACGCGGCGGCCACCGCAGTCGAGCTGCAGCACTCCCACGAGGCCGCCTACAGCCGTTTCCGCCAGGCTGAGGCGCTCCTGCTCTCACGAGGTTCGCGGGCCGCCGCGCAGGCCGCAGCCGCGGAGGCGCACCAGACCGCGACTGCGCTGGGAGCGGCTCCCCTCCAACGGGAGATCGAGCGGCTGGCCGTGCGGTCACGACTCGACCTCGCGAGCCGGCCCGTACGTCACCGAACCAGCGTCGCGCGCGGCGCCCGTCGGCCGTGCGATGCCCTTCCGGCTGACGCGGCGCGAGCAGGACGTCCTGGAGCGCCTCACTCTGGGGCACACGAACCGGGAGATCGCCACCGACCTGTTCATCAGCGAGAAGACGGCCAGCGTGCACGTCTCGAACATCAAGTCGAAGCTGGGGGCGAACGGCCGCGCGGAGATCGCGGCCATCGCGGTGCGGCTCGGCCTCGTCCCCGAGACGGCAGACGGCGACGAGCTTGCTTGACGCAAGGCGACCTGATCCAGGGGGCGGCGCCGTTGGGATGGCCTTCGCGGATCAGCTCAGCGACACTGGGGAGGTGCTCGCCGGCTCCGAGAAGGCTGCCGCCCACCCGCTCGGCCTGTCGCATCCGGCGTATGGCAGCATGATCCCGTGACACCCGACCTCCGGATCCGCGCCGAGGCGCAGGACCGCCTCCTGGGAGCGCGGCTCGACAAGCTCGTCCCGCAGCTCATGGAGCGGGCGGGGCTCGACGCCTGGGTGCTCGCGGCACGCGAGTACAACGAGGACCCTGTCCTCCGGACGATGCTGCCGGCCACCTGGCTCGGCACCGCACGACGGCGGACCATCCTGCTGTTCCTCCGAACGCCCGCCGGCGTCCGGCGCATGGCGGTTGCGCGCTATGACGTGGGCGACGCGTTCCCGTCGGCCTGGGATCCCGAGCTGCAGCCGGACCCGTGGAGTCGGCTGGCCGAGCTGCTGGCCGAAGCCGATCCCGCCCGCATCGGGATCAACTCATCAGCGGTCTTCGCCCTCGCGGACGGGCTCTCGGCATCCGAACGCGAGGAGCTCATGGCCCATCTCGCACCGTCGCTCGCGGGCAGGGTCGTCAGCGCGGAGTCGGCCGCCATCGGCTGGCTGGAGACCCGCCTGCCCGAGGAGCGGGACCGGATGGCCGACGCCTGCCGGGCCGCACATCGGTTCCTCCGGCGGGCCCTCTCCGACGAGGTGATCAGGCCCGGGGCCACGACCACGACCGAGGTGGAGTGGTGGCTCCGGGACGCGGTCCACGGTGATGGGTTCGGTTCCTGGTTCCACCCGACATGCACCGTGCAACGTCGCGGTGGCGCGGCCCGCGACTCGTTCGCGGGGAAGATGGGCGAGACGCGGATCGAGGCCGGCGACCTTGTCCACATCGACTTCGGGATCGTGGCCGACGGGTACTGCACCGACCAGCAGCAGCACGCGTACGTGCTCCGACCCGGCGAGCACCGGGCCCCTGGCGGCCTCCAGGCGGGTATCGACCGAGCGAACCGGCTCCAGGACCTGCTGATGGCCAGGTTCGCGCCCGGCCACAGCGGCAACGAGCTCCTGCGCCGGACGCGTGAGGCCGCCGCCGCCGAGGGCCTGGACGGGCTCGTCTACAGCCACCCGATCGGCCTCCACGGCCACGCGGCCGGGCCGACGATCGGCCTCTGGGACAAGCAGGAGGCCGTCGAGGGCCAGGGCGACTATCCCCTGTGGCGCTCGACCGCGTACTCGATCGAGCTGCAGGCGCGGGTCGCCGTGGGCGAGTGGGACGGGCAGGTCGTCCAGTTCATGCTCGAGGAGGACGCCTGGTTCGACGAGGCCGGCTGCACGTTCCTCGACGGGCGGCAGACGGCGCTCTGGCTCGTCTGACGAAGCGCCGGCTCGCCGAGCCGCAAGGGCTACTGGCGCAACACGCGACGAGACCCCGGCCGATGGCCGGGGTCTCCAGCGACCGGCTGAGCACATGTCCCGCATGTCGCGACTCATGTGTCGCCTATGTCGCGACTCAAGGCAATGGTCGGGGCGAGAGGATTTGAACCTCCGACCTCATCGTCCCGAACGATGCGCGCTACCAAGCTGCGCCACGCCCCGACCGAGGGTGCTCGTTTGACAGAGCCTGCGGATGATACCGCAAGCGTCGAAGCCCGGCCGACGGGCCGAGCTCGACCGATCAGTCACCCGCCGGGCGTCAGCCAGACCGGATAGTCGCGGGTGTCCGTCGGTGATCCGTCCATCTCGGACGGGTCGTAGACCCGGAGCGTGCCCCACTGGGCCTTGCCGACGGCGTAGGACACGGTCACGTCGAACGTGCCCCAGCAGCCCGTGCCGCACGTCGCCATCACCGACTCGTCGGCGAGGACCTTGCCCGCGCCGTCCAGGACGGCGACCCGGAACTGGGCTTCGAAGACGTTCGCGGTCCCGGTCACGTGGCCCGAGCTGGCGAAGGCGGCGCCGAACGCCGGCCGGTCGACGAACATCGATGGCAGCTGATCGGTGAAGTCCGACCGGTCGACCGGCCCGTCGAGGACGATGCCCTCGCTGCCGAAGACGGTCACGGTCTGGCCTTCGACCTGGAACACCACGGACTTCACGGTCGAGAACTGGGTCAGCGTGTAGACGACCTGGGCCAGGCGGTACTGCATGGACGCGGACCCGCCACCCGAATCGAATTCGGTCGAGAGATCGACCGTCGCGACGCCGTTCTTGATGGTCAGGCCGAGGAGCTCTGTGTCCGGCGGGATGGCCGTACTGATCGGAGCGTATCGATCGCCGCCCGGGACGCCGTCGAGCAGGGCAGCCATGGCGGCTCCGGCCACGGCCGGTGCCTTCGGGGCCTCGGCCAGGGTCGGCACGATGCCCTCGACGCCGGGCTCGCCACCGAGGACGAAGTACGTTCGCACGATCATCGTGTCGGCTGGAGCGGCGGTCGGCGTCGGCGTCGTGGACGGCCTGGACGACGGTTCGGAGGATGGTTCGTCGGTCGGCGTGACGCTCGGCTCCGGGGTCAGGTCCGGTCCGGGATCGACGCTGGGGCTCGGCGTCGGCGAGATGGGCGGGACGCTCCCGAGGTTGCCGCCGGTCCCGCCGCACGCGGCGCTGACCAGCATGACCCCGAGCAGGAATGGGATCGAGAGACGCTTGGTGGCGATCATCGGATGGGCTCCTGTGGGCGGTCGGTGTCAGTCATACCTTCCGCCTCCGACATCGCAGCCTCGTCGCCGGCAGGTAACGATCCGGTCACAGGCAGTCGGAGCTCCATCCGCAGGCCACCACCGTCGCGCGCCTCCGCGTCGAGGGTGCCGCCCAGGAGTTCGGCATGCTCCGCCGCGATCGCCAGGCCCAGGCCACTGCTGCCGGCATGCCGCGACGGGTCCGCCTTGTAGAACCGCTCGAAGATGTGCGGCATGCGCTCGGGCGGCACGCCCGGGCCCCGGTCCGCGACCGAGATGACGAGGGCGTCGGCCGACACGGCGACGTCGACATCCACGGGTGTCCCGGCGGCATGTTCACGGGCGTTGTCGAGAAGATTGCCCAGGATCCGCTCGAGTCGCCGGGGATCCGTGTCGATGACCGGCAGGTCACCGGCGATCGCGACGGACGCTGCCGGGATCCGGGCGGCCACGACCGCGGTGACGAGCCGGCCGATGTCCACCGGCTCGAGCGCGATGTGCTCCGCCCCGGCGTCGAAGCGCGAGATCTCCATCAGGTCGTCTGACGAGGGTCCGGAGCCGCGCGACGTCGGCGACGAGCAGCTCGCCCGCACGCCGGCTCTCGTCCGGCAGGGCATCGAGATGGCCCTCGAGGATCGAGGCCTCGGCGACGAGCGCGGCAAGGGGCGTCCGCAGCTCGTGGGCCACGTCCGAGACGAACCGGCGGTTGTGCGCTTCCGCGGCCTCGAGGCGGCCGATCGTCTCGCCGAGCGCCTCGGCCATCCGGTTGAAGCGCTCCGCCCAGGCGCCGAACTCGTCGTCCGAGGTGACCGGCACGCGGGCGGACAGGTCGCCACGTTCGATGCGTTCCGCCGCCCGACTGGCCGCGTCGACCGGCGCCAGGACGCCTCGGGCGACGCTCCGCGCGACGACGAGTGCCACCAGGATCAGCGCGATCGTGCCGACGATCAGGGCGAGGCGCAACTGGTCGAGCGTCGACTCGAGCGTGGTGGCGTCGTGGATGAAGTAGACCGGCACGGCGTCCGGCGCCGGCGTTCGCCGCCGATGACCAGGCTCGGCTGTGGCCCGACCGTGGTCCACGCGTAGGCCAGCTGCCCGGCCGCGACCGACGTGGTCAAGTCGGACGGCAGCGCATCCACGACCGCCTGGGCGTCGCCGAGGTCGCCGTTCGAGATCGCGGCGCCTCCCGAGCCCAGGTCGATGACCACGTCGATCGCTCGCTGCTGGAACGTCTGCAGCAGGCCGCTGTCGGTGATGTCGTCCCTGGTCGGCGCGGGCGGCAACCCGGCCTCGGGGACGGTGACCGTGAGATCGAAGCGGGCCTGATCGGCGGCCGCGTCCAGGAGCTGCTGATGGAGCGACCGGTCGACGAACACGTATGACCCCACCCCGAGCAGGATCGCGGTCGTCGCGACGAGCGCCACGAGGGTGATCGAGAGGCGCGCCCGGACCCCGTGCAGTCGATGCATGGACGTCAGCGCATCGCCTTGTAGCCGGCGCCGCGGACGGTGATCAGGAGCGACGGCGTGGCGGGATCCGCTTCGATCTTGGCCCGGAGCCGCTGGATCGCCACGTCGACCAGGCGCGAATCGCCGAGGTAGTCGTAGCCCCAGACCCGGTCGAGCAGGATGTCGCGACTCAGCACCTGGCCGGCGTGGCGGGTGAGTTCGGCCAGGAGGTCGAACTCGGTCCTGGTCACGGGCACGTCCACGCCGTCACGCGTCACGGTCCGACCGGCCGGATCGATCGCCAACGGGCCGAGGGTCAGCCGGGCGTCGTCCGTCGGGTGCGCACCGGCCCGTCGCAGCGCCGCCCGGACGCGAGCGACCAGCTCCGGCACGTCGAACGGCTTCTTGACGTAGTCGTCCGCCCCGGCTTCAAGACCCACCACGACATCGATGGTGTCGGTCCGCGCGGTGAGCATCACGATCGGGACGACGGACGTCCGCCGGATCTCGCGACAGACCTCGAGGCCGTCGCGTTTCGGCAGCATGATGTCGAGCAGGATGAGATCGAACCCGCCGGCCAGGGCCTGATCCAGGCCGGCCTGACCGTCAGCCGCCGTCGCCACCGTGAAGCCGGCGTTGCGCAGCCCGATGGCGGTGACTTCCCGGATGGACGGATCGTCCTCCACGAGCAGGATCCGGGCGTCCATTCGATCCTCGTACGTGTCGGCCATGCCGGCCAGCCTGTGCGTCCAGTATGCCCCCCTGGTGGATCGGCCTAGCGACCGGGCTCGATCATCCGGGCGGCGACGACGAGCCCGGAACCGATCGTCAGGACGCCCACCGCAGCGACGGCCGTCGGCATGCCGGCCGCGTCGGCGAGCAGACCGGCCACGACGGCCCCCACCGCGAACCCGAGGTCTCGCCACAACCGGTACACCCCGATCGCCGAGCCGCGCCAGGCCGGATCCGCCACGTCGGCCACGGCGGCGAGCAGCGTCGGGTAGACCATGGCCGTCCCGAGGCCGAGGGCCGCCGCCGCCAGCAGCCACGCCCCGAAGGACGACACCGTCGCGATGACCAGGATCGCCAGCCCCTGGAGGACCATGCCGGCAACGATCAACGGCTTCCGTCCGATCCGGTCCGACCAGGCGCCCGTCCCGATCTGGGCGACGGCCCAGACGGCTGGGTAGACGGCGGCCAGGACGCCGATCTCGGCGATGGGCAGGCCGGCCCCGGCGTACAGCAGCGGGAGGAGGCCCCAGGCCATCCCGTCGTTCAGGTTGTTGACGAGGCCCGCCTGTGAGACGGCCGACAGCGTCCGGTCGCCGAAACTCGTCCGGACGAAGACGGCGCGCCATGGCGGCGTCGGTCCACGCGCCACGCTCGCCTGCTCCAGCGCCACGTGACCGCGCGTCTCCCGCACGAACAGGCCGGTGATGCCCAAGGCCCGAGTCCGGCATACGCCAGCCCCAGGAAGAACGGCGCCGGCCGCAGCCCGAACTCGGCGGCGATCAGCCCGGTCAGCAGCGCGGTCACGGCCACGGCGCCGTACCCGGCCGCCTCGTTCAGGCCCATCGCGAAGCCGCGCCGGGCCGGGCCGACCAGGTCGATCTTCATGATCACGGTCGTGGACCAGGTCAGACCCTGGTTGATCCCGAGGAAGACGTTCGCGACCACGATCCAGTCCCAGGTCGGGGCCCACATGAGCAGCAGCGGGACGGGCAGCCCGATGACCCAACCGGCGACCAGCACGGGCTTGCGGCCGAAGCGGTCCGCCAGGCCGCCCGCCGCAAGGTTGGTGAACGCCTTGGTGATCCCGAACGCCACGAGGAACGTGAGCGCCACCGTGAACCCGGTGAGGCCGAAGACCTCGTCGGCGAGCAGCGGCAGGACCGTCCGCTCCTGGCCCACCATCCCGCCGACCAGGGCGCTGACGCCCACCAGCACGGCGAACTGGCCGGCGTTCGCACCCAGGCCGAGGCGGATCGGGCGCGTCTCCGGGCCGGTCATCGGCCGATCGTAGCGTGCACGCAGACGGCGATCAGCGTCACGGGGGGCGCACTATCATCTGTCGACCTTCGTCCCCTCCCGAGGTCCGAGCATCGCGATGACCGCCGACCCTCCGCCCGCCGCCGACGATCGGACGCGTCCCCAGCTGATCGTCCTCGCCGTCTTCGGCGCGATCGTCGTCGTCCTGCTCGGTGCGGCGGCCGGGGCGCTCGGTCCATTCGTCGTCGCCCTGATCGTCGCCTACCTGATGGCGCCGGTCGTCGGCGCGCTCCAGCGACGCGGCGTGCCGCGCTGGCTCGGGATCCTGCTCCTGTTCGGCGCGATCGTCGTCGTCGGGATCGCCGCGCTGAGCTTCGTCGTGCCGCGGATCCTCGCGAGCATCGAGACCCTGGAGAGCGCCGGAACGCAGATCCTGATCGGCCTGCCCGGCTGGCTCACCTCGATCGGGGCGCCCCAGGAGGTCGTCGACGCCGCGGCCGCCGCCGTGCAGGCCGCGCTCGATGCCGCCGAGGCTGCCGGGGCGGGCGGCCTGATCGGTCCGGGTATCCACATCCTGTTCGGCGTCCTGGGGCTGCTGCTGTCGTTCATCTTCGCGCCGTTCTTCATCTTCTACGTGCTCAACGACTCGGATGGCGTCGTGTCGGCGTTCGATCGTCGCCTGCCAGCTGCGTGGCGGGCCGATGTGTGGGCGATGCTGTCGATCTCCGACAGCGCCGCGAAGAACTGGTTGCGCGCGACCGTGCTCCAGGGGCTGGTCATGGCCGGCCTGTCCGGAGCGAGCATGGTGGTCCTCGGCCTGCTGTTCGGGGACGCGTTCTTCAACGCGACGTTCCTGCTGATGGTCATCTCGTTCTTCTCGGAGTTCATCCCGATCATCGGGCCGCTCATCCCGCTCGTCGTCGCCACGCTCGTCGGCGCGACCATCGGTCCGGTCGCCGCGGCCGCCGCCTTCGTCGTCTTCGCGATCCTCCAGCAGATCGAGGCCAACATCGTCGCGCCGCGCATCGAGGGCAAGGCGCTCGCGCTCCATCCGGCGCTCGTCCTGGCGGTCCTCATCCTGGGCCTCGAGATCGCCGGGCTCGTCGGGGCGTTGTTCGCGACCCTGTTCACGTCGATCATCCTGATCAGTGGCCAGTACGCGTTCCGTCGCGCGAGCGGGCTGATCGATCCGCCGCCACCGCCTCGGCCGGCTCCGGACCCGGAACCGCTCGACCAGGGATCCGTCCCCGGGATCCCACGCCAGCCGGCCTGAGACGGGCGTTCCCGCGACCACCTACCCGCCGAGCGTCGCCTCGAACTCGGCGTTCTCGCGGGCGCGCCGGTCGGCATGGATCGGCACGGTCGCGAGCGCGGCCAGCACGAACAGCAGCGCCATCAGCCCGAAGGCGATCGTGACCCCGGCGGCCTCACCCAGCTGCTCGATGAGGATGCCGTAGAAGGCCACCCACAGCGACCCGACCCCGAACGCCAGGGTGAAGTAGACCGCGTACGTCGCGTCACGGATGGACGGCGGGGAGATGTCGGCGAGGAGCGCCTGGAGCTGTGGGCTCTCGGCGAACGAGAACAGGCCCATGACGATGATGCCGACCCACAGCCACAGCAGGTTCGTGCCGGCCAGCAGGAAGATGACGAACCCGAGGGCGCCGCCCAGGTACACGCCGATGATCAGCGGCTTCCGGCCGACCCGGTCCGACAGCCAGCCGGCCACCAGCGGGACCGGGACCGAGAACACGATGAGCACGCCGTACATCAAGGTGGACGTCGTCTCATCGATGCCGAGGACCCGGGTCAGGTAGATCAGGGCGAACAGGTTGACGACGCCCAGGCCGCGACCCGCGCCACCCAGGACGGACGTGAGGTACAGCCAGCGCAGGTCCCGGTCGCGGGCGATCCGGCCGAACGCCTCCCGGACGGTCCCGCTGGCCTTCGCGGCCGCCCGGTCCGTGCCGGCTTCGCGGATGAACAGCAGGATGAGGATCGCGACGACGATCGCCGGGATCCCGAGGGCGATCGACGCCCCGCGCCAGCCGACGGCCAGGATGAGCGGCGCCCCGATGACGGCGATGATCACCGTGCCGACGTTGCCGCCGGCGATGTGGGCACTGATCGCGAACCCGCGGCGTTCCGGCGGGAACTGCTCGGACAGCAGGCCGTTGCCGACCGGGTGCTGGGGGGAGCCGCCCACGCGCGACACGATGTTCGGGATGGCGAACGTGGCGAAGCTCGTCGCGAACGCCTGGAGGACGAAGCCGCCCCCGAACAGGATCCCGCCGACGCCCAGCAGGTGGCGCCGCGCGACGATGCGGGTCAGGCCCGCGTAGCTCAGCTGGATGAGGCCGGCACAGACAGCGGAGATGGCGGCCAGGAAGGCGATGGTCTCCACGCCGACGCCGTAGTCGATGATGATCTTGAGGAAGATCAGCGGCAGGATGACCGCCTGGGCGTGGTTGATCGCGTGCGCGACCGACAGCAGCGCCAGCGAGCGCGTCGGGTGGATCCGGGACGACGTCACCGGCGTCACATCCGCCGGAGCGGAGTCTACTGGAGGTGGTGTCCGGAGCGTGCCGTGCTTCGACGGCAGGATCGCGAGCACGAAGATCCCGATCCCGAAGGTGACAGCCGTCACGATGCCCCAGACGACGGGGCTTCGCCCGCGCTTGGTCGCCATCTTCGTGGCGTAGTAGATGAGCACGAACCAGACGACGAGCCCGAGGACGACGGCGCCGCCGTAGTAGAGGGTTTCCATCGGGGCAGTGTAGCGACCGGTGGGCGGTCGGTGTGCGATGCTTTCGGCCCGGCGCGGACGGCTGCGCGACCCACCAGGAGGAGCCCCGAGTGTCCCGATTCGACTGGGTCAGCGACAGCTGCCGGCTCCTGTGGCACACCGCGGCCGAGTTCGACCGGACGCAACCGTTCAAGGGCCTGCGGATCGGCACCGGGATCCACCTGGAGCCGAAGACCGCGGCCCTCCTGCTGACCCTCCAGCGCGGCGGCGCGGAGGTCGTCTCGACGGGCAACCTGAACTCCACCCAGGCCGAGACCGTGGACTACCTGCGCGAGCACGGGATCACCGTCATCGGCGGCCCGACCTCGGACCCGGTCGAGCACGACCGCAACCTCCGCGGCGTCCTGGCCACCAGGCCGGACCTCATCCTGGACAACGGCGGCGACCTGTTCGCGCGCTACCTCGAGGACCCGTACGACGAGCCTCGTCGGCGGGACCGAGGAGACGACGTCGGGGCGCGACCGGCTGCTGCCGCTCCGGGACCGGATCGCCAAGCCGCTCATCGTCATCAACGACAGCCCGATCAAGCAGTTCGCCGAGAACACCCACGCCGTCGGACCGGGCACGGTCGAGGCGTTCATGCGGATCACCAACCGCATCACGAACGGCCGGCGCGTGACGGTGTTCGGCTACGGGTCGGTCGGTCGTGGCGTCGCGATGTACTTCCGCAACTTCTTCTCGACGGTGTCCGTGGTGGAGCCGCAGCCGGTCCTCCAGCTGCGGGCCGTCCTGGACGGCATGGAGGTGCCGGACCGCGCCGACGCGGTCCGCTCGGCCGACGTCATCGTCACGGTCACCGGCGCCCCGAACATCGTGACCGCCGCGGACCTGCCGCTGTTCAAGGACGGCGTGATCATGATGAATTCCGGGCACCTGCCGTGGGAGATCGACGTCGAGGGCCTGCGGACGGAGTGCGGCCGTCGCCGAGATCGACGAGGTCGTCGACGGCATCACGACCCTGCACCTGGCCGACGGACGGGCGATCCACATCCTGACCCACGGCCACATGGTCAACCTGGCCGGCCCGCGACCGCTCGGCAACTCGATCGAATCGATGGACCTGGGCTTCACCCTCCAGGCGCGCTGCCTCGAGGCGGTCGCCAACGGGTCAGTGCCGTCCACGTCGTGTGTCGTGCCGGTCCCGGCCGCCATCGACGACCTGGTCGCCTCGACCTACGTGGGCCTCGCCCGGCGCTGACGCGCGCCGCGCTCAGTACTGGAAGAGCAGCTCGCGGTACTTCGGCAGCGGCCAGAGCTCGTCGGCGACGAGCGTCTCGAGCGCATCCACGACATCGCGCAGCGCGGCCTGGGCCGGGATGACCGAGGTCGCGAAGACCTTGGCCTCGGCCTGGACCGAGCCCGCCTCGTGGGCATGGTGCTGCGCTCGTTCCAGCGCGGCGATCGCATCGACGAGCGCATCGGCGAGATCGGACACCCGCTGGCTGATGGACGCGATCCCGCGTGACGACGACGCCCCGGCCAGCAGGCCGAGGTAGGCCGCCGTCGCCGGCAGGATCATCGTCGAGGCCATGTCGAGCGCGCAGTTGGCCTCGATGTTCGAGACCTTGACGTAGCGCTCCCAGAGGATCTCGACGCGCGACGCGAGCTCGCGCTCGGACAGGACGCCGAACTTGGCGAAGACCTTCTTCGCCTTGGCCGTGGTCAGCGCCGGCAGCGCATCGACGGTCGACTTGTTGTTCGGGCAGTCCCCGCTCGGCGGCCTCGGCATGCCACTCCTCGGAGTAGCCGTTGCCTTCGAACAGGACCTGCTTGTTGGCGCCCGACGATGCTCGAGAGGATCGTGGTCAGGCCGGCGAAGTCGCCCGGCTCGAGCTTGTCGAGATCGTCGGCCAGCTTGGACAGCGAGTCGGCGACGGCCGTATTGAGCACCGTCTGCGGCCAGTAGATCGGCGCCGACGAGCCGACCGCGCGGAACTCGAACTTGTTGCCGGTGAAGGCGAACGGCGACGTCCGGTTGCGGTCCGTGTGGTCCTTGGCCAGCTCCGGCAGCGACAGCACGCCGAGCTTGACCGAGCCGCCCTTCTTGGAGCCCGATGCGGCTCCGCGGTCGAGCTGGTCGACGACGTCCTCGAGCTGCGAGCCGAGGAAGATCGACATGATCGCCGGCGGTGCCTCGTTGGCGCCCGAGGCGATGGTCGTTGCCGGCGTCGGCGATGCTCGCGCGGAGCAGGTCGGCATGGACGTTGACCGCGCGGATGACGGCGACGAGGAACGCCAGGAACTGGGCGTTGGCGTGCGGGTCGTTGCCCGGATCGAGCAGGTTCTCGCCCTCGTCCGTGCCCATGGACCAGTTGTTGTGCTTGCCGGACCCGTTGATCCCGGCGAACGGCTTCTCGTGGATGAGGAACATCAGGCCGTGGCGCGGCGCGAGGCGGCGCATCGTGGCCATGACGACCATGTTGTGGTCCGACCCGACCGAGGTCGGCTCGTAGACCGGCGCCATCTCGAACTGGCCCGGGGCGACCTCGTTGTGGCGGGTCTTGGACGGGATGCCCAGGCGCCACAGCTCGCGGTCCAGATCCATCATGTAGGCGAGGATCCGCTCGCGGATCGGGCCGAAGTACTGGTCCTCGAGCTCCTGGCCCTTCGGCGACGCGGCCCCGAACAGGGTGCGGCCGGTCAGGACGAGGTCGGGACGCTGCTCGGCGAGCCGGCGGTCGATCAGGAAGTACTCCTGCTCCGGGCCGATGTTGGTGAACACGCGGGTGGCCGTCGCGTTGCCGAACCAGCGCAGGACGCGCAGCGCCTGGACGCCGAGGGCCTCCTGCGAGCGCAGCAGCGGGATCTTGTGGTCGAGCGCCTCGCCCGTGTACGACACGAACGCCGTCGGGATCGTCATCGTGACGCCGTTCGGCTCCACCTGGAGGAAGATCGGGCTCGTCACGTCCCACGCGGTGTAGCCGCGGGCCTCGAACGTGGCGCGGATGCCGCCCGACGGGAACGAGCTGGCGTCCGGCTCGCCCTGGAGCAGGTTCTTGCCGGAGAACTCCGCGATCGTCCGGCCCTCGCCGATCGGGTTGAGGAACGAGTCGTGCTTCTCGGCGGTGGAGCCGGTCATCGGGACGAACCAGTGGGTGTAGTGGGTGGCGCCGCGCGCCATCGCCCACTCCTTCACGCCGTGGGCGACCGCGTCCACGATGGCCGGATCGAACGGCTCGTGGCCCTCGATCGAGCGCCGCAGCTTCTTGAAGATCGGCTTGGCCAGGAAGTCCCGCTGGGCGTCCTCGTGGAACACGTACTGGCCGTAGATCTCCTGGCCGGCGTGCTCGAGGTAGTCCTGCGTGGCCGTGACCTTGTGGCCGGCGATGGCGGCGACGGCGGTCTTGCGTGCGGTCATGGGTCTCCTGTCGGTGCCCGGACGGGCCTGGAACGGCGCCGGATAGTGCATCTCGCACAAGGACCAGGCGCCAGACGATGCGGTCACCGGTACGGTAGCAGGACGCTCGGTTGCGGTTCAGTACCAGTCGCTACATGCCGTCTTGTGCATCTTGCACAAGACGGACGGCGATCTCCAGCGCGAAGCGCAGGTCCGCATCGGACAGGTCCCAGCCCCCGAGCGCTTCGAGGCGCTCGACCCGGTACGCGATCGTGTTCCGGTGGACCCCGAGCCGGTCCGCGGCATCGCCCGAGGCTCGGCGACTCCAGCACGGCCCGGAGCGTGTCCAGTCGCGTCGACCTGCGTCGTGCCGGGACCGGACAGGATCGGGGCCAGCAGGTCCCGCGCATCGCGCAGCCCGTCCGGCAGGTTGTGCAGGTTGCCCAGCAGCAGATAGGCCGGCAGGCGCTCGGCACGCAGGACCGACGGCGTCGGGTGGAGCGCCTCGCCGGCCTCGAGTGTCGCGCGCGTTGCGGCCTCGGCGGCCGGCCGCGACCCGGCCTCCACGAACGGACGCGAGAGCGCGACCGGTCGTCCGATGAACTCGGCCACGCGCATGGCCGTCGCCAGACCGGCCGGGTCGTCGGGCGTCGCCGCCGCGACGAGGCGGAGTTCGAGGCTCTCGGCCGTGCCGCGCAGGGTCACCCGCGACGCCGGCAGCAGCTGCCGGATCCCGGCGCGGACGGCCTCGCGAGCCTCGATGGCGCCGGGACCGGTCGCGGCCCCCTGGCCCGCCAGCAGGACCACCCACGGCGGACCCTCGGTCGGCAACGGGTCGGCGCGACGGGTCTCTTCCCGCGCCTGGCGGACGGCGTCGGCGCGTGCCAGCTCGAGCGCCAGGAGCGGCACGATCCGCTCGGCGGCGATGCGCTCGAACTCGTTGGCCGGATCCGCCCCGAGCAGGACGAGGGCCCCGCCGCCGCTCGCCTCGTCGGCCGCCGCGGGGATCTCGGTGCGCATGGCCACGTTCGACGGCCGGGCCAGGTAGCGCGTCACCGCGGCGGCCGCGTCCGGCCGGTCGGCCGGGACGTGCAGGGCGAGCCGATCGCCGTGCGGCCCTTCGATCGCGACGCCGCGACCCAGCGCGGCCCCGATCGCCGCGGCGAGCGCATCCAGCCCGTGGCCGCGCAGGGCCAGGCGGGCCAGGTCGCGCTGGAGGTCCTCGGCCTGGCGATCCAGCTCGGCCCGCTGGTTCACGAGGAAGCCGATGACGCTCCGCTCGAGGGCGACCGGGTCGTCGCGGTCGACCCGCAGGACGGTCAGTCCGAGTTCGATGGCGGCCGGCCCGAGGCGTCGCGAACGCCGCGCCGTCCGCCTCGCCGCCGACCAGCAGGACGCCCGGGATCCGCGCCCGGGCCAGGGCGGCCACCAGGTCCTGCGTCCCGGATCGGCACGGACGCGACGACGGCCAGGGCCGCCCCGGGGATGACCGCGAGGTCGCCCGGGTCGAGCGCCTCGAAGGCCGGCACGCGGGGCTTCATGACCCGGACCCAGTCGACCTCGCGGGCCGCCCGGTCGCGGGTCAGCCGCGGCGCACCCAGCACCCGGGCGTCGGGAAGCAGCGCCTGCTGGAGCTCACCCAGGGTGGCCATCGTCGTCGGGCCCGGGTCAGGTCGAGTCGGCGGACGGCGACGAGGTCGTCGAGGAGCCGGCCGAACTCGCGCTCGACGTCCACGTACCGATCCGATCGCCAGACGATGCCCAGCCGGCCGGCCGGGTCCAGCCGGGTCCAGATCCGCCGGCGCGGGAAGTAGAACGTGATGACGATGCCGAGCGATGAGCGAGATGAACGCGAGCCAGACCAGGCCCTGGCCCGGGTCGCTCTTGGCGATGAGCAGGGTGTACTCGCTCACCTCGGTCAGGGTGATCGTCAGCCCGGCCGCCTCCGACACCCCGGTCTCACCGATGGCCAGCGGCGAGCGGGAACAGGTTCTCGACGATCGGCGAGCCGTCCGGGTTCGTGCCGAGCGCCCGGTACGGCTGGAAGAGGACGATCCCGATGCCGTCCTGCTTGGTGAGCAGCATCTGCAGTCCGATGTCCTTGCCGGGCACGGACAGGATCCCGTACGGGAGGTCCTGCACGGCATCGGTGAGCGGCACGGCGGCATCCCACAGCGGCAGGCCGGCGGCGTCCTTCACGACGAGGTGCGGGGCGGGTCCGAACCCGTTCTGGTGGAACGTGTAGCCACCGATCGACAGCGGGTCGTTGACCCGGATCGTCTTGCGCCCGATCTCCTGGCCGTCCTGGTAGACCGCCAGGTCGGTCGTGAAGTCGCTGGCCTGTCCGGTCTCCAGGCCCGGCGCCGCGAACCCGAGGTTCTTGACCAGCAACAGCCCGGGCGTCCCGATCGGCTGGACCGTGAGCGACTCGCCTTCCGGGACGACCAGGCCCTGCTCGTCGCCGAGGCGCGAGGTCACCGCCGCGGCGACCAGGAACAGGATCAAGCCCAGGTGGGTGAGCAGCGTCGCCATCTTCGTGTACTGGTTGCGGTCGCCGTAGAGGAACCGCCGGCCATCGGCGTCGGCCGCCTCGCGGACCCGGAACCCGTTCTTGCGCAGCACGGTCCGCACATCCGCCTCGGCGACGCCGGTCATGGCCGCCCGGTCCGGCAGGATCGGGTCGAAGTACGGCTCGGGCTGGGCGACGCGGACCTCGGCGACGCCGCGCCACAGCCGCGGCGTCCGATCGAGCGTGCACACGATGATCGACGCGACCAGCAGCGACAGGGCGGCGCTGAACCAGACCGAGCGGAACATCTGGAAGACGCTCAGCCGCTCCAGGACGTCGACCGCGGTCTGGCCGAGGAGCGGGTCGTAGCGCAGGTGGATCTGGTCCATCGCCAGGGCGTAGTCGGACGCGGACCGGAACGCGAAGTCGGGCAGCTGCCGGATCGTCATCCCGACGATCGCGAGGAGCACGATGACGATGATCTGGGCGACCGCGAAGTCGACCGAT
This sequence comes from uncultured Chloroflexia bacterium, assembly GCA_963738475.1. Lineage (GTDB taxonomy): Bacteria > Chloroflexota > Limnocylindria > Limnocylindrales > CSP1-4 > SPCO01. Next base: position 22,767 of record CAVTWU010000002.1, read on the forward strand.
GTCAGCAGGCGCCAGATGCCCTGACCCAGGCGCGCGAACGGGTTGGGTGCGGCCCGACGGGAGGAGGCGGCCGAGATCGCGGCCGGCGTGGCGATGACGACCCCCTAGAGGTCGGCGGACGCGAGCGTCGCGGGTCGGTGGATCGGGTCGGTCACACGCGGGATGCTACACCGGACTCGATCAGGACCCTCGGGACGGACACGCCGGTGACCCGGTTCTTGCCGGCGCGCTTGGAGGCGTACATCGCCTCATCCGCGCTGATCATCAGCTCATCGGCCGTGGCGCCGTCGTCGGGGAAGGCGACGACCCCGACCGACAGCGACGGCTGCGGTCCGGTCGGCGGCAGGCCGACGACCATCTCCTCCACCCCGATGCGGATCTTCTCGGCCAGGACGAACGCGCCGGTCGGGTCGGTCTCGGGCAGCAGCACGACGAATTCGTCGCCGCCATAGCGGGCCGCGGTATCGATGCGCCGGACGCCGGCCGACACGACGTCGCCGACGCCGCGCAGGACCCGGTCCCCGTAGAAGTGGCCGAGCCGGTCGTTGACCGCCTTGAGCTCGTCGAGATCCATCATCAGCAGGCAGAACCCACGCCCGGACCGCGCGCAGCGGGCGATCTCGCGCTCGATGGCGGCGAAGAAGAAGCTTCGATTGAACAGGCCCGTCAGCGGATCGACGGCGGACATCCGGATGGCCGCATCGCGCGCCCGGCGCTGCTCGCGGGCGATGACGGTCGCGACATAGGCCAGCAGGAACAGGGCCGTGAGGTTGACCACGACGACCGCGAGGACCTGCGGCAGCTCGACCGTCGACGTGGCCGGTCGTCGTCCCGAGGGCGACGGCCAGCAGGTACCCGATCGTCGCGATGGCGAGGAGGCCGATGGTCACCGACTGGGACACGATGAGGGCCGCGCCCGCCACGATCAGCGGGAAGGTGAAGAAGAACGGGCTGGCGACGCCGCCGGTCAGGGCGACCAGCATCGCGGCGCCGGTCAGGCCGACCGATCCCTCCACGATGAACTTGGCCGAGCCGAGGGCGTTCGACGGCAGCAGTTCGTTGACCAGGATGAGGAACATCCCGGCGAACGCGAGCAGGATGAGGATGGCCTGCTGGTTCTCCGGCCAGAGCGTGCCGCCGATGGTCAGGACGATGATCGCGGTGACGAGGATGAAGATCCAGCTCGTCACGCGGACGACCTGGTCGTAGGCCCGGGTCGAGCCGCCCTCGGCGGGGTCGCCGTCCAGGCGACCGGTGACCGCGGCGGCCGCCAGCCGACCGTCGAGATCCACGCCGGTGGCGGTCGCGGCGGACGCCGCGACCGGCGAGTGCAGGAACGGGATGAGGATCACGCCCAGGACGACGAGGTTCCCGACGAGGGCGACGAGCAGCAGGGCGAGCAGGCCTTCCACGAGGCCATCTTAGCCGGTCGAGGGCGCCGGTCCGGAGGGGAGCGGAGGGCTTCGGTGCGGTCTGGCAACGGGAGTCGGTCGCTCGTGCACGGCGCCGCGGCGCGCGGGTTCGGCGGGGTCGGAGCGGCTAGCGCGTCCCGTACTGGTAGGTCTGCTTGACCAGTCGCAGGTAGACGAACGTCTCCGTCTCGCGCACGCCGTCGATCGATCGGAGGCGCTCGGCCAGGAAGCGCAGGAGCGCCTCGTTGTCCTCGCACACGGTCTCGATCAGGAGGTCGTAGGTGCCGGCGGTGATGACGACGTAGTCCACCTCGGGCATCTCGGCGAGCTTCTCGGCGACCTCGATGAGCCGGTCGCTCTGGCAGCGGATCCCGATCATCGCCATCTGGTGGAAGCCGAGCTTGAGCGGGTCGGTCACGCCGACGACCTGGAGGATGCCGCGCTCGATCAGCCGGTTCGTGCGCGCCCGGACGGCGGCCTCGGACACGCCGAGGTCGGTCGCGATCTGCGTGTAGGGGCGGCGCCCGTCGGCCTGGAGGTGCTCGATGATCCGCTTGTCGAGATCGGACACGTCGTCCGGGGCACGACCGGACGCGGGTCGCGGGCGAGACTTGGCTCGGTCCTCCGCCGCGGTCACGGCGACGGCTTCGGCTTCTTCGACGGCGCCGCGCTGGCCTTGGCCGAGGCGGACGGTGACGCCTTCGGGGTCGGCGCGGGGGTCGCGATCGGCACGACCAACTCCGTGGTCGTGCGGACCGTGAGTGGGCCGATGGCCGGATCGATCGCCTCGAGGAACTCGTTCATGATCTTGATCTGGGCCGCATCCAGGACGGGCGGCTTGGCCCCGGTCGATGGCCCCCACTCGATGAGGATGTTGAGGCCCTTGATGGCCACCGGGGACTCGCCCTGGCCGGGCGGATCGCCGGCCTTCCAGGGCTTGAGCTTGGCGAGGGTCGCCGCGGACTTGTACTCACTGATCAGCATCGGCCAGCCGTGGTACGTCGCGTTGATCGTCTTGACCGGATCCTTGCCGGCCGCCGCGTTGTTGGCGGTGATCGGCAGCTTCATCCTGGCGATCGCGGTGAACAGCGCCTCGGCGGACGCCGGATCGGTCATCTGCGGGTTCGGCGTGATGACCGGCGTGGGCCTGGGCGTGGCCGGCTCGACCGACGGCGCCGGGGAGCCACAGGCTGCCACGAACAGCCCCATCGCGATGAGGCCGGCAGCGAGGGGTCGCGACCGGAGACGAGGCCTCTGGGCCGCGAACTGATTCGATGTTCGCATGGCGGCCGTCAGGCTAGCACGCTTGTCGAACCGGTCCTCCCGTACGAAGGTACCGGTCACGCACGACTCAGGCCCGATCGAGCTCCGTGAGGACCGGTGCGAATGCCGTGATGCTCTCGAGCGTGATCGGGTCCATGACCAGCTGGACGTGGGCGATCCCCTCGTGGGCGTAGGCTCGGAGCTCGTCCGCCATCTCGACCGCGCGAGCCCTCCAGCGGGTCCGTCGTGCGCTTTCCGTCGTTGCCCTGGATCCGGCCCGTCCCGCCCGGGAGCCGCACCTGGACCGCGACGGTCCGTTCCACCTCGCCCGGATCGCGGCCCGCGCGGACGCAGGCGTCGTCCACGAGCGCCCGGAGCGGGGCGACGCCGGCCGGGCGGTTGTCGGTGTCGACGAACCAGACGTTCCACGAATCGGCGTGGGGCATCGTGATGTCCAGCATCCGCGGGCCGACCGACCCGATCATCAGCGGCGGGCCCTGGGGCCGCGGCCCGCGCGGGATGAGCTCGGCATCGCGGGCCTGGTAGAAGCGGCCGTCGAAGTCGATGGCGCCGTCGCGCAGGAGCGTCCGGATGATCGTGAACGCCTCCTCGAAGCGGTCGATCCGATGGTCGAACGGGAAGCCGAAGGCGTCGAACTCGGTCCGGTTCCAGCCGGCGCCGAGGCCCAGGATGAACCGGCCGCCGCTGATCTCGTCGATCGTGGCGGCCTGCTTGGCGAGCATCGCCGGGTTGTGGAAGTTCGTGCAGGCGACGAGCGGGCCGAGCTCGATCCGGGACGTCACCGCGGCCAGGCCGGCCAGCATCGTCCAGGCCTCCCACGGGCCGCGCGCAGGCCGATCGGCGAACCGGTACAGCAGGTGCTCGCCGAGCCAGACCGAGTCGTAGCCCAGGTCCTCGATGGCGCGGGCCATGTCGAGCAGCTCGGGCCAGCGGACCTCGCGCTCGACCTCGGGGAGCTGGACGCCCACCTTCAGCGGGCGGGTCGGCGTTGGCGCTGGACGGTGTCGATGGCATGGCACAAGGCTAGCGCCCTTGACACGCGCTCGGTCGGCTCGACGCACCCTGCGACCGATGCATCCGGATGCCCGACCACCGACGATCCACCTCGCAGCAGGCAGCCCTCGGAGCGGCCTGCTCGAGCCTGACGTCGACGCGCCCGGGACGGGCGATCAGCCACAGAACGACAGGCGCCTTCAGCGCAGACTGGAGGCGCTTCTTCATGTTCGGAGGACACCCATGGATCCCGAGCTGTTGGCCCGGGGACTCATCCTCGGCTTCACGATCGCGGCCGCGGTCGGGCCGATCAGCCTGCTCGTCATCCGCCGGACGCATCGCGGAGGGGCGGGTCGTCGGGCTCGCGTCCGGGCATGGGCGTGGCCACGGCCGACGCGACGTACGGCGCGATCGCGGCGTTCGGGCTCGGGGCGATCACGGACCTGCTCATCGGCGGGCAGCGGATCCTGGGCCTCGTCGGCGGGATCTTCCTGCTGTGGCTGGCCTGGCAGACGGCCCGCGCCGAACCGACCGAACCGGCGACGACGCCGGAGCGCAGGAGCGGTCTCGCCCGGCGCCTACCTGTCGATCCTGGGCCTGACCCTGACCAACCCGATGACCATCCTGTCGTTCGCGGCGCTGTTCGCGGGCCTGGGCATCGCGCCCGGGCAACGTGGCCGGGGCGGCGTCGCTGACGCTCGGCGTCTTCCTCGGCTCGAGCGCCTGGTGGCTGCTGCTGACCCTGGTCGTCGGCGCGCTTCGATCCAGGGTGACGAAGGCCTGGCTCGGCCGGATCAACGTCGCTTCCGGCGTCGTCATCGGCGCTCTTCGCGCTCGTCGCGATCGGCAACGCCGATCCGCGGCTGAGCCGGTCTGTAGCGGCCCGGAGCGCGGCCTAGCCTTCGGGCGGCAGCTCCTGGAAGAGCGTGAGCTGCAGGCCGGCCGGTCCCTCCAGCCGCGCGTTGAGCGAGTTCCACGGCGTCCGGGTCGCCTCGGCGAGGACCTGCGCACCGCCGGCCTCGAGCGTCCGCGTCAGCGCGACCGCATCGTCCACCTGGAACGCGACCCGGATGTGGCCCGCGACCCGGCGGCCGACCTCGATCCGGTCGATGAACTCGGCCTGGTTGGCATCGGCGATCTCGAGCGTGGCGATGCCGGCCTCCAGGATCGTCACGCGGCCGTCCGGCGACGAGAAGGCCGCCCGCTCGGGCAGGCCGAGCACGTCGCGGTAGAAGTGGAGCGGCCTCGTCGTAGTCGGCGGCGGTGACGACCAGCCGCATCTCGTGGGTCGCGCGCGGCTCCGGCAACGCCCGGGCGAACGCCTCGGCCTCGGCGACCGCGGCATCCAGCTCGCGTGCGATCGGTTCATCGCCGATGAGCGCCGTCACCGCATCGGCGATCTCGCGCCAGTAGACGACCTTCGCGCGCCCCTTCTCGAATCGCTCGAAGACGGCCTCGCCGCGGCGCAGGCCATCGAGGCTCTCGTTGACGTTGTCGAGGGCGTCGGCCGCCTTGAGCCGCATCGTGTCGGGGTCGGTCGGCAGCTCCCACGGGACGCCGTCGACCTTGGTGACCCCGACGACGAGCCGCCGCACCTCTGGGCCGAACAGCGCCTCGATCTCGTCCGCGGTGGTCGGCGTGTCCTCGATCGTGTCGTGCAGCCAGCCGGCCGTCGGCAAGTTCGGGCTGGTCCGGGTAGTGGCGGGCCAGGATCCGGGCGACCCCTTCCGGATGGACGATGTACAGCCGATCGGAGCCCTTCCGGCGCTGCTCGCCATGCCGCTCCGTCGCGAATCGCTCGGGGGTCATGCGGAGACGGACGGGCAGTGGATGAGTCGGCCCATGGATCTGCCTCGTGGGTCGGCCGCCGGGGACCGAGTCGTGGTCGGGGAGGCGGGATTCGAACCCGCGATCTCATGCTCCCAAAGCATGTGCGTTGCCAGGCTACGCTACTCCCCGTCGATTCGTGCACGGGAACCGCACATGCTCCCGATTCCTGCCGATGGTGGCTAGCCTACAGCGTTCCGATCAGCGGGTCGTCTGGCTGATGATCTCTCATCGCGAGGTGACGCCTGAAGTCCTGTCGACGCCCGACGCTCGACCTCGAGCCACGCAAAGATCGCTCTTCCGGTGTGTCAATCGCAGGTGTAAGGTCCGGCCGTGAAGCGACTCGTCGCGCTCGCACTTCTTGTTGCTGCGTGCGGTGGCGCCGGCACAGGGCCGACGCCGTCGTCCTCAGCAGCCCAGCCCCCGTCAGAGTCGGCGGTTTCGGGGGCCGCGCCGACGCCGAGCGCGGACCTGTCTGAGAAGACCGGGCCGGATCTTGACCGCGGTCGGGTTCGGTATCGACGGATCCGAGTGCACCGTCGGGACTTCGGCTTCCAGTTTCGCTGAGGGGGTCCCCATCCATACCGTATTGACGATGGAGCCGGCACTGTCGACGGGCGGGACCGTCCGGGTGGCCCTAGAGAAGGACGGCACCGAGATCGTTGAAGCTGGCCAGACGATCACCGTGACGGAGCCGGCTCCTTGCATATGGGGAACACTGCCGGGGCTCGACCCGGGTCACTACCGGATGACCTACACCATCAGTCCGAGCCTGATGGGACCGTCGGCCGGCGAGTTTGACGTCACGCCCGACCGCCGCGACGGCCGAGCCTGTTGCTGCCGCGACGGAGACGGCCCCGACTCCGCCACTGGTACGTCCCTCGCCACCCGCATCGTCGGTCGTCTCGATGAGCTGTCAGCGCTCGCTGACAAGCGTGACGAACTCCAGACCGCGAATTGGGCGATCGACGAGTCCCAGTGGGTCACGGACAACATGACGGCCCTCGTCGACCAGGGTGGCACCCTGGATCAATACGCCGTCGAGCTCCTCGCCCTGTTGGACGTCGTCGGCGCCGGCGGAGACCAGACCGCGGCCTTGGGCAGGACTCCTCGACCTCCGGGACGATATCGTCACCGAGTTCGCCCTGCCCACGCTGGCGCCTTAGGCGCTCGCGGCCGCCATGGCTCACGCTGAAGTCGACGACCCGAGTGCGTTGCGGGGCAGGAGGTGCCTCCGCCTGAACCGCAGGATAATCGGCCGTCATTCGCTCGCCGGTTTCGTGCTTGACCCCAGCTAGCCTTCAGCGCTTCTTGCCTCAAGGCTCCCAAAGCATGTGCGTTGCCAGGCTACGCTACTCCCCGGTGGGCGGCGCCCATGATACGGCAGCATCAGGAGGCAACCGTGGAAGTCCATCCCGGCGTGTTCGTCTCGAGCCACCTCGACCGATGAGTGGGAGCCGGATCCGGAGGTCGGCGGCGAGTCGCACATCCTGGTCCAGCAGTCGGACGCGTATGGGGGCATGACCAGGTACGACGTCGCCCCCGAACCCACACCGTGGACGCTCCCCGAACGCGAGACGTTCCTGATCCTCGAGGGTGGAGCCAGGATCGAGATCGCCGGCGGCCCGACGCTGGAGCTGACGGTCGGCGACATGGCGTCCCTGGCGAAGGGGACCGTGACCACCTGGCACATCACGGCGCCGTTCAAGGAGATCTGGTTCTTCGGACGAGCCTACGACGCCGGGGCCGAGTAGACAGTCGGCCAGCCAGCGACCCGAGCCAGCGAAGTTCGACTCGCGGCACGTGGACCGTGTGCGCGGGCGCACCGGAGCATGCATCGGTCCGGACCGCTGCGGGGAGGTTCGGAGTATTCTGCCCCTCCGACCCTGACGGAGCACACGAGGCGCGGAAGCGATGGCGAACCTCACACGGCTACTCTCACGTCGGCCTCGGATCGACGAGGCCGAGGTCGAGGATGTCCGCGAGCGCACGATGGCGCGTCTGGCGGGCTTGAGCGGCGAAACCCCGACGCCATCGCGACGACCGAGACCGACGCGACGCCGGCGGCCGCGACCGCACCTGACGCGCCCGTCGCCGAGGCCGTCGCGCCGCCGGTCGAACCGGCCGCCACGCCCGTGGAGGCACCGAAGCCGACCGGCCCGAAGGTCATCGTCCCGCGCACGATCGCGCTCGGGCCGCCGCCTGCCGCGCCGGCCGAGGCACCCGTCCATCGGACCCCACCGATCATCGTGACGGGCGAGTCCGACGCGACGGCCGCAGCCGTCACGCGGCGAGCCGGTCGCCGAAGTCATGGCCGATGTCGCCGCCGCTGCCGACGAGCCGGAGTCCGTCATCGCCCTGCCAGCGCCGATCGTCGAGTCGGTGGACGTCGTGGAAGTCACCGCCGAGGTCGAGGGATCGGGCGAGGTCCAGGTCGTCGACGTCGAGACCGCCACGGTCGCCGAGGTGATCGCGATCGAGGTCGGTCCGGAATCCGACGCCGTGACCACCGAGCCGGAGACCACGGTCGAGGCGAGCGCGATCGAGGCCGCGGCGCCGGTGACCGTCAAGCCCAGCAAGACGACGACCAAGCCGAAGGTCGCCACCAAGCCGAAGGCTTCCACCACGAAGGCCGAGGCCGCCGCGCCGAAGCCGAAGGCGCTCGACCTCGAAGGCGAAGCCGGCAGCGACACCGAACCGAACGAACCGTCCGCCCGAGGCCGTGCCCGTCAAGGCGCAGCCGACGCCGGTGATCGATCCCGATGCCGTCTGGCCCGGCCAGTGGCTACGCCAGATCTCCCCGGATCCGCTCGTCGATGACGCGATGGCGGACGCCTCGGATCCCGAGCCCGTCGTCGTCCGGCGCGATCCGACGCTCCCGGTCCCGCGGGTCGCCGTCGTGGCCGACGACTGGGACCGCGACGCGTCCATCGAGGCTGCGGTCGCGGCACCGGTCGATGCGGCCGTTGCCGTCGCCGAGCCGATCGCGGTCGATGCGGGACCGTCGCCGAGGCCACGTCCGAGCCGATCGTCGAAGCCATCGCCGAGCCTGCCCGGCGGTCGCCGAACGCGGTCGTCGTCGCAGCCTCCGTAGCGACGTCGAACCCGTCGCCGACCCGTGGTCGAGCTATCGCCGAGACTCGTCGCCAGGCCGTCGCCGAACCCGTGGTCGAGGCCGTCGCCGAACCCGTCGCCGTCGTTGCCGCGACCGCCGTCACGCGGACCGCCAAGCCGACGGCGCCCCGGAAGGCCCAGGTCGCCGCGCCCCGGAAGCCCCGGCCCGCGGCCCGCTCCCCGCCGAGGGCCAGGCCCCAGCCGACAACGCCGACCGCCCAGGCTCCCGTCACGACCGTCGCCGCGTTCTGCCCCTACTGCGCCCTGGCCCTCGAGCCGCCGCCCACCGCCAGCCGTCGCTGCACCCGCTGCCGGCAGCGGATCGTCGTCAAGCGGGTCCAGGGTCGCGTCGTCTACCTGACCGAAGCCGCCGTCGAGGTGTTCGACTCCGAGCGCATCCGATCGGCCAACTTCGGGCGCTGGTCGAAGGAGCGCAGCCCAGTGGCTCAAGCTCGCGACCTCGGTCGGCGCCGACGCCGGTCGGATCGCCCGGCTGGGTGACGCGCCCCTGTCCGAGAAGGTCGTCGAGTCCTCGCGCACGCTCTACCTCTCCACGACGGAGCGGAGCTTCCGCGAGGCCAAGCGCGACGACCGCTGGGAGGATGCGTCGCGCATGAAGCGCGATCAGGCCGCGGCCATGCATCGACTCGCCGGGTCGCCCATGCCGCCCACCTGCCGAGGTCGTCGCGCATGCACCGCGAGGCGGCCGCCGCCGAGCTCCGCGGGATCGGCAAGATGGCCCGCGACGCCGAGCTGGTCGGCTCGACCTGCTGCTCGATCTGCTCGGCCGACGACGGCCGGACCTACAAGATCGTCACCGAACTTCGGACGCCACGACTGCCGCACGACGGCTGTCCCAAGGGCCTGTGCCACTGCCGCTGGGAATTCGCCCTGCGCGATGCGACGATGGTCCGCCGCTACCTGAAGCGGACCCGTGGCAAGCCGAAGTCTCCGAGCGCCTGACCCGAGGAGTCCTCCATCTCGTTCCTGAAGCGGCTCTTCGGTCAACCGGAACGGACGCACCGCCCGAAGCGCCCGACGAGCCGGTCGTGCCGACGGACCGGCCGTTCGCGCCGGCAGCCCGGACCGCCAACCCTGGACCCCTCGCTGCCGACCCGCCTCGCCCGGCCGCTGGTCCCGGTGATGGACGCCCCACCGCCCGCGGCGTGCCCGTACTGCGCGATGCCGCTCATCCCGCCACCGACGCGGTCGAGGTCGTGCCCGCACTGCCGCCGACCCATCGCCGTCCGACGCCACGAGGGTCGACTCGTCCTCCTGGCCGAGGACGCCGTCGCGATCTTCGACGGCCTGCGCCAGCAGGAAGAGGACGAGGCGCGCTGGACGACCGAGCGCGACGCACTGGCTGACCCAGGCCGGCCACGTCTCCGCCGACCCGGACCGCCGGGCCCGCCTGGCCGCCGCCCCGATCTCGCGGCGAGGTCGTCGCCGAGAGTCGAGCGCTCTACCTGTCCGCTGCCGACGCTGCGGTCAGGAAGGCCGAGGGCGAGAAGCGCTGGAAGGTCGTCTCGCGGATCCGTCGCAACCAGGCGGCGAACCTGTACGCGGCGGCGGGCCGCCCGATCCCGCCGCCGGACGATGCGGTCGACGCCCAGCGCGAGGCCCTGCTCGCCGAACTCCGCGGGCTGCAGACGACGTCCAAGGTCGCCGAGCTGGCGAGCGCCGGCTGCTGCCCGACGTGTCGGGCCGACGAGGGACGTTCGTTCATGATCGCCGCCGAGCTCAAGACACCGCGCCTGCCGCACGACGGGTGCTCGAAGGGCCTGTGCGCCTGCGACTGGTGGATCGCGCAGGCCGCGCCGAAGAAGCCCCGACGTCGCAAGGTCACCCCGACCAATGCCTAGATCCGCGGCGTGACTCTGGTCTCAGGACATCCTCAGGAACCTGAGGCAGACTAGTCCACGGCCCGGCACTTCCCCCCAGTGCCGGGCCATCTCACGCCCGCGAACCGCCGATCCGGGGCCGCGTCACGCCGGCGCGAGGTCGCCCGTCAGAGGTCAGGACGCCGGGCGATCACTGGCAGGCTGATCGATCGCCCGGCGTCTCCATGTGCCGAGGCGCGGTAGACTCGGCCGCGGACCGACCACGGCCACCGAGATGGAGATCGAAGCCCGCGTGCACGCCACACGGATCCGGCCGGACACCGGAGCGATGGACCGACGCCGCCTCGCCGCGGCGACGCTGTCGGCGGTGCTTCCCGGACTCGGTCAGGCGTTCAACCGACGACGCCGGCTGACGTTCCTCTTCCTCATCCCGTCCCTGGTCGTCATCGCGATCGGCCTGCTGCTGATGCAGCTCCAGTCGCCCGTCCGCATCGCCGCGTGGGTCATCACGCCGTCGGTCCTCGGGACCGTCCTGACCCTCAACCTGCTGCTCGTGCTGTGGCGCCTGGTCGCCGCCTTCCAGGCCTTCCTCGATACCCGCTGGTCCGGGCCCGACCGGGCGCCTCGGCATCATCGGCATGGTCGTCATCGCCATCGTCGTCGTCATCCCGCACTTCATGGTCTTCCAGTACGGACGCCTGCTGGGCGACACGTTCGAGACGATCTTCGAGGGCCAGGTGCTGGCCGCCCAGAGCGACGACGACCGGCCGCTGCGGCCGCAGCCCGACGAGGGCGAGCGGATCAACGTCCTGATCGTCGGCGTGGACACGACGTCCAAGCGGACGGCGACGCTGACCGACACGATGATGGTCGCCTCGCTGGACCCGGTCGCCGGCAGCGTCTCGATGGTGTCGCTCCCGCGCGACATGGTCAACGTCCCGCTCGGCAACGGCGACGTCTACGGGCCGAAGCTGAACTCGCTGATGTCGTTCGCCGACCGCCACCCGGAGCTCTTCCCGAACGGCGGGCTGTGGGCGCTCCAGGACGCCGCCGGGGCGCTGCTCGGGATCCCGATCCACTACTACGCGACGATGGACATGGCCGGGTTCATCGACATGGTCGATGCCGTCGGCGGCGTGGACATCATCGTCAAGCAGGGCTTCGAGGACCCGAACTACGACGGCTACGGGACCGACCAGCGCGGCTTCAGCATCACCAAGGGGCCGCACCACCTCGACGGCATCGAGGCGCTGGCCTACGCCCGCGTCCGCAAGGCCAAGGGCGAGAGCGACTTCACCCGGGCCGCCCGCCAGCAGGAGATCCTCGCCGCGCTGCGCAAGAAGGCGACGTCGGGCGGCAGCCTGTTCTGGCAGCTGCCGGACCTGCTCAAGGCCGTCGGGAAGTCCGTCCGGACGGACCTGCCGACCGAACGGCTGCCCACCCTGGCCGCGATCATGGACGAGTCGGGCAACGACACGATGGTCCGCGTCGTCATCAAGCACCCGCTGGTCCACCCGCTCGAGACGAAGTACGGCGACGGCCAGGATCCGGACATCGAGGCGATCCTGGCGATGGCCGCGAAGCTGTTCCCGGAGCCGGGCGGCGTGCCGGTCGGCTGGCCGGCGGCGTCGCCGTCAGCCTCGCCCGGCGCCGTAGCGTCAGTCGGCGGGCGGCGCGCCCCAGCGATCGTCCGGCGGACTCCAGGTCGCGAACCGCGCGAGGAGCGCGTCCAGGTCCGCATCGGCGGTGAGGAAGGCCGCGTGGTCCGGCCGCAGGAACCCCTCCGCGACCGCGTGATCCAGCCAGGCCAGCAGGGCATCCCAGTACCCGCCGTCGCCGAGCAGGCCGATCGGCTTGGCGTACAGGCCCAGCTGTCCCCACGACGCGACCTCGGCCAGTTCCTCCAGCGTGCCGAGACCGCCCGGCAGCGCGATGAAGCCGTCCGCCCGCTGCGCCATCTCCGCCTTCCGTTCGTGCAGCGTCTCCACGACGAGCAGCGTGGTCAGGCCGGGATGGGCCAGCTCGCGCTCGACCAGCGAGCGCGGGATGATCCCGGTGACGCTCGCCGCCGGCGGCCAGCGCCGCATCCGCCACGGCGCCCATGAGCCCGACCCGGCCACCGCCGTAGACGAGGCCGATGCCGCGTTCGCGCCAGGCCGGTCCCGACCGCGCGGGCGAGCGCCACGTGCCGTGGGTCCGTCCCGGGGCTGGCGCCACAGAACACGCAGAGGCTGGCGATCGCGACCACGCCGCCTAGAACCCCAGGTCGGCGAGGCGCGGCGCCATCCGACGCGCCGCCCGGGCTCGATGCGAGATGGCGTGCTTCTCGGCCGGCGTCCACAGGCCCAGCGTCCGGCCGCCCGGCGGCTCGGAGGCCGGCTCGAAGATCGGGTCGTAGCCGAACCCGCCGGTCCCCCGCGGGGCCCGGGCGATCCGGCCGCGGCAGGTCCCGCGGGTGAAGGTCAGGGGCACGGCGTCGCGCGGCCCGGCGGACGGTCCGGGAGCGCGAGGGCCAGCACGCAGACGTAGCGCGCGCCGCGGCGCTCCGGCGGCAGGTCCGCCAGGGTCGCCGAGCAGGAGCGCGTTGTTGTCCTGGTCGGTGGCGTGCTCGCCGGCATACCGGCGGGTCCGGACGCCCGGGCCGCCATCGAGCGCGTCCACCTCCAGGCCGGAGTCGTCGGCGAGGGTCGGCAGGCCGGACGCGCGGGCGCCGAAGCGCGCCTTGATCGCGGCGTTCGTCCGGAACGTCGCGCCGGTCTCCTCGGGATCGCCCGGGATGCCGAGGTCCTCGAGCGAGACGAGTTCGCCGTGGGCGAGGTGGAGCAGCTCGCGGAGTTCGCGGAGCTTGTGCGTCGAGCGAGTCGCGACCAGCAGTCGCGGCCGGCTCACCGCCGGACGGTCGCCAGGACCGCCGCCTGGGCCTCGAACAGCTGGGCCAGGCCGGCGTCGGCGAGGTCGATCAGGCCGTTGGCCGCGGCCCGGTCGAACGGCTTGCCCTCGGCGGTGCCCTGCAGCTCGACGTACGCGCCGCCGTCCGTGCCGACGACGTTGAAGTCCACGTCCGCGCGCGAGTCCTCCGGGTAGTCGAGGTCCAGGTACGCCTGGCCGTCCACGAGCCCGACCGACACCGCGGCGATCTTCGAGATGAGGTGGCGGTCCATGCCGTAGGTGATCATCGCCGCGGCCATCGCGACGTAGCCGCCGGTGATCGACGCGGTCCGCGTGCCGCCGTCGGCCTGCAGGACGTCGCAGTCCACGGTGATCGTCCGCTCGCCGAGCCGGGTCAGGTCCACGACGCCACGCAACGAGCGCCCGATGAGGCGCTGGATCTCGTGGGTCCGGCCGCCGATCTTGCCCGCGCGCGGATTCGCGGTCGCTGCGCTCCTTGGTCGCGCGCGGCAGCATCGAGTACTCGGCGGTGACCCAGCCGGTCCCCTTGCCGCGGAGATGGGGCGGGACGCGATCGGCGATCGTGGCCGCGCACAGGACCTCCGTGTCGCCGACCCGGATGACGCACGAGCCCTCGGCCCACTTCTGGACGCCGAGCGTGAAGCTGACGGGCCGCATCTCGCGCGGCCCGCGCCCACCCGAGCGCTCCGTGGCCGGCCGGTTGCCGATGGTCATGTCGTCCTCTCCTCAGCCTTGGCGTTGTCCCACAGGGTATCGAGTGCGGCGAAGTCCAGGTCGCGCAACGCGACACCCTGGGCGGCGGCCTGGCGCTCCACGCTGCCGAACCGGCGGCGGAACTTGGCGTTCGCCGCCCGCATGGCGGCCTCCGCCTCGACGCCCTGCCGGCGGGCGACGTTGACGAGCACGAACAGCAGGTCGCCGAACTCCTCGGCCCAGTGGCCGGGCGTCGTCGCCTCGCGCAGCTCCTGGGTCTCCTCGATGACCTTGTCGAGGATGCCGTCGATGGACGGCCAGTCGTAGCCGAGGTTGGCCGCGCGTTCCTGCATCTCCTGGCTGGCGGCGAGGGCCGGCAGCGACCCGCTGATGCCGTCCAGCGCGCTCTTCGGCGCCGGCGCCGCGCTCGCCGTCGGGGGCATCGGCGGCGGCACTGGCCGCGGCGCTCGCCCGTTCCGTGGCCTTGATCCGCTCCCACTGGCGGTTCACGTCGCTCGCCGTCGCGGCCTCGGCGTCGCCGAACACGTGCGGGTGGCGCCGGACGATCTTGGTCGCGAGCGCGGCCTGGACATCGGCCAGGTCGAACACGCCCGCTTCGGCGGCGAGCTGGGCGTGCAGGACGATCTGGAGCAGCAGGTCGCCGAGCTCCTCGGCGAGCGCCGGCGTCGCGCCGGCCTCGAGCGCGTCGTAGACCTCGTAGGTCTCCTCGAGCAGGTGCTTGCGCAGCGACGCGTGGGTCTGTTCCTGGTCCCACGGGCAGCCGTCGGGCGGCGCGCAGGCGGGCGCTGATCCAGGGCATCGCCCACGGGCCGGCCGACGGCGAGCTCGGGCGCGATCGGGGCGACGTAGAGCGCGCCCGCGAGGTCCGCCGCGGTCAGCGACGCGATCGTCGTCGGCTCGGTCAGGCCGATCCGGCCGACCGGGTGGTCGCCCGGATACAGGCGACCCAGGACCGTCAGCGGGTCGTCGCCGCCGGGCCCGGCTCGGCCCGGCAGTGGCGCGACGGCCGACGTCGGACGCCGGACCGCCGCGCAGGATCGCGAGCGGCACGAGCAGCAGCGGGCGCGACGCCTCCAGCGGACTCCCGATGAGTCGCTCAGCGGCGATCACCTGGAGGCCGTCGGCCGGATCCAGCCCCCATCGCAGCCGGGCCTCGGCGACGAGCGCGTCGAGCACCGGACCTCCTGTCTAGCTGGTCGACGACCCCGTGATGGACTCGTCGCGGGTGATGGTCGCCGCGCCCTTCTTGACGCTGTACCAGTCGTCGAACGCCTTGGCCTTGATGGCCTCGAGCTGACGACCTTCCGGGCGTCCGCGTCTCTTCCTCGTAGCACCTTGAAGAGGTAGATCCCGTCGTCCGGGACCGACACGATGGCGCTGGTCTTGCCGACCTCGGCGCCGAAGATCGCGTCCGTCGCGAGGGCGTCGAACTGGCCGCGTGGCCAGCCAGCCGACGTCGCCGCCGGTGCTGGCATCCGGTGCCTCCGAGTAGTCGCGCGCGAGGGCCCCGAAGTCCGCGCCGGCGTCCGCCTTCACCTTGAGCGCGTTCAGCTGATCGCGGTCCGTCGGGCCGTACATGATCTGGATGACGTGCCAGCCGAAGTCGGACTTGACCGGCTCGAGCAGGTCGCCCGGCTTCAGGCCGTCCTTGACGATGGCCGCCTTGAACGCCTCGTCGATCTCGCTGTCCTTGTCGAAGTAGGGCAGCTTGCCGCCGGACCCGGTCGGACCCGTGGCGCTGGCCTCGTCGCTCTCGGCCCGGGCGATCCGAGTCGAACAGGGCGATGTCCGCCTTCAGCTTGGCGTAGGTGGCGTCGGCCTCGGCCTTGGCCGCCGCCCACGCGGGATCCGTGTCGGGCAGGTCCGCCGCGCCCTGCGCGTCGTCCTTGGGCGAGTAGAGGATGTGGCGGGTCTTGATCGCGCCGTCCTTCTCCGCCTCGCCCGAGTCGCGCGATGTAGATCTCGGCGACGCGGCGCTGCGGCGCGGGCTTGGTCGCGTCGGCGACGATCTTCTCTTCGAGCTTCTGGCGGGTCACGTCGCCGGCGACCACGGCGCGGTACTTGGCCATGTCGATGCCGTCCGCCTGGAGCTTGCTCTGGTAGTCCGGATCGACCGTCTCGGGGGCGATCTCGGTGACCCGGCCGATGCGGAAGGTCCCGTCCTCGCCCTCGATGACGGCGGTGGGGGTGTTCGCCTCGGCCGCGAAGACGGCCTTCAGGTAGGCCTCGTCCTCCTGGGTGTCGTCGGCCTGGATCCAGCCGAGGTCGCCGGCCTGCGGCCGCGTTCGCGTCGGTGGAGACGGTCTTGGCGATGTCCTCCCACGCCTTGCCGGCCTGGAGGTCCTTGAGCGCCTGCGTCGGCCTTGGCCTTGGCCGCGGCGACCTGGGCGGTCGTCGGCTCGACGGCGCCGTCGGTGACCTCCGGGGCGACCGCGATGACCCAGGCGTGGCGCGACTCGGCGATGGTGGCTTCGGTGACGAGCCGGGCGTCGATGTCGGCATCCGTGACGATCACGCCCTCGTCCCTGGCCAGGCCTTCCTGCAGGACCTGGTCGATGATGCGCTCGAGCGTGGTGGCCGGCGAGCGACTGGCGCTGCGTCTCGATCGCCTGGAGCTGCGTCTGCTTCTGGGCCTCGGTCAGCTGGCCGGAGACGGCCGCGGTGTGGACCCGGCGCTCGGCCTCCTCGAGACGGCGCGTCTCGATCGCGTAGCGGTCCTTGAACTCATCGGTCGTGATGTTCCGACCGTTGACGCTCCCGACCGGGGCGAGATGGTCGTTGTACCAGGACAGCCCGGCGGCGATCAGCAGGATCGCGACGGCGGCCACGACGACGACGCCGAAGCCGATGTTGAGGTAGAGGTTCCGCCGGTCCTGGCTCTCCCACGACGGCTTGTGGGACCGCTTGACGACGGGCTTGGCTCGAAAGGTCATGAGGGTCAGATGATCCTGTACGTGGCCGGCTCGAGACTGCTGGGATGGCCGGGGCGGTCGGTAGCGTACCGCAACTCCTGCACGGGCCCGGCGAACGTCCGATCAAGGTTTCGCAACGCGCACCCCGTGATCGCGGCCCATCGGCGGGCCATCAGCGGCCGATCAGGCGCTCGACGAGCGCCAGGTACGCCTGCGATTCGTGCTCCCAGGCCGCGTCCGCGACGATCGACGCGGTCCGCGCGACGGCTCGCTCCCGGGCGTCGGCATCATCGGCGAGGGCGACGATCGCGTCGGCCATGGATCGCGGGTCGCCTGGCTCGTACGTGCTGACCGAGCCGGCGGGGAAGGTCCGCTCGACCAGCGGCAGCCGGCTGGCCACGACCGGCTTGCCCATCGCCGCGTACTCGTAGACCTTGGTCGAGAGGCTCAGGTCCGTGAACCGGTCGCGTCGCGTGGGGGCGATGCCGATGTCCGCCGCGGCCACGACCGCCGGGACGTCGTCGATCGGGATGCGGCCGTGGAACGTCACGCGGTCGCGCGACGCCGAGTGTCCCGGCCAGCTCCTGCAGGGCGGCTTCGGAGTCGCCCCGGCCGTAGATGGCGAGGCGCACGTCGAGATCCGGGCGTTCGGTCGCGATGGTCGCGACGGCCGGGATGACGACGTCCAGTTCGTAGGTGGGCGTCAGGCCGCCGGTGTAGACGAGCCGGAGCGGACCGTCCTCGCGGAACGAGCGACGCGGGTACGCGGCGGCATCGAAGCGCTTCAGCGACGGGCTGTTGATGACGACGTGGACCTTGTCGGCACGCACGCCGAGGCCCAGCAGGCGGTCGCGCATCGCCTCGTTGACGACGAGCGTCGCGGTCGAGAGCGCGATCGACAGGCGCTCCTGGAGCAGCAGCAGTCGGTGGGCGATCGGGTTCGACGCCTTCGGGAAGCGGCTGCGGAAGAACTCCGGCATCGCCTCGTGGAGGTCGAGGATGACCGGCACGCCGGCGAGCTTGAGCGGCAGCACGGCGAAGACCAGGTAGTCCGGCAGCGACGCGACCTGGGCGAGGGCGAACCGCTCGCGTCGGTGGGCGCGGACCGCGGTCCAGCCGGCTCGCAGCAGGAAGTCCGCGTACTCGGCGAGATAGGTGAACAGGCTCGCGCCCTGGTGGCGCTGGACGTCCAGGCGGCGGATGCGGACCCCGGCCAGCTCACCGTCGGCCGGCTCGCCGGGCCGCCGCAGGCCGAGCACCAGGACGGGACGGCCGGACGCGACGAGGGCCTCGGCCTCGCGGCGGACGCGCGGGTCCTCGTCGTAGTAGCTGTGGACGATCATCAGGACCGGCCGGGGCGCCTTCACCCCGCGGCCCTCGGGCGCGGTCAGCTGCCCGCCGACCATCCGGCGCCGAGGCGGAGGACCTGGCGCGGGCGGGTGGTCCGGCCACGCGACGCATCCACGGTGTCCACGATCAGCTCGGCGCGCTCGAACGTGCGCTCCCAGTCGATGGACGCGTGGGCCGTGACGACGACGATGATGTCGGCCCAGTCGAGCAGCTCGTCGAGCCCGGTGTTCTCGCGGATGACCGCCTGGGCGTCCTTGAACGTCGGGACGTGCGGATCGTGGAAGCGGACGTCCGCCCCGCGACCGGCGATCCCGGCGATGACGTCCGCGGCCGGCGAGTTGCGGGCGTCGCGGACGTTCGGCTTGAACGCGACGCCGAGCACGCCGACCTTGGCGCCCTTGAGCGCCTTGCCGCGATCGTTGAGCGCCTCGGCGACGAGGTCCACGACGTGGCGCGGCATGGCGAAGTTGATGTCGCCGGCGAGCTCGATGAAGCGGTCGATGAAGTCGAATTCGCGCGCGCGCCAGGCCAGGTAGTACGGATCCACCGGGATGCAGTGGCCGCCGACGCCCGGGCCCGGGCGTGAACTTCATGAACCCGAACGGCTTGGTCGCCGCCGCGTTGATGACCTCCCAGACGTCCAGGCCCATCCGCTCGCACAGGAGCGCCAGGTTGTTGACGAACGCGATGTTGACGTTGCGGAAGACGTTCTCGAGCAGCTTCGCCAGCTCCGCCGCGTCGGGCGAGGACATCGTGACGACCTGCTCGTTGATGTGGCGCAGGAGGGTCGCGGCGCGCTCGGTGCCGGCCTCGGTCGTCGCGCCGACGAGCCGCGGCACGCCCTTGCTGGCACTGGCCGGGTCGCCCGGGTTGACCCGCTCCGGCGCGAAGGCGAGATCGAAGTCCGTGCCCGCCTTCAAGCCCGTCTGCTCGAGGACCTCGCGGAACGGGCCGGTCGTCGTGCCCGGGAAGGTCGTGGACTGGAGGATGACCAGCTGGCCGGCCCGCAGGTGGCCGCGGATCGTCTCGGCGGCGGACAGGACCGGGGCGAGATCGGGGTCCTTCGTCGTGGTGATCGGCGTCGGGACGCACACGAAGATCGCGTCGGCGGACGGGATGCTCGCGTCGGCCGGGGCGACGACGGTCAGGCCGCGCGGTCAGCGCCGCGGCGAGGCGCTCGTCCGAGACGTCATCGATCGGCGAGGAGCCGGCGTTCAGTTCGGCGACCCGCGGCGGGTAGGCGTCGATGCCCTCCACGGTCAGGCCGGCCTCGGCGAACGAGATCGCCAGCGGCAGGCCCACATAGCCGAGGCCGATCACGGCCACTCGACGGTCTTGACTCACGGTCCCTCCCAGGGTCGGTCAGTTTGGTGTCGCCTCGAAGGATAGCCCGGAGCGCCGACCAAGGCTGTCGCGGGCGGTCGCGCCCGTGGTGGCGACGCACCGGCGGCGCGGCGACGACGCTCAGCGGCGGCGGGCGACCAGCAGTTCCGTGGACGGTCCGTCGCCCACGATCCGGCACAGCAGCCGGTCCGCCAGCCCCAGGACCGCGCCGATGAAGCGGCCGTCCTTCGGGTGCTTCTTGAGTCGCCGGGTGACGCGATCCCACAGCCCGGACAGGACGCGCCGGGTGCGCCCGCTCGCGTCGAGCGGCGGGTGCATCGTGACGAAGATCGGGTCGCGCCCGACGATGTCGAAGCCGGCCGCGTCCAGCGCCGCTTCCCAGCGGGCCAGCGTCCGCGGGATGTAGTACGCGGCGGTCGTCGCCGGGGCGACGTGCAGGAACAGGTCGCTGACGAGCAGCGCGCCACCGGGACGGAGCGCGGTCGCCGCGTTGGCGAGGGCCGCGGCGAACAGGTCCTCGTCGACGACGTGGAACAGGACGTCGAACGCGGCGACGATGTCGGCGCTGCCGGGATCGATCGCCAGCGGCGCCGTGATGTCGGCCTGCGCGAAGCGGTACTGCGGGAACCGGGCCGCCAGTTCCCGCGCCGAGACGTCGGTGATGTCCAGGCCGTCCACCATCGCCGCACCCTCGCGCGCGAAGATGGACGTGTAGAACCCGGTGCCCGGGCCGTACTCGACGATCGTCGCGCCGCGCAGGGCGATCCCCTCGCGCTTCAGGATCCGCAGCAGGACGCGCTCGCGCTGGGCGTACAGCGCCTCGTTGAACGGCACGCCGAGCCCGATGTAGCCGACACCGGACAGCGAGAAGTCCTTCTCCAGGCGCCCGGACCAGAACGCCTTGGGGTCGTAGGTCATGCGACGTCCTCCAGCCAGGTCTGCACGATCGCCGCGATCCGTTCGCCGGCGTGCCCGTCCCAGAGCGGCGGTCCCTCGGCCGGGACCGCGAGGCCGTCCGCGAGCACGGACCGGGCGACTGGCACGACCCCTTCCGGCTCGAGCAGCCGGTTCGTGCCGTGGGTGATGGTGATCGGGCGTTCCGTGTTGGGCCGGACGGTCAGGCACGGGACGCCGAGCACGGTCGTCTCCTCCTGGATGCCGCCCGAGTCGGTGACGACGAGCGTCGCGCCACGGACGAGCGAGAGGAAGTCGACGTAGCCGAGCGGATCCACGATGCGCAGCCGATCGCTCTCGACCAGGCCGGCCGCCTCCAGCGTCGGCCGGCCACGGGGATGGAGCGGCACGACGAGCGTGAGCAGCTCGCTGATCCCGCGCAGCATCGTGGCGATCCGGGCGGCCTGGGCCGGTTCGTCCACGTTGGCCGGCCGATGCATCGTGGCGACGGCGTAGCGTTCCGGCAGGTCCAGCGCCGCTCGCATCCGCGCGGCGTCGAAGCGGTCCAGGTTGGCCAGCAACGTGTCGATCATCGGGTTGCCGACGAAGTGGATCCGGTCCGCCGGGACGCCGCTCGCGACGAGGTTGTCGATGCCCTCCGGCGAGGTCACGAACAGCAGGTCGCTCAGGAGGTCCGTGACGCGCCGGTTGATCTCCTCGGGCATCGTGTCGTCGAAGCTGCGCAGGCCCGCCTCGACGTGGGCCATCGGGATGCCGAGCTTGGCGGCCACGAGCGCCGCGGCGATGGTCGAGTTGACGTCGCCGTACACGACCGCGAGCGCCGGTCGGAGGTCGATGAAGGTCCGCTCCAGCGCGATCATGAGCGCGGCGGTCTGGCCCGCCTGCGTCCCCGATCCGACACCGAGGTTCGTGTCCGGTTCCGGCAGGCCGAGGTCGCGGAAGAAGACGTCGGACATCTTGGCGTCGTAGTGCTGGCCCGTGTGGATGACGTGCTGGTCGATGCCGAGGGCGTCGAGGGCCCGGATGACCGGCGCGGCCTTCATGAAGTTGGGCCTCGCGCCGACCACGTGTGCTACGGTCTTGCTCATGACTCCCTTGGCTGACGGCGCCTCGCTGTCGCCTGCCCGAGCTGGGACTCACGGTCGGATCAGCGGCCTCCCAAGTATGCCCGACGAGGCCGATCGAGGCGCCTGCGCGTGAGCGGCCGGCCGACCTCCCTGCCGGGCATCATCGCCCGGACGGCGCGGAAACCCCGGACGGCCCTGCGCCTTGCCCGCACCCAGAAGCTCGGTGTCGTGATGCTCGTGACCGATGCCCTGCCGGGACCCGTGCGACGCGGCTTCTTCCGGTCCATCGGGACGGGCGCCGACGTCGCCCTGCGGCGAGGTGGCGACCATCGGATCGCGGCGCCGATCCGGGTCATCTCGACCGAGGCGATCATCGGGCGGCCGGCCGCGATCGCCCAGGCCGAGGCCCTGGCGGTGAGCGCTTCCCCGCGGACCGCCGAGCGGCTGGCCCGGATCGCGCTGGCGGCGGGAGATGCCGCCGCCGCCGACCGGATCCTGGGCGATCGACCGGCCCTGGTCGGGAACATGAACGCGGCCGTGCTGCGCAGCGAGATCGCCTACCGCCTCGGGTTCTACGCCGAGGCGGCCGAGCGCCTGGAACCGATCGCCGCCCGCCGGCCCGGCGACGAACGGGTCCGGCGCCTCCTGGAGCGTTCGCGCGCCGAACTCGCCCTGCTGGACCCGGCCTGGCGCCCGGACCTGGGCTCCGTCGGTCGCGCGGCCACGCCCATCGCGGATCCGGTCAAGGGCCGGGTCCTGCACATCCTCACGAACTCCCTCCCCCACCGCCAGGCCGGCTACACGGTCCGGGCACAGAGCGTCGCGATGGCCCAGCTCGCGCAGGGCCTGGACCCGCAGATGGTCACGCGGGCCGGCTTTCCGCTGAACGAGGGCATCCACAAGCGGGCCGCCAGCGACGTGGTGCGTGGCGTGACGTATCACCGCATCAAGCCGGACCTGGAGCCGGGCCTGCCCGTGGACGTCATGGCGACCGAGACCGCCCGCGGGCTGGTGCCGCTCATCCAGCAGCTGCGCCCGGCCCTCCTCCAGCCGACGACCAACTACGTCAATGCCCAGGTCGCGCTGGCGATGGGCGACCTGTTCGGGCTCCCCGTCGTGTACGAGGTCCGCGGGTTCCTGGAGGAGACCTGGGTCTCGCGCATGGGCGACGCCGTCGAAGGCGGCGATCGCTACGTCGCGGCTCGCGAGATCGAGACCGCCTGCATGCGGCGGGCCGCCGGGATCGTCACGCTGTCCCAGACGATGCGAGCCGACATCCTGTCCCGTGGCGGGATCGATGCGGACCGGGTGACGGTCGTCCCCAACGCCGTCGACATCGCGGCGTTCACGCCCGGCCCGCGGGACGAGGCCCTGGCCCGGTCACTCGGCATCGAGCCCGACGAGACCGTCGTCGGCTACATCTCGAGCTTCACCGCGTACGAGGGCATCGCCTACCTCATCGAAGCCGTCGCCCTCCTGCGCGAGCGCGGACGACGCGTCCGCCTGCTGCTCGTCGGCGACGGCGAGGATCGAGCGAACCTGCAAGCCGTGGCCGAACGGACCGGACTCCTGGCGGATGGCACCGTCATCTTCGCCGGCCGTGTCCCGCATCGGGACGTGGAGCGCTACTACCGGACCATCGACGTCTTCGTCGTCCCGCGCACGAACGACCGCGTCTCGCAGCTCGTGACCCCGCTCAAGCCGTACGAGGCGATGGCGATGCAGAAGGCCCTCGTCGTCAGTGCGGTCGGGGCGCTCCTCGAGATCGTCGAGGAGGGCGTGACCGCCCGGACGTTCACGCCGGAGGATCCGATCAGCCTGGCCGATGCCGTCGAGCCGCTCCTGGACGACCCGGCGGCGCGGACCGCACTGGGCGAGGCGGCGCGAGCCTGGGTCGCGGCGAACCGGACCTGGGAGCAGAACGGGCGTCGCTACCTGGAGCTCTACCAGCGGCTCGGCGTGGTGTGACCGACGCCGCACGGCCGCTCGGGACCCTCGTCGTGGCGCGCTGGTATCCCGCCTACGACGATCCGGGTCGGGGCGGGTTCGTCGCAGACCAGGTGGAGGGCCTGCTGGCGACCGGTCGCGTGACGCCGGCCGTGCTGTCGTTCGAGGACGTCCGCCTGACCGGAACGGCCTCCGAACAGGCCGACGCGGCGGCCGCGCTCAGCGCCTTCGACGACGTGGGTGGCGCCGCGACGGGCGCCGCGTGGGCCGGGGCCGGCCTCCACGCTCCGGGCGACATCCCCGTCCGACGCGCGCGCGTCCCGCACTGGTCCGCCGCGGAACGACGGCCCGGCCAGGACGGTGGCCTGCATGCCACGGCGGCCGTGGCGGGCGCCGGTGCGATCCCCATCGGCGTCGACATCGTGCACGCTCACGGCGGCTACCCCGACGGCGTGGCGGCGGCGGCGGTGGCGGCGGCGCTCGGTCGGCCGTACGTCATGACCGAGCACGCGTCGTACGTCCGGGACCAGCTCGCCGACCCCTCGATCCGCGCCGAGTACCTCCGTGTCGCGGTGGGCGCGGCCCGGATCGTCGTCGTGAGCCGGACGCTGGCCGCGAGGCTCGGAGCGGCGGCTCCCGAACTGGCCGATCGCCTGATCGTGCTGCCGAACGCCATCGCCGTCGAGCGATTGCGCCTGGTCGACCCGGCCGAGCGACGGACGGACGAGCTCCTGTATCTCGGTGGCCGGCGGGACACGAAGGGCATCCGCGTCCTGCTCGAGGCGTTCGCGCTCGCCCGCTCGACGAGGCCCGCGCTGACCCTCCGCCTGATCGGGACGGCACCGGGCGGCGACGAGGCGTGGCTGACGCTCGCCGCGTCGCTGGGAGTCGCCGACGCGGTGACGTTCGAAGGGCCGACCGACCGCGCCGGCGTCATGGCCGCGCTCGCACGCGCGACCCTGTTCGTCCACCCGAGTCCGGCCGAGACGTTCGGGGTCGTGGCCGCGGAAGCGCTCGCCACCGGTCTGCCGGTCGTGGCCGCGGACTCGGGCGGCGTGACCGAGATCCTCGATCCCGACCCGGACGGGTTCGGCGCCATCGTTCCGAGCGGAAGCCCGGCGGCGATGGCGGCCGCCATCGATCGGACGCTCGACCGGCTCGGCGAGTTCGACCGGGCAGCGATGCGACAGCGGATCGTCGAACGGTACGGCGCCAGGTCCGTGGCGGAACGCCTGGCGGCCCTCTACGCCGAGGTCGTCGCGGAGGCGGGCGGATCCGGCTTCGACGCCCGCAGCGGCTCCGATCGGCGAAGCGACGGCGACCGACGTCCTCTCCGCCGACCGGCCCATCGTGGTCGTCGGGTTCGACCGAGCGCGGACGCTCGCCAAGCTTGCCGCGATGCCGCGCCGCCGTTCGCTCGTCGGTCCATGTCGTCACCGTCCCGGGCGACGGGTCCCTGCCCGCGGACCTCGCCGGCCGTCACGAGCCGGACGTGGACCTGGCAACGCGCACGCTCATGGCGGCGAAGCGCCGGTCCCCCGTCCGTCGGCTCTGGTACCGCGTCGTCGGACCGGAGCGACGAGGCGCGCCGATCCCGCCGTCGCGGCTACCGCATCCAGGCGGCGACGACCGCCCTCACCGACGTCCTGGGCGAGCTCGGCGAGGAGCGGCCGCTGGTCGTGCCGATCGACGGCCTGGACCACATCGTCGCGCTCGCGACCGTCCGGGCCGGCGCCGCCACGGCTTCGCCCGGCGGGCTGCGCTGGCTGACCGATCAGGGCACCGTTCGGTCGCGTTAGGACGCCGAGTGCTACCCTACGGCCGCCCATGACCAGTCCCACGACCGAGGCAGCCGCCTCCTCACGTCCGCGCCGCCAGCGACCCGGAGCCATCGGCCTCATCCGCCTCGGCCTGTCCGAATTGCTCGGCCGCCGCCGCCTGACGCGCTACCTCGTCGGCGCCGACATCAAGCGGACGCACTCCGACACGGTCCTCGGCCAGCTCTGGTGGGTCATCGACCCGCTCCTCCAGATGGCCGTCTACTACGTCCTGGTCACGATCATCTTCCAGCGGCCCACCCCGGACTACGCGCTCTTCATCTTCGCCGCGATCCTGCCGTGGAAGTGGTTCTCGACGACGCTCAACGACGCGACCCTGTCCGTGACGGGCCGCCAGAGCCTCATCCGCCAGATCCAGTTCCCCAAGATCGTGCTGCCGTCGGCGGCGGTCATCGCCGGGACGTGGAGCTTCCTGTTCGGGCTCGTCGCGCTCGGCATCGTCTACCTGTTCTTCCTCGACGCGGCTGACGCCGTGGGTCCTGCTCATCCCGGTCATCGCCGCCGTCCAGTTCCTGTTCACGCTGGCGCTCGGCGTCCTGCTGTCCGCGCTGAACGCGTTCTTCCGCGACATCCAGAACGTCCTGCGCCACGTCCTGCGCCTGTGGTTCTACCTGTCGCCGGGCCTGTACTCGCTGAGCGTCCTCGCCGAAGACAACCCGACCCTCTACAACCTCATGCGGCTGAACCCGTTCGCCGTCCTGTTCGACTCGTATCGAGCGGTCATCTGGGGGACGCAGGTCGATTCGACCACGTTCCTGCCGCCGGGCCCGCCGGAGTGGCTTGGCCTGATCGTCCTGTCCGGCGTCTCGGGCCTGATCCTGCTGTTCGCGATCCTCGTCTTCAAGCGCGCCGAGCCGGCGTTCGCGCGGATCCTGTGATGCGAGCGGCACCCATCCCCACCGACCCCGACGCGAACCCGAACGCCGTCGAGATCCGCGATCTCGGGATCCGCTACGACCTGCGCCTGACCAAGCGGACGACGCTCAAGGGCTCGCTCGCCGGGATGCTGCGACGGAGCGAGGGTCGCGAGAACCACTTCTGGGCGCTGCGCCACCTGAACCTGACGCTCGCCCACGGGGAGTCGCTCGCGGTCATCGGCCCGAACGGGGCCGGCAAGAGCACGCTCCTGCTCGCGCTGGCCGGGATCCTCGAGCCGAGCGAGGGCGAGATCATCACCAACGGTCGTGTCTCGACCCTGCTGACCCTCGGAGCGGGCTTCGAGATGGACCTGACCGGTCGCGACAACATCGACCTCGCGGGCGCCTTCCTCGGCATCCCGCAGGAGCAGATGGACGCGCTGACCCCGTCGATCATCGAATTCGCCGACATCGGGGCGTTCATGGATGCGCCGGTCAAGACGTACTCGTCCGGCATGCGGGCGCGCCTCGGCTTCTCGATCGCGACGGCGATCACGCCGGACATCCTGCTGCTCGACGAGGTCCTCGGCACCGGCGACCAGGTGTTCCGGGCGCGCAGCCAGGCCCGTGTCCGCGAGCTCGTCGGGAAGGCGCGCGCGATCGTGCTCGTCACCCACGACCTGTCGTTCGTGAGCGAGTTCTGCAACCGGGCGATCCTCGTGGAGCGCGGCCAGCTGATCCAGGAAGGCGAGCCCGCCGAGATCGTCGCGCTCTACCGCGACCGCGTCGTGAAGCAGAAGCTGCTGGCGGAGGCCGACGCCCAGCGCTTCGTGACCGGCCCCGAGGCCGCACCGGCCGAGTAGCGCCCGCCCGGTCGTACGAACCGGCTTCGCGGTATCCGCGCTCAGGGGTTGACAAGTCGACTTAGTGACCACTAAGTTACCGCCATGTCCGCGCCGACCAGCCATCCGACCACCCGCCTGACCGCCGACGAACGCCGCGCGGAGATCGTCCGGGCCGCCCTCACCGAATTCGCCGCGGGTGGCTACGCCGGGACGTCCACCGAGGCGATCGCGAAGCGCGTCGGTGTCTCCCAGCCGTATCTCTTCCAGCTGTTCGGCACCAAGCGCGACCTGTTCATCGCGACCGTCCGGCACGGTTTCGAACGCACGCGGCTCGTGTTCGTCGACGCGGCGCGCAACGGGCGCGCCCAGGAAGGCCCGGCCTGCAACGTGCTGGAGCGCATGGGCCACGCCTACATGGATCTCCTGGAGGACCGCGACCTGCTGCGCGTCCAGCTGCAGGCGTATGCCGCCTGTGGCGACGACGACGTCCGGACCGCGGTCCGCGAGGAGTTCACCCGCCTGCATCGGACCGTCCGCGACGAGTCCGGGGCCTCGCCCGAAGAACTCCACCACTTCTTCGCCGAGGGGATGCTGCTCAACGTCGGCGCGGCCCTCGAGCTTGGTGGACACCCGAAAGAGTGGTCCCTGGATCGTCTCCTCGACGATGCCGACGCCACGGGAGGTGCCGCCTGACGTCGCCGACCGCTCCCCCCTTTTGTCCGCCGTACTTAGTGACCACTCACTCAACAATGACCAGCCACCCGAGTCGAAAGGAGCCCACCCGATGACCCGCTCTCGCCCATCCACCGCCTGGACCTTCGCGATCACCTCGATCGCCCTGTTCATGGTCGCCCTCGACAACCTCGTCGTCACCACCGCCCTGCCCGTCATCAAGGCGGATCTGGGCGCATCGCTGGCCGATCTCCAGTGGATGGTCAACGCCTACACGCTCACCTTCGCGGTCCTGCTGCTGACCGGCGCCGCCCTCGGCGACCGCTTCGGGCGCAAGCGGATCTTCCTCGTCGGCATGGCCATCTTCACCGGCGGTTCCGCCATGGCGGCGCTGGCCCCGACGTCGGACATGCTGATCCTGGCCCGAGCGATCCAGGGCGTGGGCGGCGCGTTCGTGACCCCATTGACGCTGACCATCCTGTCGGCCGCGGTCCCGCCCGAGCGACGAGCCCTCGCGCTGGGGGCGTGGGGCGGCATCGCCGGCCTGGCCATCGCGATCGGCCCACTCGTCGGCGGCGCCATCGCCGAGGGCCTCGATTGGCACTGGATCTTCTGGATCAATGTGCCGATCGGCCTGGTGGTCATGCCGCTGGCCGCCCTGCGCCTGACCGAGAGCCACGGTCCCGAGGGCCGTCTGGACATCCCAGGATTGGGGCTCATCAGCGCCGGCCTGCTGGCCGTCGTGTGGGGCGTCATCAACGGGAACGACCTCGGCTGGACCAGCCCGCAGGTCGTCGGCACGATCGGCGCGGGCATCGCCCTCCTCATCGGCTTCATCGCCTGGGAGGCACGGACGCCGCAGCCGATGCTGCCGCTCGGCGTCTTCCGGAGCCGCGCGTTCAGTTCGGCCAACGCCGTCTCGTTCCTGATGTTCTTCGGGATGTTCGGCTCGATCTTCCTGCTCAGCCAGTTCTTCCAGGTGGTCCAGGGCAACAGCCCGTTCCAGGCCGGCCTCCGGATCCTGCCCTGGACGGTCATGCCGATCATCGTCGCGCCGATCGCCGGGATCCTGTCCGGCCGGATCGGCGGACGGCCCATCCTGGCCGCCGGGATGGCGATGCAGGCGGTCGCCCTCGGCTGGCTCGCGGCCACCATCACGCCGACCGTGGCCTACGAGGGCGTCGTCGTGCCATTCATCCTGGCCGGCATCGGCATGGGCCTGTTCTTCGCCCCGATCGCGAACGTGGTCCTGTCGGCGGTCCGCCCGGACCAGGAGGGCAAGGCCTCCGGTGCGACCAACACGATCCGCGAAGTCGGCGGCGTGTTCGGGGTGGCCGTCCTGGCCTCGGTCTTCGCGGCGAACGGCGGCTACGAGTCGCCCGCGGCGTACGTCGCCGGGCTCCAGCCGGCCATCGCGCTCGGTGCGGTCATCGTGGGGCTGGGTGCCCTGGCTGCCCTGTTCATCCCGGCTCGGGCCGGGGCGGTCGGCGCGGCCTCGATCGAGCTGGAGCTGCCGGTCGCCGCGCGCGTCGGCGACCCGGCCTACGCCTACGCGGAGGTGGATGCCTGACGGGGGCCGGCCTCTCGGCTCCGCACCTCGTATCCACGAGACCCCGGTGCGCCGGCATCGGGGTCTCGGCGCGTGCGGAGCGACTGTCGAGGTTCCGGCAGCGATCCCTTGCCATGATTCCGGCGTTTGCCACTCAGGCGGGCACTGGTCAGAAGATTGCTGACAGGCGCGCATCAGGCGGGCGGATGCCGGTGGATCCGCTCCATGGCTTGCAGATCCACCCTTGGCTTGTCATTCGAAACCCTCGACCGACCTGACGAGCGACCGCCTGAGGCACATTCGCTGAAGATCGAGGGGGCGCGAGGAGGCGCGACGGGGCGCGTCAGGACCCCTACCGCTCCGGAAGATGGCCCATGGGATAACCGCCAGTGAAGCCGCCGCACCGATGCTGTGCGCCATGGACGTCGTGCGCTTCGGACTCGGGATGCGGGCCTTGAGGATGCGCAGGGGCTGGACACAGGAACGCCTGGCCGGCCTCGCCCATGTGTCACGCAGTGTCATCTCGCGGATCGAGCGCGGCCGGGCGGACCGAGTCGCCGTGCATACGCTCGTCCGTGTCACCTCCGTGCTCGACGCTCGCATCGATGTTCGCCTGCTATGGCACGGCGAAGGCCTGGACCGACTCATCGACGGACGACACGCCGGTCTCGTCGAGCGCACGATCGCCATCCTGGAACGCGACGAGTGGGAGGCTGCCGCGGAAGTGACCTTTGATGTCCGAGGACAGCGCGGTTCGGTCGACGTGCTGGCGTTCCACCCTCTCACGGCTTCGTTGCTGGTCGTCGAGGTGAAGTCCGTCGTGCCGGACTTGCAGGCGATGCTGTCCAGCCTGGATCGGAAGGCCCGCCTCGCGCCCCAGATCGCCGGCACCCGCGGCTGGGTCGCGAGATCGTGCTCGCGCCTCCTCGTCCTGCCTGATGACCGAACCTCCAGGCGGCGGGTGGACGAATACGCTGCAACCTTCAGAACGACCTTTCCCGCGAGAACGGCGGCCGTGCGCCGATGGATCAGGTCACCCGGCACGACGATGGGCGGCGGGGTCCTGTTCCTGCCATCGGGTCCTCAGGCGGGCGGTCGTCACCGCGCATCGACAGATCGAGCGGTCCGTTGAGCGTGAGCGAAGGGGCACGCGGACATGAGTTCCGGCGATCGCCCGTCTGGAGCACACCTGCCGTTGGATCCTTGCCCAGTGCCCGCCTGGGGCACATCTGCCGGAACTGAGGCCCGAGCCGGAACAGAGGCCCGAGCCGGCTGCCTACCCGGGCTGCCTCCCCGCGCTCGCTCGCCTACGATACGGGCGTGACCCCACTCGTCCGGCTCAGCCGGAACCCGAAGCTGCGGCAGGGCGTGCGGCGACTGTCCGAGGTCATGCCGATCGGCGGCCGGACGCTCCGCCGGATGGCGCGATCGGCCGATGGCGCGGTCGAGGACCGGGCGCGCGGCGTCGTTCGGTCCGACGGGTGCCGGCGGCGCGGCGCGACCCGCCGGCCCGCCACCGACCACCTTTCGCGTGACGCCGCCGCCGGCCCCGATCCGCGGCCCCTTCGCGGATCCACCCGAGATCGCCGATCCGGGCCGGTTCGTCCGGTCCGTGGCGGCCAGGACCGAGCCGATGCCGGCGTTCGACATCGACCTGTTCGAGGCCCTCAACGCGGAATACGCCTCGCACCCGCTGGTCCCCGAACCGACCAAGCGCGACAGCCTGTCGCGGGCCGAGCGCGCCCGGCGACGGCTCGAGACCGTCCACGACTCGATCGGCCTGACCGGCCAGCGCGTGCTCGAGTTCGGCTGCGGCGCCGGCTTCGAGATCTGGTACCTCGACCACTGGTTCGGGGCGGACGCGGTCGGTGTCGACGTGGTCGAGAAGGCGGCCTGGGAGGGACTGCGCGGTCCGCGGACCAAGCTCGTCCTTGCCGACCTGGCCACCGAGCAGCCGTTCCCCGCCGACCACTTCGACCGGATCATCTCGTTCTCGGTCTTCGAGCACGTCGCCCATCCGTTCGCGGCGCTGACCGAGCTGCATCGCGTGCTCAAGCCGGGCGGTCTGGCCTGGATCAGCGCCAACCTGCATCGCGGGCCGCGCGCATCCCACCAGTACCGGAGCGTCTACTTCCCGTACCCACACCTGCTGTTCCAGGACGACGTCTTCGCCGAGTACTTCCGCCGCCACGACCTGCCGGGCCACGGCGCAAGCTGGGTGAACCGCCTGACCTGGGCGGAGTACGAGAACCACTTCGAGCGGCTCGGCTTTCGGATCCGGGCGCTGCGCTTCACCGAGACGCCGCTCGACGAGGCGTTCTACCACCGATTCGAGGGCATCCTGGGTCGATATCCGCGCTGGGACCTGACGAAGGACTTCTTCCAGGTGGTCCTGGAGAAGCCGGCCGACTGACTCAGCCGAAGCTTCGATAGAGCGCGAGCAGGCGCTCGACGCCGCGCTCCCAGGCGTACGGCCCGCGGGCGGCCGCCAGGCATGCCTCGCGATACGCCGCCCGCCGCTCCGGCGACGCGTCCAGGATCTCGCGGATGCCGGCCGCGATGGCCGGCGGCGAGGTCGGGTCCACGAGCACGCCGATCTCCGTCTCGCGCACGATCTCGGCCATGCCGGGCAGGTCCGCCGCGACGACGGGCACGCCGGCCCCCATCGCATCGAAGATCCGCGTCGGGGTGTTCAGCCGATGATTCAGCGTCGAGGGCTGGACGGGCATGATCGAGACGTCCGCCGAGGCGGTCCAGTCCGCGATCTCGTCCGGCGGCGACGACGGCAGGAAGTGGATCCGGTCCGCGTGGGGCAGCGCCGCCGCCTGGGCCATGATCGCGGGCTTGGCGATCCCCTCCCCGATGACGACGAGGTGGACGTCCGGCAGTTCGCCGATGGCGATGGCGGCCTGCTCCGTGCCTCGATTCGCGACGACCGCCCCGAGCATGAGCGCGACCTTCGCGTCGGGCGCGAGGCCGAGCAGCTGGTGGAATCGATGCTCCGGAGGGTCCGGCGGGGTGTACGGGACGGGGCCATTGAAGACGAGCGTCATCTCACGCCCGAGCGTCTCTTCAAGGACCGCGGCGTAGGGCTTGTTCACGGTCACGACCGCGTCCGCCGCCTGGGCCCAGGCGCGCTCGCGTCGCTGGAGCAGGTCCTGCCAGCGCCCGGGCAGGAGCGCGAACCGCGCGCTCTGCAGGTGGATGTCCCGGGAGTCGTAGACGACCCGGCCACCCCGCTTCGATCGGAGGCGCAGCGCGACGGGCAACGTGATCAGGCCTTCCGACTGCCAGATGTCGACCGGTTCGCCGGCCAGGGCCGTCGGCGATGGCCTGCGCCCACGCCCGGGTCCGCAGGACGTAGCGGCCGGCCTGCGCGCCGCGACCGACGGTATCGCGCGCCCGATCGCGCACGCTGCGCCGGGCTACAACGGCGGCGGCCTCGTCCGATCCGGCCTTCGCCCGGGGCAGGGCCGGGGCCGGCAGCCAGGCAAGCGTCCTCGGCTGACCGACCCGGATGATCCGGTAGCCGTCCCGCTCTTCGCGCTCCGGCAGGCTCTCGGCGGCGCGTGCGACGACGGTGACGACACAGCCGGCCGCCGTGAGGCTGTTCGCCAGCTTCCACGAGCGAGAATCGGCGGTGTACGGGTTGTTCAGGAGCAGGACGATCCGGAGCGCGCGCGTGGCGGTCATCGCGCCGTCGCTCCCACACCATCGCGCGGCGGGATCGTCCGATAGAGCTCGACCAGGCCGGTCCGTTCGGTCTCCCAGTTGAAGCGGGTCAGGGCGGCCTCGCGCGCTCGTTGACGAAGGGCCTGCCGGTCTGCCTCGGGGGCGCCGAGCGCGGACGCAAGCGCCTGCGCGAGCGATGTGGCGGACCAAGGGTCGACGACGATCCCCGCGTTCGCCTCGGCGACGAGGCGGGCGACGGCCGTCCCACCGGCGACCACGACGGGCACGCCGGCCATCAGGCTCTCGAACAGCTTGTTCGGGATGGTCAGGCCCAGGTTGATCGTGCGGGGTGGGGCGCCGACGAACGCCAGGCTGGCGCCCGCCGTCCACTCGAGCAGTTCGTCGGATGGGACCGGCGGCAGGACGACGATCCGGCCGCCCGACGCGGCGGCGGCCTCGCGCAAGCGCGGCTCCATCCGTCCGAAGCCCAGGAACGCGGCCACGAGCGGGACTGTCGCGCAGGACCGGGCTCGCGAGCGCGGGGAGCAGCTCCTCGATCCCCTGGTCCTCGCGGAACGCCCCCTGGTAGAGGAGGATCGGCGCCGTCGTGGGACCGCCGGCCGTGACCACGGCGGCCCGCAGCCGCGCCGAGGTCGGTGCCGGTTCATCCGGCCGCCAGCGGGGCCGGCAGTTCATGACGACGGTCGGTCGCGGGACGCCGAACCGCGTCGACGATCTCGTCGGCCATCGGCTCGGTCACCGTCGTCAGGGCGACCGCCTCGGCCATCCATGCCCGTTCGCGGCGATACAGGTACGACTTCACCGGGCCGGGCAGCCGCACGAGCCGGCCGGACTCGACGTGCAGGTCCGCGATGTCGTACACGAACCGGGCCCCCGTCCGCCGTGCGGCGTCGCGGATGACCGGCAGCGTGACGAGGGCCTTGGCACTGAACACGTCGGCATCCGGCGCCGGCGGCGACCGCCGCCGCCGCCCAGGGACCGACGCGCCGCCGATAGGCGAGGACCTCCACGCCCCGCCGGATCGGGCCGCGGATCCGCTCCACGAGGCCCACGCCACGCGGCGGCAGGGCGATGGCATCCGCATCGAAGCCGAGCGCCCGCGCGAGGAGACCACGAAGACCTGCCGGCAGCGGGCGGAAGGCGGACGGCGATCCGGCGGTCGAGCGCCGGGCGGACGAGGCGGATCGCGCCATCGAGCGTCTCAGCCGCCGGAAGCCCCGGTCCGGCGAGCGCGACGACCGTCACCGAGTGGCCGTCCTCGGCGAGCGCCAGGGCCGCCCGCAGCGTCCGGGAGTCGTACTCGAAGGTGTTCGCGGTCACGAAGCACACGCGGAGCCGATCCGTCACGCGACAGCCTCCGCGTCCGCGAGCGTGGCGCTGATCGCCTCGGCCGCGCCGGCAGGTTCGAGGCGCATGTCCGCGATCCGGGCCGCGACCGACGACGCGGTGACACCCACAGGCGCCAGGCGCGCCATCTCGGCACGGGCCGCATCAAGATCCAGCCCGACCAGGACCATCCGTCCGTCCGACGCGGCTACCAGCTCGGTCCACTCGGTCGTCGAGCGCAGGATCAGGCACGGCACCTCGAGCCAGCCGGCCTCGCGCTGGACGCCGCCCGAGTCGGTCACGACGGCCGCCGCGTGCAGCTGCAGCGTGAGCGACGAGCGATAGCCGAAGGGCGGCGTGACGATGACGTCCGGGCCGAGATCCACGCCGGCCGCCTCGACCGCGACCGCCGTGCCCGGATGGAGCGCGAGGACGACGGGCCGGTCAGGTGTCGCGACCGCGCGCAGGATGGCGGCCCACGCAGCGATCGCCTCGGGCGTCCGGTTCTCGGCTCGATGGATGGTGGCGAACACGTACCCGCCAGGCGCCAGCGGAGCCGCGCCACCCGTGATCACCACGTCAGCCAGGGCTGCTGGATCGCGGACCTCCCGACTGACCCGGGCCGCCAGGTCCTGCATGAGGTCGCCCACGACGACCACCCCGTCGCGGATGCCCTCGGCCGCCAGGTTCGCCTCGGCCAGCGGCGTCGGCGCGAACAGCCAGCGCGACGAGGTGGTCGCTGACGATCCGGTTGATCTCCTCCGGCATGCGCCGGTCGTACGAGCGCAACCCGGCCTCGACATGGGCGATCGGGACCGTCAGCTTGGCCGCCACCAACGACCCAGCCAGCGTCGAGTTGGTGTCGCCATAGACGAGGACGGCGTCCGGTCGAGCCTCAGCCACGATCGGCTCCAGCCCGACGAGCATCGCGCCGGTCCCTTCGGCATGCGATCCGCCGCCGGCCGCGATCGAGTGGTCCGGCTTCGGCAGCCCGAGCTCGCGGAAGAAGACGCCGGCCATCGCCTCGTCGTAGTGCTGGCCCGTATCCACGAGGATCTCCTCGTGACGGGCGCGCAGGACCGGCGACAGCGCCGCGGCCTTGATGAGCTGGGGTCGCGTCCCCACGATCGTGACGATCCGCACGGACGGAGCGTAGCCGGGCCGGCGACCGGTCGTCCGGTCCGGCGACGTGCGGGTGGGACCGGTGACCTTGACGTGACCAACGGTCGCCGCCGCCCGGGACCATCGGACGGCGCTCGGGTCATTGTCGAGCGAGTGGCCCGACCCTAGGCTGCCCTGACCATGCCAGTGATCCTCCATCCTCGCTGGAGTGGGCCCATGCACACCGCACGATCGCAGGACAGCTGATGCGGCTGTCCATCCGGAACCTCGCCGTCATCGGGGCGTTCCTCGGCCTGGTCGTCGTCTTCTCGACGGACCAGGTCCTGCCGGCCTCGAACACCTACCAGGCGCAGATGCGCCTCTGGCTCGCCGCCCGAGCCGCCGGCATCACCGCCTACCTGATCCTGACGTTCATCGTCGCGGTCGGCCTGGTCCTGAGTCATCCGGTCAACCGCTCGACGTGGAAGCTGTCGAAGCGGATCTTCCCGTGGCACGAGAACCTGTTCGTGTTCCTCGTGGCGTTCCTGGCGGCGCATGTCGTGAGCATCATCCTTGACCCGTACGCCGGCGTCGGGATCGCCGGCAGCTTCATCCCCGGACTGTCCAGCTTCCGGAGCGTGCCCGTCGCGCTCGGGACGCTCGCCCTGTATGGCCTGCTCATCGCCGGGCTGACCGCCCGCTACACGAAGTGGCTGCCGCCGGGGGTATGGCTGAAGCTCCATCGCCTGAGCATCGTGACCTGGGGCCTGACCTGGGTCCACGGGATCACGTCCGGCGCGGACACGGACGGGATCGCCGCCATGTACGTCGTCACGGGGCTCGCTGATCCTCGGCGCGACGGCGTATCGCTACTGGGTGAGCAAGCAGCATCGACCGACGTTCGCGACGAGCCTTCCTGAGGCCGTCGCTCTCCCGCCGGCGCGCCAGGCGGCTTCGCCGACGGTGATCGTCGCCGGCACGACCGAAGGAGGGATCGGGTGACCGCCGACCGACGCATCCGCCGAACGCTCGTCGTCTCGGGGGTCATCGCCAGCCTGCTCGCCGGCGCCATCTCCATCCGGTTCGCGGCCGACATGACCGCGGCCGCCGCGCCGCCACCGGCACCGCCGGTCTCGCTCGACTCGCTCAAGACCGCCCTCGCGGCGGAGCAGGCGCGCGGGGCGATGCTGCAGTCCCAGCTCGACGATCTGATGACCGTCACCGACCAGCTCTCCGCCGCGCTCGTCTCGACCGAGGGCGAGGTCAAGGTGGACGGCCTGACGGCCAAGGAGCTGCGCGCCAGGCTGAAGGCCGCCGACGCGAAGCTCAAGACGGTCAACCGACTCCTGAAGGAAGCCCAGCGCCGGTTGATCGCCCTCGGGGCGGCGCCGGTGAAGACGCCGAAACCGGCGACCGGGAGCGGCACGGGGTCGGGGTCGGGCAACGGCGGTGCGGCGGCGGGTCGAGCGCGACGCCGACACCGGCACCGCCGGCAGCGACGACCTTCGACATGCAGGCGTCGGTCGCGTCCGGGGTCGTGCACGTCACCTGGACCGGCTGCTCGGCGTCCGGCTTCGACAGCTACGCGCTGGTCCGCTCGACCGACTCCGAGATCCACTACCCGCCGGAGGACGGCGACACGCTCGTGGCGCGGATCGCCGACCAGGGCGCACGGGCCTACGACGACGCCGCCCCATCGGGATCCAACTGGTATCGCCTGTATTGCCTGACCAAGAGCGGCGGCGAGACGAAGACCGCGGCCAGGACTTCGACCGTCCGGGCCAACGTGCCATGAGGAGCGTGACGTGACCGACCCACGACGACCGGCGAGCGCCACGCCGCCCTTGCCGATCACGCCCGTCTCCACGACGGCGGCGACCGTGCGGATGGCTGTCGCGAAGGCGGCGCCGGAGCCGAAGCGGCCGTATCACCTTGGTGTGGCGATCGGCGTCACGACCGGGGCGTATGCGCTGAGCCTCCTGGCCGCCTCCACCCTCCAGATCCAACACGACCGTGCGCTCATCGCGGACCGCCAGCCGGTCGCGCAGGCCATCGATGTCCTCGGCGACCACCACGACGACATGGCGATCCGTCTCGAGGCCGCCAGGGCGGCGTATGCGACGGGCGCGGAAGGGTACGGCGCGCTCATCACTCGGCTCGACACGCTACGAGACCGGCTCGCCAAGATGGATGCCACGGTCACCGCGATCGAGCGCGCGAACGGGGTCCTGGCGGCGAGCATCCCGGGGGTGCCGGGCAGCGTCAGCCGCTCCGGTGGCGGGTCGAGCGGCGGATCGGGTGGCGCGTCGGGCGGGTCCGGGTCCGGATCCGGGGCATCCGCTCCTCGAACGGTCCCGGCTGCTCCGCCGCCGGTCGCCCAACCACCGACGAGCGGCTCGACCGGGCGCGTCCGGAGCGCCCTAGCCGCGCTGGCCGATCCCCTGGTAGGCGACGTGGGGCGGAAGGGTCGAGACCGCGCAGCGAGTTCCGGCCGTCGAAGAGCAGTTCCAGCCGCGGGAACCAGGCCGGCTCGAGCGTGGCCCAGGCAGGATCGGCGGTCTGGGTGACGATGGCGCGGACGCCGGCCGCAGAGCGTGCCCCAGTCCCACGGCGTCGCCCCGAGCCGGGCGATCTCGTCGTCGGACAGGAGCGGGTCGTAGGCCAGCACCCGAGCGCCGTGGAACCCGAGGCGCTCGATGAGCGGTAGCGCGCGCGAGTAGGCCAGTTCCTTGACGCCGTCGCGGTAGGTCAGGCCCAGCACCAGCACGTCCACGCCGTCGAGGCCACCGAGCGCGAGCTGGAGCGACCGGATCGCGTGGCCCACCTGGCCGTCGTTGACGCGCCGTGAGAGCGCGACCAGTTCCAGCTCCGGCGCCCGATCCAGCAGGAAGTGCGGGTAGACCGGGATGCAGTGGCCACCGACGCCGAGACCCGGCTGGTGGATGTGGCTGTACGGCTGGCTGTTGGCGGCGGCGATGACCTCGGTCAGGTCGACGCCGATCCGGTCCGCGTAGCGCGAGAACTCGTTGGCCAGCGCGATGTTCACGTCGCGGTAGGTCGTGTCGGCCAGCTTCGCGAACTCGGCGGCCTCGGCGGTCGACATCGCGACGACCTCGGCATCCAGCACGCCCGCGTAGAAGGCGACCGCCCGATCGCGCGAGGCGTCGCCCAGCCCGCCGACGAGCTTCGGATAGGTCGCCAGGTTGCGCAGCGCGGAGCCGCTGTACAGGCGCTCCGGCGAGAAGGCGACGAACAGGTCCTCCTCGAGGGTCAGGCCCGAGGCCTCGGCCAGGCGCGGCGCATAGCGGGTGCGCGTGTCGCCGACCGGCAGGGTCGTCTCGAACACGACCAGCGAACCGGCATGGATCCCGGGGAGGATCGCCTCCACGGCCGAGTCCATGATCCGGTGATCCGGCCGCGACTCGTCATCGAGCATGACCGGCACGATGAGCACCACGACATCGGCGTCGCGGGCGGCTGCCGCGCCGTCCAGCGTCGCCCGCAGGCGCCCGGCCGCATGGGCCTCGGCGACGAGTTCGGCCACGCCCGGCTCCTCGCCGATGTGCGAGTGGCCCTCGTTGATCGACGCGATGACGGCCGGGTCGATGTCCACCGCGATGACCGACCAGCCGTGGCTGGCGAACTGGGCGGCCAGCGGCAGGCCCATCTTGCCGGCCCCGATGACGGCCGCGGTCCCGGCCGTGCCGGGTTCACCGGTCCATGGCGAGACGGAGCGGGCGGGCTCGTGGCGGCACGGGTTGGCCGGGAGCGTGATGGAGCCGCCGAGCAGGCTCGGGGCCGCGGCGGCGCGGTGCGGCGCGGCGGCGGCGTTCGGCGAGGAAGCGGGGGTCGCGGGGGATGTCATGCGGGGATGAGCTCCACGGTACGGCGCTCGCTGGCGGCTCGCAGCAGCGCATCGGCGATCACGACGGCCCACCGGCCGTCCTCGGCGTCCACGACCGGCCGGCCGCCCTCGCGGACGACCCGCAGGAAGGCATCGAGCTCGGCGGCCAGCGGCTCGCCGTTGTCGACCGGCAGGACCTCGACGTCACCGGCGAACGTCGGCGCATAGCCGCCGATCAGGCGCGGGTTGGTCGTGTCGGTCGCCCGGGCGAACGTCAGTCGCTGGGTCAGGTAGTCGAGCTCGAACAGGCCTTCCTCGCCGACGACCGACAGCTGGCGACGCTTGACCGGCGTCAGCCAGTCGACATCCAGCATGGCGACGGTCCCGGACGGGAACGACATGAGCCCGAACAGCAGGTCCTCGTGGCTGGCGTGGATGCGCTGGGCGGTCTCGGCCGAGACGCGAGCCGGTCGCTCACCGGCGATCCAGGACAGCATGTCCACGTCGTGCGTGGCGAGGTCCACGGTCACCCCGACATCGCGGATGCGCGCCGGGAACGGGCCGGCCCGGCGGCTCGTGATGGCGAAGACGGTCGACAGCCAGCCGGCGTCCAGCAGGCGCCCGAGCTCGAGGACGGCCGGGTTGAACCGCTCGATGTGGCCGACCTGGACCGGCGGGGCACCGGCGGCCGCGGCCGCGGCCACGATCAGGTCCGCCTCGGCCGGCGTGGCCGCCAACGGCTTCTCGACGAGGACGGCGATCCGTCGCTCGATGGCGGCGAGGGCCAGCGGCAGGTGCGTCGTCGTCGGCGCGGCGATGACGACGGCGTCCAGCTCGGCCTCGGCGATGAGCGCCAGCGGCTCGGCGAAGCCCTGCGCACCGCTCGAGGCGGCGGCCGCGGCCAGGGCGTCGGCATCCGGGTCCGCGACGGCCACGAGGCGGGTGCCGGCGGCCAGGCCCAGGACGCGCAGGTGGTTGCGCCCCATGGAGCCGAGACCGATCAGGCCGACTCGCAGTTCGCGATCGCCGATGGGCGACCAGGCCCCGGTCATCGGACGGCGGCGCCGGCGCTGGCCGTGCTGGCGGCCGTGACCGTCGCCCGGACCGCGGCGATGACCTCGTCCTGCTCGGCATCGGAGAGACCCGGGAACATCGGCAGGGACAGGGTCCGCTCGGATGCGGCATCGGTGACCGGCAGGTCCGAGCTGATGCCACGCTCCAGGACGTACGGCTGGCGGTTGACCGGGATCGGGTAGTAGATGCCGGTGGAGACACCGGCCGCGGCCAGGGCGGCCACGATCGCGTCGCGCTCCGGCCCGACGTCGAGCGTGTACTGGTGGAAGACGTGGGTGCGGCCGACGGGCGTGATCGGCGTCTTGACCGGCAGGTCGGCGAAGGCCGCGTCGTAGCGCGCCGCGATCGCGCGTCGGCGCTCGGTGTTGCGCTCGAGCTTGTCCAGCTGGCACAGGCCGATGGCCGCGGCGATGTCGGTCAGGCGGAAGTTGTAGCCGAGGATCTCGTGGTGGTAGCGCTCGCGCATGCCCTGGTTGCGGTACAGCCGGATCCAGTCGGCCAGGCGGTCGTCGTCGGTCGTGATGAGACCGCCCTCGCCCGTCGTCATGTTCTTCGTGCCGTACAGGCTGAAGGCGCCGTGCCCGAAGCTGCCGACCTTGCGGCCGCGGAACTCCGCGCCGTGGGCCTGGCAGGCATCTTCCACGACCGCGAGGCCGTGGCGGTCGGCGATGGCCACGATCATGTCCATGTCGGCGGGCAGGCCGAACAGGTGGACCGGGCAGATGGCCCGCGTGCGCGGGGTGATGGCCGCCTCGATCCGGGCGGCATCGATGACGTAGGTGTCGGGCTCGATGTCCACGAACACCGGCGTGGCGCCGGTGTACAGGATCCCGCTGACCGTCGCGTTGAACGTGTGGCCGACGGTGATGACCTCGTCGCCCGGCCCGAGCCCCAGGCCCTCGAAGATGCACATCAGCGCGACCGTGCCGTTGCTGACGGCGATCGCATGCTTCGTGCCGCAGAAGGCGGCCCAGCGCTCCTCCAGCTCGGCCGTTCGTCGGCCGCCGGCGAGCATCCCGCTCTCCAGGACGGCGGTGACCGCGGCGACTTCTTCGGGACCGATATCGGGACGTGCGACGGGGATCATGAGGCGTTGGCTCCCTGCGGGATGGATGGGTCGGGGCGCTCCTCGAGCGCCTCGTCGTCGATGGCGAAGGCGTAGTGGCGGCCACAGGCCGGACAGAGCAGTCTCACGGTCGATGGCGTATCGCTCGCGGACGGCGGGGGCGGGGTGGCCGGTCGAGTCCTGGAGCCGCTGGCCGCAGGCACAGACCCAGCCGATGCGGCGCGCCGGGTTCCCGGCGACGAGCGCGTGAGCCGGCACGGACCGGGTGACGACCGCCCCGGCGCCGACGAGCGCAAAGTCGCCCACATCGCAGCCGGCGACGACGATCGCGCCGGCCCCGATCGAGCTGCCGTGGCCGAGGTGGATCGGCGAGACCTGCCAGTCGTCGGCGGAGGCGAGGCTCCCGTCCGGCGCGATCGCGCGCGGGAACCGGTCGTTCGTGAGGATCGCGCCCGGGCCGATGAACACGCCGTCCGCCACGGTCACGCCGTGGTAGACGAGGGCGCCGCTCTGGATCTTGACGCGGTCGCCGATCGTCGACGTCGGTATCGATGTAGGCACCGCCGCCGATGACGCACTCGGCGCCGATGCGTGCGCCGGACCGGACGTGGGCGCGATGCCAGATGCTCGTGCCCGCGCCGACGGTCACGTCGTCTTCGATATCCGCGGTCGGGTGGACGCGCGCTGTGGGCTGGATCACGGTCTGGTGGGCTCCTGGACGTCGATCGAGAAGGGCGGGCGGAGTATACCGGTGAGGGTGGTGGATGGGGTCAACGCCCCA
The DNA here is from genome assembly GCA_963738475.1 of uncultured Chloroflexia bacterium. Lineage (GTDB taxonomy): Bacteria > Chloroflexota > Limnocylindria > Limnocylindrales > CSP1-4 > SPCO01. The sequence goes on from CAVTWU010000002.1 coordinate 65,043, forward strand.
CCCTCCCGAGCCCGCTCAGCGGCGTCGGAGCAACGCCCAGAACAGGCCGAACGCCGCCCCGAACGCCAGGCCCCCGCGCCAGTCCAGGACGGCCTTGACCGGCCCGTCGACGCGGCCGGCGACGAGCAGGAAGACGCCGGTCGTGCGCTTGACCGTGGCTCGGCCGGTGATGAGCGTGCCGATGAGGCCCTGCTCCACGCTGGCCTCGCGGGCGACGATGAACCGAGCGAACCCCTGGCTCAGGCGCGCATCGTCGGCGACGGCGAGGCCGATCCCGCCCATCTCGACCGAGACCTTGTCCGCGCGGGCGAGACCCACGCCACCGATGCTGACCGCGATGTCGTCCGCCTCCGCTCGGCCGATCCCGCCGACCTTGACGTCGATGGCCTTGGCCGTGGCGCGCTCCACGCCGCCCTGGCGGATCTGGATCGTCTCGACCGGTGTCGCAACGGCGGCGGCGCGGCTTCGGCGCGGGGGCCGCCGCCGCGCTGGTCGACGCCTTCTGGGGCGCGGCGCGGCTCGGCGGCCTTCGGGGCCGCCTTCGCAGCCGTCGTTCGGCGTCGGGGGCGCCTTCGCCGTCGAGCCCGATGCGGCCTTGGGCTTCTGGGCCGCCTTCGTCGCGGCGGCGGCAGTCGACTTGGCGGCGGGCGCCTTGGGGGTGGTCTTCGGGGTCGTGGGCTCGGCCATGGCGGTTCGTCCTCGGGCGGCACGTCGTCCGCGGTGTCGGCGGACGGCTGTGGACCACCAGCCTACCGCGGGTGCGGGTCGCGTGCCGCATCCGACGCTCAGGATCGCCACCTCCTGTATCCTGCGGCCCGCACCGATATCGAGCCACTCGGGGGCCCGGATCGCACCAGCACGAGGCTGCGCAGGGATGGCTGATCCGACAAGACGATGGGTGATGGCCGGGGTCGTCGCGCTGGCGGTCGTCGGCGGCGGCATCATCGGCCTGGCCCTGGCCGGCGGTCAGCCCGCTGCCAGTCCGTCCGGTTCGGCGGTCGCGCAGGCCTCGCCGACGCCGGAACCGACCGCGACACCAGAGCCGACGCCCACGCCGACGCCGAGCCCGACCCCCGTCCCGACCCCCACGCCCACGCCGACCCCGGTGCCCCCGCCGAGTCCCGTTCCGGCACCGCTGACCGGGAAGATGGTGTCGCCGATCGTGGCGGCCCGGCATCCGATCGCGGTCATGATCGACGACCTCGGGCCGGCCCGGCCGCAGTCCGGCTTCAACAGTGCCGCCGTCGTCTGGCAGGCCCCGGCCGAGGGCGGCATCCCGCGCTACATGATGGTCTTCCAGGACCAGGTGCCCGAGTCGATCGGCCCGGTCCGCAGCGCGCGCTACTACTACATCGCCTGGGCGGCGGAGTGGAAGGCCCTGTACGCCCACGTCGGGGGATCCCCGCAGGCGATGGAGACCCTGCGCCAGAAGGGCAACGGCCAGCTCGTCTACAACGCCGACGAGTTCCGCTGGGCCCGCTACTTCCACCGGATCTCCGAGCGGAACTCGCCGCACAACATGTACACCGAAGGCAAGACCCTGCGCCAGCTCGCCAACCGCGTCGGCGCCGAGGACGGCCCGATGGAGCCGGTCTGGAAGTTCGCCGACGATGCGCCGCTGGCCGAGCGACCCAAGGGCGGCACGATCGTCGTCAAGTACCCGGCCAACACGATCAAGTACAACTACGACCGGAACTCCAACACCTACTACCGGGGCGTGACCCGGGAAGCCAAGCAGGTCGACGCGGCGACCGGCGAGCGGGTCCACCCGAAGAACGTCGTCGTGATGCTGATGCAGTTCGGACCGCTCAACGACGGCAACCCGAACAAGCACCGGCTCGAGGCCACGGTCATCGGCAAGGGCAAGGCCTGGATCGCGACCAACGGCAAGACGATCGAGGGCACGTGGCGCAAGAAGTCCCTGACCGCGCCGACCCTGTTCTACGACGAGCTCGGCCACCAGGTCACGCTGACCGTCGGCCAGACCTTCATCCAGGTCATCGCCCAGGGCGGCAACTATTCGGTCAGCATCAAGGACGGCACCGTGCCGGTGCCCGGCGCCTCCGGCAGCCCGACCACGAGCCCCAGCCCCAGCCCGTAGCCCGCGGTCAGGTCGCCCGCGCAGGCCGGTCAGGCTCCCGTGGTTCCGATCTCCTCGTAGATCGCTCGCGTCTCGGCGGCCACGTCCGCCCAGGTCCGTCGGTCCGCCTCGGCTCGCTCGCGCGCCACGGCCGCGACCCCGCCGTGGACACCGTCGTCCGCCCAGATCGCGCCGAGGGCCACGGCCAGCCGGTCCGGGTCGCGCGGCTCCACCAGGAGGCCCGCTCCGCCCACGAGTTCCGGCAGGGCGCCGACCGACGACGCCACGACCGGCGTCCCGCACGCGATGGCCTCGATGACCGGGAGGCCGGCGGCCTCGGACACGACCGGCAGGATGGCCGCCCGCGCGCCACGGACGAGGGCCGCTCGTCCCGCCTCGGTCAGGCCGGGCGCGTAGGTCACCGCGTCGCCGACCCCGACCTTGGCGGCGGCTCGCGCCAGCGCGGCCCGATCCTCGGGTGAGGCGTCGACGAGGACCACCCGGGGCGGCCACGGGACGCTGGCCGCCAGCCCGTCGGGTCGCCCGGCGGCGGCCAGATCGGCAAGGGTCGTGAGGAGGGTCGCGAGGTCCTGGCGGGCGTCGTACCGACCGGGGTAGACGAGATACCGATCCGGCAGGCCGAGGCGATCGCGCTGGGCGGCGAGCTCGGTGGCCGCGTCGGCGAGGTCCGCCGATCCCGCCGATCCGTTGGGCTTCGCGGACCCCTTGCCCCGCTTCGCCGGGCCGGTCGCGGCTCCCCAGAACGCATACGCGGGCCGTGGCGCCAGCGGGACCACGCGAACACGCTCGCGCTTGAGATGGAGCAAGCGGGTCGCCGCCCGCGCCGTGGCCTCGGTCCCCACGATGACCGCCGCGGCCTCCCGCAGGAGCTGGGCCCGCAGCCGACGCCCGAATCGGCCGGCCGCGGACCGCCCGAAGACGTCCGGCATCTCCCACGGTGCCAGGTCCAGGAGCGTGACCACGACCGGCAAGCCGGACGCGATCGGGATCGGGCCGGCACCGGCGGCGTGATACACGGCCCCGGCGGCGCCGCTGCGTTCGGCCTGCCAGGCGGCGCCAAGGGACGCGCCGCGCAAGCAGGATGGGATCGACGGTCATCGCCCCGGACCGCAGGAACCGGGTGGGCGGCAGGCGCCGTCGCCCGACGATCTCGAGGTTCGAGAACTCGCCGGTCGGGTCGTCGAGATCGGACTGGAGCAGCAGGGCGAACGACTCGCCCTCGACCGGAGCCGCGTCGTACGCTCCGAGCAGGTGGCGCAGGTAGAGCGCGGTCAGGGGGCCGCGGTCCGGGTCCTGGAGCGGCCGCGCGTCCATGACGACGCGGACGCCACGCGACGTCACGAGTGGCGGTCTCCGCCGCGACGGAGGAAGCGCGCCCGGAGCTCCTCGGCCCGGAGCTGCACGACGACCACGAGCGCCTCGACGACGATCCGCCGCGACATCTTGCTCTGGCCGACCCGGCGGTCCCGGAACGTGATCGGGATCTCGCGGATCCGCGCCCCGGCCCGGCTGGCCCGGAACGTCATCTCGATCTGGAAGACATAGCCGCCGGCGTGCACGCCATCGAACGGGACGGCCGCCAGCGTCTCCGCTCGCCACGCCTTGAACCCACCGGTCAGGTCGTTGGGGGAGAGCCGGAGCACGGTCCGCGCGAACAGGCTCCCGCCGCGCGAGATGAGTCGGCGGCCGAACCCCCAGTCCACCACGCCGCCACCGGGCGTGTAGCGCGACCCGATGACCAGGTCCGCCTCGCCCGCGACGACGGGCCCGATGAGATCGGGCAGGACCGCCGGGTCGTGGCTGAAGTCGGCATCCATCTGGACGATGACCGTCGCCCCGCCGTCGAGCGCCCGGCCGAAGCCGTCGAGGTACGCCCGGCCCAGGCCCTGCTTGGCCGAGCGGTGGCGAACGCGGACCCGCGGGTCGGCGGCGGCCAGGGCATCGGCGAGCTGGCCGGTCCCATCGGGTGACCCGTCGTCCACGACGAGCAGGGTCGCCTCCGGCAGGGCCTCGAGGATGGCCGCGCTGATCGGACCGATGTTCTCGGCCTCGTCGTACGTGGGCAGGATCACCCAGACGCCCTGGGAGGTGGTGGTCATCGCGGCAAGTGTAGGGGCGTCACGGCCGGGCCTAGTGGACCCGGACCGTCACGGGCGCCGTCAGCTTGGTCGTGGCGACCCAGCTGGCCGCCGTGACACTTACACTGTACGTCCCGGGCTTGACCAGCACGCCGTTGCCGTTCTTGCCGTCCCACGTCCAGCCCCACGTCGCCGCGGTGACCGGTCTGGCGAGTCCAGATCGACCGGACGAGCGTCGTGCCCTGGTAGATCGCGACCGTCACGGTCGCCGAGCGGATGAGGCGGAAGGACAGGCGGCTGGCCTGGCCCGCCCGCGGGTCGAACGAGCTGCTCGACCAGCCGACCGAGGCGATGGTCCGGTCCACGTTCACGGGCAGGTCGCGCAGGGTGGCGTTGCCGGCCGGATCGAACCCGGCGACGCGATAGACGTAGCGTCCGTCGACGGCCGCCTTGCCGGCGTTGTCCCGGCCGTCCCAGGTGGTCGCGCCGGAGGTCCCCGCGGCCAGCGCCCAGGACCGGACCGTGACGCCGTTCTTGTCGAGGATCCGGCCGGTCCCGGTGACCCGCTCCCCGGCCGACCAACCCAGGCTGCGTGACATCGGAGCGGCGGTCGCCGTTCGGCGTGATGACGGACGGCGTGGTCGACGAGCCCACCGTCGGCACGACCGTATCCAGCGTCACGAGGAACGCTCGCAGGGCGCGATTCTCCGAGGCGTCGGCGGTCCACACGGTGACCCGATAGACGCCGTCGGGCACGTCGCTGCCGTCGCCGCGCTTGCCGTTCCAGGTGTAGGTCGGCGTCACGCTCTGGACCGTGCCGGAGCGGACCGCCGGGCCGGGCGTCGTGCCGTCCATCGGCTCGACGAGATAGCCCCAGTGATCGAGTCCGGTCGCCTTGACCGTGACGGTGACCGTGTCCTGGCGCGTGTCCCCGTTCGGCGAGATGAACGTGGAACTGAGCGCCGAGCCGGTGATCTTCGGCGGGATGGAGTCCGTGATGAACTTGTCCTCGATCGCCTGGTACAGCTCGGTCCGGGTCCCGTCGTAGCCGAGCGCCCAGATCCCGGCGCCGCGCAACCCGTAGCTGTTGACCAGGTCGTACTTCTTCTTGAGCGAGGTCGCGTCCTCGTAGTAGAGCTGGCGCCAGCTCGTCACGCAGCCATACGTGCTCGTGCAGTTCTCGCGCCGGTAGGCCGTCCAGGCCACGCCCTCGGTCGTGTCGTAGCGACGGCCGTTCTCGATGGCCAGGTCGCGCGCCGTCTCGTACAGGACCGCGACGGACGTGCCGTACTTGGTGCCACTGATGCTGGACGCATTGAGCGCGTCGGTCGAGGTCGACCAGGCCCGGCCGTAGTAGGGCACGCCCAGGATCAGCTTCGACGGCGGGACGCGTGCCGCATAGGCGCGGACCGTGTCGCCGACGTCGTACAGCGGGCCACCGACCGGGGCGATGGAGCCGACCGGCGACGAGCCGGACGAGCGGTAGTCGTAGCCCATGATGAAGATCGCGTCGGCGCCACCGGACGCGGTCGCATCCTCGATCGGGTAGTTGCCGATGTAGCCGGTCGTATCGAACGTCAGCTGGTAGCCGGACGCGACGCCGTTCAGCTCGGCCCGGATCGTCCGGACGAGCGCGGTGAACTCGTCGGCGTAGCCGGACGCGATGGGCTCGAAGTCGAGGTTGACGCCGTCCGCGCCGCGATCGCGCACGGCCGCGGTGACCTGGCGGGCCAGGTTGAGCCGGGCGGTGGCGGATCCCAGCAGCGCCTTCTGGGTCGCGAGCTGGCTCGAGGTCCAGGCGAAGCTCTGCACGGTCAGGACGACCCGGGTGTGATTGCGGTGGGCGTCGTTGATGACGGTCGTCATCTTCGAACTGGTCCAGCCGCTCCAGCCGACGCTCGTCGAGCCATCCGAGTTCGTCTTGAGCAGCCCACCGGTGGACGTCGCCCCGACGCCGAAGTAGGCGATCGTGGAGAGCTTCTCCCAGTCGAGCCGGGTGTCGCTGGCTGACAGTTCCCAGTACGGCAGGAAGCCGAAGATCTCCTTGCGCAGTCCGCCGCTGCTGACGGGGGCGTCCGGTCGGACGACGGGGTCGCTGTCGGCGAACGACCAGCTGGCGGGTTCGGCCGGGACGACGTCGGCGGGATCGACCGCCGGGGCATCGAGCGCGGGCTCAGGGGTCGGGTCGACCGGCGCTGGGTCGACCGGCGGGAGGTCCGCGGACGGCTCGGGCGTCGCGGCGGGCGGTTCGGCTCGGGGTGGCCGACGGCGCCTCGGTCGGTGACGTGACCGGCGCCGGCTCGGCCGGCTTGGCGGGCGCGACCGGCGCGGCGGCGGCGCATCGCGCATCGACGCCCCGGACAGACGTCCGGCGGGCAGGGCGCGCGGGGCCCTCCCGCCAACGAGCCACGTGTCGTCGGCGCGCGGCTGGAACCCGACGGTGACCCGGTCGCCCGGCGTGAAGGCGATCCGATCGTTCGCGTGGGCCATCGCCTCCTCGTACTGGACGGTGGGCTGCAGGCCACCCGCCGGGGCGTCCGGTGGGGACGCGGCGCTGACGCCGGGCGGGGAGACGGTCACCGGCGCCAGCCCGGCCAGCAGCCCGGCGGCGACGACGAGCGCGAGGCGCCGATGTCGTCGAGTCGGGTCGGTGGGGCGGCGATGGGTGATCGACACGACGCTCCTCAGCGGGTCAGTGGGACCCAGACCGTAGGTGCTGGAGGCGCTGACGGCTAGGCGACGATGGTCCCGGTCGGTACCGGTACGGTGCAGAGCGGTGCGGTCCGGGGTGGTCCCGGATCCGTCACCGGATCGTCAGTGGATCGGCCAGGTCCGGGTGGTCCGCTGCGACTGGCTCTTCGAATCCACCCCGAGCACCTTGATCGACAAGGTACCGCTCGAGCCGCCCTTCTTCAATACCAGGGTCGCTCGATAGGTGTAGGTCCCGGTCTTCGTCAGCGGCACGCTCCACATCGAGAGGCCAGGCTCGTAGACGTACGCGCGCGGGGCGCTACCCGACTTCAGGAGTTCGGCGGACGTGACGTAGAGCGTCACGGTCTGGCCACGGGCCGGCGAGGTGTCGTTCAGCTTGACGGTGAAGGCGTCCGCCTCGAAGGCGACCGACTGGCTGGCCGCGACCGTCCCGTCCGTCGCGTAGACGAACGATGTGTAGCGGCCCTGCGGCAGCATCGTGCCGTCGGTGCGCCGGCCGTCGAACAGCCAGGACGCCGTCCCGGCCGGCAGCTCGACCGCGTCGAGGTGCGTGTCGACGATCGTCGCCGGCGGCGTTGCGCAACGTCCAGGTGACCGTCATCGGCCGGGCGAGGACGAAGGACAGGTTGGTGGTCTTCGAATAGCCGTCGAGGTCCTGCGGGAAGAACATCGCCGCCGAGCTGGCGACGGACTTCAGGGCGGCCACGACGTTGACCGGGCGCTCGGTCCACGTGCCGGCATTGCCGACCGCATCGACCGGGTAGACCCGCATGATGTACTCGCCGTCCGGCACGACCGTGCCGTTCGCGCCCTTGCCGTCCCAGGTGATGGCGGTCGCGCCGGTCCCGCTCGGGACCGTGAACAGGCGGACGAGCGTGTTGTCGCTGTTGCGGACGCGGACCGTGAAGCTGCCCGCCTCCGAGTTGGTCGCGCTCATCGAGATCGTGTCACGCCAGCCGTCGCCGTTGGGGGCGAACCAGCTCAGGACGTCGGGCTCCGGCGAGAAGGCCGTCAACTGCGACGGCGCGGTATCGACGACGACCGACGCGGTGGAGGTGGTGGGTCCATTGCGCCCAGGCGTCCTGCGCCGTCACGCTGACCGCGTAGGTGCCGTCCGGGACGACCGAGCCGGACGCCGTCCCGTCCCAGGTCGCGGAGAACGTGCTCCCGGATCCGCTCTGGGCGAACAGGAGCGTCTCGGAGCTGTCGCGGACGCGGAGGGTCCAGTCAGCGGACTCGGAGAGGCGGCCGGTCATCGTCGTCGTGTCGAGGGTGTCGTCGCCGTTGGGCGAGAACCTGCCACCCGTCTGGAGCGAGCGGACGACCGGGGCGCGGCTGTCGCGCGCGGTCAAGGTGCCGGCGGCCATGTAGCCATCGATCGACTCGTCATCGACGCCCTGGACGTGGACGATCGCGCTGCCATCCGTGGCGACCGCCCCCGCGGACCCGATGACCCGCAGGCGCGTGCCCGCGGACAGGGTCGCGTCGGGCTCGCCGGCGACGGCCGGGGTGAGCGTGGCGGGGTCGCCGTACAGGCCGGCGCCCTCGGCGGACACGTCGGCATTGCCCGGGACGAGCAGCGTGGCCGGATCCGTGGAGGTGTCGCTGTACGCCTCGCCGAGGATGTCGTCCGTGGTGATCGTGCGGTCGCCGACCATCGAGCGGTAGAAGCCCGAGGTCGTCGTGTTCGGGTCGGAGAAGGCGGTCGCCCCTGGCGTCCGGGTCGAGTTGAAGACGGCCACGTGGCCGTTGGCGTTCGGCTGGGTCCGCCACAGCTGCTCGATCGTCTGGTGGGTCGTGAACAGGGAGCGCAGGTAGGACACCGGGCCCGCATGGCCGTCGGCGATGACCGCGGACGCGCCGGCCTTCAGGAAGCCGGCGGCGTAGTTGTCGAGGCGCTGGCGGGCGACCGAGACGCTCGGCTCGGCCTGGCCGGGCTCGGAGTTGCCGGCCGCGTAGCACAGGTGGTGGAGCAGGACGATCGCGTTCGGGGCGAGATCCAGCGTCGAGACATACGGGCTCGCCGTAGTACTTGTTGTTCGAGTCGCCGGCCCCGGACGTGGCGTTGAGCCCGAACCCGTTCTTCGTCGTGTACTTGGGGTCGTACGTGTACGGGCTCGGCCAGCCGTTGCCGTGGCCCATGTAGATCACGACGTTCGCCCCGACGGTCGCCGCCTTGACCTTGGTCCAGGTCGCGTACGGGCTGTAGACCTTGACGACGTTGGAGGTGTACTTGCGCGCCTCGACGTACGCCTGGTCCGCGTAGGTGCGGTACTTCGAGGTGGAGCCGTGCGTCGCGCCGACGATGATCACGACCTTCGGTTCGGCCGGCGCCGCGGCCGCGACGACGGGCACGAACGCCCCCAGCGCGGCGACGAGGGTCAGGATCAGGATGGCGACGGTCTTGCGCAATGTGGGCTCCGCGGCAGGGACGGTCCGGGATCTCGGTCGCCTAGCGTCCCCCGTCACGCTCATCGGCTCAATCGCGGGAAGGTCCCGAACGGGCCTAGGCCCTTCGGGTCACGGTTCGTGGCGTAGGCGCACCACGAGGTCGAGGAGGGATGGGTTGGACCGGTCCCGATCGGACAGGATCGGGTGGCCGTCGGGGGTGTCCGGGACGGGTGGCCAGGGGACGGCGGCGGTCGGATCGTCCCAGGCGAAGCCGAGCTCGTCCGAGCCGTCGTACTCGTTCGTCACGAGGTACAGGAGCTCCAGCGGGCCCAGGGCGAGGAACCCGTGGGCGACGCCGCTGGGGATGACGACCCACTCGTCGGCGACGAGTTCGCGGGTCTCGACGATGGGCGACTCACCCCGCCCACGCCACATGGGACGAAGGTCCACCAGGGCGACGAACGCGCGACCGGACGCGACGGTCCAGTAGTCGAGCTGGCGCCGGTGGAAATGGAGGCCGCGCAGGACGCCGGACGCCGACGTGGACAGGTTGGCCTGGACGAAGGTGGGGCCGGGACGGCGTCGGGCGCGGCCCCGGCATCCGCCGTCGCGACGCCCGCGTCGGCCGGCGCGATGTCCCCGAAGGCACTCGCCCGCCACAACTCGCGGAAGGCGCCACGGTCGTCGGCGTGTCGGGCGACCGCCCCGTAGCGGACGCCGGGCAGCGCGGACGGCGGTCGGTCCAGGGTCATGCCGATCGCCGCCAGGTCCGCAGGAGCGTCGGGGCGTAGTCGGCCATCGCGTCCGGCCAGGGCCGGAGCGGCGTCCCGAACGGCATCGGGGTCTGGGCCAGGATCGCCCGGGCGGGCGGCGTCGAGGCGCGCGGCCAGTCGGCGCCGGCGATCTCCTCGATCTCGACGGTCAGCCCGGCCCGCCGGAACACGTCACGGGCCCAATCGGCCCGGCTGGCGATGCCGCCGTTGACGATGTGATGGGTCCCGCCGACGGCGTCCTCGGCGAGCAGGTCGACGATCCCCTCGGCCAGGTCGTGGGTGTAGGTGGGCGTCCCCCACTCGTCCCCGACGATCCGCAGGGCCGTGCCCGCGTCCCGGGCGCGTCCCGCTGCGGCCAGGATCCGGCCCGGGAAGTCGGTCTCGGGCGCCCCGAACAGCCACGCGGTCCGCACGATCCCGAGCTGGCCGGCACTCCCCGTGAAGGCGGCGCGGGCGGCGACCTCGGCGGCCAGCTTCGAGACGCCGTACGGGTTGATCGGGTTCGGCTCGTCATCGGGGCCGTACGCCGCGCCGTCCGGCAGCGTCCCATCGAAGACCTCGTTCGTGGACACGATCGCGAGGTCCAGGCCGCGCTCCGCGCAGGCCCGCGCCAGGACGTCGGTCGCGTGCCCGTTGCGGGCCATCGCCAGCTCGGGCTCGCGGGCGCAGCCGTCCACGTCGGTCCAGGCCGCCGCGTGGACGACGACCTCCGGGCGGTCCCGGTCGATCCGGGCGCCGATGCCGTCCGGGGCATCCAGGTCGAACGCGGTCCGGTCCCAGGCGATCGGCCCCGCCGGACCGGTGAAGGGCGCATCGGCGAGGGCCGCGACGAGCGCACGCCCCAGTCGACCGGCTGCGCCCGTCACCGCGACCCGCATCAGTCCGCCGAGGTGCTCGTCGTCAGGCGGCGGCCGTACTGGCGGTCGTAGTAGGCGTCCCAGTCGCCGGACCGGATCGCCCGCCACCACGGCTCGTTGGCCCGGTACCAGTCGACGGTCTCGGCGAGCCCGTCCTCGAACGGTCCGCGACGGCGCCCAGCCGAGCGCGGTCAGCTTCGAGCCGTCCATCGCATAGCGACGGTCGTGGCCCGGCCGGTCCTCCACGGTCCGGACGAGCGACCACGGCTTGCCGAGCCGATCGAGCAGCAGCGCGACGGTGTCGCGGTTCGTCATCTCGGTGCCGCCGGCGACGTTGTAGATCCCGCCGGCCTCGCCGTGGCGCAGGACGAAGTCGATGCCGCCGGCGTGATCGGCGACGTGGAGCCAGTCGCGCCGCTGGAGCCCGTCGCCGTACATCGGGAGCGGCTGGTCGTCGATCGCGTTGGTGATGAACAGCGGGACGAGCTTCTCGGGATGCTGGTACGGGCCGTACGTGTTCGACCCGCGGGTGGTGACGGCGTCCAGGCCGTGGGTGATCACGTAGCTGCGGACGAGCAACTCCCCGGCGGCCTTGGCGGCGGCGTACGGCGAGCGCGGGCGCGAGCGGCGCGTCCTCGGTGGCGTGGCCGACGTCGATCGAGCCGTAGACCTCGTCCGTCGAGACCTGCAGGTAGCGCGGCCGGTGGGCCGCCGTCCGGGCCGCCTCCAGCAGGACATGGACGCCGATGACGCCGGTCCGCAGGAACGCCTCGGGATCCAGGATGGATCGGTCGACGTGGGACTCGGCGGCGAAGTTGACGATGGCGTCCGCGTCGCCGATGAGCGATGCCACCAGGTCCGTGTCGGCGATGTCGCCCTGCACGAACCGCAGCCGGGCGGCCGCCTCCGGGTCCGCGCGGACCGGCGTCCAGGTTCGATTCGTTGCCGGCGTAGGTGAGCTTGTCGAGGACCGTGATCGTCGTCCCGTCGCGGCGGCCCAGCACGTCGCGGACATAGCAGGAGCCGATGAACCCGGCCCCGCCCGTGACCAGCAGCCGCCCGAAGGCGCGGTCCGTCATGCGATCGTCAGCCCACCGGTCGGACGACGGGCGGCGCCAGGCGGCCCTCGGCGTCGTCGGCGGCGGCCAGTTCGGCCGCGCGCAGGAGGGACGGCACGGTCCCGGCATCGGTCCAGTGGCCGTCGTAGACCTGGGTGAACAGGCCGCCGCTCGGGATGTAGTGGTTGAGGACGTCGGTGATCTCGAACTCGCCGCGGCCGGACGGGGCCAGGCCCTCGATGACATCGAAGACGTCGGGCCGCAGGAAGTAGACCCCGATGGGGATGAGGTCGCTCTTGGGTTCGGCCGGCTTCTCCTCGAAGCCGATCGACCCGCCCGTCGGCGTCGAACTCGGCCACGCCGAACCGCTGCGGGTCCGGCACCTGGTAGAGCAGCGTGCCGGCGCCGTACGGGCCGGCCTCGAAGTCCGCCGCGACGCTGGCGAGCTTCTCGCCGCGCAGGATGTTGTCGCCGAGGACGCACGCAGAACGCGTCGTCGCCGACGAAGTCGCGGGCGAGGCCGATGGCATGGGCGATGCCCGAGCGCGCCCGGCTGGTAGCGGTACGTCAGGTCCAGGCCGAAGTGCGAGCCGTCCGCGAGCAGCTCCACGACGTCGCCGACGCTCTTGCCGCCGATGACGACCATGACCTCGCGGATGCCCATCCCGGCCAGCGTGTCGATCGGGTAGTAGATCATCGGCCGGTCGTAGATCGGCAGCAGGTGCTTGTTGGTGACGATCGTGAGGGGGAAGAGCCGGGTGGCCGTGCCACCGGCGAGGACGATGCCCTTCATCGCGGGCAAGCGTAGCAGC
>CAVTWU010000003.1:0-11969 GCA_963738475.1 uncultured Chloroflexia bacterium
GTCGGCGTGGGACGAGCGGGGGACGCCGGCGTCCGAGGAGCCGACGAGGGGGCGACCGACATCGTCGTACGGTAGCAGTCGGTGACCGACCGTCGTGACGTCGTCAGCGGCGCTCGGCGTCGCGCACGTAGTGCGGCAGCAGCGTCGCCCAGCCGCCTCGTTCCGGTCGCGCCAGGTCGCTCGCCGTCGGCCGCCGAGCCGCTCCCAGCCGCGATGCTCGATCTCGACCCGCGTCGTCGACGCGCCTCGGGTCGACGAACCGGATCTCGACCTCGGTCGCGTCGGCGACGGTCGCGGTTCAGGTGCCACAGTGTAGCCGAGGCGCGTCGGCGGCTCCCAGACGGTGACCTCGCCCCAGTCGTGCTCGATCGCCGTTCGGCCGTCCGCTCGAAGATCCGCCCGCCCGGGCGCGGCCTCGAGCACGACCGTCAGGTCCGTGCATCGCCCGAGACGGTGTGGTCGCGCTGGCCACCACTGGTCGATCCGGCGCGGTCCAGACCTCGAAGGCGTGGTCGGCGGGACAGTCGACCTCGAAGCGTCAGGCGGATCGGCTCGATCACGATCATCGGTCCGGCACGCGGTCCGGCCGCCGGGCGGCGTGTTCGTCGGCGACGAGCCGGAAGCGCGCCGCCGCCTCGCCCCAGACCTGCTCGAGGTAGGCCCGGACCGCCTCGACGCCCTCGTCGTGGAGCCGGTAGATCCGCCGCGTCCCGCGCGGCTCCTCGACGACCAGCCCGGCCTCCTTCAGCAGGCGCAGGTGGCGCGAGACGGCCGGCCGGCTGATCGGCAGGGCGTCGGCGAGCTCCTGGACGGACCGTTCGCCGGCGCCGAGCAGCTCGACGATGGCCCGCCGGTTCGGGTCGCCGAGGGCCTCGAACGGGTCGCCGGCGGGCAGCGCGGACGCGCCACGGATCAGAGGGCGCGCATCCGGTTGTTCTTGGCGTCGTGGGTGACCTCGGCGAGGCCGAGCGCCTCGAGCAGCGGCGGCATGTACACGCCGAACCGGCCCGCGGAGGCCCTTCTTGAGGCCGTACCAGCCGCCGACCGGGTTGGTCGTCCGAGCGACCCCAGGCCTCGACGGTGCCCTCGGGTGCCGGCTTCTGCTCGTCGGCGCCGCCGAGCGGCATCCAGTCGCCGTGCGCCTTGAGCATCGCGTGGAGGTCGTCGATCGGCCGCGAGCGTCGTACTTGAGCTGCGTCCCGCCGACCTGGCAGACGATCGTCGGCGGATCGCTGGCCTCGTCGCGCTACATCTGGTACTCCGACGTGCCGGGTGGGGTCTTCAGGACCCACGGATCGTCCTTCGTGCCGCTGCCGGTCGCCATCGGGATCCTCCTCATCGGTAACAGGACGGCTACGGTAACACGCAGGTCACGGATGGACAACGCCCGAGGGAGGCGAAGGGCGACGCCATCCTGTCGTCGGCGCCGCCCTTCGTCGGGTCACATCGCGTTGAACGTCTCCACGACCTGGATCGAGGCGCCACCGTGCAGGACGGGACAGCCCTTCGCCAGGCCCACGGCGGCGTCGAGCGAGTCGGCCTTCAGGATCGAATAGCCGGACGGCCCGTCGGCGGTGTCGCTGACCGCGCCATCCGAGGCGATCGTGCGGGTCGCAGAAGCGGGATTGCCACCGTCGACCAGCGCGTCACCAAGCTCCTGGAACCACGCGTTCCAGGCCTGCATGACCTTGGCGCCCTCTTCGGGGGACTCGGGCATGGAGCCGCCGTGATACACGAGTACGTAGTTCGCCATCGTCGTTCCCTCTTCCGTCGTCGCTCGGACGCGATCGTCTGCCGCGTTCACTCCACACGACGAACGGGACCGGCCCGAAATCGACAGGCGGTGGACCGCTAGGCTGGGACCGATCCGAATGCCCGCTCAGGAGATGCCCATGGCGATCGGGGATTTCGCGCGCTACCCCCTGATGTTCGGTCCGTCGCCCGTCCAACCGCTCGGGCGGCTATCGAAGCATCTCGGGGGCGCGGCCGTGTGGGCCAAGCGCGACGACTGCAACTCGGGGATCGCCTTCGGCGGCAACAAGACGCGGAAGCTCGAGTACCTCGTCGCGGACGCCCTCGCGACCGGCTGCGACACGCTCGTGTCGATCGGTGGCGTCCAGTCCAACCACACTCGCCAGGTGGCCGCCGTGGCCGCGCATGTCGGCCTGCGCTGCGTCCTCATCCAGGAGAGCTGGGTGGACTGGCCGGATGCCGTCTACGACCGGGTCGGCAACATCCTCATCAGCCGCCTGGTCGGCGCCGACGTCCGCCTGGTCAAGGCCGGGTTCGGCATCGGCTTCAAGGAGAGTTGGGAGACCGCGCTGAGCGAGGTCGAGGCGGGCGGCGGCCGGCCGTACGCCATCCCCGCGGGCGCATCGGACCATCCGCTGGGCGGGCTCGGGTACGCCAACTGGGCGTACGAGGTGGCCGACCAGGAGCGCGAACTCGGCGTCTTCTTCGATACCGTCATCGTGTGTTCCGTGACCGGCAGCACCCAGGCCGGGATGATCGCCGGGGCCGCGGCGCTGGCCGACGCCGGTGGGCGCCCGCGTCGGATCCTCGGCATCGATGCCTCCGCGAAGCCCGTCGAGACTCGCGAGCAGGTCGCCCGGATCGCCCGCAGGACCGCCACCCTCATCGGCCTCGAGCGCGACCTGGGCGACGACGAGATCGAGCTCGATGAGCGCTATCACGCCGGGATCTACGGCATCCCGGACGAGTCGACGCTGGACGCGATGCGCCTCGTCGGCCGGCTCGAGGGGATGGTGACGGACCCGGTCTACGAGGGGAAGTCGATGGCCGGCCTGATCGACCTGGTGTCGAGCGGCGAGATCGCCCGCGACTCGACGGTGCTCTTCGCCCATCTCGGCGGGCAGCCGGCCATCAACGGGTACAGCGCGCTGTTCTCCTGACCTGCACGCCGGTCAGCCGACGGGAGCGGTGACCGCGGCGATCCCAGCCTGGTCGAGTGCCGACTGGAGCGACTCGGCGTAGGCCACGCTCGTGTAGGTGGCGCCGGACACGATGTCGATCGTCGCGCTCTGGGCCTGCAGCGCCTCGCTCGCGAGGATCGGCGCCACGTAGTCGGAGATCTCGCCGGATCGTCCGCGAGTCGGCAGGGCGACCGCCTGGACATCGACGATCTGGCCGTTCTCGACGGTGATCTGCACCGCGACATCCCCGTACCGCGTCTGGACGGTGGAGCCGGTCACCGTCGCGGCCGCGATGGCGGCCGTCGGGGCGGGCCTCGCCGTGGCCGACGCGTCGAGCCGGTGCCGGGGGAGGTCGTGCCGGACGTCGGTCGTCGGGTCGGAGTCGGGCTGGCGGTCGTGCCCGCGACGGCGGCGGCGCCATCGGTCGCGACGCCGAGTGACGCGGTCGGTCGGGCGTCTTGAAGGACAGCAGGAGGACGAGTGCGAGGACGGTGGTGACGAGGGCGATGGCCCCGCGCTTGGGGAACATGCGAGGACTCCTTGTTCGGATGTGGCTGCCCCAGCGTCGCCGCCGTTCCTGAGGGGACGATGAGAGCCCTTCTCAGAGGGTTCTCAGCCGGCCGGCCCACAGTCCGGCATGGCCCATCGTCGCTGACCCCGGTCGCACCGCTGGCGCCGCGCGCCCTCGGACCGGCCGACGCGGCGCCCCGCCGCGGCCGCCCCCTCCCGCTCCCGCGGACCTGGTCGATCGGGGCGTACGAGATCGTCGGGATCCTGGTGGGGAACGGCCTGCTCATCGCCGCGATGTGGATCCGCCACGGCGGACTGGACCAGCTCGCCACGCTCGGCGGCCAGCTGACCGCCATCGGCCAGGTGACGGCCCTCTTCGGCACCTACCTCGCGCTCATCCAGCTGGTCCTGATGTCACGCAGCCCGTGGCTCGACCAGGTCTTCGGGATGGACGGCCTCGCCGCGGCCCACCGCTGGCTGGGTTCGCCACCGTGTGGCTGCTCCTCGGACACGCGGTCTTCACGACGACCGGCTATGCGATGGGCGATGGCACGAACGTCATCGCCGAGCTGTGGACCCTCATCACGACCTACCCGTACGTGCTGATGGCGACGGTCAGTGCCGGGCTCTTCGGCGTCGTGGCGATCTCGTCGGTCCGCGCCGCCCGGCGCCGACTCTCGTACGAGACGTGGTACGGCATCCACCTCTATGCGTACCTGGCGATCGCGCTCGGGTTCCTCCACCAGCTGTTCGTCGGCGCCGACTTCACGAGCGATCCGGTCGCCGTGGCCTACTGGGTCGGGCTGTACGTCGCGACCATCGGCCTGATCCTGGCGTTCCGTGTCGGGCAGCCCATCGTCATGTCGGTCCGCCACCAGCTTCGGGTCACGAACGTCGTCACCGAGGGGCCCGGCATCGTCTCCATCTACTGTCCGGCCGGGACATGGATCGCCTGGCCGTCCGCTCGGGCCAGTACTTCGTCTGGCGGTTCCTCACGCGCGACGGGTGGTGGCGCGGCCATCCCTTCTCGATCTCGTCGGCTCCGAACGGTCGCTGGCTGCGGATCACCGTCAAGGGGCTGGGCGACTGGTCGGGCCGGCTCCAGGCGATGCCGATCGGCACGCGCGTGTTCATCGAGGGGCCGTACGGGGTCCTGACCGGCGCCCGGCGGACGCGGCCCAAGGTCCTGCTGATCGCCGGTGGCATCGGCATCGCCCCGCTGCGGGCCCTGCTCGAGGCGCTGCCGGCCAAGCCCGGCGACCTGACCCTCCTGTACCGCGTGCGCGACGAGCGCGACATCGTCTATCGAGCCGAGCTGGAGACGCTGGCCCGGTCCCGTGGTGCCCGGATCCACTACCTCGTGGGGCCGCGCGACGCGGACCGGGATCCGCTCGATGGGGCGTCGCTCCAGCGACTCGTCCCGGGCTGGCCGATCACGATGTCTACCTGTGCGGCCCGGTGCCGATGATGCAGCGCGTGGAACGGACCCTGCGCGATCTTGGCCTGTCGCGACGCCAGATCCACGCGGAACGGTTCGCGTACTGATGATCGCGTCAGCCGAGCCCGACGCCAGGGCGCCGAGCCTTCGCCGCTTGGAGACCGTCATGGGCACCGTGGTGTCGGTCGAGGTTCGCGAGCCGCTTGTCAGGCCTGAGAGTCCTTGACGCGGTCTTCGATCAGCTCCGGGATGTCGATGCCCGCTTCAGTCGGTACAAGGCCGACAGTGACGTCAGCCGGCTGGCTCGAGGTGAGCTCGACGAGGCCGATGCCAGCCTCGATCTCCGCCAGGTCCTGTCCGTCTGCGATCACCTGGCGGTCGTCACGAACGGCGCCTTCGATGCCCGTCGGCATCGTCCGGACGGGAGGATCGATCCGTCCGGGTTCGTGAAGGGCTGGGCGCTCGAGGAAGCGGCCTGGTCATCGACAGCGCCGGCGGGCGGAACCACTGGATCAACGGGGGCGGCGACATCGTCGCCCGAGGCGAAGCTTCGCCAGGCATGCCGTGGCGGGTCGGCATCCGCCATCCGGACCACGTCGACCGCGTGGCGGCCGTCCTGGCTGTCACGGACCGTGCCGTCGCCACCTCCGGGTCCTACGAACGGGGCGAGCACATCGTCGATCCCCGCTCAGGGGTCGTCGCCGGCGGGCTGCGCAGCGTGACGGTCGTCGGGCCCAGCCTGGCGTTCTCGGATGCCTTCGCCACAGCGATCTACGTCATGGGTCCACCGGGCCTGGACTGGGTCGGCACGCAGCCCGGCTACGACGCCTTCGCGATCACCGCCGACGATCGGGTCGTCTGGACGCCCGGGATGGAGCGCTATCTGGTGCGAGCGGGCTGACGGGACCTGTCGCGTCGCGAACTCTGCCCGTCAGTCGGACAGGGCCGGCGCTCGCTCGCGGATCCGCCGGGTCAGGGCGGTCATGACGTCGTAGCGCACGACAGGGAACTCGTTGATCAGGCGCTCGAACGCCACCCGGGGGACGACCAGGGCCTGGATCGTCTCGATGGCCGTCACGGTCGCCGTCCGCGGCCCGCCGTCGATCAGCGAGATCTCCCCGAGGAACTCCCCGGCGTCGAGTTCGCGGACCCGACGACCGTCGACGTCGACCGCGGCTCGCCCGGTGACGATGACGATGAACGACTCGCCCGGGTAGCCCTCGCGGGTCAGCTCGGACCCGGCCGGGTACTCGAGGTCCTCGACGAGCCCGGCGATGGCGTCGATCGCCTCATCGGACATCCCCTCGAACAGCGGGATGGAGCGCAGGACGTCGGCTGTGGTGGCCATGCAGGTACCTCGTCAATGGGTGGCGCGAGGACGGACGATGGCTCGTCACGCGCAGGATAGCGGGCGCCCGTCGGCCCTTACACTCCAGACCCACGGCACGACACGCCAGACGGAGGGACTCGATGGACAAGGAGCTTCGTCGACCAGGTGCTCGAGGCCGCGGCGCGGGTGGTCGCCAGCGGTGCGATCTCGGCCAACGGTCACGGCAACGTGAGCATCCGGGTCCCGGGGCCGACGAGATGTACTTCACCTCGGCTCCGTCGCTGCGCGGCCTCGACGCCGGCGGCGTCGTCCGGGTCGGGCTCGACGGGACCCTGCTCGAGGGCCAGCTGCCGCCGATCCAGGGCGCGGTCGTGGCGATGCACACGGCCATGTACGAGGACAGCGCCGACGTCGGCTGCGTCGTCCACACGCACTCGCCGTACGCCACGGCGTTCGCGGTCGCCCATCGGCCCATCGATTGCTGGATCGAGGCGCTCGCGATGTTCGGGCTGGCCGACGGCGTGCCGGTCGCGGCCTACGGTCCGCGCGGGTCGGCGCAGGCGGTCGCCAACATCCGCGCCGCGGTCCGCCCGGGCGTCCCGGCCGTGCTGCTGGCCAACCACGGCGTGCTCGTCTTCCACCGGACGCCGGAGCTCGCGGTCCTGGTCGGCGGTGTCGTCGAGGAGGCGGCCCAGGCGGCGATCAACGCCGGCTCGATCGGCGGCCCGGTGGCGATCCCGGCGGACCTGCGCGCGGCCGCGCTCCAGCGGGCGATGGCGTTCGACACGGAGGGGACGAAGACGGCCTGACCCGCTAGATGGCCTCGGTGTGGGCCTGGTCGGCATCCGCCGTCGACGTCGCCGGGCGCTCCAGGAGGTCGATCGCGTAGGCGATCGCGTCCTCGATGGAGAGGCAGCTGGTCGTGTCGTCGGTCCCGAGTGCGTCGTAGCCGTCGCGCAGCCGGCACAGGTGCTCGAAGTACTGGCGTCGGGTGTAGCGGTCCATCTCGATCTCCCTTCCGTCGGTGACGCCATCGGTCACCGTCGAACCTCACATTGGGTTCGGGAGCCGCACGGCCATCGGGCCGCCGCCTTATCGAGATCGGTCGAGGCACCTGATTTCGAAGGCCGTCCTTCGCCGGACGCCTTATGCGAGCTGGTGCGGCCCCACGTCGGCTGCGGCGTCCCCGGATCCCGGGTCGCTTCGAACAGTCGCACCGCGCCGACGACGCCCTTGAGCTCGACCGGGCCGATGTCCTCGAAGGACACGCCGATGACGTCGGCCGATGCCTCGACCACGTCGTGGCTGACGACGACCTGGCCGGGGCTGGCGTGGGCGGCGATCCGGGCCGCGATGTTGACCGTGGAGCCGTAGTAGTCGGCCTCCTGGAAGATGACCGGCCCGCTGTGTAGGCCCACGTGGGCCGGCGGCAGTCCCGAATCGACCACGACCTCCGCCATGTCGAGGGCCGCCACGACGCCGCGCGCCGGATCCGGGAAGTGGAGCATCACGCCGTCGCCGAGCCACTTGACGGCGCGTCCGCCATGGCGCGCCGCCGTCTGCCCGACGATGCGACCGAGTCGCTCGGCGAGCCTCGCGGCCGCCGCGTCGCCGAACTGCTGGGTGAGACGCGTGTAGCCCGAGATGTCGAGGAAGCACATCGCCGGCGGGTGGTCCGCACGGGTGTGCAGACCGACCGCCGCCAGGGACAGCTCGAGGCCCTCGATCAGGTTGGCGGTCCACGCCTTCAGCTGCTGGAGGTGGTACGTCGCGACGAGCGCCTGTTCGCTCGCAGCACTCATCCGGTCGCCGAAGTCCGCACCGAAGATCTCGTCCGCCCGCTTCCCCGACTCGATCGCCGGCAGGACCACCTCCGTGTTCCAGAAGGCGGCCTCCGTCTCGGCCAGGCGGCGCATGGCATCGCCGTGCACGCGGATGACCTGCTCGACCGCGCTCGGTCGGATCCCGCCGTTGATGGCCGTATCGACGAGGTTCGCGACCACCAGTTCCTCGTCGCGGATCCGGTCGTCCGGTGCCGCCGCGACCGATCCGTTCGCCTCGCGGATGAACAGGAGGTGCTCGACCGGGACGCCCGTTCGCTCGGCCACCTCGGCGAACGTGTCCCCGCTCAGCGCGGAGAAGCGGTCGAAGGCCTGCGCATCGATGAAGTCGAGCGAGACCTGGCCACTCGCGATCGCGGTCGCGAGGCCGTCCATCTGGATCCCGGCGTCAGCCAGGCTCTTGACGAGCGAGGCCCGACGGAGGTGCGCCGGGGTGAACCGGCCGTCCTCGCGAGGCGTCAGGATCCCGAGGTCGCACAGGCGGCGAAGCTCATCTGCGCTGACGCCGACGCGCCGGGCCGCCTCATCGAGGGGATACGTCTCCACGCCGCAACTCTAGCGAGGTGCCGTTCCGGATCGCGGCCGGCGTGGCGAGGGCTCGCACGGCAGGCAGGGAGGGGAGTGGAGCGGGAGAAGGGTCTCGAACCCTCGACCTTCTGCTTGGGAACGAGACCGTCACGAGCGGTGTCGAGCCACCCAGGCGCGGAGCTGGTCCTTGACGGCGATCGGCGACGGCAGGTCTCCGATCCGCTCGACGAGGATGTCGGCGTCCACCAGGTTCTCGCGAAGCAGGGCCGCCGCAAAGTCCAGATCCTTCGGGCGATGTGCCACGAGCTTGGACACGACGCAATCGTGTGGCTCGAGGCAGAGGCCCCGAGCCGGTGCGGTGTTCGGCGTGGCCAGGGCCACGAGGCGATCGCGCCAGCCAGCCGGCAGGGTGGCGGTCGAGACGCTGACGCCCTGAGCGTAGTAGCCGTACGTCGCATGGAACGTCGAAAGCTCGCCGATCGCGCCATCGACCCGGTCGGCCTTCTCGTCGTCGGGGTCATCGAAGAACGCGAGGTCCGCTTCGATCGACGTCGTGGCCTCGAGTGGCAGCTGGTCATCGGGGATCGATCCGAGCACGGCCTGGCTTCCGATGACCAGGACATCGGGTTCGTCGACGATCGCGGACGCCGCCCGGAGCACATGTTCAAGTTGGTCGAGGTTCATCGGCGATCCGATCGCTCGCTGTCGCGAAACGCCGTGAGAACGCTTAGTCGCTCGGCGTCGGCGAGCACCCCGGCAAAGGGCGAGTTCTGGCGCAATTCGATGGCGGTCGGCGAGGCGGAGGTGAGCGTCTGGAGGGTCGCCTCAGGCCCGCTGTCGAGCACGGATCGCCACGCGGACAGCCAGTGCGCGCTCATGCCCGACGGATGCACCCGGCTGAGCAGCTCCAGATTGCGCCGCGCTCGACCGAGGGTCCCTGACGGATCGCTGGCGAGACGGCCGGCCACGGCCGCGTGCAGCCACAACGACTGACGCTCGTCTCGACTTAGAGTCGGCCGCGACCCTCGCTGGGCGAACGACAGGACCTCGCTCTGACGCAAGAGCCGTTGCGTCGGGCGGCGCACACATGACAGCAGTCCTTGCGAGCACAGGTCGACCACATGCTGGCGAGACGTACCCAGGATGCGTGCAGCATCCCCGGTCCGGATCCACACCTCGTCATCCATTCGGCCATCATCGTGGCAAAACGCAAGAAACGCAAGTCCCGTGTCATTTCGCGCAGCGCGGAACGTCGGCGGGTTTCGCGCTGGGCGCGGATGGGGAGTGGAGCGGGAGAAGGGTCTCGAACCCTCGACCTTCTGCTTGGGAAGCAGACGCTCTGCCGACTGAGCTACTCCCGCTCGGGAGAGGCCAGAGTCTAGCGCAGCGCTCGGGCGGGCTCAACCGGCCCCAGCGCAGCGACCGTGAAGGTCCCTGGGTGGTGGAGCCCGGTTCCCCTTCCCCGTGCGGCGGAGCTGGGTCGAC
Source organism: uncultured Chloroflexia bacterium (assembly GCA_963738475.1). Taxonomy (GTDB): domain Bacteria; phylum Chloroflexota; class Limnocylindria; order Limnocylindrales; family CSP1-4; genus SPCO01. Next base: position 10,066 of record CAVTWU010000003.1, read on the forward strand.
CTGGTCGGTCAGCTACGGGCGAGCGTGCCCTCGACCACGGTGGCGTGGACCCCGACCATCCTCGACGACGCAGGTTTCCGACCTCGTACCAGGGTCGTCAAGACCAGGGCGCCGACCACGAAGGCGCCGGTCAGCGCGACGAGCGGCACCAGCGTCGTGCCAGCCTGCCTTGACGGCGATCCCGATGTAGGCCCACACGATGACCGCGCCGTAGGCCACATCGGCGAACTGCCACACGTATGTGAAGGCGATGGCCGCCCCGACGGTGAGCACCGCGGCCGCGACGAAGGGTGGGAGCGACGCCGAACGCATCAAATCCGATCGCGTCGAGTGTCTGCGCGATGTTCGCGATCGTCGCGACGGTGATCCACCCGAGATAGACCGAGAACGGCAGGCGGATCGTCCAGCGGCCGACCCCGGCCAGCCGGCTCCCGGTCCGCGAAGGTCACGGCATTGATCGAGATGAGCGTCAGGAGCAACGCGACCATGATCGGGACCGTGACGAGGAATACCTCGTACTGGAAGAGCAGCAGCCAGAGTGAGTTCAACACGCCGGTCAGGGCCGGTAGGTAGCCCAGCCGTCGGAGCGTGGGGTCGCCGGGGCTCGCGACGGACGCGCCTGGTCGATGGTGAACGCAGGCGAGGAGGACATAGATGAGAGCCCAGATCCCGAACACATAGCCGGCCGGGATGCCAGGACGTCGAGCCGATCACTGATCGAAGCGGTGGTCTGGCCGTTGATCGGGAGAGCGTCGGCAGGGCCATTGATCGCGACGGTCAAGACGAAGCTGGCCACGGTGATCCATTGCCGACGGCGATCAGTCGACATGCGCGACACTCAGGTCCATGGCGGCATCCATGCCTGTTCTTCGGCCAGCCGCTACCGTCGGATGGCTGTGGCCCTCGGCACGACGATCGACGCCCCGCCATCGAGCGTCGGGATGTCGACTACCAGGACCCACGACCAGGCCAACGCTGGTTGACGATGCGTGTCGATGAGCGACCCTCACTCACGTCGACGACCGGCGCCTACTCCATCAGCGCATAACTGCCGTCGGCGTCATGGCGTTCGCGGCCGGTTAGGGCTGGCGTGAAGACGCAGACCAATCGCAACTGCCCCTTCAGGGCCCGCAGGATGTGGGCGTCGTGCTTGTCCAGCGCGTAGAGCGTCCCAGGCGCGACCGGGTGGACTTCACCGGTGGCGACATCGACGACCTCGCCGACGCCCTCGATGCAGTAGTTGGCCTCGATGTGGTTCTTGTACTCAGGGTCAGTTCGCTTCCCTCCTCCACGACCGTGTCGTGCAGGGAGTAGCCGAGGCCCTCGTCAGCAAGCACGAGCCGACGGCTCTCCCAGCCGTCGCCAGTGACGTGGCGGTCGGTGTCCAGGATGTCGTCGAGCCGTTTGATGATCATGGTTCGAGACTCCGTACTAAGTGGCATCGTGCCGGTCCGCATGGCGCTCGCATGGTCCATCCGTCCCGACTCCAGGGATGCCCATGTGCACGATCGGCGCGGTTCACGTCAATGAGACGAGGTCCTGCTCTTCAAGAACAAGGACTTCGCCCAGACGCGCTTCTCGGATCGCGTCGTGCTCGATGCAGACGTGTTCGGCCCGAAGGGACTCGAGACGTTCGCTGCCGACGACACGGTGGAGAGCGTCTTCTCCGGGCTGTCCGTCGGCGCGAACCGACACGGGCTGTTCGCGTGCGTCAACAATGTGCTGATCACCGAGCCTCGCCACGGGAACTACGATCGCCTCGTGGAAACGGCCCTTCGCGAGGCGACGGCCGTCGAGGAGGCGATCACCGCGATCTCGGACGCGGTGGCTTCCCGACCGTACTGGTGGGGCAACCTGATCCTCGCAGATGCCAGGGGCTCGCCGCCCTCGAAGTCCGGGGCCAG
>CAVTWU010000004.1:0-32471 GCA_963738475.1 uncultured Chloroflexia bacterium
CGGAGCACGGCGTGGTCCACGTCGCGTGGATCGTGACCGCGGCTCGTGGCGAGCGCGGCGGCCGTCCCGGCAGCCTGGCCCATCGCCATGCACTGGGCCATGGACCGGACCGAGGCATGCGCGTCGTGCGTCGCCGAGAAGCAGCGCCCGGCGACCAGCACGTTGGCGGCGTCGCGGACGACCAGCGCTCGATAGGGGATGCCGACCGTCGCGCCATCCGGGAGGTACGCCCACGTCGTGCCATCCCCGCCGTGGTGGTCCTCGATCGGGGCGCCACACAGGCCGATGGCGTCGTCGAAGTCCCGGGCCGACAGGACGTCGTCCCGTGTCAGCCGGTAGTCGCCGTACACGCGTCGCGTCTCGCGGACCCCGATGCCCGTCCCGAGTCCGACCAGCGACGCGCCTTCGTAGCCGGGCACGCGATCGACCAGGAACCTGGCGTACTCGAGGGCCTGGCGCCGGCCGGCGATCTCGGCATCGGTCAGGAACCACGGGTCGGTCGGGTTGACGGTGCGGCCGTCGTCGGAGCGGCGGGTCGAGGGCAGGCGGGTCATGACCGTGGCGGTCACCCCATCGATCGGCGTGATGTGATCGCTGCCCTCCCGCCGGGGCAGGTCGTACCCGCCAGCCTCGCCGGCCTCCGCCATGAGCCGGTGGAGTTCGGCGGTGTCGATCGTCCGCCGCCGCTCGAGGTTCACGTTGGCCATCCGGAACGTCGTGGTCAGCGTCTGGGCCGGATCCAGGTCGCCGGCCGTCTCGTACCCGAACCCGGCGAACGCGCACACGTCCGCGTCACCGGACGCATCGATGAAGGTCGTCGCGCGCACGCGCGCGAGGCCGGCCCGGGTCGCCACGACCAGGGCGTCCGCCCGACCGTCCCGGACCTCGACGTCCTGGACCGTGGCGTGCAGCAGGATCCGGACCCCGGCGTCGCTGGCGAGGCGCTCCCAGACGACCTTGAGGTGATCCGCCAGGTAGGTGACCCCCGTCCCGGCGCCGTACGAATTCGGTCGCTCGACGACCGGCCCCAGGGCCCGCAACCCGGCCACGACGTCGTCGGCGATGCCGCCGACCACCTTGCGCGACTCGGCGCCCGGTGTGTAGAAGCCATAGAAGGTGTCGAGGACCGCGGTACTCGTGCCGCCCAGGAACGGCAGCCGATCGATGAGCAGGACCGAGGCGCCGGCGCGGGCGGCAGCGATGGCCGCGGTCGAGCCCGCGGACCCAGCCCCGACGACGCAGACATCGACCTCGGCGATCGGTCGGCCAGCGGTCGCTCACGGTCGGTCCGCCGTCGTGGAGATGACCGACCAGCCACCATCGACCGCGAGCGATTGGCCCGTGACGACACGCGACTCGTCGGACAGGAAGTAGATGGCGGCCTGGGCGACCTCGTCGGGATCCATCATCTCGCCGGCCAGCGGTTGCTTGCGGGTGGCGTAGGCCCGGATGTGCGGATCGGCGGCGGCGCGGCCGGCCATCGGCGTCGCGGTGAGTGACGGCGCGACGAGGTTGACCCGGATGCCCTCGGTCGCATAGGTCGCGGCCATGGTCGTCATCAACGCCGTCAGCGCCCCCTTCGCGGCGGCATATCCGTGGGTCGCGAACAGCTCCGGCACGGGGGCTTCCGTGGTGACGCTGCCCAGCAGCAGGATGGATCCGCGCGTGCCGGAGTCGTTGGGCGGCTGGGCCCGCATCGCCCGGACGACGCTGGCGCAGGCGAGGATCTGGGTCCGCAGGTTGAGCGCTGCCGTGGCCTCCCAGGCGTCGCCGGTCACGGTATGGATCGGTCCGTCGCCGAACCGTCGCCCGCTCCCGCCCGCCACGGAGAAGAAGCCATCGATCCGACCGTAGCGCGCCACCGCCGCCGCGACGGCGGCCTCGGTCTGCGCCTCGTCGGTCAGGTCGGCGACCGCCCAGCTGGCGTCACCGCCGTCGTCGACGAGCCGCCCCGCGAGCCCGCGAGCGTGCGACTCGGTCCGCGAGACGATGAAGACCCGCGCTCCCTCCGCCGCGCACCGGACGGCCGTCGCCTCGGCGATCCCGGTCGAGCCGGTGATGAGGCAGACCCGGTCGCGCAGTCGCCCGTGGGGCGCTGCCGGTCATGGTCGGTCCAGGACGGCCCGGGCCGTCGCGGCGTCCGTGATCAGCATCCGGACGACGCCGGTCGCGAGGGCGCCCCGGATGGCCGCGGCCTTCTGCGTGCCGTACGCCACCGCGACGACCCGTGGGACGGCCCGGAGCACGTCTACGGGGATGGCGATGGCCCGGGCCGCCAGGTCCGGGGCGACGAACGCCCCGGTCGCATCGAACGGGTGGACGACCAGGTCCCCGATCGCGCCTGCCGCCGCCAGCCGCTGGACATCCGCGTCATCGAGGACGCCGGACCCGAGCAGCGACGACGCGGCCTCGCGGCCCTCGACCGGCATCGCGCCGATCCCGACGATGGCGAGGTCCACCGAGCTGAAGCGAGCCACGGTCTCGGCGACCTCCGGCTCCCGCAGCAGGGCGCTCCGGAGCGTCGCGTTCTCGACGAAGGCGGGGGCATAGATCGCCCGATGCGTCCCGCCCAACCGTTCGGCCAGCCCGCGGGCCAGCTCCCCGGCGTCGAGACCGCGCCCCAGGCGCACGGAGCTCCCGGCGAGCTGGACCACCTCGACCGAGGATCCGGGACGGCTCGGGATCTCGCGCACGACCGCGGCCAGCGTGGACCCCCAGGCGACGCCGACCACGTCGGTCGGCCCGATGAGCCCGTCGATGACCGGACCGGCCAGCCGGGCCACGCCGTCCGACGTGGCCGCCACGGCGCCGAGGCTCAGCCCGAAGCGCTCCTCGAGCGCCGTGGCGAGCGTGCGATCCTCGGCGGGGACGTCGCGGTACTCGATCCGGACGAGACCGCTGGCAAGTGCGCCATCCAGCAGCCGCGCGACGCGGAACCGCGAGATGCCAAGGTGTGCGGCGATCTCCACCTTGGTCATCCCGCGATCGAAGAAGAGGCGGGCGACCTGGCTTGCGAGGGAGGTCGCGGCTGCGGCTGCCGGCGGCTGGCCGACCTCGAGGGTCATCGCGACCGATGGTAGTCGTCGCCCATCTGAGATACAAGTCGCTCATGTGAGCATCTCGCCCGGTGGGCCCGAGCACCGCCGTCCGCATCATCTGAGCGTGGGACATTGACGTCGCGTCATCCGCAGGTCTATGATTCACGCATCCCGAACGGCACCCACGCAGCGGCAGTCCGCGCGCCATGCCCGTCCGGTCCCCGCCTAACCGGTCCCCGCGACCGGCCCTTTCCCCTCAGGTGACCCTACCCAGATGCCCGGATCAGGCCCCGACCAGCGCAACCAGAGCTCCCGCAACCGACGACCTCGTCGCCGCGCCCCCATGAATGCCCGCGTGGCGCCCGTCAGCGAGTTCGAGGAACAGCAGGAACTCGAAGCCGCCCGCGAGCGGAACGACCTCGAGGTCGGCGACCTCCGCGAGATGAGCGTCGCCGAACTGCGCCAGGTCTCGCGCGACCTCGAAGTCGACGCGACGACCGGCGAGCGCAAGGACGACCTCGTCGACAGGATCCTGCAGGCCCAGACGGAGCGCGCCGGCCACGACTACGCCAGCGGCATCCTCGACATCGTCGACGAGGGCTTCGGGTTCATGCGCCGCCACGGCCTGCTGCCCAGCCCGGATGACGTCTACGTCAGCTCCAGCCAGGTCCGTCGCTTCGGCCTCCGCATCGGCGACCGCGTGGCCGGTGCCGTCCGCGCGCCGCGCGAAGCCGAGAAGTACTGGGGCATGCTCCGGGTCGATTCGGTCAACGGCGTCGACACCGAGACGGCCCGCCGCCGCCCGGTCTTCGGCGACCTGACCCCGGTCCACCCGGACGTCCTGATCAACCTGGAGACCGATCCCAAGAACCTGAGCCAGCGGCTGATCAACCTGGTCAACCCCATCGGCAAGGGCCAGCGCGCCCTCATCGTCAGCCCGCCGAAGGCCGGCAAGACGATGCTCCTCAAGCAGATCGCCAACGGCATCAGCGCCAACTACCCGGACATCCTCCTGATGGTCGCCCTCATCGGCGAGCGACCCGAGGAAGTCACGGACATGCGCCGCAGCGTCAAGGGCGAGGTCATCAGCTCCACGTTCGACGAGCCGACCGAGAACCACACCCACGTCGCCGAGATGGCGCTCGAGATCGCCAAGCGCCAGGTCGAGACCGGCCGCGACGTGGTCATCCTGCTCGACTCGATCACGCGCCTCGCGCGCGCCTACAACCTGGCCCTGCCGCCATCCGGTCGGACGCTGTCGGGTGGCCTCGATCCCATCGCCCTCTATCCGCCCAAGCGCTTCTTCGGCGCCGCGCGGAACATCGAGGAGGGCGGCTCGCTGACGATCATCGGCACGTGCCTGGTCGATACCGGCTCGCGCATGGACGACGTGATCTACGAGGAGTTCAAGGGCACCGGCAACTCGGAGCTCATCCTGGACCGCAAGCTCGCCGAGAAGCGCATCTTCCCGTCGATCGACGTCCAGCGCTCCGGCACCCGTCGCGAGGAACTGCTCCTGGAGGACGGGACCCTGAAGATGGTCTGGACGATGCGCCGGATGCTGTCCGCGGTCGGGGCCAACGAGGGCATCGAGATCCTGCTGAACCGCCTGGCCAAGACCCAGACCAACGCCGAATTCCTGGCGTCGCTGACCAAGAACCTCGACAGCTGACCGTTGCCGGGGAGCACCCGGAAGGCGTCCCGCGGGCTGCGAGACGTTTGCAAGGTCCTTCGAGCCCATGGTACGGTTGGCCGGATGTCGTAAGCCCGTCGTCAACGGGCGTTTCGGCCGCGAAGAAGAGAACCCCAGCTCGAATCCGCGACCTTTGGACGGTCCCCCGATCCCCAGTCCCCGCGCCCCCACGCGCCGCGACCGTCCACACGCCAGGAGACCGTATTGCTCAACGCACCGGTCGGCGTCCAGCGCGTCATCGGACGACTGCGTCGACCTAGCAGCGAAGGCCCGACACTCGCGACCTTCCCGACCCCCAGCCTCCCCATGGCTGCCCAGGTCCGGACCCGTCTGCGTGAAGTCGCCGGCATCGCACACCTCCTGCCGGCACGGACCGGCCGTCGGATCGCCCCTGCGGCCCGACCCCTTCGTCGAAGCCTGATAGGCCGGATCGGCCAGGACCGCGTCCTCGCGGTGTCGGTCGCCGGCATCGTCCTCATCGCCTCCGTCGCGAGCGTCTCCGCGAGCGGCTCGGGACCGGTCGGCGGGCCGGACGGTGACGGCGCCGCCCCGCGGGTCGTCGTCGGTGGCGACACCGGTGACACCGACGGCACGGAGACCGGCCAGGGCGGGACCGTCGCAGGCGCCTACCCCAGCGACCCGGCGATCGTCGCCGAGCTGGCCGCCGCCGAGGCGCTGGTCCAGGACGAGACCGCCGTCGAAGGGCCGTTCCTCGAGGACGGCACGCTCCTGAAGCCGGTCGCGGTCAACACGACCGTCGCGGACGGCAAGGCCCTGCTGCGCACCTACAAGGTCAAGGCCGGCGACACGCTGACCGGCATCGCCAGCAAGTTCGACGTCTCGATGATGACCGTCTGGTGGGCGAACGACCTCAAGTCGAAGGACGACCTCCACATCGGCCAGGTCCTGACCATCCCGCCGGTCACCGGCCTCGTCGTCACGGTCAAGGCGACCGACACGCTCGACTCGATCGCGGACCGCTACAACGTGGACGGCGGCCGACATCCTGACCGAGAACGGCATCGAGGATCCCAACCTCGTCGTCGGCCAGGTCCTCGTCGTCCCGAACGCCGCGGGCAAGGGCATCGCGACGCCGAAGCCGAAGCCGGTCATCAAGGTGACCACGACCACCAAGCCACGCTCCACCGGCGGTGGCGGCGGCACGGTCAGCACCCCGCGCACCTACAACGGCGGGTCGATGCTGTGGCCGGTCGTCGGCGGCGGCAACTACATCAGCCAGTACTACCACTACGGCCACTACGGCCTGGACATCGCCGCGGACTACGGCTCCCGCGTGCGCGCGGCGGCCGGCGGCACGGTCATCTTCGCCGGCTGGAAGAGCAACGGCGGCGGCTACCAGGTCTGGATCGCCCACGGCTCCGGGCTGTACACCACGTACAACCACATGTCGGGCGTGTCGGTCGGTCGTGGCCAGTCGGTCGGCAAGGGCGACCAGGTCGGCCGGAGTCGGCCAGTCGGGCAACGCCTCCGGACCGCACCTCCACTTCGAGGTCTGGAAGGGCCCGATCTGGGACGGTGGCTCGCGCGTCAATCCGCTCGGCTACCTGTAGGACCTCGCCGCTCCTGATCCTGGTCCTCCCGCTGCGGCGGTTCCCACGGTCGGCTGTGCGAGACTCTCCCTGATGTTCCTCGACCGCGTGAAGATCTGGGTCCGTGCCGGCGACGGCGGCGACGGGGCCGCGACCTTCCGACAGGAGGCCCACGTGCCGCGCGGTGGCCCGGACGGCGGGGACGGCGGACGCGGCGGATCGGTCTACCTGCGGGTCGATGCCGGCCAGACGACCCTGCGCGACTTCGGGTTCAAGCACCACTTCAAGGCGACGTCCGGCGGTCGAGGCGAGCGATCCCGCCGCCACGGCAAGGCCGGCACGGACCTGGTCCTCGACGTGCCGCCCGGGACGGCCATCTACGACGACGAGAGCGGCGAGCTGATCGGCGACCTCGTCGCGGTCGGCCAGCAGACGATGGTCGCGCGCGGCGGTCGCGGCGGTCTCGGCAACACCCACTTCAAGACATCCACGCACCAGGCCCCGAAGCACGCCCAGAAGGGCGAGCCCGGCGTCGAGCACTGGCTGCGCCTGGAGCTGCGGCTCATCGCCGACATCGGCCTGGTCGGGCTGCCGAACGCCGGCAAGTCCACGCTGCTGGCGGCCCTGACGGCGGCGACACCGAAGATCGCCGACTACCCGTTCACGACCCTCGAGCCGAACCTGGGCGTCATGGACCTGGGCCTCGAGGACGAACGCCGCCCGACGATCGCCGACGTGCCCGGCCTCATCGAGGGTGCCAGCGACGGGGCCGGCCTCGGCCACGCGTTCCTGCGCCACGTCGAGCGGACCCGGATCCTCGTCCATCTCGTCGACGGTTCCGGGCGCGATCCCGAGTGGGAGTTCGGGGTCATCCGCGAGGAGCTCCGGCTGCACGACCCGGCGCTCCTCGAGAAGCCGATGCTGATCGCGTTCAACAAGCTGGACCAACCCGCCGCAGTGGACGCGTGGCCGGCGTTCCGCGACGCCCGGGCGGCGGATGGCCTCGTCTGCGAGCCGATCTCGGCGATGACCGGCGAGGGCCTGGACGTCTTCCGCGCGCGCCTCTCCGAGATGCTCCCCGACGTGGCGGGGCTGGCCGAGCCGCCGGAACCGTCCGGGGTCGTCGTGCACCGGATCTCGGCGATGGGCGACGGGTTCCTGGTCGAGCCGGAGGAGGACGGCGTGTTCCGGGTCCGCGGCACGCGGATCGAGCGGATCGCGGCCCAGACCAACTTCGATGTCGAGGAATCGGCGGAACGGTTCCAGCGCAACCTGGCCAAGATGGGCATCGATGCCGAACTGCGGCGGGCCGGCATCCAGGCCGGCGACCTCGTCCGGATCGGCCCGGCGGAACTGGAGTGGGGGATGGACCCCTGGGAGGAACGGTGACGGCCGCGGCCGGCGGCCGGACGGCCGGTTCGACCGGGGCACTCGGCGTCCTCGGCGGGACGTTCGATCCCGTCCACATCGCCCACCTGGCCGTCGCCGAGGAGGCTCGCGAGGCGCTCGGGCTGGAGCGCGTCCTGTTCATCCCGGCCGGGATCCCGCCCCACAAGCAGGACCGGACGATCACCGCGGGTGACGAGCGCCTGGCCATGCTCGAGCTGGCCATCGCCGGCAACCCGGCCTTCGCGGTGAGCCGGATCGAGCTGGACCGCGACGGCCCGTCGTACACGGTGGACACGCTGACCGCCCTGCGCGAGGCGCGACTGGCCGCCGGCGAGCCGCCGGAGCTGGCCCTCATCGTGTCGGCCGAGGCGTTCGCCGAGTTCACGTCCTGGCGCGAGCCGCGCCGCATCCTGGAGCTGGCGACCGTCGCGGTCGCGCCACGCGACGGCTTCCCCGACACGACGCTCGAAGCGATCGCCCGCGACTTCCCCGGTCTCGAGGACCGGGTCGTCCTGCTGGACAGCCCGCGTCTTCGGCTCTCCGCGTCGGACCTGCGCGCGCGGGCCGCCGCCGGGCGCTCGCTGCGCTATCTCGTCCCGGATGCGGTCGCGGCCCATATCGAGGACCATGCACTCTACCGAGACCCGAGGAGGACCCCCTGACCGTGACGGACGCCACGCCCCCCGTCGACATCGTCCAGTCGCCATCCGCCGATGGCATGCCCAAGCGCCGCACGCGCGCGAGCAAGCAGGAGCGCGATCCGCTCGAGCTCGCCCGGCGCATCGTGGAGCTGGCCGAGGACAAGAAGGCCGCCGACATCGTCCTGCTGGACCTGACGGCCCTGACGACGCTGGCCGACTACTTCGTCATCTGCTCGGGCGGCTCGGAGCGCCAGCTGGACGCCATCGCGGACGGCATCGTCGGACCCCTGCGCGACGAGAAGACGAAGCCGTTCGGCCGCGAAGGGACGCCCATCTCGCACTGGGTGCTCCTGGACTACGGGTCCGTCGTCGTCCACATCCTCACGCCGCCCGAGCGCGACTACTACGGCCTGGAGAAGCACTGGGCCGAGGCGAAGACGATCCTGCGCGTCCAGTAGCGGATCGCCCGCCGGTCGCAGGTGCGGCCGCCGCCGGTGCGACTAGGTGGGTCCTAGGGGGGTGGGGGTACCTTGGGGTCATGCCCCCTCGGAGGTGCCGACTCCTAGCATCCCCACATGTCCCGCCTGCGAGATCGCTGCCCCGCCTGTGAACGTCGGCTCATCACGACCCGATTCGATACGACGTTCCGCCTGCCCGACCGCAGCGAGCGGCTGTGCTTCGGCATCCCCGGCGGCCTGTGCGAGGACTGCTCGCAGCTGTACATCGATCCGGACCTGATCGAACTGCTGGACCTGGGCGAAGGCCGCTGCGTCTTCGCCATCGAAAGCGACCTGGTCGTCCAGGAACAGGCCTGGTCCTCCGCCGACTGACGGCGCGGGGCGCTCGCCGCCCCGTTCACTCGAGTCGGCTGGCCTAGCCGCTAGCCCGCCCGGGTCCCTCCTCCGGCCATCACGGCCACCGGGGCCCGCCCGACGTGGTCCACCACCCACAACGTGAACGCCAGTCGTCGCTGCGCGGCGTCCTGTCCGGTGTCCGGGGCGCCCTTCACCATCGCGTCCAGCTCCAGGACCCCATCGAGCGCGGCATGGAGCTCCGGCACCGTCCACGCTCGCGCCTGACCGGCCAGCGTCTCCGCGCGGAACTGGCTCGAGATCCCCATCGCCTTGGCCGCCGCCGGCAGTCGTTCGCCCGACGTCATGCGGTCGTTCATCTCGAGCAATTCGCGGATCCGTCGGTGGAGGACGTTGGTCAGGATCGGCTCCGGCGTCACGTCGAGGAGCCGCGTGAGGACCTCGAGCGCCTTGTCGCGCTGGCGCTCCCCGACGGCATCGCTGAACGCCCAGACCGAGGCCGGGATGGCTTCGGGGACGAGCGCCCGGACATCGTCGACGGTGACTTCGCCGCCATCGCGGTAGAGGGCGAGCTTCGTCAGCTCGCTCGCGGCCAGCCAGGTCTGGGTGCGTCGCTCGACATCGCCCTGCGTCACGAAGGCCCCGAGGCGCTGGGCGATCTCCTTCGCGGCGCCGGGACCCAGCGCCACGCCCTGGTCGCGCGCCTCGTGCTCGATCCAGCCGGTCAGGCTGCCGGCCTTCGGGGTGGCGAAGAGGCGGACCTGGCCACCAGCGGCCTCGAAGGCGTCGACGAGCTTCTTCGGGCTCGGTGCCTTGGTCCCGGTCTTGGTGGCCTCGAGGATGACGAGCGCGTTGCCCGGCGCGACCAACCCGAGCGTGCGGATGAGCTCGTCGCGTCGGTCGTTGGTCCGCGCCAACGCGCCGATGCCGGTCACGACGGCCAGCGTGCCGCCGCCGAACATGACCGCCGTGGCGACGCGCTCGTTCAGCTCCGCCACCTGGCTGGCCGCCCGATCGAGCGAGCCACGCAGCTCCCAGCGCTCCAGCGGCGACCCGGCCTCCTGGCCAAGGGTGGCAGCGAGCTTGTCGACCGCCCGGGCCGCCGACAGGTCGTCATCGCCCCAGAACCAGGCCAGCGGCGAGGTGGTCACGCGGCGACCCCGGCCAGGCCGGCGCGGGCGGATCGCAGGGCCGAGGCCGTCCATGCCAGTCGGCGGACCTCGTCCGGCCGGATCCGGGCGGCCCGACAGACATCGGCCTCCAGCCGGCCCGCCCGCGCCCGGACGGCCAGCCAGGTCGCCGCATCCCAGCCCTCGCGGCGTCCGTCCACGGTCCGCTCCGGGTAGCGGCGGCGCCACGACGCGAACCGTTCGTCCAGGGTCTCGAGGCGTTGGCCGGCGCGCTTGTCCGCGTACGCCACGATCCGTTCCTCGCGGGTCGCGAAGGCCGCCCAGCGCTGGTAGGCCTCTCCATCGACGAGCCGGGTGACCGGATGGCCGGCGACCGCGCGGGCCAGCTCAGGGTGCCCGTGCCGGGTGAGCCAGGCTGCGGAGCCGTCGCCGTGCGGAAGGGTCCGGGCCGGGTCGTCCCCGGGGAGTCCCTTGTCCACGTCGTGGAGCAGCGCCGCCGACTCCACCAGCCGTCGATCCACGGCGATCCCGGCGGCCTCGATCCGGGCCGCGAGGAACGCCGCGACCTCCGCCACGGCGCGCGCGTGCCGCAGGAACCAGGGCGGGGGATCCAGGGAGAGCAGGAGGGAGGCGGCCTCCACGCGCCGGGGTACCGTCATCGGGTCGATGGTACCCGACGGCCACGGCGGGCCGGTCGGACGTTGTCGGACGCGGCGCCGGCGGTGGGGTCGGCTCTCGCTCCGGCACCAGCGCGGTCACCGGGATCGCACAACGGAAGGCGGCGGCGTTCACCTTGGCTCTCGTGTCGGCGAGGGCGGCGTCGGTCGGCCCGGCAGCCGCGGGGACAGCCGGCGATGGCCGCTCGGCGGCTCGGGCACCCTCGAGATCCACGGATAGCCCGGCCGCCCCGAACGTGACGCTGACGGAGCCGTCCCGGTCGGTCCGATAGACCTGGGCCCCGGCGGCCTGGAGTCGCTCGATGGTCTGCTTCGTCGGGTGTCCATAGGGGTTGCCCGTCCCCGCCGACGCGACCGCGATCCGTGGTCGGACGGCATCCACGAACGCCTGGGTCGTCGCGGTCCGGCTGCCGTGATGGGCCACCTTGAGCAGGTCCAGGCGCGGGAGGCCGGCGGCGAGGAGCCGCGGATCGATCTCCTCCTCGACATCGCCGGCCAACAGGAACCGCCGATCGCCGATCGCCCCGAGCAGCACGATCGACACGTTGTTGATGCCGGTCCCGCCGTCGGGCGGCTCGATGGGGATCTCGCCGCGGATCGGCCACAGGACGGTCAGGGTGATCTCGTCGACCGTCAGCCGATCGCCGGCGGCCAGACCGAGTCGTTCGGGCGCGCCCCGGCCGGCCAGCCGAGCGAGCCAGGCCGCATAGCCGGGTCCCGGGCCGCGGGTGCCCGGCTCGAAGACCCGACGCACCCGGTACCGGTCGAGCAACCGCGCGAGGCCCGCGACATGATCCTCGTGCGGGTGCGACAGCACGACCGCATCGATCCGCCGATCCCAGGGCGGCAGGCGCGCGTCCAGGGCGACCAGCAACCGGTTCGGGTTCGGCCCGCCGTCGATGAGGAGGCGCCCGCCGTCAGAGCCCTCCACGAGGATCGCGTCGCCCTGGCCGACGTCGAGGATCGTGACGCGGGCGACGCCGGCCGGTCGGGCCGCGACGACCGTCCCGGCGATGAGGACCGTCACGGCCAGCGCCATCGCCGCCGGCCTGGACCAGCGTCCCGCCGTGAAGCGGGAGGCCACACGTCGTGTCCCGGCCGGGGCGGGCGTGGAGGACGGCGTCATCGGCGGTGCCGTCGCCGACCCGCCCGCGGCAGCGCGGTCGCGGTAGCGCCGATGGACGCCGACGACCAGCAGGGCGGCGACGACTGCCGTGACGAGGTCCAGCGGCGCCTGGAGCGCGACGCTGGCGAACGGCACGCTCGCGGCGGCCTCCACGATCCCGACCGTCAGTCGCAGCAGGACCCAGGCCGGCGCCGCGAGGACCGCCCCAAGCACGCCTGGCAGCCCGACCGTGACGAGGGATCCGGCCAGCAGCGCCAGCAACCCCGCCGCCATGGCGGGGGCGACGAGTGGCACGACGACCAGGTTCACCGCGGGCGCGATGAGCGACAGCCGCCCGAATGAGGCCAGGATCAGCGGCAGGGTCGCCGCCTGTGCCGCGAGTGAGACGCCGAGGTTCTCGGTCAGCCAGGCCGGCAGGTGGCCACGTCCCAGTCGGTCGAGGGCGCCGGTGAGCGGTGTCGCCCACACGATGAGTCCGGCCGTCGCCAGGGCGGACAACTGCAGGCCGGCGTCCAGGACCAGCCCAGGATCCGCGAGGAGCAGCAGGGTCACGGTCCAGCCGAGGGCCGTCGCGGCCTGTCCAGCCCGACCACTCTCGCGGGCCAGGAGCACGACGCCGGCCATGAGGCCCGCCCGCACGACCGACGCCGACGCCCCGGCGAACACGACGTACGCCACGATCGCCAGGACCGTGACGACCGAGCGACGTCGGCGACCGAGGCGGCCCGCGAACGCGCCGACGGCCGCCGCGACGATGGCGATGTTCCAGCCCGAGATGGCGACGACATGGCTGACCCCGGCCGTCGTGAACGCCGTCGCCAGATCCCGATCGACGAGGTCGCGCAGGCCGATGAGGATGCCCGCGGCGAGGCCCGCCTCGGGTTCGGGGAGCACCGTGGCCAGTGCGTCGGCGGCCGCTCGGCGGACCGTCTCCAGGGCATGCCCCGGGCCGGACGGGGAGGCGGCCACCGCCAGTGTCCGCGCCTGGAGCGTGCCGTCGGCGCCGATCCGAGCGAGGTACCGGCCGTACGCCGAGTCGGGTGGTGGGCGGATCGACCCTTCGACGACGACGATGTCGCCCGGGATGACGGCGGGATAGGCTGGCAGCGTCGCGGCGACGCGGATGCGGGCACCCGGCGCGTGGGCGGTGCCGGCTGCATCGGGCGGCGGCCCGAGGGTCGCTCGCTGCTGGCCATCGCGTGGCGAACCCACGGCCTCCACCACGAAGGCCCACGGACCGCGGCCATCGGGCAACGTCGCCGGCTCCCCCGTGCCGCCAAGCAGACCTGGTGCCAGCCGAACCCCGACCGCCGCGAACCCGACGAGCCCGATCAGCAGGATCCGCGCGACCGACTCTCGATCCATCGACCGGACGAGCGCGCCGGCGATGAGCCAGGCCGCACCCGCCAACATCGATGCCGCGAGCCCGATCTGTGGGACCAGCCACGCGGCCGCCACCGCTCCGCCGGCCAGGATCGCAGCTCGTGGCATCTCAGCGGACCGCGACGAGGTCCTTGAGCGTGTCGAACGTCTTCGCCCCGACGAGCTTACGCGTCCGCAGGTCGTCGACCGTGGTGAACGGCGCTTCCTCGCGCGAGGTGATGATCTTGGCCGCCGTCACCGGGCCGATGCCGGGGAGGGCCTCCAGCTCGCTGGCGGTCGCCCGGTTCAGGTCGATCGCCGCCGATGGCGGACCGCCACCCGACGCGGATCCGCTTCCGACCGCGGCGCTCGTCGAGGACGCGGCTTCGTCGCGACTGGGGACCGTCACGCGGTCACCGTCTGCCAGCCGCGCCGCCAGGTTGAGCTCTCGATTGGCACGCGCGGCATCCAGACGCGGCCCGTAGCCCCCCGCCGCATCGATCAGGTCGCCGACGCGCGAGCCGACCGCCATCCGAAAGACGCCGGGTCGAACGACCGCCCCCGCGATCTCGACCACGAGCACGTCCGTCCCCGCCCCGGTCAGCCCCTGCGTGCCGTCGGGTGCGCCACTGCCCGCGGCGCCGGGGATCGTGGCGAGGGACCCGCCACCCCGGATGTCGACGACGCCCGCTCCGGTGCTTGCCGAGGCCAGCAGGAAGGCCCCGATCGCCAGCACGATCGCACCGACGACCGCGGCCGCGGTGACGGGCGAGATGAGGAAGGCCCGAGCTGGCGGCGACGCGGTATCGCCCGGCGGCCCGCCTACGGTCGACGATGCGGCACTTGACTCGAGGACGCGCCACGGCGCGGCAGACGGATCCATGTCGGCCTCCGGGGCGGGAAGGTCGGCACGGGCGGTC
Organism: uncultured Chloroflexia bacterium; assembly: GCA_963738475.1. Taxonomy (GTDB): domain Bacteria; phylum Chloroflexota; class Limnocylindria; order Limnocylindrales; family CSP1-4; genus SPCO01. The sequence continues at coordinate 14,339 of CAVTWU010000004.1, forward strand.
GTGCACGGTTCGGACGAAGTGACGTCCCGCCGGGTAGGGGGCACTTCCGGCCCGGACAGGACGTCTATGCGGACCTTATCGCCAGTCCCTTATCTGGGGCTTATCCACGCGGCATCCCTCGATTCGGTGTGGTCGGCGTGTTCAGCGTTGCTCACCGAGCGGCGTCCTCGTTCGGTCGGGCCACGAGTCAGTCTTGCCTACAGACGATGTACTACCTATCGTCCGCGCATCGTGGCAGCAGGTACGGAGGGTGCGGACGTGACACTCATCAACACCGACGGGATGTCGTTCATCGGGCCGGGCTCGGAATGGTTCTGGACGGCGTTGAGCGGGATCGTCCTCGCCGGCACGTTTCTAGCGATCTACCGTCAACTCCGGGCGCAGCGGGAGCAGGCCCGCCACAACACGCAGCTCCTGCGCAGTCAGGCGCACTACAACGCCCTGGTGCTGGGGCATCGCCCGTGGGAGATGTTGATCGACAACGAGGACCTGGCGAGGATCATGACCATCGGCATGGCGACACCCGAGGCCTTGAACGACGTTGAGTGGCTTAGATGCAGCAACCACATCGCCCTGCAGATCGATGCGTGGGAGTACACCAACCAGCTCTACGGGGATGGGTCGATCCCGACGGAATACTGGGCAGGCGAGGATGACTTCTACAGACGGCAGATCGTGCGGTATCCGGCCTACGCGCGCTTCTGGTCCGAAGAGGAGTCGTCGTATAGCGAACCGTTCCACTCGCACGCGGCAGCGGCGTTCGCCAGCCCTGCAGACGAGCCGGCTAGGGCGCCACGCGGTAGCGGAGGTAGGTGACGCTCGAGCTGAAGGTCCGGGTCTCCACGAGTTCGAGATCCACCCGGCGCTCGGCCTTGGGAAAGTACGGGATGCCACCGCCGACCTGAACCGGATCGACCATGGCCCGATACTCGTCGATCAGGCCCAGCGCGGCCGCCTCGGCGGCGAGGGTCGCGCCGCCGCTCGCGATGTCGCCCTCCCGCGGTTCGGCTCGCAGCCGCTCGATCTCCTTCGCCAGGCCCCCAGGGCCAGGCGGGCATTGCCCTGCACATCGGACAGCGTGGAGGAGAAGACGACCTTCGGGAGCGGCATCATAGTGCGGCCCGCTCGAGCTCTGCGTCGTCGAGGGGTGGATCCATTGGGCACGCGGGGAACGGCCAGTCGGCGGGTGCTGCAGACGTGTCCGCGTCTATCCTTTGTACGTCGGTAGCACTTCCGACCGAGCAGGACGTCTGCGTCGGACTCTAGGCGAGCCCTCTTATCTGCGGCTTATCTACACAGGCGAAGCGTTCGCGAGACCTTGGACGCCGAGGTCCGCCGGAATTTCGCTCAGATCCCTCCGACGTAAGGCTTCGATAGCCGCCGCGCCGGGCGACCAGGAGCATACGAGTGCGAGCGATGAACTGCCATCGTCGAGGACCGCGCAACGATCGCATGGACGATCCTCCGCTCGACGACCGCTGCCCCAGATGTCAGGCGCTCTGGCAAAGAGGCGATATGTGACCAGGACCTGCCCGCTACCGTCGCGTGACCGACGTACCAAGGGATGGTCCGAAACGTCATTGGCGCATAGTGGCCTCCCTTGGGAGCGCACCGTGTCCGACCCGCACCACGATCCGATCATCTCCTGGGTTCAATCGGGCCGAAGTCCTGATCTCGGGCCACCTCGACGTCGGCTACGCTGGACGTTGCTGCTGATTGCGCTCGGCCTCGCGCTCCTCGTCTGGATCGCGCTTGGCGGCTTCTACCTACTCGCGCTGCTGATCGTGCTGGGCCTCGAGTCCGGCAATCATCCGGAGCACAGCGCCGAATTCACGCGTCTGGCGGGGTTGTGGCTTGCCGGCATGGTGCTCGGTGTCGTGGCAATCGTGGTGCTGCGGCGTATGACCGCCCCGAGAGGCATGTAAGTCACCCGAACTTGAGGCATGGGAGCGGGCGCTGCTAGGCGAGTAGAGCTGCCGGCGACTGCGCAGGGTAGGGCCTCGACCGGAATCTGGGTGGGGCTTGATACTAGGTTTCGTCTACCCGTCGTACGTCGGCAGCACTTCCGACCGAGCCGGACGTCGAGCCGCACCATATCGAGCGCGACTTATCTCCGGCTTATCGCGCGGACGGCTTCATCGAGCGGACGACGCCACCAGCGGGCTATCCTCGGCGCCATGGACGACAAGACCGCCATCCTCGCCCGCCTGCCGCTCTTCGCCAAGCTGGATCCCAGGAGCATCGAAGCCGTCGCGACCCTTGCCAAGGTCGTCACGAAGCCGGCTGGGACCGTGCTGATGGTCCAGGGCGGGGCCGCCGAGGCGTTCTACGTCATCGTCACCGGCACGATCCACATCGAGCGAGACGGGGCGTTCGTCCGATCCATGACCGACGGCGGCTTCCTCGGCGAGATCGGCCTGATCGAAGGGACCGAGCACACCGCCACGGCAACGTGCACGACCGAGTGCGAACTCGTGGAGCTCGGCTGCTTCGAGTTCGGGCGGGTGATGGCGACGTTCCCGGACGTGCGCGCCCGGGTCGAGGCCGCCGCGGCCCGTCGCCCGCACGAGGACGACGTCTAGGCGTTCGCCGTCAGCGCGGGAGTCGCTCCCAGTCGACCCAGCGAGTCCCGTCCCACCAGCGGTGCCAGAGCGTGCCGTCACGGCCCGGCGCGAAGACATCGATCCGATCCGCGCCCCAGGATGACGCGGCGGGTGATCCGGTGAGTTCACCGCCGAGCGACTCCCACGGATGCCAGCTCGTGCCGTCCCAGTAGCGGTTCCAGAGCGCGCCGTCGTCGAGGATCGCGAAGACCTGGAGCTGGTCGACGGCCCAGGCGGTCGCTGCGGGCGCGGACGCCAGCGTCCCGCCGAGCGACTCGGCCGGCTGCCACGCACCATCGGCGAACGCCCGGTAAATCAATGAACGGTCGGTATCGACCCAGAAGGTGTCGATCCGACCGTTCGACCACGAGACGGCTGACGTCCCGTGGAGGTTGGTGTCCGTCATGGACACGAGGCTACTCCGCGTGGGCAAGCCCGTGCTGGAGATCGTCGGCGACGCCGGCGTCCAGGTGACGGACGGCAGCCGCCGAACCGCGGCTCACGGCCGCGAAGGCGCGGGCCGTGGTGGTGCGGACGAACGACGGTCGCGGCGCCTGGCCGTTGTGAGCGAGGACGGCTCGGCGATGGCGGTCGGCCTCGAGGCCGCGCTCACGCGCGATGTCGAGGGCGAGGACGGAAAGGTGATACATGTTGGGCCTCCATATCGGTGCGAGTCACCGACGGTCGGTCGCGTGAGCTCTGCCTTGAGCTGCTGGATGAACGCGTGCGATGAAGTGGTGTGGCTAGATCCGGGCGCCGGAGCGACGGCCGAATTCGGTCTCGCGCATCGGACCGAGCTGGCCGCCGTGGGAGACGGTCTGCGAGGTCGTGTGCCCGCGGCGCGTGACGGCGGCTACCATCGACGCGATGCGCTGGCTTCCGGCTCGTCGGGTCTGATGGGCCGGATGGATGATGGGGCTGGTTCCGGCAGACATCGGTCGCTCCTTGGTTCCCGCTGGGAATAACTGGTGTTATGGGCTTGAACTGGTTACTGAAGGTTACCCTCTTGTCAGTAACCTGTCAATGGGACTAAAGTGGTTATCGAGATGTTAACGGTTACTCCTGGCACCCACGCCCACGATGTCGTCTTGAACGACACGTTCGATTTCATCAACACCTATGAGCTCCAGGACGTCGGTCCTGCGATCGACCGCCTGGAGACCCTGCCGGCCGCCCTCGCCTGGTTCGTGGACCGCGGCGTCATCCACCTGGAAGGCGCGGACCGGATCAGCGGCATGTACGAGTCGAGGCCCGCGATCGGCGAGCGGGACTTCGGCAAGATCCGATCGGTCCGCCGCGCCCTGCGGGAGCTGGCCGACGCGGTCGTCGAGGAGCGAGTCCCCGACAGCGCAGCCCTCGCCACCGTGAATCGGGCGCTGCACGCCCGCCAGGTCATCGAACTGGTCGCGAGCGCGGACGGCTGGAGCATCGACCACCGCCACGTGGGCGACCCGATCGACGATGCCCTTGCCCGCGTGGCCGACCCGATGGTGCGCGAGCTCGCCGACGGCCACCCGAACCGGATCCGCGTCTGCGCCAACGACCGCTGCCAGTGGGTCTTCTACGACGCCTCACGCTCGGGTCGCCGGCGCTGGTGCGACATGACCACCTGCGGCAACCGGGCGAAGGCCGCGCGCCACCGAGCAAAGGCCAAGACGGTCGAGACTCCTCCGAGCGGGGCCGCGGACCGAGCCTGATCGTCCCGGCTTGCCGCGGCCAGATGGCGCAACTGGACGATGACGCGCGCCGCCGTCCGCCGGACGCTGTGGTCGGCAGCGAGGCCGGCTGGACGTCGGTCGGCCCGCTGCCCAAGCGAGGGTGATCCCGATGCAGCGTTCGCTGGCTAGCCTGGCCTTCCTCCTCCTCGTCACGATGCTCGTCGCCTGCGGTGGTGGCGCGGCGGCGTCTCCCGGTGGCGGCGCGGCGGCGTCTCCCGGCGGCGATGCGAGTGCCGGTGCGACGGATGCCCCGACCGTGACCGTGGCTCCCGGCGCGACGGCGACTCCGGTCGCGACCGAACCGGGATCCGCGGGTGGACCGGCCGGTGCGGTCTGCGACCTCGCCACCCTGGACGAGCTCGAAGGGATCTTCGGGATGACGGTCACGGCGACGACGCTCGCCGGCCCACCCGACGTGTGCATGATCGAGAACGAGGCCGGCCACGTGCTCGTGTCCTGGAACGTGAACCGGACCGACGCCGCGATGATCTACGCCGCGCTGACCGAGATCGCGACCGAGGTCCCCGGGATCGGCGACAAGGCGGCCTTCGTCGAGAACACCGGCCTTCTGATCCTGAAGGGCGATGCCCTGGCCAACGTCATCATCTCGGGTCAGGCGGACCTGTCGGAGGAGGATGGCCAGGCGGCGGCCAAGGCGGTCGCCGCGCTCATCGCCGGACGGATGTGACGTCTCGGGACGTCGACCAGGTCGCTCGAGGTCAGCCGCGCGACAGCGCCGGCTTGACCTCGGTGATCAGGCGGGTCATCGACTCCTCGTCGTGCGGTCCGGGGAAGCCCGCGATGAGGTGTCGATAGCCGATCTCCACGAACGGCGCGATGCGCTCGACGATGTCCTCGGGCGTCCCGACCGGCTGATCCTTCCAGAGGTCCGCGTTGCCGTGGCTCGCGAAGATGGCCTTCTGGACGGCCTCCGCCTCCGCGCGCGAGTCGCGGATGATGACCGTCCCGAGGCCCGTCGTCCGCTCGATCTCCGACGGATCGCGCCCGACCGTCTCGCAATGCTGGAGGAGGATCGCCTCCTTGCGCTTCACGTTCTCGAGCCCGCCGCCGACGTTGTTCGCATCGCCGTACCGCGCGACGAGCTTGAGCGTGACCTGTTCGCCGCCACCGCCGATGAGGATCGGCAGTCGCTCCTGGATCGGGGGCGGATCGTTACGCACCGCCTTCGTCGTGTAGCGCGGTCCGGCCGCGGTCGGGCGCTCGCCGTGGAGCATCCCGCGCATGATCGGCAGGGCCTCGCCCAGCCAGCGCAGTCGCTCGGGGAACCCGTCACCGAACGCCAGGCCGTACGCCTCGTGCTCCGTCTCGAACCAGGCCCCGCCGATGCCCAGGATCGCCCGCCCGCCCGAGATGTGGTCGAGCGTCGTGGCCATCTTCGCGGTGAGTGACGGCTCGCGGAACGTGTTCGCACCGACCATCAGGCCCAGCCGGATCCGCTCGGTCGCCTGCGCCCACGCGGCGAGCGTCAGCCAGCCCTCGAGGATCGGTCCGTCGTCGCTGCCGACGATCGGATACAGGTGATCCCATGTCCAGAGCGTGTCGTAGCCCAGGCGGTCCGCCCGCTGGCCCGCGTCGAGCATCGCCGGCCAGGTCGTGTACTGGTTCCAGAGGAGCGCGCCGAATCGGATGTCAGGCATGAGGTCTCCAGGGCGGGAGGGTCGTCGGGCAGGCCCGTAGGGTACCGCGGCTACGTTTCGGAGGCCGTCGGTGACGTCCCATCCGCGTCGAGCGGAGCCAGGCCCTGGAGGGCCCGCAGCCGGTCGATCCGCGCGGCAAGGGATGGGTGCGTCGAGAGCAGACTGGTGCGCCGGTCGCTGCCGGCCTTGACCGGGTTGCGGAACCACAGGTGCTGCGTCCCGCGGTTGGCGGCCTCGAGGTGGTCGGTGTCGCCCGCCAGGGTCGCCAGCGCCCGCTCCAGGCCCGCGGCATTGCGCGTGAATTCGACGGATGTGGCATCGGCGAGGAACTCACGTTCACGGCTCGTGGACGCCTGGACGAGCGCTGAGAACAGCGGCGCGAAGACGCGCAGCAGGGACGCGACGATCAGCAGGAACAGCCCGACGAGCAGGCCCATGGCCAGCCCGGCGATCGCGCCCCCGGCGTCGTCGCCGCCGGTCCAGATGAACGCCCCGTTCCGCCAACCTTCGATGACGACCTGCAGGAATCCGTCGGTGACGAGCGCGACCAGGCCGACGAGGACCGCGACATACAGCGCATAGCGCGTGTCGAGGTTCCGGATGTGGCCGAGCTCATGACCGATGACGCCCTGGAGCTGCTCGCGATCCATCGTCTCGAGCAGGCCGCGGGTGACCGCGACCGAGGCCCGGCTCGGGTCGCGCCCGGTGGCGAAGGCGTTCATGCTGCCGTCCTCGATGATGTAGACGGCCGGTTCCGGGATGTTCGCGGCCAGCGACAGCTCCCGGACGACGTTGACCAGCGCGGCGTCCTGCGTGGGGTCCGCGCGTTTGGCCCCGGCACTCTCGAGGATCAGCGCGGACCCGAACCGGCCCGCCGCGAGCGCCGCGACCAGGCCGACCAGCCCGGCGATCCCGGCGGCCCACAACGCCGGCACTGGATCGAACGTCACGCTGACCGTGATGATCTCGACCGTCGCCGCCACGATCCCGACCAGGCTGATCAGGAGCAGGACCGTGTTCCGGCGATTGGCCGTCTGCTGGGCGTAGAACGTCCCGCCGGCCGCCCGATGCGACGCGAGTGACGCCAGCCCGAACAGCACGATCGGCACGACGATGACGAGGACGACGATGCCCCAGGGCAGCCGATCGATCGACTCGCCCTGGGTGACGATCCGATACACCGACCGGACCAGGCTCAGCAGGAGGACGGCGGCGCCGGTGGCCATGAGGATCGCCGCCGCGAACACGATGACCGCACCGAATCGCCCGAGCGGATCGGTCGGGCCGGTCGAGATCGGGCCGCTCGTCAGCATCAGGCCGATCAGCGCCAGGCCATCGATGACGGCCAACCCACCGACGATCGCCGAGGCGGTGTCCGGCGTGCCCGTGTAGAGCAGCGCAGCGAGCGTCCCGCCGAGGATCACGAGCCAGACGAGCGCCGAACCGGCCAGTGCGCGGCGCAGGACGATCGGTCGCGGGTCGATGGTCACGGCCCCGGCCAGGGCCAGCATCGCGATGGCGAGCAGGACCAGGAAGGTCTGGGCGGCCCACGTGCCGGTGCTTCTCGACCCGGTCGTCAGCCACACGTTGGCCAGGCCGAGCGTCAGCGCGAGCCCGACGACGATCAGCGCGATCGGCGGGACCCGCGCGCGGATCACCGGATGACGAGGTTGATGAGCTTCCCGCCACCCGCGACGATGATCCGGTCCGGTGCCTTGCCGTCCAGGAGCTCGCGGATCCGGTCGCTGGCCAGGACGGCTGCCTCGATGTCGGCCACCGACGCGTCCGCGGCGACGACGACCTTGTGGCGCAGCTTGCCGTTCACCTGGACCGGGATCTCGCGAGTGGATTCGGCGGTGGCCGAGACGTCCAGCTCCGGCCAGGACTGGGTGTGGATGGACGTCCACGGCTGCCCACTCGCGGCCAGGCGGCGCTTCCACAGTTCTTCGGTGATGTGCGGCGCGGCCGGCGCCAGCATCAGCAGCAGGAGGCTGGTCGCCTCGTCCCACGCTGAGGTGGCGGCCGCGACCGTCCCGCGGTAATGGAAGAGCGTGTTCGACAGCTCCATGAGCTTGGCGATCATCGTGTTGAAGCGGAATCCCTCGTAGTCCGCGGTGACGTCGCGCAGGGTGCGATGCGCGGCTCCCCGGATGGTCCGGATCGCGTCCGCCTCGGTCTCGCCGGCCGGCAGTGCCCCGGCGTTCGGGTCGCCGGGCTCCCGCCCGTTCCCATCCAGGATCAACGTCCAGACCCGGTTCAGGAAGCGATGGACACCACCGATCCCGGTCGGGCTCCACGGGCCCCCCTGGTCCCACGGGCCCATGAACATCAGGAACAGGCGGACCGTATCGGCGCCGTACCGGTTCACCAGTTCGTCGGGATCCTGGACGTTGCCGCGCGACTTGCTCATCCGCTCGCCGTCCGCGCCAAGGATCTGACCCTGGTTGAACAGCCGCTTGAACGGTTCGCGATCGCGGACCAGGCCGATGTCGGCCATCGCCTTGGTGAAGAAGCGGCTGTACAGCAGATGCATGACCGCGTGCTCGGCGCCGCCGGTGTACTGATCCACGGGGGTCCAGCGATCGGTCATCGCGCGGTCCACGGGTCCGTCCATCCGTTCCGGCGACAGGTAGCGGAACCAGTACCACGACGAATCCATGAACGTGTCCATCGTGTCGGTCTCGCGCCGGGCCGGGTCCGTGGCAGCGTGGGCACGTGGTCGAGCGGAACGCCTCGTCGTGGTTGAGCGGGTTGTCGCCGCTGCCCTTGTAGTCGACCGTCTCGGGCAGGCGGACCGGCAGGTCCTCGTACGGCACCGGCACGATGCCGTCCACATCGCAGTACACGACCGGGATCGGGGTACCCCAGTAGCGCTGACGGCTGAACAGCCAGTCACGCAGCCGATAGGTGACCTTGGGTTCGGCGCGACCGGTCAGGCCCAGATCGGCGACGATCGCCTTGCCGCCCGCATCCACGCCCAGGCCATCGAATCGCCCGCTGTTGACGAGTGCGCTCGTCCGAGGCGTGCGCGATGAAGGCATCGCCCATCGGCGCGTCTGCCTCGACGCCCGGGGCCGCCACGACCCGCCGGATCGGCAGGCCGAACTTGGTCGCGAACGCGAAGTCACGCTCGTCGTGCGCGGGCACGGCCATGATCGCGCCGGTGCCGTAGCCGGCCAGCACGTAGTCCGCGATGTAGATCGGGATCCGTTCGCCGTTGACCGGATTGATGGCATCGGCCCCCAGGGCGACGCCCGTCTTGTCGCGGTCGGTCGAGAGGCGATCGATCTCGGTCCGCCGGCGGGCCTGCTCGATGTAGGCGTCCACCTCGGCTCGATGCTGCGGAGCGGCCAGCGTGGCGACCAGCGGGTGCTCGGGCGCCAGGACCATGAACGTGGCCCCGAACAGCGTGTCCGCGCGGGTCGTGAAGACGCGCAGGGTGTCGCCGCCGGCCTGGTGGTCGTCCGGCGCCGTCTTGAAGTCGATCTCGGCGCCCTCGGAGCGGCCGATCCAGTTCGTCTGCATGGCCTTGATCGGCTCCGGCCAGTCCAGGCCGGTGAAGTCCAGGAGTTCGTCCGCGTAGGCCGTCGTGCGCAGGTACCACTGCTCCAGGTCGCGCTTCTCGACCAGGGCGCCGCAGCGCCAGCAGCGCCGCTCCACGCCTTCGACCTGCTCGCGCGCCAGGGTGCCGTCGTTGGGGCACCAGTCCACGGGCGACTTGGCGCGATAGGCGAGGCCCCGCTCCATGAACTGCAGGAACAGCCACTGGTTCCAGCGGTAGTACTCGGGGTCTGCCGTGACGACCTCCGCGTCCCACGCGAAGGTGGCGCCCATCGTCCGGAACTGGCGGCGCATCGTCTCGATGTTGGACATCGTCCAGACGAACGGGTGACCGCCGTTCTTGATCGCGGCGTTCTCGGCGGGCAGGCCGAAGGCATCGAAGCCGATCGGGAAGAACACGTTGAAGCCGTGCATCCGCCGATAGCGGGCGAGCGCGTCCGATGGCGTGACGATGTACCAGTGCCCGATGTGGAGGTCGCCCGACGGATACGGGTACATCGTGAGCAGGTAGTACTTGGGCTTGGACGAGTCCTTCAGGTCCGTGTCGTACAGATGCAGCTTTGCCCACTGCGCCTGCCAGCGCGGCTCGATGGCGATCGGGTCGTAGCGCTCGATCCGGGCTCGGTCGTCGGTGGTCGGTCGGCGGTGTCGGTCACGGGGCCCTCGGATACCACGCACCCCCCGCCGGCCGGGCGAGGGGTGGGAGGTCGGCTGTCTCGGTTCATGGTGGAGCTACGGGGACTCGAACCCCGGACCCCCTGCATGCCATGCAGGTGCTCTTCCAGCTGAGCTATAGCCCCACGGAGCGGGCATTCTACCAGAGGGGCCGCTCACCTCACGATGACGTGCCAGCCCATCGCCGCGGAGCCATCAGCGTAGCCGAAGCCAGCCTCGATGAACCAGTCGCCTGCGGGCAAGGCGGCGAGCGAGAACCCGTTGGCGAACCCGTCCGCCGCGCCATCAGGGGGCGTTCGATGCGGCAGTGCGAGGCTACCGACACGATCGACCGACAGACCCGAGCCGCTGGGAGCCGGGCCGTACTCGATCGCCCAACTGGTCGCGCAGACGTTTCCCGCGATCCGCAGGGTCAAGGGTGCCCCGAGCGCGACCTCGACTGCGGCCTGGGGCATCGGGTCGGCCGGCGAGTCGGTGTAGCTCTCCATCCAGCTGTTGGTCCCGAATTCGCCGAAGGTGGAGGGCTCGCCATCGACGAAGAGCTGGACGGCCGGCGGGGAGCTGACCGTGAGATCTGGCGCCTGACACGCGAACCTTGGCGCGGGAACCCGCGGTACCGCCGTCGGACCGTGGATCGGAACCCCGAATGACGTCGTGAAGGTGTCGCCGTCCTTCGTGAAGGTCCCTTCGAATCGCAACGTCTCGTCCCCGGTCTGCCTCCAGCCGGTGATCACGCGCGTCGCCGCCGGTCGTTGGTCGACCCAGGTCTGCCCGATGGAATCGATGTCGGACTCGGCGATCGTCCAACCGTCTGGGAACGAGAACGTGAGGTCTGCGCCCCATGGGACGTCCAGCGTCTCGCAGCACATGGGCCCCATCGACGGCTCGGCGCAGCCTCCGTCGCCGGAGGTCCCGTCGGCAAGGGCATAGGTGAACCAGCAGCCGGTCGACAGGTCCAGGGTCTCGCCGGGTCGGCCGAGCGTCGACACGCTCACCTGCATCGACGGCGGCGTGAAAGCCGGGGGTGACTGCGCCGGGTCGTCGCTGGGCAACGGCTCGCTGAGGACCTGCAGCTCCACGAGGATGCCGAACGAGATCCGACCGGTCGTCACGAGCCGATAGTCGAGGACGTCGTCGTTCGCGTTGAGGGTGCCGCCGACGCTGGTCTCCCCTTCGCTCGAGCAGATCACGGGCTCGCGCTGCCCGTCGAGATAGAAGTCCAGGGTGCCGTCGCCCAGGCATGAGACCGTGACGTGCAGGGCCACATAGGCGTCCTTGATCTCGCCCTGGAAGGTCCGGTCGACCGGGTCGGCCGGCGTCGTCGGATCGATCCGGGTGACCTCGATCCGGCCAGGGGTCGCCGGGATCGGCGCGAGCGCGACCGATGATGTCATGGACGGCGACGGGGAGGCGAGTGGCGACGGACTCACGGTGCTGCCGATCGCGGGCAGGCGCAGCCACCCATTCGACAGCGCCGCGACCGACCCGATGGCCACGACGGCGACCGCCGCTGCCAGGAGGCTGATGCGACGACCCGTTCGTGCTGCGCTGGCGGGCCGCCAGCCGGCGTTCGAGTTCGGCCGGGGTGATCGTGAGACCCAACTGGTCGCCTTCGGCGCGGAATGCTCGGCGCAGGCGATCTTCGACACCGGAGTCATGCATGGGTCGGTTCCTCGAGGGTTGTGCCGATCGGATCGACGAGCGAGATCCGAAGTCGGTCGAGCGCGGTCTGGAGTTGCGCCTTGATCGTGTTCGGGCTCTTGCCGAGCGTGGCGGCCACCTCGTCGACGGACAGGTCCGCGTAGTAGCGGAGGACGAGCGCGGCACGGATCTGGGGCGGCAAGCCGGCGACGCCGTCCAGGAGGGCCAACCGTGTGTTCGATGTGGTCCCGAAGTCGTCCGGGCCTGCCCGGTCCGGAAGGGTGTCGAGACGAACGACGCGCTCGGACGTCCGCTTGAGGCCGAGGGCCTGGTTCGTCGCCACACGCAGCAGCCACGCCCGAAGGGCTCGTTCGTCGCGGATCTGGCCGCCGCGCTCGAAGGCGGTCAGGAGGGTCTCGATCGTCACGTCCTCCGCATCGGCGCGATCGCGCAGGATCAGGTAGGCGACCGTCTGGATCTCGCGCCCATAGGCGTCGAGCAGGTCCGCCAGGGTCTCGGGTCGACGCCGACGAAGGGCCTCGACTGTCATCCAGTTCCATCCCTCTATGCGGCGATCGACGACCGCCGTTCGAAGGATAGATGCGCGGCAAGGCCGTTCCGGGCTAGTGGCCCGTCGCGGGATCAGCGGAGGTCACGCTCCGTCGCCGGAACCATGACGGCCGCGAACGCGACCGTGTCATCATCCGGGCGAATGGCGACCACCCTGGACCGCGCCGGCGCGCTCGAGACGTCCGAGATCGTGCGCTTGCCTGGCGGACCGCTCGACTACACGCTTCGCCGCTCCCCGAGGGCGCGGACGCTGCGCGTCCTCGTCCACCCGGAGCGAGGCGTCGTCGTGACGATCCCGGCGACCGCGCGGCGTGGCTGGGGCGCTCCGGAGCGCCACATCGAGTCGTTCCTCGGGGCGCGGGAGCCGTGGCTCCGCCGCCACCTGGCGCGCCAGGCCCGCGACCGGGCGGACCTCGCGGCTCGCGGCGGCCTGCGTGACGGCGCGACCCTCCGCTTTCGGGGCGACCTCCATCGGCTGCGCATCGAGACCGCGCGGCCCGGCGCGCGGCGATCCAGCGTGGAGCGCATCGGCGGCATCGAGGAGGACGAGCTGATCGTCCGACTCGCCCCGTCGGATCGGCGGTCCATCGCGACCGTCCTCGAGAGCTGGTTCAAGCCGCGCGCCCGGGCCGCCATCGAGCGCGACATCGCCCGGCATGTCGCCGCGCTCGGGGTCACGCCGGCGTCACTCGGGATCCGCGACCAACGGACGCGTTGGGGAAGTGCCTCGCGCCACGGCCACCTGTCGTTCTCGTGGCGCCTCATCCTGGCGCCGCCGGAAGCCCTCGAGACCGTCGTCATCCACGAGCTGGCGCACCTGCGCGTGTTCGGGCATGGCGCGACGTTCTGGGCGCTCGTCGCGTCACGGCGAGCGGACCACGCGACGTGGCGCAAGTGGCTGCACGACCACTCGCACGAGCTGCATGGGGCGCTGGACGATCAGGCGGGCGGACCGCCCTGATCGGTGGGCGGTGACGTCGTCGCCTGTGTGGTCGTCCCGTCCACTCGGCAGATCGCCAGCAGGTCCATCGATCGGTCGACGTCATCGCCGGCATACCAGACGTCATCGACGGTGAATGCCAGGAACGCGGTCATGTCCACCGGCGGGGTCTCGACGACGGCGGGGGCCGTGGGCGCTGCGGTGGCCGTCGCCGGCTTGGCGGGTGCGACCGCCGGTGCCGCGGCCCATCAGCGTTCGCAGACGGGTGCGCAGCGACGCCGGGACGACGGCGCGCGCGATCCGGACCGGTAGCGAGCGCTTCGGCGGGGTGGGTGCTGGCGCGGCCGCTCGCGCCTCGGCGGCGGCGATCCGGCGGGCTCGTTGGCGGGCCTTGTCCACGCGAGCCAGTTCGGTGTCGTAGATCGGCTCGGCCGCGAACATGCCGAGCACGCGGACGTCCGTGAAGGCGCGCTCGAGCAGTGCCTGGAGCTCGGTCGCCGTGAACTCCCGGACGTGGAATCGGTTCCACGGCGTCATGCCGGGGTCCAGCCGGATCGAGGCATTCGGCGTGGCCAGGATGATCTCGCCGCCGGGCCGCACGACCCGGGTCAGCTCGGCCAGGTACGGCATCGGGTCCTCGAGGTGCTCGATGACCTGGAAGGACGTCACGAGGTCGAACGCGTCGTCCGGGAACGGGAGCGTCGTCCCGTCCGTGACCAGGAACTCGGGATGTCCGTCGCGTGCCCGCTGCACGGCCGCCTCGATCGCCCGGGGAGAGACGTCCACCCCGACCACGCGCCGGGCGACCGGCACGAACCGCATGGTCCCGTAGCCGGTGTTGCAGCCGACATCGAGGACATCGCGACCGGCCGCGTGCCCGACCGCCTCGTCATAGGCACGCTCGTGCATGAGCCGCAGGACGTGCTCGGCGGGTGTCGTGGGCGGGGCGTCCTCGACGAGTGGGTGTTCCTCGGCCTGGAGGCGGATGGCCTCGGCGGAGGCGGCATCGACGGCGGTCACGGGTCGAGTGTAGACGGGGAGAACGGTCGCCCGGGAGGCGATGGTGGAGATGAGGGGACTCGAACCCCTGACCCCTGCGATGCGAACGCAGTGCTCTTCCAGCTGAGCTACATCCCCACGGGAGGGTCGCGCCACGTCCGCGGACGGGGGACCGAGCGGTTGCCACCGGTGCCGAATGGTAGCACGAGGTCCGGGACGGCCCGCTAGGCTCTCCCGATGCCCATCGGACTGCTGACCGGACTCGGTGCCGCCCTCGCCTGGGGCACGATGGACATCGCGTCGGCGCTCGCCAGCCGCCGCATCGGGAGCCTTCGGGTGGTGGCCGGCGTGCAGCTCGTCGGGGCGTCGATCCTGGTCGTCGTCGCGCTCCTCACGAGCACGGGGCTGCCCTCCGACCCGACCGCGCTCGCCCTCTCCGCGCTGCTCGGATTGATCGGTGCGGGGGCGTACCTGAGCTACTTCACCGGCCTGCGGGTCGGCCCGATCGCCGTCGTCAGCGGTGTGGTCGCCGCGTACGGCGGGCTCACGGTCGTGCTGTCGGTCGTCCTGCGCGGCGAGACACTGACGCCGCTCCAGGCCCTCGGTGCCTCGATCGCCACGATCGGCGTGATCCTGACCGGGATCGCCTTCGAGGGGCATTGGCGGAGCACCCGCCTGGCCGGTCCCGGCGTCATCTTCTCGATCGTCGCGCTGGTCCTGTTCGCGATGATGGCCATCACGACGGATGTCGCGATCGGGTATGCCGACTGGCTCCAGGTCCTGCTGGTATCGAGGATCGTCAACGCCACGCTGGGTCTCGTGGTGGTCGCGATCGTGGTCTGGCTGGCCGCGCGACGCGCCCGCGCCGCGAGCGGCGACCCAACGGCGAAGGCGTTCATCGTCCCGTCGCGGCGGGTCGTGGCGACGGTCATCCTCGCCGGCATGCTGGACGTCGCAGGGCTGGCGGTGTTCGCGTTCGGCATCTCGGAGGCCCCGACGTGGCTGGTCGGGCTGGCCTCGTCGTTCGGGCCGGCGGTGACGATCATCATCGCCGTCGCGTTCCTGGGCGAGCGCCTGAAGGGGATCCAGTGGTTCGGGCTCAGCGGGGTCGCGGTCGGCATGGTCCTGATCGCCATCCCGTGACGGGTGGGGCGCGCCTGCCGCCTACGCCGGGAGGCTGAACCAGACCCGGGTCAGGCCGTTCGCGGACTCGGCCCCGACCTGGCCGCCGCCGGCCTCGACCAGCTGCTTCACGATGGCGAGGCCGATGCCCGCTCCACCGTGCGCCCGGTCGCGCGACTTCTCGACACGATAGAAGCGCTCGAAGACGCGATCGAGCTCGTCCGCCGGGATGCCGTCGCCGGAGTTCGAGATCGAGACGAGGAGGTCGGCTGGGCGCCGTTCCGCCCGGACCGTCACCGTCCCGCCGGCCGGCGTGTAGCGCGCGGCGTTCGACAGCAGGTTCGCGAGGACCTGGGCGAGATGGTCCGGGTTCGCCCGGGCGGGCAGCCGCTCCGGGAGGTCGGTCACGACCGTGAGGTCCGCGCGCTCCAGCGTGGGTTGGGCGAGCTCCAGCGCGGACCGGATGGCGACGACCAGGTCGAGGTCCTGCACGGCAGGCGGACCGCCGGCGGCATCGCCCTCCGCCAGCGCGTCGAGCGAGCGTGACAGGCGGACCAGCCGCTCGGCCTCGTCCCAGAGCGATTCGTACGTCGCCCGGTCCGCGACGATGACGCCGTCCCGCAGCGCCTCGAGGTAGCCCTGCAGGTTGGTCAGCGGCGTCCGCAGTTCGTGAGCGGCGTTGGCGATGAAGTCGCGCCGCATCGACTCCTGGCGTTCCAGGCTCGAGGCCATCTGGTTGAACGAGTCGGCGAGCGAGGCGATCTCCTCGGGGCCGTCGCGCGGGACCCGGGCGGCGTAGTCGCCATCGGCCACCTGGCGCGCGGCGTGGCCGACGGCCTCCAGCGGTCGGGCGAGCATGCGACCGAGCACGATCGCGAGGATCACGCTGGCGATGAGCGCGACGACGACGGCGGCGATGACCACGGTCGTGACCGACTCGTCGTACATCGCCTGGGCATGATCGGCGGAATCGCCGGCCTCGACCATCAACGCGGTGAAGATCTCGGCGCCTACCACGGCCACGCCGACCGCGAGGATGACGATCCCGACGGCAGCCGACGCGAACGCGGCCAGGGCGATCCGAAGGGCGATGCCGCGGCCCATCAGGCCGGGCCGGAGGTGGGTGCTGGCCGGACGGGCGGCGGCGGGTCTGAGCGGGCCGCGCGATAGCCGATCCCGCGGACCGTGGCCACGTAGCGTGGCGACGTCGGCGTCGTCGTGCAGCTTGTCGCGGAGCCGGCCGATGTGGACGTCGATCGTGCGGTCCATGACCTCGGACTGGTCGCGGCCGTACACCGCGTCGAGCAACTGGTCGCGGGTGAGCACGCGTCCATCGGCTTCGAGCAGTGTCTGGAGCAGACGAAACTCGACCCGGGTCAGGTCGATGGTCGTGCCGTCGCGTCGGACCTCGTACCGATCGAGGTCCATGACGAGATCGGCGTGGGCGAGGGTGCGGGCGGTGGTGGCGGCGGCGGCCGTGCCGGGCGTCCGGGGAGTGGCCGCGTCGGGCGCGAGCGTGCGCGGCCGGGGCGGGAGTGGTGCGGCGCAGGATCGACTTCACGCGCAGGACGAGCTCGGCCGGCGAGAACGGCTTTGGCAGGTAGTCGTCGGCGCCGTCCTCGAGTCCGGTGATGCGGTCAAGCGTGGAGCCGCGGGCGCTGATGATGAGGATCGGCGTCGCGGCCGCCTCGTCGTCGCCGCGGACGGCCCGGATGACGGCCCGACCGTCCAGCTCGGGGAGCATCAGGTCCAGCACGACGAGGGCCGGTCGGTGTCGTTCGATGGCGTCGAGCGCACCCGGCCCGTCGGCCGCCGTGACCACCGTGAAGCCGTCGCGCTCCAGGTACGTCCGCACCAGCCGGACGATCTTCGCGTCGTCGTCGACGACCAGGATCGGCCGCTCCGGGATGGCGTCACTCGGCGGGTTCGGCATGGCCAGCATGGTAGGGGAGCGATGCTAGGCCGCTCCCATGACGCTGGGGTGACGGACCATCAGCCAGCCCGAGACGTCGGTGCCGGGGAGCGTGAGCTGCTCGACGGTCTCGAATCCCAGTCGCTCGTAGAGCACGACGTTGCGCGCGGTCGCGGTCTCCAGGTAGGCGGGGATCCCCTCGCGATCGCATCGGTCCAGCATCGGGCGGACGAGCGCGCTGCCGATGCCCTGGCCCTGGCGACCCTGGTCCACGCCCAGCGCCGAGAGGTAGGCGTGTGGTTCGGCGAGGTGGTGGTGGCGACGCGATTCCATCATCTCCAGCACGGAAGCCACCTCGCGCAAGCGGCTCCAGCCGGTCAGTCGGATGAGGGTCGGCGTCAGGCGAAGGCTGTCGACGGTGGTGCTGGCCTTGCCGCCGGGAGGGATCCACATGGCGGCGCCGGCGAGGTCGGTGGTCGTGGACGTGGCGGCCAGGCCGGCGGAGGCATGGCGCAGGAGGCCGTGCCAGCCGGCCTGCATCCGTTTCGGAGCGCCCGATCCCGGGCCGGCGAACCACGAGAAGAACGGATCCTGCGCGAACGCCCGGGCCATCATTTCGGCCAGTGCAGGGATGTCCTCCCGACGCGCCAGTCGGATGGAGGGTGGGGTCGTGGTCACCGACCGAGCGTACAGGGTTCGGGGGCGGAGATGACTGACGGTGGGTCTTGTTCGAC
>CAVTWU010000005.1:0-19161 GCA_963738475.1 uncultured Chloroflexia bacterium
ACTCGGCTCGATCAGCGAGCGGCGATCCGCGCTGCTCGTGGATCCGCGCCTGAACGGGGGATTGCCGCCATTCCTGGCCGCCTCCTCCGGCATCAATTCCGGGATGATGATCTACCAGTACACGGCCGCGGCCCTCGCGTCGGAGCACAAGGTCCTGGCGCATCCGGCGTCGGTCAATTCGATCCCGACGAGCGCGAACCAGGAAGACCACGTCTCGATGGGGTCGATCGCGGCACGCCACGCCCGTGCCGTGCTCCAGGGCGTCGAGCGGATCGTGGCCATCGAGTTGTTGCTTGCCGCCCAGGCGCTGGATCTGCGGCTGGCGTTGGTCCCCGGGGCGACTCCGGGCACCGGCGTGGCCGAGGCACTCGCGCGCATCCGCGCACGGGTGGACCACCTGGACGCGGATCGGGAGCCGGGTCCGGACCTGGCCGCCGCCACAGCGATCGTGCACGACGGGATCCTGGCGGACCTGACCGGCTGACGGTCCCGCGCCGGGACGACCGAGCGGGGCGCCGCTAGCGGCCGAAGCGGTTCGTTCGGACCGGGCCCGGATCCTCGGGCTTGCGATACCCGACCAGGCGAAGTGTCTTGTCGATCTCGTCGAGGTACGGACGGCCGTCGCGACGGTCCTCCAGCCAGACGAGGTAGCCCGGATCCACGCGCGCGATCTCGCCGATGGACCAGCCGATGTGGCGGCCGAACTGGAGGACGGAGCCGGACGGCCGGCCGGGCGGCTTGCCGGCGCCACCGGTGCCGTCTCGTTCCGGCGCCCAGTCGAGACCGTTGTTGGCGGCGTACGTCCGGGTGTCCTGGGTCATGGTGGGGGAGCCGCGCTGCGCGACGGTCTCGTCGTAGCGCTCGTCGGCTTCCTGCTGGGCGTAGGCGGCCCGTCGGCGGCGGTCGCGGATCCGGTCGAAGGCGGCGTTGATCCGCATCATGTCCACGGTCGCGCCGTCGCCGGCGACGTCCGGGTGGTACGTGCGGGCCAGCTTCTTGTGCGCCGCGGCGATCACATCATCCGTCGCGGACCGATCCACGCCGAGGATCGCGTACGGGTCGCTCGTACTCGTGACCACCATCTCCCCGAATGACCTCCGGATCGGTCTCAGGCTGCCGATCCGTTGACCGACCCACGACCCGGGATGGGTCGCTTCGCCGCACTCTATCAAATGGCTGTCGCCGTAGACTCAGGTACGGATGGATGACCTGCGCACCCTAGACGTCACGGATGAGGCGACCTTCGGACGCCTGCCACCCTGCGCCGATCCGGGCTTCGATCACCGCTCCTGCGACTACTGGGAGGACGATGCCCGGGGGTCGAAGGCCGCGCGCCTGGACTGGCTGACGACGGCCGCGCCGCCCGCGTCGACGCCCGGCGGTGCGACCACGACGCCCGCCAACCCGTTCCTCGCGGATCTGGACGCGTCGGGGCCGCCGGACAACCCGTTCGCCCGGACCGCGCCCGCCGGCCTGGCCAACCCGTTCCTGGACGACGACGCCGCGGTCGAGAACCCATTCGCGCCGCCGCCGAAGGCGGGTCCCGATCGTGCCGCCGACGGCGCCGCGCAAGCTCCGGCTTCTGACCCGTGGCGCGGGGATCGTCGGCAGCTATGCGAAGGTCCTTGTCCGCGGCGACGAGACGCTGGCGTACTGCCAGTTCGGGCCGCTCACCGCCTACCCGCGCGCCCAGCGGACACGCGACCTCTACCCACAGCTCCCGGACTCGCCGCTGCCCGCGGTCATCACCTGCATCGCGACCGTCCCGGCCGCCCGCCAGCTCGGGATCGGGCTCCGGCTCGTGGACGAGGTCTGCGCGGACCTCGCGGCTCGCGGGTTCGCCGCCGTGGAGGCGTACCCGGAGGTCGGGCCGCGGCTCGACGCGACGAGCGGCGCCCTGCCGGCCTTCTGGGAGCGAGCCGGGTTCCTCCGAGCGGTCGACGACCCGCGCTTCCCCGTCATGCGCCGCGAACTGGGGTGAGACACGCGTCGCTCCGCCGGCGCGCCATCCGTCGCCGGCCGGCCCGCCGCGCGCCGACGGTTCGTGCCGTCGTCCTGGGCGTGGTCGCGACACTGGCGCTCGGCGCCTGCGGATCGACCGCGCCGACGCAGACCCCGACCCCGACGTCGCCTCCCGGTCCGAGTGCCAGCCACAGCCCGGTCCCGACGGCGGTGGCCTCGAGCGGGATCCTCGTCGACCAGACGCTCCTCGACCACCTGCCGGTCGAGGTCGGTGGCATCGCCCTCGTGAGCGACCCGGACACGGCCGGGAACATCGCGACCGATCCCGATCTCGCCACGAACGCCGCGGCCATCGCCGTGGCGTTCGCCATCGCGCCCGCCGCGTCGGGAACGTCCGACGGTGACGACGTGGCCGTCGTGAGCCTGGTCCAGCTTCGGCCGGGTGTCTTCGACGACGCGTTCTTCCGCGACTGGCGCGACTCGTATGACGCTGCCGCCTGCGACGCGGCCGGTGGCGTGGCCGGAAACGCCCAGGCGGAGATCGACGGACGCGACATCCACATCGGGACCTGCGCCGCCGGTGCCCACACCTACCACGCGTACCTGGAGGACGCGTCCGTCGTCGTGTCGGTCACGTCCGTGGGGGACCTGCGGCTCGGCGAGCAGATCATGGCCGGCCTCCGCGAGTAGGCTTCGGGCATGCACGAGCCGAACGACGTCGCCCACGGGCCGCGACCCGTGCGGGCGCCCCGCGGGACGGAGCTGACCTGCCGCGGCTGGCAACAGGAAGCCGTCCTGCGGATGCTCATGAACAACCTGGACCCGGAGGTCGCCGAGGACCCGGATCATCTCGTCGTGTACGGCGGGACCGGGCGAGCGGCACGCAGCTGGGCCGCCTTCGATGCGATCGTCCGCGAGCTCCGGCGACTGGCTGACGACGAGACGCTCCTCATCCAGTCCGGCAAGCCGGTCGGGGTCGTCAGGACGCACCCATGGGCCCCGCGCGTCCTCATCGCGAACTCCAACCTCGTCGGCAAGTGGGCGACCTGGGACGTCTTCCGCGACCTCGAGCGACAGGGCTTGATGATGTATGGCCAGATGACCGCGGGGTCGTGGATCTACATCGGGACGCAGGGGATCCTGCAGGGGACGTATGAGACGTTCGCGGAGGCTGGGCGCCAGCACTTCGGCGGGACCCTGCGCGGCACCGTGACGCTGACCGCCGGCCTGGGCGGGATGGGTGGTGCCCAACCGCTGGCCGTGACCATGAACGACGGCGTGTGCATCGCCATCGAGGTGGACGAGGTCCGCGCCCGTCGGCGGCTCGACATCGGCTACGTGGACCGGCTGACCCACGACCCGGCCGAGGCGCTGGCCTGGGCGCGCGCCGCAGCCGCCGCCGGCGAGGCCATCTCGATCGCCCTGGTCGGCAACGCGGCGGAGATCGAACCGGCCTGGGCCGCCGCCGGCGAGCAATTCGACCTGGTCACGGATCAGACGTCCGCCCACGATGCCCTCGGTGGGTATGTCCCGGACGAGATGACCCTGCCGGACGCCCTGGAGCTCCGGGCCGCGCTGCCCGATGAGTATCAGAAGCGGTCGCGCCGGGCGATGGCCGCACACGTCCGGGCCATGCTGGCGTTCCAGCGGGATGGCGCGATCGTCTTCGACTACGGGAACAACCTGCGTGCCCAGGCCCAGGAGGCGGGCGTCGCGGATGCGTTCGACTACCCGGGGTTCGTCCCGGCCTTCATCCGGCCGCAGTTCTGCGAGGGCCGCGGGCCCTTCCGCTGGGCGGCGCTGAGCGGCGATCCGGCCGACATCGCCCGGACCGATCGGGCCGTGCTGGAGCTGTTCCCTGACGACGCGGGCCTCCATCGCTGGATCGCGATGGCCCAGGCGCGCGTCCCGTTCCAGGGACTGCCGGCGCGGATCTGCTGGCTCGGGTACGGCGAGCGCCACCGGGCTGGCCTCGCGTTCAACGAGCTGGTCCGGACCGGCGAGGTCAGCGCGCCGATCGTCATCGGTCGCGACCACCTGGACGCCGGCTCCGTGGCGTCGCCGAACCGGGAGACGGAGGCCATGCTGGACGGCTCGGACGCGGTCGCCGACTGGCCGCTCCTCAACGCCCTGGTCAATACCGCCGCAGGGGCGACCTGGGTGTCGATCCACCACGGCGGTGGCGTCGGGATCGGCTACTCGCAGCACGCCGGCATGGTGGTCGTGGCGGACGGGACGGCGCTCGCCGCCGAGAAGCTGGAGCGGGTCCTGACGACGGATCCGGCGATGGGCGTCCTGCGCCATGTCGACGCCGGCTACGACCATGCCATCGAGATCGCCCGCGAGCGCGGTGTGGTGGTCCCGATGCGGGCGGACGACCGACCCTAGCGCTGCATCACGGACGGGGCGTCGGGCGGCAGGTCCGGTTCGGGCGGTTCGGGCGGCTCGGGCGGCTCGGTCTGCGACAAGCGGCTCGCGCCGGGCTCATCGGCCACGGGTTCCGGCATCGTCGTCAGCGTCCGGACCGGCGTGATGAGCAGCGGGATGACCGCCAGGAACGACCCGATCGCACCGACCCACAGGGCGGCACTCAGGCTCACGTTCGTGGCGATGATGCCGCCCAGGATCGCGCCGATCGGGATGGTCCCCCAGACGATGAAGCGCATCGTCGCGTTCATCCGGCCCTGCATCGTCGGCGGCGTGATGGCCTGCCGGAAGCTGACCTGGTTGATGTTGTAGACGACGCCCGAGAAGCCGGCCAGCAGCCCGCCGGCGATGAGGAACGGGACCGGCGACGCCTTGGGCGCCAGGGCGATCAGGACGACGCTGGGCGCCGAGAGGAACATCGAGCCGATGATCGTCCGGCCCAGGCCGAACCGCGTGCTCAGGCGGTTGCCGGTGAACGCCCCGAACAGCGCCCCCAGGTTCCCGATCCCGAAGACGATCCCGATCTCCGTGGCCGACAGCCCCAACTCGCGGACGGCATACACGATGTAGGTCGCGAACGCGATGTTGTTGAACAGGTTGGACGTACCGGTCGCGGCCGCGATGCCGCGCAGGTACCGGTTGCCAAGGACGTAGCGCAGGCCCGCCGCGACTTCCTTGCGCAGGCCCTCGCGGGCCTGGCCGTGCTCATCCACGTGCCGGTCCGGCGTGGGCTCCTTGCGCCGGATGAGGAACACGAACAGCGCCGACACGCCGTAGCTGATCGAGTCGAGCAGGATCGCGATGGGCGCCGTCAGCACGCCGATCAGTCCACCGCTCAGGGCCGGTCCGGCGGTCTGGGCGATCGTCCGGGTCACCTCCATCTTGGAGTTGCCTTCGATGAGCTGGTCGCGTTCGACCAGCGATGGCAGGTAGGACTGGTACGCGACGTCGAAGAAGACCGTCAGGATCCCGGCGAAGAAGCCCACGACGTACAGCTGCCAGATGGTCAGGACGTCGAACGCGAACGCGACCGGGATCGAGATCAGGAGCGCCGCGCGGCCGATGTCGCCGGCGATGAGGATGGGTCGGCGGCGGAGGCGGTCCACCCAGGCGCCGGCCGGCAGGCTGAACAGGATGAACGGCAGGAACTCGATCGTGCCGAGCAGCGCGACCTCGAACGCACTCGCCTCCAGGATCGTCACCGCGACCAGCGGGATGGCGAGCAGGCTGACCTGCGTGCCGAACTGGCTGATCGTCTCGGCCGTCCACAACTTCAGGAAGTCGGCGTGCCGAAGGAGGCTCCGGGACTGGGTCATCGCGGCAGTCTACCTTCGACGCGCCTCCGTCCGGCGCTCGGCGGGGCCACGCCGGACGGGCCGGACGACTAGCATCGTCGGGTGCTGATCGAATCGGTCCCGAACGTCTCCGAGGGCCGCCGTCTCGACGTCGTCGACCGCCTGGCCGACGCCATCTCGAGCGTGGACGGCGTGTTCCTGCTCGACCGCACGAGCGATGCCAGCCACAACCGGTCCGTGTTCACGCTGGCCGGCGAAGCGGATGACGTCACCGAGGCGCTCGAGCGCCTGGTCGCCGCGGCCATCCACGACATCGACATGGACGTCCACACCGGGGAGCACCCACGGATCGGGGCCGTGGACGTCATCCCGTTCGTGCCCCTGGCCGACACGACGATGGACGATTGCGTGGCGCTCGCCCAGGCGTTCGGGGAGCGACTCGCGACCCGGTTCGATCTCCCGGTCTACCTGTACGCCCAGGCCGCCGCGCGTCCCGAGCGGGTCAAGCTGTCGGATGTCCGGCGCGGCCAGTACGAGGGCCTCAAGGCGGAGATCGACCAGCGCGGCCGAGAGCCGGACTTCGGCCCGGCCCGGATGCATCCGTCGGCCGGGGCCGTCGCGGTCGGCGCTCGCCCGTTCCTCATCGCGTACAACATCAACCTGGCGTCCGAGGACGTCGACCTCGCGAAGCGGATCGCCCGCCGCGTCCGCGAGTCCGGCGGCGGGCTGCCCAAGGTCCAGGGCAACGGCTTCTGGATCGAGGAGCTGCACCGGGCCCAGGTCTCGATGAACCTCCTCGACTTCTCGGTGACGCCGTTGTGGCTCGTGTGGGAGACCGTCCGCGACATCGCCGCCGAGGACGGGGTCGAGCTGGCCGAGTCGGAGCTGATCGGCCTGGCGCCCGTGGCCGCGTTCCTGGACGTCGCAGATCGCGCCGGCGCGCCGGACGACGACCCGGTCGAGTCGCGCCTCGCGGCGGCCGCGGCCTTCCTCCGACTGCGCGACTTCTCGCCCCTGCAGGCCCTGGAGCTGCGCCTGGAGGCCGCCCGTTCCGGACGGGTCCGGTGAGCGCCGGGTTCCGGGTCATCGAAGGCGGCCGCAGCGAGGATCCGAGTCCCGGGCTCCTGATCGTCGGAGCGGCCGAGGTCGCCACGATGGCCGGCGGGGTCCGGTCCGGGCCGACCCAGGGCCAGATCGGCCGACTCACCACGGGAGTCGGTCTGGATCCCGCCACCGACGGGCCGGCGGTCGCCTGCTGGGAGGGTCGGATCGCGGCGGTCGGCCCGCGATCGAAGGTGGAGGCGGCGCTCGAGGCCGAGGGCTATCCGCTCGGCCGGTTCGCCCGCCTCGATGCCGATGGCGGCGTGGTCACGCCCGGGCTGATCGATCCGCACACGCACCTGCTGTTCGGCGGGTCGCGCGAGGGTGAGCTGGTCCTGCGCCAGCAGGGGGCGAGCTACATGGACATCCTCGCCGCCGGCGGCGGGATCCTGTCCACCGTGGCGGCCACGCGAGCGTCGGACGCGGAGACGCTGGCCGCGCATGGGCGACGCTGGCTCGACGAGATGCTCGGCCACGGCGTCACGACCATCGAAGCCAAGTCCGGCTACGGCCTGGACCTCGAGACCGAGATCCGGCTCCTGCAGGTCGCCTGGGATCTTGGCCGCGAGGGGCCCATCGACATCGTCCCGACGTTCCTCGGCGCCCACGCCGTCCCGCCCGAGTTCCGGGCCCGCCCGGACGGGGTGGAGGCGTATGTCCGATCGGTCATCGAGGAGCAACTGCCGGGCGTGGCGGCGCACGGCCGTGCCCGGTTCTGCGACGTGTTCTGCGAGACCGGGGTCTTCAGCGCGGACCAGTCCCGGCGGATCCTGGAGGCGGCCCGGGCGTACGGCCTGACGCCACGCCTGCACGCCGATGAACTGGTGCCGTCCGGTGGCGCGGAGCTCGCCGCCGAGCTGGAGGCGGCGTCGGCGGATCACCTCGCGGCGCCATCACCGGCGGGCATCGATGCGCTGGCGGCCGCCGCCGACGACGGACCATCCGGTCGTGGCGACCCTGCTGCCGGCGACGACCTGGTTCCTCATGAAGGAGCATCACGCGCCGGCACGGACGTTCATCGACCGGGGCGTCCCGGTCGCGATCGGCACGGACTTCAACCCCGGGACGTCGCCGACCGCGAGCCTGCCGCTGGCGATGACCGCAGCCTGCCTGAACCTGCGGATGACGCCGGACGAGACGCTCGCCGCGGTCACGATCAATGCCGCCCGGGCGCTCCTCCTCGAGGACGAGGTCGGCTCGCTCGAGCCCGGCAAGGTCGCCGACGTGGTCATCTGGAAGGTCCCGACGACGACCCAGATCCCGTATTGGCCGGGGGCGGACATCGTCCGGACGGTCATCAAGCGCGGCCGGGTGGTCCTGGACCGCCCGTAGGCTCGCCTTCGGCCTAGACCTGCTTGCCGCGGGACTCCAGCAGGACCGTCATCGTCTCGACGGGCAGGCTCGTCGCCGTCACCGACAGCTTCGGCTGGGTGACCGGCTCGGCGCCCATCTCGTGGAAGAACTTGGCCAGCGCCTCGGCGCACTCGGTCTCGTCGTCGCAGATGGGCATCGGGATGACGATCTTGGGGTCAAGCTGGGCCACCAGGGCCGCCGCCCGCGTGGCCGACAGGGTGCCGCCGAGCGGGACGCACACGATGTCGACGACGCCGAGGTCGCCGAGCTTCTCCTCGGACAGCAGGTGCCCGATGTCGCCCAGGTTCAGCACGTGGACGCCGTCCACCTCGACCGCGAACGAGACCTGCTTGCCGTCCTCGGCCCCCTTCGCGTCGTCACGATAGGTGCGGACGCCCGTGACCAGGACCTCCTTGACCTCGTACTCGCCGGGGCCATCGAGGACGAACGCGTCCTCCAGGCTGGACGGCAGCAGGGTCAGCCCGTCGCGCGAGCGCTTGCCCTTGGCGCGCGGCAGCGGCGTGTCATCGGGGTGGCTGAAGGTCACGATGTCGCCGGTGATCCCGCGCCCGGTCGGCCCGACGACCGCCTGGTACGGATCCGTGACGACGACCGCGTCCTTGCCGCGAAGGCGGACGCAGGTGCGTCCGTACCAGGTCACTTCCATCGCCTTGATTCTGACACAGCGCGATGCATCGCCGCTTACGTCGCCGTCGCGGGAATCGAAAAGACCGGAGGCGCCTGCCCAATCGGCGCCCCCGGTCTCGAGGGAGGGAGGATAGAACCACGGTGGGTTCGTCCGTCCCGAACAGTAGGGCGCGCTGATTCAGGGTCGAGTCCGCAAGCGATTAAGAAAGCGATACGCGCTCGGATCGGCCCCGGGTCCTGTCCGGGATCACCCGACCGTACGGGAGGCCGAAACGGCGACCCGTGCGACAATCCCGCCGATGTACGACCTCCCACCGCGCTCCCGTCCAGCCGGGCGCGCCCTCCGCGGCGTGACCCTGCTCGTCCTCTCGCTCATCGTCGTCGCGTGCGGTTCGACCGTGGCGAGTCCGTCACCGAGCCCGACCGCCGCACCGACCGCGACCCCGGCGCCGACCGCCTCCCCGACGCCCGGGCCCAGCCAGGACGCGGACGCCATCTACGACACCATCGAGCAGCAGGTCATCGCGATCCGCGACCTGCAGCCGACCAAGGCGGTCGATCGCCAGCAGCTCAGCGAGGCCGAGCTGCGCGAGATGCTGACCCAGCAGTTCGACGAGGAGACCCCACCCGAGTACCTGGCCGCCAACGAGCGCCTGTACAAGGCGCTGGGACTGATGCCGCAGGACGGCAGCCTGCGCGACCTGACCCTCGACCTCCTGAGCGGCGGTGTCGCCGGGTTCTATCGCGACGACCAGGGCAAGCTGTACGTCGTCTCTCGTTCCGGCGGGATCGGCGGCAACGAGAAGATCACCTTCGCCCACGAGTTCGGTCACGCGCTGCAGGACCAGACCTGGACCGTGTTCAAGGACCAGGACGACGTCCTGGACCAGAGCGACTGGATCATGGGCCGTCAGGCGGTCTACGAAGGCGACGCCACCGTCCTCATGACCCAGTGGGCCATCGCCCACGCCACGACCCAGGACCTCACCGACATCGTCCAGGCCGGATCGGACCCGGCCCAGGCCGAGCTGATGGCCCGGATCCCGGCGATCATGAAGGAGACACTCCTCTTTCCGTACACGACGGGCATGACGTTCGTCCAGGGGATGCAGACGACGGATGGCTGGGCCGGCGTGGACGCGCTGTACGACCGCCTGCCCGAGTCCACCGAGCAGATCCTCCATCCGGAGAAGTACGAGGCCGACGAGAAGCCCATCGACGTGCCGCTGCCGGCGGACCTCGAGGCTCGACTCGGGACCGGCTGGACCGTCCCGCTGCTGGATACCTTCGGGGAGTTCCAGACCGGGATCTGGCTGCGCGAGGGCGGCGTCCCGCAGGCGGATGCCCTGGCTGCGGCCGCCGGCTGGGGCGGCGACCGCCTCGCCGTCATCGACGGCCCGGACGACACGTGGGCCGTCGCCTGGCACACCGTCTGGGACACCGAGGCCGATGCCGAGGCGTTCGAGGCGGCCGCCACCACCGCGCTGGCGAAGGCCGGCGGCGTCGCCCAGGTCGTGCCCGGCACGGGCGGCACGACGCGCTGGGTGCTCGTCGCGAGTGATGCGGCCACGATGAGCCACGTCGCCAACGTCCTCGAGCTCGCCGGCTAGGCACGGCCCATCGGGCGGGGCGGATCGCCCAGGGGCTACATCGAGTCGGGCGCGGAGATCCCGAGCAGGGCCAGCGCGCTGGCCAGTGTCACCTGCGTCGCCTGCGCCAGGGCCAGTCGAGCCGCCGACCGCTCGGGCGCGGCCACGTCCACGACCCTGGCATCGCGATAGAACGCGTGGAACGCCGTCGCCAGTTCCGTGGCATAGGCGGTGATGCCCTGGGTCTCCTCCGCGGCCACCGCATCCGCGACGACCTCCGGATAGCGCACGACCGCCCGGGCCAGGGCCCCCTCCGGCGCATCCCCGAGCGTGCCCGAGACGTCGGTCGCGGGGGTCAGCCCCGCCTCGCCGGCCTTGCGCAGGATGGACGCGATCCGGGCGTGGGCGTACTGGACGTAGTAGACCGGGTTCTCGTTGGATTGCTTCTTCGCCAGTTCGATGTCGAAGTCGATCGCCGACGTGACGCCGCGTGACGCGAAGAACCAGCGGGCGGCATCCGGCCCGACCTCGGCGAGCAGGTCGTCGAGCGTGATGAACTCGCCGGCGCGCTTGCTCATCGAGACCTCCTGGCCGTCGCGGACGAACCGGACCCAGGAGTAGAGGAGCATCTGGACGGCCTCGCGGTCGTAGCCCATCGCCTCGGCCGCGTTGCGGACCCGGGCGACCGTCCCGTGGTGGTCGGAGCCCCAGATGTAGATGAGGTGGTCGAACCCGCGACTGAACTTCTCGGTCACATAGCCGATGTCCGCGGCGAAGTAGGTCGGCTCGCCGTTCGAGCGGATGACCACCCGATCCTTGTCGTCACCGAAGGCGGTCGAGCGGAACCACAGGGCCCCGTCCTCCTCATAGACATGGTCGCGCTCCCGTAACCGCTCGACGGCGCGGTCCACCCAGCCCTCGTCGTGCAGGCGGGCCTCGCTCGTCCACACGTCGAAGTGGACACCGAGCCCCTCGAGGCTGCGTTCGATGCCTTCGCGGACACGGCCCGCCGCCCAGCGCCCGATCACGTCCGCGGTGTCGGCGCCGGCGGCCGTGGCGGTCGCCCAGACGTCGGCCGGGAGCGCGGCCGACAGGTCCGCCACGTAGTCGCCCTTGTAGCCCTCCTCGGGGAGCGGCTCGCCGCGATGCAAGCGCCGCCACGGATGCGCCGAGGACGCTGATCTGGCCGCCTGAATCGTTGAAGTAGTACTCGCGCGTGACGCGCTGACCGCCGGCTTCGAGGACGCGGCACAGCAGATCGCCGACGAAGGCGCCGCGAGCATTGCCGACGTGCAGCGGCCCGGTCGGATTGGCCGACACGAACTCGACGTTGACGACCCTGGCGTCGGTCGGGCTGGCGATCCGGCCCCAGTCGGCCGGTGCGGCCAGCACGCTCCCGATCATCCGCTCCAGCGCGGCATCCGCCAGGCGCAGGTTGATGAAGCCCGGCGGCGCGACGACGGCCCGGTCGATGGGGGTCGCGCCGGGATCCGCAGTCGCTTCGGCCTCCAGCTCGGCGGCGATGGCCGTGGCGATGGCGAGCGGCGCCTGCCGGAGCGGCCGAGCCAGCTTCATGGCGAGGTTCGTCGCGAGGTCGCCGTGCTCGGTGTTGGCCGGTCGGTCGATCTCGACGGCGGGTCGGGGCGCGTCATCGGGCAGCGGCGGCAGCGCGCCGCGCTCGACGGCTCGAAGCCAGGCGCGCTCGACAGCCTGGCGGGCCTGGTCGCGGATGGACGGTTCGGCAGACATGGGACGCAATCCTAGCCGGGCCGGGCGCGTGCCGCGGGCAGCGGGTCGATGGCAGCCCTTGGACCTCTCCGGACCGCAGCAGACCGCCCTGGACCCCACAAGAAGTGTTGACCTCAGGCAACGCTCGGCCGTCGTCGAGCGGGATCGAGCGTGGCCGCCCGCCGTGCGCGATCGGACGGTCCGTCCGGGCCATGGGACCATGGCGTGGTCCGCCGGACGTCGCTCGACACCCGCCGTCCGATCCATCTCGAACGAGGCGAGATCGCCTCCACAGCCGGGGTCCCGCCACCGATGTCCTCCCGCCCCGCCCGACGCCGGACGAGCCGCATGCGACGCCTGGCGTGGCTGGTCGTCGTGGGACTGGTCGTCACGGCGTTCCTCGTCCCCACCGCCGCACCGGTCGCGGCGGGTCACGGGGCCCACCCGAGCGCCACGCCCAGCGACGAGCCCACCGGCACGCCCAGCGACGAGCCGACCGGGACCCCGAGCGGCAAGCCGACGGGGACGCCCACGACGCCACCCTCCGGGACACCGTCGACCCCGCCGACTCCGACCCCCAGTCCGACCCCGAGCGCTCCGCCGAGCGGGACCCCGAGCCCACCGCCGAGTGGCAGCCCCAGCCTTCCGCCGAGCGGATCGCCGAGCACCCCACCGAGCGGATCGCCCAGCACCCCGCCGAGCGGGTCACCCAGCACGCCACCAAGCGGCGGACCCAGCTCGACGCCGAGCGACCACTCCACGTCGACGCCGACGAGCACGGTCGAGACCGAGACCGGGACGCCCGGCAACACGCTGCCACCGACCGATGGCCTGACCGGAGCCCTGGCAGGACCGATCGGCACCGGGGTCTCGGTGGTGCTGATGATCCTGGCCGCGGTGCTGACCGCGCTGCTGTTCGTGACCCCGTCCGACGGGATCCGGCGCCGACCGCCCGGCCGACCGCCTCGTCGCTGAGGTCCAGCCTCCGGTCGCCGGCGCTCGATCGCGGCCGATCGTCGAGGGCTCGAGTGTTGACCGGACGCACCAGACCGTGTGCCGTTCGGTGCGCTACGGCAACCGGTGGTGCGGTCTGGTGAGGTCGAAAGTACTAGACGCCGGGTAGTACGACATGCGACCATGCCCAAGTCTTGGATCGGGCGACAGATCATCGAGGGGGCGCCAGGTCGAAGGCCATCCATCCGGGCCCGGGAGTCATCCCAGGTCACCCATCCATCGCGATCCAGTGGGATCAGGAGAGCTATCGATGAAACTTCGCACCTTGGCAGCGCTGCTCTGCGCTCTCGCCCTGTCGCTCGGAGCGACCGGCATGGTCTTCGCCGGCGAACCGACCTGCGAGGTCGAGAACTACGCGCAGGACTGCCCGACCGCGACCGCGTCTGACGAAGAGCCGACCGCGACCGCGTCCGACGACGAGAGCGGCCCGACGACGAGAGTCCAGCCCGACCGACGAAGAGTCCGAGAGCCCGACCGACGAAGAGTCCGAAAGCCCGACGGATGAGGAGTCCGAGACCCCCACCGACGAAGAGTCTGCCTCCCCGAGCGACGAGGAGCCGACCGGCGAGACCGAAGCGGAGACCGGCACCCCGAGTGTCACCCTCCCGCCGACCGACGGCCTGTCGGGTGGGTCCAGCACCGGCACCGGCGGCCTTCCGATCGCGCTCGTCGCGATGGGTGGCCTGCTCGCCGCGGTCCTGCTCCTGACGCCGGCGACCCTCGGGGTCAAGCGCGCCAGGAACCGCGACTAGGCAGATCCCGGGGCGCTCGGCGCTCCGACCCCTGATCCCAGAAGACGGCCGGGCCCACGTGGCCCGGCCGTTTCATGTTGTCGCCGGTAGCTCGAGCCGGTCGCCCGGGTCGACGAAGCGGACCGGCCCGTCGAACCGCGCCTGGACCGAGGCGATGGTGGCGCTCCGGTCACGATCCATCAGCAGATGCGTCAACAGCACGCTCGCGGCCATCGTCCTCGCCGCCAGCGCTCCGACGCCCGGCCCGTCCAGATGGGAGGCATCGGCCGGGACCGGACCGACCCCGAACGACACCTCGCACAGGAGGGTGTCGCCCGGCCGGATGAGCGGGTCCAGGTCTGCCGCGCGTCCGCAGTCGCCCGAGTAGACCAGGCCCGGTCCGTCGTCCACGGCGACGCGGAACCCGTAGCTCTCGTCCGTGTGTGCCACGAGCGCGGCCTCCACGGTGAACGGTCCGATCTGCCGCATCCCGACCGACAGTGGCTCGATGTCCAGCGTCGCCGCGCTGAAGCCCGCCTCCGCGTGCAAGCCGTCCAGGCGCTCGCCGAGGCCGGCGGGACCCAGGACCCGGACCCGGCGCGACGGGGCCAGGTGCCAGCGCAGGTAGTGGCGGAGCGGGACGAGGTCGACGAAGTGGTCGGGGTGCAGATGCGACACGACGACCGCCAGCAGGTCGCCGGGCTCCATCGCGGCGGCCAGGCGGGGAAACGAGCCCTGGCCGAGATCGAGCAGCAGGTTCCCGTCAGGGTGGCGGAGGAGGTACGCCGCCCCGGTCGCTCCGATCCGGTCGGTGAAGGCCGGACCGGCACCCAGGACGTCGAGCTCGAACCCGCCCGCACCGCCCGTCATCGACGCGAACCTCGCCGGGATGGCCACGGTCCGGCCATCCCGGCCGAATGTCAGCTGCTCGAGCCCCGCCGCCGCGGCATACGCGTAGCCGTCCGCCAGCCCGACGCCGAAGTGATGCGATCGATGGGCATCCGATCCGACCGTCACGCGCTCCCCACCGAGCTCCCGAAAGCGGGCGACGATCGCCGCCGACGGGTAGGTCTCCTGGACCGGGTGACGGAGGCCGCTCGTGTTGACCTCCAGTGCCGTCCCGCTCTCGATGAGGGCGTGGAGGATCGGGTCGTACAGCTCCGGCGCCGCGGCGAGGGCCTCCGGCAGCACGTGTGGCCACAGGTAGCGCTTGACGACGTCGATGTGGCCGATCGTATCGAACAGCCCGGACCGTGCCGCGGCCGCGACCTCGTCGAAGGACGGCGCCACGATCTCCGCGAGTGAGCGTCCGCCGACCCAGGCCGCGACGCGTCTCGGGCTGTACGGCGACTCGACCCGATCGTGCACGGACCCGATCGTGAAGTCGTACCGATGCCGGGTCAGGTGGTCGCGGATCGCCGGCTCCCAACTCCGGTCGTAGGTCAGCTCGACGCCGAACCGGATCGTGACCCCGTGGTCGGCCCAGCGGTCGGCGGCCGCACGCACCGTCCGCTCGCGCTGGTCGAAGGTGGTGTGGTCGTAGGCCGGGGCGCCCCGCTCGAAGTCGACATGGTCCGTGATGGCCAGTTCGGCGACACCCCGCGCTGCGGCCGCGGCCGCGTAGACGTCGATCGGGACGTCGCTATCCGGTGACAGATCCGTGTGCAGATGCGCGTCGAGCGGGAGGTCCAGGACCTCGTCGCCGTCCGTGGTCACGCCCCGGCCCGCAGCGGCGACCCCATCAGGCGATCAGGCCCAGCTCGCGTCCGACGCGCTCGAACGCCGAGAGGGCGAGATCCAACTGGTCGTCCGAATGGGCGGCCGTGACGATCGTGCGCAGGCGCGCCTTGTCGATGGCGACCGTGGGGAAGACGACCGGCTGGGCGAACACGCCCTCATCGAGGAGTCGGTCGCTGAAGCGGCCGGCGGTCTCCGAGTCGCCCATCATGACCGGCGTGATCGGCGTCTCCGAGTGCCCGGTGTCGAAGCCGAGTCCGGTCAGCCCGGCCTTGAACCGCGTGGTATTGGCCCACAGCCGCTCCTGGAGCTGCGGCTCCTCCTGCATCACATGGAGGGCTTCCCGACAGGCCGCCACGACGGCCGGTGGGTGGGAGGTCGAGAACAGGAACGGGCGAGCGCGCTGGGTCAGGATGTCGCGCAGGGCCTGGCTGCCGGCCACGTACCCGCCGAGGGATCCGACCGCCTTCGACAGCGTCCCGACCTGGATCGCGACCCGGCCATGGAGTCCGAAGTGGTCGACCGTGCCGCGGCCGTCACGTCCGAGCACACCCGACGCGTGCGCATCGTCCACCATGACCGCCGCTCCGTGGCGCTCGGCCGCTTCGACGATGCCGGGCAGCGGCGCGATGTCGCCGTCCATGCTGAACACGCCGTCCGTGACGACCAGGATGAGGCGGTATGGTCCCGCGCCGTCGGGACGGCCGGTCGCGCGCGCCTCGCGCAGGATGTCGTCCAGGGCGGCCACGTCGGCGTGCGGGTAGATCCGGCGCGGAGCCCTGGACAGGCGCATCCCATCGATGATCGACGCGTGGTTCAGCGCGTCGGACACGATCAGGTCCGCCTCGCCGGTGATCACCGGGATGACCCCGGTGTTGGCGGTGAACCCGGACTGGAAGGTCAGGACGGCGGGCGTGCCCTTGAACGCCGCCAGTTCGGCCTCCAGCGCCTCGTGCATCGCCATCGTCCCGGCGATCGTCCGGACCGCACCGCTGCCGACGCCGAACTCGCGCACGGCCTCGACGGCCGCCTCGCGGATGCGCGGATGATGGGTCAGGCCCAGGTAGTCGTTGGACGACAGGCTGATCAGGCGTCGGTGATCGACCGAGACGATCGGACCCTGGGCGCTGCTCATGACCCGCAGCGGCCGGTAGAGGTGAGCCGCCCGGAGCTCGGCCAGTTCGTCGTCCAGGAAGGCCAGCGGGTCGGTCATGTCGGTCATGTCGTCCAGTCCATGATGACCTTCCCGGACTCGCCGGACCGGGCGGCGGCGAACGCGGCTTCGAAGTCGCGGTGGTCGAATCGATGGGTGATGACCGGATCGATCCGCAGGCCGGACTGGAGCATGACCGTCATCTTGTACCAGGTCTCGTACATCTCCCGGCCGTAGATCCCGCGCAACGTGAGCATCTTGAAGACGACGGCGTTGAGATCCATCGAGATCTCCTCGGTCGGGATGCCGAGGAGGGCGATGCCGCCGCCGTGGGCCATCACCTCGACGGCGCCGCGGATCGCGCTGGGGACGCCGGACATCTCCAGGGCGACATCGAAGCCTTCGACCATCCCGAGCTCCCGGGCCACCTCGCCGAGATCGCGCTCGCGCGGGTCGACCGCCACGGTCGCCCCCAGCTCCATGGCCAGCGCTCGGCGGTAGGGGTTCGGGTCCGAGACGACCACGATCCGGGCGCCGGCATGGCGGACGACCGCGGTCGCCATCAGGCCGATCGGCCCGGCCCCGCTGACGAGGACGTCCTCGCCCAGGACCGGGAACGCGAGGGCGGTATGGACCGCGTTGCCGAACGGATCGAAGATCGCCGCGATCTCCGGGTCCACGCCCGGCCAGTGGTGCCAGATGTTGGTCATCGGCAGGACGACGTACTCGGCGAACGCCCCGTCCCGCCCGACGCCAAGGCCGATCGTGCTGGCGCACAGGTTGCGTCGCCCGGCGAGGCAGTGGCGGCAGCGTCCACACACCACGTGGCCCTCGCCCGACACCAGGTCGCCCGGGTGGAAGTCGGTCACGTTGGACCCGACCGCCTCGATCAGGCCGACGAACTCGTGCCCGACGACGAGCGGCGGGACGATGGTCGCGGCCGCCCAGGCATCCCACGACTCGATGTGCAGGTCCGTGCCACAGATGCCGGTCCGGTGGACCCGGATGCGCACGTCGTTGATGCCCATGTCGGGCATCGGGACGTCACGCAGCGCCAGGCCCGGTCCGCGCTCCGTCTTGACCAGCGCCTGCATCGCGGTCGCTCAGCTGGGGCTGGCGGTCGGGCTGGCGCTGGGGGAGGCCGACGGGCTCGGCGTCGGGGTGCACTGCTGCTCCGGGTTGGTCCGCTCGCCCCAGGCCGCATAGAACTCGAGGATCGCGTTCGTGTCGAGGGTCGTGAGGGGTAGGACGCGGCCCCAGACGATGGCGCTGTAGTCGGTCGCCATCTGGTCGAAGCGGGCGATGACCGGTCCCTGGGTCGTCCCTCGCTCGATGTTGCAGACGGGGCTGTTCGGGAACGAGTCGTAGAACGCCTTGAGCTGCTGCTGGCCCTCGGGCGTGGCGCCATCGCTGGAACCCGTGTACAGCAACACGAGCGCCCCGTGCTCCAGGTTGTGGATCCAGCCCTGCGGGATCACGTTGTCGTTGGGCCCATAGACGCGCGGCTGGATCGGGCCGGCGCCGGCCTGGTTGTAGTGCGAGCCGGACGCCGGGGCGCAGTACTGGTAGGTGACGGCCGTGCCGTACGGCACATGGCGGCGACCCATCTCGGGCTGGGTGTAGCCGGGTGCGTTGGACGCGCCCGGCGCCGGACTGGGGGTGGGCTGCGGGCTCCAGACGGTGGTACAGGTGAACGCGGCCGCGGAGGCGGAGACGAACACGAACCCGCCGATCAGGGCGACGGCCGCGACGACGACGACGCCGACGATGGCGGTCCGGTAGCGCTCGACGAAGGACGGCTCTCGTCCACCGGCGTAGCGCGACCGCTCGCGCCGCCCGGCGCGAGGCGATCCCGAGGGGCTGTGCGAGGCCGGTCGGCCGCCCGTCGTGGGGGTGGGGCTGCCGGTGGGAGCCTTCGTCGTGGAGTCGGCCGCGGCCGGTTTCGGTGTGGTGCCGGCTCGTTGCTGCCGGCGTGATTCCTTGCTCACGTCTTCCTCGATGCGGTCGGCGGGGTCGCCGGGGTGACGGTCGTCCTCGGCGGCGACGGGGGCCGCGTGCGGTGAGGGTACCGCCCCGCGCGCCGTCGTGCGCTCGACGAGTGGTCCGCTGGGTCAGGCCTCGTTCAGGTAGGCGCGGACCTCGGGACGCAGCAGCCCTCGCAACAGCAGCGCCGCGAGGGCCGCCACGAAGATGGCCTGGACGATCAACCCCCCGAGCAGCAGGAACGGGACGAGCGGGACGGTCAGGCTGGCGAGCCCGATGGCGAGGGTCCGGCTGGCCTGCTTGCGCTGCAGGACCAGGGTCGTCGTGAAGATGGTGTAGGCCAGCAGGACCATGACGACGACACCAAGGGGACTGACCGGCGCGGCGATGGCCTGGTCGATCACGAAGCGCAGGCTCAGGCCGATGACGGCCAGCAGGAT
>CAVTWU010000006.1:0-45707 GCA_963738475.1 uncultured Chloroflexia bacterium
GGACGGAGTTGTAGGGCGGGGAGGTCGCCGCACTTACCGCCGCGCCCACGCCCGACTCGCGCCTGCGCCCACCAGATGCGGTTTCGGAACAGATCTCTCGTGGATCGACGAGGAGACTGCCGAATTGGTCGAATTCCTTCGAGTCGGCGCTCATTCATCTCAAGAGCGCGCCTGTCAGATGCGTCGGGCCGCAGCGTCGAGCGTTCAGGAGTCCCCGGAACCTGTGAACGAACTCGCGAGCAGGCCTTGACCTCAGCGCCCTGGGGCACCAACCTCCGGGGCGGGGAAATCGTCTTCGGATCGTGGAAGCCGGGGCGGTCGCCGCGGTCGCGGCATCGATCGTCTCCGGGTGCACGGCTCTGCCGCCCTGGGCGTCGCCATCTCCGACGGTCGGCGAGGAGATGCCGGGTCCCGCGAGTATCTGGCTCACGTCCGAGCCTGCGGCTCCAACCTCTGCGATTGAGGTCGTCATGACTTCACCTGACGACGCTGGCATCCGGTTCGCGCACACGTTCGTCGCCGGCGAGGCGTTGCGAGGTTCATTCGCTACGTCGCAGGGTCGCTACACGATGGCTGCGCTCGGCGGCGCGTGCAGCCTTCCGCTCGTCCTCGGGCCGGACGAGGCGGCCGACGTCTTATTGACCCTCGGACCGGGGTCCGGCTGCACTCTCGCGGTGGTCCAGCGTGGGCGCATGGGCGACCCCGCCATGCAGAAGCCAGACGACGGTGTGCTGATCACGAACCACGATGCGGGGGCGGCGACGCCCTCAATCGAACTGCCACCTCCGTCCGGTCAGCCGTAGGCATCCCGCCTGCGGTGCCATCGGTCAGGCTGGCTCCACACGAAGCCGCATGGACAGGTTATTCAACTCGATCATCGACGCCATGTCCGTAATCCTGCGAGACGCGATTGACAGGTTCTACGGCACGGAAGTCGTCTGCCGAACGGCGGAGTTCATTCACAGGCTCTCAGTCGAGGAGGCGGACCTCGTCGCCGACGCGGATCGTGCCGGGGTCCAGGACATCGCCATAGACGCCGAACATCAGGTCCTTGCCCTCGGGTCCGGCCAACCCGCGGTACTCCTTGATCGCCCGAAGCGTGTCGAAGTCGCGGTCGCCGGTGTCTGGATCGTGCGTCGTCATCGCGCAGCGCGGGATCGCGCCGGTCACGCGCAGGGTCACGTCGCCAAGGCCGACGTCGATGGCCGATCCAGGTGTCCTCTTCGTGTGCGACATCGCCGGCCAGGTTGATGAGCATCCGGAAGCGGCGACCGTCCACGCCGCCGGTGCCCAGCTGATGGCTGAGCTTGTCGAGCGACGCATCGGTCACCATCGACAGCCGGCCGTCCTTCTGGAGCGCGCCCGGCTCATCGCACCGGATCACTCGGACGGAGCGGCCCATGAACGCGGACAGGGCCTCGGCCCATGGGCCGTCGAGTTCGTGACCGAGCGTCGGCAGGCGGCGGATGACGCCTTCGAAGGCGGCGCCGTCGCGCACGTCGCCGTCGACCACCCGCCCGTCGGGGAACGTCAGTCGCAGGACCGTCGCGTCGGGATCCGTCCAGGCCCGCACCTGGACCAGCGTGGCGACGAGCAACTGGTCGATGAGCCGGTTCGCATCGTCGACGATGAAGAACCGCCGATCCTCGGCCACGCCGCGCTCGGTGACCGCGATCTCGTCGCGTCGTTCCAGCCCGAGGCTCATGACCGGGGCGATGTCCAGGTGCGTCACGGAAGGCATGGCGCGATGCTACCGGACGAGCCGGCCCGACGACGTGCATCCTTGGCCGATGCTGCTCGGCATCGACCACCTCGTCATCGCCTGCGCGGACCCGGACGCTGCGGCGGCGGACCTGGAGCGGGATCTCGGCCTGCGTGCCGGCTGGCGGCGGCCGACACGATGCGCTCGGCACGTACAACCGGCTGGTCTGGTTCGGTGACACGTATCTCGAGCTCATCGGCGTCTTCGATCGGGCGCTGGCGGAGCGCGTCGTGGGTGGGCGCGCCGACGGTCCAGGCGCTCGCTGCGGGCGGCGGGCTCGCGACCTGGGCGGTCGTCACGGACGATATCGACGGAGACGTCGTGCGCCTCAACGACGGCGGGGCCGGCTTGGCCGACGCCGATCGACGGCGAACGGCTTCGGCCCGGACGGCAAGATCGGTCCGGTGGCGGCTGGCCATGCCGCGCGAGCTCGGTCCCGGAACGCCCGCCGTTCCTCATCGAACACGACCCGGCCTCCGCCGAGTGGTCGCCCGCGGACCGAGCGGCACGCGCCGAGGACACGCCACCCGATCGGCGGGGCCGTGCGCCTGACGGTGCTGGAACTGCCGATCGACGGACATGCCTGGGACGATCGCCTGGCTGATGCGGTCCGTGCGGATCGGGCCGTTCCGGCCATCGCTGGCGGGACGCGGCACGCGCGAGACCGCGGTCGGCAGCCAAACGCTCCGCCTCCGGCCCAGAGCCGATGTCTGCGGCTCCGGTCGACTGGCCCGTCGCGACCATCCACCTGTCGGTCGATGCGCCGGTCGAGCCGCGATCGATCGATCTCGTCGGGTGCCGGTTCGTCATCGGCCCGGCCTGACAGCGATCCCCGTCGTTCGCGCCAGCGAGGTCTAGGGAAACACCTGCGCGACCTCGGCCCCGAACGCGTCGAGGCCGATGACCTTCGTGGCGC
This sequence comes from uncultured Chloroflexia bacterium, assembly GCA_963738475.1. Lineage (GTDB taxonomy): Bacteria > Chloroflexota > Limnocylindria > Limnocylindrales > CSP1-4 > SPCO01. The sequence goes on from CAVTWU010000006.1 coordinate 2,679, forward strand.
GTGGCCACGCCCCTGGGAACCAGACGGCGTACCAGCCGTTGGCGAGGGATGCCCTGATCTGCGGTTGTCCGGGTGCCTCGAGGACGACGGACGCGATCCCCGGTCCGACCATGCCGTAGGTCAGGCTGGAGGTGAGGGCTCCTGGCTCGCCGGAGGCCATCGAACCGAACGAGCGCAGCTCGAACTGGCCGATCTCGACAGGCTTCCCGTCGCCGTTGCCGGTGCTGCCGCCGCCCATCGCCAGGACCCTCCCGTTGGCACCGACCTCCATGTCCATGCAGGTCGCCTGCTGGCCCGTCGGCCCGGCGAAGATGGCCTGCAGCCGACCCTGGCCTCGAGCGTCTACAAGGACCAGCTGCGTTAGCGGCGGGAACGGCAGCATCGACGCCCGACAGGCCCGCTCGACCTCGAGCCGCAGCGCTGGATCGATACCGACCGGCGTCGTCCGCCACGGCCCGGCGAGCGGGTCGACGAGCACGTCGGGCAGCGGGTCAACGGGCTCCACGACGATCGGCTCCGAGCTGCCGCACCCAGCCAGGACGAGCGCCGAAAGCACCACGCCGCTCACCCGTTCGACGAGCCGACGACGAAGCCGAAGTCTGGAGTCGCGACTGACGATCATGGCCGGAACCTCCCACCGGCCGATGATGCCAGCAGGTGTCGCGAGGCGTCAGGACTCTCGCTTGATCTGCACGCGCATGTCGCGGAACCACTGCAGATAGGCCTCGCGGTCCTGCAGCCTGGGATCCAGCGGAAGGATGTCCTGCACAGCCAGGTTCTTGCGAGGGCTGCCGAAGCCCCAGCCAGCTTCCCGCAGGGTCGGGTGTCCGATGAAGGGCCGCACGATGTCCGGCCGGGCATGTCGGAAGTCGACGAGGTCCAACGTCTCGAGAGCCGGCGCCTGCGCGACGGCGGCAAGGTCGGTGAGGCCGCGCATCGTTTCGAGATGGACGAGCCGCAGTCGAGTCAGCCGCGCGAGCGATGGGAGCCGGGTGACCCCTTTCAATGCCTGCAGGAAGAGTGACTCGAGCGTCACGATGTCACCGATCGCATCCACGTCTTCGAGGCCGCGGATCAGTCCAGAGTTCAAGATAGGTCAGCGCACCGATCCGAGGCAGTAGGGAGAGGTCTCGGGTCCCACCGAACTTGATGTCAAGCGAGCGCAGATTCGTCAAGGGGAGCAGGAGGGACAGGTCGGGCAGGGTCATCGACCTGAGCGTGAGGTCCTCGAGCTGCGAGAACCCGCCGATGAGTTCGATGCCTCCATGTTGCCGCTCGATCGCGAGCGTCGTCAGCCGATCGAACCGTGCGATCGGAGCCAGCGCGAGTGGCTTTGCCGTCCAGCCGATGGACAGTTCCGCGAGGTCGTCTCGGAGGAACCGAAGACCGTCAAGCGATCGCAAGGCGTAGGCATTGACGCGGAATTGTCGGATCTGGGGCATGAGACGCATGAACTCGAGATCCTGGGCGCCTGTCGCTCCGCCGTAGTCGAAGTAGCGCGTGACCACGTCGGTTCGATCGCCCACCAACCAGCCGACGCGCCGATGGAACTCGTCGTCGCCGCCCCGCCCGAACTGGACGAACCGCTCGTCGGGCCGAAGGGGGCTCCAGTCCGGCGCGTCCGGGTAGAGAGTCCGAACGTTCGGGAACAGCGGGCTGTTCACATCCGGAAGACGCCGAACCTGGTCTCGGGGATCGGGGCGTGCAGCGCGGCTTCGATGCCCATCGCGAGCACGCGGCGCGTATCGAGCGGGTCGATGACGCCGTCGTCCCACAGACGGGCGGTGGCGAAGTAGGGCGAGCCCTCGCGCTCGTAGGTGTCGAGGATCGGCGCCTCGAAGGCGTCGCGCTCGGCGTCGTCGGCGAAGCCGCCACGGACCGTCGAGAGGACGCGGGCCGCCTGGGCGCCGCCCATGACCGAGATCCGCGAGTTCGGCCAGGACCACAGGAAGCGCGGCTGGTAGGCGCGGCCGGACATCGCGTAGTTGCCCGCCCCGAAGCTGCCGCCGATGAGGACCGTGAACTTGGGGACCTCGGCGGACGCTACCGCAGTCACCAGCTTGGCCCCGTCCTTGGCGATGCCGGCCTCCTCGTACTCGCGCCCGACCATGAACCCCGTGATGTTCTGGAGGAACACGAGCGGGATCCGACGCTGGCAGGCGAGTTCGATGAAGTGCGCGCCCTTCAATGCGGACTGGCTGAACAGGATCCCGTCGTTGGCCAGGATGGCGACCGGGTAGCCATCGAGGTGGGCGAAGCCGGTCACCAGCGTCTCGCCATACAGCGGCTTGAACTCGTGGAAGCGCGACCCGTCGACGAGCCGCGCGATGATCTCGCGGACCGGCACGGGGCGGCGGGCGTCCGCCGAGACCGAGGCATACAGCGACGCGGCCCGGTCGTCCCCGGCTGCGGCGATCGCGGGCGCCGCCGGATCCCGTCGGTCCCAGGGGAGCGTCGGCGTCGGGCGGTTGAGGTTGGCCACGATCGATCGACCAAGCGCCAGGGCATGTTCGTCATCGAGCGCCTCGTGGTCCGCCACGCCGGAGCGTCGGGTGTGGACCTCGGCGCCGCCCAGTTCCTCGGCGGTCACGTCCTCGCCGGTCGCCGCCTTCACCAGCGGCGGGCCACCGAGGAAGATCGTGCCGGTGCCGCGGACGATGACCGTCTCGTCGCTCATCGCCGGGACATACGCGCCGCCGGCCGTGCAGGAACCCATGACCAGCGCCACCTGCGGGATCCCCGCGGCGGACATCCGGGCCTGGTTGTAGAAGATGCGACCGAAGTGGTCGCGGTCGGGGAAGACGTCCGCCTGGAGTGGCAGGTACGCGCCGCCGCTGTCGACGAGGTAGATGCACGGCAGCCGATTCTCGAGCGCGATCTCCTGGGCGCGGAGGTGCTTCTTGACGGTCATCGGGTAGTAGGTGCCGCCCTTGACGGTGGCGTCGTTGGCGACGATGACGCAGGTCGTGCCCTCGACCCGGCCGATGCCGGTGACGATCCCGGCGCCCGGCGCATCGTCGTCGTACAGGCCGGTCGCGGCGAGCGGGCTCAGCTCCAGGAAGGCCGTGCCGGGATCCAGGAGTCCGTCGATACGCTCGCGGACGGGGAGCTTGCCGCGCTCGCGGTGGCGCTCGATGGAGCGGTCGTCGCCACCGGCCCCGCGCCCCGCGACCTCGGACTGGCGGGCGCGAAGGTCGGCGACGAGGGTGGACATCGCGTCATGGTTGGCACGGGTCTCCGGGGCGCTCGGGTCGAGTCGGCTCCTCAGGACGGCCATCGGCCGAGGATAGCCCGTCGCGGGAACCGGCGAGGCTCTTCCGTCGTCCACGGCGCATGCAGACGAAACGCCGTGCCCTGGTCCTGGTTCCGCTTGTCCTCTTGATTGCGTCCGCCGTCGCGGCGTGCCAGCCGGGCGACCCGGCAGCGAACCTCGTCGGAGCCGGCCCGCTCCTGACCGTCGAGACTCGCGGCGGCGAGTGCGTCAACGGCCCATGCGGCTCCACCGTCATCGTCGAACGCGACGGCACCGTCCACTCCGCCGACAAGCCACCGAATGCCCTCGGCTCGATCCCGCCAGACCAGCTCGCGGCACTCGAGTCGGCGATCAAACTGACCGACTTCGCTGTCCTGAAGGACCGTCCGTTCACCGGCGAGTGCCCCGTCAACTTCGACGGCCAGGAGTTCATCTTCGAATTCGGCGCTCCGGGTGGGACCCAGCGCATCGCCACCTGCGAGGTCGAGGTCGACTACGGCTCGCCCCTGTTCGTGGCGGTCGCCGCGGCGCTCGGCCCGTTCGTGCCCTTGCCCGCGACCTGACCCCTTGACGGGTCGGACCTTCGCGTTGATGATGTTTACGTCATCAAACGGAGAACGGCGATGTCCATGGCGGGTCGAATGGTCCGGAACGCGCGCCGCCGCGCGGACCTGACCCAGCGCGAACTCTCGGTCAAGGTCGGCATCCCCCAGGAGACGATCGCCCGCATCGAACGCGGTCGAGTGGATCCACGCGTCGGCACGCTTGACCGTCTACTCGAGGGCTGCGGCTACGGGCTCGAATCGCTTCCCCGCCTCGGAGTCGGCGTGGACCGGACCCAGATCCGTGAGCTGTTGAAGTTGACTCCGTCGGAGCGGCTGGCTCGGGCGATCGAGGTGGACGGCGACCATGTCGAGTTCCGGCGGCAGCTCAGGCGCGTCGCCGAGTGAGCGAGCACCCAGCGTTCTCGGCGGGGGCGCTCCTGCGGATCCTCATCGAGGGTCAGGTCGAGTTCGTCGTGATCGGGGGTCTGGCGGCGCAGGCATACGGATCTCCGCTGATCACCGAAGATCTCGACATCTGCTTCGACCTTGAGCGCGACAACCTGGAGCGGCTTGCGACCGTGCTGCGCGACCTTGCGGCGATCCGCCGGGGGTTGCCAGATCACGTCACAGCTCCACTCGATCGTGCGGCCCTCCGCGCCGGTGACGTCTTCACGTTGCGGACTCGCTACGGGGACTTGGATCTCCTCGCGCGGCCAGACCCCGGCATGGACTACCGGCGACTTCGCTCGCACGCGATCGAGTTCGAGTTCCAGGGGCTTCGGGTCTGGATGGCAGATATCGACGACCTGATCGCCATGAAGCGGGCGGCGGGTCGCCCGAAGGACTTGCTTGCGATCGAGCATCTGGCGGCCCTTCGCGAGGAGATCGACCTGGAGTCCTAGTCTCCGGACCGGCCGGCTGGGGCTTCCGCCTCGTTCTTGAGCACTCGGTTCCGCGTCTCGAGCAGTCCCCTCATGTGCCGGTCGAGGATGAGCCGATCGACCAGGCAGCCGAGTGGACCGAACGGAGCGACGTGCTCCCAACGGTCGGTCATGACCGTCGCACCCGCGATCGACTCGAACCGGTGCTCGTGGCGAAAGGACCGGAACGGGCCGCGGACCTGTTCGTCCACGAACCTCGTCGGCGCGTCGACCACCACGATCCGACTGGTCAACGACCAGGTGATGCCGAAGTGCCTGGCGCGCCAGGTGACCGTCTCGCCCTGTCTGATGCGGCCGCTGGTTCGCCCGGCGATCGCGCGTTCGTTCGTGTGGGCCATCGACCGGGCATGCAGGTCGATGTCGCGAGCGAGGTCGAAGACCTGCTCGATGGGCGCCGCGATCCGCGTGATGAGATCGATCCGCGTCATGTCGCGCACCAGAGGTCGACGCGACCGAACCCACCCGCCTCCGGCAGGCCCGCCCGGATGACCTCGTCCGAGAACGGCGTCGCCGGGGCGAGGTCCGGTGGCGGATCGTGGGCGAATGGCAGCGGATCGACGATCCCTTCCGCGAGGATGTGGACCTGGGCGGTCGAGATCAGCGGGACGCGCATCGTCCACTCCGCGAGCTGCGCGATCACGAGGTGGACCCGGATCGGCAGGCGGACGAACAGGGGCCGGCGCCCGGTGACGCGAGCGACTCGTCGGACCGCGTCGCCCAACGACAGGGTCTCCGGTCCGAGGACGGCGATCGTCCGATCCGCCAGTCGCGGATCACCCAGCGCCGCCGCCGCCAGGATCCGCGCCACGTCGTCCACGGCGACCGGGCGGACCGGCTGCTCGCGAAGCCCGACCAGCCCGAACACGGGGAACGTGTGGAAGGCGTGACTCAAGTGGTCGAGCATGTGGTCGCCGCGTCCGTGGATGACGCCGGCCTTGAGGATCGTGTGGGTGACGCCGGACTGCCGGATCAGCTCCTCCGCAGCCCACTTCGAGCGGTGGTAGGTCGTCGGACCGTCCGGCCGGGCGCGCAGGAAGCTCAGCATGACGACCCGGTCGACGCCTGCGGCGCGGGCCGCTTCGATGATCGTGGCCGTCCCGCGGACGTGGACGGCCTGGTAGGTCTGGTCGCCGATCTCGCGGTTGATCCCGGCGCAGTGGACCACGGCTTCGCAGCCAGCCAGCGCGTCGGTGAGTCGCTCGACACCGGCATCCAGTCCGTGTCCGGTGCGCCGCGACAGGATCACCGGCTCATGGCCGCCCGCCCGCAGTCGATCGGCGAGATGCCGTCCGACGAAGCCGGTCCCGCCCGTGACGGCGACCTTCATCGTGGCGCTCGCACGAAGACGAAGCCTCGAGCATACGGCGTGAGTCGCACCTCGTCGCCGAGGGCCAGGCCGGCGTCGGCGGCGACGCGTACCCAGGTCTCACGGGATTGGAAGTGACTCGCTCCCGGACCGAATGCAACCCGATTCGGACGGTCGCGCAGATGCTCCACGAGGACCAGGCGGCCACATGGGGACAGGGACTTCGCGATCGCCTCGAAGAGCGAGTCGCGGTCGCGGCCCCGTGTTTCATGGGCCGACATCAGCAGGAAGGCCGCGTCGTACACCTTATCGCCCAGGGTCGGGCCGAGGTCCGTTGCGAGACCGGATCGACCGGAGGTCGGGAAGCGCCGACGCGCCGCGAGCAGCGCAGTTTCGTGGTCGATAGCGGGGTCGAAGACGTCGACGGCCTCGCCAGCGGTCGCGGGCAGGAGTCGGTGCAACGTGGCCGTCGAGTCGTCGAACCCGGTCGTGACGTTGACCCACCGTCGCGGCGTGTCGGCCGCGCTCGCGATCCACGCCCAACGTCGGTCTGCGCCGATGCCGAAGACCCACACGACGGCGACGATCGCGGAGATGGACAGGAACCCCCCAACGAGTGCCGCCACAGCGAACAGGAGCCGGACCGGGATGGGCAGGGGCGTCAGTGCCACCACGGCGGCCAGGGCCGCGGCGACCGGTCCGAGCACGAAGGGCGCAGCGTTGAACCCCATCACGTCGATTGGGCCAGCCGGTCGGCCGGTCGATGGCGCCCTCATGGCGGTTCGAGCCATGCGGTCCGATGTCCAGGCGATCATCACCGGTAGCGCGAATCCGACGGCGTTGAGGCCACCATGGACACGTGCCATCAGGTCCATCCCGAGCCACGCCGCCCCGGTCAAGGTTCCCGTGGCATAGATGACGGCCATCGGCATCGAGACGAGCAGGCTAGCCCCGGCGATCACCGCGAAGACCCTGGCCCGACGCCCGGCAAGGGTGCCGGCGACGACCAGCGTCGCCATGCCGATCCCGAAACCGCCGCCAGCTGTGAGGATCGCGCCGGTCCAGTTCGCCAGCGGCAGCCCGAAGAACCCGATGGCGGTGATCGGGATCCCGACCACGACCGCGCCGATCGACCCCTCTAGCCATCGGACGGGACGTCTGCGGTACGCGAGCGCGCCTGCGAGCGGCAGCACGAACCCGGCGAAGTGGAAGTGGACGGCGGTCAGCAGGATGATCGTCGTCGAGAAGCCGAACGGCCGGACCCCGAGCCGGTCCATGAAGGCGAAGACCGCTCCGACGGCGAGGTATGCGACCGCGGCATCTGTCGCATGGCCGACGTTCGCGCGGAACCTGGCAGGATCTCGTAGCCCGCGCAGGCCCGCTGTCGCCGCAGTCGCGCCAGTGATGGCGACCCACGGGAGGGCCAGCGCCGCGGCAACGGGTCCGGCGGGCAGCCAGAAGGCCAGGACGAGGAGCGCCGCGGCCGGAACTGTCAGCCGAAGGGCCGACGCAGGCGGTCGCGAACCGGGCGACACGACCTCGAGCAGGCGATACCCGAGGGGCACCAGCACCAACGGTGCGAGCAGGAACAGGGGCACGATGGCGTTCATCGCTCCTGGAGACCTGGTGCTCGTGCTACTCTCATATAGCAAGTTATGGACGCAAAACTCGCTACTGTCAAGGCGCAACTTTCTGACGGCGGTGCCGACACGCCCCGGAACGGGTCGGCGACCGCTGAGCGGATCCGCCTCGAGCTCGCCGAAGCGTGGGGCGAGATGGGCGCCGCTTGGGGTGTGACCCCGGCCATCGCCCGCGTGCAGGGCTACCTCATGGTCCGCCAGGAACCGCTCACGGAGCGCGAGGTCCGCGAAGCGCTCGGCCTGTCGCATCGGGCGGCCAGCCTGGCCCTCGCCGAGGCTGAATCGTGGGGGATCGTCCAGCGTGTCGCCGAACCCCGACGCGTCGGCCGGCGCGGCCCCGCGGGTGCCGCCTACCTCGCGATCGGGGATCACTGGCAGTGGTTCGGTCGCGTGATCGCCGAACGGAAGATCCGCGAAGGGGACCCGATCGTCGCCGTCCTCGAGGCCAAGGTCGCCGAGGCCGGCGCCGCCTCCGACGCCCATCCGGACGACCAGGAACTCATCGCGCTCCGCGAGTGGCTCGTCGAGTTCCTCGGGTTCGTGAAGCTGTTCGACCAGGCCATCGGCATCGTGCCCCAGCTCGAACCGCGTGAACTCGAACGCGCCCTCGGCCTGCTCGGTCGCCTGCCCGACGCGACGGTCCTGCGCCTGTTCGACCTGCTCGGCGCCCTCCCGGACGACGACGTCATCGAACTCTTCGACGCCGTCTCCAAGCTATCGCCGACGGCTGCCCGCCGCGCCACGAAGCTCATGTCGGGGGTCGTCCGGACCGTCTCCCGCTAACATCCCGGGCATGACCGAGCCGCACATCGATCGACCACACATCCCGGGCTACGGCGTCCCCACCAAGCTCAAGGGCACCCTCCCGTGGTCGTGGGCGCTCGAGCGTCTCGAAGGCGCGACCATCTACTGGCTGGCCACGACCGGCGCCGACGCTGCACCGCACCTGATCCCGATCTGGGGCTCGTGGACCGGCGGCCGCTGGTACGTCGAGGGCGGCCCGACGCGCTGGCAGCGAAACCTGCGCGAGAACCCGCAGCTCGCGATCAAGGTGGAGGCGCGGCGACGAGGTCGTCATCGTGGAGGGGACCGCTCGGGAACTGGTCGCCCCGGCCGAACCGCTGTCGAGCGAGATCCTGGCCGGCTACGCGAAGTACAAGGCGGCCGCGGGTTACGAGGCGAGCGCGTCCAACTGGGCCCAGGGCGGCCTGTGGGAACTCACCCCGGTCAAGGCGTTCGCCTGGTCCGTCTTCCCCACGGACATGACCCGCTTCCGCTTCTCGCCGGAGTAGGGTCGCCGGCCGCGTCGGGGCCTTCCGTGCCCTCGTGGACGCTCGTGCCATAATCGACGCGCGCGAGGGGCTCGGCCGACTCGAGCGGGCGACGACCCCGGGGCCAGACCCGGCCGGCGAACCGAGCGCGAGACCACCAGAGGATCACCAGCACATGACCGTCGAAACGTCCACCTGGGCGACCAAGAAGGGCCTCGCCCAGATGCTCAAGGGCGGCGTCATCATGGACGTCGTCACCCCCGACCAGGCGAAGATCGCCGAGGACGCCGGCGCCGTGGCCGTCATGGCCCTGGAGCGCGTCCCCGCCGATATCCGCAAGGCCGGCGGCGTGGCCCGCATGTCCGACCCGTCGATGATCGAGGGGATCATGGACGCCGTCTCCATCCCGGTGATGGCCAAGGCCCGCATCGGCCACTTCGTCGAGGCCCAGATCCTCGAGGCCCTCGGCGTGGACTACATCGACGAGTCCGAGGTCCTGACCCCGGCCGACGAGAGCAACCACATCGACAAGCACGCCTTCAAGGTCCCGTTCGTGTGCGGTTGCCGCAACCTCGGCGAGGCCCTGCGAAGGATCAACGAGGGCTCCGCGATGATGCGGACCAAGGGCGAGGCCGGCACCGGCAACATCGTCGAGGCCGTCCGCCAGCTGCGCGACGTGCTCGCCGAGATCCGCCGCCTGCAGGGCATGCGCGAGGACGAGCTGTTCGTCGCCGCCAAGGACCTTGGTGCGCCGTACGACCTGGTCAAGGACGTCGCGGCGAACGGCAAGCTGCCGGTCGTGAACTTCGTCGCGGGCGGCATCAGCACGCCGGCCGATGCGGCCCTCGTCATGCAGCTCGGCGCCGAGGGCGTCTTCGTCGGGTCCGGCATCTTCAAGGCCGAGGATCCCGCCCGGATGGCCAACGCCATCGTCCAGGCCACCACGTTCTTCGACGACGCGGCCAAGATCGCCGAGGTCTCCAAGGGCCTGGGAGCCCCGATGCGCGGCATCTCCCTCGAGGAGATCCCGGACGAGGAGCGACTCGCCGTTCGCGGCTGGTAGGCGACCCACGACGTCGCCGACGAGTCACCGATGAAGATCGGGGTCCTCGCCCTGCAGGGGGCGTTCCGCGAGCATCTCGACACGCTCCGAGCGATCGGCGTGGACGGGGTCCGCGTGCGCGAGCCGGCCGACCTGGCCGACATCGCCGGGCTCATCCTGCCGGGCGGCGAGAGCACCACGATGCGCCAGCTCATCGAGCGCTGGGGCCTGCGCGAGCCGATCCTGGACTTCGCCGAGCGCGGCGCGCCCATCTTCGGGACCTGTGCCGGGATGATCGTCCTCGCGACCGAGATCGCCGGTGGCGAGCCGCCGATCCTGCCGCTGCTCGACGTGACCGTCGAGCGCAACGCGTTCGGGCGGCAACTGGACTCGTTCGAGGCCGAGCTCGCCGTCCCGGTCCTCGGCGACACGCCGGTCCACGCCGTGTTCATCCGCGCGCCGATCATCGAGCGGACCGGTCCTGGTGTCGACGTGCTGGCCCGCCTGGACGACGGCCGGATCGTGGCGGTCCGCGAGCGCAACATCATCGCCACCGCGTTCCACCCGGAACTCGCCGGCGAGACGCGCTTCCACCGGCTCGTCGCGACGATGGCGTCCGAACACGACGATCCTGGCGAGGGCTCCGGCCGTCGCCACCATCCCACCCGTCGCGCGCGGCAGACCCGATGACCGAAGCCCGCGCGCCACGCAGCTCGGGCAAGGTCCGCGCGGCGCGTCTCACCGATCTCGCCGCGCTCGGTGAGCTGTCGCGGCTGTGCCAGTCGGACGGAGCGGATACCCGCTCGCTCGGCCTGCCGGTGAGTGGCCCGCCGATCGGCGTCTTCAGCCTGTTCCGCCTGCCGCTTGGCGCCTTCCGCCCGAACGACCTGATGTACGTCTACGAGGAGGACGGCCGGCTGGCCGGCCTCGTCCGGGTGGAGCGTGAGTCGGCTCGCGACGAGTGGACGATCGTGGAGCTGGATGCCGTCGGGATGGCGAACGCCGGCGACATCCGCTACCGGCTGGTCCAGCAACTCCTGCGCGAAGGGGCGAAGCGCGCGGCCGCCCGGTTCCACGTGGCCTGTGCCGACGCGGACGGCAACGTCGAACTGCTCATGCAGGCGGGCTTCATCCGGTTCGGCGAGGAGATGATCCTGGCTCGGCCGGGGACCGTCCCGATGCCCGAGCCATGGACGGACGACATGGCGGCCAAGGCCCGGATCCGGCCGGCGACCCAGCTGGACGCCCTGCCGTTGTCGCGCCTGTACACGGCCGTGACGCCCGCGCCGGTCGTCCGGCTGGAGGCCCTCCGCCTGAACGACTGGGAGCGCCAGGGGACGCACTCGCGCGTGCCGCGCTCGAGCCTTGCCCCGATCCTGCGCTTCGCCGACGTCGAGGCGTTCGTCCTGGAGGCGAAGGGTGGCGGCAAGGACGGCACCGCCCTTGACGGCTTCGTCCAGGTGGGCGTGGCGAAGGAAGACCAGCCACACTATCTCAAGGTCCTGGCTCGTCCGGAGGCCGACACGGCGGCCCTCGTGGCCTTCGGGCTCGGCGTCATCGCGGCCCAGACGGGCAAGTCGGATCATCGCCATGACCACGGGGTCTTCGCTCCCGTGCGAACCTATGAATCGCCCATCGATCGTCGACTGGAGGAGGCAGGCTTCGCATCGATCGCCAGCGTCACCCTGTTGATGAAGGAAACCCTCGTCCGTGTCGCCGAACCGGCTCTCGTGCCGGCCGGCGTCCGCTAGTGGAGGCCAACGTGGGATCAGACGAGCGCCGCGAATCGATCGACGACCTGGACGCGCTCCTCGCGTCCCTCCCGCCCGAGATCGTCGCCGCCGTCAACGCCCTGCCGGATCGGACCGCGCTGATCGAGGTCGTCATGGACCTCGGTCGCCGGCCCGAGGCGCGCTTCCCCGATTCCGAGGTGGAACTCCTCGAGCGCGAGATCGACGACGCCGACATCGCCTACGTCGTGGAGCACATCGGGCTGTTCGGTGACGACAACCGGGCCGGCATCGAGCGGACCCTCCACCGGATCAGCGCCATCCGCAACCGGACCGGCAAGATCGTCGGGTTGACCTGCCGCATCGGGCGGGCCGTGTTCGGCACCATCGACATCATCAACGACTTCGTCGAGACCGGGAAATCCATCCTCATCATGGGTCGGCCCGGGCATCGGCAAGACCACGATGCTGCGCGAGGCCGCGCGCGTGCTGGCCGACGACCTCGGCAAGCGGGTCGTCGTCGTCGACACGAGCAACGAGATCGCGGGCGACGGCGATATCCCGCACCCGGCCATCGGCAAGGCTCGCCGGATGCAGGTCAAGACACCGTCGGTCCAGCACGAGGTGATGATCGAGGCGGTCGAGAACCACATGCCGCAGGTCATCGTCATCGACGAGATCGGCACGGAACTCGAAGCGCAGGCGGCCCGGACGATCGCCGAGCGCGGCGTCCAGCTCATCGGCACGGCGCACGGCAACAACCTCGACAACCTGATGCTCAACCCGACCCTGTCCGACCTGATCGGCGGGATCCAGAGCGTGACCCTCGGCGACGAGGAGGCCCGCCGCCGGCGGACGCAGAAGAGCGTCCTGGAGCGCAAGGCCCCGCCGACCTTCGACGTCATCGTCGAGATCCAGGACCGCGAGCGGGTCGTCGTCCACGCGGATGTCGCCGAGACGATCGACGCGATGTTGCGCGGTGACCAGGTCGCCCCCGAGCTGCGCTGGCGCGATGAGGAAGGCGTCCATCGATCCCAGGGCCGACCGCGCCCGTCGCCGCGAGAGCAGCTCGGCGCGGAGCGGTTCGCCGGGCTCGTCGGGAGTGGCTCTCCCTGGCGGATGGAGCCCGGCTGGCGCGGCGACGGCGCCGGTTCGTACCGCGGTGGCGGCAGCGGCGGCTATCGCGAAGCGGAGCGCGGCGGCCTTCGAGCTGGCTATCGACCGGGCGCCTCGGGCGGCTGGCGCCAGACCCGCGGCGGATCCAGCCGCGAGAGCGCACCCCGCGGTCCCGTCTCGGAGGGTGGCGTACCCGGCACCCTGCCGGGTGAACAATTCGCAGCCACCCCGTACGGCACGCGCGGCTATGCCGGCGCGGCGGCCCCGGCCGATGTCCCGTTCATCGCGGGCGAGATCGCCGATCGCGGGCCGCTGGAGCGCGGCGCCCCGCCGAGCCTCGCCGAGAAGCGGGCCCGTGACGCTCGTGAACTCGAGCGCCAGAAGGCGTGGCGCGATCAGGCAGCCAGGGCCCTCACCGCCATGAAGGCCGAGGACGGGACCGGGCCGGTCAACGCCGACGACCTCGACGACGAGGACGACGAGCGGCACCTGCCGCCCGGCTTCGTGGAGACGTCCGACGGTGACATCGCGATCGTGGCCGGCGGCTCGCCCCTGCCGACACTCCGGGTGCTGCCCCAGGGCATCAGCCGCAAGCGGCTCGAACAGGCGGTCCGCGACCTGCAGCTGCCGGTCGTCATCGCCCACGACGTGGACGAGGCGGACGTCGTCATGACCCTCAAGAACGAGTACAAGCAGAAGACGCCGATGCTGCGCGACGCCGAAGACCGGTCGATGCCGATCTACGTCCTCAAGAGCAACACGATCCCGCAGATGCAGTCGAGCCTGACCAGCATCTTCGCCCTCGAGATCGACCCACGGGAGGCGGCGCTGCGCGAGACCGAGGACGCCATCGGCGTCGTCCTCTCGTCGTCCGAGGCGGTCGAGCTATCACCCCAGAACGCGTACATCCGGCGGCTCCAGCACCAGATGGCCGAGCGCGCCAACCTCGTGTCGCGATCGCGTGGCCGCGAGCCGTATCGACGGGTCCGGCTCTATCCGGACGCGGCGCGCAGCAGCTGGCGTTGACCCGGCACCTGGCGCTCGACTTCATCGGCCACTCGACCGTCCTGGTCGAGCTCGATGGCATCCGGATCCTGACCGACCCCGTGACCCGCTCGCGGGTCGGCCCGCTGCGGCGGGTGGAGGCCGGTGCCGCACCGCGACCGGCTGCACGGGATCGACGCCGTCCTGCTGTCGCATCTCCACTGGGACCACCTCGACGTGCCCTCGCTGCGCGACCTGGGCCGTCACGTGCCCCTGATCGTGTCGGCCGGCGCCGGGGCATGGTTGCGCGGCGCCGGCTTCGACGATGTCCGCGAGGTCGCGGTCGGCGAGGTCGTCGATGTCGGCGGGGTCGCGGTCCGGGTCGTGCCGGCGGTCCATTCCGGCTACCGGCCGCCGCTGGGCCCGACAGCCCCGGCGCTCGGCTTCGTCATCGAGGGCAGTCGGTCGGTCTACTTCGCCGGCGATACGGACCTGTTCGCCGGGATGGGTGAGCTGGGTGGCCCCGTGGACGTGGCGCTTCTCCCCGTCTGGGGCTGGGGCCCGACCCTCGGGCGAGGCCTGCACATGGATCCGCTTCGCGCCGCGGAGTCGCTGCGCCTCATCCGGCCGCGCGCCGCGGTCCCCATCCACTGGGGGACGTACTGGCCGCACGCGATGGGTCGCGTGTTCCCGGAGCGCCTGATCGAGCCACCCGCGGCGTTCGCGGAGTACGCCAGCGAGCTCGCGCCCGACGTTCGGGTCGTGCCGACCGCGGTCGGCGATGTCGTAGGCTGGACCGCATGAGCATGGATGACACCAATCGGGTCCCGTTGACTCCCACCGGGCCGGTCGCGCCGCCCGCGCCGATCGAGCCGTCCGGGCGGGATCCGCTCGTGTCCCGGGACGGACTCCGGCGTTTGAGCCGCGGTCTCATCGCGTATGGCCTGATCGGGTTGCTGATCGCGGCCGTTGGCCTCGCGGCCCTGGCCTGGGCGAACGGTCGCATCGAGACGGTCGCCGGACGGGTCGCCACCAGCGTGGACGAGATCGCGACGACCCTCGAGCGGACGTCCGTCGCGCTCGAGAACGCGGCGACCACCGCCGAGAGCTTCACCGGCACGATCGATCGGACCGTGGAAGGCGTCGCCTCGGCGGCCGACACGATCAAGGGCGTCCGGTCCAACCTGGAGACGCTCGAGAACGCGATGCGCGCGGTCGACATCCTGGGCCTGACGCCGCTCGGCGCCCCGGCCGCGGCGGTCGGTGGGATCGCCGACGCGCTCGAAGGCCTGGACAGTCGCCTGTTCGCCATCGCCGATAGCCTCGAGGGGAACCGCGACGCCCTCGCCGCCAACGCGACGTCGCTCAGCCGGGTCGCCGACAGCACCGCGGCGATGGCCGACCGTCTGAGATCCGGCGTCGTCGAGGACTCACTGGCCGACGTGCAGGCCGTGCTCATGGTCCTGCTCGTGCTGATGGTCGCGTGGACCGCCGTTCCGGCGGTCGGGGCCCTGCTCGTCGGGATCTGGATCCGCCGGGAACTCGCGCCGGGCCAGCCGGCCGCCTAGGACCGTCAGGGCTGGGCGGATCCACCCGTTCGGCGGTTCGGTTCGATGCCGGCTGCCGTGAACGCGATGGCGATGCGCTTGCGCAGCTCGGCGGCGACCCGCCAGCGATCGTCCGGGACCACGCGGCACGACAACCTGATGGTGGCCCCGATGTCGGTGAACGCGAACGCCATGGGCGGACCGGGCGGGGCCAGGAGGCGCGGTGTCCACTCCGGATCCGCGGCCAGGGCCTCGGCGACGTCCCGGATGACGTCGATCGCGCGCTCGACATCCTCGTCGCGGATGCCCTGGATGTCGACCACGGCACTGGCGTACGTGCGCGTGAAGTTGGACGAGATGCGGATCTCGCCGTTGGAGATCGAGTGGACGGTCCCGCTCGTATCGCGGATGGTCGTTCGCCGGAAGCCGATCTCCTCGACCGTCCCGTCGACGCCGGCGAGGCTCACGAAGTCGCCGACGTAGTACTGGCCCTCGACGAGGATGAGGAGGCCCATCAGGTAGTCCAGCACGATGCTCTGACCGGCCAGGGTGAGGGCGGCCGCGACGATGCCCAGGCCGGCGACGAGGGGCCACAGGTCGAAGACGCCCATGATGACGACGATGCCGGCCACGACGACGCCGGCCCGGAGCGCCTTGGAGAGGAGGTCCTCCAGCGTCTTGACCCGCTTCTCGACCTCGTACCGCTGGGCGTCCTCACCACCGAGCGACACTTCCTGGACGCGGACGACGCGGAGCAGCAACCGATGGATGAGCGGGTGGGCGAAGCGGAAGACCAGGAACAGCACGACGGCCCAGATGACGAGCGCGAGGCCGTGCTGCTCGAGCCAGGTGACCATCGCGGGACGGTATCACGACGCGGCGCCCGTCTAGCGGAGGTCCCGCCGCAGGGCGGACCGGGCCGCCAGGAGGCCACTCATCCCGTGCACGCCGCCGCCGGGTGGAGTGGATGAGGAGCACAGGTACAGCCCGTCGCCGACGTGGTACGGATCGACGGTCGGCCATGGCCGGAAGATGAGCTGGCGGATGTCCTGGATGCCGCCATTGATGTCCCCGCCGATGTAGTTCGAGTCGTACGCCTCCATCGCCGCCGGCCCCCGCGTGGCACGGGCCAGGATGCGGTCCCGGAACCCAGGAGCGAAGCGCTCGACCTGGGCTTCGATCCGGTCGGTCATGTCCATGGTGGACCCCGCCGGCACGTGGCAGTAGGCCCAGGCCGTGGCCTTCCCGTCCGGTGCCCGGGTCCGGTCCCAGGCCGCGTACTGGACGAACAGGACGTACGGCTTGTCGGGGTGGCGGCCGGCGGCGACATCGGCCTCCGCGGCCGCGACCTCATCGAGCGTCCCACCAAGGTGGACCGTGGCCGCGCGGCGGGGTCCCTCCGCGGCCCACGGCACCGGACCGTCCAGCGCCCAGTCCACCTTGAACACGCCCGACCCGTAGCGGAAGCCCTCGGCGAACCGCCGGGTCCGTGGCGACAGCCGGTCGCCCGCGATCGCCACGAGCTGGCGCGGTGTCACGTCGAGGACGATCGCCCGGGCCGGCGCCAGGTCGGCGAGCGACCGCACCGGATGGTCCGTCACGACCTCGCCGCCGAGCGCCTCGAGTTCCGCGACCATCGCGTCAGCCACGGCGTTCGCCCCGCCACGGACCATCGGCCAGCCCACGGCGTGGGCGTACGTGCCCAGGACCAGCGCGAACGAGGCACTCAACGGGCGATCGAGGCGGAGCATCGCGTGCGCCGCGATCCCGGCGAACAGGCCGCGCGCGGCGTCGTCCTTGAACCGGCCGCGGGCGAGACCGCGCGCGGAGCGGAGCGCCGGCAGGCCGAACCGCGCGAGCGCCAGCGGATGCCGCGGCACGTGGATGACGGGCTGCAGGAGTTCGGTCCCGAGCTTCTCGGCGTCCCGGACCAGCGGTCCGAACAGCCGCTTCCAGGCTCGGCCGTCGTCGCCACCCAACCCGGCCGCGGTCGCCGCGACCGACCGCTCCAGGACGGCCGCTCGTCCACCGTCAAGGGGATGGGCGACCGGGGCATCGGGGTGGATGATCTCGACGCCGCGCGCGGCCAGGTCCATGGTCCGGAAGAACGGCGAGGCCACCGCGAGCGGCAGGATGGTGGAGCACATGTCGTGGCGGAACCCGGGGAGCGTCAGCTCGTGGGTCCGGGTGCCGCCACCGGCCTCCGCGGCCGCTTCGTAGACGCGGACCGAGCGCCCCGCCCGGGCCAGGGTGATCGCCGCGGCCAGGCCGTTGGGACCGGCTCCCACGACGACCGCATCCACCGGGCCCCCATCGAACGTCACTGAGCCGGGCCGCGAGGACGGAGCCAGAGGGACGTCGAGGTCGGCGCGACGACGGCCTGGGTCGTGGCCGCCAGATCGACCGTCACGGCCTGCACGTTGGTCTCGTGGCGGAGTCGATCGGCAAAGGCCTGGACCGTCTGTTCGGCGTCGTACCGGGTGCGATCGAAGCGTCGGTCGACGTCCCGGCGGATCCGACGAGCGACGGGCTGGAGCACCGCGAAGGTGAGGAGTGTGGATGCGGCGACCGCGATCGACTGCGCCTGCGCGAACGCGAACGATGCCAG
Source organism: uncultured Chloroflexia bacterium (assembly GCA_963738475.1). Lineage (GTDB taxonomy): Bacteria > Chloroflexota > Limnocylindria > Limnocylindrales > CSP1-4 > SPCO01. The sequence continues at coordinate 20,662 of CAVTWU010000006.1, forward strand.
CGCCGACGACAGCAGGAGGACGGCCCCGCTGAACACGGCTGCGAGCACGATGAGGGCCGCACCGTAGGCGATCGTCCGGCTGATGATCCGGTCGATCTCGAACAGCCGGTAGCGCAGGATCGCGATCAGGATCGAGAGCGGGACCGTGAGGTAGCCGAACAGGACCAGGAGATCCACGAGACCTCGGTCCGTCCGGATGAGGACGGTCTGGATGGCCCACAGGAGGTTCGCCACCGAGGCGAAGGCCACCGCGGCGATCAGCCATCGGTATTGCAGCCGCTCCGGGCCGACGGCATGGCGTCCACGGGCGACCAGCGCGACGACGCCGACCACCACCAGCATCAACATCGTGAAGAACAGCGCGGTCGGCGGCGGGACGAGGTCCCAGAACGCGGCATCCGGTGCCAGTGCGAGGGGATTCGGCACGACTTCTTCGAGACCCGTCGCCCTCGGCGTGACACTGATCATCGGACCAAGGCACAGGAGCCCTGCGAGGAGGCCGGAGAGCCCCAAGGCGACCCGGCTCGGCCACCGACCGCGGCCGTCCGGAAGTCGCCCACGTGGGAAGACCAGGGTGATGCCCAGGAACGCGATGAAGACGAGGCTCCAGCCGCAGGCGTTGGACCACGCGAGGGCGGCCTCGCGCGTCGTGAGCACGCCCGACTGGAGCGTCTCGGGCGGTACGTCGAGGTGAACGCTGCCCGACAGCAGGCCCCAGCCGGCCATGACCAGGAACCACCCGACCAGGTTCCGTGGGCGTTGGACCATGAGATAGCCCCCGGTCCCGGCGAACGCCACGAAGAACGTGGCGCCTCCGAGGTCCGCGGTGACCAGGGCGATCGTGACACCGACGACGATCGAGATCGCGATCAGGCCGGCGACGGCGATCGGCAGGGGTCGAGGGGTCATCGATCCAGTCTGGCTTGTCGGCCTCGGAGTGTGAGGCGAACGAGACCTAGCCCTTGCCGGTGATCCAGCGGACCGGCGCCGTCATCGTCCGTCGGGCGGATCGGACGGTCGCGCTGTAGCGCAGGTTGCGCACGTGCCGCCATTGGCGGTGCTTGTCGATGCACACGCTCTGCGTCTCGACCACGGGCTCGGCCACGCCGACGTGCCGCGCGAGGTTCTGCAGGGTCTGCTCCCAGAACCGGTTGTTCATCCTGTTGCCGCCCAGGAGATACGCCAGCTCGTCGAACGGGTCCGACGGCCGTTCCAGCGCCTGCGCCTGGATGACCGTGACGTCGCCCTCGCGATAGGCGGAGAAGGTGATCCATGCCGACAGGGTATGGCCTTCCGGGGTCATGAACGTGAACGACTCGTCATCCGCGTACAGGACCATGACGCCGGTCGAGAGCTTCACTGGTGCACCGGGGACAGGGGCGATCTCCAGGAGCGCCACCTCGCCCGGGGCGATCCCGGACAACGGGGCGTAGAAGCGCTGGCCCTTCGGCCAGAAGGTGGGAAACGCGTCCTTCCAGGTGGCGATGACGGCCTCCGGCGTCATGTCCACGCCGGTCAGCGGGGCCTTGAACGTCTTCTGCCACAGCTGACCGAAGCCCTGGAGCGGACCGGAGACCCGCTTGCCACTCACGGCGTCATCCTTGGCGCCGGCAACGCCGCTGGCCGACAGCCGATCCACCGGCTTGGCCCAGTTGGCGGCAGAGCGAGTCCCGGGATCGTCGGGTGCGATGTTCGTCATGGCTCGACTCCTCGTGAGCTCAGGCCGTCGCGGCCGCCAGGGCCGCCGCCTCGTCGTCGTGGATCTCGATGGCTTCGTCCAGCCGGGTGAGCGACAGGATCTGGCGGTAGTGCTCGGACAGGCCGACCGCCATCAGCCGCTGGCCGGCCCGCTGGGCACGGACGAGCAGGGTCACCAGCAGGCCGATGCCACCGCTGTTCATGTACTCGAGCCCGCTGAAGTCGAGGACGATGGCTGTCGCTCCGGCATCGCTCGCCTGCGTGTAGGCCTTCATCAGCTCCGGCTCGCTGCCCGAGGTGATATCGCCGGCGATGCGCAGGATGCCGGCATCGCCGGCGTGGTCCACGAGGATGGTCATCGCGGTCATGCGCTTGCTCCTCCAGTGGTCGCGGCGACGGTCGGCGCGCCGGCCGGCTCGTCGTCGGTGATGGCCATGTAGTCAGACAGGCGGGTGATCTCGAAGATCTGGCGGTAGTGCTCGGTCAGGCCGACGGCTCGGACCGATCGGCCATCCGCCCGGGCCGACGTGAGCAGCCGGACGATGAGGGCGATCCCGGTGCTGTTGATGTACCCGCAGGCCGTGAAGTCGAGGGTCATCCGGACGGCACCGGCCGCCGCCGCCGCCGCATAGGCCTCGTCCATCGCGGCATCCGCTCGACCGTTGAGATCACCGATGCAGCGGATCCGTGCGTCGTCGGTCGTCGCCTCCACCGTGGCTTCGAACAGGGTCGGCTCCATCACGCACGCTCCTCGCGGATCAAGGTCAGGGTCACGGTCTGGGTCGTGCCCTCCGTCGTCACGTCCATGCCGTCCACCATCGCCCGGATGAGGAACAGTCCCCAGCCGCGTGGCTTCTGGAGGCCGGCCAGCTTGGCGTCGATATCGGGGGCCTCGGCGTCGGAGGGGACCGGTCCGGACAGGGCCTGGTCGGTGATCCGGACGACGACCGCCTTCGGGGTGGTTTCGACGGCGACCTCGACGGCGATGTCGGGGCGGCCCTGGCTGCCGTACTCGATGGCGTTCATGGCGGCCTCGCTGACCGCGGTCTTGAGGCGTTCAAGGCGGGCCGGATCCAGGCCGAGGTCCTCGACAGCCGCGGCGACGCGGTCCATGACGAGCCGCTCGTTGCCCTCCTCGCCCGGGACCGAGAATTCAGTGAGCAAGGTGGATCCGTGGTCGTCCGCGTCGGCGACCCCGGACGAGCGACGGAGGGTCACGAGGGTGATGTCGTCCTCTTGCTCCCAATCCGGGCCGGTGAACGCGTGGAGGGTGTCCAGCAGCCGGTCAAGCAGCTCGCTTCCGGCATCGTCGACGGCCATCTCCTTGGCGAGGCGCGGGAACCCGTACATCTCGCTCGATGGGTCGTGTGCCTCCACGAGCCCGTCCGAGTAGAGCAGGACGCTGCTGCCCGGGTCGATGACCCCTTCCGTCTCCTGGTACGTGCTGTCCGGCAGGAGGCCAAGCGGCATGCCCGTCGCGCGCAGCTCGACGACGCCGTCGGCGGTCCGCACGTATGGCAGGTTGTGGCCGGCATTGGCCAGGACGATCCGCCCGGTGGCCGGGTCCAGGACGGCGAACAGGCAAGTCACGAACATCCGGGCCGGCATCTCCGGCACCAGGAGCGCGTTCGCCCGTGCCAGGATCTCGCCCGGCGAATCGCTCCGGGTCGCCTCGGCGCGAAGGACGGAGTGCGTCCGGGCCATGACCAGCGCCGCCGGGACGCCCTTGTCGGTCACGTCGCCGACGGCGATGCCGATCCGGCCGCCGGGCATCTCGATGAAGTCGTAGAAGTCGCCGCCGACCGCCCGAGCCGGACCGTAGTACGCGGCGATCTGCCATTGCGGCAGGTTCGGCAGCTCGCGCGGGAGGAACTGCTGCTGGATGAGGGTCGCGACCCGCATCTCCTGCTCGAGGCGCTCGCGCTCGGCGGCCTCGTGCGCCTGCTCGCGCACGAGCTGGGCGACGCGGATGGCCGGCGCGGCCTGGGCGGCGAGCGTCGTCAGCAGGCGGCGGTCGTCCGTCGAATACTCCTGCTCGGACAGCCGGGGGCCGAGGTTGAGGGTCCCGATCAGCTCTCCCTGGGAGACGAGTGGCACGACCAGGGCGACCCCCGCCTCGCGCAACTGGCGGACCGCCGGCGAGTCGAGCTCCAGGCGCCCGATCTCGACCGGCCCGGAGGCGGTCTGGAGGTAGGCCAGGAGCGGATCGGACTCGGGGATGTCCACCGCGATCGAGGGGTCGTCGGCGGGTCGGGGGACGTCGGCCTCAGCGGCCGGCGCCGGCACGGCGTTCGGCGCTGGGGCGGCGGTCTCGCCACGCCCCAGGAGGCGGCGGATCGGACGAGTCAGTGCTGTCATGTCGCGGTCATCCTCACACTCGGGCGTCCGGGAATCGTTACGGCGGTCATCGGTCGTCCGTCCGTCCACGCAGCCAGATCGAGAGCGAGGTCGGGTGCGACCGCGGTCGCCGTGGTCGCGGCGAGGTCGGCCCTGACCGTCTCCATGTCCACCTCGTGGCGCAGGCGGTCGGCGAACGCGACGGCGGTCTGCTCAGCGTCATAGCGGGACCGGTCGAAGCGTCGATCCACGAGGTGCTGGACGCGCCGGCGGACCGGCTGGAAGAGCGCGAACACCGCCAGGGTCGAGGCCGCGACCGCGATCGTCTGTGCTTGGGCGAGCTGCGACAGGACGGTCGACAGCAGGACCACCGCACTCCCGAAGGCGAGGGCCAGGATCCCGGTCACGGTCGCGTAGCCGATCGTGCGGCTGACGATCCGGTCGATCTCGTACAGCCGATAGCGCAGGATCGCCACGCCCATCGCGATCGGGACGAGCGCGATCCCGAGGCTGGCGGCGACATTGGTCAGGGCGTTGGGTTCCTCCGGGCGGAACGTGGCGACGTTGACCAGCTCCGTGACCAACATCACCAGGGCGGCCGCGACGACCCACTTCACCTGGGTCCGCTGCACGAGGCTGCCGCGCCGCCACCGGACCACCAGCGCACCTGCGGCCGCGAAGAGCAGGACGACCATGATGAAGTACGCCAGGTAGACCAGCGCCTCCCCCGGGAAGCCGTTGATCCCGAGCGGGCTGCGATGATCTGGAAACAGCGGGAACGGATCATCGCTCAGGGTGTACCCGGCGACCGCCAGACCGATGCCGATCGCCCCGACGACCAGGGTCCAACGCCACCGCGGCGACGGTAGGTCGCCGTCCGGGAAGAGGATGAGGATCCACGCGATCAGGATGAGTAGCGGCGCGTCCAGGGCACTGGAGTACAGCGCGGCCAGATCAGAGGCCGGCGACGGCCCGGGCAGCTTCAGATAGAGATCGGCCGGAAGAAACCAGGCGAAGAGCGCGCCAAAGGTCACCAGGAGTGGACCGATGACGTTCGACGGCCGGCGCTCGACGATGAGCCAGCCGACCACGATGAACACCACGGCGATGGCCCCATAGAACACGTAGAGCCCGCCGCTCGGGAACCCGCGGGCCGCGTCCGCGATGGCGACGGCGATACACACCCCGATGGACGCCAACGCCACGAACCGGATGAGCCATCGCAAGATCACGGACGGCTCTCCCGCAGCCACAGTCCGACGCTGGTCGGGGCGATCGCCGCTCGTACGGTGTCATCGAGATCTGCGGTCAGGGCCGGCAGGTCCACCTGGTCGCGCAGCCGCTCGGCGAAGGCCGTCGTCGTCCGTTCGCCGTCGTAGCGAGCGCGATCGAATCGGTGGTCGACGACACGCTGGACGCGGCGTCGGAGTGGCGTGAACAGCGCCGCCACGACCAGCGTCGAGGCTGCCACCGCGACCGAGTCGCTGCGGGTGAGCGAGCTGAACACCGTCGTCAGCCCCAGGTTCACGACGAGGTAGACGAGCAGCAGGCCACCGGTGACCACCGCATACGAGATCGTGCGCGACACCAGCCGGTCGATCTCGTATAACCGGTAGCGCAGGATCGCGATGCCGATGGCGACCGGCAGCGCGATCAGACCGCCGATCGCCACGAGGAACAACGCATCGGCGACGGGGCCCGTTTGGATGTTCGAAGCGATCGGGAAGGCGATCGCGCAGACTGCCGCCACTGCCAGGAACCACTTCAGCTGCTGCCGCTCGACGCCGCGACCACGCCGGAACCTGATGACCACCGCAGCCGCCGCGGCGCCGAACCCGATCGGCGAGGTCAGGTTCGCGAAGGCGTCGAGGAGCCCCACGAACGTCTCCGATCCGTCGATGGCGATCGGGCTCTCGAGCTCGGCCGACCCGATCGGTCCGGGACGGAGCAGGCCCGAGATCGTCAGCGCGGCCAGGGCCGCCACGACCAGCCAGACGATGGCACGCCACCGGCGACTCAGCAGGTGGCCGTCCGGGAAGATCAGGGGGACGCAGATCAGGAGCAGGACGACGGGCGGGATGAACAGCACCTGGTTCAGCACGTTGGCCCAGGCGGCTCCGGCGGGTGGTGGTCCGGGCGCTGCGACGGCCGACAGGGCAACGGCGCCCGCGACGGAGCTGACCGTGAGGAGTGTGCCGGAGATCAGGAGCAGCGGACCGACCCGGTTTCCTGCGGCTCGGGTCATGAGCATGGCCCCGACGAGCGTCATCGACGCGATCGCGGAACCGAGGATCAGCCCGAAGACCGGATCCATCGTGCCCACGACCGCGGCGACCAGGAACGCCGCGAGATCCAGCATCGCGATCGCCCAGGGCATCCGCACGACCCCGGCCGACCGGGTCGTCCCGCTCACCGCAGACCTTCCCGGATCCAGAGGGCGACGCTCCTCGGGGCGATCGATCGTCGGATGGTCGCATCAAGGTCATCGGCCAGGGTCGGCAGGTCCACCTGGTTCCGGAGCCGCTCGGAGAACGCGACGGCCGTTCGCTCCGCGTCGTAGCGCGCCCGATCGAAGCGGCGGTCGACCGCGCGCTGGACGCGTCGCCGGATCGGGGTGAACAGGGCGGCCACGACCAGGGTCGAGGCGGCGACCGCGACGGAGTCGACATCGATCGCCGAGCTGAATGCCGTCGTCAAGCCGAGGTTGACGATCAGGTACACCAGGACGAGCCCGACCGTCACGATCGTGTAGGCGATCGATCGCGAGACCAATCGGTCGATCTCGTACAGGCGATAGCGAAGGATCGCGACGCCCGCGGCGACCGGCAGCAGGGCCAGGCCGACGAAGACGGCATACCACGCAGCCTCGAGCGTCGTGGCCAGGGCGATCACGATCGCTGAGATCAGGAAGACGCCGGCGAACAGGAGCCACTTGATCTGCTGACGCTCCGCATCGCGGGCGTACCTGAACCGCGAGATCAGCGATGCGATCGACAGGAGACCGAGGACGACGACTGCCGGGAGGTATACGTCCGTCACGAGCTTGGCCACGTCGCCGGCGGACCCACCGATCCCGACCGGGTTGGGCAGCCTCCCGACGTACCCGTGGGAGGTGTCGACGAGCGCTAGCGCAACCCCTCCGACCATGAGCAGGACGGCCGACGCCCACGCGAGTGGACGCCAGCGCGGTCCCGGCACATGGCCATCCGGGAAGAGGAGCGGGATGCCGAGCACGGCCAGGCTGACCGACAGCGTGAGCGACCACGTCCCCATCCAGTCGACCAGCACGATCGCGGGCAGGTTCGCGTCCAGGATGATGTGGCGGTCGACGTACTCGGTCGCGAAGATCGCCAGGATGAAGCCGGTCCCGCAGGCAAGGAACAACCAGCCGATCGGGTTCCCAGGTCGGCGGATGGCCAGGAGTGCGCCCACCGACGGCAGGGCGACGAAGGCGAAGCAGACCACGATGAAGGTCGCGAGATCCGGTCGGTTTGGGAGTGCAGCGCTGTCCGGGAGCAGGACGGACGTCAGGGTGAAGGCGACCATGCCGATGCAGGCCACCAGGAGCCCGACCGCGATCCAGGTAGAAGGGCGCGCGGTCACGCGCCGAGGCCAGGGCGGGGCCGACGGCGCGCGTCGTCGGCCCACATCGGCATTCGTCATGGCACGATCGTGCGCTGCCATCGTCCGGACAACGTTACGAGATACGAAGCGCGCGCGGTACCGTTACGTGGATGCCCTCGTCGCCCACGCTCCGGATCCACCTCCTCGGGCCACTCGAGGTGTTCGTCGGCGACCGTCGTGTCTCGGTCGACACGAGGAAGGCGCTCGCGATCGTGGCCCTCGTCGCCGCCGAGGGCGAGACCATTCGCGCGCGACGAACTGGCCGCGATGTTCTGGCCGGACGCCGATGACGAGGCGGCACGCGGGGCATTGCGGCGAACGCTCTCGGCCCTGCGCAGCGCCGTCGGACCCCGCGGGATCGCGATCGATCGAGCCCGAGTGACCGTGGACCCCGCAACGACCTGGGTGGACCTGCTTGAACTCGAGCGACTGGCTGCGTCGGATCGGGACGCGGACCTCGAGGCCGCGGCGGCACTCGCGCGGGGTCCGTTCCTGGCCGGTTTCGCGTTGCGTGATAGCCCGGACTTCGATGACTGGCAGGCGGCTCGCGCCGTGCGTGTCGAGCGCCTGGTCGGCGACGTCCTCGATCGGCTGGTGGCCGCACGAAGCCAGGGCGGCGATCCGTCCGGCGCGATCGACATCGCGCGACGTCGCGTGGCGCTCGATCCGCTCGATGAGCCCGGTCAGCGCCGCGTGATGGAACTGCTGGCACGATCGGGGGACCGGTCCGGAGCGATCCGCCAGTACCGCGCGCTCGTGGCCCTGTTCGACCGTGAGCTCGGCGTCGCGCCGTTGCGCGAGACGACCGACCTGTACGAGGCGATCCGCGAGGACCGCGTCCGGAGCCGCGCCGCGGTCGGTGAACCAGACGCGCCGTCCGGAACCTTCGCCGCCGTCACGCGAGACGGGTCCGCGACGCCCGATGGATCGCTGCGCGACATCCCGCTGGTCGGGCGAGAGCGTGACCTCCAGGCGATCGATGCCGCGTGGCGCGCCTCGTCGCCGGACGGGCGGGTCGTCCTCCTCGAGGGTGAGGCGGGCATCGGCAAGACCCGCCTGGCCGAGGCCGTCGCCGCCTCGGTCGCCGCCGCCGGTGGGGTCGTCCTGGCGACTCGTGGGTACCCAGGGGAGAGCGCCATCGCCTACGGGCCGCTCGCCGAATCACTTCGAACGGGCCTCGCCTTGCGCGACGGACCTGCGCGCCTGGCCACGCTCGACGAGACCGCCCGCGCCGAGATCGGCCGTCTGGTCGACCTGCCCGCGGCGCTTCGTCCGGTGCACCCGGCGACGACCGTGCCGGACAGCGTCGGCGCCCGGGTCCGACTGCTCGAGGCCGTCGCCGCGGCGCTCGCGGCCCTGACCGCCGGGCCGATCCCGGGCCTGCTGTGGGTCGACGACCTGCACCTGGCCGACGATCCGACCCGTGAGGCGCTCGCCTATCTCGCCCGCCGCCTACGCCATCGACCGATGCTCCTCCTGCTCGCCTGGCGTCGCGAGGACCTGAGTCAGTCTGCGGAGGCGACGGCCGCCGATCTCGCCCGCCTGCCGGCCGCCACGAGCATCGCCCTCGAGCGGCTCGACCGCGACGGGATCGCCGCCATCGTCCGGTCGATGCGGCCGACCGATGTGGACGACGCGCTGATCGACGCGTTCGCGGCCGACTCCGAGGGCCTGCCACTCCACGTCGTCGCGGCCCTGGCCAGCGGCGAGGCCCCGGGTCAGGCCATGCCCCGCAGCGTCCAGGCCCTGCTCCAGGAACGGATCTCGTCGGTCGGCGAGACCGCGGCGCAGATCCTGTCTGCGGCGGCCATCATCGGCCGGTCCTTCGACCTCGGGATCGTGCGGCAGGCGAGCGGACGATCGGAGGAGGAGACGATCGAGGCCGTCGAGGAGCTGACTCGCCGCGGCCTGGTCCGCGAGGTCCCTGGCGTCGCCGCGGCAGCGATCCGCTACGACTTCTCCCATGGTCGGATCCGCGAGGTCGCCTACGAGGCGACGAGCCTCGCGCGACGTCGGCTCATCCACCGCCGGACGGCTGACGCCCTCCGACTCGATCCGATGGCCGGCGGTCGCGACGACCTGGCGAGGTTCGCCCTGATCGCGGCGCCACGAACGGGAGGCCGGCCGGGCGTCCGAAGCCGCCGCCGCCTTCCTGGCGGCCGCCGATCGGGCCGAGAGCGTCTTCGCCAACCGGGAGGCGATCGAGTACCTCGACGCCGCGATCGCCCTGGCCGACCCGACGGCCGATGCGGCTGCGGCCCACGCTCGCATCGGCGAGCTGCGATCCCGGTTGGGTGAGTACCCGGCCGCGCTGGCTGCCCTGGAGACGGCCGCCGCCCTCGCCGACCCGACCGACCTGCCTGCCATCGAGATCGCCCTGGGTCGGGTCCAGCGCCGGCGTGGCGACCTCGACGCCGCCGCCAGCCACCTCGCGTCCGCCCTGGCCTCGGACGACCTCACCCCGGCGCTGCGGGCGCGGGCGCTGCTCGAGCGGAGCATCGTCGCACTCCGAGCGGGTGACCTGGATCTCGCGCGTCGATCGGCCGCGCAGGCCGGTGACCTGGCGACCGGTATCGATGATCCGCGCCTGGCCGGTGTCGCCGAGCGACTGGTCGGGCTCGTCGCCCAGGCCTCCGGCGATCTGCCGACCGCGCGCGCTGCGCTCGAGCGGAGCCTCGCGATCGCTGCGGACGACCCCGACCCGACCGCCGCGATCGCCGCCGAGATCGGGCTGGCGCTGGTCCTGGCCGCCTCCGGCGCCATCGACGACGCCATCGCGATCGCCGGGTCGGCGATCGAAGCCTGTCGGCGGATCGGCGATCGCCATCTCGAGGCCGCCGTGGAGAACCACCTGGCCGACATGCTCCACGACGCGGGCCGGCCCGACCGCCTCGATGGATCACCTCAAGCGAGCCGTCGCGCTGTTCGCCGAGGTCGGCGAGGGTGTCCCCGAACGCGATCCCGGCATCTGGGCGCTCGCGGCCTGGTGAGTCGAGCCGGCGGACGGGCGCCATACTCCCGGGACCGTGACGGAGGTCTGCGAAGGAGGACGTCGATGGACAGGATCGGGGCGGCGGTCTGGGCGACGGGGCGTGCCGGTCGCGTCATCGTGGAGGCTGGGCTGACCCGGCCGTGGCTGGAGTTCCGTGGCGGGATCGTCTACTCGCCGGCCAAGGAGGGCCTGGATCTCGGCGAGGCATGCGGGCTGGATGTCCGCCTCGGGGCGCCGGTCTCCACCGACATCGACGCCGTGCTTGCCCGACCGGACATCGATGTCGTCTTCTATGCCGGGATCGGGGCGCCGGCCGAGGTCGCGGCCGCGTGCCTGCGGGCCAATCGCGCCGGCAAGGACGCCATCACGATCGCCGGCCTCGTGCATCCGCGATCGGTCCTGGGAGCCGCCGCCACCGCCGAGCTCGATGCCGGGGCGAAGGCCGCCGGGCAGCGCATCCTGGGCACCGGCTTCTGGGACTACCTGACGATCTCACTGCCACTGGCCGCCCTGTCGAACGTGCTGACCTTCGAGGAGATCCGCCTGGAGCGCATCGCCGACACGACCCTGTGGGGCCACGGCATCCTGCGCGATGAGGGCGTGGGCGGTCCGCCCGAGGCGGCCGGGGCCGGATTCATGATGCGCAACTTCCTGGTGGAGGCGTTGCTGCTGCTCGGGGAATCGGCCGGCCTCGAACTCGATGAGCCGGTCTTCGAGAGCGTCCCGGTCCTGTCGGAGGTCCGGCGGGAACGGGCGGGCTACGTCGTCGAGCCGGGCACGATCTGCGGCCACGACCGGACGGTCTCGGCGAACGTGCGCGGTGGCGGACGCCTCGTGTCGGTCTGGCGAGGCCGGTTCGCCCCGGAACTCGACGGGCTGGAAGGCTCGGCCAAGGTCGTGGTCGTCGGCGATCCGGCGTTCGAGACGATCGTCCGCGGCGACCTGTTCCTCGACACCTACCCGCCGACCGGCGCTCGAGCGATGGCCGCGGTCCGGCCGCTGCGCGCGCTGCCGCCCGGCCTGCACACGATCGACGAGGTCGGGCTCCGACCGATCTTCCGCTAGGCCGGCGTCTCGCCCTCGACGATGGTGAGGCCCCGGTCCGCGAGGGCGTTGACGAAGCCGCGTGGATCGAACGCCGCCTCGGGCGGGTGGACGCCGACCGGCCCGCCCCGCGCGACGAGGTCCGCGGCGATCGCGGCGACCGTGCCCGTGATCGTCGACGACGCCGATCGCCCGACCGCCTCGACGGCGAAGTCGTACGTCAGGGTCGTCGGTCGCTCGTCTCGGACGCCCTCCACCCGAACGTGCTTCACGTTGGCGCTCACCTCGTCCGGGCCGATCCCGCGTCGCCCGATCCAGGTACTCGCGAACCGGCGTGGCGAGACCGTCGCGCCATCCACGGTGAACGGCTCGTCCGAGTCGAACCCGAGTTCCAGGAGGACCTTGATCCGCTGCGTCTCGTCGGCCGGATAGCCCACCTTGAAGACGACGTCATCGATGGCCATCGAGCGCGCCAGCGTGACGGCCTCCGGATGGGGGACGAGGTGGACCTCCTGCGAGCCGTACGGCGGCGGGAACTCGAACCGCTCCGCGCCCGAGAACGACGGGTGCTCGACCAGCTCGCCGGCCTCGCGCACGAGCGAGACGCCGGTGCTCGCGTCGAACCGGGTGACGACGATCCCCGGCGACGTCCACATCGGGTGGGTGATGTAGGAGTACATCCGGATCGCATCGACCCGGTCGAGCCGGTCCGCTCCGAGGCGGGCCAGGATGTTGGTGAGGCCGGGCGCCACGCCGCAACCGGGGACGATCCGGCTCCCGGCCGCGACGGCGGCATCGTGCCGCTCGAGCTGCTGCAGCGTCTCCGGGTAGTACGACCCGAGGTCCACCAGGTGGACGCCGGCGGCGATGGCCGCGTCCGTCACGCCCACGTTGTGGCGCATGTACGTGGCGTTGAGGACGACATCGACGTCGGCCAGAGCCGCCGCCAGCGAGGCGGGGTCCTCCACGTCGACGCGGGCCACGCGCCCCGGCGCCCCGAGCTGACGCAGCAGCGCCGCGGCCGCCTCCGGCCGGACGTCGCCGACGGTGATCTCGTGGTCCGTCCGTGAGACCAGGTCGGCGACCGCGGCCGACCCCATCTCGCCGGCCCCGCCGAGGACGAGGATCCGGCTCATGATGCTGCGGGCCGTACGGACCGGTCAGCTCGGGGTCTCGACCACGTTCGAGGGGTCGTTCACGTCCGTGATGTCGATGGTCAGGTCGGCGCCCACGCTCCCGAAGTCGTTGATGACGAACGACACCAGGTACCCGTCGTCCGCGACCCAGGTCTCGATGGTGGCGCTGTCGGGCATGCCCAGCGTCCCGAAGTTCGGCAGGGACGCGACGTCCACCTTGTAGTGGGTGGTCGGCTGGCCGTTCTTCTCCTCCTCGCCCGAGGTTCTCGGCGTACTGGCTCATGCTCAGGCCCCCGAAGGCGCCCATCAGGATGGTGGGATCGAACAACGGGATCAGCCCGGCGACCAGCATCGCGGGAGCGGGCTCCAGGGGTCCGTCACCCTCGCCGATCCAGGCCAGGTCGCCCACCGTGACGACGTGCGTCGCGTCGTCGCCGGTGCCGATGTACAGGTCTCGCGCGAGGACCGGCTTCGTCACGACCGTGCCCGTATAGGCCTGACCGTCGGCGGACGAGATCGCCACCTTGTAGGAGTCGACGTTCTCGAGGTTCGTGACCAGGCTGCCCAGGTCGAATGACGGGATCGCGAACGACGGGATGTCGAACGAGGGGATCGTCCCGTCGGATGGGAGCGTCACGCCGGACGGCAGGGTGACGGCACTGCTGCCTGGGCCGGTGGAGGCCGTGGACCCGCCGCACGCGGCGAGGAGCAGGGCGGGGACGATGAGGGCCGCCGCAAAGCGGCTGGTGGAACGTCGGTCTGGCATGTCGATTCACCCCGGGAGTGGCCGGTCGAGTGCCGGCCCGGGTCGATGATGGGCGCGCCGACGGAGGGATGCAACCGGACGGAGGTCACGGTCCGCTTCAGGCTGGCGGCAGCGTCCCTCGGTCGAACCAGATCCGCTCCCCGGAGAACCGTTCCGTGACGGGATCCCACGGGAAGAGGATGAGCACCTCGAGCGAGACCGCCAGCCCGGACGCTGCCGCGCCGCCCCACGGCCCGGTGTTCGTGCCCGTCAGCGTCGCGACCTCGAAGGCGCCCTGTGGCCCGATGACGATCTCCGACAGGGCGAAGGCGTTGTCCGGGAACGCCCCGAACAGCTCCGTGTAGAAGGCCCGGGCGCCGGCGTGTCCCTCCCAGCGCTGGCCGGTGGGGACGATCTCGTAGACGCAGTCCGGGGCGAGGGTCGCGATGAGGCCGTCGATGTCGCGCGCGTCCTCGGCGATCGAGTGCCGGACCCACAGCCGCTTGATCCGCCGCAGTTCGGCCGTGTCGAACGGACGCGCGAGCCGAGCCCGGATCGACGACGGCGTGCTCATCCCGCCGCGATCCGCTCGAGGGCTTCGATCGTCCGGTCCACCTCGTCGGCCGTGTTGTAGTGGACCAGCCCAAGGCGCAGGACGCCGCCGGTCTCGGCCTTGCCGAGCCGCTCGATGAGCCCGGTCGCATAGAAGTCGCCATCCCAGGCGTAGATCCCGTCGCGCGCCAGCCCCTCGGCGGCCGCCCGCGGACCGATGCCCGCGATCGACACGGACACGGTCGGCACGCGCTCGGCCAGGCGGTCCGGGTCCGTGATGCCATGGATGGTCAGGCCGGGGACTGACCCGAGGCCGTCGAGGAGCCGCGCGACGAGCGCGCGTTCGTACTCGACGATGGCGACCATCCCGGCGACCAGTTCGCGTCGGCGCTCGCTCGCATCCGCCGCACCGGGCGCGCCGGCGACGTCGCCGAACGATCGGCCGATGTCGCGCAGGTAGTCGGTCGCGGCGAGCGTGCCCGCGATCGATTCGAAGGACGCGGTCCCGGTCTCGAACCGGTCATGGGCCGGCCGGACCTTGAACGCCGGCAGGCGATCGAGGACCTCGGCCTTCCCGTACAGCGCGCCGAGATGGGGCCCGAACCACTTGTAGGCCGAACAGACGAGGAAGTCCGTGTCGAGGGCGGCGACATCGATCGGCCCATGCGGCGCGAACGCGACGGCGTCCACGTAGGTCAGCGCCCCGACCTCGTGCGCCCGAGCGACGAGCTCGGCGACCGGGTTGATCGTCCCGACCGCGTTGCTGGCATAGCCGACCGCGACGAGCTTCGTGCGGCCGCTCAGCTTGGACTCGAAGTCCTCGAGGTCCAGGGTCAGGTCGTCCATCCGCACGTCGACCTTGCGAACGGTCACACCGCGATCGGCGGCCATCGCCTCCCAGGTGCTGACGTTCGCCTCGTGGTCCAGGGTCGTCACGACGATCTCGTCGCCCGGTCCGAGCGTCGCCCCGATGGACCGGCCGATGTGCAGCGTGAGCGTGCTCATGTTGTAGCCGAACTTGATCTCGTCGGGTGAGGCCGCACCGAGGAAGTCGGCGACGGCGGCATGGGCCTCATCCGAGATCGCGTCACTCAGCTCGCTGGTCGTGAACGCCCCGCCGGAGTTCGCGTTCGAGTCGCGGTAATAGCCGACGACCGCATCGATGACCCGCTGCGGGACCTGCGTCCCGCCCGGTCCATCGAGGAACGCGACGGCTCGTCCGTCCTGGGTCCTCGCGAGGGCCGGGAATTCGGCACGGAGCGCGTCGACATCGAATGCGGGCATGGATCCTCCGGCGGTCTGGTGGAGGGCCGAGCGTACCCCAGCCAGGCTAGCGAGCGGCGGTCCCGTATCCGGCGAAGCGTCTCGCTCAGGCGACGCCGCTCCGGCGGGTCGGCCGACGAACGGGATGTCCGTGTGGCTGAAGTCGTCGCCCTTGAACAGGAGGGGTTCGTCCAGCTCGCGAGCCAGGGCGTAGGCGAAGCAGTCGCCGTAGTTCAGGCCGGCGGGTGACCGCTGCCCTTGCCGAAGTCGCGATAGGCGTCCCGGGCGATCCGGGCCTGGCGTTCGGTCACCGGCTCGATGACGAACGCGCCCTCCCGGAGCAGCTCGTCCAGGCGCCGGCTGACCAGGGGGTCCCGAGCGCGGTCGATGACGATGCTTGCCTCCAGATAGGTCGCGGCCGAGATCCGGTTGACCGGCGACGACTCCAGCGCGGCTTCGAAGAGCCGGCCGTCTGGTTCCAGCGTGATGATGGCGACCAGGACGGACGCATCGATGATCACTTCGGCAGCCCGTACTCGTCGTACAGCAGATCCCCATGCTCGATGTCGAAGAAGTCATCGGGGAGTCGGGCGCGCATGTCGGCGGCGATCGCATGGATCCGGTCCGCCATGCCGCTGCGGGAGTCCGCCTGCTTGAGGCGCTCAAGGCGTTCGCGCACAGCCTCCGTGACCGCGCTGGTCATCGACTCGTCCGTGAGGTCGGCAAGCTCGCGGACCAGTCGAACGGTCTCCTCGTTCTTGATGTTCAGGGACATGGTGGAAGTCTACCATCTGATGGTAGACGTCTGTCTATCCGCGCTCCGCCCGGCCCCGCAGCCACACTCCGGTCGTCGCCGGCTCGAGCGCCTCGACCGTCGTCGCCCGGAGCTCGCGGCGGACCGTGGGCAGGTCGACCTGATCGCGCATGCGTCCACCGAATCCAGCGACGAGCCGACCGCTGTCGTAGCGCTGGCGATGGAACCGCCGGTCCACGATGGTCTGGACCCGGTTCCGCAACGGGTTGAACAGGGCCGCCACGGCCAGCGTGGAGATCGCGACGACTCGAGGGTCGAGCGCCGTCCCAGGGCCAGCGACGGCCGAACTGATCGCGGCCTGCAGCGCCAGGACGATGGCGGCGAAGACCGCGACCAGGACCGTGGTAACGACCAGGTACGAGATGGATCGGCTGATGATCCGGTCGATGTCGTACAGGTGGTAGCGGGTGATGGCGATCGCGATGGCGAGGACCGGCAGGCCGAACGAGGCGAGCCACACGGGCCACAACCAATCGGCGCGGCCGCCGAACACGATCAGCGCCGCCGTCACGAGGACCGCGGTGGCCTCCGCACCGAGGACCCAGCGCATCTGCGTCCGGCGCATGACGTCGGCACCCCGGTACCGGAGACACAGGTCGAGGAACGCCCCGATATAGGCCAGGACGATGCCGCCGACTCCGATGGCATCGGCCAGTCCGAAGACGTCCTGTCCGGTCTGCGACCAGCCGATCTCGCGCATGGTCGGGTCGCGAAGACTGCCCACGAGCGCGGCGCCGGCGCCGACGATGAGCATCGCCTCGACCAGACCACCGAGTCGACTCGTCCGATGGCCGTCCGGGAACCAGGTGACCAGCAGGCTGGTCCCGAGGACCAGGCCGACGATGAGCAGCAGGCTCGACACCAACTGCGCCAGGTCGAACAGCAACTGCTGTGGGCGGGCCAGGATCGACTGCACGCCCGTGGTCGGATGCCACATGACCGCGACCGTGGTCAGGAGGACCCCGACGGCGAAGGCGAGGCCGATGGCGAGCGCGAGCCGGCCGATCCCATGACCGGGTCGCTGCCACAGGACGGTGACGCCGACGAACGCGTACATCCAGCATCCGTACGCGCTCAATAGGCCGGTCAGCGGGTCATCGACGCGGTCCAGGGCGAGCATGACCAGCCCGAAGACGCCGGCCACGAACGCGAACGCACCCGCGCCAAGGAGGGCGATCCGTCGGCGATCGAGGCCCGCTGGTGAATCCGTCATGGGCCAGGCTCGAACGGGTCACCCGGGGTGAACACGAGGTCAGGCCACTCGCCCGTCACGCAGACCGGACCATAGGTCTCGGCCTCGAGCTCGAGCGTGCCGTCCATCCCGAGCCCGCTCCCGCGGTCATCGGCGACCTGTCCGCCCTGGATGAGCCAGTCGGGCGGTGCGACCTCGGTGGACACGTCGGCCGTGGCCAGGAAGTCGGTCAGCTCGGACCACGTGTGCGGAGCCCGGACACCGCCGATCAGGACCCCGGTCGGGTCTCCGGCCGGGCCCTGGTAGTGGATCGTGTACAGCCCGGCCCCGGTCCCGGCGACCGTCCTCGCGCAGGTGGTCCCATCCCACGTGACGTTGATCTGCCCGGCGAGTTCGAACGGGGTGGCCCGTGGTCCGCCGCGTCGGAGGGCGCCCAGCAGTGCCGCTTCCACGGCCGCCGGGTCCGCCGCGGCCGCGTACCGGATGGGCCGGCCGGCCGGGTCCATCGCGAGGCGACCGCGATCCTCGACGGTGACCGTCGCATCCTTCCATGTGACCAGGTCTGGCTCGGAGACCGCCAGCGCCGCGAGTTCATCCCAGAGCTGCTGGCCTTCGGCGCCGTTCAGCCGCGAGGGGTTGCGCAGCAGGAGTTCGTACATCAGGTCCGCCCCGGCGGCGCCATGATCCGTCGCGAGCCGCTCGGTCAGGTCGGCCGGGACCGGGACGTCATCGGTCGCGTCGAGGGGCACGATCGAGATCGGGATGTCCGTCGCGAAGACCGCCTCGACCGCGGACGGGTCCGCATAAGCGTTCCACTCGACGCCGCCACCGGACAGACCGTCGATGTAGACGTTGCCCGGCGCCTCGACGGTCCCGAGCATGGCGTGGATGCCGGCGACCCGATCCGGGAGCGTCGGGTCCGCGGCGAACGCGTCCTCGAGGTTGGTCAACGGTCCGAGCGCGACGATCGTGACCTCGCCGGGCCGGGAATCGACTGCCTCGCGGATCAGGTCCGCGGCGTCACGCGCCGTGCCGGACTCGACCTGGGGCGTGATGTCCAGGCCGTAGGCGGCATCGGCCGTCACGCGCCAGTCATCGGGGAATGGCCGGGCATCCGGTCCACCCTTCTCGCGTCCGCACCCGAACGGGATGTCCGGCTGGCCGAGCTCGTCGAGCAGGTAGCGCGTGACCAGGCGACCGCCCTGGCAGTGGACGAGCCCGGTCCCGTCGATGGCGATGGCGAGGACCTCGACCGCGGGATCGCGCAGCAGGATCATGATCGCGGCGAGGTCGCTGTGATCCATGTCCGCGTCGATGACGATCGGGCGCGGCGGGCCGCTCGGCGTCGGGCTGGACGTGGCGGCTGCCGCGCTCGGCGGGCCGGACTCCGTGGCCGTCGGCTGACAGCCGGCGATGAGGATCGCGAGCAGGGACAGGGCGGCGAGGCGGTGAAGCATGGGTGCACGTTGCACCCATGCCGTCACGGGATGGTTACGGGAGGCGGCCGAACCAGAGGGCCGAGGCGCCCGCGCCGATGACCACCAGGACGAGCCCGGCCGCGACGAGGAGGAACGTGACCTCCTGGACCTCTTCTGTGTAGCCGACTCGCGACTCGAGGTTGTCGTAGACCGCTTGCAGGTCCGCGGCCGACGGCGCATCGAACGACTGCGCGCCGGTCGTCTCGGCGATCTGGTCGAGGGTCTCGGTGTCCGGCGGGACGTCGAGCGTCACCGGCTGGCCGAACTGGTCGTTGACGGTGATCCGGCCCTCGGGGGTGCCCAGGGCGATCGTGTAGATCGGGACGCCCAGGCTGGCAGCTCGATCGGCGGCATCGAGCGGCTCGGCCGTCCCGACCGAGTTCGCGCCGTCGGACAGGAGGATCGCCGCGACGAGCGGCTCGCCGGAGGGCCGGTCCACCGTGTCGTCGGGGGTCGCGCTCGCGTCGGGGGCGGTGGAGGCGCCAGGGTCCGCGCTCGCTTCCGGTTCGCCGGCCGTGCCTGCGGCCTGGATGTCCTCGGCGATGTCGAGGACCTGCATCAGGGCATCGCCCATCGCGGTCCCATCGCGGGGGCTGAGGCCCTCGATGGCGTCCTTCAGTTCCGCGCGGTCGGTCGTCGGTGAGACGAGGGTGTTCGGCTGCGACGCGAACGAGACGATGCCGATGCGGACGCCTTCCGGGATCTGGTCGATGAACGAGATGGCGGCCGCCTTGGCGGCATCGAGCCGGGTCGGGGCGACGTCCGTGGCGCGCATGGAGCCGGAGATGTCCATCGCCAGCAGGATCGTGGCGTCCTCGCGCGGCGTGGCCATGACCATCGTGGGACGGGCCAGGCCGATGAGCAGCGCGGCGATGGCGCCGAGGTACAGGACCGGCGGCACGTGGCGGCGCCAGGCCGGTCGCTTCGGCGTCAGGTTGGCGAGCAGGTCCAGGTTGGTGAACCGGACCGCGTAGCGACTGCGACGCCGCTGGGCCCAGAGGTAGAACCCGATCGCGACCGGGATGAGGAGCAGGCCGACGAGGAATTCGGGGGCGAGGAAGTTCATGCGGATCGTCCTGTGCGTTCCGGCGTCCGGCTGAACCCGCGCGCGAGCGCCGGGAGCCATGGCCCATCGGTGGAGAGGCGGAGGTGGCGGATGCCGAGGCGGCGGAACTCCGCCGCGAGCGAGGTGCGGTCGGCGGCGGCCGCCGATTCGAAGGCGTGTCGAAGGGACCGGTCGCCGGTGTCGACGCGAAGGGTCCGGCCGGTCTCGGGGTCGACGAGGGTCAACTCGCCGACATCGACCAGCTGCTCCTCGCGCGGGTCCGTGACCTCGAGCGCGATGACGGCATGGCGACCCGGCGACGTGCGTCAGCGGGCCGATCCAGTCGCGCGGTCCGCGGAAGTCCGAGACGACCACGACGACCCCGCCGGGGCTGCGCGAGGCACCGACCAGGGACAGGGCCTTGGCCGGGGAGGTCAGACCGCTGCCCTCGTCGGGGCCTTCATCGGACACGGTCCGGATCAGGCCGAGCATCCCGCGTCGGCCACCGGCCGGCGGCAGGACGGTCTCCCGCCCGGAGCCGAAGGTGACGATGCCGAGGCGATCGCCGCGTCGGGCGGCGAACCGGCCGACGACCAGCGCCGCGCCCTCGGCGACGTCCGCCTTGCGGCGGTCCGCCGTCCCGAAGTGCATCGACGGGGAGTGGTCGAGGAGGAGCCACGCCGTCAGCTGACGGTCCGGCACGTCCTCGCGGATCTGGGTCTGGGTGGACCGGGCGGTGGCGTTCCAGTCGATGCGTCGGACGTCGTCGCCGGGCTCGTACGGACGGATCCGGTCCAGCTCCACGCCGGTGCCTCGGCCGCGGCCGAGGTGGTCGCCGCTCATCTGGCCGCCGACGCGGCGGGTCATCGACAGCTCCAGCTGGCGGACCAGCCGCTCGGCGATGGGCCCGGGCCCGGGACGTGCCGCGGATCGTTCGCGTCCGCCGAGCCGACCGAGATCGGCCGCGGCGGCGCGCGAGGCGCCTTCGGTCACGCGGACGTCTCCACCGCCATCTCGAGCCGCGGGGCCGGGACGAGGGTCAGGACGCGCTCGATGACCGTGTCGGCCGTGACGCCGTCGGCCAGGGCCGCGTAGCTCATGACCAGGCGGTGGCGGAGGACGTCGGGCGCGAGGGCCGCGATGTCGGCCGGCAGGACGTAGCGGCGGCCGTGGAGCAGGGCCATGGCACGGGCGCCGTGGATGAGGTTGATCGACCCACGCGGGCTGGCGCCGTAGGACACGAAGCCCTCGAGGTCCGGCGCGCCCCAGTAGGTCAGGCGGCGGGTGGCTTCGACGAGTCCGACCGCGTAGCTGATGAGGCGCGGGTCGACGTAGACCTCGTTGACGCTCTGCTGGAGCCGGCGCAGGCCGGCGGCGTCCAGGATCTCGCGCGGCGCGGCCGGCGGGACGAGTGAGCGGACGACGATCTGGGCCTCGTCCGCGGCGGACGGGTAGTCGAGCAGGATCTTGAGCATGAACCGGTCGACCTGGGCTTCGGGCAGCGGGTAGGTGCCCTCGGCCTCGATCGGGTTCTCCGTGGCCAGGACCAGGAACGGCGTGGGGACCTTGTAGGTCTCATGGCCGATCGTGACCTGGTGCTCCTGCATGACCTCGAGCAGGGCGGACTGGACCTTGGCCGGCGCGCGGTTGATCTCGTCGGCGAGCAGGAAGTTGGCGAAGACCGGGCCCAGCTCGACGTCGAAGTCGGCGCGGTCCGGCCGGTAGATGCGCGTCCCGACCAGGTCGGACGGCATCAGGTCCGGCGTGAACTGGATGCGCTTGAAGGTGCCGCCGAGGACGTCGGCCAGGGTCTTGATCGTGAGCGTCTTGGCGAGGCCCGGGACGCCCT
The DNA here is from genome assembly GCA_963738475.1 of uncultured Chloroflexia bacterium. Lineage (GTDB taxonomy): Bacteria > Chloroflexota > Limnocylindria > Limnocylindrales > CSP1-4 > SPCO01. The sequence continues at coordinate 42,431 of CAVTWU010000006.1, forward strand.
CGAGCAGGAGGTGGCCGCCGGACAGGAGGCCGACGAGCACGCGCTCGAGCATCGCGTCCTGGCCGACGATGACGCGCCGGATCTCGAACAGGATGGCCTCGGCGGTCGCCCGCGGGTCGCTCGGGTCGGGCAGCGAGCGCAGGTCCGGCGCAGTGGCCGGGGTCGTGGCGCTCGCGACGGTCGGCGCGGTGATGGGCGTCGGGGTCGAGGTGGTCGGATCGGACATGGGTGGGTGTCTCCGGATCTCTGGCTTCGGGGCCCGGCGACCGCCGAGCGCTGGAACGTTGGGGATGACGTTCGCGCCGAAGTCTGAAGGTCTCATGAGAATGCCCGGACAGGGTCGGATGTCGTTTTCGCAATCTGCGCTGGTGCCGTGGGCGCCCGTCGGGCCGTCGGGGCTCGGGTCAGTGCTCGGTCGTGCCCGTGAAGCTCCAGCCGTCGATGCGGACGGCGGGGACGACCACGCCACCGAGGAAGCCCTTGAGGGTGCGCCGATCGCTCGCCACGGCGACCGTGCCGGCCAGCGCCGCGAGGTAGCTCTGCGTGTAGCGCAGGTTGCGGACCGGTCCGACGATCTTGCCGTCCTCGACGAGGAACGTGCCGTCGCGGGTCATCCCGGTGACGATCGCGAGCTTCGGGTGGACCGGGTTGGTGTAGTGGAACCGGGTCACGAGCAGGCCACGGTCCAGGCCGGCGATGAGGTCCGCGCGGCTCGACGTCCCGGGGCTCATGACCATGTTCAGCGGGAACGGACCGTACGGGTTCGGGGCCGGCAGGCCGTGGCCGGTGGAGCGGCGCCCGGCCCGCGCGGCGGTCTGCGCGTCGTAGACGACGTCGACGCACACGGCCGGCCTCGACGAGCGACACGCGCTCCTTCGGGACGCCCTCGTAGTCGAACGCCATCGGCAGGCCCGTCCGGATCGAACGGGTCGTCCACCATCGAGACGAGCTCCGACCCGATGGCCCGGCCCGGCTCGTAGAACGAGCGCTCCTCCTGGACGGCGAGGGCGCTGAAGCCGAGGTAGCCGAGCATGTCGAGGATGTCGACGACCGCGTACTCCTCGAGGACGACCGGCCAGTCGCCGGCGTCGACCGCGACCGGGTTCTGGGTCGCGCGCGCCTTCTCGGCCGCTTCCCGTCCGATCGCCGCGGGATCGATCCGCTCGACGTCGACGGACACGGCCTCGGCGTAGCCGGTGCCGCCGTTCGGCGCCATCGAGACGGTCAGGAGCTGGGCCGATCGTCCGGCGCTGGACGGCGCGGATGCCCTTCGAGTTGGCGACGGCGATGGTCTCGGCGCCGGTCGCGAACGAGCCGTAGGCCACGCTGCCGGCCTCGTCGGCGGCGGCGATGACCGCCCGCACGCCCTCGGCGCGCGACTCGGGCGAGGCGGAGGCGGTGGCCTCGGACCAGGCCGCGTCGATGTCGGTCGACGGCGCCAGGCTCGGGCAGGCCGCTCCAGTCCTCGAGCTCCTCGACGACCCGCGCGATGGAGGCCGCCTGTTCGACGAGCGCGACCAGGCCCTTCGTCGTCGGTCCGGCCGGTCGTCGCGACGCCGACCCGCCGACCCAGGACGAACCGGAGGTTGACGGTCGCGCTCGTCTCCGCGACGTTCTGGTGGATCTCGCTGTTGGCGAACCGGGTCAGGGCGGAGTCGTCGGCGAGGACGAGCGCCTCGGCTTCGGTGGCACCGGCCTGCTCGGCGGCCTGCAGGACCTTCTCGGCGAGGGCCAGGCGGCGGCGCGGATCGATGTCGACGCTCATCCGTTGCCGACCCCGACCTGGACGTTGGTGAACCGGGCGCCCGGCACCGCGTGGCCGACGTGGCCGGTCTGGCTGGGTTCGCCCTTGCCGCAGTTCGGCGTCCCGAGCATCACGTAGCTGCGCTCGTCGCCGACCGCGTCGCACGACCGCCAGAACTCGTAGGTGATGCCGGTGTACGTCGGGTTGCGCAGGAGCCGGCCCTTCTGGCCGCCCTTGATCTCGTAGGCGACTTCCGTGGCGAACTGGAAGTTCAGGCGGCGGTCGTCGATCGACCAGCTCCGGTTCGAGGCGAGGTACAGGCCGTCGTCCGTGTCGGCGACGATCTCGTCCAGGCTCATGCCGGGCACGGGCAGCAGGTTGATGTTGGTCATGCGGATGAGCGGGATGCGGTTCCAGCCGTCGGCGCGCATCGCGCCACCGCTCTGACGGCCGATCCGCGGCGCCGTCTCGCGCGACGACAGGTAGCCGCTGAAGATGCCGTTCTGGACGAGCGGCACGGCCTGGGCGGCGACGCCTTCGTCGTCCCAGCCGAACGTGCCCATCCCGCCCGGCGCCGTCGCGTCGGCGACGATCGTGATGAGGTCCGAGCCGTAGCGGAAGCCCGAGTCGAGGTGGTCCGTGGTCAGGAAGCTGGTCCCGGCGTAGCTCGCCTCGGTGCCGAAGACGCGATCGAGTTCGGTCGGGTGGCCGCAGCTCTCGTGGAGCTGGAGGTAGAGCTGCGACGGGTCGAGGATGATCGTGCGCCGGCCCGGCGGGCAGAGCGGCGCGGTCAGCAGGGCGACCGCCTCCTCCGCATAGCGGGCCGGCGGCACCGGCCAGGTCCAGGCCGCGGATGTACTCGTAGCCGGCCGCCTGCCAGCCACCGCCGGCATCCGGGTAGCTGCGGCGCTGCTGCTCGTCGCCGAGCGCGGCGTTCGAATTCGATGCCGGCGCCGACGTGGGTGATGACCTGCTCGGTGAAGCTGCCGTCCGAGGCGGCGAAGGTCTTCCACTCGCGCTGGGCGCCGTAGGTCGTCTCGGTGAAGGCGATGCCCTTGACCCGGTTCGCGGCCTGGTCGGCGGCAAGGAGGTCGGCGATCTTCGTCTCGATCGGCACCGTGAACGGGTCGATGTCGACCGGCGTCTCGTAGTGCCCGAGGGCCGGCGGGCGGCTGTCGAGGGTCACCCGGTTGCGGAGCGCGGTGGCGCTCGCCTTGGCGATCCGGACGGCGTCCGCGGCGACGCGGTCGGCCTCGGTCGGCGGTCAGCCAGTTGGAACTCGAGAAGCCCCACGCGCCGTCGACGAGGACGCGGACGCCGAACCCCTCGCTCTCGCCCGAGGACACGCCCTCGACGCGGCCGGACTTGACGGCGATCGACTCCTCGAGCCGGCGGACGACGCGGACGTCGGCGTACGTCGCGCCCAGGCTGGCGGCGGTATCGAGGGCGCGGTCCGTGATGTCTCGCATGCGGCCGTCAGCCTAGCAAAGGTCGGCGGGGCGCGGCGGCCCGGGTGGCGGATGGGTGGTGTCG
>CAVTWU010000007.1:0-39779 GCA_963738475.1 uncultured Chloroflexia bacterium
CTGGTGCCGTGGGCGCCCGTCGGGCCGTCGGGCTCGGGTCAGTGTTCCGTCGTGCCCGTGAAGGTCCAGCCGTCGATGCGGACGGCCGGGACGACGACGCCGCCGAGGAAGCCCTTGAGCGTCTTGCGCTCGCTGCGCCACGGCGACCGTGCCGGCCAGCGCGTCGAGGTAGCTCTGCGTGTAGCGCAGGTTCCGGACCGGCCCGACGATCTTGCCGTCCTCGACGAGGAACGTCCCGTCGCGGGTCATGCCGGTGACGATCGCGAGCTTCGGGTGGACCGGGTTGGTGTAGTGGAAGCGGGTCACGAGCAGGCCGCGGTCCAGGCCGCGCGATGAGGTCCGTCGCGCGATCGACGTCCCGGCGGCCATGACCATGTTCAGCGGGAACGGGCCGTACGGGTTCGGGGCCGGCAGGCCGTGGCCGGTCGAGCGACGCCCGGCGCGCGCGGCGGTCTGGGCGTCGTAGACGACGTCGCCGCACACGACCGGCTCGACGAGCGACACGCGCTGCTTCGGCGACGCCCTCGTAGTCGAACGCCATCGGCAGGCCGGCCGGGTCGCGCGGTCGTCGACGATCGTCACGAGCTCCGAGCCGATGCCGCCGGCCGGGCTCGACGAACGAGCGCTCCTCCTGGACGGCGAGGGCGGAGAAGCCGAGGTAGCCGAGCATGTCGAGGAGGTCGACGACGGCGTACTCCTCGAGGACGACCGGGTAGTCGCCGGCGTCGATGGCGACCGGGTTCTGCGGTCGCGCGCGCCTTCTCGGCCGCTTCGCGGCCGATCGCCGCGGCATCGATCGGCGTCGACGTCGACCGACGCCGCCTCGGCGTAGCCGGTCCCGCCGTTCGGGCCCCATCGACACGGTCAGGAGCTGGGCCGTCGTCCGGCGCTGGACGGCGCGGATGCCCTTCGAGTTGGCGACGGCGATCGTCTCGGCGCCGGTCGAGAACGAGCCGTAGGCGTCACGCTGCCGGCCTCGTCGGCGGCGGCGATGACCGCCCGGACGCCCTCGGCGCGCGACTCGGGCGAGGCGGCGGCGGTGGCCTCGGACCAGGCCGCCGCGACGTCGGTCGACGGCGCCGGCTCGGGCAGGCCGCCCCAGTCCTCGAGCTCCTCGACGACCCGGGCGATGGACGCGGCCTGTTCGACGAGCGCGACGCAGGCCCTCGTCGTCGGTCCGGCCGGTCGACGCGACGCCGACCCGCCGGCCGACGACGAACCGCAGGTTGACGGTCGCGTTGGTCTCGGCGACGTTCTGGTGGATCTCGCTGTTGGCGAACCGGGTCAGGGCGGAGTCGTCGGCCAGTGACGAGCGCCTCGGCCTCGGTGGCGCCGCGCCTGCTCGGCGGCCTGCAGGACCTTCTCGGCGAGGGCCAGCGCGGCGGCGCGGATCGATGTCGCACGCTCATCCGCTTGCCGACCCCGACCTGGACGTTCGGGAACCGGGCGCCCGGACGGCGTGGCCGACGTGGCCGGTCTGGCTGGGCTCGCCCTTGCCGCAGTTCGGCGTCCCGAGCATCACGTAGCTGCGCTCGTCGCCGACCGCGTCGCACGACCGCCAGAACTCGTAGGTGATGCCGGTGTAGGTCGGGTTGCGCAGGAGCCGGCCCTTCTTGCCGCCCTTGATCTCGTAGGCGACCTCGGTGGCGAACTGGAAGTTGAGGCGGCGGTCGTCGATCGACCAGCTGCGGTTCGAGGCGAGGTACAGGCCGTCGTCGGTGTCGGCGACGATGTCGTCGAGGCTCATGCCCGGGCACGGGCAGCAGGTTGATGTTGGTCATGCGGATGAGCGGGATGCGGTTCCAGCCGTCGGCCCGCATCGCGCCGCCGCTCTGGCGGCCGATCCGCGGCGCCGTCTCGCGCGACGACAGGTAGCCGCTGAAGATGCCGTCCTGGACGAGCGGCACGGCCTGGGCGGCGACGCCCTCGTCGTCCCAGCCGAACGTGCCCATGCCGCCCGGGCGCCGTGGCGTCGGCGACGATCGTGACGAGGTCGGAGCCGTAGCGGAAGCCCGCGTCGAGCTTGTCCGTGGTCAGGAAGCTCGTCCCGGCGTAGCTCGCCTCGGTGCCGAAGACGCGGTCGAGCTCGGTCGGGTGGCCGCAGCTCTCGTGGACCTGGAGGTAGAGCTGGGACGGGTCGAGGACGATCGTGCGCCGGCCCGGCGGGCAGTGCGGCGCGGTGAGCAGCGCGACCGCCTCCTCGGCATAGCGGGCCGGCGGCGCCGGCGAGGTCCAGGCCGCGGATGTACTCGTAGCCGGCCGCCTGCCAGCCGCCGCCGGCGTCGGGGTAGCTGCGGCGCTGGTGCTCGTCGCCGTCGACGGCGTTCGACCTCGATGCCGGCGCCGACGTGGGTGATGACCTGCTCGGTGAAGCTGCCGTCGGTGGCGGCGAAGGTCTTCCACTCGCGCTGGGCGCCGTAGGTCGACTCGGTGAAGGCGATGCCCTTGACCCGGTTGGCGGCCTGGTCGGCGGCGAGCAGGTCGGCGATCTTGCGTCTCGAGCGGGACCGCGAACGGGTCGATGTCGACCGGCGTCTCGTAGTGCCCGAGGGCCGGCGGGCGGCCGTCGAGGGTCGACCCGGTTGCGCAGCGCGGTGGCGCTCGCCCGGGCGATCCGGACGGCCTCCGCGGCGACGCGGTCCGCCTCGGCGGCGGTCAGCCAGTTCGAACTGCGCGAAGCCCCACGCGCCGTCGACGAGGACGCGGACGCCGAAGCCCTCGCTCTCGCCCGAGGACACGCCCTCGACGCGGCCGGACTTGACGGCGATCGACTCCTCGAGCCGGCGGACGACGCGGACGTCGGCGTACGTCGGCGCCCAGGCTGGCGGCGGTATCGAGGGCGCGGTCCGTGATGTCTCGCATGCGGCCGTCAGCCTAGCAAAGGTGGCGGCGCGGCGGACCGGTGGCGAGCGGTGTCCGCGGTCGGCCGCCGCGGTCGCGACGCACTAGGTGACGCCTCGGCACGCGGCTCGATGGTCCGTCGGCGGCGAGTCGGCGCCGCCGCTCACGCCGATCTGGACCGGTCGCGTGCCGCCGACGGCCTGGACGCGTCAGGTACAGCACCGAGGCCCGAAGCACGCAGGACCGGACGGCGGCGCAGCGGGCAGACTGAAGCCGGCGACGAGCCGCGAGCCCGAGCGGCCGACGGCGAGCGGCGGCATCCGGTCGACGCGGCCGCGCGCGAGGACCAGCGCGACGCCGATCCCGCCCATGACCAGGGCCATCCCGAGGCCGAAGGCGACGACGAGCACGAACCCGAAGCCGGCGCGGCCGGCCGCGATCGAGCCGAGCAGGATCAGCAGCGCGCTCGTCGACGGGATCAGGCCGCCGGCGAGGCCGAGGACGAACAGGCTGCGCCAGGTGATGGTCGAGCCCGCCGCCGGGAGGTGGCTGTGGGTGACGCCGCCGTGGCTGTGCGTGCCGGCCGGCGCGTGGTCGTGGGCGGGCGTCGTCGTGGTCGGGCTCGTCGTGGTCGTGCTCGTGCGTCGTGCGCCTGCGCATCGCCATGCCCGTGCTCGTGAGCGGCATCGTGGTCGTGGTCGTGCGGCGCTCGTGGCCGGCCGTGGCCGCGCCGGCGACGACGCCGCAGCTCGGAGACGAGCATCCAGCCGCCGATCGCCACGATCGAGACGGCGGCCACGAACGGCGCCGCCCGGACGACGACGTCCGGCGCGAGGACGTCCGCGGCGCCGACGACGAGCGCCGCCAGCGACCAGGATCCCGATCGTGTGCGACACGCGTCACCGACAGCCCGAGGCCCGCCGCATGCCAGACCGTGCCGCGCGAGCCGACGAGGTAGGCGGCCATCAGCGTCTTGCCGTGGCCGGGCGTCAGGGCGTGGCCGGCGCCGAGCGCGCCGGCGGTCAGCAGCGACAGCAGCAGCACGAGCGGGGTCAGGTCCGCTGTCCCGGAAGATCGACGGCAGGTCCGCGCCGGTCACGCCGCCGGGGCGGCGCCACGCGCCGACGACCACGCCCGCGCCGGCGCCGGCGCCGACCGGGCTCGCGGCCGGTGCCGGCGCCCCGGTCGCACCCGGGCGGTCGGGGACGGGACGGGCACGACGGCGCCGGGCAGCGGCGGTCGCGTCCGGCGCCACGAACGGCGCCAGCGTCGTCGCCGCCCGGCGGCCGCGGAGACGGCGATCGCGACATCGTTCAGCGGCCTGCGTCAGCAGGTTCGTCGGGTACGGCGGTCAGCCGCTCGGACTGCGGTCGTCGCGCGGAGCTCGCCGACGACGGGCGTCAGCGTCGACGCCGGAGCCCTCGACGACGATCTCGCGCCAGCCGAGCCGATCCGCGAACGAGACATCGGCGAACGTCACCGGGCGTCGCGGCCGCGATCGGCGTCGCCGAGATCGGCGCGGTACTCGCAGACGAGCCGCATCGTCGAGCAGCCCGCCGACGCCGGGCGGGAACGTCAGCCCGGCGTCGGGTGAGGGTCGATGGCCTGGCGCGCGTCCGCCGACCGTCAGCTCCAGCGTCCGGCGTCAGCTCGTCGCACGCGGTCGACGCGCCGGCGTCGGCCTCGTCGTCGGAGACCTCGCCGTCCATGTCGGTGTCGAAGTCGAGGCGCGCCTGGAACGTCGGGATCTCGGCCTGGTCGACGACGACGTCGAGGAGGACCGCGGTCCGGCTCGACCCGGATCCCGGCGTAGTGGTTGATCGTGAAGTTGCCGAGCGGATGGGCGAGCGCGATCGCCGGCAGCGGCGACGACGGCGACCAGGCCGCAGCGATGGACGCCACGCCCCGCGCCGGCGCGTGTCGGGTCATCGGCAGTCGCTCCAGGGTCGCCCGGGCTCGAGCCGCGCCGGCCGGATCGAAGCTGTCGTCGAGCGCCAGCGCGTCGGTCAGCAGGGTCGCGGGCACGCCGCGTCGTCGCCGAGGGCCGCCTTGATCATCCCGGCGTGGTAGAGCAGCTTGGCGTCCCGCGTCCCGAACGCGAGGGCGGTGGTCATCGCGTCGTCGGCCTCCGCCGGGCGGTCATTGGCGAGCAGCGCCCAGGCGAGCGCATCGTAGCCGTAGACGTCCTTGCGGACCTGCGATCTCGGCCTGCGGCGAGGGCCAGGGCCCGGGCCGGATCGGAGCCGGTGTTCGACGAGGAACAGCGACAACGTCCGGTCGTAGACGCCCGCCGCCTCGCCGGCCAGCTGGGCGATGGCGAGGACCGTCGCTGCGGTCGTCGGCCGCCGCGTCGCGCGTCGCCGGCGGCGGCGCGCACGCGTACAGGTCGGCGCGACGCGCCAGGAACTCGGGGAGTGGCACGGCCGCGATCGCCGCATCCAGCAGCCGCGATCGCGTCGTCGATCCGGCCCTCGGCGGCGGCGACCCGGGCGAGCCCCCAGCGGGCGAGGTGCGACGTCGGGTCCGCGGCGAGCGCGGCGGCGTAGGCCGCGGCGGCGCCCGGCCCGGTCGCCGGTGGCGATCAGCGTGTCGCCGAGCTGGTAGTGGAACCAGGCCAGCGCGCTGCCCGCCGGCGCCCTCGTCCGATGGCGGCGGCGACCGCGGCCTGCGACGCGGCGACGGCGTCGGCCGTCCGGCCCTGGATGAAGGCGAGGTGGCTCAGGCGGACCTGCGCCGCGGCCGAGTCGGCGACGAGCGCGAGCGTCTGATACGCCGCCGGCGGCGGCCGCGACGTCGCCGAGTTCGAGCGCCGCATCGCCGAGCGTGGCGAGCGCCGTCGGATCGTCCGGGCGTGGTCGGCCAGGATCGCCGTGGCATGGTCGCGCGCGGCCTGCGAAGCTGGTGGAGCGCGACGAGGACGACGCCGCGATAGTCGAGGGCGATCGGGTAGTCGGGGTAGGCGGTCAAGCGCGCCGTCGACGGCGGCCTCGGCGGCCAGGTAGGCGCTGAGGTCGCCGGTCGCTCGGGCCAGCTCGATCTCGGACGCGGCGAGGCGCGTGGCGCTGATGAAGTCGCGCGGGTTCGCCCGGAACCGGTCGCCCCAGAACGTCGTGTCGGCGCGGATCCGGTCCAGGTCGGCGGACGGTGACGGCTCCGCCGGCGGGCGCGAGCGGGTCGAGCGCCGACCGGGACCGTCGCCGGATCCGGCGCGCGCCGCCCGGATCGGCGACGACCGCCGGGACGGCTGCGCCGGCCGGCGACGGTCGAGCCGGTCGGCAGGTGCGCGGCGACCTGGCCGACCGTCACGACCAGCGATCGGTCAGGAGCAGGATGGCCAGCGGGATCCGCGGGAGGCCGGCGGCGCGGCGGTTCAGCGAAGTGAGCATCGTGAAGCGTCGTCCCTTGGTCGTCGGCGGTGGATGGGCAGTGGGGTGATCCGCGGGGCCGACCGGTGGCCGACCCCGCGGATCGATGGCTCAGTGCGGGGAGGCGAGGTACGGGAAGGAGGCTCGGGAACGTCTTGTCGTTGGCGTTGACGCCATCGCTCGTGATGTTCCCGTTGGTCAGGAGCGAGAACTCGGCATCGATGACGTCGTTCGCCGGCTGGCGCCCGTTGAGGAACCCGGCGGCGTCGCCGAGCTTCACGGTCAGGGTGTCAGGCAGGAGCACATCGGCGATGGCCGACTTGGTCGGCGCGTCGTAGGTCGGGCAGCGCGTTCGCATCGAGCACGTTGCCGATCGCGTCGAGGACGCCCAGGACGTTGTCCCGGTCGAACGCTCGGTCGTCGGACGGGCTTGAGCCGGTTGGCCGCTTCCTTCTCGGCGTTGCGTGTTGTTGAACACGGTGTTGATGGCCGGGCGGCCCATCCGCTCGACCTGGGTGTAGCCACCACCGGCCGGCAGCGACGTCGTCGCCCAGAAGCCGACGGTCCGTCCGGTGCCGCCGAGGCGGGCGTTCGGGACTTCGATGGCGATGCTGGTCACGTTCGTGCCGGCGAAGGTGTCCATGCCGGTGAAGCCACCGAGCAGGACGCCCGGGTCGGTCGAGCCGGCGAGCAGCTGCTTCTTGAACTCGACGAACCCCGGCAGATCGAAGAAGAAGGGGTCGTCACGCGGGCCGACGAAGGCCTTGCCGCCGCCGAGGACGCTGGTCGTTCGGACGGCGCCGGCCGTAGGCGGTCGTGTAGCCGTGGGCGACGGTGACGCCGGACCAGCGATGGAGGCGGGCATCGGCGCCCGTCGCGCGCTTGATGTAGTAGTCCTGGACCTTCGGCGCCGTCCCCGAGCGTGCGCGTGTTGCCGAACTTGATGCGGTAGGCGATGTCGGCGTAGCCGTTCAGATCCGTATCGATCTTGAGCTCGTACAGGGCCTTGCCGTTGAAGCGTCGCGGACTTGGTGTCGGCCGGGCTGGTGAGCGGGTTCACGTTGACGACGAGGGTCGTCCCGCCCGTCGACTTGAACGCGTAGATGTCGGTGATGTCGATGCGGTGGTCGGACTTGGCGGTCGGGGCGTCCAGGTGGTCGGCGGCTCCGACGAGGAGCGGGCCGGTCCCGAGGGCGGCGATCGCGCCGGCGGCGGCCAGCAGGCCGATGGCCGGATGCGGTCTTCCTGAACGTTGGCATGTGGATCGTGGTTCCTCCAGGGATGTCGGGGGTTGGCGTGGCTCGCGGTTCGGGCAGTGGCGGTCTCCTCCGGACGGGGCGGGCTGGTCGACGGGCATACGGGATCGGTCCCGATCCGGATCACCCGGAGGGAGCGGCTACACTCGGCGGCGTGACACGACCCGGGACGACGCGCCCTCGCGGCTGGTTCATCACGTTCGAAGGGCCCGAGGGCGCCGGCAAGACCAGCCAGCTGGACCGAGCGGCGGCCGTCCCTGGCCGCGCGCGGCGTCGACGTGCTCGTGACCCGCGAACCCGGCGGGACCTGGCTCGGCGAGCGGCTGCGCGAGGTGCTCCTGGCGCGGACCGGCGCGAACGCCCCGACCGACGCCGACGACCGACGCGCTCCTGTTCAACGCCGCCCGTCGCCAGCTCGTCACCGAGGTCATCCGCCCGGCCCTCGAGGCCGGCACGACCGTCCTGTGCGCCCGGTTCGCGGACTCGACGCTGGCCTACCAGGGCTACGGCGCGGGCGTCCCGCTCGACCGGTTGGCGCAGCTGGAGGCGGCGGCGACCGACGGCCTCAAGCCGGACCTGACGATCCTCCTGGACGTGCCGGCCGAGGTGGGTCTGGCGCGCAAGTCGCCGGGCGAAGTGACCCGCTTCGAGGCCGAGTTCGATCTCGACTTCCACCGGCGGGTCCGCGACGGCTTCCTGGCCCTCGCCGCCGCCGAGCCGGCACGGTTCGTCGTCATCGATGCGACCGGTTCGCGCGACGACGTGGCGGCGGCCGTCGGCGCGGTCCTGGCGCGTCAGGTGCCGGGCGGCACCGCGACCGAGTGAACCGGAACCGCCGGCGCGCGCATCACGATGAGCGAGTCGTCCGAGCCGCTCCCCCTGCGCGTCGCGACCGCCGTCGACGACGCGGACCGGGACGTGCTCGTGCGGGTCGCGGCCGGGGAACTCGATGCCCTTGAAGAGCTGTACGACCGATACAAGACGATGGCCTACTCGATCGCCTACCGCATCACGAATGACGCCAGCCTGGCCGAGGATGTCGTCCAGGACGCGTTCCTGGGCGCGTGGCGCAATGCCGCCAGGTACGTCGAAGGCCGCGGCAGCGTGAAGACCTGGCTGCTCTCGATCGTCCACCACCGGGCGATCGATGCCATCCGGCGTCGCCGCCGACGAGCGAACTGCCCGAGTCCACCGAGGCGCCACCGGCCGCGCTGACCGAACCCGACATCTGGGCCGAGGTCGCGTCCGGCCTGGATGCCGAGCATGGTCCGCGGCGCGATGGACGTGCTGTCGCCGCCCAGCGCGAGGCGATCGAGCTCGCCTACTTCGGTGGGCTGACCCAGCTCGAGATCGCCGAACGGACGGGCGCGCCGCTCGGGACCGTCAAGAGCCGGATGCGGCTCGGCTTGCTCGCGATGCGCCAGTACCTCGTGGGGGCGGGCGACGGCCGCGATGCCGGTACGCTTGGCGGCGAGCCATGACCGATCCCGTGCGCCCCACCGAGCTGACCTGCGACGACGTCCGCGAGATGGCGGGCTCGTTCGTGCTGGGCGCCCTGCCGGACCGAGGCGGCGGCGGTCCGCGCGCACCTTGCGTCGTGCTCGGATGCGCACGCGGAGATCGCCGAGCTCGGGTCGGTCCTGCCAGTCCTCGACGCATCCGTGCCCGTCGTCGAACCGCCGGCGGCGCTGAAGAGCCGGATCCTGGCGGCGGCTGCCGCGGAGCCCGTGGCGGCCCCGGTCCAGGTGGCGGCCACGGTCGCCGATCCGATCCCGTTCCCGGCCGCGGATCAGCGAGCCGGTCGAGTGGCCGCGAGCCCCGATCCGCGCACCTCCACGCTCGGCTGGGTGCTGCGGATCGCGGCGGTCGTCGCCATCGTCGCGCTCGGCCGGCTGGAACCTGCTGCTGCAGGGCCAGCTCGACGGACGCAGCAGCGCTACCAGCGCGAGCGTCGGCCGCGGTCCTCGACGTCGCCCAGAAGCCCGGCTCCGTGGCCGCGATCCTCTCGCCGGACGGCGGCACCGGCTCCGGGCATCGCCGCGATCAGCGCGGCCGGCGACATCACGATGGCGATGCACGACCTCGCCCCGACGAGCGGCGACCAGGTCTACGAGGCGTGGGTCATCGGGCCGACGGCGTGCCGGTGCCCGCTCGGCGGCTTCCAGGTCGGGTCGCGGCGGGACGGCGTTCCTCGATGCGGCAGGCCGTGCCGGCGGCGGACGGCCTCGTCCTGGCGCTGACGCTGGAGCCGGCGGCGCGGCGCGACCGACCCCGACGATGCCGATCATCTCGAAGGGCGTGGCCACCTCGGCCGGTTGACGGCGCGGCCGTACGGGCGTCAGCCCTCGGCGGCGACCCCGGTCTCGGCCACGTAGCCGGGCCCGGCGCCCTGCGCCAGGACGAGCGCGGCGGTCGCGGCCGCGATGAGCGTCTCGGCATCGCCGCCGTCCGTCGGGAACTTCGCGACGCCGGCCGACACGGACATCTGCTTGCCGGCGACCGCGGGGAGTGCCGCGATCCCGTCGATGACGCGCCGGGCGACCGTGCCGCCAGCGGATCCCGGGGCGACCAGGACGAACTCGTCGCCACCGATCCGGCCGACCGTATCGACGAGTCGCACGGACTCCGCCAGCACGGAGGCGACTCGTCGCAGGACGTCGTCGCCGGCCTCGGGGCCGCTCTCGCGGTTGGTCTCCTGGAAGTCGTCGACATCGAAGAGCGCGAGCGACAGTTCGCTGCCCTGGCGCGCCGCCCGGGCGATCTCCAGCTCCAGGATCCGGGCCACGGTCCGCTCGTTGGCGAGGCCGGTCAGCGGATCGGTGTGGGCCATCCGCTCGAACCACTCGGAGCGCTCGGCGGCGGTCGAGGCCAGGCGGGCGCGGTCCATCGAGACGGCGGCCAGCGCGGCCAGCGCGGAGATCGTCTCGCGCTCGGCTTCGCTGAGGGTACGTGGGGCCGGCCAGCCCATCCCGAACGACCCGAGGGTCACGTCGACGCCGCCGCTCGACACGACGAGCGGCAGGTACGCCCCGACGAACGAGCCGCCGGACGGAAGGGCCGCCTCGCGATCGAACGTCGCGATCCGGCCCATGGCCGCCGCGGTGAACGGGTGGCTCGGGTCCTCGACCTCGATCGCCAACCGCTCGCGGGCCTCGTCGTCCATGCCGTGGGACGCGGCGAGCTGGAGCGCGGCGCGATCCGGGTCGGAGATGAAGATGGCCGCCATGGCCGGCTGGAGCGCCAGGTCGGCGACCGCCAGCAGGGCTTCGAGCGAGCTGTCCAGGTCGTCGGCCGAGGCGACCGCATCGATGGCGGCCGGCAGGCATGCGCGGGGATCGAGGGAGGATCCGTCGTCGGGCACTGGGGGACTCCTGCGCGCAAGGGAGTGAAGGGCCGCATCGTACACCGTCGACCCGGGCTCTCGACCTGCCCGTTGACCAGCCGTCGCTCGCGCCCCGATACTCCGCGACGTGAAGCTCATCGTCGCGATCGTCCACAGCGAGGACGCAGGCGCCCTGGTGGACGCCCTGCTCGAGAAGGAGTTCCGCGCCACGCGGCTCCACAGCTCCGGCGGATTCCTCAAGCAGTCGAATGCCACGATCCTGCTCGTCGTCGAGGAATCCGACGTGGATGAGGTCATGGGCATCGTCCGGGCCAACTGCGTCTCGCGGACCCAGGTCGTCAACCCGATGCCGCCGATCATGGAGCCGGGCGAGTTCTTCATGCCCTATCCGCTGGAGGTCGAGGTCGGCGGAGCGACCGTCATGGTCCTGCCGGTCGAGCGCTTCGAACGTCTTTGACCGGCGCGGTCCATCTGCGGCAGGTCACCCTCCGGGGCATCGACCCGCGCGAGGCTGACCGGTTCCCGTTCGACGTCCCGGCGATCCGCGCACTGACGACCGTCGAGTTCACGACGCCCGTCACGTTCCTCGTCGGCGAGAACGGTTCCGGCAAGTCCACGTTCCTCGAAGCGGTCGCCTCGGCGGCCGGCATGGTCGCCGCCGGCAGCGCGGACCTCGCCCGCGACGAGACGCTCGGATCCGTCCGACGCCTGGCCGATGCGCTGACGCTGTCGTGGACGAAGCGGACCCGTCGTGGGTTCTTCCTGCGGGCGGAGGACTTCTTCGGGTTCGCCCGCCGGATGTCGACGCTGCGCGAGGAACTCGAGCAGGGACTCCGCGACGTCGATGTCGTGCATGCCGGCGCGTCGGACGTACGCGAAGGACCTGGCCCGCGAGCCGTATCGCAAGGAACTCGCCGCGATGCGGGCGTCCTATGGCGGCGACCTGGACGATCGCTCGCATGGCGAGGGGTTCCTCGACTTCTTCCGGGCACGGCTCGTCCCCGACGGCCTCTACCTGCTGGACGAGCCCGAAGCGCCGCTGTCGCCGCTCCGTCAGCTGGCCTTCCTGTCGATGCTGCGCGAAGTCGTCGAGGCCCAGCGCGCACAATGCCTCATCGTGACCCACTCGCCCATCCTCATGGCCTTCCCCGGCGCGACGATCCTGACGTTCGACCAGGCGCCGATCGCGTCCGTGGCCTACCGGGACCTGGATCACGTGACGATCACCCGCGACTTCCTCGACGACCCCGACGCGTACCTGCGGCGGCTGTGAGCGGCATGCGGCGGCTATGACCGGCGCACGGCGATGAGCCTCGCCTGGGTCGACGCCCTGGAACCCGGTGCGCCGGATGTCGTCGCCGCGTGGCGCGGCATCGAGGCCGGCCAGCTCATCACCGTGCGCCGCGAGGTCCGTCGCCGGGGCGGGCCCGGGACCGCCGCCGGCTTGACGACCCAGCTGGCGACGATGGCCGCGGCCCTGACCGCGATGGTCGAGGCACTCCCCGAGGAGGCGTTGCGGGCCCCCGGCGGGGAAGGGGACTGGAACGTCGCCGAGTGCATCGGGCACACCTGCGAATCGCGCGTGGGGCTGTGCCTGGCGGCATCCCTCGCCGCCGGCGATCGCTGGCCGGCCGACGCTCCGAGCGTCGTGCAGGGGGTCCCGGGCGCGTCGGACGCCGACCGCGAGACGCTCATCCGCAAGATCGCCCAGAGCCAGCGGATCGTGGAGCGAGCCACCCGGGCCGTCGTGGGACACGAGTCGGACCCGTGCCCGCTGGACCACCCGCAGGTCGGCCGGTTGCGCTGCGGCGAATGGGTGCTGTTCGCCGGCGTCCACGACCTCATGCACCTGGACCAGCTCCACGAGCTGCTCGATCGACTCGCGGCGGGCGACGGATGACCTTCCGGCCGGACCTCGTCGATTGCTGGATCGTCCGTGAAGGCGCGTCCGGCCCGGAGATCCTCCTCCTGCGACGCGCGCCGGGTCGGATCCTGGCCGGCCTGTGGCAGTGCGTGTCGGGCTCGCTCGAGGACGGCGAGCGAGTGGCCGCGGGCGCCCTCCGGGAGCTGACGGAGGAGACGGGCATGGGCCCCGACGACATCGTCGCCTTCTACGACCTGGACCTCGTGAACCAGTTCCACGAACCGTCGATGGACGGTGTCGTCACGGCGGCCGTGTTCGCCGTCCGGGTGACGCCCGGCGCGGAGCCCGTCCTGTCGCACGAACACGACGCGGCGCGCTGGCTGGCCGTGGACGCGGCCCACCGCGAGGTGATCTGGCCGGGCTACCGAACGGCCATCGAGCGGATCCGCGACGACCTCGCCGACCCCGACTCGGGCCGCCTGGTTCGAACTGACCCTCGCCGGGGACCGCGTCCCGAGGTGACGGCCTGGCGTCGCCGGGCGATCGCCTAGAAGATCTCCGGCACGAACGTCTGGTCCGACAGGGGCGGGCGCACGTAGCCGCGGTCGGTCTGCCGTGGCGGCAGGACGATGGCCTCGGGCGTCAGGTCCTCGTACGGGATCAGCGTGAGGAAGTGGCTGATCACGTTGAGACGGGCCCGCTTCTTGTCGTCGGCGTTGACCACGTACCACGGCGCCTGCTTGATGTCGGTGTGGGCGAACATCTCGTCCTTGGCCTTGGAGTACTCGACCCAGCGCGCGCGTGACTGGAGGTCCATCGGGCTCAGCTTCCAGCGCTTGGTGGGGTCCGCGAGGCGAGCCTGGAAGCGTCGCTCCTGCTCCTCGTCGCTGACGGAGAACCAGTACTTGACGATCATCACGTCGGACCGCACGAGCATCCGCTCGAACTCCGGACAGGACCGCCCGAACTCCTCGTACTCGTCGTCCGAGCAGAACCCCATCACCCGCTCCACGCCGGCGCGGTTGTACCAGCTCCGATCGAACAGGACCATCTCGCCGGCCGCCGGCAGGTGGGTGACGTAGCGCTGGAAATACCACTGGGTGCGCTCGCGCTCGGTGGGTGCCGGCAGGGCGGCGACGCGGGCGTAGCGGGGGTTGAGCGAGAGCGTGAACGTCTTGATCGCGCCGCCCTTGCCGGCGGCGTCGCGACCCTCGAACAGGATGACGACCTTGAGCCCGCGAGCCTTGATCCACTCCTGGCACTTCACCAGCTCCACCTGGAGCCGCGCGAGCTCCTCGCGGTAGCGCTTGCCGGGGATCGTCTTCGCGGTGGTGCCGAGCGACTCGACGGGTGGGTCGGGCCAGATCGGGGCCAGGTCCACGTCCTGCTGATCCTGTTCGGCCTTCGACTTCGCCATCGCGCCACCTCCTCCGCCGACCAGTATCGTCCGGCGGCGGGGTCCTCGGGTAGACTGGGCGTCGCAGGCAGCCCACCGTGAGGCGGCACAGGAGGGCCACGTGATCGACCGAACCCAGGCGGATCTCAGCTCGGCGGCCCAGCGCCGCGTCTTCCATTCGAAGGTGGACACGATCCGCCCGACCTACGGGTTCGAGGATGTCTCGCTGGCGCCCGGCACCGACACGATCGAACCGGCCGACGTCGACCTGACCCAGACGTTC
Organism: uncultured Chloroflexia bacterium; assembly: GCA_963738475.1. GTDB lineage: Bacteria > Chloroflexota > Limnocylindria > Limnocylindrales > CSP1-4 > SPCO01. The sequence continues at coordinate 14,349 of CAVTWU010000007.1, forward strand.
GCCGGACTCGAGCTGGCCATCCCGATCCTCGCCTCCGCCATGGACGCCGTCGTCGACCCGGCCTTCGCCGGCGCCCTCGGACGACTCGGCGGCCTCGCGATCCTCAACCTCGAAGGCGTCCAGACACGCTACGACGACCCCGCCGAGCTGCTCGGGCGGATCGCGGCCGCGCCGGACGGCGAGGTCCAGACGCTCCTCGCCGAGGCCTACCTGCAGCCCGTCCGCGAGGACCTCATCGCCCGTCGCCTCGACGAGATCCACGCCGCCGGTTCGAAGGCCGCGGTCGCCGCGACCCCCGGCGCCGCTCGCAAGTTCGGGCCGTTCTGCGCGGAGCACGGTGCGGACCTGTTCCTCGTCCAGAGCCAGGTGAGCAGCGCGCGGCATCTCGCCACCGACTACGACCCGCTGTCCCTCGAGGACTTCACCCGCTACATGCCCATCCCGGTCGCCGTCGGCAACACGACCAACGCCGAGGCGGCCTTCGCGCTGATGGAGCAGGGTGCCGCCGCGGTCTTCGTCGGCGTCGGGCCCGGCGCGGCGTGCACCACCCGCGAGGTCCTCGGCATCGGCGTCCCGCAGGTGACCGCCATCAGCGACGTGGCCGCGGCCCGCGATGCCTACCTCGCCGAGACCGGCCGCTACGTGCCGGTCGTCGCGGACGGCGGCATGCGCCGCGGTGGCGAGCTCGCCAAGGCGATCGCCGCCGGGCGCCGACGCGCTGATGATCGGCTCGCCCGCTGGCCCGCGCCGAGGAGGCGCCCGGCCGCGGCATGAACTGGGGGATGGCGGCCCCGTCGCCGACGCTGCCCCGCGGGACGCGGATCAAGGTCGGGACGGTCGGCTCGCTCGAGCGGATCCTGTTCGGGCCGGCCCACGTGACCGACGGCAGCGAGAACCTGGTCGGCGCCCTGCGCCAGTCGATGGCCGCGCTCGGCGCGCGGACGATCGCCGAGATGCAGCGGGTCGAGATGGTCTACGCGCCGTCCACCCAGACCGAAGGCAAGTCCTGGCAGCGGAGTCGCTGACGGACGTCGGTGGCGGCTCGCTCGATGACGACCTCGTCGCCGGTGGCCGGTATGTCCGCCTCGTGACGCTTGGCCGCGCATCGGGCGCCGCGCGCGTCGTGACCGTCGGCTATGCGGACGACCCGCGCGGCCTGCCCGGCGCGATCGTCGTCGCCTCGGGCGGTGTCGACTCGGACTGGGCGCAGAACCTCCAGGCCGATCCGTCCTGCACGGCGACCATCGCCGACCGGACGTTCCGTGCCGTCGCCGAACCGCTCGTCGATGCCGACCATGCCGCGGCGATCCGGGCGCTGATCCTGCGCTACGGGACCTCGGCCGAGGGGCTCGGGCACGGACCGTCGTTCCGCCTCGCTCCGACAGGCGACATCGACGACGCGCCGGCGCCCGGGGAGCCCGGCTGATGGCCGTCGACGTCTCGGTCACGACCCGGATCGGTCGCCTGCCACGCGACGTCTTCGCGGCCCTGATCGCCGTCGAGCGGTTCCCGGAGTGGCTCATCGCGTCGGGCATCGTCGCGGTCGAGCGCGCCGGCGGGAGCACGGCCGACCTCGCGGTCGGGTCGCGGCTGACCATCCGCCAGGTCGTCGCCGGCCGAGCCAGCGTCGTGGATGCCGAGGTGACGGCCCTCGCCGCGGACACGACCTTCGCCGTCCGTGGCCGCGATGCCGATGGCGTCACGATCCAGTTCGACGCCGGCCTGGCCCCGGACGGCGATCTCGCCACGACCCTGCGCTGGTCCGTCCGGATCGGGCTGCCGCTCAAGTACCGGATGTTCGAATCGATGGTCGCGCCACAGGCTCGCCGCGCGGCGGCCCTCGACGTGGAGGCGCTCAGGCAGCGGCTGGAGTCCGTGGCCGGCTGACGGCCGAGCCCCGAGGTGCCGCTACTGCAGGACGCCGTACTTGACGATGAGGCGGACCTTCGTGATCGTGGCCTGGCCGATCTCGACACCGACCATGACCCGGACCGCGTGCCCGTACCGATCGATCGTGGGTGAGGCGGTCAGCGAGTACCACGTGAGCTTCGTGCCCATCGTGCGCCAGCGATGGAAGCAGGCCTCGTTCCAGCCGCCCGTGCTGGAGTAGGGACAGGCCGTGAAGTCCCAGACCCCGACGGTCGCCGGCGGCACACCGCTCGAGCCGTACACGCCGGCGGACAGGGACTTGTACACGACCGCGCTCGGGAGCGTGAACTGGTAGCCGACTCCCGCCCAGCCGGTCGAGCCGCTCGTGGTCGCCACACCCCCGCGGATGACGACCTTCGTGCTGCTGTACCGGATGACCTTGCCCACACCCCACCGACCGGAGGCCTTGTAGCTGCCACCGTTCACGTACAGCGTGGCCGTCTTGTACACGAGCTTCTTGGGCGACAGGTTGACGTACGACGTCACGACGCGCGACGTTCCCAGGGCGTCGGTCAGCGTCTGGACCACGCGGTACTTGCCCGTGGCCAGGACCACCTTCGTCGAGGTCCGACCGTCCCAGGCGTAGGCGTACGGCAGGGCCGCGGACGGGATGGTCGCCGCGCGGACGAGCTTGTTGGTCGGCGAGTAGATCCGGATCGAGACCGAGGCGGGCTCGAGCCGGTCGCCCTTGACGGTGAGCGTGTCCCGATAGCCATCGACGACCGGATAGAACGTCGTGTACGAGAGGCCGACGCCGACCGCATCGACCTGGTCGGCCACGACCGTCAGGGTGAACGGGTCGCTCGTCGACGCGAGGTGCTGGTCCGTGCTCCCGTAGGACGCCGTCAGGTGATGGACGCCGAGCCCGAACGTCGTCGAGCTGACGATGAGATCCCGGTCCGCCGGCCCGGTCGCCAGGACGACATCGAGGTCGGCATCGGTCAAGGTGAGGGTCCCGCCGGTCGGCGGAGCCCAGCCCGAGGCGGTCATGACCTGCCCTCGGGCGGTGAACACGACCTCGTGATTCGCCTGGATCGTCGGCGGATAGCCCTGCAGCGTCACCTGGGACGGGGCCTTCGCGACCGTGACGGACACGGTCGAGGTGGACTGGCCGACCGTGGCGGAACCGTCATACCTCGCTTCGAATGCATACGTGCCAGGCAGGCGTCCCGGAGCGTCGAAGTGCGCCATCATCGGCTGGTACATGACGCAGCAGTCGAGGGTGACGGTCGCGCTTCCGAGCTCGACCCGACCGCCACCGGTGACGTCGAAGAACGTCACGGTCCCGCCCGGCTCTCCGGTCCTGCCTGTCCCGGCGCCCCAGCCCGTCAGGGCCTGAAGCCGGATCGGCGCCGCCGGCAGATGGACGTTCTCCGGCGCCGTCACGGCGACGGAGGTCGGGATCGGCAGCACCGTGAACGCGGTGGAGGATGAGACCGATGGTTGGGCCGGCCCATAGCCCATGAACTCCGCCCGGAGCACGTAGGCGCCCGGCAGGATGTTCTGGCCGTTGTGGATGTTCACGGACGCATGGCCGTCCTCGCTCACCGGTGGGTTCCCGACGTGGAGTTCCGGTCCACCATCCCGGGAGAGGTAGAACTGGACCTGGCCGCCCGGTGGCGTGGGCGACACGACCGCGTCGTAGCCCATCGTGCTCTCGGCGTAGGGCGATGTCTGATAGGCCGACACGGTCGTGGTCGTGGAGTAGTCGGGGATGTCGGCCATGATCTCGTCCGGCGTGAGCGCCCGGTCGTAGACCCGGACGTGATCGACGTTCCCCTCGAACGATGACCAGTACGGGCAGTTCGGGGCGACGCCGATGAACAGGTCGGACGACGTCTGGTCGGGCAGGCCGTACTGGAGCGAGCCGTTGGCCGTTCCGGTATAGCCGAGATAGCGCCGTCCATCGACATAGATCGGGACGGCGGTCGAGGTCGAGTCGAAGGTCGCGGCGACGTGGTGCCACTGGCCGTCGTAGATGTCCCGACCGGTGTAGGTCGCCAGCGGTGACCCATCCGCGGCGGCCCACTGGAACGCGATCCCGCCGCCGGTGTAGACGAGGGCCCACGTCGGCGTCGAACAGCCTCGATCGCCCTGGGCCACGATCGACGCCAACCCGCTTTCCGGGCGTTCGGTCCCGCGGACCCACCCGATGACGGACATCTGGGCCGTCGGTCGAAGGCTGGCATCGGTCGGGATCCTGACCGCACCGGTCGCGCCGTCGAGGGCGATCGCGCCGGTCCCCTGGGCCGCCCCCGACGTCGTCCACGTCGCCCCGGGCTGGAGCGTTCCCGTGTGCCCGTGACCGGTCGAGTCGGCGGCGGTGGGTCCGGCGCCGGCGTCGAACCGCCACTCGGCGACCGGGCTGGTCGGGCTGGCCGCCAGCGAGACCGCGGCGGGCAGGCCGAGCGCCAGGACGAGGCCGGCGGCGGGCAGGGCGGCGCGAACGAGGCGGCGCATCGGATCCCACCCTTCGTGTGGCCGCCCGGACGCGAGCGGAAGAGCGACAGTCTAGGGATACGTCTCGCCAGCCCGCAAGAGGTGCCTTGGGTCGGTGGTGCGCGACCGCGCCGGGCGCGGCCCGCGGGCCGACCAGCGCGACCGGGCCGGACATTCGCTACGCTCCGCCGATGCCGATCCATCAGCGTCTCCGACGCGCGCTCGCCGCGACCGCCTCGTCCTCGTGGTCGCCGCGTGCGGGACACCGACAGGCGTCACGTGGACCTTCGAGCCCGGGACGACGCCCGATCCGAACGCCACCGCCACACCGGCGCCGTCGGACACCGGCGCGTCGCCGTCGCCGAGCGCCTCCGGCGAGCCCGCGGCCGAGGCCGCCTACACGTTCAAGGGCACCAAGCCCTGTCCGGACAGCCGGTTCGAGTGCATCACCCTGGCCGTGCCGCGCGACCACTTCACGCCGGGCGGCCCGACCTGGGACGTCACGTTCGCCATCCAGCGGGCGGCCAAGACCCGGATCGGCACCTTCGTGACGATCACCGGCGGACCGGGCAGCAGTGGCATCGCGTCGGCCGACGGGTACACCGACGCCTACTCGACCGACGTCACCGACGCGTACGACATCGTGTTCATCGACCAGCGCGGGATCGGCCTGTCCGGCCCGATCGCCTGCCCCGACGCGACCGCCGCGTACTACACCGACCCGACCCGGCCGTGGGGCGCCGACATCGCGGCCTACGGCGCTGTCGCGAAGGGCTTCGTCGACGACTGCCTGGCAGAGAGCAAGGTCGATCCGGCGGACCTGCCGTACTACGCCACGAAGCAGGCGATCGAGGACCTCGAAGCGATCCGCCAGTACCTCGCGGTCGACAAGCTGGACCTGTACGGCGAGAGCTACGGCACGCAGTTCGTCCAGACCTACGCGGCCGCCCACCCCGACCACGTCCGGACGCTGTACATCGACGGACCGGTCGACCTGACCATCGACGGCCCCACCTGGTACACCGAGTCGTCCCGCGCCGCGAACGACACGCTGGTGGCCGCCCTCGCATCCTGCACCGCGGACGAGGCCTGCGCCGCGGCGGTGAAGGGTGGCGACGCGGTGGCCGCCTACGACGATCTCGCCGCCCGGCTGGACGAGGCGCCGATCCCGTTCGACTTCGTCACCGCGACGGGCGAGATCGAGCGGCGCGAGCTGACCATCGCGGATCTCGAGACCGCGGCCTCGGGCTACCTCTACAGCCCGTACGGCCGGTTCCTGCTGGTCCGGGCGATGGTGGCCGCCTCGCACGCGGACTACGTGCCGATCGCCCGGCTGGCCTACGACGCGGTCGGCCTGGATCCCGAGACCCTCGAGGTCGAGCTCGATCCGACGTACTCGGACCTGCTCTACTACGCCGTCGAATGCCAGGACTACGCGTTCTACCCGGACGGCGCGGACCCGGATGCCCGGCTGGCCAGCTGGGTCGCGAAGGGCACCGAGGCCGGCGTCCAGGACCTGCGCCTCGGGGTCGTCTACTACGGCGACGTGCCGTGCCTGTACTGGCCGTCCTCGCCGGCGACGAACGACCGGCCGGCGCCCATCCTCGACCCGCCCTACACGACGTTCGTGCTGACCTCGGACACGGACCCGGCGACGCCGACCCAGAACGCGATGCGGATCTTCTCGCGCCTCGATGACGCCTACTTCATCCTGACCTCGGGCGGCCCGCACGTGATCTACGGCTGGGGCGAGTCGTGCCCGGACGACCTGATCTCCGCCTACCTCGCGACGGGGACGCCGCCGCCCACCCGGATGACCCTGTGCGATGGCGACGTCGCGGGAACCTACTACGCGGTCGCCGCACCGACGGCGGCCGGGTACGACGACGCGCTCGACTTCGCGACGACGATGGACGACCACCTGCTCAGCACCGACGACTACGGCTACCGCTACGACGGCGAGACGGAGCTGACCCTCGGCTGCGACTTCGGCGGGACGCTGACGTACGCTCCGAGCGACGTCGGCACCGAGATGACGATGGACGCCTGCGCGTTCACCCCGGACCTGCCGATGACCGGGACGGCGAACTCGGATGACGAGACCGGCACCTTCGAGCTCGACGTCCGGATCGATGGCGAGCGCCTGCGCTATGAACGCGACGAGGACGGCAACCGATCGGTCGACGGGACGTGGCAGGGCGACTCGGTGAACCTGGAGGAAGCGGCCTGATCGACCAGGCCGCCAGCCTGTACGAGCGGGCCGGCGGGACGCCGTTCTTCGAGGCGCTGGTCGGGCACTTCTACGCGGGCGTCGCGGACGATCCGCTCATCCGGCCGCTCTACCCGGAGGCGGATCTGGGCCCGGCGCAGCATCGGCTCACGCTGTTCCTCATCCAGTACTGGGGTGGGCCGCGGACGTATGACGAGGAGCGCGGCCACCCGCGGCTGCGCATGCGCCACGCCCCGTTCGCCATCGGACCGCTCGAACGCGACCGCTGGCTCGTGCACATGCGCGCCGCGATCGAGGCGATGGCGCCAGCGCCGGACGTCGCCGCCGAACTCGAGCGCTACATCGCGATGGCCGCCGAAGCGATGCGCAACCGCGACTGACCGCCGGGCGAGGTCGCTCGCTGGAACGCCGGGTCGCGATGGTTCCGTTCAAACGAAACGAGTTCGCGGAGGGCAGTGGTTCCGCTTGGTCGGAACGACCCGCATGGTCGCGCTCGGCGAGGCCCTCAGCCGCCGCCGCTCGGCGCCGGTACACTTGCGCCAGGCGGACGGCACCGTGGGCGGCACGGTGGGATCGGCGAGCGGAGGGCGGCATTGGCGGACACGGACGAGTCACCCACGGGCGAGCGGAAGCGCGGCAAGACCGTCCACGGTGAGGCCGCGAACGCCGGCCATCGGGTCCTCGCCCCGGATGACGCCGAAGTGGAGGCCTACCTCGAGACCGCGCTGAAGGCGCCGGCGCCCGACCGATCGCCACAGGACCAGCCCGTCCCACCCACCGCCGAAGACCGCGAGACCGTCGTCGTCCTCGACTTCGGCAGCCAGTTCGCCCAGCTCATCGCGCGACGCGTGCGCGAACTCGACGTCTACAGCGAACTGCTCCCGCACGACACGCCCCTGGCCGAGCTGGAGCGCCGCGGGACCCGCGCCATCATCCTGTCGGGCAGCCCGCACTCGGTCTACGACGCCGAGGCGCCCCGGGCCGATCCGGCCATCTGGTCCGGCAAGATCCCCGTCCTGGGCATCTGCTACGGCGCGCAGTTGATGGCCCACGAACTCGGTGGCGACGTCATCCCGTTCGACCACCGCGAATACGGTCCGGCCAACGTCAGCATCACCGCGGACGACCCGCTGTTCGCCGGCATCGACCGCGAGCAGCCCGTCTGGATGAGCCACGGGGACTCCATCTCGCGGCTGCCGGAGGGCTTCCATGCGACCGCCCAGACGGACTCGACGCCGTACGCGGGCCTGGTCGATGCCTCGCGCAACCTGTACGGCATCCAGTTCCATCCCGAGGTGGTCCACACGCCGCGCGGCAAGGACGTCCTGCGCAACTTCGTCGTCGACATCGCCGGCGTCTCGCCGACCTGGACGGCCGGCAACTTCATCGACACGACGGTCGCCGACATCCGCGAACGGGTCGACGCCCACGCCCGCGCGGTCGGATCGGATGGCCTGGTCATCTGCGCGCTGTCGGGCGGCGTGGACTCGGCCGTCGCGGCGGCCCTCGTCCATCGGGCGGTCGGGGATCGGCTGACCTGCATCTACGTGGACCACGGCCTGATGCGCAAGAAGGAGTCGGAGCTGCTCCGGGTCACCTTCGAGCGCGACCTCGGCATGAAGCTGGTCATGGTCGATGCGCGCGAGCGCTTCCTCGCCCGGCTGGCCGGCGTCGAGGACCCCGAGCAGAAGCGCAAGATCATCGGCGACGAGTTCATCCGGGTCTTCGAGGAGGAGGCGGCCAAGCTGGGCCGCATCGACTTCCTGACCCAGGGCACGCTGTACCCGGACGTCATCGAGTCGGCGACGTCCGAGTCGAAGGCCGCCCAGAAGATCAAGACCCACCACAACGTCGGCGGCCTGCCGGCGGACCTGCGCTTCCAGCTCATCGAACCGCTGCGCTACCTGTTCAAGGACGAGGTCCGGAAGGTCGGACTGGAGATGGGCCTGCCCGAGGCGATGGTGCTGCGCCAGCCGTTCCCGGGGCCGGGTCTCGCCATCCGGATCCTCGGCGAGGTCACCAGCGAGCGGCTGGACACGCTCCGGGACGCGGACTGGATCGTCATCGACGAGATCAAGGCGGCCGGCCTGTACCGGACCCTGTGGCAGAGCTTCGCGATCCTGACGCCCGTGAAGTCGGTCGGCGTCATGGGCGACGGGCGCACGTACGCGAACGTCGTCGCCATCCGGGCGGTCACCAGCGAGGACGGGATGACCGCCGACTGGGCGAAGCTCCCGTACGACGTCCTCGGCAAGATCAGCTCGCGCATCGTCAACGAGGTCCCGGGCGTGAACCGGGTCGTGTACGACATCAGCTCGAAGCCGCCCGCCACCATCGAGTGGGAGTAGCACGGCTGCAAGTCCCCTGACGAATGGGGTATTCCGCGCGGTGGCCGGCGCGGTAGCATTCCGCGCATGGTCGATGACATCCAACCGAATGCCGCCGCGCCGGTGGTCTGCACCTGGTGTTCCGCTCCCCTCCCGACGCCCGAACCGGACCGCTGCCCATCCTGCGGGGCGATCCTGACCGGGGAACTCGCGGAGCCACTCCCCGGCATCACCGCCATCGATGCCACGGCCCTGATCCGGGGCGCGCCCACCACCGTCCGCCCGCGAAGCCGCCTGCTGTCGTGGATCAACGGCGACTACCCCGAGGACGCCATCTCCCCGGCGGACGCGAAGGCGCTCGAGCTCCCGGATGCGGCCGTCAAGCGCGAGATGCTGCGCCTGGAACTCGAGGGCGAGGTCGCGAACCTCAAGGCACAGGCCGACGCGCTGGTCGCCGAGGCTGCCGCCGAAGGTCGGGTCGTCGAGCTGCCGGACCACTCCGCCCTGTCCGAGGCCGGCGTCGCCGCGGCCGAGGCCGCGCTCCTGAGCGACGATGAGGCCGACGAGGCCGTCGCCGCCGCCGAGGCCGGTGCCGAGGCCGGTGCCGCCGCGCCAAGTGCCGCCGCCGACGTCCCAGCGGCCGTGGCCGAGGCCGCGGATGCGGCGACACGCGACGAGCGCCGAGGACCGACCGACGTGCCGACGGCCCGAGATCGCCGAGGACGCCCCGCCGGCCTGACCCGGAACGCCGGCGCATCGGACCCGCGTCGGAGCCGATGTGGCATCAGACGCGCGTTAGCGACGATCCCGTCCGGCCGATCCCTGGATCTGTGGCATCGGGTGCCACTCGAACGACATGCGCCCGCCGGATGACCCCCTGGATCGACTGAGATGGCGCACCGCATGCGCCCGTCCGTGCCGACTGCCGAGGCAGCAGGGCGGCGAACGCACGTTTGGTGCATCCCATGCGCCACCGAGGGCCGCCTGGCCACCGCGTCCCATCCGCCTGGCCAACCGCGTCCCCATCTGCGGCGCCGCCCCGCCTCCGGCGTCCCATGCCCGCGACCGCTATCCTGCCGCGGTGTCCGACCCCGAACCGACCACCCCGACCACGTCCCTGGCGAGTTCCCCGTCCCGCCTGCCGGCACCCGGGCCGTCGTTCGTCCGTGAACACGAGGTCCGGATCGGCGAGCGCCGGTACACGGCCGGCATGGGCCGCCCGTCCGAGGCGCCCGACGGCTGGTGGCTCGCGATCCTGTGGGTCGCCGACGCAGACGGGGTCGTCGCCTTCCGCGATGTCGCACCGGACAGCGGTCCACCCGCCGATCCGCCGCTCGCCCGCCTCGGGCCGTCGATCGCGGGTGCCCTGTCGGGCCTGATCCTCGAAGACGCCGGTCGCCTCCAACTCCGGGTCGGGGCCGCCATCCCGCCCGAGGATCCAGACCGGCCCTGGCGCGCCCCGCTCGTGGTCCGTGCCGCGTTCCGCTTCGAGCCCGCGCGGATCGCGACCATGCGCCCGAACGAGCTCGCCGACACGGTGCTCGCCGGATTCCGCAAGGCCGTCGAGGGACTGCACCGACCGTGACCCCTCGAGTCCGCCGCGGCCACGCACCAGCCCGGCTCGACACGCTCGACGCCCCCTCGACGGCCCCTCGCGGGCAGACCGACTAGACTCGGGCGGATGCGCGACCTGTTCGACGACTTCCTGGAGGAACTGCGCCGCCGTGAGGCGATCGCGCGCGGGGAGGATCCGGACCGCAACGCTCCGAAGCGCCAGCCGCCGGCTGGCCACGCCGAGGCCGATGACGACGCCCCAGACGGCGACGACACGACTGACGGCGACGACAGCCCCGATGCTGACGAGAGCGACGACGCCGAGAGCCGCCCCGACTTCGTCCTCGTGTCCTCGCAGGACCGCGACGGCCCGCCTCGGAAGCGCCCGCCCGGTGGTCCGCGCGACGGTGAAGGCGAAGGCAGCCGTACGGGTCGCCAGATCGTCCTGGCCGTCATCGCCATCGCAGCGGTGGCGTTCTTCCTGCTGTCCTCCACGGTCCTTGACCTGTGGACCGATGGCCTGTGGTTCAAGTCGGTCGGCTTCAGCAACGTGTTCTGGACCCAGGTCGGGTCGCAGGCGGCCCTGTTCGTCGGGGCGCTCGTCGTCGCCCTCGTCGTCCTCCTCGGCAACCTCTGGCTCGCCGGCCGTCTCGGCCCGGCGCCCGGCGCGGATGGGGGCTCCGGTGGCGCGATCCGCTCGTTCGTCGATCGACTGAACGACGCGGCCGAGGCGTCATCCTCCGGCCGGGCGCGCGGCAACCCGCCCTATGGCGCTCGACGTTCCGGCGAGCCGCGCGCGATCGTCTTCGAACCCGACTCCGTGCCGGATCTGGGGCCGCTGGCCGTGGCCGTGCTCGTGGGGCTCGGCGTCGTCGTCGCCCTCGTCATCGCCGCGTCCGTCAGTGCGGCCTGGGAGCTGGTCCTGCTGTGGCAGCACCGCGTGCCGTTCTCGCCGGCGGGTGCCGTCGCGACCACCGACCCGATCTTCGGTCGTGACATCGGGTTCTTCCTGTTCGAGCTGCCGTTCCTGCGGCTCGTCCAGGGCGTGTTCAATGCGCTGGTCATCGCGGCGCTCGTCCTGACCCTCGGGCGCTACCTCGTCAGCGCGTCGCGGGCCGGGCTGGTGTTCGCCACCCCGGTCCGGCTGCACCTCGCGATCCTGGGCGCGCTCCTGTTGCTGTCGGTCGCCTTCGGCTACCAGCTCGACAAGCTCGAGCTCGTCTACAGCGAACGCGGGTTCGCCACCGGCGTCAGCTACACGGACTTCCACGCCCAGTTCGTCGCGTTCGACATCCTGACGGTCGTGTCCGGCCTGGCGGCGGCGTTCCTGGTCGGTGGTGCGCTCACCCGGACGCTCTGGCCGCTCGGCCTGACGATCGGCGTCTGGCTGGTCGCGTCGATCGTCATCGGCCGGCTCTACCCGGAGGCCATCCAGCGCTTCACGGTCGCCCCGAACCAGCTCGCCCAGGAGGAGCGGTTCATCGTCAACAACATCGCGATGACCCGCCTGGCGTACGACCTCGAGGACTGGGACGACCGCGCCTTCAGCGGCGACGCGCAGGTCACCCAGGAGCTGGTCGACGCCGAGGCCGACACGTTCACGAACGCGCGCCTGTGGGACTACCGGCCGCTCAACGACACGCTCGATCAGCTCCAGACCGTGCGCCGCTACTACGACTTCACCGACGTCGACGCGGATCGCTACATGATCGATGGCAAGGAGCGTCAGGTCTGGCTGTCGGGACGCGAGCTGGCCCTGGAGCAGAACCCCAGCGCCACCGGCTTCACCAACCAGCGGATCATCTTCACCCACGGCATCGGGGCGGTCATGACCCCGGTCAACGAGGTCGCCAACGACGGCCAGCCGCGCCTGTTCATCGGCAACCTGCCGCCGGTCTCGCGCGACGGCGCCCCGACCATCACCGAGCCCCGGATCTACTTCGGCGAGCGCGACAGCGGCTACGTCGTGACCGGTGCCCAGCTCAACGAATTCGACTTCCCGACCGGCGAGGGCGACGTCGCGGGCGCGTCCGGCACCGAGACCCGCTGGACCGGCAACGACCGGGATCCCGCTGGGGACCACGCTGGATCGACTGCTGTTCGCCCTCCGGTTCAAGGACCTGGACCTGCTCATCAGCGACCAGCTGACCGACCAGAGCCAGCTGCTGTTCCATCGCAGCCTGAGCGATCGGCTCGGCCGGGTGGCGCCGTTCCTCCGGTTCGACAAGGATCCCGTACCTGGTCATCGATGGCGACGGGGCCCTGGTCTACGTCCAGGACGCCTACACGGTGTCCGATGCGTTCCCCAACGCCGAGCCGTTCGACACGTCGACGCTGCCCGGGCACGGGTCTCGGCCGCCGGCCGATCGACTACATCCGCAACAGCGTCAAGATCACGGTGAACGCCTACGACGGCACGATGCACTTCTACATCGCCGACCCGGACGACCCGATCGTGCGGGCCTATGCGGGCGTCTTCCCGGACCTGTTCGAACCGCTCGACGCGATGCCGGCGCCGCTGCGCGACCACCTGCGCGTGCCCGAGGAGCTGTTCAACGTCCAGGTCCGCGTGTTCGGGAAGTACCACGTCACCGACGCGGCCCAGTTCTTCCGCACGGACGACCAGTGGACGGTGCCGGCCGCACCGAGCGAGCAGTCCTCCCAGACCCTGCCGTCCGAGGCGTACTACGTGATCATGCGGATGCCGGGCGAGGCGGAGTCCGAGTTCCTGCTGCTCCAGCCGATGGTGCCGAAGGGCCGCCCGAACATGATCGCCTGGATGGCCGCCCGGAACGATGCCCCCAACTACGGTGACGTGCGGGTCTACCGGTTCCCAGCCGAGACGACCGTGTTCGGGCCCGCCCAGATCGAGGCCCGCATCGACCAGGATCCGATCATCAGCCAGCAGGTCACGCTCTGGAACCAGTCCGGGAGCTCGGTCATCCGAGGCAACCTGATCGTCGTGCCGCTGGGCGACTCGCTCATCTACCTCCAGCCGGTCTACCTCCAGTCCACCAGCTCCTCGTTCCCGGAGTTCCGGCGGATCATCGTGGCCTCGCCACGGCACGTGGTCTGGGCCGAGACCCTGGGCGGAGCCGTGGAGCTGCTCGTCGCGGCGGAAGCGCGCGGTGGAGGCCCGGACGCCAGCCCGACGCCGACCCCGACGCCCGACCCCGGTGCCAGCCCGACCCCGGCCCCGACCCCCACGACGGACCCGGAGGGGCCACTCCCGACCGATGTCGCCGGCCTCATCGAGTACGCGAACACCCACTTCGAGGCTGCCCAGGAGGCCCTCCGGGATGGCGACTTCGCGCGGTACGGGATCGAGATGGAGCGAGTCCAGGCCGCCCTCCGAGCGCTCGATGAGCTGACCCCGGGGCTCGTCTCGCCCGGTCCTTCCGCTAGCCCGGCGCCATGAGCCTCGGGGCGATCCTCATGTCGTCGCTCCTCGCGACGCTCGCCCACCCGATCTCCTGGCCCGTCGCGCTGGCCGCCTTCCTCGTTCGCGGCGGGATCGTCCTGTTCCTCATCCCGATCGTGGTCCTGCCGTCGGCGGTGGGCCTGTCCGACGTGTTCGCTCCGTTCATCACGTCCGTGGCCCTCGGCGGCATCACCCCGGACATCGTCGTCCTGGCGGCCGCGGCCTGTGCGGTCGTCGTCGCCGTGGTGCTGCTCGCGGCCTGGTTCGCGGCGGCGATGGAAGGGGCGCTCGTGCGCGATGCCCCGGCCTGGGACGAGCTGGATCCGCAGCGCGTCATCGCCCCGTTCCGCCGCGGTGAGTCGACCCGGATCATGGGCGCGCGGCTGTTCGCCCATGTGCCACTCATGATCGCCCTCGCCTGGAGCGCCACCCGGGTCGTCGACGCGACCTATCGGGAATTGAGCCGTCCGGATGACGTCACGACGCCGATCGCGGTGCGTGTGCTCGGCTCGCTGCCCGAGGTGGTCGTGCTGGTCCTCGTCACCTGGATCCTGGGCCAGATCGTGGGGGCCATGGCCGCGCGGCGCATCGTCATCGTCGGGACGTCCATCGGCGGTGGCCTCAAGGCCGCCCTGGCCGAGTCCGTCCGACGACCGCTCCAGCAACTCGTCCTGTTCGTCGTACCCGCGGTCGCCCTGCTGGCGGTCGTCCTGCCGACCGCCGCCGCCACGACGTCCACCTGGGACCGGGTCCGGATCGCGATCGCGGAGTCGGTCGGCGCGATCGAGGGGATCCTCACCGTGAGCGTGTTCGTCGGCCTGTGGCTGGGTGGCCTCGTGCTCGTCTCGATGGTCTGCGCCTGGCGCGCCGCGGCCTGGACGCTCGATGCCGAGCAGAGGACGTTCGGGGTAACGCCGGAGACCCTACCGGGTGACTGGTCGGACGCGGAGCCCTCTGGCACCCTGTGACCCTTCGACCCCGGTGGGGTCGGGATCCGAGAGGCGAGGGAACGCATGGCGTCGCGCACGACGGTCTGTCCGAGTTGCCAGGAAGCGGTGCCGAGCGGTCGCCTGTCCTGTCCGGCCTGCGGCCTGTTGCTGGCGTCCGTCGCCGGGGCTGCCCCGGCCCGCCGCCGTGCACCGAAGCCGGCCGCACCCGAGCCGGTCGCAGCCGTCGCGTCCGAGCCCAAGCCCGCCGGCGCCTACGTCCCACCAGCCACCTCGTCGGGGCCGTTCCTGCTTCCGGCGCGCGCCTGGGCCGGGATCACCTCCGCGAGCCCGCGGCCCATGGCGGGCCTCGGCCTGGGCGCCCGGCCGATGGCGACGGCCGGTGGCTCCGTAGCGATGTCGAGCGCGTCCACCGGCGGGATCCTCGTGAAGGTCCCGACGCGACCACCGGCCGCACCGCCGCCTCGCCCGGCCGCCGCGGCGCCGGCTCCGCAGCCTGCACCGACGACGACGGCTGTCGGCGCGCCTCAGGCGACGTCCGCCACCGACGCAGCGGACGACGCGGTCGAGGCCACCTGGATCGAGGCCGCCGCCGGCTGGCTGATGATCATCGGGTCCGCGGTGGCCATCCTCGGGTTCCTCCTGCCCTGGTCGCGGACCGTCATCGGGGCCGAGGGTGCCGGCACCTACTTCGATACGTGGGGCATCGCCAACCCGAGCCACGTGCTGGTCGTGCTGGCGCTCGCCGCGGCCCTCGGCCTGGCGATCGTCGCCAACCCGATCCCGACCTGGGTCCGGACCTGCGCGGTCGGACTCGCGCTGGGCGGCCTGCTCGTCGGCCTGACCTGGCCGTACCTGTTCGGCCCGCTCGGTGCCGGCCCCGGCGTCCTGGCCATCCTGGTCGGGGGCGTCATGCTCGCGGTGGCCGGGATCCTCGACCTCGTCGAGGCGCGTCACGCTCACGACCGACCCGCTCGTCTGACCGCGGTCAGACGCACCCAAGGGGTCGGGCGACCCCTGCTACACTGCGCCGGACGTCGTACGGAGGCTCCCGGCCAGCGGTATGGATCAGATCCTCGGGCAGATCGGTGACACCCTAGGCGGCATCTTCGACAGCCCCATCGTCCAGTTCGGTATCCGGATGATCGGGGTCTACCTCGTCATCCTGTGGCTGGCCACGGCGTACTGGGCGTTCCGGGACATGCAGCAGCGGTCCGACAACGCCATCCTCCCGTACCTGGCGGCCGCCGGGATCATCCTGTTCACCCCGGTCTTCTTCATCTTCGCGGTGTGGGTCTACAAGATCGTCCGGCCGCACGAGAAGATCGGCGAGGTCTGGGAGCGGAACCTGGCCGAGGAGGCGCTCCTGGCCGAGGTGGAGGCGATCCATCACTGCCCCACCTGCGAGCGGCGCATCGACGACGAGTGGATCATCTGCCCCACCTGCCGGACGCGCCTCAACCGGGTCTGCCCGAACTGCAGCCGTCTCGTCGGCCTCGACTGGTCGCTGTGCGCCTGGTGCGGCAAGGACTTCGAGCGTCGCGAGGTCCCGGTCGCCGCGATCAGCGGTGGTCGTGACGCCACCAGCCGGATCGCCGCTCCGGCGCCGACGGCCATCCCGGCCGCCTCGTCGCGTTCGAGCCGGCCGCGCTCCAACCAGTCCGCGTCCACCGCTCGGCCCACATCCGCGCAGGACGCGCTGCCCGAGCGTTGACCTCGCCGGGATCCACGCCGCCGCCCGAGTCGGGGCTGCCCGAACGCCTGACCCCCGGATCTGACCCGCTCGACCCCGGCGCGCCCGAAGCCGGCCCGCTCGACCCGCTCGCGCCCCTGACGCCCGCCGAACCCGGGCCACTCGAGCCCCTGACTCCGGCCGAACCGCCGATCCCATGGGTCGACTCGCCACCACCTCCTTCCGGACCGCCCGGCGCCTCGACCTTCACCATCGAGGGCCGCGCCGCCCCGGCGCTGTTCGTCGTCGGCTGGCTGGCCAGCCTCATGGGCCTCGGTGCGATCTTCGTCGGCGTCCTGTCCGGCGGCGGCCTGACCTCGACGATCATCCTGGGCGTGGGGCTGGCGCTGCTCGCCGTCGGCCTCGTCTCGGCATCCGGCTCGCAGGGCCTCGACCGTCGGGCGCGCGGCGTCCTGCCGTACCGCGGCCCGTCGCCGTTCCTCGTCTTCGCGGCGGCCGTCCCGGTGTCGATCATCGCGGTGCTCGTCGCGGTCATCCCGATGAGCCTCCTCGACATCCCCGTGGACGGGCCGTTCGGGCGGTTCGTGTCCGTGCTCGTCCAGACGATCGTCTACATCGCGCTCATCCGGCTGCTCGTCATCGACACCGGCTCCTTGAGCTGGGCCGAGATGGGCATCCGCCTGCCTGATCGGCAAGGCCCTGTCGGAGATCGGCGCCGGGCGCGCTGTGGGCGATCCCGGTGCATCGCTGTGACGATCCCGGTCGCCGCGATCCTCCAGACGCTGTTCACGGTGACGCCGGACAGTCCGCTGCCTCCGGCAGGGGAGACGTCCGGATTCATCCTGAACCTGATCGCCGGGGCGATCCTGGCGCCGCTCGGCGAGGAGATCCTGTTCCGTGGCCTGGCCACGACCGCCTGGGTCCGCGGGATGGGCGCCCGGCGCGGCATCGTCCGCGGCGCGCTGTTCTTCGCCGTGGTCCACGTCCTGACCATCTCGGGCGGGACGGCCGGCGAGGCCTTCCAGCTGGCGATCATCGGGTTCGCGACGCGCGTCCCGGTCGCGCTCGCGCT
Source organism: uncultured Chloroflexia bacterium (assembly GCA_963738475.1). Lineage (GTDB taxonomy): Bacteria > Chloroflexota > Limnocylindria > Limnocylindrales > CSP1-4 > SPCO01. The sequence continues at coordinate 31,961 of CAVTWU010000007.1, forward strand.
CGGCTACCTGTTCGTGAAGCGCGGCTCGATCTGGGTCCCGTTCGGTCTCCACGCCGCGTTCAACGGGATCCTGCTGGTCCTCGCGGAGATCGCGCTTCGCGTCCGGGGTGACCGGCGGCGGGTGAGTCGCGGCGCATCGACGGTTGAGGCTCCGGTGAGAGTCGCTCGATAGGCTGCGCAGTGTCCTCAGGGTCCGGATGGCGGGAGGTATCGGCGGGCTTCCGTCGTTCGGGCCCGGGGACGCCTTGACCGCCGCCACACGGGAGCGAGATCGGAGTCACCGGTGGTCGATGTCCATGCGACGGGCTCGGGTCGGGCCATCCGCGAACTCCCCGCGATGGAGCGACCGCGCGAACGCCTGGGCCTGCGCGGGCCGGCCGGGCTGACGTCGGCCGAGTTGATCGCCCTCGTCTGGGGGTCCGGCACGCGCGGTCGATCGGCGGTCGATCTGGCCGGCGACGCCCTGGTTCGCCACGACGGCCTGACCGGAGCTGGCCCGGGCATCGGAGCTGGAACTGCGCGCGATCCCGGGCGTCGGCGGCGCCAAGGCGGCGCAGCTCGTCGCCGCGTTCGAGCTCGGCCGGCGGATGCTGGCGGACTGGCCGGAGGCCCGGCCGATCATCCGCAGCCCGCGCGACCTCGCGGACCGGCTGATCCTGCAGATGGGCCGCCTGGAGCGCGAGGAGCTCCGCGTCGTCCTGCTCGACACGAAGAACCACGTCCTGCGGGTCGCCACGGTCTACCAGGGCAACGTCAGCTCGTCGCTCGTGCGGGTGGGGGAGCTGTATCGCGATGCCGTCCGACTCAATGCATCGGGAGTCATCCTCGTGCATAACCATCCAAGCGGCGACCCGACACCCTCCCCGGACGATCTCCACCTGACCGCGGCGGCGCTGGCGGCCGGCCGGCTGCTGGACATCCAGCTGCTCGACCACCTCGTCATCGGGCACGACGCGTTCGTGTCGCTGCGCGACCGGGGCGTCGCCTTCGATCGCCCGGAGCCCCGCGCGAGCAGCCGGCCGACCGCGCGCGGCCGACTGATCGACCGCGCCTACGGCTTCGGCGAAGCTGGCTTCGTACTCGGCGCGCGGGCTCGCGAAGCACGGCGACTCGCCCTCGGGGAGGGTGCCGTCGCTGGGGCAGGCGACCGGCTGCTCGTCGATGGGCGGCAGGCCGCCCTCGTAGTCGAGGATGACGAGGACGTACTCGAGGCGCTCCAGGTCCGCCGCCGGCTGGAGGAAGGCGGTCTGGACGACGTCGTTGGCGTCGCGCTTCACGTCGACGACCTGGCCGATGACGAGGCCCTTCGGGTAGGGCGAGCGGACGCCGCTGCCGAGCTCGATGCCGGCCGTGACGACCTCGTCGCCGACCGCGATGGTGGCGCTCGCGTCGATCTGGGTCATCGGCAGGGTGTCGGCCAGGTGACCCTCCACCTCGCCGGTCGCGGCGCTCGGGAGTTGCCCGATGACGGTCGAGGCGCCGTCGGTGAGCAGCACGACGGTCGCACTCTGCGGACCCACGGCGGTCACGCGTCCGGCCAGCGCCCCGCCGGACGCGACCACGACATCGCCGACCACGATCCCGGCTTCGGTGCCCTTGTCGAGGGTGATCGTCCGCCGGAACTCGGAGGACTCACGGGCGATGACCGCGGCCGCCGCGGTCTTCAGTTCGAAGCCGGCCTGCAGCTGGAGCATGCCGGTCAGCAGCTCGTTCTCGCGGCCGAACTCGGCCAGGCGCGAGTTCTCGGCTTCGAGGCGGGCGTTCTCGGCGCGCAGCGCCTCGTTGTCGACCCGGAGCTGGTCGATCTCGCTGATGGCCGTGCCGATCGAGGCGATGCCCGGCGGCGAACGTGTCGAGCGCGCTCTGGATGGGCCGGAACGCGAAGCCGATGCCGTTCTGTGCGTCGCGGATGGCCGGGTTCGACGAGAAGGCCATGAGCGTGACCGACACGATCAGCAGGACGACGAACGCGATGCCGGCCCGACGAGCGGCGCGGTCCTTGAGGGCGGGGGTGGTGGCCATCGATCGGATCCGGCGGCGTTCCGGGCGGCCGTCAGCGAGGCGGCCGCGAGTACGTCTCGGCGACGAGCACGCGGTCCATGGCGATGAGGTCCTCGAGGACGATGCCCGTGCCGCGCGCGACGCAGGTCAGCGGGTCGTCGGCGATGTGGACGGGCATCTGGGTGGCCTCGGCGACGCGCCGGTCCAGCCCGGCGAGCAGCGCGCCGCCACCGGCCAGGACGATGCCCTGGTCCATGATGTCGGCGACCAGCTCCGGCGGCGTCTCCTCGATGGTGTCCTTGACGGTATCCACGATCTGGGCGACGGACGGCTCGATGGCTTCGCGGATCTGGTCCGCCCCGACTTCCACGCTGCGCGGCAGGCCGGTCAGCAGGTCGCGGCCGCGGAGGGTGACGCGCTGGGCGTCCCAGTCGCCCGGGTAGGCGGAGCCGATGGCGATCTTGATGTCCTCGGCCGTCCGCTCGCCGAGGAACAGGTTGTACTCGCGCCGGGCGAACGTGACGATGTCCTGGTCCATCTCGTCGCCGCCGATCCGGATGGAGCGCGAGACGACGATGCCGCCGAGCGACAGGACCGCGACCTCCGTGGTGCCGCCGCCGATGTCGACGATGAGGCTGCCGGACGGTTCGCTGACCGGCAGGCCGGCACCGATCGCGGCGGCCATCGGCTCCTCGATGAGGCGGGCCCAGCGGGCGCCGGCGTTGAGCGCGGCGTCGCGGACGGCGCGCTTCTCGACTTCGGTCACGCCGGACGGGATGCCCAGGAGCATCCGCGGCCGCGGGATGAGCCCGATCCGGTCGTGGACCCGGTTCACGAAGTACTTGATCATCTGCTCGGTGACGTCGAAGTCGCTGATGACGCCGTCGCGGAGCGGGCGGATGGCGATGATGTTGGCGGGCGTCCGGCCGACCATCCGCTTGGCCTCGGCGCCGATGGCCAGGACGCGGCGGGTCTTGGCATCGATGGCGACGACGGACGGCTCGCTCATCACGATCCCGCGGTCGCGGACGTGGACCAGCGTGTTGGCGGTCCCGAGGTCGATCCCGATGTCGCGGGAGAAGATCCCGAGGAGGCGGTCGAACATGATGCGGAGTGGATCCTTCGTCGTGAGGGCGTCGCCGGGCCGAGACCGCACGAGATGGTGGGCGGGTCGCGTCGGGGGACGTGCGGGGAAGCCCGCGGAGTATACCCGGTCACTCCGCCGGCGTCGGCCGTTCGGCGAGCGTCGCGCCGGAGTCGTCGCGCTCAGGGCGCTGCCGCGTGTCCGAGCGCGCATCGCGCGGCGAGGCGTCGGGCCACGAGCGGCATCCCGGCTGCTACGCTTGCCCGCGATGAAGGGCATCGTCCTCGCCGGTGGCACGGCCACCCGGCTCTTCCCCCTCACGATCGTCACCAACAAGCACCTGCTGCCGATCTACGACCGGCCGATGATCTACTACCCGATCGACACGCTGGCCGGGATGGGCATCCGCGAGGTCATGGTGGTCATCGGCGGCAAGAGCGTCGGCGACGTCGTGGAGCTGCTCGCGGACGGCTCGCACTTCGGCCTGGACCTGACCTACCGCTACCAGCCGGGCGCGCTCGGCATCGCCCATGCCATCGGCCTGGCCCGCGACTTCGTCGGCGACGACGCGTTCTGCGTGGTCCTCGGCGACAACATCCTGCGCGGCGAGAAGCTGGCCAGCGTCGCGGCGGACTTCGAGGCCGGCCCGTACGGCGCCGGCACGCTCCTCTACCAGGTGCCGGACCCGCAGCGGTTCGGCGTGGCCGAGTTCGACGCCGACGGGCGGGTCATCGGCTTCGAGGAGAAGCCGGCCGAACCCAAGAGCGACCTCATCCCGATCGGCGTCTACTTCCTGCGCCCCGACGTCTTCGACGTCATCGAGGGCCTGGCCCCGTCCGGTCGCGGCGAGTTCGAGATCACCGACGTCCTCAACCACTACATCCCGAGCGGCGGCCTGTTCACCCAGGTCTACGACGGCCACTGGACCGATGCCGGGACCGTGCCGTCCCTCCTCCGCGCGGCCGAACTGGCCGCCGCCGACGACGCCGAGGGCCGCCTGGCGCCGCCCGTCGTCCGGCCGGTGGGCTGACGATCGCATGACGGACCGCGCCTTCGGGCGGCTGCTGGTCACGGGCGGGGCCGGGTTCATCGGCTCGTGCTACGTCCGCGACGTGCTCGGCCGCCGCGACGGGACGACGATCACGGTCCTCGACAAGCTCACCTACGCCGGCAACGAATCGAACCTCGATCCGGTCCGCGCGGACCCGGAGGCGGCCGCCCGGCTGCGCTTCGTGCAGGGCGACATCGCCGACACGGACCTCGTGGCGTCGCTCGTCGGCGACGCGGACGCCATCGTCAACTTCGCCGCCGAGTCCCACGTCGACCGGTCCATCCTGGATCCCGAGGCGTTCCTGCGGACCGGCGTCATCGGCGTCCACGTCCTGCTGGAGGCGGCCCGGACGGCGGCCCACCGGCCGCGCTACCTGCAGGTCTCGACGGACGAGGTGTACGGCTCGATCGACGTCGGCCACGCCACCGAGGACGCGCCGCTCGCCCCGCGCTCGCCGTACGCCGCGGCCAAGGCCGCCGGGGAGTTGCTCGTCCGCAGCTACGTGATCACCCACGGCCTGGATGCCGTCACCACCCGCGGGTCGAACACGTACGGCCCGTACCAGCATCCCGAGAAGCTCGTCCCGCTGTTCATCACCAACGCGATCGACGACCAGCCGCTGCCGATGTACGGCGACGGCCTCCAGCGGCGCGACTGGCTGCACGTCGCCGATCACGCCGGCGGCATCGACTTCGTCCTGCGCCACGGCGAGGCCGGCGGGATCTACAACGTCGCCGGCGGCACCGAGATGACGAACCGCGACACCGTCGCGCTGCTGCTCGATCGGCTCGGCAAGCCGTGGTCGCTCGTCCGGACCGTGGAGGACCGGCCGGGCCACGACCGTCGCTACGCGATGGACGGCTCGAAGCTGACCGCGCTCGGCTGGACGCCGTCGCGGACGTTCGAGGACGGGCCTGGCCGAGACCGTCGACTGGTACCGGGCCAACGAGCCGTGGTGGCGGGCGATCCGGTCCGGCGACTGGGACGCCTACTACGACCGCCAGTACGGCCGCCGCGCTGACGACGAGCACCTCGGCGGACTGATGCGGGTCGCGGTGACGGGCGCAGCCGGTCGACTGGGGAGTGCGCTCGTCGCGGCCCTCGCCGACGCGCCGTTCACCGGTCCGGCCGGGCCGATCGCCTGGGACCGGACCGCGTTCGACCTCGATGCCCCGGACGGCATCGGCGCGCGGATCGACCGCGACCGCCCGGAGGTCGTCGTCCACGCGGCGGCCTGGACCGACGTGGACGGCTGCGCCCGCGAGCCCGAGCTGGCGCTGGCCCGCAACGGGCGCGCGACCGACGTCCTGGCTCGGGCCTGCGCGGAGCGCGGCCTGGACCTCGCGATCGTGTCCACGAACGAGGTCTTCGACGGGACGCTGCCGGACGGCGCGGCGTACGGCCCCGACGACGAGCCGAACCCGATCAACCCGTACGGCGTCTCGAAGCTGGCCGCGCGAGGTCGCGGCCCGAGCCGCCTTCACGGGGAGTGCCGGGCCAGCCTCGGGATCGTCCGGACCGCGTGGCTGTTCGGGGCGCCCGAGACCGACTTCCCGGGCCGGATCCTGGCCGCCGCGGGACGCGCCCGGGACGGCCGGCACGGCCCTGCGGGTCGTCGGGGACGAGTGGGGGACGCCGACCTACACCCACGACCTGGCCGAGGGCGATCGTCGACCTGCTCGCCGAGGATGCCGTCGGCGGGACCCATCACATCGTCAACGGCGGCATCGCCAGCCGGGCCGACTGGGCCCGCGACGTCGTTCCGGCGGGCCGGGCTGACCGTCGAGATCGACGAGATCGCCGGCGCCGACTGGCCGCGCGCCTCGACGCCGCCCGCCCGGGCGATCCTGGCCCAGACCCCGATGCCGTTCGGGACGCCGCTCCGGTCCTGGCCGGACGCGATGGCCGACTACGCCCCGACGCTCCTGCGGACCTGGCGGCGATCGGCATGACCCTGGACCGACCGCCGTCCGCGCTGCCCGGCGTCCGCTACGGCGCGGTCGCCCGCCACGCCGACGACCGCGGCGCCTTCCGCGAGCTGTGGCGGGCGAGTGCGTTCGGGGACATCGCGGCGGCGGACGCGGGCGCGACGGCGGATCGCCGGCCACGGCGCCGACCTTCGTCCAGGCCAACCTGTCCACCTCGGCGTCGGGCGTCCTGCGCGGCCTCCACTTCCACCGGCGCCAGCTCGACTACTGGACCGTCGCGTCCGGTCGCGCGTTCGTCGCCCTGGTGGACCTTCGTCCCATGTGGCGTGGGCGGGGTGCGGCGCCCATCGTCGAGACCCGCGAACTCGTCGCCGACGAGTGGGTCGTCATCCCCAGCGGCGTCGCCCACGGGTTCCTCGCCCTGGGCCCGCTGGAGCTCCTGTACCTCGTGACGAACGAGTACGACGGCTCCGACGAGCTCGGATTCGCCTGGGACGATCCGACCGCCGCCGTGCCCTGGCCGCCTGTCCCGGACACCCCCGACGGCCACCCGATCCTGTCCGATCGGGACCGGTCCAACCCATCCCTCGCCGACCTGGTGGTGCGCCTGCGCCACGAACCGTGACCCGAAGGGCCTAGGCCCGTTCGGGACCTTCCCGCGATTGAGCCGATGAGCGTGACGGGGGACGCTGAGCGACCGAGATCCCGGACCGTCCCTGCCGCGGAGCCCACATTGCGCAAGACCGTCGCCATCCTGATCCTGACCCTCGTCGCCGCGCTGGGCAGCGTTCGTGCCCGTCGTCGCGGCCGCGGCGCCGGCCGAGCCGAAGGTCGTGATCATCGTCGGGGCGACGCACGGCTCCACCGGCGAAGTACCGCACCTACGCGGACCAGGCGTACGTCGAGGCGCGCAAGTACACCTCCAACGTCGTCAAGGTCTACAGCCCGTACGCGACGTGGACCAAGGTCAAGGCGGCGACCGTCGGGGCGAACGTCGTCATCTACATGGGCCACGGCAACGGCTGGCCGAGCCCGTACACGTACGACCCCAAGTACACGACGAAGGACGGCTTCGGGCTCAACGCCACGTCCGGGCGCCGGCGACTCGAACAACAAGTACTACGGCGAGCCCTATGTCTCGACGCTGGATCTCGCCGCCGAACGCGATCGTCCTGCTCCACCACCTGTGCTACGCGGCCGGCAACTCCGAGCCCGGCCAGGCCGAGCCGAGCGTCTCGGTCGCCCGGCAGCGGCTCGACAACTACGCCGCCGGCTTCCTGAAGGCCGGCGCGTCCGCGGTCATCGCCGACGGCCATGCGCGGCCCGGTGTCCTACCTGCGCTCCCTGTTCACGACCCACCAGACCATCGAGCAGCTGTGGCGGACCCAGCCGAACGCCAACGGCCACGTCGCCGTCTTCAACTCGACGCGGACGCCCGGGGCGACCGCCTTCTCCGACCCGAACACGACGACATCCGGCTTCTACCGCTCGATGGTCGGCGACCGGACGATCACGACGGACGACATCCTCGGCGAGGCCTACAGCGACACCTCCACGGATCCGGCCACCTGCTCGTCCCGGGCAACGCCGCCGTGTCCGCCGAGGGCGCCGGCCTGTACGGCGACCCGCCACGCTGACCCCGGCCGTCGCCGGCGAGCCCGACGCGACCCTGTCCGCGGGCACGCGCCTGCGGGTCATCGGGTCCGCGGGGGCGGTCGCCACGGATGGGACCGCGATCGTCCACGTCCAGGGCGT
>CAVTWU010000008.1:0-79731 GCA_963738475.1 uncultured Chloroflexia bacterium
CGGCGTTCCCGACAATTCGCCCCTCCCGTCGCTCGGGGACGATGCGAACGACACCTCCAGCTTGTATCCCCCGCTGGACATCTTCGTCGTAGATGCCGACGGGACAGCCGAGCGGAACCTGACGAACACACCCCTGGAGACCGAGCGTGGGCCCAGGTGGTCTCCGGATGGGGGCCGACTGGCCTACTTCGGGCCCTATGTCGAGCCAGACCACGGCTGGACGCTCGTGGCCCGTCGGATGGCCGACGGAACGGCGGTCGGCGATGCGGTCGAAGGTCCCGTCACCGCCGACTTCCTCTGGTCTCCCGATGGCACCCGTTTACTACTCCTGGATACTGATGACACGTCGAACGGTGCGCAGACTCAAACTTTCAAGAGTCAGATCCGCTCGGTCGACGCCGAGCTGCGTACCGCCCCGTCGCTGGTCCTTGAGGTCCCGCATATGGTCGGGTGTGCCGCCTGGCAGGACCTCCAGCCATGACGGCACAGCCACGAGGGAGTGCACGTTGTCGAACCTGAAGGATCGATGTCGGGCCGCAGGACTGGCAACTGTGGTGTCGGTCCTGCTCGCGGGCTGCGCCGTTTCCGCGTCCAGCCCGGCGAGATCGTCGACGCCCCCGGCGACCACCGAGGCGACGATGTCCGTCGCGCCGTCCCTGGCTCTGTCCGCAGCGCCGAGTCAGTCTGTCGCGGACGCCTGGGGTGACGATCTCGACCGACTGGACCAGAAGGTCCGGGACGTCACGTGCTCCCCATTCACGATCCATACCGAGGCGGAATGGGTGGCCAAGCTTGCGGAGATCCGACCCAAGCTCGCCGACGCCAGCCCTGACGAGCAGTTCGTCCTCGTCGCGAGCCTCATCGGGCTACTCGATACCACTCGGGCATCATGCCGAACGGCGGCCTGCATCCGTACGAAGTCCTGTTCTACAAGTTCTCCGACGGCTGGTTCACCATCGCCGCGAAGGACGAGTCGCTCATCGGCTCGCGCCTGATCTCGATCGGCGGCCACCCGGTGGATGAGGTGGAATCGACCCTCCGGCCACTCATCCCGCACGACAACGAGATGGGCTTCCTCGACAGCGCGGCGGATGCCTTCTCCTAGGTGGAGTACCTGCACGGCGCCGGCATCGTCACGGACACCGCCAAGCCGCAGTACGTCCTGGAGCCCCAGACGGGACACAGGAGACCGTCGACTTCGCGGCCGTTGACGAGGAGACCTGGGCGGGAGAGTTCAACATCGTGGGCGACCCCGTCGGCGCGGCGCCGGAGGCCGTCGCCCGACGGGGTGAGCTGGCCTGGACGCGACTCGACGAACGGAACAAGGTCGTCCTCGTCTCGGTCCACGACTACGGCGACATGTCGGCTGCCGCTGCCGAGATGACAGCGGCGCTGGACTCGGGCAAGGCCGACCGGGTCGTGCTCGACATCCGTTATCTCCGTGGCGGGAGCGGTGACTTCGGGCTCTTCGATGTCCTGAAGGCCGACCCACGCGTGAACCGGCCCGGCGGACTGACCGTGCTGATGGGTCGGGAGAACGTGTCCATCGCGACCGCATCGACTACGAGTTCGACGTGCACACCGAGGCCCTGCTGGTCGGCGAACCGACGCCAGCCCGCGCCGACAACTTCCGATGCGACTGCCTGGACTTCCTGCTGCGCTCCGGCATCGTGGTCACGATCCCGACCGACATGACCCACAACGGCGACCTTCGGACCGAGATCGCGCCTGACATCGCGATGTCGCTCAGTTCGACCGACTTCTTCGCCGGGCGTGACCCCGTCCTGGATGCGGCACTCATGGGCCTCGGCGCGCCGTAGAGCGCCATGTCCCTGCCTCGGTGGCGTCAAGACAACCTCGAGTAGGAGCCGGCTGTGCGAGTTCGAGCGATGATCCTCGCGACTACGATCCTGGCGTTGGCCGGATGTGGTGGGACGGCCGGAGCCTCCAGCTCGGCTCCCTCGCCGCTGGGATCGTCCCATCCCGACATGTCCGCTTCATCGGTCGCGGTGACCGCGCCGACCCCGGTCTGCCAGGACCTCAAGCCGCCGTGGGTCGACGGGGCGCAGAGCGTCAATGACGGCCCGGAACCGGCGGGGCGGATCGTCTTCGGCCAGGTCAGCCGCTCGGACGTCTATTCCCAGGTCGTCGATCCGCTGTTCGCGATCGATCCCGACGGCTCCGACCTGGTCCAGATCCTGGAGCTGCGAGGTGGAACGGCCACGCATCTCGCACGATGGGACGCGGCTCGCGTTCTCGATCTTCATGAGCGATCGGACATGGCAGGTCGCGACGAGCGCCATCGACGGGAGCGACCTGCGCATCCTGACGTCGACGTCCGGCTGGGCGTCGATGCCCGATTGGGCCCCGGACGATCGTGGCTGGTCTACGCCTACTCACCGACCCCGTGCGAGATCCCCACGTGTGTCGAGGATGAGGGCTTCCGCCAGACGCTCTGGCGGATGAACGCCGACGGCTCCGACCAGCGACTCCTCGGTGACCCAGACGCCTTCGACTCAGAGGCGCGTCTCTCGCCAGATGGGAACGAGGTGGTCTTCGATCGCTGGGATGCTTCGAAGCAGACCAATGCCTTGATGATCCGCGACCTCGCCACCGGTATCGAGCGGCAGGTCACGACCACCAACGCAGGCGACATCGAGCACGCCGACTGGACGCGGGATGGACGGTCGATCGTCTACAACACGAACAACGACTCCAGCGGGACGTACCTGGAGCTCATCCAGACGGTGCCCGCGAACGACTCCGCCATGCGAGCCAACCGACGCTGTACGGCGATGCCGAGCACACCGGCTTCAAGCCTGCCTACTCGCCCGATGGATCACAGATCGTCTTCGGCTGCGATGGGGACCTTTGCCTGATGAACGCCGACGGTTCGAATGTCGTCAAGCTCATCGACGTGGCCGGGGTCGAACTCAACCACTTCGCGTGGGGAACGACGCCATAGGCCGTGCCCGGTCCAAGCTCCAGCCTCGCGATTCGCGTCCGGGGCGCCTTTCCGGTAGCATCAGAAAAACCCCCGGAGGACCGTGACCCATGGCGAAGTATGTCTTTGTGACCGGAGGCGTGACCTCCTCTCTTGGCAAAGGCATCACCGCCGCCAGCGTCGGTCGGCTGCTCAAGGCCCGCGGCCTGCGCGTCTCCATCCTGAAGCTCGATCCGTATATCAACGTGGATCCGGGCACGATGAGCCCGTACCAGCACGGCGAGGTCTTCGTCACCGACGACGGCGCCGAGACGGACCTGGACCTCGGCCACTACGAGCGCTTCATCGACGAGAACCTGTCGCAGGGCTCCAACGTCACGACCGGCCGGATCTACCAGGCGGTCATCGCCAAGGAGCGCCGCGGCGACTACCTCGGCGGCACGGTCCAGGTCATCCCGCACATCACCAACGAGATCAAGGAGCGCATCGGCCGCGTCGCGCGCGACGGCGATCCGGATGTCGTGATCGTCGAGGTCGGCGGGACCGTCGGCGACATCGAATCGCTGCCGTTCCTCGAGGCCATCCGCCAGATGCGCAAGGACGTCGGGCGGTCCAACGTCCTGTACGTCCACGTGACGCTGCTCCCCGCGCTGGCCGCCACGGGCGAGCTCAAGACGAAGCCCACCCAGCACTCGGTCAAGGAGCTGCGCGGCATCGGCATCCAGCCGGACGTCATCGTCCTGCGCAGCGACCACCCGGTCAGCGACGAGATCCGCGAGAAGATCGCGCTGTTCACGGACGTCGCCACGGACGCGGTCATCCCGGCCGAGACCGCCGACACGATCTACGAGGTCCCGCTCCTGTTCGAGGCGGCCGGCCTGGGCAAGCTCGTCGTGCGCGAGCTCGGCCTCGGCGACCCGGAGGTCAAGCCGGACCTGGACTCCTGGCGCGAGCTGGTCGCCCGGATCAAGGCGCCCAAGCCGATCCTGGAGGTCGCCCTCGTCGGCAAGTACATCGAACTGCCGGACGCCTACCTGTCGGTCACCGAAGCCCTGCGCCACGCGGCCTGGGCGCACGAGGTCGACGCCAAGGTCCGCTGGGTGGACTCCGAGACGCTGACCGCCGAGAACGTCGGCGAGCGGCTCGACGGCGCCGCCGCGGTCCTGGTCCCCGGTGGGTTCGGCCATCGCGGCATCGAGGGCAAGGTCCTCGCCGCCCACTACGCCCGCGAGCGACGCATCCCGTACCTCGGCCTGTGCCTCGGCCTCCAGTGCGCGGTCATCGAGTTCGCCCGCGACGTCGTCGGCTCGCAGGACGCCAACTCGACCGAGTTCGACATGTTCACCGAGCACCCGGTCATCGACTTCATGCCCGACCAGCGCGAGCTCGAGGACAAGGGCGGCACGATGCGCCTCGGCCTGTACCCGGCCAAGCTGACGCCCGGCTCGAAGGCCGCCGCCGTCTACGGCCAGGAGGTCATCTACGAGCGGCATCGCCACCGCTTCGAGGTCAACAACCGCTACCGCCAGACGCTCGAGGCGGCCGGCATGATCCTGTCCGGCCAGTCGCCCGACGGCCGGCTCGTCGAGATCGTCGAGCTGCAAGGACCACCCGTGGTTCGTGGCGAGCCAGTTCCACCCGGAGTTCAAGAGTCGGCCGGAGCGGCCGCATCCCGCTGTTCGACGGGTTCGTGGAGGCGGCCATCGCCGTCCGCGACGGACGCGAGCCGTCGTTCCGGGCACGCCCGGTCGAGATCCGGCGCGCCGGCGCCGACGACCGCGCTCGCCACCAGACGTCGTTGAGTCCGTCCCCAGCGCCTGACGTCGCGATCTCGCCGTCACTCGGCAGTCGAGCCCTCGGCGGGTTCGGCGCGTCCATCCTCGGGGGTGCCGTCCTCGGCGTCGCCGCGTGGTGGACGGACCAGCTGGGCTTCCCCTGGACCGCCTACATCCCGGCCAACGCCATCGGCGCCTGGCTGGGCGTCGCGTTCATCCTCGGCTCGACCGCCCGGACGATCCCGACCGGCGCCCTGCGCGGGCTCATCGGCCTGCTCTCGGCGGTCGGCGCGTACTACCTGCTCATCGGCCTGCTCGGTGACGGGTTCCGGGCCATCGGCGCGTCCCATGCCGCCACGGTCTGGGGTGCGGTCGCGCTGATCGCCGGACCGGTGTTCGGGCTCGCCGGCGCGACCTGGCGACACGGCCACGGCGTCCCGCGCGCGCTGGCCGTGGCGATCCTGGGGGCGGCGCTCATCGGCGAGGGCTCGGCTTCGGGGCGGACCGCTGGGCGCACCTCGATCAGATCGCGCACGGACCCGGGCGCGGTCGTCCTCGCCCTCGAGGCCGCCCTGGGCCTGGCCCTGCCGGTGCTGCTGCTGCGCAAGGGCGAGCGGCTCGTCGGCTACCTGACGCTGGTCGTGTTCGCGGTCGTCGCGGTCGCTCGCCATCGGGCCGCTCACGACCGTCCTGCGGGCCATCGCCGACACGTTCTGATATCGGCCGGAAACGAATCGCGCGTAGACTCGTCGAGTCATCACGACACAGCCCACGGAGCCTGCCCGACATGAAGATCTTCCTGGACACCGCCGACATCGAAGAGATCCGGACGGTCGCCCGCTGGGGCGTCCTCGACGGCGTCACGACCAACCCGTCCCTGTACGCCAAGGTCGGTGGGTCGTACGACGACATCCTCAAGGAGGTCTGCAAGATCACGTCCGGGCCGGTGTCCGCCGAGGTCGTGTCGCGACGATGTCGACGGGATGCTGGAGGAGGGCCGCCACTTCGCGACGCTCGCCCCGAACATCGTGGTCAAGGTCGCGATGAGCGAGAACGGCCTCGAGGCGATCAGCCGCTTCGCCGACGAGGGCATCAAGACCAACTGCACGCTCATCTTCACGGCGAACCAGGGCCTGCTCGCGGCGAAGGCCGGCGCGTCGCTCATCTCGCCGTTCGTCGGGCGCCTGGACGACATCAACCAGGACGGGATGATCGTCATCCGCGAGCTGGCCGAGATCTTCGCGATCCACGAGATCGACTCCGAGGTCCTGGCGGCGTCCATCCGCAACCCGGTCCACATGACCCAGGCGGCGCTGGCCGGCGCGCACATCGCGACGCTGCCGTTCAAGATCCTCCAGCAGATGGTCCACCACCCGCTGACGGACAAGGGCATCGTCCAGTTCAAGACGGACTGGGCGGCCGCGCAGTCGGAGCTTGCCGGCAAGAGCTGATCGCGTCAGGCCGGCCCAGGTCCCCGCGCGCATGACCCGGCGCGACCTGCAGGTCGTCGTCGAGTTCGACCAGGTCGGCGCGCTGACCGACGGCGATCCGGCCGCGATCGGTCACGCCGAGCATCGCCAGCGGGTTCCGGCTGGCGGCCGCGACCGCCGACGGCAGGCACAGGCGTACATCCAGTTCAACGCGATCACGTTCTCCCAGACGTATGCGTCGCCGGCTGAGACCAAGACGATCGAGCTGACAGGGGGTCCGGCCGTGACGGCTCCGCCGACCGACACGTCACGCGGCCGTCGGCACCGACGACCTCGACATCGACGGCGCCCCGCTGGCCGCTTGGCCGTCGCCCGTCCCGGCGGCGGGATCGCGTCGCTGCTCGAGGCATCAGGCCGGTGCTCAGGCGACCTAGGTCCCGGCGCGCATGACCGATCGGGCGGGCGATCCAGCGCCGTGGCGCACTGGATGCCGTTAGCGACGAGCTCGACCCAGCCGGATCGCCCGGTCGCGCTCGACGGGCGCATCGGATGCGTCATCTCGGTCGTTCCGTGCCGTCGATGCGGCGTCTGACGCCACCTGCCCGACGCGTGAGCAGCCGCGGGCGTCGATAACGCGCGTCTGATGCGCCATGGGCTTGCCGCGGAGGATCCCGAGGCCGGGCCCCTGCGCGGGATCGCGTCGCGCGCGTCCGCGAGGCTCGAGGGCGCCGGGCTCCGGGGCGACCGTCATCAGCGCAGGCCCGTCGACCAGCGGCTCCAGGTCGTCGTAGCGGCACGTCCGCGGGATCGCGCAGGAAGGTCGGGTCGTGGGCGCCCTTGCGCCAGGCCGACAGGAACGGGCCCTCGAGGTTGAACCCGAGCGGTGCGGCGACGTCCGCGGCGCGACCGGCATCCAGTCCGGACCTCGTCGGCGAACCGACGAGATCGGGGAGTGGCGCGGTCACGCCGGTCGGCAGGAACGACGTCACGCCGTGGGCGATGAGGTGGCGGGCCGTCCCGTCCATCCCGGCGGCGCCATCCATGACGTCGTGGCCGCCGCCGCCGTGGGTGTGGACATCCACGAAGCCGGGCGTGATGTACGGGCCCGACGCCGTCGCCCGTCGCCGTCCGGTCCCGATCTCCGATCGACCGCGACGATCGACGCCATCCTCGACCACGACGCGGCCCGCCGCCACGCGATCGTCGAGGACGAGCCGGCCGATGACGTCGATCCGAGCCGTGGTCACGATCCGCCCTCCTCATGGGTCACGTCCGGCGCCTCGACGTCGAACTGGACGTCGAGCGCGTAGCGATCGGCCGGGTAGACCGATTCGGTCGCCTCGATCCGCCGACCGTGGGCATCCACGATGATGCGCCGTTCGACGAGCAGCGGGTCGCCGGTGCGGAGGCCCAGCAGGCGCGCCTCCTCGGCCGTCGCCGCGGCGGCCGCGATGGTGCCGGTGCCGCGCCGCAGGACGTAGCCGGACCGGGCGAGCGTCTCGTGCAGGGAGCCGTGCGCGAGGTCCGCGGTCATGACCGCGTCCGCGCACGCGCCGATGAGCACCGCCGACTCGATGGCGATCGGCTCGTCGTCCGCGAGGCGCAGCCGCCGCAGGTGGACGACCGGCTGGCGCGGCGGGATGCCCAGGCCGGCCGACTCCGCGGCGGACGACGGTCGGATGACCCGGGTCAGCATCCGCGAGCTCGGGACACGGCCGCGCCGGAGCATCTCCTGGGTGAACGTCATGAGCCGGTTCGCGCGCCGGTGGGCCGGCGGCTCGGCCACGAAGCTGCCACGGCCGGGCTGCCGGTCGATGAGCCCGTCCTCGGCCAGGCGCTGCATGGCGTTCCGGGCGGTCATCCGGCTGACCCCGAACTCGGCGCACAGCTCCGCGTCGGACGGCAGCCGCTCCCCGGGCTGGAGGGCCGCGATCCGCTCGCGCAGCGCCTGCTCGATCTGGCGGTAGTGGGGCTGGTAGCCGGCGTCGATCATCGGGCGCGCTCGGCCGCCGCCGGATGGTCTCGGCGGCCGCCTCGGCGCCGTGGACGGCCGCGCCGATCGCCCCGGCCCACGTCCCGAGCTCGGCGGTCACGATCTCCACGTCGGTCAGCGAGGTCGTCAGGACGCGCCGCCGGACCTCGTCGCGGATCGGGGTCATCAGCAGGTCGCCGGCCGCCGCGATCCCGCCGCCGATGACGACGCGGTCCGGCGAGATGATCGTGATCATGTTGGCGATGCCGATGCCGATGTAGCGACCGACGCTGGCCAGGCCCTCGAGCGCGCGCGCGTCGCCGGCGGCCGCCGCCTTGACCGCGGCCTCGACGGTGTCCGTCCCGCACGCCTCGGCCATCCGGTCGGCCCGGGCGAACGCCTCCAGGCAGCCGTGGTTCCCGCAGTTGCACGAGGGACCGTCCGGGTCGATCGTCTGGTGGCCGACCTCACCCGCCGTCCCGTCGTGGCCGAGGTGGACGCGGCCGTTGACCGCGACGACGCCACCGACCCCGGTCCCCAGGGTCAGCCCCACCATCGAATCCGCCCCGCGCCCGGCGCCCAGCCGCAGCTCGGCCAGGCCGAACGCCCGGGCGTCGTTGATCAGGGCGACCGGGAGCCCGAGCGCCGTCGCGACCGGCCCAGCGACCGGGACGCCGACCCAGTGGCCGGGCATGTTCACGAGGAAGCGGGTCGCGCCGGCGACCGGGTCGTACAGGCCCGGGACACCGATCCCCAGGGTCTCGATGGCCGGCCATCGTCCGATCGCCGTCCGCGCGGTCTCGGCGATCCGGCCGATGACGGCATCGGGGCCCTCGCTCGAGTGGGTCGGGACGTGGCCCTGGCCGAGGATCCGCCACGTCTCGCCGTCGTGCTCGACGGACGCCCACTTCAGGTTGGTGACGCCGAGGTCGATCCCGAGGTGATGGGTCGGGACGCGCAGGCTCACCCGGCGTCGACGATCCGCGTATAGACGGCCGCGACGACCACGATGATGGCGCCGAACAGGATCTGGCGGACCGCCTCGGGCATCTGGACGGCGATGAGCAGGCTCGTGAGCACGCCCAGGATGAGCGCCCCGATGATCGTCCCGGAGTAGCCGCCCCGGCCGCCCATGATCGACGTCCCGCCGATGACCGCGGCGGCGACCGACGGCAGCACGAGCGACTCCACGAGGGCGAGGCTGGCGGTCTTGACCAGGCCGGCGACGAGCATGCCGGCGATCGCGGCGAGCAGCGCCGAGATGATGTACAGCGCGAGATTGACCTGCCAGACGCGGACGCCGGCCAGCCGCGACGGCGACGGCGTTGTCGCCGACCGCGAAGAGCAGCCGCCCGTACCCGCTGTAGCGCAGCCCGAGGATGATCAGGGCGGCGAGCGGGATGAACAGGAACAGGTTGTTCGGCAGCCACGGGAGCGTCGTGCCCGGAGCCGAGCCAGTCGACGATCGGCGGGATGTTGGTCCCGGCCTGGACGACCATCAACTGGTAGACGTTCATGAGCCCCAGGATCACCAGGCCGATGCCCAGCGTCATGATCAGCGGGTGGACCTTGAACACGCCCACGCCGATGCCGTTGGCGATCCCGGCGATGAGGGCCGCCAGCAGGGCGAGCGCGATGGCCGGTCCCGATCCGATCTGGCCCGTCTGGGTGGCCATGATGAACGCGGCCATCGAGGCGACCGTCCCGACCGACAGG
This sequence comes from uncultured Chloroflexia bacterium, assembly GCA_963738475.1. GTDB lineage: Bacteria > Chloroflexota > Limnocylindria > Limnocylindrales > CSP1-4 > SPCO01. The sequence goes on from CAVTWU010000008.1 coordinate 9,838, forward strand.
TCGATGCCGCCGGTCAGCATCGCCAGCGTCTGGGCCGCGCCGAGGATCGCGAGCGGGACCGCGGCGCGGATCGTCGAGCCGACCCAGCTCTGGGTCACGACGCCGGGCTGGGCCAGCTGCATCAGGACGACGAGCAGCACGAGGAGCGCGGTCAGCGGGATGAGCGGTCGGTCGCGCAGGAGCCGTCGCGTGCGCTCCGCGACGCCGACACGACCACCGCCGCTCGGGACCATGCCGGCCTGCGCGGTCACGACCGTGCCTGCCGCATGGTGAGGAGGCTGCCGAACATGACGACCCCGATCAGGATGGCGCCCTGGACGACGGTGGACAGGTTCGAGTTCACGCCCAGGAGGGTCAGGTCGGTCCGCACCAGGGCGAGGACGAAGACCGCGACGATCGGTCCGGCGAGTCCGCCACGGCCACCCGCCAGGCTGACGCCGCCGAGGACGATGGCCGCCACGCCGAGCAGCGTGTACGCGCCGGGCACCGGGGTGCCGATCCCGGTGGTCGCGGTCAGGGCGAGGCCACCGAAGGCCGAGAAGAGGCCGCCCAGCATGTAGGCGAAGACCTTCGTCCGCCCGACCGCGACGCCGCTGCGGAAGGCCGCCAGGCGGTTGCTGCCGATGGCGTACAGCGCGAGGCCGGCGTTCGAGCGGCGCAGCGGGATCCAGATCGACGCCGACGATGACGAGGAGGACGACCAGCGCGCGCGGGATGACGTCCAGCCCGAGCGGGCCCTTGACCATCCCGGTCAGCCAACCCGCCGACCCGCCACCCGGGGAGGGCAGGACGACGAGTGCCGCGCCGGCCCACACGAACGACATGGCCAGCGTCACGACGATGTCGGGCACGCGGGTGATGACGACCAGCGTCCCGTTGATGATGCCGAGGATGAGGCCCAGGACGAGCACGCCGATGACCACCGCGATCGAGAACGTCTCCGACTGGCCCTTCATCAGGACGGCGGCGGTCACGCTCGTCAGGGCCATCATCGAGCCGATGGACAGGTCGATGCCACCGGAGATGACGACGATGGCCTGGGCGACGGCCGCAACGCGAGCGGCATGGCCCCGACGGCGAGACCCTGGAGCTGCGCCGCGCCGTAGCTCGGCTGGATGAGGAGGGTCAGCACCAGGATCCCGGCGAACAACCCGAGCAGGGCCAGCGTCCACGAGTTGCGCTGCGCCCAGTGGCGGAGCTTCGAGACGACGTCGGGCCGTTCCGCTGCCCGGGCGTCCACGGCGGCGCTCATGCGGACACCTGCGGCCCGGCATCCGAGCGGGTCGGTCGGGGCGATGGCTGGCCGGGTCCGGCGCGGCGAGGTCGCTGGCGACTTCCTCGGCGGCGATCTCCTCGGGCATCGGGGCGTCCTTGGGCAGGTCGTAGGCCGCGCGCAGCAGCGTCGCCTCGTCGGCCTCCTCGACCGGGATCTCGGCGACGACCCGCCCACCGAACATGACGATCGCCCGGTCGCAGGCCAGCTGGATCTCCTTGAGTTCGGAGGTGTAGAACAGCACCGCGGCGCCGGCCGCCGCGAGGTCGCGGACCAGTTCGTAGATCTGCTGCTTGGTCCCGATGTCGATGCCGCGGGTGGGATCGAAGCACAGCATCGTCTCGACCCCGCCGGCCACCCAGCGGGCGATGGTCACCTTCTGCTGGTTCCCGCCCGAGAGCTGGCGGACCTCCGAGGCGGCGCGCGTGTCGATCTGGAGCTCCGCGACGGCGGCGTCCACCTTCGTCTTCTCGGCGGACATGTTGATCGGGCCCCACGACCGGAAGCCGGCGAAGTACGGCAGCGCGACGTTCTCGCGGATCGAGCGCTGCATCAGGAGCGCCTCGGCCCGGTCCGCCGGCACGTACACGACGCCGGCCCTGATGGCGTCGGCCGGGTGCCGGAAGGACACGGGCGTCGCCGTTCACCAGGACCTCGCCCGAGTCGGGGCGCCGCGCACCGGCGAGGATGTCGAACAGCTCGTCCTGGCCCTGGCCCTCGAGGGCGGCCACGCCGAGGACCTCGCCGGCCCGCAGTTCGAAGGAGACGTCGTGCAATCGGCCGCCCACGGCGAGGTCGCGCGCGGCGAGTCGCGGCGTCGTCGCCGCCACCGACGGGCCGCTGCCCGCCTTGGCCGCCATCTGCGCCTCGGTCTTGGCGGCCCGCTCGCCGAGCATCAGGGCGACGATCCGCTCTTCCGAGCCGGCGTCGATGTCGACGACGCCGACCGTCGCGCCCTCGCGCAGGACGGTGGCCCGGTCGCAGACGGCCGCGATCTCGATGAGCCGGTGGGAGATGAAGATGATGCAGCGGTCGGATCCGCGCTGGTTGCCGATGACGTGCAGCACGCGTTCGGTGAGGTCGGCCGGCAGCGCTGCGGTCATCTCGTCGAGCATCAGGACGGAGGGCTCGATCGCGAGGGCGCGCGCCAGGTCGACGACCCGCAGGGTCGCGAGGGGCAGGTCCCGGGCCATGTCGGAGAGGTCCAGGTCGCCGATGCCCAGTTCCTGGAGCCAGTGGCGGAACGGCTCGACCGGGGTCTGGGTCAGGCGAAGGTTCGATCGGATGTCCAGGTCCGGGATGACCGCCGGCTCCTGGTAGACCGAGACGACGCCGCCCAGGCGGGCCTCGGCCGGGGAGCTGGCGCTGTACGGCTCGCCGCGGACGGTGATCGTGCCGCTGTCGGGGCGGACGGCGCCCGTGAGGATCTTGACGAGCGTGCTCTTGCCGGCGCCGTTGGCGCCCATGAGCGCGTGGACCTCGCCCGCGCGGACCGACAGCGACGCGTCCCGCAGGGCCGCGACGGCGCCGTACCGCTTGGCGATCCCGGTCGCCTCGAGCAGCAGGTCGGACATCAGGCGCTCACTGTAGAACGTCGATGGATGCGCGGGGATGCCGGCGGCGCCGACATCCCCGCGACGTGGTCTCTTACGAGACCCGGGTCACTCGCCCGGGCCCTTGCAGGCGATGAGGTCGTCCACGCTGTACGTGGTCCAGTCCTTCACCGTGAGCCCGAGGGGCCACAGTTCCGGCAGGTTCGGGTTCTGGGCGGTCGGCGAGGGCCGCCTTGCCCTCGTCGGTCGTGTTGTCCCAGAGCTCGGGGGTGACATGGACGGTGGTCTCGGCCGGCTTCTCGCCCGCGAGGAGCTTGAGCGCCAGGACGACGCCGGCGCCGGTGACGGCGGACGGGTTGGTGACGGCGGCGCCCGTGAAGCCCGGCTCGTTGAGGAGCTGGGTGACGAAGCCCGCGTTATCCGCGCCGACGAGCGGCACGAGCGTGGTGACCGGCGGTCTTCATGGCCTCGACGATGGACGAGTCCACGCCGGAGGTCCACACGCCGTCGAACGTGCACGCCGGAGCTCATGATGTCGTTGATCTGGCTGACGGCGGTCGCCGGATCCCACTTGGTCACGACCTCCTTGGCGACCTTGATGTCCGGGTACTCGGCGAGGGCCTTCTTGAAGCCCGTGTCGCGGTCGGTGTCGGCCGGGTGGCCGGCGATGCCGCGCATGTAGACGACGTCGCCCTTCTTGCCCATCTGCTCGAACAGGGCCTTGGCGCCAAGGTAGGCGTACTGCTGACCTGGTCGTTGGACAGGTTGTAGGCGCCGTCGGCGGTGACGAACGCGTCGACCGCGATGACCGGGATCCCGGCCGCGATGGCCTCGTCGATCGCCGGGTTCAGGGCGTCCGGATCGTTCGGGTTGATGATGATCGCGTCCACGTCGGCCGCGATCAGGTCGCGGATGTCGGTCAGCTGACCGGCCGCGTCCGTGTCGTGGTTGATGACGGTGACCTTGTCGACGTTGCCGGACGCGACCGCCTGGGCCTTGACCGAGCAGATCGACGACTCGCGCCAGCCGTTACCGACGCCGCCACCGTTGGCGAAGCCGATGTGGTACGGGCCCGCGGCCGCGCTGGGGGCGGTGGATGCACCGCTGCTGGAGCAGGCCGCGGCGACGATCGCCACGACTGCCAGACCGCCGAGCGCCTTGGCTCGGATCGATCCCTTCTGGATCATGCGTACTCCTCCTCTTCGACCGGCCGGCCAACGTGGCCGAGCCGTGGATCGAACGTGTCTGCTCCCCCCGCGTACGGGGGGTACGTGCGCATCATGCGGTCGGCGTCACCTCCTGTCGCGTGTCCGCTCCGCCACGACCGCTCCCACGATCGATGACGTGCGCGAGACGGCGCGAGTGCTCACGATAGGCTGCGTCGAACAGATCCCGCGAGCGCTCGGCGCCTACGACCGATGCCCGGGTGATGACAGGTGGCATGATGCCGCGCTCCGTGAGGAGTTCGGCGGTTCGCACCTTGATGGAATTGACGATGGCGACGGCGGTGACCGTCGAGCCCGGTCCGACCGGGGTGTCGAGCCCGTCGACGGCGATGAGCGCGTCGGCGTGGGGCGTGCACAGGTCGATGACCAGGTCCGCCTCATCGAGCAGGCGGCTGCCGACGCGCGGATCGATGTCGCTGGACATCGACTGGGCGACGGACGTGACGGCGATGACGCGCAGGCCCGCGAGCGCGGCCGCCGCGGGCCATCTCGACCGGCACGGCCGTCGTGCCGCCGGCGGAGAAGACGATGAGCACGTCCTTCGGCCCGAAGGCGAAGTTGTCGAGGATGACCTCGGCGAGGCCGGGCATCCGCTCGATGAACATCGCCTGGCGCTGGCCGTTGGCGCCGACGACCTGGGTGTGGAACGTCATCGACAGCTCGGCGATCGGGTTGAACCCGGGATACGAGCCGTAGCGCGGGAACATCTCCTCGACCGGCATGCGCGAGTGCCCGGTCCCGAAGAGGTGGACCAGGCCGTCGGCGGCGATCGCCTCGGCACACCAGCTGCTGGCCGGTCTCGATGGCGTCGGCCTGGGTCTCGGACAGCACGCCGAGCAGCCGGATGGCCTCGTCGACGAAGGGGAGAGACCGATGCGCGCTCATGTCAGGCGGCTCCTGCCGGTGCGGGCTGCGACCGGCTCCCAGGCGCCCGGTCCGCATGGAGCGGTAGGCCGCGTCGATGATCGCGTTCACGGCGAAGCCGTCGCGGAACGTCTCGCGCGGCGTGACGCCGTCGCGGAACGTGTCCACGAGGTGGCGCATCATCGCGTCGTGGCCGTGGGCGTAGGGCTCGTCCGGGACCGGGAAGACCCAGCCCGTGTCGGCGTCCATCTTCTCGCCGAGATAGCCGGCCGGTCGCTCGATGAACGCGCGCAGCGTCGTGGACGTGATGTCCTCGACGATCCGCCCGGCATCGCCGTAGGCCTCGAAGCGGTTCTCGAGGCCGCCCTTCGACGACCACGAGACGTCCATGGTGGCGACCCGGTCGTCCTCGAAGCGCACGAGCATGACCGCGTTGTCCTCGAGGGTCGTCTTGTCGGTGTGGACGAGGGTCGCGCCCCAGGCGAACACGTCGCGCACGGGGACGTCCTTGCCGAAGAGGTAGCGGGCGGCTTCGGCGCCGTGCGAGCCCATGTCCAGCAGCGCGCCGCCACCGGCCAGCTCGGCATCCCAGAAGTGCGGGGCGTGCGGGCCGCTGTGGCCCTCGCGCGCCCGGAACGTCGTCAGCCGCCCGATCGCGCCGGCCTCGATCATCTCGTGCATCCGGACCGTCTCGACGGTGAAGACGACGTTCTCCATGTACAGGTTGTAGACGCCGGCCGCCTCGACCAGGCGGACCATCTCGGCCGCCTCGACCGCGTTGCGCCCGAGCGGCTTGGTGCAGGCGACGCCCTTGCCGTGCCTGGCCGCCAGCCGGACCGCCTCGACGTGGAGGTGGTTCGGCAGCGACACGACGACGAGATCGACCTCCGGATCGGCGCAGACGGCCTCCATCGAGTCCAGCGCACGGCTGCCGAACCGAGCGGCGAACGCCTCGCGGCGCTCCGACCCGGCGCCCCAGTTGGCGGCGACGTGGACGCCCGGCACGTAGCGCAGGCCGAGCGTGTGGAACTCGCCGATGAACCCGGACCCCAGGAGCCCGATGCCGATCTCGCGTGCCATCAGTAGCCGCCCTCGCTCGCGCCGGCCGCGGCGCTGACGGGCGCTCACGCCCGCGGCACTTGCGCGCCCGGAAGTCGTCGATGATCGACGGCCGTCGCGGTCGCGCCGACGCGCGTCACGCCGAGGGCCATGACCTCCAGGAGCGCATCCAGGGTCCGCACGCCGCCGGCGGCCTTGACCTGGACGTGGGGCGAGGTGTTGGCCCGCATCAGGCGCAGGTCGTCGTGGGTCGCGCCGGTCGGGGCGAACCCGGTCGACGTCTTGACGAACTCGGCGCCGGCGGCCTCGGTCAGATGGCAGGCCCGGATCTTCTCGTCGTCGGTGAGGTAGGCGTTCTCGAAGATGACCTTGACGATGGCGCCGCCCGCGTGGGCGACCTCGACGACGGCGCGGATGTCGGCTTCGACGTCGGCGTCGCGACCGGCCTTCAGGGCGCCGATCTGGATGACCATGTCGAGTTCGGTCGCGCCGTCGGCCAGCGCTCGCTCGGCTTCGAACACCTTGGTCGCGGTCAGGTGGTTGCCGTGCGGAAAGCCGATGGTCGTTCCGACCGCGACGTCCGTGCCGTCCAGGATGGCCCGGGCGCGAAGGACGTCCGCCGGGCGGACGCAGACGGACGCCACGTCGTACCGGGCCGCCAGCCGGCAGCCGTCCTCGACGAACGCGTCGTCCAGCTCGGGCCGAAGGAGCGAATGGTCGATCGTCTTGGCGATGTCACGTTCGGTCAGTCCATCGATGCTCAGGGTCATCACGCTCACTTGATGTAGGGACGCAGGACGTCGCGGGCCAGCAGGAACCCGCGCTTGATGAGGTCGTCGGTCTTCTCGAAGTCGCGATCCTCGTGCTCGATGATCACGTCGCCATCGAAGCCTTCGCGCCACAGGGCGGCGAACAGCGGCGCCCACTCGACCTCGCCGAGGCCGGGCAGGCGGGGGATCTGCCAGCCGATGCCCTGGCTGAAGATGCCGCGCTCGTACAGGCCCTCGCGGTCGATCATCAGGTCCTTGGCCTGGACGTGGAGGATGTGCGGCCCGAACTCGCGGATGAAGCGCGGGATCTCGATCATCTGCAGGATCAGGTGGGACGGGTCGAAGTTGAGCCCGACCGTGCCGCCCCACTGCTCCAGGATCCGGCGCCACATCCGCGGCGACGTCGCCAGGTTGTGGCCGCCCGGCCACTCGTCGTAGCTGAACAGCATCGGGCAGTTCTCGAACGTGAGCTTCCGGCCGTGGTCGGCCGCGAACGACACGATGTCCGGCCAGACCCGCAGCGCGTCGTCCCAGTTCTGGTCCGGCGTCTTGGCGCCGTCGGCGCCCATGAACGTGTTGACGAGGCCGACGTCCATCTTCTCGGCCGCGGTGATGACGTGCTTGAGGTGGCCGATGACCTCGTCGCGGTGGGCCGGATCCGGGTGGAGCGGGTTCGGGTAGTAGCCCAGGCCGGAGATGTGGAGGCCCTTGGCCTCGATCGACTCGCGCAGCTCCGTGGCCTCGACCGGCCGACAGGTTCGCGACGTCGATGTGGGACGTGCCGGCGTAGCGGCGGGTCGGGCCGGACGCGCGCGGCCAGCAGGCGATCTCGATGCTCTCGAAGCCGTTCGGCGGCGGTCCAGTCGACGACGTCCGCCAGCGGCGTCTCGGGGAACGGCGCGGTCAGCAAGCCAAGCTTCATCGGGCGGCCTCCGTCAGTGCGGGGTGCTGGATGGGGGCGGGCCGGTCGACGGTGACCCAGCGCCCTTCTCGGGCGCTGCGGGCGATGGCGTCCCCGACGAGCATCTCGTCGTGGCCGTCGGCGAACGTAGGATAGCCGGGGCGGGAGGAGACCGCCCCGGCTACCACGTCCGCATAGACGGCCCGGAAATGGGCGCAGAAGGTGTCGAAGAAGCCCTCGACGTGGCCGCCGGGCAGCGCGGACGCCGCCTGGCCGGCCGGACCCATCAGGGCCGGGTTCCGGATGAGGATCTCGTTGGGTCGATCGCGGTGGCCGATCCAGGCCTGGTCGGGCTGCTCGGAGTCCCAGGCGAGCGGCCGCCTCGGACCCGTCGATCTCGTACTGGAGCGAGTTCTTCCGGCCCGGGCTGATCTGGGAGATGCTCACCGCGCCGCGGGCGCCGCCCTCGAAGCGGAGCAGGATCGCCGCGGTGTCCTCGGTCGCGATCGTCGCGCGCGACCGTGTCGCTCGACCGTTCCGTGGCGAACGACTCGACCGGCCCGGACGGCTCGTGGCGCGTCTCGATGAACGTCGTCAGGTCGGCCATGACCTCCACGATCCGCTGGCCGGTGACGAAGGTCATGAGGTCCATCCAGTGCGACCCGATGTCGCCGACCGCGCGCAGCGCGCCGCCGCGATCCGGCTGGAGGCGCCAGTTCCAGTCGCTGTCGTGGAGCAGCCAGTCCTGGAAGTAGCGGCCGGTCACCAGCCGGACGTCGCCCAGCGTCCCGGCGGCGATCGTCTCGCGGGCCTGCTGGTTGAGCGGGTAGTAGCGGATGTTGAAGTTGGTGGCGTTGACCAGGCCGCTCGCGGCGGCCAGCTCGACCAGCTCGGCGGAGCTCGTCGGCCGTCATCGCCAGCGGCTTCTCGCAGACGACGTGGCGGCCGGCGGCCAGGATGGCCTTCGTCTGGGAGACGTGCAGGTCGTTGGGCGAGGTGACGTGGACGACGTCGACGGTCGGATCGGCCAGGAGGTCGTCGAGGGAGGCGTAGGCGCGCGGGACACCGAGGGCGTCGGCCCGGGCGGCGCCGCGCTCCGGCGTGCTGCCGAGGACGCCGCGGACCTGGACGCCGATCCGCCGCAGCGCTTCCACGTGGACCGTGCCGATGAAGCCCGTCCCGATGACGGCCGCGCCGACGTCGGCGATCCTCCTCATCCCGTGCTCACCACCCGTGTGTCGTGCCAAGCTGTCTAGACGGTCTAGATGGTTGCGCGATGGTACGGGCCGGACTCACGTGGGTCAACACCCGATCACGCATCGATACTTTATCTGCTCTCCATCGTACTTTCTCCTGTCAAGTGCAAAAGTGCTGGTCGGCGGCGCCGAGCTGGGCGTATCATCGGCCGGTGAGCCAGCAACCCGAGCCCGGCCGCGCCGGCCGGTATGCCCCGATGCCGGACGAGGCGCTCGACGCCCTCGTGACCGTGCTCGACGAGATCCGCCTGGGCCGGTCGAGCTCGCGCTCGGAGCTGGTCGCGCGGACCGGGCCTCAGCCGGGCGATCGTGGCCCAGCGGGTCGGCGAGCTGATCGAGCGCGGCCTCGTCACCGAGGGCGATGTCGGGCCGAGCACCGGCGGTCGACCGCCACGCCAGCTCACCTTCCGGTCGGACGGCGGCTACGTCCTGGTCGCGGACCTCGGCGCGACCAGCATCGACGTGGCGGTGACGACGCTGGACGGCCGGATCCTGGGCCACCACGACGAGCCGGCCCGGATCGAGGCCGGCCCGGAGCGCTGCCTGGACCGGGTCGATGCGCTGGTCGGCCTCGCTGCTGCGGACGACGGAAGGCCTGCCCGGCCGGCTGTGGGGGATCGGCATCGGCGTCCCGGGTCCGGTGGAGTTCGAGGCCGGCCGGCCGATCTCGCCGCCGATCATGCCCGGCTGGGACGGCTACCCGATCCGCGAGCGGTTCGCCGCGCGCTACGGCGCCCCGGTCTGGGTGGACAACGACGTCAACGTGCTGGCGCTCGGGGAGTGGCGGTCGGGCGTCGCGGCCGGCCACGACAACGTCGTCGTCGTGAAGATCGGCACCGGCGTCGGGGCCGGGATCATCTCCGACGGTCATCTCCATCGGGCGCCAGGGCAGTGCCGGCGACGTCGGCCACATCCAGGTCACGGACGATCCGGCCGTCGTCTGCCGCTGCGGCAACATCGGCTGCCTGGAGGCGCTCGCCGGCGGCGCGGCGCTGGCCCGGGCGGGCGAGGCGGCCGCCCGGGACGGCCGCAGCCAGCGGCTGCTGGCCGCACTGGATCAGCGCGGATCGGTGACCGCGGAGGACGTCGCCCGCGCGGCGTCGTTCGGCGATCCGGTGGCGATGGCCCTGCTGCAGGACGCCGGTCGGCGCGTCGGCTCGATGCTCGCGAGCGTCGTGAACTTCTTCAACCCGTCGCTGATCGTCATCGGCGGCGGCGTCGCCAACAGCCCGGACCAGTTCCTGGCGTCGATCCGCGAGACGGTCTACCGACGCTCGCTGCCGCTGGCGACGCGCGACCTGCTCGTCCAGCGCTCGTCGCTCGGCGGCCTCGCCGGCGTCATCGGGGCGTCGTCGATGGTCGTCGACCAGCTCTTCTCGCGCGAGTCGATCGGCCGCTGGATCGACCTCGGCGACCCGTCCGGCGTCGAGGTCGCTCTCCGCGTAGGCCGGACGCCGGGCGCGGCGCGCTCAGCCGCCGGCGACGACCCGATCCGTGAAGTCGCCGGACGCCGGGTCCTTGAGGATGAGCTTGTGGCGCCCGTCCGGCAGGATCTCGCGCTTGATGACGACCTGGCCCTCGTAGGTCTCGGGCGTCGAGGCGATCCGCGGCGTCGAACCGCCGCGCCAGTCGAGCTCGACCGGCGCCCAGGCGTTGGCCTTCGCGGACCGATAGCAGGCGTCCATGATCGCGTTCACGACGTAGCCGTCGTAGAACGTCTCCTGCGGCGCGCGCGCCCGCGTCGATCGCCCGGAACATGTCGCTGAACATGTCCACGTAGCCGAGCTCGGACACCTCGTCGCCGACCGGGAACAGCCAGCCCGCGCTCGATCTCGGCCTTCTCGGCGACGTAGCCGCCGCCGGCCCCGGGCGCGCTGAACATCTCGAACCCGGTGCGCAGGAAGTGGTTCATCCAGATCGTGCCGTGGGTGCCGGCGACCTCGTCGCGCAGGTCCATCCCGCCACGGAACGTCCAGCTGACCTCGAACTGGCCGATGGCCCCCGACTCGAACCTGATGAGCGCGACCGCGTTGTCCTCGTCGGCGATCGGGTGGACCAGCGTGTCGGTGTGGCACAGGACCTCGACCGGCCGGTTGCCCTTGCCGACGAAGTTGCGGACGATCTCGATGCAGTGGCAGCCGAGGTCGATGATCGCGCCGCCGCCGGTCAGCCGGCCGTCCCAGAACCACGCGGAGTGCGGTCCGGGATGGGTCTCGCGCGAGCGGACCCAGGTCACGTCGCCGATGGCGCCCGCCCGCACCGACGCGATCGCCTTGAGCGTCTTGGGCGTGTAGCACAGGTCCTCGAGGTAGCCGCCGAAGACGCCGGCCGACTCGACCATGTCGAGCATCCGCTTGGCCTCGGCCGCCGTCCGCCCGAGCGGCTTCGTGCACAGCACGGCCTTGCCGGCCGCCGCGGCCAGCCCGACCGCCTCCTCGTGGAGGAAGTTGGGCAGCGCCACGACGACGACGTCCGTGTCGGGGTGCTCGACGGCCGCCTTCAGGTCCGTCGTGGACTCGGGGATGCGACCAGCGCTCGCGGAACGCCGCGCCGCGGCCCTCGCTTCGCGAGTAGACGACGCTGACCTGGTCGCGTCCGCGCTGGCCGTGGAGCGTGTTCGTGTAGAAGTCGCTGATGAGTCCGGTGCCGAGCATCGAGATCCGGTGGCCGTCCATGGGTGCCTCCTCCTACGCGGTGCACGGGGTGGTGACCGAGGACCAGGTCGCGCCCGGCGACCATGGCCGCGAGCTTGGCGCGCGTCGCCCATCGGGCGGTCTGGCTGAACCCGCAGTCCGGGACCAGCGTCAGCCGCTCCGGCGGCACGCCGACGGCCAGGATCGCCTCGGTCCGCTCGGCGACCTCGTCGGGTGACTCCAGGTGGTAGTTCTTGACGTCGATGACGCCGGCGGCGACGTCACGCCCGGCGGCGGCGATCTCGCCCAGGATGGCGACCTCGGCCATCTCCCGGTTCGCGAACTCGAGGACGAGCTCGTCGACATCGAACCGGAGCATCGCGTCCAGGACCGGGCGGTACGTCCGCCGGGCCAGCGGCCGGCCGAGGTAGTTCCCGAAGCACAGGTGCGCCCCGAGCCGGACCTTGCCGACGACCGGCGCGACCGCGGCGTTGAACAGCGCCGAGAAGTCGGACGGGGCCTCCGGGTGGATCGCCGGCGACGGGTCGTCGATCTGGATGAACGTCGCGCCCTCGGCCGCGAGCCCCTCGATCTCGGCCCGCAGGATCGGCACGAACGCCTCGGCGGCGTCGTTGCGGTGCGGGTAGACCTGGCCCGGCCCGTAGGTCAGGCGCCCGGACAGGGTGTACGGGCCCGGGGATGGTCACCTTGAGCGGCCGGGTCGTGCGGGTCCGCGCGTAGCGGTACTCGGCGACGACGCCCAGGCCGTCGGGCGCGGCGATCGGCTCGAGGACCTCGAAGCGGTGCTGCTGGTCGTGGCCGCCGGCCCCCAGCCGCCGATCCGGCGGGGAGCGCCCGGACGCCGGTCAGGTGCCGGTAGAACTCCGCGGTGAAGAACCCGGCCCGGCGCATCTCGCCGTCGCACACGATGTCGATGCCGGCGGCCTCCTGGTCGCGGATCGCGAGGTCCACCGCGTCGTCGAGCATCTCGTCGAGGTCGGCCGGACCGAAGTCGCCGCGCTGCGCCGCCTCGATGCCGGACACGAACCACGACGGGCGCGCGTGCGAGCCCACGACGCTGGTCAGGAGTCGGTCGGTCACGCGTCACCCTCCGCGATCGTCGGGGCGAAGGCGAACGCCCGCGCCGGAGCCTCCACGAACCATCGATGCCGGACGGTCTCGTCCAGCCCGCGCTCGGCCATGAGCGCGGTGAACCCGTCGAGCAGCCAGGTCAGGCCCGGCGCCCCATCGTAGACGTGGTAGTAGCCCCGTCGCGCGGCGTCCATCCCGAGGAGGATCTGGCCGTCCAGCCCGTCCTCGACGGCCCATTCGAGCAGCTGCAGCGTGCCGTTCGCCTCCTTCCAGCGGAACGACTGGTCGTACTCGCCGAACGCGCCACTCCCCAGGAGCTCGCGGTGGTACTCGCGATCCACCACCTTGTCGACATGGCTGAACGCGATGTGCGCGGGCGGCACGCCCAGGTCGGTCAGCAGGCGGAGCTGGTCCAGGGCGCCGGTGCCGGCCTCGCAGTGGGTCAGGATCGGCACCCCGGTCGCGAGGTGGGCGAGCGCGGCCGCCTCGAACACCCGCCGGTCCCGGTCGGATGGGCCGTCCGTGCTGCCGGCGATCTTGATCACCCCGGCCCGATGGTTCGTCCGCTCGACGACCGGCCCGCTGTAGTCGTACAGGTCGATGCCGTCGGTGACATCGAGGACGAACAGCGTCGCGATCTCCTCGACCCGGAGCCGCGCGCTCCAGTGCGCCGGACCGTAGTAGCGATCGTGGTGCAGGCCGGTCGGGGCGATGACGTGGATCCCCGCCCGGCGCGAGAGGTCGGCCAGCTTGAGGGCACTCCGGCCGGCATCGCACGGCATCGCATCCACCACGGCACGCAACCCGAGCGCGGTCGCCTCGCCGACCTCGCGGACCATCGCGTCCACGTCGCCGAGGTCGAAGTCCGGCTCCATGAGGACCGGCCGGCCACCGTCGATGACGACGTGCTCGTGCGCGTACGTGACGCCGAGGTCGGCGGGCGCGATGTCGCCGAGGACGGTCCGGACGAACGTCATCGGCAGCGGCCTCCTTGATGTGTCGCCAGGCGCAGGATCGCGCCATCCGCCTCGAGGCGGGCTCGGAGCACGGCGTGGTCCACGTCGCGCGGATCGTGACCGCGGCTCGTGACCGCGAGCGCGGCGGCCGTCCCGGCGGCCTGGCCCATCGCCATGCACTGGGCCATGGACCGGACCGAGGCATGCGCGTCGTGCGTCGCCGAGAAGCAGCGCCCGGCGACCAGCACGTTGGCGGCGTCGCGGACGACCAGCGCTCGATAGGGGATGCCGACCGCCGCGCCGTCCGGCAGGTACTGCCCAGGTCGTGTCCGTCGCCGCCGTGGTGGTCCTCGATCGGGGCGCCGCACAGGCCGATGGCGTCGTCGAAGTCCCGGGCCGACAGGACGTCGTCGCGGGTCAGCCGGTAGTCGCCGTACACGCGCCGCGTCTCGCGGACCCCGATGCCCGTCCCGAGTCCGACGAGCGACGCGCGCTTCGTAGCCGGGCACGCGGTCGACCAGGAACCGGGCGTACTCGAGGGCCTGGCGCCGGCCGGCGATCTCGGCATCGGTCAGGAACCACGGGTCGGTCGGGTTGACGATGCGGCCGTCGTCGGTCGCGGCGGGTCGAGGGCAGGCGGGTCATGACCGTGGCGGTCACCCCATCGATCGGCGTGATGTGATCGCTGCCCTCCCGGCGGGGCAGGTCGTACCCGCCGGCCTCGGCGGCCTCCGCCATGAGCCGGTGGAGCTCGGCGGTGTCGATCGTCCGCCGCCGCTCGAGGTCCACGTTGGCCATCCGGAACGTCGTGGTCAGCGTCTGGGCCGGATCCAGCTCGCCGGCCGTCTCGTACCCGAACCCGGCGAACGCGCACAGGTCCGCGTCACCGGACGCATCGATGAAGGTCGTCGCGCGCACGCGCGCGAGGCCGGCCCGGGTCGCCACGACCAGCGGCGTCCGCCCGGCCGTCCCGGACCTCGACGTCCTGGACCGTGGCGTGCAGCAGGATCCGGACCCCGGCGTCGCGTCGCGAGGCGCTCCCAGACGACCTTGAGGTGATCCGCCAGGTAGGTGACCCCCGTCCCGGCGCCGTACGAGTTCGGTCGCTCGACGACCGGCCCGAGGGCCCGCAGCCCGGCCACGACGTCGTCGGCGATGCCGCCGACCACCTTGCGCGGCTCGGCGCCCGGCGTGTAGAAGCCGTAGAACGTGTCGAGGACCGCGGTGCTCGTCCCGCCCAGGAACGGCAGCCGATCGATGAGCAGGACCGAGGCGCCGGCCCGGGCGGCGGCGATGGCCGCGGTCGAGCCCGCGGACCCGGCCCCGACGACGCAGACATCGACCTCGGCGATCGTCGGCCAGCGGTCGCTCACGGTCGGTCCGCCGTCGTCGAGATGACCGACCAGCCACCATCGACCGCGAGCGACTGGCCCGTGACGACACGCGACTCGTCGGACAGGAAGTAGATGGCGGCCTGGGCGACCTCGTCGGGATCCATCATCTCGCCGGCCAGCGGCTGCTTGCGGGCGGCGTAGGCCCGGATGTGCGGATCGGCGGCGGCGCGGCCGGCCATCGGCGTCGCGGTGAGCGACGGCGCGACGAGGTTGACCCGGATGCCCTCGGTCGCATAGGTCGCGGCCATGGTCGTCATCAGCGCCGTCAGCGCCCCCTTCGCGGCGGCATATCCGTGGGTCGCGAACAGCTCCGGCACCGGGGCCTTGCGTCGTGACGCTGCCCAGCAGCAGGATGGATCCGCGCGTGCCGGAGTCGTTGGGCGGCTGGGCCCGCATCGCCCGGACGACGCTGGCGCAGGCGAGGATCTGGGTCCGCAGGTTGAGCGCCGCGCGTGGCCTCCCAGGCGTCGCCGGTCACGGTATGGATCGGTCCGTCGCCGAACCGTCGCCCGCTCCCGCCCGCCACGGAGAAGAAGCCATCGATCCGACCGTAGCGCGCCACGGCCGCCGCGACGGCGGCCTCGGTCTGGGCCTCGTCGGTCAGGTCGGCGGCCGCCCAGCCGGCGTCGACCGCCGTCGGCGACGAGCCGCTCCGCGAGCCCGCGAGCGTGGGCCTCGGTCCGCGAGACGATGAAGACCGGCGCGCCCTCGGCCGCGCACCGGACGGCGGTCGCCTCGGCGATCCCGGTCGAGCCGGTGATGAGGCAGACCCGGTCGCGCAGCCGCCCGTGGGAGCGCGCGGTCATGGTCGGTCCAGGACGGCCCGGGCCGTCGCGGCGTCCGTGACGAGCATCCGGACGACGCCGGTCGCGAGGGCGCCGCGGATGGCCGCGGCCTTCTGCGTGCCGTACGCCACCGCGACGACCCGTGGGACGGCCCGGAGCGCGTCGACGCCGATGGCGATCGCCCGGGCCGCCAGATCCGGGGCGACGAACGCGCCGGTCGCATCGAACGGGTGGACGACCAGGTCCCCGATCGCGCCTGCCGCGGCGAGCCGCTCGGACATCGGCGTCATCGAGGACGCCGGACCCGAGCAGCGACGACGCGGCCTCGCTGCCCGTCGACCGGCATCGCGCCGATCCCGACGATGGCGAGGTCCACCGAGCCGAAGCGGGCCACGGTCTCGGCGACCTCCGGCTCCCGCAGCAGGGCGCTCCGCAGCGTCGCGTTCTCGACGAAGGCCGGGGCATAGATCGCCCGATGCGTCCCGCCCAGCCGTTCGGCCAGCCCGCGGGCCAGCTCCCCGGCGTCGAGACCGCGCCCCAGGCGCACGGAGCTGCCGGCGAGCTGGACCACCTCGACCGACGATCCGGGCGGCTCGGGATCTCGCGCACGACCGCGGCCAGCGTGGACCCCCAGGCGACCCCGACCACGTCGGTCGGCCCGATGAGCCCGTCGATGACCGGACCGGCCAGGCGGGCCACGCCGTCCGACGTGGCCGCCACGGCGCCGAGGCTCAGCCCGAAGCGCTCCTCGAGCGCCGTGGCGAGCGTGCGGTCCTCGGCGGGACGTCGCGGTACTCGATCCGGACGAGACCGCTGGCAAGTGCGCCATCGAGCAGCCGCGCGACGCGGAACCGCGAGATGCCGAGGTGTGCGGCGATCTCCACCTTGGTCATCCCGCGATCGAAGACAGGCGGGCGACCTGGCGTTGCGAGGGAGGTCGCGGCTGCGGCTGTCGGCGGCTGGCCGACCTCGAGGGTCATCGCGACCGATGGTAGTCCTCGCCCATCTGAGATACAAGTCGCTCATGTGAGCATCTCGCCCGGTGGGCCCGGGCACCGCCGTCCGGCACGCACCTGAGCGTGGGACATTGACGTCGACGCCATCCGCGGGTCTATGATTCACGCATCCCGAACGGCACCCACGCAGCGGCAGTCCGCGCGCCATGCCCGTCCGGTCCCCGCCTAACCGGTCCCCGCGACCGGCCCTTTCCCCTCAGGTGACCCTACCCAGATGCCCGGATCAGGCCCCGACCAGCGCAACCAGAGCTCCCGCAACCGACGACCTCGCCGCCGCGCCCCGATGAATGCCCGCGTGCGCGCCCGTCAGCGAGTTCGAGGAACAGCAGGAACTCGAAGCCGCCCGCGAGCGGAACGACCTCGAGGTCGGCGACCTCCGCGAGATGAGCGTCGCCGAGCTGCGCCAGGTCTCGCGCGACCTCGAGGTCGACGCCGACGACCGGCGAGCGCAAGGACGACCTGGTCGACCGGATCCTCCAGGCCCAGACCGAGCGCGCCGGCCACGACTACGCCAGCGGCATCCTCGACATCGTCGACGAGGGCTTCGGCTTCATGCGCCGCCACGGCCTGCTGCCCAGCCCGGACGACGTCTACGTCAGCTCCAGCCAGGTCCGCCGCTTCGGCCTGCGCATCGGCGACCGCGTCGCCGGCGCCGTCCGCGCCCCGCGCGAGGCCGAGAAGTACTGGGGCATGCTCCGGGTCGACTCGGTCAACGGCGTCGACACCGAGACGGCCCGCCGCCGCCCGGTCTTCGGCGACCTGACCCCGGTCCACCCGGACGTCCTGATCAACCTCGAGACGGACCCCAAGAACCTGAGCCAGCGGCTGATCAACCTGGTCAACCCGATCGGCAAGGGCCAGCGCGCCCTCATCGTCAGCCCGCCGAAGGCCGGCAAGACGATGCTCCTCAAGCAGATCGCCAACGGCATCAGCGCCAACTACCCGGAGATCCTCCTGATGGTCGCCCTCATCGGCGAGCGACCCGAGGAAGTCACGGACATGCGCCGCAGCGTCAAGGGCGAGGTCATCAGCTCCACCTTCGACGAGCCGACCGAGAACCACACCCACGTCGCCGAGATGGCGCTCGAGATCGCCAAGCGCCAGGTCGAGACCGGCCGCGACGTCGTCATCCTGCTCGACTCGATCACCCGCCTCGCGCGCGCCTACAACCTGGCCCTGCCGCCGTCCGGCCGGACGCTGTCGGGCGGCCTCGATCCCGATCGCCCTCTACCCGCCCAAGCGCTTCTTCGGCGCCGCGCGGAACATCGAGGAGGGCGGCTCGCTGACGATCATCGGCACCTGCCTGGTCGACACCGGCTCGCGCATGGACGACGTCATCTACGAGGAGTTCAAGGGCACCGGCAACTCGGAGCTCATCCTCGACCGCAAGCTCGCCGAGAAGCGCATCTTCCCGTCGATCGACGTCCAGCGCTCCGGCACCCGCCGCGAGGAGCTGCTCCTCGAGGAGGGCACCCTCAAGATGGTCTGGACGATGCGCCGGATGCTGTCCGCGGTCGGGGCCAACGAGGGCATCGAGATCCTGCTCAACCGCCTGGCCAAGACCCAGACCAACGCCGAATTCCTGGCGACGCTGACCAAGAGCCTCGACAGCCTGACCGTTGCCGGGGAGCACCCGGAACGCGTCCCGCGGGCTGCGAGGCGTTTGCCACGTCCTTCGAGCCCATGGTACGGTTCGCCGCGATGTCGTAAGCCCGTCGTCAACGGGCGTTCGGCCGCGAAGAAGAGAACCCCAGCTCGAATCCGCGACCCTCGGACGGTCCGCCGATCCCCAGTCCCCGCGCCCCCACGCGCCCGCGACCGTCCACACGCCAGGAGACCGTATTGCTGAACGCACCGGTCGGCGTCCAGCGCGTCATCGGACGCCTGCGTCGACCTAGCAGCGAAGGCCCGACACCGCGCGACCCTCCCGACCCGCAGCCTTCGCCATGGCTGCGCCAGGTCCGGACCCGGCTGCGTGCAGTCGCCGGCATCGCGCACCTGCCTGCCGGCACGCGCCCGGCCGTCGGACCGCCGCCTGCGGCCCGACCGCTTCGTCGAAGCCTGATCGGCCGGCTCGGCCAGGACCGCGTCCTCGCGGTCGTCGGTCGCCGGCATCGTCCTCGTCGCCTCCGTCGCGAGCGTCTCCGCCAGCGGCCGTCGGGACCGGTCGGCGGCCCGGACGGCGACGGCGCCGGCACCCGCGGCGTCGTCGGTCGGCGGCGACACCGGCGACCGACGGCACGACACGGCCGAGGGCGGCGACCGTCGACGGCGCCGTACCCGCAGCGACCCGGCCGATCGTCGCCGAGCTCGGCCGCCGCCGAGGCGCTGCGTCCAGGACGAGACCGCCGTCGAGGGCCCGTTCCTCGAGGACGGCACGCTGCTCAAGCCGGTCGCGGTCAACACGACCGTCGAGGACGGCAGCGGACCTGCTGCGGACCTACAAGGTCAAGGCCGGCGACACGCTGACCGGCATCGCCAGCAAGTTCGACGTCTCGATGATGACCATCTGGTGGGCGAACCAGCTCAAGTCCAAGGACGACCTCCACATCGGCCAGGTCCTGACGATCCCGCCGGTCACCGGCCTCGTCGTCACGGTCAAGGCGACCGACACGCTCGACTCGATCGCGGACCGCTACAAGCGTCGACGCGGCCGACATCCTCGACCGACGAACGGCCTCGACGACCCGAACCTCGTCATCGGCCAGGTCGCTCGTCGTCCCGGGCGCCGCGGGCAAGGCCATCCCGACGCCGAAGCCGCCCAAGGTCGTCAAGACCGACCACCACGCCGCGCTCGCCACCAGCGGCGGCGGCGGCGGCGGCACGTCAGCCCGCCGCGCCACTACAACGGCGGGCGATTCGGCTGGCCGGTCGTCGGCGGCGGCAACTACATCAGCCAGTACTTCCACTACGGCCACTACGGCGCTCGACATCGCCGCCGACTACGGCTCGCCGCGTGCGCGCGGCGGCCGGCGGGACGGTGATCTTCGCCGGCTGGAAGAGCAACGGCGGCGGCTACCAGGTCTGGATCGCCCACGGCTCCGGGCTGTACACGACGTACAACCACATGTCGGCGGTCACGGTCGGGCGCGGCCAGCCGTCGGCCGCGGCCAGCAGGTCGGCCGGGTCGGCCAGTCCGGCAACGCGACCGGCCCGCACCTCCACTTCGAGGTCTGGAGGGGCCCCGTCTGGGACGGCGGCACCGCGTCAACCCGCTCGGCTACCTGTAGGACGTCGCCGCGCCTGATCCCGGTCCGCCGTCGCGGCGGTCGCCGCGGTCGGCTGTGCGAGAATCGCCCTGATGTTCCTCGACCGCGTGAAGATCTGGGTCCGTGCCGGCGACGGCGGCGACGGGGCCGCGACCTTCCGCCGGGAGGCCCACGTCCCGCGCGGCGGCCCGGACGGCGGCGACGGCGGGCGCGGCGGCTCGGTCTACCTGCGGGTCGATGCCGGCCAGACGACGCTCCGCGACTTCCGGTTCAAGCACCACTTCAAGGCGACGCCCGGCGGCCGCGGCGAGCGGCTCGCGCCGCCACGGCAAGGCCGGCGACGGACCTGGTCCTCGACGGTCCCGCCCGGGACGGCCGTCTACGACGACGAGACCGGCGAGCTGATCGCCGACCTCGTCGCGGTCGGCCAGGAGGCGATGGTCGCGCGCGGCGGCCGCGGCGGCCTCGGCAACACCCACTTCGCGACGTCCACCCACCAGGCCCCCAAGCACGCCCAGAAGGGCGAGCCCGGCGAGGAGCGCTGGCTCCGCCTCGAGCTGCGGCTCATCGCCGACATCGGCCTCGTCGGGCTGCCGAACGCCGGCAAGTCGACGCTCCTCGCGGCCCTGACCGCGGCCACGCCGAAGATCGCCGACTACCCGTTCACGACGCTCGAGCCGAACCTCGGCGTCATGGACCTCGGCGACGAGGACGAGCGCCGGCCGACGATCGCCGACGTGCCCGGGCTCATCGAGGGCGCCAGCGACGGGGCCGGCCTCGGCCACGCCTTCCTGCGCCACGTCGAGCGGACGCGGATCCTCGTCCACGTCGTCGACGGCTCCGGCGCGCGATCCCGGAGTGGGACTACGACGTCATCCGCGAGGAGCTCGCGGCGCACGACCCGGCGCTGCTCGAGAAGCCGATGCTCGTCGCGTTCAACAAGATGGACCTGCCGGCGGCCGCGCGAGGCGTGGCCGGCGTTCCGGCGCGCCCGCGCGGCGGACGGCCTGGCCGTGCGTGGCGATCTCGGCGGACGACCGGCGAGGGGCTCGACGCGCTCCGCGCCGCGCCTCGCCGAGCTGCTGCCCGACGCGGCCGAGCTGGCCGAGCCGCCGGAGCCGGCCGGCGTCGTCGTCCACCGCATCGAGGCGATGGGCGACGGCTTCCGCGTCGAGCGCGAGGAGGACGGCGTCTTCCGGGTCCGCGGCAAGCGCATCGAGCGGATCGCCGCCCAGACCAACTTCGACGTCGAGGAGTCGGCCGAGCGCTTCCAGCGCGACCTCGCCCGGCTCGGGCATCGACGCGGAGCTGCGCCGGGCCGGGATCGCAGGCCGGCGACATGGTCCGCATCGGCGCGCGTCGAGCTGGAGTGGGAGCCGCGAGCCCTGGGAGGACGCGGTGACGACCGCGGCGGCGTCGGCCGCGCCGGTCGCCGGGCGCGCTCGGCATCCTCGGCGGGACGTTCGATCCCGATCCACATCGCGCCACCTCGCGATCGCCGAGGAGGCCCGCGAGGCGCTCGGCCTCGAGCGGGTCCTGTTCATCCCGGCCGGCCAGCCGCCGCACAAGCCGGACCGGCCGATCACGCCCGGCGAGCACCGGCTCGCGATGGTCGAGCTGGCGATCGCCGGCAACCCGGCCTTCGCGCGTCAGCCGGATCGAGCTCGACCGCGACGGGCCGTCGTACACCGTCGACACGCTCGACGCGCTCCGCGAGGCGCGCTGGCCGCCGGCGAGCCCCGGACCTCGTGCTCATCCTCTCGGCCGAGGCGCTCGCCGGGCTCGCCGACGTGGCGCGAGCCGCGAGCGGATCCTGGAGCTGGCCGCGCTCGCGGTCGTGCCGCGCGACGGCTTCCCGGACGCGACGCCGCGAGCGCTGGTCGCCGCGCACTTCCCGGGCCGCGAGGACCGGGTCGTCGCTCCTCGACGGCCCGCGGCTGCGGCTCTCGGCCTCGCGACCTGCGCGCGCGGGTCGCCGCCGGCCGCTCGATGCGCTACCTCGTGCCCGGATGCGGTCGCGGCCTATATCGAGCGACCATGCACTCTACCGAGACCCGCAGGAGGACCCCCTGACCGTGACCGGACGCCACGCCGCCCCGTCCGAGACCGACCGAGCCGCCAGCGCGCCGACGGCCTGCCCAAGCGCGCGCGACGCCGGCGCCGAGCAAGCAGGAGCGCGATCCGCTCGACCTCGCCCGGCGGATCGTCGAGCTGGCCGAGGACAAGAAGGCCGCCGACATCGTGCTGCTCGACCTGACGCGCGCTGACGACGCTGGCCGACTACTTCGTCATCTGCTCGGGCGGCTCGGAGCGCCAGCTCGACGCCATCGCCGACGGGATCGTCGAGCGCGCTGCGCGACGAGAAGACGAAGCCCGATCGGCCGCGAGGGGACGCCCGCTCGCACTGGGTGCTGCTCGACTTCGGGTCGGTCGATCGTCCACATCTTCACGCCGCCCGAGCGCGACTACTACGGGCTCGAGAAGCACTGGTCCGAGGCGAAGACGGTCCTGCGCGTCCAGTAGCGCGGCGCCGCGGCCGGCCGCGGGTCCGGCCGAGCGGTGCGACTGGTGGGTCCTGGCGGGTGGCGGGTACCGTCGGGTCATGCCGAGCGCGCGGAGGTGCCGACTCCTAGCATCGCGCCGCATGTCGCGCCTGCGCGATCGCTGCCCCGCCTGTGGCGCCGGCTCATCATCACCCGCTTCGACACGACGTTCCGGCTGCCCGACCGCAGCGAGCGGCTGTGCTTCGGCATCCCCGGCGGCCTGTGCGAGGACTGCTCCCAGCTGTACATCGACCCGGAGCTGATCGAGCTGCTCGACCTGGGCGAGGGCCGCTGCGTCTTCGCGATCGAGAGCGACCTCGTCGTCCAGGAGCAGGCCTGGTCCTCCGCCGACTAGACCGGCCCGTCGCGCGATCGCGTCGCGCCGCGGCGCCGGCCCACGGCCGCGCGCCACGTGGTCGATCACCCACAGCGTGAACGCCAGCCGACGCTGCGCCGCGTCGCTGACCGGTGTCCGGGCGCGCCCTTGACCATCGCGTCGAGCTCGAGCAGCCCGTCGAGCGCGGCCGTCGAGCTCCGGCACGCGTCCAGCCGCGCGCCTGCTCGCCAGCTTCTCGGCCCGGAACTCGCTGTCGATGCCCATCGCCTTGGCGGCCGCCGGCAGGCGCTCGCCCGGCGCCAGCCGGTCGCGCGATCTCGAGCAGCTCGCGGATCCGCCGATGGAGGACGGTCGATGAGGACCGGCTCCGGCGTCGACTCGAGGAGCCGGTCGAGCAGCTCGAGCGCCTGTCCGGCTTGCGCTCGCCGACCGCGTCGAGGAACGCCCAGATCGAGCCGGGACGCCTCGGCGACGAGGGCCCGGACGTCGTCGACGGTGACCGGCGCCGCCGTCGCGGTAGAGGGCGAGCTTCTCGAGCTCCTCGACGGCCAGCCGGCGCCTGGTCGCGGCGGTCGACGTCGCCCTCGCGTGACGAACGCCGCCGACGCGCTGCGGCGAGCTCCTTGGCCGCGCCCGGCTCGAGGTCCACGCCCGCGCTCGCGCGCCTCGTGCTCGATCCAGCCGGTCGAGGCTGCCGGCCTTCGGGCGCCGCGAACGCCGCGGACCTCGCCGCCGGCCGCCGCGATCGCGTCGGCCAGCTTCTTCGGGCGGCGGCGCCCTTGGCGCCCGGTCTTCGTCGCGCTCGACGAAGACGAGCGCGTTGCCCGGGCGCGACCAGCCCGAGCGTCGCGGATCAGCTCCTCGCGTCCGGCCTTCGACCGGACGAGCGCGCCCGAGGTCGGTCGACGACGGCCAGCGTGCCGCCGCCGAACATGACCGCCGTCGCGACCCGCTCGTCGATCTCGGCGACGCTGGTCGCCGCGCCGGTCGAGCGCGCCACGCAGCTCCCAGCGCTCGAGCGGCGCCCCGGCCTCCGTCGGCGAGCGCGGCCGCGAGCCGGTCGACGGCGCGCGTCGAGCCGAGAGGTCGTCGTCGCCCCAGAAGTAGGCGAGCGGCGACGTGGTCATGCGGCGCCTCGCGCCGCGGCCGCCGCGCGCGGAGCGCGTCGCCGGTCCAGCCCAGGCGGCGGACCTCGGCCGGCGCGACCCCGGCGGCCGCGACAGACGTCGGCCTCGAGCCGGCCGGCGCGCGCGCGGACGCGCCTGCCAGGTCGGCGTCGTCCCAGCCGTCGCGCCGGCCGTCCACGGTCGCGCGCCGGGTAGCGGCGGCGCCACGACGCGAAGCGCGCGTCCATCGACTCGAGGCGCTGGCCGGCGCGCTTGTCGGCGTAGGCGACGATCCGCTCCTCGCGGGTCGCGAACGCCGGCCCAGCGCCGGTACGCCTCGCCGTCGACGAGGCGCGTCACCGGGTGGCCCGCGACCGCGCGCGCCAGCTCCGGGTGGCCGTGCCGGGTCGAGCCAGGCCGCCGAGCCGTCGCCGTGCGGAGGGCCCGGGCCGGATCGTCCGCCGGCGAGCACCTTGTCGACGTCGTGGAGGAGCGCGGCCGCCTCCACGAGCCGCCGGTCCACCGTCGATCCCGGCGGCCTCGATCCGCGCCGCGAGCCAGCCGGCGACCTCCGCCACGGCGCGCGCGTGGCGCACGAACCAGGGCGGGGGATCGAGGGAGAGCAGGAGGGAGGCGGCCTCCACGCGCCGGGGACCGTCATCGGCTCGATGGTACCCGACGGTCGCCGCCGGACCGGCGTCGGCCGGCGCGGCCGGCGCGGGCGTGCGGCGCCGGCGGCCGGCTCGCGTTCCGGGACGAGCGCCGGTCGACCGGGATCGCGCAGCGGAACGCGGCGACCGCGGTCGCGGCCGTCGGACCGTCGGCGGCCGCGGCGCGCGACGCGCGGCGTGGCCGACGGTCGCCGTCGCGCCCTCGGCCCGGACCGTCAGCCCGGCCGGCCCGAAGGTCGACGTCGACCGTGCCGTCCCGGTCGGTCCGAAGACCCGGGCGCCGGCGGCCGCAGCCGGTCGAGCGTCTGCGCGCGTCGGGTGCCCGTACGGGTTGCCGGCGCCGGCCGACGCGATCGCGACCCGCGGCCGGACGGCGTCGAGGAACGCCTGCGTCGTCGCCGTCCGGCTGCCGTGGTGGGCGACCTTGAGCAGGTCGACGCGGGCAGGCCGCGCGGCGACAGCGTCGGGTCGATCGTCCTCCTCGACGTCGCCCGTCAGCAGGAACCGGCGCGTCGCCGACCTCGCCGAGCAGCACGATCGAGACGTTGTTGATGCCGGTCCCGCCGTCGGGCGGCTCGAGCGGGACCTGCGCCGCGGATCCGGCCACAGGACCGTCAGCGCGATCTCGTCGACGGCCAGCCGATCGCCGGCGGCGAGGCCGAGCCGGTCCGGCGCGCCCGGCCGGCCGAGGCGCGTCGAGCCAGGCCGCATAGCCCGGGCCCGGGCCCGCGCATCCCCGGCTCGAACACCCGGCCGACCCGGTAGCGCTCGAGGAGGCGCGCCAGGCCGGCGACGTGGTCCTCGTGCGGGTGGGTGAGGACGACCGCGTCGATCCGGCGGTCCCACGGCGGGAGCCGCGCGTCGAGCGCGACGAGCAGCCGGTCCGGGTCGGGCCCGCCGTCGACGAGCAGCCGGCCGCCGCGCCGAGCCCTCGACGAGGATCGCGTCGCCCTGGCCGACGTCGAGGACCGTGATCCGGGCCACGCCCGGCCGGCCGGCGCCGCGACGACCGCGCCGGCGACGAGCGACCGCGACCGCCAGGACCGATCGCGGCGGCCGGGTCCAGCGGCCGGCATGGCGGATCGCGCGGTCGCGGCGCGGTGCGCCGGGCCGCCGGCGGTCGGCGCGCGGCGTCGGGCGGTGCCGGCGACGGCGCCGACGGCCGGCGCCCGCCGGTACCGCCGATGGAGCGCCGACGATCAGCACGCGCGGCGACGACCGCCGCGACGACGTCGAGCGGCGGCCGCGAGCGCGACGCTCGCGAACGGGAGCGCGCGGCGGCCTCGACGATCGCGACGATCGACCGGAGCAGGACCCAGGCCGGGCGCGGCCAGGACGGCGCCGACGACCGGCGGGCGCCCGGCCGAGCACGAGCGCACCCGCCGAGCAGCGCGACCAGGCCGGCCGCCATCGCCGGGGCACGAGCGGCACGACCACGAGGTTCACGGCCGGCGCGACGAGCGACAGCCGCCCGAACGACGCGAGGACGACGCGGCAGCGTCGCCGCCTGCGCCGCGAGCGAGACGCCCAGGCTCTCGGCGAGCCAGCCGGGCAGGCGGCCGCGCCCGAGCCGGTCGAGCGCGCCGGTCGAGCGGGGTCGCCCAGGCGATGAGGCCGGCGGTCGCGAGCGCCGAGAGCTGGAAGCCGGCGTCGCCGACGAGCGCCGGGTCGGCGAGGAGCAGGAGCGCCGACCGCCCAGCCGAGCGCGGCGGCCGCCTGTCCGGCCCGGCCGCTCTCGCGGGCCAGCAGCACGACGCCGGCCATCAGCGCCGCCCGGACGACCGACGGCCGACGCGCCGGCGAACGACGACGTAGGCGACGATCGCGACGATCGTCACGACCGACCGGCGGCGCCGGCCGAGCCGCCCGGCGAACG
The DNA here is from genome assembly GCA_963738475.1 of uncultured Chloroflexia bacterium. GTDB lineage: Bacteria > Chloroflexota > Limnocylindria > Limnocylindrales > CSP1-4 > SPCO01. The sequence goes on from CAVTWU010000008.1 coordinate 36,358, forward strand.
CCGCCGACGGCCGCCGCGACGATCGCGATGTTCCAGCCGGAGATCGCGACGACGTGGCTGACGCCGGCCGTCGTGAAGGCGGCGGCGAGGTCGCGGTCGACCCGGTCGCGCAGGCCGATGAGGATGCCGGCGGCGAGGCCGGCCTCGGGCTCGGGCAGGACGGTCGGCGAGCGCGTCGCCGGCCGCGCCGGCGGAGCGCCTCGAGCGACGCGCGCCGGACCGTCCGTCGAGCGGTCGACCGGTCGAGCGTCCGCGCCGGAGCGTGCCGACGGCCCCGATCCGCGCGCAGGTAGGCGCCGTACGGCGAGTCGGGCGGCGGCCGGATCGAGCCCTCGACCGCGACGACCGGTCGCCCGGGATGACCGCCGGGTAGCGCGGGCAGCGTCGCCGCGACGCGGACGGCCGCGACGCGTCCGCGGTCGCCGGCGCTCGGGCGGCGGCACGAGGCGTCGCGCGTCTGCTGGCCGTCGCGCGGCGACCCGACCGCCTCGACCGCGCGGTCCACGGACCGTGCCCGTCGGGCAGCGACCCGGTCGCCGCCGGCGCGACCGCCGAGTCCGGCCGAGCACGAAGCCGGAGCCCGATCGCCGACGAACCCGACGAGACGGCGAGCGCCAGCGTCGCGCCGCCGCGCGGCCGCGCCGACCGCGACGACCGCGATGACGCCGAGCCAGGCCGCGCCGGCCGAGCATCGAGGCCGCCGAGGCCGACGTGCGGGACCAGCCACGCGGCCGCGACCGCACCGATCGGCCAGCGATCGCCGCGCGCGGCATCTCAGCGGACCGCGACGAGGTCCTGAGCTTGTCGAACGTCTTCGCGCCGACGAGCTGCGCGTCCGCAGGTCGTCGACCGACGGCGAACGGCTGCTCCTCGCGCGCCGCGATGATCTTGCGCGGCGGTCACCGGCCCGATCCCGGGCAGCGCCTCGAGTTCGGCCGGCGTCGCCCGGTTGAGGTCGACCGGCCGCTGCCGCCGGCGCCGGCCGCCGGCCGCGACCGCGACCCGCCGCCGTCCCGCTCGTCGGCGACGCGGCGTCGTCGCGACGGGACGACGACCGGTCGCCGTCGGCCAGGCGCGCCGCGAGGTTGAGCTCGCGGCTGGCGCGCGCGGCGTCGACCCGCGGCCCGTAGCCGCCGGCCGCCGCGATCGAGGTCGCCGACGCGCGATCCGACCGGCAGCCGGAACACGCCCGGCTGCCGGACGGCGCCGGCGATCTCGACCACGAGGACCTCGTCCGCCTGGTCGGGCCGCCGGCTCGCCCGCGCGGCGCTGCCGCCCGCGCCGCCAGCGGGCGCGAGCGCCGCCGCCACCTCGAACGTCGACGCGCCGCCACCGTGCTCGCCGAGGCGAGCAGGAATGCCACGACGGCCAGCACGACGCCCCGACGGCGGCGGCCGACGGTGAGCGGCGAGACGAGGAACGCCGCGGCCGGCTGCCGGGGTCTGCCTTCGGCGGCCGCCGCCGGCGGCGGTGCGGCACTCGCTCGAGGACGCGCCACGGCGCGGCGGACGGATCCATGTCGGCCTCCGGGGCGGGATGGTCGGCACGGGCGGTCGTCCGCGGTGGGACCTGACGTCCCGCCGGGTTGGGGGCACTTCCGACCCGAGCAGGACGTCTACCGGACGATACCGATCGTCGCTTATCTCTCGCTTATCGAGCGGAGGGCGTCCGGCGCGGGCTATCCTCGGGTCATGGATGACAAGACCGCGATCCTCACTCGCCTGCCGCTCTTCGCCAAGCTGGACCCCAGGAGCATCGAGGCCGTGGCGACGCTCGCCAACGTCGCCTCGAAGCCGGCCGGGACCGTGCTGATGCGCCAGGGCGAACCGGCCGAAGGCCTTCTACGTCATCGTGACCGGCACGATCCACATCGAACGCGACGGCGCCTTCATCCGCTCGATGACGGACGGCGGCTTCCTCGGCGAGATCGGCCTCATCGAAGGGACCGAGCACACCGCGACCGCCACCTGTGCGACCGACTGCGAGCTCGTGGACCTCGGTGCCCACGAATTCGGACGGGTGATGGCGACGTTCCCCGATCGTGCGGGCCCGGGTCGAGGCTGCGGCGGCGCGCCGGCCCCACGAGGACCTCGTCTAGACGACCGCCGTTACGAGGGAGCCGCTCCCACTCGACCCAGCGGGTCCCGTCCCACCAGCGGTGCCAGAGCGTGCCGTCGCGGCCCGGCGCGAAGACATCGATCCGGTCCGCGCCCCACGAGGACGCCGCCGGCGACCCGGTCAGTTCGCCACCGAGCGACTCCCACGGATGCCAGCTCGTGCCGTCCCAGTAGCGGTTCCAGAGCTCGCCGTCGTCGAGGATCGCGAAGACCTGGAGCTGGTCGACGGCCCAGGCCGTCGCGGCCGGCGCGGAGGCCAGCGTCCCGCCGAGCGACTCGGCCTCGAGCCACGCGCCGTCGGCGAAGGCCCGGTGAATCAATGAACGGTCGGTATCGACCCAGAAGGTGTCGATCCGACCGTTCGCCCAGGAGACGGCAGCCGTCCCGTGGGGTGTGCGTCCCATGGACGCGAGCCTACTCCGCGTGGGCAAGCCCGTGCTGGAGGTCGTCGGCGACGCCGGCGTCGAGCCGACGGACGGCCGCCTCGGACCCGCGGCTCAGGGCCGCGAAGGCGCGCGCCGTGCTGGTGCGGACGAAGGATGGCCGAGCCGGCTGCGCCTGATGGGCGAGGACGGCTCGGCGATGGCGATCGGCCTCGAGGCCGCGCTCACGCGCGATGTCGAGGGCGATGACGGAAAGGTGATACATGGTTGGCCTCCATGCGGTGCGAGTCACCGACGGTCGGTCGCGTGAGCTCTGGTGAAACGAGTGCGATGAAGTGAGTGGCTAGATCCGGGCGCCGCTGCGGCGACCGAATTCGGCCTCGCGCATGGGTCCGAGCTGCCCGCCATGGGAGCGACGGTCGTCGCGGAACGCGGGATCCGGGTCGCGCGCGGCCACCAGACGCGAAGCGTTGGCCCCGGTCCGTCGCGTGTCACGATGGGCCGGATGGGTGATCGGGTTGGTACCGGCTGTCATCACCGAGCTCCTTGGTCCCCGTGGGGTAACTGGTTTTGTGTCTTTAGTGGTTACTGAAGATTACCCTCTTGCGCGTAACCTGTCAACAGGACTAAAGTGGTTATCGACATGTTAACGGTTACTCCTGGCACCCACGCCCACGACGTCGAACTCGACGACACGTTCGACTTCCTGAACACCTACGAACTGCAGGACGGGGTCCCGATCGACCACCTGCTGGACCTCTCGATCGCGCTCGACTGGTTCGTCGACCGCGGCGTCATCCACCTGGAGGGCGCCGACCGGATCCGCGGCGATCTACGAGTCGCGGCCGGCCATCGGCGAGCGGGACCTCTCCAAGATCCGGTCCGTGCGACGCGCGATGCGCGAGCTGGCGGACGCGATCGTCGAGGGGCGCGTCCCCGACAGCGCCGCGCTGGCCACGGTGAACCGCGCGCTCCACGCCCGCCAGGTCATCGAGCTCGTCGCGAGCGCCGACGGCTGGAGCGTCGACCACCGCCACGTCGGCGACCCGATCGACGACGCCCTGGCCCGCGATCGCCGATCCGCTGGTCCGCGAACTGGCCGACGGCCACCCGGACCGGATCCGCGTATGCGCCAGCGACACGCTGCCGCTGGGTCTTCTACGACGGCTCGCGCTCGGGCCGTCGGCGCTGGTGCGACATGACGACGTGCGGCAACCGCGCCAAGGCGGCCCGCCACCGCGCCAGAGACCGGCGCGCCGACGCCGCCGCGCGGCCCAGGCCTGGACCCGGGCCCCTAGCCGCGCTCGAGCAGCGGCCGGACCTCGGTCGGGAGCCGCGTCATCGACTCCTCGTCGTACGGCGACGGGAAGCCGGCGATGAGGTGCCGATAGCCGAGTTCGAGGAAGGGCGCGAGCCGCTCCGCGACGTCCTCGGGCGTCCCGACCGGCTGGTCCTTCCAGAGGCGGGCCTCGCCGTTCGCGGCGAAGATCGCCTCGCTGGACGCCGCTCCGCCTCCGCGCGGGAGTCGCGGATGACGACCGTCCCGATGCCGGTCGTTCGCTCGATCTCGGCCGGTCCCGGCCGACCGTCTCGCAGTGCTGCAGGAGGACGCCTCCTTGCGCCTCACGTTCTCGACGCCGCCGCCCACGTTGCACGCGTCGCCGTAGCGGGCCACCAGCTTGAGCGTCACCTGCTCGCCGCCGCCGCCGATGAGGATCGGCAGGCGTGCCTGGACGGGCGGCGGGCGTTGCGGACGGCCTGCGCGGTCGTAGCGCGGACCGGCGGCCGTCGGCGCGCTCGCCGTGGAGCATGCCGCGCATGATCGGCAGCGCCTCACCCAGCCAGCGCAGCCGCTCCGGGAAGCCGGCGCCGAACGTCGAGCCCGAAGGCCTCGTGCTCCGTCTCGAACCAGGCGCCGCCGATGCCCAGGATCGCCCGGCCGCCGGAGATGTGGTCGAGCGTCGTCGCCATCTTCGCCATGAGGGCCGGGTCGCGGAACGTGTTGGCGCCGACCATCAGCCCGATCCGGACCCGCTCGGTGGCCTGCGCCCAGGCCGCCAGCGTCAGCCAGCCCTCGAGGATCGGCCCTTCGTCGCGTGCCGACGATCGGGTAGAGGTGGTCCCACGTCCAGAGCGTGTCGTAGCCGAGCCGGTCGGCGCGCTGCCCGGCCTCGAGCAGGGCCGGCCAGTCGGTGTACTGGTTCCAGAACAGCGCGCCGAGTCGGATGTCGGGCATGGGGGCTCCTGGATCGGAACGAGGGTGTCTTTCCAGCGTACCCGTCACGGCCTGGAGACGCCTGCGGGTGACCATGGGAGGCGGCATGAGCGCGTCTCGAGCGGTATCCTTGTCGACTCGCATGGTCATCCGGGACAACGGACCGCGACCCACGATGTGGTGACTGTGGTCGTTCGATCCCCGCCGGCGTGGACCCGATACTCGAGGAGGTCCGTGGAGACCCTGGCAGCGGCACAGCAGTCGGCGGCGTCGGCGGACGAAGCGCTCGTTCGGCGCGCTCGCCTCGGCGACGCCGCGGCCTTCGGGATGCTCGTCGACGACGCCGGATCGACCGCTGCTACCGGCTCGCCTGGTCGATCCTCTCCAACGATGCCGACGCTGCCGACGCGACCCAGGAGGCGCTCGTCGCAGCCTGGCGACAGCTGCCCACGCTCCGCGACCCGGCGGCGTTCGACGGCTGGCTCAACCGGATCGTCGCGAATGCCGCGCATGATGGCGCGTCGTCATCGGGTGCGGCTGCGCGAGGTCGTCGGTCCGACGCGCCACGTCAGCCGACGGGAAACTCGCCGACGATGCACGAGCCGGCGCCGCGACCCGCACGCCCGGACCGAGATCGACGCGTCGTCGACAACGACGCGATCGGCCGCGCCTTCGACCGACTGCGACCCGAAGGACCGGATGATCCTGGTCCTCCACCACGTCGAGGAGCGGCCGGTCGCCGAGATCGCCCGATCGCTCGGGATCCCGACCGGGACGGCCAAGTGGCGGCTGCATGCCGCCCGCAGCGCGCTCGAGCGGGCGATGGAGGCAGAGGCATGAACGGACGACGCCTGACCGACGTCAAGATCTCCCCGCGCTGCGTGCGCATCTTCCGACAGATGCCGAGGCGGGTCTGCGAGGCCGGTTCATGGATGCGGTCGAGACCATCCCACAGCGGCGGGAGCTGCCATCGTTCATCGGTGCGCTTCTCGGAAGCGGACCAGGTGCTCGACGACGAAGCCTGCTCATCGCGGCCGCCCTGATGCTTGAGTGGCGCTCGCGAGCGCCGCGGCGGTCGGGGCGTGGCGACTGCTCCAGCGTGACACCGTCCCGATCGAACTTGCGCCGCCGGCGGACCTCCCGGCGTTCGTCCTCTCCAGCTACGAACGGCTGCCCAGTTGCCACCGTCGCTCTCACGTGGCACGACAGCGACTCGGCCAAGGGCCGCATCTACGTCGATCGGTCGGGGGCGGTCCGAATTCGACGAGTTCGACGTCCGCCGATCCCACGGAGCCCTCCGCCATCCGGGTCTGAGCGGCAAAAAAAAAAAAAAAAAAAAAAAAAAAAAAAAAAAAAAAAAAAAAGACAAGGGCAAGATCAAGACCCACAAGCTTGGCAAGCGCAGCGTCGGGAAGGGCGCCGGGATCGGCCTCAAAAAAAAAAAAAAAAAAAAAAAAAAAAAAAAAAAAAAAAAAAAAAAAAAGGCGCCGAGGATCGGCCTCATCCTCGCGGTGGTCGCCCCTAAAAAAAAAAAAAAAAAAAAAAAAAAAAAAAAAAAAAAAAAAAAAAAAAAAAAAAAAAAAAATCCTCGCGGTGGTCGCCCCTCCGACAAAAAAAAAAAAAAAAAAAAAAAAAAAAAAAAAAAAAAAAAAAAAAAAAAAAAAAAAAAAAAAAAAAAAAAAAAAAAAAAAAAAAAAAAAAAAAAAAAAAAAAAAAAAAAAAAAAAAAAAAAAAAAAAAAAAAAACCGACCCTCTCGCCGGCGTCATCGGTGGCGGGATCCTGGGCGCGCTCCACCACAAGGGGCTCGGCCTCAACTCGGCGGATCGCGACCGGATCGCAGGCCCAGCTCGAGGGTGGCAAGGCGGCCGTGGGCGTCCTCGCGAAGGCCGACCAGGCCGATGCGATCCGGCGCGGCCTGGACCGACGGCTCGGGCACCGCGGTGACGTCAAGCGAGAAGTGGCCGAAGACGTCGCAGCCGAAGCCGACACCGCCGCTCCCGCGGTCGAGGAGGCCGAAGCCACGGCAGGCGACGACCTGACCATCATCGACGGGATCGGCCCGGACTACGAGGCGGCCCTGAATGCCGCGGGCATCAAGACGTTCGAGCAACTCAGCGAGCAGACCCCGGACGGGATCGCCGAAAAAAAAAAAAAAGACCCTCGAAGGCCGGCAAGCCCTTCATCGCCGGCAACAGCGCGGCCAGTTGGCCTGGCGTGCGGAAGCTGGCCGCCGATGGCGACTGGTCGGACCCGCTCGAAGGCCGGCAAGCCCTTCATCGCCGGCAACAGCGCGGCCAGTTGGCCGCGCCAAGCTGGCCGCCGATGGCGTCACACTGTCGGCGCTCCAGCCGCTAGTACCTCGTCAATAGTCGATCGCGGCGGCTCCGGAGGGACGGAGTCGCCGAACCATAGAACCGACGCGCCGCTCGGACTCACGTCCGGGCGGCGCCTCATCATGTTCGGGCACATGGACTGGACGGTCAGGCGACGGAGTCGGGCCCAGGAAGCATAGAACCGACGCGCCGCTCGGACTCACGTCCGGGCGGCGCCTCATCATGTTCGGGCACATGGACTGGACGGTCACGATCCGCGGGTCTCGAAGTCTAGGTCTCCGAGGCGTGCGGCGACGTCCCGTCCGCGTCGAGCGGGGCGAGGCCCTGGAGGGCGCGCAGCCGGTCGATCCGGGCGCCGAGCGACGGATGGGTCGACAGCAGGCCCGGCGCGGCGGTCGCTGCCGGCCTTGACCGGGTTGCGGAACCACAGGTGCTGGGTGCCGCGGTTGGCGGCCTCGAGCGTGTCGGTGTCGGCGGCGAGCGACGCCAGCGCGCGTTCGAGGCCGGCGGCGTTGCGGGTGAACTCGACGGATGTGGCGTCGGCGAGGAACTCGCGCTCGCGACTGGTGGACGCCTGGACGAGCGCCGAGAACAGCGGCGCGAACGACCCGCAGCAGGGAGGCGACGATGAGCAGGAAGAGGCCGACGAGGAGGCCCATCGCCAGACGGCGGCCGCGCCGCCGGCTCGTCGCCGCCCGTCCAGAAGAACGCGCCGTTCTTCCAGCCCTCGATGACGACCTGCAGGAAGCCGTCGGTCACGAGCGCGACCAGGCCGACGAGGACGGCGACGTACAGGGCGTAGCGCGTGTCGAGGTTCCGGATGTGGCCGAGCTCGTGGCCGATGACGCCCTGGAGCTGCTCGCGATCCATCGTCTCGAGCAGGCCGCGGGTGACCGCGACCGACGCCGGCTCGGGTCGCGGCCGGTCGCGAACGCGTTCTGGCTGCCGTCCTCGATGACGTAGACGGCCGGCACCGGGATGTTCGCGGCGAGCGACAGCTCCCGGACGACGTTGAGCAGGGCCGCGTCCTGCGTCGGGTCGGCGCGCTTCGCGCCGGCACTCTCGAGGATGAGCGCCGAGCCGAACCGGTTCGCCGCGAGCGGCCGCGACGAGACCGACCAGCCCGGCGATCCCGGCCGCCCACAGCGCCGGGACCGGATCGAAGGTCAGGCTGACCGTGATGATCTCGGCCGTGGCCGCCACGATCCCGACGAGGCTGATGAGCAGCAGGACGCTGTTCCGGCGGTTGGCCGTCTGCTGCGCGTAGAACGTCCCGCCGGCGGCCCGGCGCGAGCCGATCGATGCGAGCGCCGAACAGGACGATCGGGACGACGATGACGAGGACGACGAGGCCCCAGGGCAGCCGGTCGATGGACTCGGCCTGCGTGACGATCCGCCACGACCGAGCGGACGAGGCTCAGCAGATCACCGCCGCGCCGGTCGCCATGAGGATGGCCACCGCGAAGACGATGACGGCCCCGAACCGTCCGAGCGGGTCCGTCGGGCCGGTCGAGATCGGGCCGCTCGTGATCACGAGGCCGACGAGGGCGAGGCCGTCGACGACGGCGAGGCCGCCGACGATCGCCGAGGCGCGTGTCCGGCGTGCCGGTGTCGAGCAGCGCGCCGAGCGTCCCGCCGAGGATCACGAGCCAGACGAGCGCCGAGCCGGCGAGGGCGCGGCGCAGGACGATGGGTCGCGGATCGATGGTGACGGCGCCGGCCAGGGCCAGCATCGCGACCGCCAGCAGGAGCAGGAAGGTTGGGCCGCCCAGGCGCCGGTGCGTCCCGGGCCGGCGGTCAGCCACACGTTGGCGAGCCCGAGCGTCAGCGCGAGCCCGACGACGATCAGCACGATCGGCGGGACCCGCGCGCGGATCACCGGATGACGAGGTTGACGAGCTTGCCGCCGCCGGCGACGACGATCCGGTCCGGGTGCCCGGCCGTCGAGGATCTCGCGGATCCGGTCGCGCGCCAGGACGGCCGCCTCGATGTCGGCCGACGGACGCGTCGGCGGCGACGATGACCTTGTCGCGCAGCTTGCCGTTGACCTGGACCGGGATCTCGCGGGTCGACTCGGCGGTCGCCGCGACGTCCACCTCCGGCCAGGCCTGGGTGTGGATGGACGTCCACGGCCGCGCCGCTCGCGGCCAGGCGGCGGCTCCACAGCTCCTCGGTGATGTGCGGCGCGGCCGGCGCCAGCATCAGCAGCAGCAGCCGGATCGCCTCGTCCCAGGCCGGCGTGCCGGCGGCGACCGTCCCGCGATAGCGGAACAGCGTGTTGGCCAGCTCCATGAGCTTGGCGATCATCGTGTTGAAGCGGAACGCCTCGTAGTCCGCGGTGACGTCGCGCAGGGTCCGGTGCGCGGCCGCCCGGATGGTCGCGGTCGCGTCGGCCTCGGTCTCGCCGGCCGGCAGGGAGCCCGGCGTCCGGATCGCCCGGCTCGCGCCCGTGCGGGTCGAGGACCAGCGTCCAGACGCGGTTCAGGAAGCGATGGACGCCGCCGATCCCGGTCGGGCTCCACGGCCCGCCCTGGTCCCACGGGCCCATGAACATCAGGAACAGCCGGACCGTGTCCGCGCCGTAGCGCTCGACCAGCTCGTCGGGGTCCTGGACGTTGCCGCGCGACTTGCTCATCCGCTCGCCGTCGGCGCCCAGGATCTGGCCCTGGTTGAACAGCCGCTTGAACGGCTCGCGGTCGCGGACCAGGCCGAAGTCGGCCATCGCCTTGGTGAAGAAGCGGCTGTACAGCAGGTGCATGACCGCGTGCTCGGCGCCGCCGGTGTACTGGTCGACGGGGGTCCAGCGATCGGTCATCGCGCGGTCGACCGGGCCGTCCATCCGCTCCGGCGACAGGTAGCGGAACCAGTACCACGACGAGTCCATGAACGTGTCCATCGTGTCCGTCTCGCGCCGGGCCGGGCCGCCGCAGCGCGGGCAGGTCGTCGCGCAGGAACGCCTCGTCGTGGTTGAGCGGGTTGTCGCCGCTGCCCTTGTAGTCGACCGTCTCCGGCAGGCGGACCGGCAGGTCCTCGTCCGGCACCGGGACGATGCCGTCGCGCGTCGCAGTAGACGACCGGGATCGGCGTGCCCCAGTAGCGCTGGCGGCTGACCAGCCAGTCGCGCAGCCGATAGGTGACCTTGGGTTCGGCGCGGCCGGTCTGGCGCCAGGTCGGCGACGATCGCCTTGCCGCCCTCGTCGGCGCCCAGGCCGTCGAAGCGGCCGCTGTTGACGAGGCGCTCGTCCGCGGCGTGGGCGATGTAGGCGTCGTCCATCGGCGCGTCCGCGTCGACGCCGGGCGCCGCCACGACCCGCCGGATCGCCAGGCCGAACTTCGTCGCGAACGCGAAGTCGCGCTCGTCGTGGGCGGGCACGGCCATGATCGCGCCGGTGCCGTAGCCGGACAGCACGTAGTCGGCGATGAAGATCGGGATCCGCTCGCCGTTGACCGGGTTGATGGCGTCGGCGCCGAGGGCGACGCCCGGTCTTGTCGCGGTCGGTCGACAGGCGCTCGATCTCGGTCCGCCGGCGGGCCTGCTCGACGTAGGCGTCGACCTCGGCCCGGCGCTCCGGGTGGGTCAGCGTCGCGACCAGCGGGTGCTCCGGCGCCAGGACCATGAACGTGGCCCCGAACAGCGTGTCCGGGCGGGTCGTGAAGACGCGCAGGGTGTCGCCGCCCGGCTGGTGGTCGTCCGGCGCGGTCTCGAAGTCGATCTCGGCGCCCTCGGACCGGCCGATCCAGTTCGTCTGCATGGTCTTGACGGGCTCCGGCCAGTCCAGGCCGGTGAAGTCCAGCAGCTCGTCCGCGTAGGCCGTCGTGCGCAGGAACCACTGCTCCAGGTCGCGCTTCTCGACCAGCGCGCCGCAGCGCCAGCAGCGCCGCTCCGTGCCTTCGACCTGCTCGCGGGCCAGCGTCCCGTCGTTGGGGCACCAGTCCACCGGCGACTTGCGCGCGATAGGCCAGGCCCGCGCTCCAGGAAGCGCAGGAACAGCCACTGGTTCCAGCGGTAGTACTCCGGGTCGGCCGTGACGACCTCCGCGTCCCAGGCGAACGTGGCGCCCATCGTCCGGAACTGGCGGCGCATGTTCTCGATGTTGGCCATCGTCCAGGTGAACGGGTGGCCGCCGTTCTTGATGGCGGCGTTCTCCGCGGGCAGGCCGAAGGCATCGAAGCCGATCGGGAAGAAGACGTTGTAGCCGTGCATCCGCCGGAAGCGCGCGAGCGCGTCCGACGGGGTGACGATGTACCAGTGGCCGATGTGCAGGTCGCCCGACGGATACGGGTACATCGTCAGCAGGTAGTACTTGGGCTTGCGACGCGTCGCGCAGGTCCGTCTCGTACAGGTCGAGCTTCGCCCAGTGCGCCTGCCAGCGCGGCTCGATGGCGGTCGGGTCGTAGCGCTCGATCCGGGTTCGGTCCGGTGTCGGCGGTGTCGGTCGGACTCGGTCACGTGGGCCCTCGGATACCACGCACCCCCCGCCGGCCGGGCGAGGGGTGGGAGGTCGGCTGTCTCGGTTCATGGTGGAGCTACGGGGACTCGAACCCCGGACCCCCTGCATGCCATGCAGGTGCTCTTCCAGCTGAGCTATAGCCCCACGGAGCGCGCATTCTACCAGAGGCCGCCGTGGACCCGGATCAGCACTCAGCTGCCTGCCGTCGAGACGCGACGGCATCGAACGCGGCCGTGTCACCATCCGGGACGAATGGCGACCACCCTGGACCGCGCCGGCGCGCTCGAGACGTCCGCCATCGCCCGCCTGCCCGGCGGTCCGCTCGCATACACGCTCCGCCGCTCGCCGAGGGCGCGGACCTGCGCGTGGTGATCCGTCCGGACCGCGGCGTGGTCGTGACGGTCCCGGCCACCGCGGCGCGGCTGGCCGACCCCGAGCGTCATGTCGACGCGTTCCTCGGCGAGCGCGAGCCGTGGCTCCGCCGCCACCTGGCGACGCAGGCGCGCGACCAGGCCGAACTCGCGGCGCGTGGCGGGTTGCGGGATGGCGCGACGCTCCGGTTCCGTGGCGACCTGCACCGCCTTCGACTCGAGCCGCCCGTCCCGGGCGTCCGGCGATCGACCGTGGAGCGCATCGGCGGCACCGACGAGGACGAGATCGATCGTCCGCCTGGCCCCGGCCGACCGGCGCTCGACCGCGGCCGTGCTCGAAGCGTGGCTCAAGCCACGCGCCCGGACCGCCATCGAGCGCGACATCGCGCGCCAGCGCGGCCCTCGGCGTCACGCCGGCCGCACTGAGCATCCGAGACCAGCGGACGCGCTGGGGGAGTGCGTCGCGCCAGGGCCGCCTGGCCTTCTCGTGGCGGCTGATCCTGGCTCCGCCGGAGGCGCTGGAGACCGTGGTCATCCACGAATTGGCGCACCTGCGCGTCTTCGGCCACGGCCCGCGCGTTCTGGGCGCTCGTCGCCTCACGGCGGCCGGACCACAGCGCTGGCGAAGTGGCTGCACGACCATTCGACGAGCTGCACGGCGCGCTCGACGATCAGGCGGTCGGACCGTCCTGAACGGGTCTGCGGGCGTCGCCGCTCCGTCCGGTGCCGTCCACTCGGCAGATCGCCAGCAGGTCCATCGACGATCGACGTCGTCGCCGGCATACCAGACGTCGTCGACGGTGAACGCCAGGAACGCGGTCATGTCCACGGGCGGGGTCTCGACCGGACGGCGGGGCGCCGAGGGCGCCGGCGCGAGGTGGCTGCCGGCTTCGCGGGGGCGACCGCCGGTACCCCGGCCGATCAGCGTTCGTAGACGGGTGCGAAGCGAGGCGGGACGACGGCCGAGCGATCCGGACCGGAAGCGAACGCTTGGGCCGGCGTGGGTGGCTGGCGCGGCCGCTCGCGCCTCGGCCGCGGCGATCCGCCGGGCTCGCTGGCGGGCCTTGTCCACGCGAGCCAGTTCGGTGTCGTAGATCGGCTCGGCCGCGAACATCCCGAGGACGCGGACGTCCGTGAAGGCGCGCTCGAGGAGCGCCTGGAGCTCCGTCGCCTGTGAACTCGCGGACGGGAATTGGTTCCAGGGCGTCATGCCCGGGTCCAGTCGGATCGCGGCGTTCGGCGTGGCCAGGACGATCTCGCCGCCGGGCCGGACGACCCGGGTCAGCTCGGCCAGGTACGGCATCGGGTCCCCGAGGTGCTCGATGACCTGGAACGACGTCACGAGGTCGAACGCGTCGTCCGCGAACGGGAGCGTCGTCCCGTCCGTGACCAGGAACTCGGGATGTCCATCGTGTGCGCGCTGCACGGCCGCCTCGATCGCCCGGGGCAGACGTCTACCCGACCACGCGCCGGGCGACCGGCACGAACCGCATCGTCCCGTAGCCCGTGTTGCACCCGACATCGAGGACATCGCGACCTGCCGGCGTGTCCGACGGCCTCGTCATAGGCGCGCTCGTGCATGAGGCGCAGGACGTGCTCGGCGGGTGTCGCCGGTGGGGCGTCCTCGACGAGCGGGTGTTCCTCGGCCTGGAGGCGGATGGCCTCGGCGGAGGCGGCATCGACGGCGGTCACGAGGTCGAGTGTAGACGGGGAGGACGGTCGCCCGGGAGGCGATGGTGGAGATGAGGGGACTCGAACCCCTGACCCCTGCGATGCGAACGCAGTGCTCTTCCAGCTGAGCTACATCCCCACGGGAGGGTCGCGCCACGTCCGCGGACGGGGGACCGGTGCCGGAATGGTAGCACGAGGTCGGACGACGGCCCGCTAGGCTCCCCGATGCCCATCGGACTGCTGACCGGACTCGGTGCCGCCCTCGCCTGGGGCACGATGGACATCGCATCGGCGCTCGCCAGCCGGCGCGATCGGCAGCCTGCGGGTGGTGGCCGGCGTGCAGCTCGTCGGGGCCACGATCCTGGTCGTCGTCGCGCTCGTCACGGGCACGGCGCTCCCGACCGACCCGACCGCGCTCGCGCTGTCCGCGCTGCTCGGGCTGATCGGCGCCGGGGCGTACCTCATCTACTTCACCGGCCTGCGCGTCGGCCCGATCGCCGTCGTCAGCGGCATCGTCGCGGCGTACGGCGGCTTGACGGTCGTGCTGTCGGTCGTCCTGCGCGGCGAGACGCTGACGCACGCTCCAGGCCCTCGGTGCGACGGTCGCGACGATCGGCGTGATCCTGACCGGGATCGCCTTCGAGGTGGCTTGGCGGAGCACGCGCCTGGCCGGTCCGGGCGTCATCTTCTCGATCGTCGCGCTCGTCCTGTTCGCGATGATGGCGATCACCACGGACGTGGCCATCGGCTACGCGGACTGGCTCCAGGTCCTGCTCGTCTCCCGGGTCGTCAACGCGACGCTCGGCCTGGTCGTCGTCGGGATCGTCGTCTGGCTGGCCGCTCGACGGGCTCGCGGCGCGACGGCGACGGGTCCGTGGCCGCGGTCATCGTCCCGTCGCGCCGGGTCGTGGCGACTCGTGATCCTGGCCGGCATGCTGGATGTCGTCGGGCCTGGCGGTGTTCGCGTTCGGGATCTCGGACGGCCCCGACGTGGCTGGTCGGGCTGGCCTCGTCGTTCGGGCCGGCCGTCACGATCCTCATCGCCGTCGCGTTCCTGGGCGAGCGACTGAAGCCGATCCAGTGGTTCGGACTGAGCGGGGTCGCCGTCGGGATGGTCTGATCGCCATCCCGTGACGCGACGGCGACTCCATGGCGGACATGGCAAGGGGAGCCAGGTCAGGCCGTTCCCCGATCGCCCGCTGCGGGCCGCGCCTACGGGTGGATGGCCACCTTGAGCACGCCGTCGCGCCGGTCGCTGAAGAGGTCGTAGGCCTCGACGATGTCGTCGAGCGCGAACGCGATGCGTGATCAGCGGCAGCGGGTCGAAGCGACCCGACTGCACCATGGCGATGAGCCGCCGCATGCGCTCCTTGCCGCCCGGGCAGAGGGTCGTCACGATCCGGTGATCGCCGAGGCCGGCCGCGAACGCGTCGTACGGCATCTCGAGCTTGCCCGAGTAGACGCCGAGGCTCGACAGCGTGCCGCCCGGGCGCAGGCAGCGCAGCGCGTTCTCGAACGTCTCCTGCGTGCCGAGCGCCTCGATGGCCACGTCGACGCCGCCGCCGGTCAGGCGCTTGACCTCGGCGACGACGTCGACCTGGGTGAAGTCGAGCGACGACGTCGGCGCCCATGCCGCTTGCCATCGCGAGGCGGACCGGGTCGCTGTCGACGCCGATGACGAGCGACGCGCCCATCAGCTTGGCGCCGGCGGTGGCGCACAGGCCGATCGGCCCCTGGGCGAAGACCACGACCGCGTCGCCGATCCGCACGCCGCCCGACTCGGCGCCGCGAAGCCGGTCGAGGCGATGTCGGCGAGCAGGACGACCTGCTCGTCGGTCACGCCGTCCGGGATCGGCGCGAGGTTGGCCTGGGCCGTCGGGACGAGCAGGTACTCGGCCTGGGCGCCGTCGATCGTGTTGCCGAAGCGCCAGCCGCCGAGGCCTCGTAGCCGTCGCCGTGGCCGCACTGGCAGAGGTTGCCGGACAGGCAGGCGCGGCACTGGCCGCAGGCGTGATCGCGCCGACGAGCACGCGTTCGCCGATCTCGTAGCCGGTCACGCCCGGCCCCAGCTCCTCGATCACGCCGACCGGCTCGTGGCCGATGACCAGCCCGGGTCGGACCGGGTACTCGCCCTTGACGATGTGGACGTCGGTGCCGCAGATCGTCGTCGAGCGTGACGCGGATCACGGCCTCGCCGGCGCCGGCGCGCGGCCGTGGGACCGCCTCGACGCGGAAGTCGCCCGGGCCGTGGAACACGGTCGCTCGCATCGTGTCGGTGCCGCGGGTCGTGGGTCCGGGGTCTCGGCGACGAGGGTCATGGCGGTCTCCGATGCGTGGATGGTGTGCGTCTATCGGCGCCTGGACCCAGTCTCCGCCGTGGCCCGGATCGGCCGACAGGGCCATAGGTCATGACGACAGGGGCCGCTTGTTCGACTAGAACGGATGTTCTACTATGACCGTCCGATGGCGACCCTTTCCCCGGACGTGACGGCAGCCATGGCGACCCTCCAGGCTCGCTGGGGAGCGGCAGCTCCGCGGGTCGCTGGGCGGTCACTGGCGCCATCGCGCCACTCCCCGGCGGACGCGCCGGGGCGACCGACGCCACGCCGGACCGACCCCGCACCCGGACGCCGACGACCGGGTCATCCACACCGGGTTCGCGGCGCTCGATGCGATCCTCGGGCCCGGCGGCCTGCCCCGTTCGGCCAGTGTCGCCATCCGCGGCGACGGCTCCAGCGGCCGGACGACGCTCGCCCTCCGGGTCGCGGCCGAGGCCCAGGCGCAGGGCTCGGTCGT
Source organism: uncultured Chloroflexia bacterium (assembly GCA_963738475.1). Lineage (GTDB taxonomy): Bacteria > Chloroflexota > Limnocylindria > Limnocylindrales > CSP1-4 > SPCO01. The sequence continues at coordinate 52,696 of CAVTWU010000008.1, forward strand.
GGCCTGGCTGGATCTCGCCCGCTCGTTCGACCCGGTGGAGGCGGTCGCCCGCGGCGTCGATCTCGAGTGGCTCGTCGTCATCACCCCGGCCTCGCTGGACGAGGGCCTGACGATCGCCGGCTCCCTGCTGACCGGCCGCTCGGTGGACCTGCTCTTCCTGGACCTGCCCGGCGGCCGGCTCGCCCCCACGGACAGCCCGGCCCGCATCGCCGACCGGCTCGGTCGCCTGGCCGCGTTCGCCCGTCGCTCGGACGCGATCCTCATCGTCCTCGAGACGCCGGGTCCCGCCGGCGGCCTGTCGACCGCCGTGGCCGAGGCCACCGGCCTGCGCCTGGAACTCGCCCGGCGGTCCTGGATCCGGCTCGGACGGGATGTCGTCGGCCAACGCACGGAGGCCCTGGTCGCCCGCAATCGATACGGGCCGCCGGGCAAGCGGGCGACCCTCCGGATCCTCTACGCCGAGGGCGGTGAACGGGACGCCTGTCTCCGCCGCCCGGATCTCCTGCTCGATCAGCCCCCGATCCATGCCCCCGCGATCCAGCCCGAACGGACCACCCGCGATGCGACTCATCCACCTCCACCAGCCGCACCTCCCGCTCCAGCTCGCTCGGGCGCGCGCCTCCGAGCCCTTCCCGCCGGGTCCGATCGTGCTGGGCGGCCGGCCGTGGGATCCGGGACCGGTCATCGACGCGGATCCGGAGGCCCGGGCGCTGGGCGTCCGGCGCGGGATGCCGCTCGGGAGCGCCCACCGGCTCGCCCCTGAGGCGACCTTCATCGAGGCGGACCCGGACGCGGACCGGGCGATCGCCGAGGCCGTCTTCGAGGCGCTCGCCGCGTTCAGCCCGGGCCTGGCCGGCAGCACGGACCCGCTCGACCCGGCGTTCGGCCTGTTCGAGGTCCAGGCGGATGGCCTCGAGCCGTTGTGGGGCGCCGAACCGGTCCTCGTCGGGCGGTTGGTGGCGGCACTCGCGGGCGGCCCTGCCGGTCGACCCGCGACGCGGCGACCCGCCGAGCCCGCCGCCCACCCGGGTCGGGGCCGCCGGGACCCGGTTCGCGGCCACCATCGCGGCCGTCCACGCTCGCCACGGCGATCCGGTCCTCGTCCCGCCCGGTGGCGAGGCGGCCTTCCTCGCCCCGCGCCACGCCGGCCTGCTGACCACGGATCTCGGACATCCGGGCGCGGCTGTCGCGCTTCGGCCTTCGACGGATCGGCGCCGTGGCGGACCTGCCGGCGTCGGCGCTCGTCGCCCGCTTCGGGGCGGAAGGCGCCCGCATCCACGCCCGGGCCAACGGCGAGGAGACCGATCCGTTCCGCCCGCGCCGGACGCCCGAGCGCCTCGCCCTCGCCGTCCCGGTCGAGCCGCCGGTGGAGGACCTCGAACCGCTCCGCTTCGTGCTCCATCGACTGGTCGTGGCGCTCGCGACCCAGACCGCCGCCCGCGGCCTGGCCGTCACCCGCGCGACCCTGCGCCTGGACCTCGATCTCGCCTTCGCCCCGGCCGGCACGCCCGGGGAGCTGGTCGCGGCACAGCGATTCCCCGAACCCACCTCGGACGCCGAGGCCATCGAACGACTCCTGTTCGCCCGCCTGGAACGGACGCCGCCACCGGCCGCGGTCGCCCGGCTGTCGCTGGAACTCGCCGGCGCCGAACCGGCCGCCGGTCAGCAGCTCCCGTTGTTCGTGCCGCAGGCCGCCCGCAACGCCCGGCTGGCCTGGCAACTGGCCCGCCTCGCGCTCACGTTCGGCGAGGACCGCATCCGCCGGGTGGAGCTGGCGGACCCCGAAGCGCCACTCCCCGAACGGCGCTGGACCTGGCGCCCGGTGGACCTCGGATGACCCGCCTGCTGCGCGAGCACCCGCTCATCGATGTCGAGATCGACGCGGCCGGCGCCCTCACCGCCATCCGCTGGAACGGCCGCCGCGAGCCCGTCGAGGTCTGCAACCGCTGGCGCATCGAGGAGGCCTGGTGGCGCGAGCCGATCGCCCGCGACTACGTCAAGGTCGTCGGCGAACGCTGGCTGGCCCTCGTCTACCTCGACCGCCTCGACGGCACGTGGCACCTGGAGCGCCTGTACGACTAGGGCGTGCCCGCCTCGTCCCGGCGCTTCCCGATGCGGCCGAGGTGCGTGTCCTGGAAGGCCGTCTGCAGCTTCAGGCCGTAGCCGAGCGCGCGGTCCATGCCGACGTGCGCGATGAGGATCGAACCCGCGACCGCCAGCGGGAACGACGCCAGCCACAGGCCCGCGCCGAGCACGATCAGGCCGGTCGCCCAGTTGTGGACCAGGTTGTAGGTCAGGGCGCCCGTCTTCGGGGAGTGCAGGTAGCCGACCATCGAGAGGTCCGGCACGAGCAACAGCGGGATGAGCAGGAACCAGGGAGCCCCGAGCCAGAGGTACAGGGCGGCGCCGGCGACGAACGCGGCGATCGACTCGGCACGCAGCCAGCCGCGAACGGCCTGGATGGGATCGCCGGCGGGAGGGGTCAGCGCGGTGAGGCTCCGAACATCAGCGTGACGACGAAGAGGACGAGGAACAGGCCCACGACGAGCGCGAGCGCGCCAAGATCACGCGGCTGTGCCGACTGCACCAGCAGTCCCCCGAGCTACAGGATCGGATTCCCGGCCGATCGCCACGAATCATAGTCCAGCCGCAGCTGCCGGTTTCGCCCATCCGGCACGTTCCGGTCAGGCGGACGGGACCGGTCAGGCCGGGATGTTGGCCCCGACGATGACCGCGACCAGCGCCACCAGCACGATGGACAGCGTTGCGGCCCCGAAGAAGTCGCGCCGTCTCGGCTTCATGTCAGGCTCCTTCGCTCACGTGTTCGGGCACGCCGCGCCGTACAGGATCGAGACCGCCGTCATCCCGCCGAGCGGCGCAGCCGTGACCAGGATGCGACAGCCGGCCTCGCCGGTCGCCTCGATGCTGTAGCTCCCGTCCTCGAACGGGGCCGTCCCGCCGCTGATGGCATAGCCGTCCGACGTCAGCTCCTTCGCGGTCCACTCGATGACGCGCTTGGGCGGCGATCCGAAGACGGCCAACTCGGCCGAGGTCGGTCCGGTCGCCGCCTCGCTCGCCTCGGTCGCGCCCGGCGTAGATCGGGAAGTCAGCGGGAACCGTGTCCCAGATGCGGCCCCACTCGGTGTCGGTCTGGCCGGTGAGTGCCGGGACGAGGCTCGCGGTGGGCGCCGCCGATGGCGAGACCGTGGCCGACGACGCCGCACGCCGCGACGACGACGAGCGCGCCAAGAGCAGGCTCAGGACCGGGAGTCGGGGGGTTCGCACGCGGGCCATCGTACCGTGGCCGGACGTGACAGGACCCCGCCGCCCCCAAAGCAGCGGGGTCCTGTGGCCGAGCTGGTCGCTCACCGACCTGCCGGCTGGTCGGCGTACGGATCTCTGGGAACCGTCGCCGCCGAACTGTCTCGGGCCTCCCCAGGCGCCGAGATTTCGGGTTGATGTGAAGGCGGTGTCAGCGCACCGCTGCCTGGACTGCCAGGACCGCTGGGAAGAGGATGAAGATCAGCACGACCGCGATCAGGATCATCGCGACTCGACGCAGCGCGGCGGTCGCAACGGGCTTGATCGGCTGGATCGGTGCGTGCATGCCACTGAGACGCCGATACCCCCGAACTTGTTTCGTGCCGGGGATGGGAATCTTGGCGACGCACGCCTGACCATCGGCGGTCAGTACGGCTGGCGGAACCCCGCATCCGGCGAACGGAAGTATGCACCCGGAACGCGTTCGAAACGAGCCCTGAAATACCACGTCCCGGCGGGCAACTTGCTGGCCAGTCCGATGCGCACCTTCGTCGCGTGTCCGATGGCCTTTCCGGGGTAGATCGTCTCGGTCGGACCCTTGCCCGTGAGCCACACCTTGTCCTTCGCGTCACGGAGCGTCCAGATCCACGTGCCACGCTCCGGGACGGTCCCGACGTTCTTGCCGTTGTAGTGGACGACGGCCTCCACGTAGCCGGACTCTGGAGGCCACGTTGGTCACGTACGCGCCGACCGTCACGGCGTGGACCGGGGCGTAGAACTTCGATCCGAAGGAGGTCCCACAGCTCGGGGTAGCCGCGGTCGTTGTCGAGCGTCCAGATCCCGATGCCGGCCAGCCCGATGGCGAGCGCCCAGTCGTACTTCTCGGTGAGGCTGCGCTCCTCCTCGAAGTAGACCTGCCGCCACGTCTTCTTGATCGGCTCCCAGTAGGTGTAGAAGCCGCTGCCCTCGAGCGCGTCGTACTGGCGCGGCACCTCGGGATGGGCGGCCAGGAAGTCGCGGGCGCTCGCGTAGGTCACGGCCGCGACGGCGCCGTAGGTCGTCTTGTTCGACTGGACGGTGGCGTTCGGGACGTTGGCGGTGACCGGCCAGTCGTAGCCGTAGTACGGCACGCCCGAGGAGCACCGTGTTCGCCGGCGCCCACTGGAGGATCCGCGTGATGTGGGCCTTCACCGTGCGAGTCGTGTTGTCGAGCGGGGCCACCGCGCCGGCCGCGGTGGACGACGAGTTCCGATAGCCGTAGGTCATGATCATCTGGCGGTCGACGAGCGGGACGAGGCCCAGGATGAGCTCCTTGCCGGCCCCGGCCGAGGTGGCGTTGACGAGCTGGGCCGTCGGGAAGCGGGCCTTCATCGCCGTGCGGAACCGCGCGACGAACGCGAGGTAGGACGCCGCGTCCTCGTTGAACATGGGCTCGAAGTCGAGGTTGGCGCCGTCCGCCTGGCGCGCCTCCATGAGGTCCAGCGCCTGGCCGATGAACCGGTTCTGGGCGGTCGTGCTGGCGAGGAAGGCGCGCATCTTGGGCAGGCTGCCGGAGTCGAACATCTGGAACGTCGGGACGACGCGGACGCCCTTGTCGTGGGCCGCGTTCGTGATGGCCGCGACGTCGTCGCCGATGTACTCCTGGTACCCGACCCAGGCCGGTGTCGAGGTTCCCGTCCGCCTTGATCCCGAGACCGAAGATGGCGATCGTCGAGACCAGTTCGTACTGGATCCGGTCGACGGTCGTCGCATCGATGCGCCAGTACGGGAGGTAGCCGTAGACCTCCTTGCTGAGCGGCGCGATGCCGGTGATCCGCGGCCGGATCGTCGTGGCCGCCTGGACCGGTGGCGCGTCGGCGAACAGGCCGGCGGGCAGCACGGTGACGAGGGCCAGCAGGGCGGCGACGGCCGGGCGGACCAGCCGATGGGGGCGGCGGAGGGTCGATCGCATCCCGCTAAGGAAACCCCGGGACGCCCGATTCGTCCAGTCCTACCTTGGTCCTGCCGATCGCGGGGTGGCGTTCGATAGAACGTCCGTTCTATACTGGACGGCCCCCAGCCAGCCGGTCAGGACCGGAGCGACCCCGTGGCACCCACCCCGTACGCCGAGCTCCACTGCCACACGAACTTCTCGTTCCTCGATGGCGCGTCCGCGCCCGACGACCTGGTCGAGCGGGCCGTGGAGCTGGGCCTGACCGGCCTGGCCGTCACGGATCACGCGGGCCTGTACGGCGCGGTCCGGTTCGTCAGCGCCGCCCAGGCGGTCGGGTTGCATCCGGTCGTCGGCGTGGAGATCGAGCTGCTGGATCCGGCCGTCGCGGATCCGGATCGCGTGGTCATCGCGCCACGCCGTCCCAGGCGACGGGGGAGTGCCGGGGTCGCGGCGGGCGGCGGGGACGGCGCGCCGGCCTCCACCTCGGTCCCGGGAGCCATCCGACGGCCTCCCGGCCCGGCCCCGTCCCGGTCGAGCGCGGCTGCCCGGGCATCGCGAGCCGGTCAAGGAGGACCTGCGCGGGATCGGCGAGCGCACCCGCGGCCCGCACCTCGTCCTGCTGGCCCGGTCGCCGGCGGGCTGGCGCAGCCTGTGCCGCCTCATCTCGAAGGCGAACATGGCCGGCACCAAGGGCGTGCCGCGCTTCAGCCAGGCGCTCCTGGCCGACGACACCGAGGGGCTGGTCGCCCTGTCCGGGTGTCGGGACGGGGAGCTGATCCGGCGCCTGCGGGTGGGCGACCGGGCGGGCGCCCGGGCCGTGGCGGAACGGTATGCCGCGCTGTACGGACGGGGCGACGGGCCGGGCAGCAGCGGCTTCTTCATCGAGCTGTCGCACCACCTCGCCGCCGACGACGACTGGCTGGTCGCCGAGGCCGCCGCACTCGCCGGGGAGCTGGGCCTGCCGGTCGTGGTGACGAACGACGTCCACTACGCCCGACCCGAGGACCGCGAACTGGCCGACGTCCTGACCGCGATCCGGCACGGCCGGACGCTCGAGACGCTGGCGGACCTGCGCCGATCGGACGGGGAGTCGTTCCTGAAGTCGGGCGAGGAGCTGGCGGCGCTGGCCCGGTGGGTCGGCTCGGTCGTCCGGCCGCGAGGCGCTGGGCGGAGGGGATCGCGACCTCGGTGGAGCTCGCGGCGTCGTGCCAGGTCGATCTCGGCTTCGAGCAGTACCGCTTCCCGGGCTTCGCGGTGCCGGACGGGGAGACGCCGTTCTCCTACCTCTCGGAGCTGTGCTGGGCCGGCGCGCGCCGCCGCTACCACCCGATGACCGCGGCGGTCATGACCCGGCTCGCGCACGAGCTCGATGTCATCGAGCGGGCCGGCCTCGCCGAGTTCTTCCTCATCTGCTGGGACCTGATGCAGTTCGCGAAGGAGCAGGGGATCCCCGCCCAGGGTCGGGGCAGTGCGACCAGCTCGATCGTGTCGTACACGCTGGGGATCAGCCGGGTGGAGCCGATCGCCCACAACCTGCTGTTCGAACGCTTCATCAACCCGGGCCGGACGACCTACCCGGACGTCGACATCGACTTCTCCTCGGAGCGCCGCGAGGAGGTCATCCAGTACATCTACCGACGCTACGGACCGGAGCACACGGGGATGGTCTGCAACCTCGTCACGTACCGGGCGCGGTCCGCGGTCCGCGAGGTGGGCTACGCGCTCGGGTTCCCGCGCCCGTTGGTGGATCGGGTGGCCAAGGCGCTCGAGACGTACGACTCGGTCATGGTCCGCCGCGATCTCGAAGCGGACGGCGGATTCGCCGAGTTCTTCCGGCGGGCGGGAGACGGATCGCCGGCCGAGGTCCTCGCGGCCGAGCGTGCCGAGGCCCACGGCCTGGTCGATCGGATGGGCCAGCTGCAGCAGCGCGTCCCGCTCGTGGGCAAGGTCCCGCCCTGGCGACCAGCCGCCGGCGCCGGACGATCCGGCGGCCCCACGGCCGTTCGCCTGGCTCGGCGACGACCCGCTCGCGCCGCGGACGGCGGCGTCGCGGCGGGGCCCGTCGGACGACGAGGGCGGGCCCGGGCGACACGCCGGCGAGCGTCACCTGGCTGCGCGCCGGACGAGGGACCGGCTACGAGGCGGATCGGGACCGGCTGGTGGCGCCGCCGCTCATCGACGGTCGGCGGGTGGACCCGGAGAGCGGCCAGCTGGAACCGGCACCGCGCGCCACCGACAAGATCGGCCGGCCGACGCGCTGGGATCCGCCGCCCGCGGCGGCGACGGGGGCGGCGCGGCCACTCCTCCGTCGCCCGGATCGAGCCGGAGCCGCCGCCCCAGGCCCGCGGCGGGAGCACCGTGGGGATGAGCGACTGGGAGCGCTGGCTGGAGTTCTGCGCCCGGATCGACGGGTTCCCGCGCCACCTCAGCATCCACAGCGGCGGGATGCTGGTCACCGCCGCGCCGCTCATCGATATCGCGCCGCTGGAGCGGGCGACGATGGTCGATCGGGTCGTCGTCCAGTTCGACAAGCGCGACGTCGAGACGCTCAAGCTCATCAAGCTGGACCTGCTGGGCCTCGGGATGCTCGCGGCGATGGACGAGACGATGCAGCTCATCGAACACGACTGCGCCGTCTGCCTCGACCTCGACCGGCTGCCGGAGGACGTCCCGGAGGTGTTCGAGATGCTCCAGGCGGCCGATACGGTCGGCGTCTTCCAGGTGGAGAGCCGGGCGCAGATGCAGACGCTGCCGAAGTCGAGGCCGCAGAACCTGGACGACCTGGTCGTCGAGGTCGCGATCATCCGGCCGGGCCCCATCCAGGGCAATGCCGTCCACCCGTACCTGCGCCGCAAGCAGGGCCTCGAGCCCGTCGCCTACCTCCATCCCAGCCTGGAGCCGATCCTCAAGGACTCGCTCGGCGTGATCCTCTACCAGGAGCAGATCATGCGGATCGCCATCGAGGTCGGCGGGTTCACGCCGGCCGAGTCGGACGGCTTCCGGCGGGCGATGGGGACGTGGCGCTCGAGTCGCGAGATGGAGAAGCTCCACCAGCAGTTCTTCGATGGCTGCCTGCGCCAGCCCGGGATGACCGCCGAGATGGCCGAGGAGCTGTTCCGCCAGGTCGCGGCGTTCGCCAGCTTCGGGTTCGCCAAGTCGCACGCCGCGGCCTTCGCCCGGACCGCCTACGAGTCGTCCTTCCTGAAGCTGTTCTACCCGGCGCAGTTCCTGGTCGGGCTCGTCAATGCGCAACCGATGGGCTTCTACCCGGTGGAGGTGCTCGTCAACGACGCGAAGCGGCACGGCGTGACGGTGCTCCCCGTGGACCTGGCACGCTCGAGCTACAAGACGACGACCGAATGGGTGGGCCGGCCCGGCGAGCCACTCCCCGACGGCGCGGGGGTCGCGGCCCGGCCCGAGCCGATCCGCTCGCCGGCCTGCGTCATCCCGTCCGCGGCGTCACGCGAGCGCTGGATCCCCGAGGTGACCGCCGGGTGGGGCGTCCGCCTGGGCCTGCACCTGGTCAAGGGGATCGGCGAGCAGCACCAGGCCCTCCTGGACGGGGAGCTGGCGCGCGGGCCGTACGCGAGCCTCGCGGATGTCGTGGAGCGGACCGGGCTCGGCGAGGAGGTCCTGGAGCGGCTCATCCGGATCGGGGCGATGGACGGCCTGGGCCAGCCGCGCCGGTCGTTGTTGTGGCAGTTGCGCGAGGTGGCCGCCCCGATCCGCGGCAAGTCGACGGGGAGGGGAGCCGGCAAGCGGTCCGCGGTGGCCGGACGGCCGATGGACCTGCGGCTGCCCGCGACGGAGGCTCCCGCGTTGCCGCCGCTGACCGAGTCGGAGCGGATCGGCGATGCCTACGCGGTCATCGGGCTGGACGCGCGGCGGCAGGTGGTCGGCCTGTTCCGCGGCGCCCTGGACCGGATGGGCGCGGTGACGAACGCGGCCCTCTCGGAACGGCGGCCGGGCACGGTGCGGATCGGCGGGCTGGTCGTGACCCGGCAGCACCCGATGACGGCCAAGGGCACGGTCTTCCTGGCCCTCGAGGACGAGACCGGGATGGTCAACGTCACGCTCTGGCCGGACACCTGGGCCCGCTTGCGTGGCGTCGTCCGGCGGAACGCCCTGCTGCTGGTGGACGGGGAGTTGCAGCGAGAGGGGTCCGTGGTCAACGTGGTCGCCCGGGAGATCCGGGCACTCCCCGAGGTGGCCGCCACGGTCGCCGGACCGGGCGGACCGGACGGGGTGCGCCAACTGGGCCATGCCGGGATGCGCCGCCTGGGCTGAACGAGAGACGCCGATGACGACCTCGCGGCCATCACCGGCGCCCGGGACGTCTCCACATCGAGTCGATCGGGTGTCGCCCTGGCGGCCCGAGCTTCCGCGTCAGGCGGCCGTCACGACTCGACGACGTAGCGCATCCACACTCCGGTTCGCACGGGGGCTCGGGGCGGATTGCGCGGATCGCGGAACGTGCCTAGCGGCGGGCGCCGGCCTTCTGGTCTCGACCGGTCGTTCGCGACTTGCCGTCGTTCGGCTTCTTCTTGGCCTCGGCGCGCTTGCCGCGGTTCGGGTTCGACAGCTGGAGGAAGCGGCGATACCACGCCGCACCGGACGCGAACAGGGCGCCGAACACCGGCGAGAGCAGGAACCCGGACGTCGCGAGTTCGCGGACCTGGTTCGGATCCGGCGTCGTCGCCCCGAAGATGGCCGTCGGGAAGGCGTAGAGGATGAAGGCATACGACGAGGGCCGCGACCAGGCCGACGATGATGCCGAGGAGCCAGCTCGCCCGGGGCGCCAGGAAGCCGGCGATGAACACGCCACCGATGGCCGGCGGCTGGATGAAGTACTGGAAGATCAGGGACGTGACCGCGGCGACGATCGTGTTCTGGACGCTCACCGTCGACGCGAACGCGATGGCGGCGGTCCCGGCCAGGGTGATGAGGATCGGGACCCACAGCGCCTTCGTGTGGAGTCGCGAGCCACGGGAGGGCGGCGAGGTCGGCCCGGATGTCGACGGGGTGGAAGGCCTGTCGGAAGGCCGTGCCCATCGGCAGGCGACCGCCCGGCGATGACATGGTGGTCGCCCCGGACGAGGTCCTGGCGGCTGTCGAACCGTTGGCGGTCGGCGCCGAGGACGGCTCGGTGTCGACGTCGCCCTCGACGGCGGCGGTCGCGGCGCGGTGGCGGCGGCGCGCTTCGGCGCGATCGGTCCTCTTTGCGCGGGCCAACGGTGTCTCCTGTCCTGGCCCCGGGCGGGGCGCCTGACGCAGCGGTGCAGGCGGCTCGGGCGTGGCGGACATCGTAGCGGATGGCCACCGGATGAGCCGTCGTGCACGGCGAGATAAGCCGGCGTTGAGCGCGGGTCGGTACAACGGTCCGGTCACGACCCGCCTTCCCGTGTCCCGCCGGGAGGTCAGTCATGGATCGAACCCGGCCCGTGGGACGTCGCGCCCTCATCGTCATCCTGGCCCTCGCACTGGCGATCGCGCCGGTCGGCTTGGCCCTGCGTCCAGCCGCGGCCCTCGCGGCCGACGTCGCGTGGCCGGTCTCCAGCCTGGTCGTGTCCGAGATCCAGACCGGCGGCGCATCGGCGTCGGACGAGTTCGTGGAGATCGCGAACCAGGGCGCCGGGACCGTCGACCTGGGCGGGCTCGAGGTCGTCTATGCCACCTCGTCCGGCTCGACGGTGACCCGCAAGGCGACCTGGACCAGCCCGTCACTGCTGGCGCCGGGCCGGCGGGTGCTGATCGCCAATGCCGCCGGGATCCTCGCGCCGGGCGCTGATCTGACGTACTCGGGCGGGTTCGCCGCGACCGGCGGGGCCGTGGCGATCCGCGTCGTCGGTGGCTCCGTGGTCGACGCGGTCGGCTGGGGCGACGCGGCGAACGCGTTCGTGGAGGGCGCTGCCGCGCCGGCGCCGGCGGCCGGATCCAGCCTCGAGCGACTGCCCGGCGGTTCGGCCGGGAACGGCATCGACACGAACGTGAACCTCGCCGACTGGCTGGTCCAGGCCGCGCCGAACCCGCAGAACCTGGCCTCGCCCGCGGTCCCGGCTGGCCCCGGTCCGACGCCGACACCGACGCCGACACCCGACGCCGACGCCGACGCCGACCCCGACGCCGACGCCGACTCCCGACCCCCGCGCCGACACCCGCGCCGACCCCGACCCCGACGCCCGACGCCGACTCCGACGCCCACCCCCGACGCCGACACCCGACGCCGACCCCGACCCCGACGCCCACGCCGACACCGACTCCCGCACCGGTCGTGACGCCGATCGGGCAGGCCCGGCTCCTCGCCGACGACAGCACCGTGACGATCGCCGGCACCCTCACGACGAACCTCGGCGCCCTCGAGACCGGCCGAAGCGCCTTCGTCCAGGACGCGTCGGGCGGCATCGGCCTCTACCTCGCCGCGGCGGTCGTCGACGCTCTGCCCGCCGGCACCTCCATCCAGGTGACGGGCACGCTCGGCACCCGCTACCAGCAGCGCGTGCTGCGCGTGGCGGAGGCGGACCTCGTCGCCGGCCCGGCGGTCGCGTTGCCCGCGCCCGTGACGACCACGACCGGTGCGCTCGGCGAGTCCCAGGAGGCGCATCCGCGTGACGGTCAGCGGGTCCGTGATCGGGTCCGCGGACGCCCTGTCCGACGGCCTCGGGATCGATGTCGATGACGGGTCGGGCATCGTTCGCGCCGTCGTCGACCCGGATCGCGCTTGGTGGCGCGACCATCGCGTCAGGCGACCAGGTCACCGTCACGGGTCCGCTCGGCCAGCGCGACAGTGGCGGCACCGGGTCGGCGGGCTATCGGATCCACGCCACGCTGTCCGGCGAGCTGATCGTGGCCACGCCGCCACCGACGCCCACCCCGACCCCCGACTCCCACGCCCACGCCTGTCCCGACGCCCACCGCCACGCCGACGCCCGCCCCCGACCCGACGCCCGTCGCCACGCCGACCCCCACGCGCCGACGCCGACACCGACGCCCGCTCCGACCGCCGACCCGTCCGCGCTCACGCCGGCAGCCGCGCGAACCCGCGCCATCGGTGAGACGGTCACGGTCGCCGGCATCGTCACCGCGGAGGCCGGCCGACTCGGCTCCCCGCGCCTCCTCGCCATCGGCGACGGGACCGGCGGGATCGTCGTCCGCCTCCCGCTCGGGGCGAGCGGGTACCCGCGCGGGACCTCCCTCGTCGTCAAGGGCGTGCTCGCCGACCCGTACGGCCAACTCGAGCTTCGGCCCAGGACGGGCGACATCCGCTCGACCGGGTCGGCCCCCGTGCCCCAGCCGGTGCCGCTCGGGTCGAACGGGCCGGGCGAATCGACCGAGGGACGACTCGTCTCCGTCCTTGGGCGGCTGCTGGCCAAGCCGACCCGGTCTGCCGGTGGCGACCTGACGTTCCGCTTCGAGCGCTCCGATGGCTCCAAGCTGACCGTCCAGGCGGACGCGTCCAGCGGCCTGACCGCGACCCTGCTCCAGCCGAAGGCGACGTACCTCATCGTCGGGATCGCCGGGCAGCGTGCCACGCGCAAGGGTGCCCTCGACGGCTATCGGATCTGGTCACGTGACCGCCACGACCTGACGCTCCAGTCGGCCGCCCCGATCGCCGGCGCCGTCCGGATCGGCCGGTCCGTCCGCGTCGTCCGGCCACCAGAACGTCATCTCGATCGCCCAGGCCCTGCGCCAGCACGATCGAGCGGTCGTCATCGAGGCGACCGTCACCGCCGGCGCGTCCCTCCTCGATGCCTCCGGTCGTCGGATCGTCGTCCAGGATGCGACCGGCGCGATCGAGGTCCTCCTGCCGACCGGCTCGGCCCGCCCGGCCGTCGGAGCGAGGTTCCGCTTCGAAGGCAAGGTCGGGACCGCCTACGGATCGCCGCGCTTGCGTGCGACCGGCGTCGACCGCGTCGCCGCCGGTTCGCCGATCAGCTCGCTCCGACTCTTCGCCGCACCGATCGTCGGCCCACCTGTGGCGACTCGTCACGGTCACCGGCCGGATCGACGATGTCCACAAGCTCGGCGACCGATGGCGCGCCGAACTCGTCGTCGGCGGATCGCGCGTCCCGATCGTCGGCCAGCCCGGCTCCGGGATCGCCGTGGATCGCGTGGTCGAAGGACGGACCGCGACGGTCACCGGCATCGTGCGGGCGGCCTATCCGTCGGCGTCGGACAAGCGAGCGGCGATCCTGCCGCGGTCCGTGGCCGATCTCCAGCTCGGCGCCGCGGCGGGGTCCGGCTCCGCCTCCACGTCCGGCGGCGCCGCCTCGGGATCCTCGTCCTCGGGCTCTGCGGCCGCCGACGACCGGCGACGACGGTGCCACGGCCGATGACACGCCCGACGTGGACCTGGACGAGCTCGGGGCCTTCGAGGGCCGCGCCGTCCGCGTCGGCGGACTCGTGGTCGATGTCGCACCCGGCGGCTTCCGGCTCGACGACGGCACGGCTGTCGGCACGGTGGTCCTGTCCGGCCCGGCACTCGAACTCCTCGCCCTGATCGAGCCGGGCGATGCGATCAACGTGGTCGGCACGGTCGTCCGAACGGCCGATGGCCTGACCATCTCGACGGCCGACCCGGCCGCCATCGTCCTCACGGGCGATCCCGTCGCCGAGGAGACGGCGCCGAACCCGAGCGATCCAGCGGCTCCGTCCGCGAGCGCGGCGGCCTCGCTCGACCTGGCCGGCTTCGACCTCCCGGGGACCGGCTCGACGGACATCGCGGCGCTCGGTGACGCTCGTCGCCCTGACGCTGGGGTCGCTCCTGGTGACCTTCGCGCTGCGGCGGGAACGGGCTCGTCGGGCCCTTGCCGGGCGCGTCTCGGCACGCCTCGCGGCCATCGTCGGACCGGACCGGACGGCGCCCATCCCGGCCGCGAGCGTGGCGAACGTGGATCCACGCTCGCGCGACTCGGCTTGACGCTCGTGAGAACGCGGGACTATCCTCGGCCGAGTTTCGCGCCAGCGAAGCAGCCACACGAGCGAGGGAGCGGTCTTGCCGAACGCGGATCCCCGCGTCGAACACCTCCCGGACCGCAGGATCGCGGTCCCGACGGGAGAACGGCAGTACCACATCGGACTCGGCCCAGGAGAACTGGCCGAGTACATCCTCCTCCCCGGCGACCCCGATCGCACCGCCCGGATCGCCTCGCGCTTCGAATCGATCGAGCGCGAGCACCGACACCGGGAGTTCGCCTCGGTCACCGGACGATATCGAGGCGAGCGGGTGTCGGTCGTGTCGACCGGCATCGGCACGGACAACGTCGAGATCGCGGTGGCGGAGATCCTGGCGATCACGGAGCGGCCCACCTTCATCCGGGTCGGGTCTTGCGGCGCCCTCCAACCGGAGATGGACCTGGGTGACCTGGTCATCACCACCGGTGCGGTCCGCCTCGAGTCCACGACGAGTTACTTCGTCCACGAGGGATTCCCGGCCGTCGCCGACTACGAGGCGGTCAGTGCCCTCATCGAAGCGGCGGAGCGACTCAAGCACCGGTATCACGTCGGGATCACGGCGACAGCGCCGGGGTTCTTCGGGGCGCAAGGCCGCCCCATCCCGCAGCTGCCCATCCGGTACCCTGACCTCGCCGAGGAGATGGCGCGCCAGCGCGTCCTGAACTTCGAGATGGAGGCGTCGGCCCTCCTCGTCTTCGCGACCCTCGCCCGCTGCCGCGCCGGCGTCGTCTGCGCGGTCTATGCGAACCGCACGACGGGAGCGTTCGTCGGCGACGACCAGAAGGATGCCGCCGAGGCGGCCTGCGTGGAGACCGGCCTGGAGAGTCTGGTCATCCTGGCCCAGATGGAACGACAGAAGCGTGACGCAGCGACTGAGCGCTGGCGTCCTTCACTCTGGCAGCATACGTAACACGCACCGCGAGGCGGATGCGGGACATGGGTTCCCGCGACGCACGGATGGATCGAGGAGGAACCCCATGGCCGAGGCCTATTGCGTCAAGGACAAGAAGAAGGTCGAGATCAAGAACCCCGTCGCCATCACGATGAAGAACGGCAAGCCGGCGACCCAGGGCACCTGCCCGGTCTGCGGCGGCAAGGTCTTCCGCATCGGCGCCAGCAGCTAGACCTTCTTCACGACGCAACCTCGAGGCCCCCGCTCCGGCGGGGGTCTCGTCATGTCAAGTGCCGACCGGATCGCGTCCGCAACCCCCTCGCATCCTTCGTCCAGCCCCGCGACGGCGTACGATTGCGTCACCGTGACCAGGGCCCCGCCAGTGGGCCGACGCGAGGAGTAACCGCCATGACCACCCGTGTCGGGATCAACGGCTTCGGCCGCATCGGACGCCAGTCGCTCAAAGCGCTCATCGAGCGCGCACCGGATGTCGAGGTCGTCGCCGTGAACGACCTCGTCGACGCCGAGATGAACGCGCTCCTGTTCAAGCGCGACTCGACCTACGGCACGTACCCGGGCGACGTCCGGGCCGGCGACTCGTCGATCATCATCGACGGCCGCGAGATCAAGATCCTCGCCGAGCGCGACCCGGCCAACCTGCCGTGGGGCGACCTGGGCGTGGACATCGTGCTCGAGAGCACGGGCATCTTCACCGACGCGGGCAAGGCCGGCGCCCACATCGCGGCCGGCGCCAAGAAGGTGCTCATCAGCGCTCCGGCCAAGCACGAGGACATCACCATCGTCCTCGGCGTCAACGAGGCGAAGTACGACCCGGCGACCCATCACATCATCAGCAACGCGAGCTGCACCACGAACTGCCTCGCGCCGGCCGCCAAGGTGGTCCACGACCTCGTGACCATCGAGATGGGCCTGATGAACACGATCCACAGCTACACGAACGACCAGCGCATCCTGGACGTCGCCCACAAGGATCCGCGCCGGGCTCGCTCGGCCGGCCAGAACATCATCCCGACGACCACCGGCGCCGCCAAGGCGCTCGCCCTGGTCATCCCGGAGCTCAAGGGCAAGTTCGACGGGTTCAGCCTGCGCGTCCCGACCCCGACGGTCAGCGTCGTCGACTTCACGGCGAACGTGAGCCGGCCGACGAGCGTCGAGGAACTCAACGACGCGTTCCGCGCCGCCGCTGCCGGCCCGATGCAGGGCATCCTGGGCGTCTCGGACGAGCCGCTCGTCTCGATGGACTTCAAGGGCGACAGCCGCTCCTCGATCATCGACGCCGAGTCGACGATGGTCATCGGCGGCACGATGGTCAAGGTCATCGCCTGGTACGACAACGAGTGGGGCTACAGCTGCCGCGTCGCGGATCTCATCAGCTACATCGCCGCCCGCCTGCCCGTCGCCGCCTGATCCGCTCGAGGTCCCTCCCATCATGGACAAGCTGACCATCCGCGACGCGGATGTCGCCGGCAAGCGCGTGTTCGTCCGAGTGGACTTCAACGTCCCCCTCGCCGACGGCAAGGTCTCGGACGACTCGCGCATCCGGGCCGCGATCCCCACGATCACGGCACTGCTCAACGCGGGGGCCAGCCTGGTCCTCGCCAGCCACCTGGGACGGCCGAACGGCAAGGTCTCGGACGGCCTGCGTCTCCGGCCGGTGGGGGAGCGGCTGACCCAGCTGCTCCGCCGCAACGTCCCGGTCACCGGTGACGCGCTCGGCCTGGGCACGGAGGACGCCGTCAACCGGCTGCGCCCCGGCGAGCTGCTGCTCCTGGAGAACCTGCGCTTCCACGCCGCGGAAGAGGAGAACGATCCGGCCTTCGCCGCGTCGCTCGCCGCCTACGCGGACCTCTACGTCAACGACGCGTTCGGGACGGCCCATCGCGCCCACGCCTCGACGGTCGGTGTCCCGAAGCTCATCCCGGGCTACGCGGGCCTGCTCATGGAGCGCGAGCTCGAGATGCTGTCCGTGCTCGTGAAGTCGCCGGCGCGCCCGTTCGCGGCGATCCTGGGCGGCGCCAAGGTCTCCGACAAGATCAAGGTCATCGACAACCTGCTGACCAAGGTGGACCTGCTGATCCTCGGCGGCGGCATGGCCAACACGTTCCTGCTCGCCCAGGGCAAGGCCGTCGGCAAGAGCCTGGCCGAGCCGGACCGGGTGGACGATGCGCGCCGGATCCTGGCCACGGCCGAGGCGAACGGCGTCCGGGTCGTGCTGCCGGTCGATGTCATCGTGGCCAAGGAGGTCACGCGCGGCACGGAATACAAGACGCTCCCCGCCGAGAAGATCCCGGCGTCGTGGCACATCGTGGACCTCGGCAAGGCCAGCCAGGACCTCATCGTCGACGCCCTGTCCGACGTGAAGACCGTCTTCTGGAACGGCCCGATGGGCGTCTTCGAGATCCCGTCGTTCGCCCACGGCACGAAGGCCGTCGCCCGGATCCTCGCCGA
The DNA here is from genome assembly GCA_963738475.1 of uncultured Chloroflexia bacterium. Classification (GTDB taxonomy): domain Bacteria; phylum Chloroflexota; class Limnocylindria; order Limnocylindrales; family CSP1-4; genus SPCO01. Next base: position 70,203 of record CAVTWU010000008.1, read on the forward strand.
TCGCGCGGCCGCCGGCGCCACGGTCGTCGTCGGCGGTGGCGACTCGGTCGCGGCCGTCCAGCAGCAGGGCCTGGCCGACGCGATGACCCACATCTCCACCGGTGGCGGGGCGTCGCTCGAGTTCCTCGAGGGCCGCGAGCTCCCCGGTGTCACCGTCCTGCAGGACCGCCCGGCGCCCGCGCCGAAGTCCCGCAGCAAGGCCAAGGCCGGAGCGAAGGCATGAGCACCGCGATCGACTTCATCGACGCCCGCGAGATCCTCGACTCGCGTGGCAATCCCACGGTCGAGGTGGACGTCGTCCTCGACGACGGCTCGGTCGGCCGGGCCGCCGTGCCCGTCCGGTGCGTCGACCGGCGCCCACGAGGCGGTCGAGCTGCGCGACGGCGACAAGGAGCCGGTTCGGTGGCAAGGGCGTCCTGACCGCCGTCGCCAACGTGACCGACATCATCGCGCCGTCGCTGCTGGGGCTCGACGCCTCGGACCAGGCCGGCATCGACGCCGCGCTGATCGACATCGACGGCACGACGAACAAGGGCGCGCTCGGGGCGAACGCGATCCTGGGCGTGTCGCTCGCGTGCGCCCACGCGTCGGCCGCGTCGTACGACCTGCCGCTCTATCGCTACCTCGGTGGGGTCGGCGCACGGACGCTGCCGGTCCCGATGTTCAACATCCTCAACGGCGGCAAGCACGCCCAGGACTCCACGGACTTCCAGGAGTTCATGGTCATGCCGGTGGGCCTCGAGACGTTCGCGGAGGCGCTGCGCGCCGGCGCCGAGATCTTCGGCGCTCTGCGGACGATCCTCCACGACGAGGGCCACGCGACCGGCCAGGGCGACGAGGGTGGCTTCGCGCCGATCCCTGCCGACCAACGCAGGCCGCCGTCGAGGTCATCCTGCGAGCGATCGAGAAGGCCGGCTACCGGCCGGGCGTGGACGTCGTCCATCGCGCTCGACCCGGCGACGACCGAGCTCGTCGAGCCGGGGAGTGGCGTGGACGGCGCTCCGACGCGCAGTACGTCCTGGCCCGCGAGGGCCGGACCCTGGACTCCGGGCGAGCTGGTCGACCTCTGGGCGGACTGGGCGGCACGCTACCCGATCGTGTCGCTCGAGGACGGCCTGGCCGAGGACGACTGGACCGGCTGGCAGCACCTGACCGAGCGGCTCGGTGGGACGGTCCAGCTCGTCGGTGACGACCTGCTCGTCACGAACACCGACTGCATCGCCCGCGGCATCGAGCTCGCGGCGCGCCGAACTCGGTGCTCATCAAGCTCAACCAGATCGGCACGCTGACCGAGACGATCGAGGCGATCGAGCTGGCGCGCGGCGCCGGCTGGTCCGCGGTGGTCTCCCACCGCTCCGGCGAGACCGAGGACACGACCATCGCCGACCTCGTCGTCGCGATGGGCACCGGCCAGATCAAGACCGGCGCCCCGTCACGCTCCGAGCGGGTCGCCAAGTACAACCGGCTGCTGCGGATCGAGGGCGAGCTCGGCGACGCGGCTCGCTATCCGGGCCTGAGCGCCCTGGCCGGCGTCCCGAGCCCGGCCCGCCACGCGCCCGAAGTCGAGGTCGCTTCGGCCTCGTGAGTCGGTTCGTGGACAAGGGGGCGATCATCGCGGCCTATGTCGGGATCGGCATGGGCGTCACCATCGCGGTCAGCTTCCTGCTGATCATCCCGATCGAGTGGGTCGTCTGGATCCTGACGATCCCGGCCGGCCTGCTCATCGGCTACTACGCCAACCAGCGCTCGGACCGGCGGGCCGGACCGTGGAGCCGGATCCTCGTGAACGGCGTGTACGCCGCGTTCATCACCGGCCTGACGATGGCGGTGATGCTGCTGCTGGTGAAGGGCCTGTTCTTCTTCGCCGACGACGGCTATCGCGACGCGGGCCAGGGCGGCCGCATCGAATGCACGACCGGCGCCGACTGCGTCTACCAGCGCTACCTGGACGCCGGTCGCGGACCCGATCTCGAGGCGGCGGGCGTGACCGACGTGGCCTCGTTCACGGCCTTCTACTGGCAGGAGCAGTTCGGGACGGCCAGCCGGGTCATCCTCCTGACGACGTTGAGTGGCCTGGGCGGCGCGGCGCTGTACGGCGTCTTCCGGCCACGCCCCAAGGTGCCCGGCACGGAGTCCGTCGCGGCCTGACGAGTCCGGCGCCGTGCGCCGAGAATCGGAAACGCCCTGGCGATGCCAGGGCGTTCGTCGTTGTCGCGTCGGGCGGTAGCCCGGTCGGACTACTTGGTCGCGGCGGGCTTCTTGGCCTTCGGGGCCGCCTTGGCGGTCGCCTTCGGGGCCTCGACGGCCTTCTTGGGAGCGGCCTTCGGAGCCGCCTTGGCGGTCGTCTTCGGTGCGGTCTTCGCCTTGGTCGTCTTCGTCGCGGTCGTGGCCTTGGCCGCTGGCTTGGCGGCGGGCGTCGCGGTAGCGGCGGCTTCGGCGGCGGCCTTCGCGGCAGCAGCCTCGGCGCGGGCCGTCTTGCTCAGTGCGGCGCGAGCCTTGCCGGCAGCCGTCTGGGCGCCCTTGGCCTTGCCGGCCTTGCCGGCCGCGATGCGGGCCTTGGCGGCCTTCGCTGCGGCGGCCTTGCCGACGACCTTGGTCGCCTGCGCCGAGGACTGGAGGTTCGCACCACCCAGGGCGGCGTTGACCTTGCGGGTCAGGCGCGACTTGCGGCGCGCGGCGGCGTTCGGGTGGATGGCACCGGCCTTGGCCGCGCGATCGAGGGCGCTCAGCGCCTCGACGAGGGCGACCGCCGGATCGTTGTTGTCATCGACAGGCAGGGCCGCGGACGCCAGGGCCTTCGCCACGTAGGTCTTCGCGGCGCTTCGGCGCGGCTGCAGGACCTCGCGGCGGCTCTGCGCCTGGCGGACACGCTTGAGGCCCGACGGCGTGCGTGCGCCGGTCCAGGTGCGGGGCGTCTTGGCCAAGTGGGCGAACCTCGTTCGTACTGGGGTTGATCGTCAGGACGCGTCGGAACGGGTCGTGCTCCGGGCGCGAAGGCGGATGGTACCACAGCCCTCGCGCGAGGCAGGTCTCATCGCCGCCGAGACGCCTGGCGACGTCAGCCTCCACACTCTGACAGGTGATCGCCATCATCGGCGGCCTCGGTGCTGCCGCGCTGTGGGCGACCGCCACCATCGTCTCGTCCCGGTCCAGCCGGATGATCGGCTCGCGCGTCGTGATCGGCTGGGTGATGCTCGTCGGCGTCATCGTCGGGCTGCCGTTCGCCATCGCGAGTGAACCCGCCCGCCGAGGTCACGCCGACCGCCCTCGGGCTGCTGCTGCTGACCGGCATCTGCTACGTCGCCGGCCTGAGCCTCACGTATGCCGCGATCTCGATCGGCAAGGTCTCGGTCGTCGCGCCCATCGTGGCGACCGAGGGCGCGCTCGCGGCCGCTCATCGCCGTCGCACTCGGCGACACCATCGGCCTGACCGCCGGCGTGATGCTCATCGTCATCGCGGCCGGCGTCGTCCTCGCCTCCCTGGAGCCCGCCCGCCCCGAGGTGCCCGTCGGCGGCATCGATATCACCGCCGACGCGATCGAAGGCCCCGCGACGCCGGAGACCGAAGCCGCCGCGTCGGACCATGGCCGCCATCCGACCGATGCCGAGACCCGCCGGGCCGCGATCCTGTCGATCTGTGCCGCCCTGATCTTCGGGGTCGGACTCGTCGCGACCGGCAAGGCGGCGGTGCTCGTGCCCGTCGCCTGGGTCGCCGTGGCCGCGCGACTCGTCGGGGTCATCGCCGTGACCCTGCCGCTCCTGGCCCGCCGGCGGCTCACCGTGACCCGTGCCGCCCTGCCCCTCGTCGTGATCGCCGGGACGGGCGAGGTCTTCGGTTCGATGCTGTCGGCCTGGGGCTCGCGCGACAGCATCGCCATCACCGCGGTCCTCGGCAGCCAGTTCGCGGCGATCGCCGCGGTCGCGGCCTTCATCCTGTTCGGCGAGCGGCTGTCGCGGGTCCAGGTGATCGGGGTCGTGCTGATCGTCGTCGGGCGTCACCGTCCTGGCCGCCGCGACGGCGTGAGGCGCTTCATCCGCCGCTCGGCGCCCAGCGCGCATCGAACCCATCGCGGATGAACGTTCGACCGCTCCCATACCTGCACCCGCGCAGCACCCGTCGGGAGCCACGCCTTCATGGCGCACCCTTGCACAGGTGCCGTCCGCCCGGGCCCTCGACGGCGGCCTATGCCCCACGCCGGTCGACTAGGGGATGGCGGCGTACCGCGTGTACGTGATGTTCGCCAGCGCCGAGGCGCGGCCACAGGGGTCCTCCGTGACCGGCGCGAGGGTGAGCTCGTCTCCATCGACGATCCACGAGTAGGTCCCTGACCCCTCACACAGATTGCTGCCGAAGAACTCGATCTGGTCGCCGCTCACCGAGATCTTGCCACCGCCCCCAGCGCCACCGCGGGAGACCTTGTAGAAGCCGGGGATCAGCGTCAGGAGGGTTCGGTCGGAACCGATGCGGGTGAGCCAGATCCCACGCAGCTCGGGCGGGGGCGCGTCCGCGCGATCCGAGGCGACCGGCGACGCCGTCACGATTCGCGGGGTCGGCGTCGGGGTCGCCACGGCGGGGCTCGTCGTGGACGGCGATGGCATTGCCGCTGACGTCCCAGGCGAAGGCTCGATCCGGGATCCCGCAGGGGCGGGACTCGTGGCGCAACCGATGATGATCGTAAACGCGAGTGCTGCGACGCCAAGCTTCGCCATCCGGATCGGTCGGCCCATGAGTCGATGGTAGGCTGCCCCCCGACCTTGCCGCCATACGGCTCGAGGCGTAGATTTTCGCCGATGGGCCGATTGACCGAGACCGACCTCAGGCGGATCTTCGGCTTCCTGGGAGCGGCTCCCATCGGGACGCGGTCCGATCCCTTCCCGCGTCCGACGCTCGTCGCCATTCGCGATCTGGTCGGCGCCGACGAAGCCTCGTATTTCGAGCTTCGACGCGAGGATCGCTCGACGATCGCCTACTCCGAGAGCGACGACGTCGTGTCTGCTCCCGGTACGGACGAAGCCATGCTCACGTTCTCCGAGCAAAACCCCATCGGGTGGCGTCGGTTCTCACCCGCCGATGGTGCGCTGCGAATGTCGGGTCGGATCCGTCGCCGCGACCTCGAACGTCTCGAATTCCACGGCGAGTTCATGAAGCCGAATGGGATACGGGATTCGCTGAAGATCTGGCTCGTGGACGCAAACGGCTCCGTGGCTTGCGTGCACTTGCTGAGGTACCGGTCCGACTTTTCCAGGCGCGAGCAGGAGATCCTGGACGTGGTCCAGCAAGATCTCATCCGCCTGCGCGAAGAGGCACTGGCGGGGCGGTCCGACTGGGCGGCCGGGGATGCGACCCTCACACGGAGAGAGGCCGAGGTGCTGATCTGGGCTGTCCGGGGATACTCGCATGCCGAGATCGCTGCGCGACTATGCCTATCCGCGGGTACCGTCGGCAAGCACCTGGAGCACGCGTACGAGAAGCTGGGGGTGAACTCGCGGGCACAGGCTGTCGAGCGGATCTTGCTGTCCGGACCCCCCGCCTGATGGCGGCGCCACGATCAGCAGGGCCTCCTCGCGACGTCGATGATCTGATCGCCACCCGGACGGGTAGCGTGTCCTGCGGACCCTGGGCGGTGGTCGTGTTTCGGCTGGTGTTGGCCGCCTTGACCGCCTGACGGGCTACACTGCCGCCTCGTGACCATCCCCCAGGACCGCCTCCGGAACTTCAGCATCATCGCCCACATCGACCACGGGAAATCCACGCTCGCCGACCGGCTGCTGGAGATGACCCACACGATCGATGCGCGGCAGATGACCAGCCAGGTGCTGGATTCGATGGACCTCGAACGCGAGAAGGGGATCACGATCAAGGCCCGCGCCGTCCGGCTCGACTACGAGGCGAACGACGGCAAGACCTACGGCCTGAACCTCATCGACACGCCCGGGCATGTCGACTTCGCCTACGAGGTGAGCCACAGCCTGCAGGCCTGCGAGGGCGCCATCCTCGTCGTCGACGCCACCCAGGGCATCGAAGCGCAGACGCTCGCCAACGTCCATCTCGCGATGCGCGAGGGCCTGACCCTCATCCCCGTCCTGAACAAGATCGACCTGCCGTCGGCCGACCCCGAGACGATCATGGACGAGCTCGAGAACGTCCTGGCGATCCCGCGCGAGGAGGTCATCCTCGCGAGCGCCAAGGACGGGACGGGCGTCCCCGAGATCCTCGAAGCCATCGTCGCCCGCGTCCCGCCGCCCAAGGGCGACCCGGCCAAACCGGTCCAGGGCCTCATCTTCGACAGTCACTACGACGCCTACAAGGGCGTGGTCGTGTACGTCCGGCTCGCCCAGGGCACGCTCAGGTCGCGCGAGCCGATCCGGCTGATGGCCAGCGGCGCGGAGGCGGAACCGCTGGAGCTCGGCGTCTTCCGGCCGCAGCTCGTGCCGGTCGGCGAAGCTCGTCGCGGGCGAGGTCGGCTACATCGCCACCGGCCTCAAGAACGTCCGCGAGGCCCAGGTCGGCGACACGGTCACCACCGTCGCGCATCCGGCCTCGGAGGCCCTGCCCGGCTACCAGGAGGCCAAGAGCCTGGTCTTCGCCGGCATCTACCCGGTCAGCGGCGAGGACTACCCGCTCATGCGCGAGGCGCTCGAGAAGCTGCACCTCAACGACGCGAGCTTCACCTACGAGCCCGAGAGCTCGGTCGCCCTCGGCTTCGGGTTCCGTTGCGGGTTCCTCGGCCTGCTCCACATGGAGATCGTCCAGGAGCGGCTCGAGCGCGAGTTCGACCTGGACCTCATCGCGTCCGCGCCGTCGGTCGAGTACCACGTGAACCTGATGCACGCCCGGGGCGTCGTCATCGTGGACAACCCGGCGCTGCTGCCCAACCCGGCGGACATCGAGACCATCGAGGAGCCGTGGGTCAAGCTCAGCGTCGTCACGCCGAGCCAGTACATCGGCCCGCTGATGGAACTGTCCACGAACCGGCGCGGGACGTTCGTGACGATGGAGTACCTCGACCCGACGCGCGTCCTGCTCCACTTCGAGATCCCGCTGGCGGAGCTCATCGTCGACTACTTCGACCAGATGAAGAGCCGCAGCCAGGGCTACGCGTCGATGGACTACGAGGAGCTGGGCTACCGCGTCAGCAACCTGGCCAAGGTGGACATCCTCGTCAACGGCGAGCCGGTGGACGCGCTGTCGATCATCGTCCACCGCGACCGGGCGCAGACCACGGGGCGGATCCTGGCCGAGCGATTGAAGGAACTCATCCCCCGCCAGATGTTCGAGATCCCGATCCAGGCGGCCATCGGATCCAACGTCATCGCGCGTGAAACGGTCCGCGCCATGCGCAAGAACGTCCTCGCCAAGTGCTACGGTGGTGACATCACCCGCAAGCGCAAGCTGCTCGAGAAGCAGAAGGAAGGCAAGCAGCGGATGAAACGCGTGGGCTCCGTGGAGATCCCGCAGGAGGCGTTCCTGGCGATGCTTCGGCTGGACGAGGGGTAGGACAGGACCCGTGGACGACTTCTTCCTGCTCGCCCGCTCGCTGATCGCGCTCGGCCTGACGCTGCTCATGGTGATGCTTCGACTGGATGCCGAGAAGTTCGGCACGGCCGAGTACTACGAGGCGACCCGCGACGGGGATCGACCGCTCGTCCGGCGCCGCCTGGCCTGGTACGGGATGGGCGTCGTGGCCGCGATCGGCCTCCTGTACATCCATCCGTCACCGCAGAGCGACCTGCATCTCGGCTCCGGAGAGCGCCTCGGCGCCGTGTTCCTCGGCCTCGCGTATGGCGGTCTTGGGCGTCGCCCAGGCGCTCGGCTACGCCTGGTACCGCTATCGTCGGCTCCGCTTCCCGGACTCCTGGTCGTATCCAGGTGCGCTGCTGAACTCCACGGCCACGGCCCTCATCGACGAAGTCACGTTCCGTGGCGCGCTCCTCGGTCTGATGCTCGTCGTGGGCATCGACCCACGGCTCGCGATCGTCATCCAGACGCTCGTCTACACGCTGACGACGCGGCTGGGCGCGCCCAAGCGGGATCGCTACCTGCTCATCCTCACGCTGGGCATCGGCCTCATCGGCGGCTGGGTGACGGTGCTGACCGGCGGGATCGCGGCGGCCTTCCTCGGTCACGCCATCACGCGCTTCGCGGTCTTCCTGACCACCGGCCACATCGGCCAGCTCAAGCCTCGCGGCCGAGAGGTGGAGGAGATCGACAAACGCCATCGACCGCCCGACGGTTGGCGGGTCATCGGCGGTCGCGACGCGGCGTCGCGCGAACGGTGACTCCCTCGGTGGCCGGCACCCGAGCCGCGCCCGAGGGCCTCTACGTCCACATCCCGTTCTGCGTCTCGCTCTGCCCGTACTGCGACTTCGTCGTGTACGCCGGGGCGGCGTCCAGGGGGCCGCGTAGCCGCATCGAGGCGTTCCTGGCGGCCGTCCATGTCGAACTCGACCTGCGCGCCGATGCGCTCGACGCGGCGTTCGGGGCGGATCGCGCGCCACTGGACACGCTCTACCTCGGCGGCGGCACGCCGTCGATGGTGCCGGCGGAAGCGCTGGCGGCGCTGATCGCACATGTCCGGGCTCGGTTCGGGCTGGCGGACGAGGCTGAGATCACCGTGGAAGCCAATCCCGGACCGGACGAGCGAGGTGACGCGGCGGCCCTGGCGGCGGCCGGGGTGACGCGGTTGTCCCTCGGCGCGCAGTCGATGGACGACGCGATGCTGTCGAAGCTGGGTCGACGCCACAAGGCGGGTGACGTGGTCGACGCGGTCGCGGGCGCGCGCGAGGGCGGGATCCCGTCCGTGAGTCTCGACCTGCTGTACGACGCGCCCGGCGGGTCGCTGGACAGCTGGATGGGGTCGCTCGAGGCAGCGCTGGAGTTGGAACCGGACCACCTGTCGCTCTACGCGCTGACGCTGGACGATCCCGACGCGGAAGGTCTGACGACCGAACGCGGCGATCACCTGCCCACGACCGTCGGCGCCCGACGCTGGCGCGAGGCGGCTCGGAATCTGCAGGACGAGGACCGGGCGGCCGCGCAGTACCACCACGCCGTCCATCGCCTGGCGGCCGACGACTGGCACGGCTACGAGATCAGCAACTGGGCGATGCCGGGCCACGAAAGTCGGCACAACCTGGCGTACTGGGAGCGGCGGCCGTACGAGGCGGTCGGGCCAGGCGCGCACGCGTTCGATGGGGCCACGCGGCGCTGGAACGCGGCGCGGCTGGACGGGTACCTGGGGGCGCTGACGCCGGCGGATGGGTCGGCGCCGCGCCGTGCCGCCGGGTGGCTCGGAGGACCTCGACGAGGCGACCCAGGCCGCCGAGCGGGTCATCCTGGGCCTGCGGACGGACCGTGGCGTGCCCGTCGCCGCGGCGCACGAACCGCCGCTCGAGGACTCGTTCGGCTGGGCCCTGACGGCCGAGTTGATCGACGTGACCGAGGACGACCGGATCGTCCTGACGACCCGAGGTCGCCTGCTCTCGAACGAGCTGTTCTCGCGACTCGTGGGCTGACGGCGATCGCACC
>CAVTWU010000009.1:0-12609 GCA_963738475.1 uncultured Chloroflexia bacterium
CGCCGGGCCGGTGCTACCTTCTGACCGCCGATGGCCACCGAATCCGCCTGCCTGCTGATCGCCGATATCTCGGGGTACACGGGGTACCTCGCGGGTGTCGAGATCGACCATGCCCAGGACATCCTGGCGGACCTCACCAACACGATCGTCAGCTCGCTCCGGCCCGGCTTCCGGCTCGCCAAGCTCGAGGGCGACGCCGCGTTCACCTACGCGATCACGGATCGGATCGACGGGTCGCTGCTGCTCGACACGATCGAGCGCTGCTACTTCGCGTTCCGGCGGCGCCGTCGTGACGTGCGCCAGGCGACGTCATGCGAGTGCCAGGCCTGCGTGCGGATCCCGGATCTCAACCTGAAGTTCGTCGTCCATCACGGCACGATCCTTCGCCAGCGCGTCGCGGGTCGTGAGGAGCTCCTCGGCTCGGACGTCATCGTCGTCCACCGCCTGCTCAAGAACACGGTCGTCGAGACGACGGGCATCGAGGCCTACGCGCTGTTCAGCCAGCCGTGCGTCGACGTCATGGACGTGGATGTCGAGGCGCTCGGTATGCGGTCGATGAGCGAGACGTATGAGCACATCGGGACCGTGCCGGTCTGGGCGCACGACCTGGGGCGGCGCTGGGACGAAGAGGAGTCGCGGACGCGCGTCATCGTCGACGGAGGCGCCGCCGCCAAGGAGATCTCCATCCCGACGACCGCGCCGCCGCAGATCACCTGGGAGTTCGTGACCGCCCCGGGCCGTCGGGTCAAATGGCAGATCGGCGTGACCGGCGTGGAAGTGACCGCGAGCGGCAACCGCCGCGGCGTCGGGTCGACGACCCATTGCCTGCATGGCGCGGAGGCGAGCGTCGAGGAGATGCTCGACTGGCGACCCTATGACTACTTCACCCTTCGGAACACGGTCCCCACCCCGATGGGTGTGATCCATCTCCTCGAGACGACCGAATTCGAGCCGGCACCGAACGGCACGATCATCCACTGGCGATGGGCGGCCCCGAAGACGGCCAAGGAACGGGCCCTGATGGAGCAGATGGTGTCGTTCATCGATCAGGCGATGGCCACGAGCGCTGCGCTGCTCACCGAGCAGCTCGAGGCGGAACTCGAGCGACGCCGGCTGGAGGGCGGCGAGGAGCCGGACCTGCCGGCGCCACGTTCAGACGGCCCGCTCGCCGGGATCTCGCCCGCGCCGTAGCGACACGGAGCGATCCGCAAACCTGCACGGCCATCCGAAGATGGAACAATCCAGCCCTGTCGATGCTCAGACTAGGTGAGCGCGCCCTGGATGGCGCCACGAGCAAGGCCGACCGATGCAGCAAGACTTGGTGGTCCGGGCCCAAGGGGGCGATCTCGACGCCTTCTCAGCGCTGACGGCCGGACGGACCGATCGCCTGTTCGCCGCCGCCCGCTTGATCCTGCGCGACGATGAGCAGGCGGCCGATGCGGTCCAGGAGTCCCTCCTCCAAGCGTGGCTCAACCTGCGCGGCCTTCGCGATCCGGAGCGGTTCGACGCCTGGCTGCATCGCCTCCTCGTACGGGCCTGCTACAGGGCCGCGCGCCGTCGGCGTGCTCGGCACATCCTGGCGCTGAGCTTCGCTTCGACGGCCCAGGAGGCGATCGCGGACGACCAGCAGTCGGTCGCGGTTCGCGATCAACTCGACCGGGGCTTCCGGCGCCTGTCACCCGAGCAGCGCGCCGTCATCGTCCTCCATCACTACCTCGGCCTGTCGCTGGCCGAGTCGGCCGAGGTGCTGGCCATCCCGCTCGGCACGATGCAGTCGCGGCTGAGCCGGGCGACGCAGGCGATGCGCGCCGCCCTCGAAGCGGATGAGCGACCGGCATATGCATCCGAGGTGGCCCGATGAACCCGAATGGAACCTTCAGCCGGGACCTCGAGCGATGGCTCGACGACGAGGCGCATGTGGCCGGACCGAGCGGTCTTCACGAGGGGCTCATCGGGCGCGCTCGCGGGATCCGCCAACGTCCAGGCTGGGTCGTCCGTGTGCGGGGCGACGCATTCCCGAGCCGCGGCGGCCCGTTCGGATGGTCCGGTGTCCCCCGGCTCACCGCGATGGCCGTGATCGCCGTCATCGGCGTGCTCGCCGTCGGACCGGTCCTGTACCTGGTCCAGCCTGGCCCGTCCACGGTGGGCGGCCCAAGCCAGCTGGCAAGCTCGCAGGTCCAGCAGAACTGGGCCGCGGATCAAGGTGTGGCCATGACCATCCAGCGGCAGGACCCGACCGACACGGGCCGCTACTACTGGCGCGCCGTGACGTACGACCACATCGACCTCCAGGGCTGGACCCAGACCGACTCGACGACCATCGTGCGCCAGGCCGACACCGAGCTCCTCGAGGGGCTGGCCGACGCGGTCGATCCCGCGGGGTTGCACGGCTTCACGTTCACGGTGACGCCGGGCGAGTACCACGGGCCGACGATCGTGTCACCCGGGACCCCTGTGGAGGTCGACGAGACGACCCGCCTGACGTACGTCGGCGACACCGGGTACTTCGCGATGCTGGAACGGGTCGGCGGCTCTGGGCCATACACGGTCACGGCGCTGACCCAGCCGCCCATCGGCACCCCGGGGCAGCTGACGCAGGCGGAGCTGCGGGTCGCGGGCGATGCGTACCCGCAGGAGGTCAAGGACCTCTACCTGCAGATCGCACCCGGCTCGATCGGCCCCAACGCCAGGAAGCTCGAGGACAAGGTTCGGGCCGAGGCCGCCTCGTCGGCCCCGTTCGATCTCGCCAGCCAGATGGTGACCGAGCTCCACTCGCCGACGTACACCTACGACACCGACGTCCGCGACCTCGACTGCGCGACCCTGTCCACGGCGGAATGCTTCGCGACCTACAAGCGCGGGTTCTGCCAGTACTACGCGACCACGATGGCGGTCCTCCTGCGCGACCTGGGCGTCCCGACGCGGCTCGTGGAAGGGTTCCTGCCGGGCGCGGTCGATCCGACCACCGGCATCGAGACGATCCAGCAGAGTGGCAGACACACCTGGGTCGAGGTCTACTTCCCGGGTCATGGCTGGGTCACGTTCGACCCGACCGGTGGCGGCGTGTCCCAGGTCGAACCGTTGCCGTCGAAGTAGCGACGGCAAGCGGCCGTGACCGCCGCGACGACGGAACAAGTCGTGCCATCCTAGGATGCGTGACCGGCCACGACACTCTTGACGAGACGCGCATCGATCGCTGGCTGTGCGCCGTGCGACTGGTCAAGACCCGCCCGCTTGCGAGCCAGGTGTGCGAGGCCGGCCACGTCATCGTCAATGGCTCGCCCGCGAAGCCGTCGACGAAGGTGCGCGCGGGCGATCGGGTGGAGGCGTTCATCGCGGAACGCACGCGGATCGTCGAGGTCGTGCGGCCGATCGAGTCGCGGGTGGGGGCCGCCATCGCCGCGACCTGCTACGTGGATCACAGCCCGCCCATCGTGCCGGTCGTCGGGCCGACCATGACGCCGGTCCGTGGGGAGGGCCGGCCGAACAAGCGCCTGCGGCGCGAGCTCGAGCGCCTGCGCCGTGCCGGCCATGCCTGAGTGAGCGAGGTCCCCATGGTCGAAGACGAGCTTGCGGACGCCCGCATCGTCGACTTCCCGCTGCGCGGCGAGTGGATGGCCGTGCAGACCCCCGCGAGCCGGATCCCGAGCCACGGCACCGACATGCTGGGCCAGCGCTACGCGTTCGACCTCATCCGATTCGATCCGCGGAAGGGTTCGCCGAATCACCCGACCGGAGGGTTGCGGACGCTCCTGTTCGGCGTCCCCACGCGCGAGTGCCATGGTTGGGGCGAGCCGATCCACGCACCGCTTGACGGGGAGGTGGTGGCGGCCCGCGATGGGATCGAGGAGCGCAGTCGGATCCACCCCATCCGGGAACTCGCCCTCGTCCTCAGGAACGGCCTGACGTTTCGCCCGACCCCGGAGAACCTGCATCGAGTCATGGGCAACCACGTCATCCTCAGGTGCGGTGACGTCTATGCCGGGTTCGCCCACCTGACGACCGGCTCCGTGGCGGTCCAGGCCGGCCAGCAGGTGCGAGTCGGTGACGTGCTGGGACGGGTCGGACACACGGGCAACTCGTCGGCTCCCCACCTGCACTTCCAGCTCATGGACGGCGCCGACCCGCTGACCGCGCACGGGATCCCATGCGCCTTTCGCGAGTACGAGGTGTGGCGCGACGGTGGCTGGCAGCGGGTCGAACACGCGATCCCGACGAGCACGGACCAGATCCGTTCGGTGCCGGGCTGATCGACCGAAGCTGCCACGCGTCGGGAGCAGGCCGCATTCGCGCAATGCTGCATGATCGATGGTGCTATATAGTTCACCACATGGTGAACTCTCAACGGGAAGCCACGGTGGCGCGCACGGACCTCGATCGGCTGTTCGCCGCCCTGGGTAACGGCCATCGGCGCGAGATCGTGCACCTGCTGGGGCTGCAGCCAGCCCCGATCAGCCGACTCGCCGCCGCGCGCGGACTGTCGCTGCCGGCCATGACCAAGCACGTCCACGTGCTCGAAGCCGCCGGCCTGGTGACGCGCCGGAAGGTGGGCCGGACCACGTTCCTGGCGCTCGAACGCGCCGCCATCCTGGAGCTCCAGGCCTGGCTCCGCCAGTTCCATGCGTACTGGGGCACCGGCAAGGAGACCCTGGCGAACTACGAGCGTCCGTTGACCGGCGACTCGACCATCGAAGAGGAGGACCGATGAAATTCCTGGTGCTGTTCCACGACACATGGGAGCCGAAGCCCGAGATCCAGCAGGCCTGGCAGGCCTGGTTCGCCAAGGTCGGCGATCGGTTCATCGACAGCGGCAACCCGTTCACGGGTGGGGTCGAGGTGACGCACGCGGGATCGCGCGAGCTGTCCGCGTCGGATGGGGTCGCGACCGGCTACTCGATCATCTCTGCCGACAGCCGCGCGGCGGCAGAGGCACTGCTCGAGGGATGTCCGTACGTGTCGAGCGTCCGACTCTACGAAGCCTCGGCCATGTGAAGGGGGCCTGTCACTGCCTTGTGGTTGATCGCCTTCCTATGGCGGCAGCCACGACGCAGAGCACCCCAACGGCAAGGCGGACGGCGATGCTCGGGACAGCCAGCGACCCGACGATGCCATCGCTGTACGCCATCAGGTCCACGATCGAGCTCAGGACGTAGTACGCGGCCAGGCAGGCCAGGACGACCGCCCGCCTGGCCGGCCTCGCGTCGAAGGTGGCCGCCAGGAATCCCGCGGCTGCGAGCAGGGCCACGCCCTCGGTCCGGATCAGGAACTCGGTCGTGGCGGTCGACTCGATCCCGACCACGGACAACATCGCGCCCGGCACCAGGAGATAGGCGAGTCCGGTCGCCGCGAAGACGACCATCGATCCCCCGATGAGCGCCCGTCCGAGGGTCACGTCAGCCTCCGCATCGATCCCGGCGTGGGTCGCCCCGACGCGCGGCGTCGAGCCGTACCATCCTACCGATGGAACACGTGCACGGCGGCTTCGATGTGGAGGGTCCGGTCCAGGCCGAGGTCTTCGTGGTCTGGCTGGCCGGCGATCATCTCGAGCTGACCGGTCCGTGCGGGCCCGCCCCGTGGCTCATCGAACTCGGCCCCACCGATCACCCCGTCGACGTCGTCACGCGCATCGTTCGCGAGGCGGTCGGCGAGCCCTTGCTCGTCCACTCGACCTCGTGGCGGCGTGATCGCGACGCCGTCATCCTGAGTTTCGTGGTGGTCATCGACGAGTCCCTCGTGGGTTCGATGGCCAGTCTGCCGATCGTGCGGAGCGAGCTGGCGCGAGGTGCGGCGACCGCAGCCCCACGCGAGGTCTCGACGAGCCAGGTCGTCGAACACGGCCTTCGGCACATGGCGTGGCTCGCCCAGGATGATCCGATCGTGGCCGCCGAGCTCCCGGCCGCCTGGCGCATCCTGCTCGCGGACTACGTCCCCGAGCCGTTCCGGGACCTCGGGTGAAGGAGGGTCAGATGGACGATGGACCGATCACGATCCGGTGCGCGTGCGGGTGGGAGACCACCGGGACCGAGGACGCCGCCGTGGAGGCCACGACCGAGCACGGCCGCACGATGCACAACATGACACCGACCCGTGACGAGGTGCTGGCGATGGCCGTCGCCGGGCCCGACGGACACGACGATCCCGCCGGTTGATGTCGTAGCGGTCGCGCCGGCCGGCAGCCATGAGTGCGACCGGCCACGATCGATCAGAGAACCTCACTCAGCTCGCAGGTCCTGCCCTCGCTGGATCGGGTGGCGTTCGCGTCTCGAGCCACGAAGCGAGCATGTCGGACACGAGGCTCATGGCCCCCTCGCTCGTCCGGCCGGTCTCCTGGAGCGAGCCGATGACCCACCGACCGAACACGGTCATCACCACCGCCACGGCGTCCTCGTCCGAGGACAAGGGCCCGAGCGCCGCGCGCACAAGGGCATCCAGTTGCCGATAGAAGCTCGCCTCAGCATCGGCCCAGAATGAGACACCGGGGCCCTCCCGCTGCGACGCGCGGTACCACGACTCACTCCGATCGAAGAACGCCGACAGCTCCCGAACGAGGAGATCGACCCGATCGCGCAGCCCGTCGACTCCGTCGAGGAGGTCCGGCGTCGGCATCCGCAACTCCCCGAAGATCTCCCCGGTGACTTCAGTCGCGAGCGCTGCGGCGGACCCGAAGTGGTTAGCGACCGTCCCGGGAGCGACGTCGGCTCGCCGGGCGATGTCGAGCATCGTCGTCGCCGAGACGCCCTGCTCCTTGTAGAGATCGAGCGCCGCGGCGATGATCCGCCGGCGCGTATCGGCTTGCTGCTCTGCCCGTTTGCCGAGGCTGTACGCGCGGGGCACGGAGCTCCTTCCATGCTATCGAGATTAATCTATTGACTTGTTGATGCAGTCAATATAGCGTGCTGCCACCAACCGCGAGTGCCTTGAGGGAGACGATCGATGGCGTGGAGTGGACTCTACCCCTGGTTGCTCGTCCTGCACGTCACGAGCGCCCTCGCCTTCCTGGCCGTTCACGGGATCTCGATGGGCGTCTGGTGGCGGATCCGACGCGAACGCGACCGGGCGAAGCTGGTCACGCTGCTGGAGTTGTCCCGGGCTTCATCACGCCGATGTTGATGGTCGGACTGGCACTCATCGTCAGCGGCATCCTGGTCGGTGTCGCCGCGGCGTGGTGGTTCAACGGCCAGTGGTGGCTGTGGGTCTCGATCGGGCTCCTGGTCGCTATCGTCCTGCTGATGAACCCGCTCGTGGGGGTCCCGTTGCAGATGGTCCGCCGCGGCCTGTGCATGCCGACGATGCGCGACGACAAGTACGGGACGCTCGCTGAACCGGTCGACGACGCCGAGCTGGACCGACTCCTGCGCGATCCCCGTCCGACAGCAGGCGCGACGATCGCGATCGTCGGGATCGTCCTGATCACCTGGCTCATGGAGACCAAGCCGTTCTGATGGGCGGACGAGGAGGCAGGATGCGATGATGCGTCGACCATCGACCCGACACTTGACACCGTCGGCCGACGTTCCGCGCAGCTGGCGGCGGGCATGACCATCGCGGGCGCCGCGAGCCTGGCCGCCTTCTTCGCCGTCGGCCAGCCTTGGGGGACGATCAACGACGCCTCGGCGATCGCGCTCGCGGCGAGCACGGTGCCGATCGCCGTCGGGCTCGCCCGGCGAAACCCCCGCTCAGTGGCCCTCACGATCGGCGTCGGCTTCAATGTCATCGGCGCGTGTCACGACATCGGCGTATACGGCGTTGCTCATCGCCCGACGGATGACGTTCGATGAGAGCTTGCTCGGCGTCGTCGGTGGCCAGGCACTCATCGGTTGCTGGCTCGTCCTGGTCGGACTGGCTGCGTGGTCCGACCCCGCGTCGCGACCGTTCGCGGGCCTCGCGATCACGGGCGGGATGGGCCTGCTCGCCACCGCCGCCGGGATCGCGACCCGCGGCATGGAGAGCCGGATGGCACCCGTCGGATTCGCTGTGGCCTTCATCGGGACGCTCGGCTCGTATGCCCTCCTGGGTCGGCGTTCGATCCGCGACGGCCGGGTCGCCGCGGTCGGCAACCCAGGGTGGACCGCATGAGGAGTCAATCGATGGCATCCCGTCCACCGGCCGGGACGCTCTGGCTGCGCGTCGCCGGCGTCGCCTCGCTGGCGAGCTCCGCGGTCGCGGCGATCGCAGTGGTCTTGCTCACGCTGATGTTCCTCGCCTTCGGCCTGGGTGCGGCGTCGGCTGGACAAGCGTTCGGCTGGATCAACGATGTGTTGATCCTCGTGGCCTACGCGCTTGCCTTGCCCGGCGTGCTGGCGACGGCGGCGCTGCTTCGGTCCCGTCGTGCCGGTCTTGTCACGGTCGCGGCCCTCGTCGCGGTCGCAGCCATCGTCGTCATCGTGGCGCTGCAGTGGCAGCTGGTCACGGGCGGGCTGTCATTCGAAGAGCAAGTCGGCCCGGTCTCGGTGGCGTTCCTTGCGCTGGGCGCCTGGTTCGTCCTCTCGGCGTACCTCGGCGCCGGAGTCCTCCCGTACGGCGTCGGGACCGCGGTGGCGGCCGCGTTCTACATCGGCTACCCGCTCCTGGCCTTTCGCCTGGGCCGGTCCCTCTCGGGGCGCAGCGGCTAGCCGGCACGGCGCTCGGGCGCCGCGGGCTTACTTGGCTTCGAGGAGCGGGATCAGTCGCGCCGCGAGGATCGCGCGGAAGAGATCGACCGCGATGGCGGCTCGGTCGGCGTCGGCGATGGAGGTGTCCAGGAGCGGGTCGACGAGCAGGTCGATCTGGTCGCGGCGCTCGGACGGGGAGAGCCCGGGCCGCGCGGTCGTGGAGACGTCCCAGAATTCGTCGTAGAGGAACCAGGCCAGATCGTCATAGATCAGGCCGGCCTCGACCTCCCAGGCCTGCGCGGACTTCATCGCGGAGCCGACCTCGAGCATCGCCGGGACACCGCTCTGCAGCAGCCGGCTCAGGGCGCTCTCCCGCGTGTCGGCCAGCTCGTCCACGCTGACGCTGGCGACGGCCGCGGTCCCGAGCACGGCGCCCCAGCGGCTGGCCGACCGCGACGCCGACTTGCTCTCCAGGTTGCGAAGGCACGAATGGAACGCTCGCGCGACGGCGCGTGCCCGAGCCGCCGGCTCGCCGCCGATCACGAGCAGGGCCCTCTGGAGCCGCCACACATCGGCGGGCGTGGGGTCGACGAGGATGCGATCGAAGGCCGCCCTTGCCGCAGCCTGCGCGGTCTCGCTCAACGGATCGTCTCCAGGTGGGGATGTCGGCTGTCAGCCTACTGCCGAGCGGACCCGTCCGGCACGGCGAACGCATGCCGAACCGAGCCGCCGTGAGGCTCCAGGCCCGCCCGGCACCCGCAGGCCGACGCGTCAGGCCGAGTGCACCAGCTCGGCCGTCTCCGCTCGAACGGGTTCGGCAGGCAGTTCGAGCAACTCCTGCGCGATCGATGCCGCCCACGCGTAGATGGCGGTCCAGTCGCGATGGTCGCCGTATGGCGCCTTGACCATCGACAGGATCCGGCGCTCGAAGAAGCCTGACTCGTCCTTGTCCGCCTTTCCGGCGAAGACGCGATGGTCGCGGGCCCCGACCAACTCCATGAGCTTGACCCCCTCCGCTGCGTCGGCCGGATCGACGATGTCGCCGAGCGGACCGCTGGAGAACAGCCAGACGGGTCGGGCGCGGAGGGCCTCCGCGGAGTGGTTGATCAGGCCACGCGCGGGCCCCATCCAGCGACCCATGTAGAGGGCGCTCCCGACGATCACCGCGTCGTAGGGGAGGACGGCTTCGACATGCTCGGCGTCGACGACGTCGACCTCGATCCCGGCTTCACGGATGGTCGCGCCGATCGACCCGGCGATCTCGGCGGTGCTGCCGTGCTTCGACGACACGGCGATCAGGACCTTCATGGCATGGCTCCCTAGCGGCGCGTCACTGCCTCCGCGCCTGACCAGCGTGACTCCGGTGCCAGGCTTCGGCGAGTGCCATCCGTCGTGAAGATGGCCTGCGCCCGACCAGGGTCCGTCCCGGCCTACCTCCGGCTGACCGGCTCCGCGACCTGACGCGGATCGCTCGCCCGTAGGCGAGGAGCGCGAACGCGTCGACGAGGCCCATGACGACCGTGCCGAGCATCGCCGCCGTCAGCCCGACGGTCACGGACAGGAACCCCATCGCCGGCGGATAGACGACCGAACCCGCGACGGCCATGCCCGTGAGTGATCCGCCGACCGCCGCCGACCGCTCCGGATAGCGCTCGCCGCCGAGGGCGACGATCATCGGGAAGACCGGCCCTGAGGCGATCCCGGCGAGACCGAACGCGGCGATCGAGAGTGGGAGTGATGGCGCCAGGATCGCGACCGCAGTCAGGGCCGCCATCGCGATCGTGCACCCGGTCGTGAAGAGCAGGTGGTCGAACCGGTCGGCCACCGCCGAGGCCAGCAGCCGCCCCACGGTCAGGCCCGCCCAGTACAGCGAGAGCGCGAATGTCGCGGGTGGTCAGCGGCGCCGGCTCCAGGAACCGGACAAGCCAGTTCGACACGCCGACCTCGGCGGCCACGTACGTCGCGATGGCGATCCCCAGCAGCAAGAGCGGAGCCGCCAGCAGGCGTGGTGCCGAGACTCCAGGTCGCGCTGACGCCGTCTCGGGTGCGCCATCGGCGGCCGTCGCTCGTCGTCCACTCGGCATCGGGACGACGGCGTACGCGATCGCCAGCAGCGACACGACCGCGCCGGTGCCGATCGCGACGGTCTGCCAGGCACGCCGCTCTCGACGAGCGGCCCATCGTGACCGGCGCCGCCAGGGCTCCGACGGCGAACGACACGTGCAGCAGGTTCATGGCCCGGCCCCGACCCTCGCGATAGACGTCGAGGACGAGGCCGTTCGCGCCACCGTCCAGGTAGCCGGCTCCGGCACCGGCGACGAGCGCCGCCGCGACGAACACGGTCCAGGTCGGCGCCAGCCCCAGGCCCGCGATGCCCGCGCCATGGATCAGCACGGCGCCGCCCAGGACCAGCCGACGACCCAGGCGTTCGGTCAGCGCACCCCCACCGAACGACGCCGTCGCGTACGCCAGCGCATACGCGAGGTAGATGACGCCGATCCCGGCATCGGTCTGGTCGAAGTCTCCTTGATCGAGCGGATGAGCGACGGGACGAGGAGTCCGGTCCAGCCGATGGCGAGAAGCGTCAGGCATCCGACGATGCCCGCAGCGAGTCGCCCTCGCGCGGTCATGCGGGCTGGGCGAAACAGGTTTCGCTTACGAGCCCATGTATGAGTCGGTCTTCTGCTTGGTTGCGAAGCGCCGATGCCCCAGGTCCCGAGGTCGATCAGAACGCCGCGCCGAGGAAGATCAGGTTCAGGATGCTGAGACCGTTGGTCTGCACGAGGCCGTAGATGAGGGTCGTCCACGGGAAGAACAGGAAGCCGCCGAGGAACAGGACGGGTCCGCCGAACAGGGTCTGCGCCCAGTAGGTCGCGTCGTTCGACCAGGCGACGAGGAGAACGAAGCGCGGGATCAGCGCGCCGAAGATCGCCATCATGAGCGGACCTCATCTAGTCGTAACGGTCGATCGCTCGACCGCGAACTCGAAACCGAGCTCGACCGCCTAACAGTAGCAAGGTGGGTACACGTGGGAGGTCCGGCCGCGGCACCTCGTGGTGTCTCGCGGCACCTCGCCGCCGCCTAGCCCTGCGTCGGAGTCGCTGGGGGTCGGTTGCTGTAGCCGTACTCGGCGATCTCGGCGGCGACGCCTCGATACGCCTCTGTGTTCGGTGCGGTCCGGGCGCGAAGGCCGTCCACCAGTCGGTTGTACATCGAGAAGGCCGACGCAATCAGGACGGCCAGCTGGATGTCGGGTCCGTCGCACCGACGCCGTCGCAGCCTCGACATCGGCGGCGGTCAGCTCGAGCGGCGCGCGCTGGACCGTCCGGGCGATGTGGACAAGGCCCGCATCTTGTCGTCGAGGCCGTCGGACGATCCGAGCTTGATGGTCTCGACGACGGCGATCCGCGGGGTGTCGCCGTCGCGTTCCAGCAGGGCGGTGGCGAACGCACCGTGCGAGTCCATGCAGAAGAAGCAGTCGTTCGCCGCAGACGGGCGGTCGCGAGCATCTCCCGCTCGGCGCGACTGATCGTCGCGCCCGGGAAGTCGTTGACGAGCAGCTCGTCGGCCAGGCCACGCAGGTGGACGCCGAGACCCGGGCTCAACCGCAGGCCACCGAGATGCCCGGGACCTCGGGCAGGCCGCCCACGATGGGCTGTTCCATCGCGCGCTCCAGGCGCTCGTCGTCGCGTGCCATCCGAGCCTCTCCTGTCGTCCGGGTCCTAACGGGTCCGCGCCAGTATGGGGGCAGGATCCAGGATGGGCCGATCCGCGGCTGGGCAACCACGCGAGGGTCGTGGACGCCGCCGATCCTTCGGTCAGATGCCGCCGGGGCCATCAGGAGGCGATCGGGGGTGACTCGAACAGCGTCCG
Organism: uncultured Chloroflexia bacterium; assembly: GCA_963738475.1. GTDB lineage: Bacteria > Chloroflexota > Limnocylindria > Limnocylindrales > CSP1-4 > SPCO01. The sequence continues at coordinate 12,465 of CAVTWU010000009.1, forward strand.
CGCTCTGCTTCTGGTCGCCTCTGGCGGTCATCTGCTGGGCCCAGCCTGCAGCTGACCGGAACCTGTCACCACGTGTCGACCGGGACAGCATCTGACGGGAAGATCGCTCCCGGGATCCTTCCGGCCGGACCCGGCGACCGGACGA
>CAVTWU010000010.1:0-261400 GCA_963738475.1 uncultured Chloroflexia bacterium
TGAGGCGCTAGGGCGCCAGCCAGTCGAGCGTCTGCTCTCGATCGTTCCCGACCTTCCAGCCCTGGCCGGTCGAGACGTCGACGAGGTGATCGACACGCGCGCGGTCGAACGCCAGGACCCAGCTCAAGGTCGTGTCGATCGCCCGAGGACAGGCCGCGCGGAAGGGTCGTGAGTGGTCGCAGGACGACATCGACGACCCCGTCGTCCCGGTACCAACGGGTCCTGGATCGTGAGACCGACTGCACGTCATCGATCGTCCGGTGGGCGAGGAGGTCTCGACCGTTCGGTGACGATTCGATCGCCATCCGTCGACCGATCCGTCGCCCTCGGCCACGACCAGTCGGATGTCGTCCCTGTCGTCGCGTTCGATGGAGCTCATGACGAACGAGTCAGGTCCGTTCGGGTACGTGTAGTAGGCGTCGGTGCGCAACCGATCGGTCACGCCAGGCTCGCGCACGACGCCCGTGACGGCGTCGATGGTGACGGTGTAGGGTAGCGGAAGCCGCAGCCCTCCGTGCAGCCCCCGTTCCTGGCGATGATCTCCGTCCCGTCCTCGGTCCACCCCATGACGCCGGCGTACAGCTCTGGGACATCGTGCTCGCGAAAGGAGCCGGCGGCCGCATCGAGGATCACGACCGACCGTCGGACGAGTCGCCCAGGACCACCTCGGCATCGAACGCGATCCGTTCGCCGTCCCGATCCCACGTGGCGGACCAGATGTGGGCCGGGAATCCATCGGGCAGGTCCACTCGTTCGCGTCCGCCGCCCGGGGTCCACCGCCAGGTCTGCGTCGTGCCGTCGTCGTCGATGAGGATCCAGATCTCGTCATGGCCGGGGCGAGCGGCCAGGTCGACCGTCGCGAACTCGCCTCCAGGACCGGCGAGGACGATCGGCGGCATCTCGGCGAGCAGGGCGAGCCCGCCGTCGATAGCAGGTCGGTACGTCGCCACTCGGATGGTCCTGGAGTCCGTGCCTGACTCGATCGAGGACCCCGCGAGGACCGGCGTGCCAGGGATGGCGCTCGTGCCGGGCGCGTAGGACGGTCCCGGGCTCGGGGCGACGGGCGCGACGGCAAGTGGGATCGCGTTGGGGGCGTCGACCACCGCATCCATGTCAGCTTCCACGATGGGGCTGCCGAGCGGGATCTCGATCGCCTGCTCGGTCATGGTGTCGAGGACCGACAGGACCGAGTCGTCGTCCCAGCTCGACCAGCCGATGAACCGTGCGGACGGGGTCAGGACCGGGGCTCCGGCCAGACCGCCGACGGATCCGCTCCAGGCGGCCTCCGCCGTGCCGTCGCGCGCGATGACATCGACGGCCGTGACATCGGAAGCGTCGTGACTGAACACCACGAACGCTCGACCGTCGCCGGAGATGCCGACCCATCTCGGATCGATCCCCTGTCGGCCGATCGGGAGTCGGGCACCGGTGAGCAGGTCGACGGACTCGAGTGGTGGCCCTTCGCCGTCGTCGAGCGGACGACCTCGGACGAGCGCGATGGACCGGGCGGGATCGACGACTTCCGAGAACGTCGAGCGAGCGGGTACAGCAGGCCGCGCGGCGGCACGGGCCAGAGACTCGGTTGCCGGATCGAACTCCCAGAACGTCCAGCCCTCCGTCCAACCGGTCTCGCTGACATGACGTTCAGACAGGATGACCCGCCCGTGATCGTCGAAGCCCTGGAGCCAGAGCCCGTCCGGGATGGTCGACGAACGCACATCTCCCGTGGCCAGGTCGACGACCGCGATCCGCCAACGCTGTGGGTCCGCATCGTCATCCTCAGGCCACGGACCGGTCGCGGCCCAGAATCGGGCGTCACCCGACCAGATGCCGCCTTCGGACGGCAGGCGGATCGGCAGCGTCGTGGTCCAGCCGCGCGATAGCCCGTCCTTCGTCACGGCTTCGACGTCGATGCCGGCCGCGACCCGACGGACGAACAACCCTGCACGTCCGAGGGGCTCCACCTCCCACTCGGTGTCGCCGACGCTCGGGCGTTCGGCCAGCAGCATCGGTGTCGAGCGACCGTCCAGCCGCAGGGCGTACAGGGCGTGGCTGTCGGCATCGATCACGTCGTAGTAGGCGACGACGGCCGGCGGCCCTTCGAGGCCTCCTGCTGCCGGGCTTGCGCTGGCTGCAGGCGTCGACGACGGATCGCCGGAGGAGGAGGGGGTCACCGCATCGGCCAGGCGGATCGCCCCGAGGACGGCCACCATCGCGAACACGCCGACCCCGGCAGCCATGCCCCATCGCGTCCTCGACCGACCCGGCATCCGATCCTCCCCGTTCGGGCCGATCGGCCCATCGGTCCGTCTGACGCGAGACGGCGTCCGCATGTGCCGCTGGGACCCGTCGGCGTTTGACGAGTTCGCGGGACGGTGCTACAAGACTAGACCGCGCCGTGTGCGTCTTCGCCCGCGCGCCCGTCCCCGCCCAGACCACGGATGCCTGACGCTCACCTCGCCCTGACCCGCCTCGAAAGGACCGCCCACACGTGACCTTCCCCGACGTCGAGACCAACCCGCAGAGTCCCGCGAACCTGACCCGCCAGAAGCGGCAGCTCGCCGACCAGGCCATCGCCCAGGCGACCGCCGCGCAGTGGACCGAGGCCGCGGCCACGAACCGCAAGCTGCTGGAGCTGGGACCGGACGCGGAGGCGGAGAACCGTCTCGCCAAGTCGCTCTGGGAGCTCGGTGAGCTCGGCGCCGCTCGCGAGCACTACCAGACCGCGCTGGCCCTCGATCCGACCAGCCGCATCGCCGAGCGCAACATCGACCGGCTCAAGATGCTGATGGTCGCCGCCGGCGACAAGACCGTCCCGGCACAGGCCGGCAGCAAGGCCCCGGTCGGGATCTTCGTCGAGGAGACCGGCAAGACCGGCTTCGCGTTCCTCACCGACCTGCCCGATCCGCGCCAGCTGGCCCAGGTCAACCCGGGCGACGCGGTCGACCTGACGCCCGAGGGCAATCGCCTCATCGCCCACAGCAACGGGATGCGCATCGGTGTCGTCGAGCCGCGCGTCGCGGCCCGCCTGCTCAAGCTCATCGCGGACGGCAACAAGTACTCGGCCGGGATCACGTCGCTGGGCGACAAGGACGTCCGGATCATCATCCGCGAGGTCTTCCAGGACCCGCGCAACTACGGCAAGGTCAGCTTCCCGACCGCCGCCAAGTTGACGGACCTGCGCCCGTACACGAAGGGCACCCTCGTCCGCGAGGAGATGGACCTCGAGGAGGACCTCGAGGACGACGAGGAAGACGACGAGATCGAGGACCTCGACCGCGTCCTTCCGCCCGAGGCGACGACGGACGAGGCCTTCGAGGACGAGCCGGACGAGCTCGACGAGCCGTAAGGCCCGTCGCTCCCAGGACGCCCAGGACCACCGGGCGGTGGTCGCGTACTGGCGCCCGTCGGCTAGCATCAACGGATGACGATCCGGTCGTCGTACCCGAACCCTGACCCGGCGCCGGCGCTGCCGATCTTCGATCGGCTCGTGCCCGCGCCGCCGAGCCAGCTCGTCACTGCCCGCATCGACGCCCACTCGGGTGCCGGCGATGTCGTGGCCGACCTGTTCGGTCGGGGCGGCTGGGTGGCCCGGGCCGCGCTCGACCGGCAGCGCCGGGCGATCACCCTCGAGTCGAACCCGCTCACCCGGATGCTGGCCGAGGTCGTGCTCCGGCCGCCCGACGTGCGGCACCTGGACGCGGCGTTCCAGGGCATGTCCGCCTCGCCCCGACGTGAGTCCAGCCTGAAGGTCTCGCTGGGCGACCTGTACGCGACCCGCTGCCCCACCTGCGGGCGGATGCTCGTCGCCGAGGACTTCATCTGGGGCGCCGGGCGAGCCCGTCCCCGGTGCCCGATCGCTCGCGTCTACCGCTGCACCGTCTGTCGCGACCAGCGTGGCGAGACGGAGATCCGCCAGGCGCCGCTGGACGACGACGACCTGGTCCGGATCGGGGCGGACGTCGGCGCCGACGAGGTCCGGGCGCTGCTCAAGGCCCGGTTCCCGGCCGTCGATGGCGCGCCGGACCTCGTGGACGAACTGCTGGACCTGCACACGCCGCGCCAGCTCGTCGGCCTCGCCGCGATCATCGACCGGATCGAGACGGACCTGCGCGCGGCACCGGTCCTGGCCGCCCTGCGCCTGGCCTTCCTGCATTCCATCCTGCCCGCGAGCCGCCTGGCCATGAGTCCCGGGCGCCTCGCGACCCTTCGGATCGCCAGCGGCCATGTGAAGTTGCCCGGTGCGGAACAGTGGCGCGAGAAGAACCCGTGGATCGCGTTCGAGGAGTCGGTTCGGCTGGTGCGCGGCTTCGTCCAGCGCCTCGACAGCGGGGCCTACGGTCCGCTCCAGGCACGCCTCGGCGAGGACCTGCGGAGCCTGGGGGAGGGGACCGCGACGGCGATCGTCGGCCTGTCGAGTCCGTCCGGGCTCCGGGCGATCGCGACCGGCGCGGTCACCGAGAGCCGGGGTGTGCCGCCGCCGCGCATCCGCCTCGTGCTGGGCCAGCCACCGCCCCGGCCGGACCTGGAACGGCTGGCCGCCACGTACCACGCGACGTCCTGGGTGCTGGGCCGCGAGGCGGCGTCGCTGCTCTCGATCGATGCCCTGGCCGGCACGTCGCTGCGCGGACCGTGGAGCTGGCAGGGCGCGGCGGTCGGCCGAGCCCTCGAAGCCGTCGCGCCGGCGATGGCCCGCGATGGCCGGGCCGTCCAGATCGTCGACGGTGGCGCGGAGGCCGTGGCCGCCGCCGCGCTCGGTGGCGTCGGGGCGGGCTACCGGCTCATCTCCGCGCTCCTGGGCGACCCGAACGGCGAGGGCCATGGGGTCGTGGAGCTGCTGCCGCCCGGTGCGCGGATGCCGCCCGGCGCCCGGACCCGCGCCAACGTCCTCGCTGGAGCCGATGCCGGGCGGCGCGGGCGATCCGGATGTCGTCCACGGCCGGCGGTTGTTCGCGGCCCCGGAACGGTTCGAGAGTCGCCCCTTCTCCGCGGCCGAGGCCGCCCGGACCGTCACGGACGTCGCGGTCGAGACGTTGCGGGCGCGCGGCGAACCGGCCCGCTACGAGCGCCTGCTCGGCGAGATCCTCGTGGGCCTGGACCGGGCCGGGCAGCTCCGACGGTTGGCCGGTGATGCCGCGCAGGACGAGCTGGCCGACGCGGCCACCGCGCCGACGACCGAACCGGCACCGCCGCCGGACGACCGGCCGGACGACGACACGGACACGGCGTCGGGCGCCGGCTCCTCGTCGGGATCCGGGGCGAGGCCCGGCGCCGGCGCCGGACCCGGCTCGGGCGGGAGCGGCGGCTCGCGGATCCGAACCGCCCAGGTCGGCATCGGCGCGGGAGCCGGCACCGTCGACACCGGTACCGGCGCGGCGGCTCGCGGCCAGGTGACGCCGCCCGATCCGGTCGAGCGGCTCCTGGCCCTGATCCGCGACGAGATGTCCCGGACCTCGCAGACCCGCCTCGTGGAGCTGGAGCCCGGCCGCTGGTGGCTCGCCGACAAGGCAGATCGTGAGGCTGCGGCGCCCGCCCTCGCCGACCGCGTCGAGTGGGCCGTATTCAGCCTCCTGTCCACGGCCGGACCGTTGTCCGAGGCCGCGTTCTACGACCGCATCTCCGGCCTGTTCGTCGGCCACGACCTGCCGGACGAGGCGCTCGTCCAGGCGTGCCTGGACAGCTACCGGAACGCGACCAGCACGACGGACGACCTCGGGACGACGGACGACCTCCTGAGCCGAAGCAAGGAGCACACGGAACTGCTCGGCGCGCTCGCGGATGGCGGCCACCGGATGGGCATGCGCGTCTGGCTCTCCCGGCAGCAGACCGGACGGCGGCTCGGCGCAGGGGTGCTCGGCGACGTCCTCGACGAGCGCGAACGACACGCGTACCTGGGTGGCATCAGCCGCTCGACGTCCGAGCTCGAGGAGGTCGACTGCGTCTGGTACGTCCGCGGCAAGCTGGCCTTCCTGTTCGAAGTCGAGTGGACCGCGATGCTGGGCGATCCGCTCCTGCGCAAGCACGCCCGGATCGCCCCGGACGAGCGGATCGTCCGCTTCCTCGTCATCCCTCCGGAACGCACGGACCTGGTCCGCTACAAGCTCGCCCGTTCGCCCCTGTTGCGGGCGGCGATGGCCGAGGGCTCATGGACCATCATCAAGTCGAACCACCTGCGTCGGTTCCTGGCCGCCGACATGCCGGACCTGGCCGATCTCGAGCCGCTCATCGGGCTCGATCCGGCCATCGAGCGCTCCAGCGAGCAACTGCCCATGTTCGGCGGCTGACGGGCGGATGACGGGCGGCTGACGAACGTCGGCGGTACCCTGTAGGCCACCGTTCCTCCGCGCCCGGGCCGCTCCCGGACGCTCACATCGGGAGACCCACCGTGACCCAGAACCCTGACGACCTGTCGCCCGTCGATGCCCTCGCCGCCCGGTTCTGGGAGGGCGTCCTGGAGACGAGCCCCACGTTGGCCAGCTTCTACGGCGACGACCGCTGGGCAGGGCAGCTGGAGGACACGACGGCCCACGGTCGAGCCGTCGTCCGTGCCCTCATGGAGCGGACCGCGGCGGAGGCCAGGGCCATCCCGACGGACGGCCTGCCGACCGAGGAGCGCATCACCCGCGACATGCTCCAGGTCATCCCCGAGCTCGCCATCGAGGAAGACGATCAGCACCTCCACCAGTTGCGCGTCGTGGACCAGATGAGCGGCCCGCAGCAGCTCCTGCCGTTCCTGACCCAGTTCGAGCCGGCCGACACGCCCGCCCGCTTCGAGGCCTTCGTCGAGCGCCTGCACGCCTATCCCGCCTACATCGGCGGTCACATCGAGACCCTGGCGGAAGGACGGGCGTCCGGCCTGACGGCTCCGCGCATCGTGGCCGAACGCGTCATCGCCCAGATCGAGCGGATGCTCGAGATCCCCATCGAGTCCGCGCTCGTCCCGTCCATGATCAAGGTCGCCTCCGACGCCGATCGCGAGGCCGTCCGCGACATCGTCCGTGACGTGATCTACCCGGCCGACGTCGCGTTCCTCGAGGCGCTGAAGGGGGACTACCTCGCCGCGACCCGCGAGGATCCGGGGCTGTGGTCCGCGCCCGACGGCGAGAGCCTGTACCGCACCGCGATCAGGAGCTGGACGTCGCTGGACCTGGATCCCAACGAGGTCCATGCCATCGGGCTGGCCCAGCTGGACGCCATCGAGCTCGAACGCCGCGAGATCGCGCGCGCCGCCGGGTTCGGCGAGGACACGGCGGCCTACCGCGAGGCGCTCGGCGCCGACCCGGCCAACGTCCCGACCACCAAGGACGAGCTGATCGCCCGGGCGAACGAGGACATCGAGCGGGCCATGGCGATCGCGCCGCAGTACTTCGGCGTCCTGCCGAAGGCGCTGTGCGAGGTCCGCGCGGTCGAGGAGTTCAAGGAGAAGGACGCCCCGTTCGCGTACTACTACCCGCCGAAGCCGGACGGCACGCGCGACGGCGTGTACTACGCCAACGGCTACGACCTGCCGAGCCGCAAGTTCAGCAAGCTCGCCTCGACGACGTACCACGAGGCGGCCCCCGGCCACCACTTCCAGATCACGCTCGAGATGGAGAATCCGCACCTGAACACGTTCCGGCGCCTCGGCTCGCGGACCGTCGGCGGGGCCTATGCCGAGGGCTGGGGCCTGTACAGCGAGCGGCTCGCCGACGAGATGGGCCTCTACCGCAACGAGGGCGAGCGGTTCGGGATGCTGGACGCGCAGGCGTGGCGCGCCGGCCGACTCGTCGTCGACACCGGGATGCACGCGCTCCGCTGGCCGCGCCAGCGCTCGATCGACTTCCTCCAGATGGCCGGCCTGTCCGAGACGGACGCGGTCATCGAGACCGACCGCTACATCTGCTGGCCGGGCCAGGCCCTCACGTACATGATCGGCCAGCTCGAGATCCAGCGACTGCGGGCCGAGCTCGCGGCACGCGACGGTTCACGGTTCGACCTCCGGGCGTTCCACGACGCGGTCCTTGGCCACGGCTCCCTGCCGCTCGCCACGCTCGCCCGCGAACTCCCGACCTGGCTGGCCACGCCCGTCTGAGGCCAGCCAGGCGCCCGGTCAGCCGGGGCGGATCACCCAGACATCGCCGCAACCCTGGAAGACACCGTCGGCGTCTTCGCCGCCGCCCATCCCGATGATGTCGCCCTGGCGTGCCTTGACGCTCCCGAAGCGGTCGACGAGGACGAGGGCGTCGCCGTCCGGACGCGAGCTGTAGCCCGACGGCCAGTCGATGGCGATCATCCGCGCCTCGCCCTCCGCCTGGAGCTCGAGGTTGGGGCCGCGCTTCACGAGTTCGCCCCGCACGAGCGCGGTCGGGCACCCTGTGGCACAGGCCGTGACGCTCCCGGTCAGGCTGAGCGCAACGATGGCTGCGAGCAGGAAGGCCTTGATGGCGCGCTCCCGAGCTACGAGTCGAAGCCGATCCCGAGGGCGTCGAGGGTCTTGAGCAGGAGCCCGCGGCGGCCCTCGTTCCGGTCGGCGCGGTCGAGTTCGCGCCGGACCAGGTTGACCGCCACGGATCGGAACGGCTCGGGCGGGAACGGGAACGGCGCGTTCCGGACGAGGTCCAGCTGGAGCCGATCCGAGTCCGGCCGAAGGATGAAGTCCCGCACGACCTCGCCCGCCCAGCGGCTGGCCCCGACGCCGAGACCCGTGTAGCCGAGGGCGTACGTCACGCGGCCACCCATCGTCTGGCCGAAGGTGACCGTGAAGCGCGTCGTCGTGTCGATGGCGCCGCCCCAGCGGTACGGGAAGCGGAGACCCTCGAGCTGCGGGAAGGCGCGGAAGAATTGCGCCTCGAGCTTCTCGAAGGTGGCCGGCCGGCGGTCCAGCTCCGGGCCGACCTGGCTGCCGAAGTGGTAGATCGCGTCGTAGCCGCCCCACAGGATCCGGTCGTCGGCGGTCAGGCGGAAGTAGTGGAACTGGTTGTTCGAGTCGGACAGGCCCTGCCGGCGGTCCCAGCCGATCGACCAGCGCTGGTCCGGCGTCAGCGGCTCGGACACGAGCACGTAGTCGTAGACGGGGACGAACGTCTGCGACAGCCGGCGGAGCCAGCCGGAGTAGGCCGACGTCGCGACGACGACGTGCTCCGCGCGGATCGTGGCGCCCGTGGCGGTCTGGACGACCACGCCGCCCGCCCGGCGCTCCAGCCCGGTCACCCGGGTGTGCTCGTGGATCCGGACGCCGCGCTCCGCGGCGACGCGGGCGATGCCGCGGCACAGCTTGGCCGGGTCGACCAGGATGTCGCGCCCGGGCGGCCGATACAGGCCGGCGTGCCAGAGCGGCGACTTGATCTCGGCCCGGACCTCGTCTCGGTCCAGGAACTCCAGCTCCTCGCCGTACTCGGCGGCCTCGTCGACCCAGGCGCGGAACTCCTCGACCTGGTGCGGCTGGTCGGCCAGCGAGAGGGTGCCGGTCTCCTCGAGGTCGCAGTCGATGCCGTTGGCCCGGGTGAAGTCGATCAAGCCCTGGAGGTTGGCGAGGCCCTCGTGCTCCAGGCGCTCCAGCTCGTCGGGGAAGTGGAGGATCCCATTGGCCAGGCCGTGGGTCAGCGACGCCTCGCAGAAGCCGCCGTTCCGGCCACTCGCCCCGTACGACACGGTCTCCGCCTCGAGGACGACGACCTTCAGCGCCGGGTCCGTGTCGGTCAGCGCGATCGCCGTCCACAGCCCGGTGAACCCGCCACCGACGATGACGACGTCGGCCGAGGTGTCGTCCGCGAGCGCCGGCTCGAACGACGGGCCAGCCTCGCGCAGCCAGTAGCTGATCGGTTCGGGCATCGCGGTCATGCCGCAATGGTGCCACTTGCGGCGGCGCCGGGCAGCAGCGGGACCGCTCGCGCGAAATCGAACGATCGCTGGTGCGTCTACGCACGCGATTCGTGTCCGACGCCGGGTGGAACCACGCGATTCGCGTTGACGCCGCATCGGCCCATATGGCACGATGGCCGGGCTCGCGTCCCACTCTGCGAAACTCGCGTCCCGCGGACCGAGCCGACCCAACCCCCCAACCGAGGACAAGCATGGCCACCGAGCCCTCCGCCCGACCCGCCCCCGCCATCGATCGCTCCCGCCAGACCGAGATGTACCACCGCGCGTTGAAGACGCTGCCCGGCGGTGCCGACTCGAACTTCCGGGCCTGGGGCGAGGACACGATCTACGTCGATCGCGGCCAGGGTGGCGAGGTCTGGGACCTCGACGGCAACGGGTTCGTCGACCTGCGGATGGGCTACGGGCCGGTCATCCTCGGCCACGGCGACGAGCGCGTCGACGACTACGTCAACGAGCGGATGCGCCGCGGCGTCAGCTTCTCGCTGACCAGCGAGGACGAGGTCCGCGCGATGGAGCTGGTCAAGGAACTGACCGGCTGGGTGGACAAGGTCCGCATGACCGTGTCCGGCACCGAAGCCACGATGCACGCGATGCGCGTCGCCCGCGCCTACACCGGCCGCGACAAGATCGTGAAGTTCGAGGGCCAGTACCACGGCGTCCACGACTACGCCCTGATCAGCGTCGGCCCGGACGACATGTCCGAGCTGGGCGACGAGGACGCGCCGGTCGGGCTCGCCTGGGGTCGCGGCATCCCGTCGTCCGTCGCCGAGACGATCATCCCGGCGCGCTACAACAACATCGAGGCCCTGCGGAAGCTGTTCGAGGCTCGCGGCGAGGAGATCGCGGCGATCATCGTCGAGCCGGTCCTCGGCAACGCCCAGGGGATCATGCCGAAGCCCGGCTTCCACCAGGCGATGCGGGCCCTGACCAAGGAGTACGGGATCCTGCTGATCTTCGACGAGGTCAAGACGGGCTTCCGCTTCGCCAAGGGTGGCGCGGCCGAGTTCTTCGGGATCACCCCGGACCTCGCGACGTACGCCAAGGCGATGGGCAACGGCTACCCGGCCGCCGCGTTCGGCGGCACGGCCGAGGTCATGAGCATGCTGCCCGACCACGTCAGCCACGGCGGCACGTACGCCGGCAACCGGGTCGCCGCGGCCGCCGCGGTCGCGACGCTCCAGATCCTGCGCGACACGGACGCCCTCGAGACCATCCACGCCACCGGCCGCCGGATGCAGGACGGGCTCAAGGAGATCCTCAACCCGAAGGGGCTTCCGTACCACTTCACCGGACACCCGTCGATGTTCGGGATCATGTTCCGTGAGGAAGTCGCCAGCGAGTACCGAGACTGGGCGACGACCGACCACGAGCTGTACGACGCGATCGCGAACGGCATGCGCCTCCGTGGCGCGATGCCCGAACCCGACTCGCGCGAGCCGTGGTTCATGTGCGAGGCCCACGCCAAGGGCGACATCGTGGACCGTGTCCTGACCTCGTTCAGCGACTCGCTCGATGCGGCGCTCGAGGACCGGGCGCACGGCGCGCTCGAAGCCCATCCGCACGGCGGCATGGCCTCGCCCGGGGCTGGCTGACCTCGTGAACGGGCCCAACGGGATGGTCCTCGACGGGAACGCGGTCCGATCCGTCGATCGAGCCGCAGCCCTCCTCCTCGCCCTCGGTGAGAGCCAGGGCGAGGCCGGGGTCACCGAGCTGGCCCGCCGCCTCGGCCTGCACAAGTCCACCGCGTCGCGCCTGCTGGCCACGCTCCAGAAGCGTGGCCTGGTGGAGCAGGACGACGAGACCGGCAAGTACCGGTTGGGTCTGGTCGTCATCCGCCTCGCCGAGCGGGCGGAGCGGACCCTGGACCTGCGCGGGATCGCCGGTCCGGAGCTGGAACGCCTGGCCCGGCTCACCCACGAGACGACCGGCCTCGGGATCCTCGACGGCGACTCGATGCTGACCGTCGCCCAGGCGGACGGCCCGAACCTCATCGCCGTCGGCGACTGGACCGGACGGGCGACGCCACTCCACTGCGTCGCCTCGGGGAAGGTGCTGCTCAGCGCGCTCGCCGAGCGCGAGGTCCTGCGCATCGTCCGGCGCGGCCTCAACCAGTACACGGAACGGACCATCGTCGAGCTGGAGCCGCTCCTCGAGGAGCTGGCCCGGACCCGTCGACGCGGCTACGCCACCGCGGTCGGGGAGTACGAGCTGGGGCTGAACGCCGTCGCGGCCGCGGTCCACGATGCGCGCGGCCACGTGATCGCGGCCGTCGACATCTGGGGCCCGGCGTTCCGGCTCACCCCGCGCCGCATCCCGGAACTGGCCGCCCAGGCCCGCGAGGCCGCCACGGCCATCTCGATCCGGCTCGGCGGCGCCACGACCTAGCGGCGGCCATCCCGCCCACGCCGAAGTCCGCGGGCTACCCTTAGCCGATGCCCGACTTCGACACCAAGCCCTGGAGCACGATCCTCGAGCTCACCCAGCAGTACGTCGGTCCCGCTCGCCCTGATCGTGGTCGCCGCCTACGTCGCGTGGCGCCTCGCCCGGCTGTTCGTCCACGGCATCGTCAAGGCGCTGCTGGACCGCGAGGCGACCGAGGGCACGGCCCAGGAGCTGAGCGCGGTCGAGCTCAAGAAGCGGATGGACACCCTCGACCAGCTCGGTGGCAGCGTGCTCCAGTTCGTCATCGCCGCGATCGCCGGCCTGATGATCCTGGGCCGCCTCGGGTTCGACATCGCACCCGCCGTGGCCGGCATCGGGGTCGTCGGCATCGCGGTCGGCTTCGGGGCCCAGAGCCTCGTCCGCGACTACCTCAACGGCTCGCTCATCCTGCTCGAGAACCAGTTCGCCAAGGGCGATGTCATCCGGGCGGCCGGCGTGGCCGGGACCGTCGAGGACTTCACGCTCCGGCGGACGACGCTGCGCGACCTGGATGGCGTCGTCCACACCGTTCCGAACGGCGAGATCAAGGTGGCCTCCAACCTGACCCGGACGTGGTCGCGCATCAACCAGGACGTGACCGTCGCCTACGGCTCGGATATCGACAAGGCGATCGGGGTCGTCGAGAAGGTCGGCCGCGAGATGGCGGACGACCCGCTCTGGAAGCGCCGGGTCCTGGAGCCGCCACGGGTCGAGCGGGTCGAGGCTCTCGCCGAGTACGGCGTCACGCTCAAGATCCTGGGCTCCGTGCGGGCGGCGGACCAGTGGGCGGCGAGCGGCGACTTCCGCAAGCGCCTGCTCGAGGCGTTCGCCGCCAACGGCATCGAGATCCCCCGGCCGCAGCGCGTCGTGCTGTCGCGCGACCCGGGCGCGGACCTCGCCAGCCTCGGCGCGCCGGACCAGGACGACCTCGCCGACGACACGGACTGAGGCTTCGGGCGACAGCCCTCCGCCATACGCGGATCCGAGATGGTTCCGATCAAGCGGAACGACCTGCTGCGCCGCGCGGCAGTCATGCGCCGCGCGGCAGTCGCGCGGCAGTCGGGCGCCGCGCGCAGTCGCGCGGCAGTCGGGCGCCGCGCGGCAGTCGGGCGCCGCGCTCGCCCGCGCCCCAGACTGGTTCCGCGTTGATCGAAACCATCGCGTGATGGCGTTTCTGGCGACCTCGATCCGCCGCACGGCGTCGCCGGCAGGCGCGCACGGCCTCGCCCGCGCACGCCTCGATGCAGGCGCGGTAGGATGGCCCGGCCAGTCGAGGTCGAGCGCGAGGAGTCCCGTGAGCGTCGAGCCGTCCCTCCCGAACCAGGAGATCGAGACCCTCCTCGCCGAGTCGCGCATCTTCCCGCCGTCCGCCGGAGTTCGTCGCGACGGCCAACGCCGGACCGGACATCTACGCGGAAGCGGAGGCGGACTTCGAGGCCTTCTGGGCCAGGCACGCACGGGCGCGCCTCGACTGGACGACGCCCTTCACCACGACCCTCGAGTGGGACCTGCCGTTCGCCAAGTGGTTCACCGGCGGCCAGCTCAATGTCGCCTACAACTGCGTGGACCGGCACGTCGAGCGCGGCCTCGGCGACAAGGTCGCCTACCACTGGATCGGCGAGCCGGGTGACACGCGGACACTGACCTTCGCGGACCTCCAGCGCGAGGTCAGCAAGGCCGCCAACGCCCTCCTCGAGCTCGGCGTGACGACCGGTGACCGCGTCGCGATCTACATGCCGATGATCCCCGAACTGCCGATCGCGATGCTGGCCTGTGCGCGCATCGGCGCCCCGCACACGGTCGTCTTCGGTGGCTTCTCCGCGGAGGCGCTCAGCGGCCGCATCAACGACTGTGGCGCCAAGGTGCTCATCACCGCGGACGGCGGCTATCGCCGCGGCAAGGCGATGGCGCTCAAGCCCCAGGCGGACGAGGCGCTGACGCCTGTGCCCGACGATCGAAGCGTCCATCGTCGTCCGGCGGATCGGCGGCAAGACCGGCGAACAGGCGGCCATGACCGACGGTCGCGACCACTGGTGGCATGACCTCGTCGACCGCCAGTCCGACGACTGCCCGCCGGTCCCGGTCGACTCGGAGCACATGCTCTACCTGCTCTACACCTCGGGCACGACCGCCAAGCCCAAGGGCATCCTGCACACGACCGCGGGCTACCTGCTCGGGACGTCGTACAGCCACGAGATCGTCTTCGACACGAAGCCGGACGACGTGTACTGGTGCGCCGCGGACATCGGCTGGGTCACCGGCCACAGCTACATCGTCTACGGCCCGCTCGCGAACGCGACGACCGGGGTCATGTACGAAGGCGCCCCGGACACGCCGGCCTGGGACCGCTGGTGGCAGATCGTCGAGGACTACAAGGTCACGATCCTGTACTGCGCGCCGACCGCCATCCGCGCGTTCATGAAGCAGGGCGAGGCGTTCCCGGCGGCCCACGACCTGAGCTCGTTGCGATTGCTGGGATCGGTCGGCGAGCCGATCAACCCGGAGGCCTGGCTCTGGTACCGCGAGCACATCGGCGGCAACGCGACCCCGGTCGTCGACACGTGGTGGCAGACCGAGACCGGCCAGATCATGATCACGCCCCTCCCCGGCGTGACCGTCACGAAACCGGGGAGTGCCACGTTCCCGTTCCCGGGCATCGCCGCCGACGTCATCGACGGTGACGGCAACTCGGTCCCGAACGGCAGCGGCGGCTACCTCGTCCTGAAGCGGCCGTGGCCGGCGATGCTGCGCGGCATCTACGGCGACCCGGAGCGCTACAAGGAGACGTACTGGAGCCGCTTCCCGGGGATGTACTTCGCGGGCGACGGCGCCAAGAAGGATCTCGACGGCTACCTCTGGCTGCTCGGTCGCGTCGACGACGTCATGAACGTGGCCGGCCACCGGATCTCCACGACCGAAGTCGAATCGGCGCTGGTCGACAACCATGCCGTGGCCGAGGCGGCCGTGGTCGGCAAGAAGGACGACGTCACCGGCCAGGCCATCTTCGCGTACGTCATCCTCCGGGGCGACCGGGAACCGTCGGACGAGCTCGCCGTCGAGCTGCGCGAGCACGTCGCCAAGGTCATCGGGCCGATCGCCCGCCCGAAGTACCTGCTGTTCGTCCCGGACCTGCCCAAGACGCGATCGGGCAAGATCATGCGGCGGCTGCTGCGCGACCTGGCCGAGGGACGGTCGCTCGGCGATACCACCACACTGGCCGATGCGGGGGTCGTGGAGACGATCCGGACCAACAGCGGGTCCGCGGAGGAGTGACGTGCCCTTCGGCTTCCTGAAGCGCAACAAGGACGAACCGGCGACGGGCGCCGGCGCCGACGGGGGACCGTGGCCGTCGTCGACCAAGGCGGCCGGATCGCCCGCCGGTCATCGCGGGATCGCCTTCGAGGGGCTGACCGAGGAGTGGCGGCTCGTCGGCTGGATGGAGATCCCCGGGCGCCTGTCCGACGCGCTCAACAAGCGCGAGCCGATCACCATCGCCGACGTCCAGTGGGCCCCGTTCGACGGCTCGGCCGACCTCGTCTCGGCGCCGGGCCTCAAGACGATCGACCCGTACGACCTGATCATCGTGCTGGCCGGCGAGGGCTCGCTGCCGCCGCTGACCGACACGGAGCGCTCGGCCTACAAGGTCCACAAGATGGCCTACGACGTCGCCCTCGAGGTCCCGCCGTTCCGGGTCGTCGGCACCGTCTGGCTGTTCCCGGGCTCCGAACCGGACCGGTTGCTGGACCGCGCGACGGAGATGTTCATCCCGCTGGTGGACGCCACCGCGTACCACGACGGGCGGCCGCTGACCGAGGAGAACGTCGACGCGGTGCTGGTCAACCGGTTCTACCTGCGCGGCGTCGAGCAGATCGACCGGCGGACGGGGATCCGGGCCCAGCCGCTGCCGGGCGCGCCGCTGGGCGGGACGAGCTGGCAGGACCGCTCCCGCTAGTCGCGGGAACGCGTCGGCCGGGCGAAGGGCGTCGGCGACCGATGATCCGGGCGGTCGTGTTCGATGCAGGCGAGACGCTGATCGATGAGACCCGCGCGTGGGGCGATTGGGCGGACCACCTTGGCATCCCGCGGCTGACGTTCTTCGCCGCGGCCGGCGCCGTCATCGAGCGTGGCGGAGATCACCGCGAGGTGTTCGAGCTCTTCAGGCCCGGCCTGGACCTGAAGCGCCGAGGCGGTCCGGATGGGCATCGCCGGCCGCTCGGACCTGGTGTCGCTCGACGACCTGTACCCGGACGTGCTGGACGCGCTTCGCGATCTCGCGGCCGGCGGGTATCGGCTGGCCATCGCCGCGAACCAACCGGCGCCGGCACGAGGCGATCCTGGAGGCGATGGCCATCCCGTTCGAGTTCATCGGGACGTCCGCGGCATGGGGCGTCGCCAAGCCGGACCCGCGCTTCTTCGAGCGGATCGTCGCGGAACTCGCGTTGCCACCGGCCGGACATCGCCTACGTCGGGGACCGCCTCGACAACGACATCCGCCCGGCACGAGCGGCGGGGATGGCGGCCATCTTCCTGCGGCGAGGTCCGTGGGCGTGGATCCAGGCCGGACGGACCGACCCGCCGGAGGCGACGGCCGTCATCGATGACCTGGGTTCGTTGCGGGGCGTGTTGGCCGGCCTCGACTGAGGGTCGTCGCGGGATCGCGTCGGCCGACGGCGGCCGACCGACGGCTCAGGCTCGGGCGGGTTCCTTCGCGGCGCGGTTGAAGATGCGGAACGGCGCCTTCGCGGCCGGCTCGGCGCGCTTGGCACCCAGCAGGCGGTCGGCGAGGGCGTCGAAGTCCTCCGACACCTTCTCCTTCGGGAACATCTCGATGACCGTGCGGCCCTCGTTGGCGGCCCGCACGAAGAGGAGCCCGCCGGATCGGATGAGGGCCATCGCCGGCATCCCGACCGTCTTCTCCATGTCGGCCACCGACACGCCGCTGTTGGCGCGGTTCACGACGAGCGCCAGGCGGTCCTTGATCCCGAGCTCCACGGCCAGGTCCCGCAGCTGGACGGCCGCCCGCAGGGCGGGGACGTCCGGCGTGACCGGGACGAGGATGCGGTCGGCTCGTTCGAACACGGCCTGGTTGAGCGGGCTGTAGGAGGGGTGCAGGTCCACGACGACGAAGTCGAAGCCGCGGCGGGCGGCCGTGATGGCGTCCCCGACGCGCTCCGGCTCGAGGATCTCGGTCTGGAGCGGCGACGAGGTGAGCGACACGACCTTCAGGCCGGACGGATGGGCCGAGGCGAGCTCGGTGAAGGTCTCGCTCGGGCCGCCGTCGGCCTGGTCGCGCCAGCTGTCGACGACCGTCCGCACGGCGTCGATGCCGAGCGAAGTGGAGACGTGACCCGTCACCGTGTCGGCGTCGATCAGCAGGACGGACTGGCCCTTGTGGATCTGGAGGGCGCTCGCCAGGTTCGTGGCGACGGTCGTCTTGCCGACGCCGCCCTTCGGATTGAAGACGGCGACGATCGTCGCGCGCCGGGACCAGCCGTCGGCCTCGATCGGTCCGCTCTGGAGGACCGGCCCGCTGCCGTCGTCGACGGTCTGGCTGCGGATGAGCATGGCCTCGACGCGCCAGCGCAGCGACTCGGCGGAGTAGGGCCGGGTGAAGTACTCGTCCTCGACGGCACCACCCATCGCCTGGCTGGCCAGCCGATCGAGGGCTCGCGGCGAGACGACCATGAGCGCCGGGATGGCGCGGCCGCCCTCGCGCAGGAGCGAGTAGTACTCGAGCGACTCGTCGAAGTCCGTCTCGCCGTCCAGGATGGCGACGCCGACATCACGACGATCCACCAGGAGGGCTTCGAGCTGCTCCGGTTTCGTGACCGTGACGACCTCGAATCCGGACGCGCGAAGCTCAGCCCCGACGGGCGCCGACTCCTCGGATGGTAGGGCGATGACGACGGCCGGTCGGGCCACAGGTACTCCTCGCGCGCGGTGCGGCTGGTGGGGGTGTTGGCTTAGCTCTCGGCTTCGGGATCGCGGGCGGTGACCTGGAGGCCCTCGTCCGTCTCGCCCGTCACGCGGGCACCGAAGCCCGGCAGCGTGGCGATGGCGTCGCGGAGGACGACGTCGTGGCCGTGGTTGACGACGAAGACGAACTCACCGTCGGGGCCGGACGAGACGCCCACGGACTGGACGCCGGTCACGCGACCGAGATGACGCTTGAAGCTGGCGATGCTGGCGACGCTGACGAGGCCGACCACGACGACGCGCGTCGAGACGGTCTCGGCCTTGGCGACCGTCGGCTGGGACTCCATGTCCGGCACGAGGCCGGCGATCTTCGCAGCGAGGGCGTCGTCGTCGATGAGCGGGATGTCCTCCTGCTCGGCTCCGGCTTCGGCGGCCTCGAAGGAGGCGGCTTCGGCCTCGGCCGCGGCGTCGGCGCTCAGGCCGAGGGCCTCGAGACGCGGGTCGCTCGCGGCGTCCTCGGCGGCAGCCGCGGCCTGGGCCTC
The DNA here is from genome assembly GCA_963738475.1 of uncultured Chloroflexia bacterium. Lineage (GTDB taxonomy): Bacteria > Chloroflexota > Limnocylindria > Limnocylindrales > CSP1-4 > SPCO01. Next base: position 18,741 of record CAVTWU010000010.1, read on the forward strand.
GGCGAGATCCGCAGCATGGGCGGCAGCCGCGATGGCCTCGAAGGCGGCATCGGGATCGGCGCTCGCGTCGACCTGCGCCGTCTCGGGCTCAGGGGTCGGCGGACTCGATGGCCGCGGCGTACAGGGCACGGAGCGTCCGGGACGTCGACGTCGAAGTCGGGCGGCTCGGGCAGGCTCTGGGCCATGGCGGCGAGCTTGGTCGGGTCTTCCTCGGCGAGCAGGACCTCGAAGAAGTAGGCCATCTCGGCCTCGAAGGCATCGACCCGAGCCTGGACCCGGGCGATCCGGCGCTCGGTCGCGCCGGCCTGGTCCTCGAGCTCGCTGTCCAGACCGGTCTTGCGGCCCGTGATGCGGCCTTCGGTCTCTTCGCGGATCCGGGCGATCTCCGCCTTGGACCAGTCTCGGATGCCGGCGATGTCGTCGTCGGCCTGGCGCCGCAGATCGGCCGCCTCGGCGGCGGAGTCCACGTTGATCGACTCGATGTGCGCCTTGGCGTCGGCGGCGAACTTCGTCAGGGTGTCCTTGCGGGCGCCCTCGGCGGCGGTCTGCATCGCCTTGGCCAGATCGGCCATCAGCTTGTTCGGCTTCTTGGCGGCGGGCGCCTCGACCGGCGCGGGCGCGTCGACCGGGGCCGCGGCGTGGGCGGGCTCGGCGACGGCGTCGGCGGTCACGTCCGCGGCGGGAGCGTCGGTCTCGGCGGTCTGGGGCGTGTCACCGAGGACACCGGGCGTCGCGTCGATCATGTCGGGCCTCTCGGTCTCCTGGGCAGCGCCTTCGGCCGCGGTCGCAGAGGACTCGCTGGCCCCGACGGTCTCACCGGTATCTCCGGTCGGCTCGTCGGTTCCGGTGTGGTCCTGGCTCCAGGGGAGTCGGAACCCGGTTCGCGTTTCGGTCGTGGCCATTCGTGTGGACCCTCGTTGACGGCATGCGGGCGGTTGTTCGGGGCGTGTGGGCATCCTGCCAGCGAAGTTCGGTGCGGTGGAGTCCGCTAGAGGTACCAGCGGTTGGCTCCGGTGGTACCGGCGCACCACCCATGACCCGGCTCGTTGCGAGGTCGCACCGGGAAAGCCGCTCGGTCGGTTCCGGGGCGCACCGGAGGAGATCGGGCGCGATCCAGGCGTCGGGCGAGCGTTCTGCCGACAGCCGGGTACAGTACGGACGTGGACCTTCCCGTGACGTTCGATGGCCGCCCGGGCCTGCCCGACACCCTGGGCCGGGCCCTGCGCGACCTGCGCATCTCCGTGACCGACCGCTGCAACTTCCGCTGCACCTACTGCATGCCCAAGGAGGTCTTCGGCAAGGACTTCGCGTTCCTGCCCAAGGACCAGGTCCTGACGTTCGAGGAGATCGAGCGCCTCGCGCGCGTCTTCGTCAGGCTGGGCGTCGAGAAGCTGCGCATCACCGGTGGCGAGCCACTCGTCCGGCGCGACCTGCCCGACCTCATCGCCCTGCTGGCGGCGATCCGACGGCCGGACGGCGGCGAGGTGGACCTGACCCTGACGACGAACGGGTCGGCCCTGCGCGCGCTCGCGCGACCGCTGGCCGATGCGGGGCTCAAGCGGGTGACGGTCAGCCTGGACTCCCTCGACGACGCGGTCTTCGGCGCGATGAACGGGATCGACTTCCCGGTGGAGCGGGTGCTGGACGGCATCGCCGCCGCCATCGAGGCCGGCCTGGCGCCGGTCAAGATCAACATGGTCGTCCGGCGCGGGGTCAACGAGTCGAGCATCGTCCCGATGGCGGCGTGGGCCCGGGACATCGGCGCGACGCTGCGCTTCATCGAGTACATGGACGTCGGTCATTCGAACGGCTGGCAGCTCGACGAGGTCGTGCCGGCCGAGACACTGATCGCGACGCTGCAGGCCGAGTGGCCGGCCGAGCCGGCGGACCCGGGGTACCGCGGCGAGGTCGCCGACCGCTGGCGCTACCTCGATGGGCACGGGGAGTTCGGGGTCATCTCGTCGGTCACGCAGCCGTTCTGCCGCGATTGCACGCGGGCGCGCCTGTCGGCCGAGGGCAAGCTCTACACCTGCCTGTTCGCCGTCCAGGGCCGCGACGCCCGGGAGATCCTGCGGAGCGGAGCGGACGACGCCGCGATCGAGGCATTCGTGCGCGAGGTGTGGTCCGTCCGCTCGGACCGCTACTCGGAACTGCGGTCCGCGGCGACGTCGAGCCTGCCCAAGGTCGAGATGTTCGCGATGGGCGGCTAGAGCCGGTTCGTCCACAGGGTTATCCACAGCCCCGCGTGTTTGGTGGACAGCCTCCGGGCGATCCCCGGCACATTGGTGGATAACCGCGTTGACCGTCGTCCACACCGTTTCGTATCGTAGGTCTTGCCCGAAGGGGCCGACAGGAACGAAGGACCCGAGATCACATCAAGGACTCTTCGTTCCACCGCCGGTCGCTTCGGGCGCTTCGTTGCCCGCGTCGTGCAGCTGTCTCACCACGGCCCGCCGTCCGGGTTCGCGCCCGACGGGACGTGATCGGCATCCCGGTGTCGATACTTCCGTCGGGCCGACGAAGCCGCGGGCCTCGGCCGTCTATCCCCTGGACGCGTTTCCTGGAGGCCCGCATGTCCCCATCGGCTGACCCCATCGACCCGTCCCGACCGATCGTCCCGGCCGCGCAGCCGGCGCTGATCGAGGCACTGGTCGCCGCCGTCCGCGCCCGGACGGACCTGGTCCCGGAGGTCGGGATCGTCCTTGGGTCCGGGCTCGGAGGCCTGGCCGACGATCTCGAAGGCGGCATCGCGATCCCATTCGCCGATCTGCCTGGCTGGCCTGCCGCGACCGCGCCCGGACATGCCGGCCGTCTGCTGCTCGGCCGTCTGGGCGGCCGGACCGTGGTCATGCTGCAGGGCCGGTTCCACCTGTACGAGGGCAACCATCCGGGCCTCGTCGATCCAGCCCGTCCTGCTGTTCAAGGCACTGGGCGCGTCGGTCGTCGTCCTGACCAACGCCGCGGGCGGGCTGGACCCGAGCTTCGGGCCGGGGACGCTCATGGTGATGTCGGACCACATCAACCTGACCGGCATGAACCCGCTGATCGGACGGAACGCGGACGGCCTCGGCGAGCGGTTCCCGGACCTGACCGACGCGTGGAGTCCGCGCCTGCGCGCCGCGTTGCGCGCCGCCGGGTCGGCGGAGCACGTGCCCTTGGCCGAGGGCGTCTACGTCGGTCTGACCGGCCCGAACTACGAGACGCCGGCCGAAGTCCGGATGCTGGCCGGCCTGGGCGGCCACGCGGTCGGGATGTCCACCGTCCTCGAATGCATCGCGGCTCGCTGGGTCGGGCCTGGAGGTCTGCGGCGTCTCGCTCGTGACGAACGCCGGCGCCGGCTACAGCGGCGAGCCGCTGACCCACGAGGAGGTCATGGTCGCCGGGGCCGAGGCCGGCCCGCGCCTGGCGCGGGTCATCCGCCGGTTCCTGGCGGACCTGACCCCGGCCTGACCGGCGACTCGTCAGGGAGTGTCTGCCGGCCGGACGTCGGCGAGGTGGTCGAGCCAGCTGGACAGCGTCTCGGTCACGCCCGCCGTCGCGCACGACCGTTCGATCGCGGCCTCGAGGCGCCACGCGGCAGCGAGGTCGGCGGCGGTCGCGACGGCATCGATGTCTGCCAGCAACGAGTCCGGCGCAAGCGCGCGGAGCGGTTCCTGCCGGAGGTCCCACGCGAGCAGCTTGTTGTACGGCCGGTGCCGGCCCTCGAGGGCGAACAGCGCCGTGAGTATGTACGGCAGGGATTCGATGAGGTCCAGACGCGCGGCCGCGAGGAAGCCGTCCCGAACGCTCTTCGCTCCGCGATAGAGCTGGTTGAGCGAGCCTCCGATCGCCTCCTCGGAGATCGTCATCGCCGCGTCCCACGCGAGACGGCCCTTCCGGTCGAGCACCGACTGGAACCCACCACGGTCGACGGTGGCCGTCAAGCGTGCGAGGTCGTATCCCCGCCATGCGAACGGCGTGAACGGTTCCGCATACGTCTCGAAGGCGGTGGTCCCGAGGACCGTCAGATCGAGCGAGGCCGGTTCGCGATCCCGCCACCGCCGCACGGCACCATCCGCGACGACGAGCAGGCCATCCCAGTCCGAGCGGTCCGTCCAGACGCCCTTGCCGCGGCCGCCGGTGAGGACCAGGCCGATCGCCGCCTCGTCGGCCACGGCCTCACGTACAAGGGCTTGCCAGTCCGCGTCGCTCATCGGTCGGATCCCGAGCCCGGACCCGGATCAGGCGACGGGCAGCTCCCGGCCGGCGGCCTTCGCCGCGGCGGCCTTCTCCGACCAGGCCTCCAGGACGCGGTCCTTGTGGGGCCGGATGGGGCAGTGGCCGTCGCGGTTGTTGAACTCGTCGCAGTAGCCGAGCGGCACGCACTTGGGCGCCAGGAACGAGCCCAGGAACGGCGAGACCGTGAAGATCTCGTGGCGGATGAGCTGGAAGAGGCGGCGGATCTCCCACTGGGCCATCGTGCACAGGCGCAGGCCGGACATATGGATGAGCGCCCGCAGGTTCGTCGTCATCACCAGGTTCGTGCGGGTCGCGTTCGGGAAGACGAAGCGGGCATCCTCGCCGGGCACGCCGGCACCCAGCAGGTCGCCGTACAGCCCGAGCGCGCCGTCCACCTGCGACTCGTACCGCTCGCGCAGGTCCGGATCGCCCTCGGCGATGGAGTGGGGGAGCATCGTGGCCGCGCCCTTGTAGGTGACGTAGCGCTGGCTCTGCTGGTCGAACGCCACGCCCGCGCGGTGGCGCACGAGCTGGTGCGACAGCGTCCGCGACACGCCGCTGATGGCGAAGGTGAAGACGACGTGCTCGATCGTGGAGCCGTGCCCCGACTCGATGACGGACGAGATGAGCTTCTGCATCTTCTGCGCGTCGAAGTCGCCGGCGACCGAGCGCGAGAAGATGGTCTGCGGGTCCTGCTCGGAATAGCAGGTCCGGCACGCCGTGTAGATGATCGGGACGTAGAACTTCTCGACGATGTCCCGGTCCGGGAACAGCAGCTTCGCCTGGAGGCCGAGGTCGCGACGGCCCGGGTTCTTCGGGATCCCGGTCTTCTCACGGGTCGGCTCGGGGGTCGTCGGCTGGGCGGTCATCGGAGGGTCAGTCTAGCCGAAGGGCCGGTCGCCAGCCGCGGCATCGTCGCCCATGCGGCCCACCTCAGGCGTCGGCTTCGTGGCCGGCGATCGGGGCCGCGCCATCTTCGCCGAGCGCGTAGGCCACGACCTCGTCGAGGCCCATCGCCGCGCCTTCCGCGGCCAGGCGATCCAGCTCGGCTGGCTCGATCAGGTCGCGCGGCCGGGCGATCCCGAACAGGTCGAAGTTCTGGTCCACGTAGTCCGCCAGCATCGTGCCGGTCGTCACTTGCAGATGACGTGCCGCGCCCCACAGTCGACCCGCGCGGACCGGGTCGCCCGTGGCGATGGCGACGATGGCCAGGTCGTCCAGGGTCAGGGTCACGCCGGATACGTCGCCTGCCTCGTAGAAGTGACGAAGGGCATGACGCCCATTGGCGAGTCCATCGTCGAAGTGGCGTTGTCCGATGGCGGACAGGCTGAGCATGTGCATCGACCAGGCCTCCATCGTCCGCTGGCCGGACGCCCGGTGGAGCTCGAGCGACTGGGCGTACCAGCTCTCGGCGGTGGCGGCGTCGGCGGTGAAGTAGTAGTAGCTGCCGAGGCCCCACAGGATGTTGCCCTCACCGGCCGTGTCGCCCAGTTCGCGGTACAGGACGAGTGCCTCCTCGAGCATCGCCCGGCCGCCGGCGAGGACATCCGGGTCGACCCGGCCCTTCATGATCTCGATGAGGTCCGAGTACGAGCGGTTGAACAGGGCGTTCGCGATCTCGCGCTTGTCGCCGATGGCGCGCCACGTCTCGAGGGCCGACTCGTACCAGTAGGCGGCGACGGGCTGGTCGGACTGCCAGTAGGCGATCCCGCCGAACGCTTCCGCGAATCGGGCCGCGGTGACCGGCTCCAGCGTCCAGCCCTTGGCGGCCATGGCGTCGAACCGGGCCCGGGCCTCGTTGAGATAGCCGCGCTGCTGCCAGAACCGCCACAACAGGTAGGACAGGCGGGCCGCGATCTCCGGTCGCGGTTCGGCGGTGGCCCAGTCGAGGGCAGCCCGCAGGTTGTCGTGCTCCCGTTCGAGTCGCTCCAGCCAGACCCGCTGGTCGGTGCCGGACAGCTGGGGTGCCGCGGACTCGGCCAGGGCGATCATCGCGTCGGCGTGGCGTGCCCGGGTCGCCGTCGCCTCGCCCCGGGCCTCGAGCATCTCCGCGGCGTACTCGCGGATCGTCTCGAGCATGGAGAACCGCGGTTCGACAGGATCCTCCTCGACTCGGACGAGACTCTGGTCCACGAGCTCGCCGATCCGGTCGATGACGTCGCCACCGACCTCCGGGCCCGGCCCGCACACGGCTTCGGCCGTCTCGAGCTGGAACCCGCCACGGAAGACGGACAGGCGATCGACCAGGCGGCGCGCGCCCTCGTCGAGCAGGTCGTAGCTCCAGGCGATCGCCCCGCGCAGCGTCTGCTGTCGCTCCGGCAGGTCCCGGGACCCGGCGGTCAGGACGTCCAGGTGGTGCTCGAGCCGGACCAGGATCTGGTCCGGCGTCAGCAGCTTGATGCGGGCCGCCGCCAACTCGATGGCCAGCGGCATCCCGTGGAGGGTGGAGCTGATGGCCGCCACCGCCGGTGCGTTGGTGTTCGTCACGGTGAACCCCGGCTTCACCAGGGCCGCCCGAGCGATGAACAGGCGGACGGCTTCGTACGTCGTCAGGGTGGCGAGGTCGTGCTCCCGCAGGGCCAGCGGCAGGTTGAGCCGGTCCACCTCCGAGAGGTGACGCGTGTCCGGCGGCGTCGGCAGCCCCGGGACCGGGTACTCCTGCTCGCCCGACACCCGCAGCGCCACCCGCGTCGTGACCAGGGCCGACACGTTGGGGCAGCGCCGGAGCAGTGTCGCGATCGTCGGCCCGGCCCCGACGACCTGCTCGAAGTTGTCCAGCACGAGAAGGACGCGCTCGTCGCCGAGCCGGTCGACCACGGCATCCACGGTCGTGCGGACCGCGTTGTCGGCCAGCCCCAGGGTGCGAGCGATCGCCGGCGCCACCATCTCGGGATCGCGGACCGCCTCGAGGGCGACGAACCAGATGCCGTCCGGATACGCCTCGGCGGTCGCGGCCGCGACCTGCAGGGACAGGCGCGTCTTGCCCGTGCCGCCGGGGCCGGTCAGCGTCAACAGGCGAGTGGAGCCGAGCAACTCGGCGGCTTCGGCCAGCTCTCGCTCGCGCCCGACGAACGTCGTGAGTTGCGTCGGCAGGTTGTTCGGGTGGGCGTCCAGTGACCGGAGCGGCGGGAAGTCGCGGGGCAGTCCGTCGGCATCCACCTGGACGAGGCGCTCGGGCTGGCTGAGATCGCGCAGCCGGTGGAGGCCCAGGTCGCGCAGCGTCACGCCGTCGGGCAGGGACGAACCGGCCAGGGCGCGGGTCGCATCGGAGGCCACGATCTGGCCGCCGTTGGCGACGGCCGCGATCCGCGCCGCGCGGTTGATGTCGAGGCCGACCAGGCTGTCGCCGGCCAGCTGCGCTTCGCCGGTGTGCAGGCCCATCCGGACCCGGATGGGCGCGTCGTCCGGCCACGGCTCGGCGGCCAGGCCGCGCTGGGCCGCGACCGCGGCCGCCAGTGCCTGGCGCGCGCTCGGGAAGACCACGAAGAACGAGTCGCCCTCGGTGCCTTGCTCCACCCCGTCGTAGGCCGCCACGGCCTCGCGGACGATCGCGCGCTGGCGCTGCCGGAGCTCGCCATAGCGCGGCGTGCCGATGGCCTGTTCCAGGCGGGTCGACCCCTGGATGTCGCTGAAGAGGAAGGTGGCGGTCCCCGGCGATGCCACCTTCGGCTCGGTCATCCGGCCGCTCCTCCGGTGTCGCTCAGTGCCGGTCCGCCTCGGTCAGATCGCGCAGCCGCCCGGCCAGTCCGCGGAGGATGGCGAGGGCGACGCCCGGCTGCTCGCCGACGACCGTCTCGAAGTCCCAGGTGGACAGGGCCAGGCAGGCGGTCGGCTCGGTGGCGACGACCTGGGCGGTCCGGGGCCGGCCGTCGAGCACGGACAACTCGCCGAAGAAGTCGCCGGGACCGAGCGTCGCGATCTGGCGCCCGTCCCGGGTCACCCGGACGCTTCCCTCGGTGATGACGAAGAAGCCGCTGCCGATGTCCCCTTGGCGGGCGATGACGTGTCCGGCGGGGAACTCGACGTCGATCGCGACCTCGGCGATCCGCGCCATCCCGGCCGCATCCACACCGTCGAACAGGCGTGCCGACGCCAGCAGTCCGATCCGCCGCTCCGGGGTCGATGCCATCCGTGGTCCACCTCCAGCGGCCATGCTGCGCCGTGCGAGGGAGGCGCGTCAACCGAGCGTGAGAAGCGTACGATGCGGCCCATGGCCGACCGAGACGCGCTGGTGGACGCGATCGCCGGGTTCAGCCTGTTCGCGGACCTCACCGACCCGCAACTGGAGCGAGTCGTCCACACGTTCGAGGAGACCGTCTATCCGGCCGGCGAGCGTGTCCTCCGCCAGGGGATGGGCGGGTCCGGCTTCCACATCATCCTCGAGGGCGAGGCCGCGGTCATCGTCGACGGGACGGAGCGCGCCCGACTGGGCCGCGGCGAGTTCTTCGGCGAGGTCGCCATCCTCCTCGGCGAATCGCCGATCGCGGACATCACGGCGATGTCCACGCTGCGCTGCCTGCTGCTGTCCGGGCCGGCCGTCGAGGGGTTCCTGATCGAGCATCCCAGGGTCATGTACCGGATGCTCCAGGTCCAGGCCAGGCGCCTGCGCGCCGCGAACCGATGGCGGAGCTGACCCGGCCGTTCCCGCCGGGCGACTACCCGGTGATCGTCGTCGGCAGCGGACCCGGCGCCCTGCAGACGTCCTACTCGCTGCGGCGGTCCGGCGTGGCCCACGCGGTCCTGTCCGCCGACCCATCGCCGGGCGGCATGTTCCGGCGCTGGCCGCACTTCCAGCGGCTCCTGTCCTGGACCAAGCCCCACGCCCCGGTGCCGCGGACCAGTCGGACGTATGGGCGGTTCGATTGGAACAGCCTGCTGGCCGAGGAGCCAGAGGCGGCCAACCTGCAGCCGGATCTCATGGATGGCACGTCCTACTTCCCGTCGCGACCGGAGATGGAGGCGAACCTGGTCGCGTTCGCCGATCGGGCTCGGATCGAGGTCCGCTACGGCTGCACCTGGACCGGGACGCGCCAGGAGGACGACGCGAGCGGGCGCCGCTTCGTCGTCGAGACGACCGACGGGACCTATCGCTGTCGGGTCCTTGTCGTCGCGGTCGGCGTCGCCGAACCGTTCACGCCGCCGGGTGCCGGGATGGAGCACAGCCACCACTACGCCGACGTTCGGCCGGCCGAGTCGTACGCGGGACGGCGGGTGCTCATCGTCGGGAAGCAGAACTCCGGGTTCGAACTGGCCAACGGCCTGCTGCCCTGGGCGTGCCAGCTGGTCCTGGTCTCGCCGTCGCACGCGAAGCTGTCGGTCGACACCAAGACGCTGGTCGGTGTCCGCGCGCGCTACGTCCAGCCGTTCGAGGATCACGTGCTGGGCGGCGGCGTGGCCATCCTGGACGCGGCGCTGTCCGACGTCGCGCCGACGGCCGATGGCGCGTTGCGCGTCGCCCTCCGGCGCACGGACGGCGGTGGCGATCTGGACATGGAGGTCGACGACGTCATCTCGGCGACCGGCTTCGTGACCCCCCTCGTGGACCTGCCGGCGCTCGGCGTCGCGACGTTCGGGGCGAGCCGGCTGCCGGTCCAGACCCCGTTCTGGGAGAGCGCCACCGTCCCCGGCATCCGCTTCGCCGGGACGATCGGCCAGGGCGCCAAGGGCCTCCAGCGCCATGGCGTGCCGGCGAACTCCGGGGCCGTCCACGGCGCGCGCTACAACGCCCGCGTCCTCGCAGCGGACATCGCCGAGCGCGACTTCGGGATCGCCCGCGAGCGACCGCGGATCGCCCCGGACGCCGTGGTGGAGGCCATCGTGGACGACCTGGTCGGATCGCCCGACCTGTTCCATCAGCGCGGCTACCTCGCCCGGGTCCTGAGCGTGGATCCGGACGGTGGATTCGTGGACGACGGCGTCCAGCCACTCGCGCACGTCCTCGATGCCGGGGGCCCCGATGCGGTCGCGGTGACCCTCGAGGCGGACGGCTCCGGGGCGATCTACCCGGTCCTCTACTCGCGCCGCCGCGGCGTCTCGGCGGACCATACCTTCGAACCCGACGCCCTCATGCGCTACGACACGCCCGACGTGCGGCGCGCCATCGAAGACGTGGTCGCCCGGCTCGGCTGAGTCGCGCGGACGCCGCGTCAGGTCAGGCGGCCGAGCCGCTCCGCCGCCGCCAGCAGCGTCTCGGTGCGTTTCGGGAACGCGAACCGCAGCTTCGTCCGGCCGAGCTCCGGCCGCGAGAAGAACGACGACCCGGGCACGCCCGCCACGCCCGGGTCGCGGATCAGGCGCATCGCGTAGGTGACGTCATCCTCGTCGGTGAGGTCGCGGATGTCGGTCATGACGTAGTACGCGCCGGCCGGATCGGACGCCCGGAACCCGGCGGACCGCAGGATCGGCAGGAGCAGGTCGCGCCGCGCGCGATAGTCCGCCACGAGCGTCTCGTAGTACGCCGGCGGGAACCCGAGCGCGACGACGGCCGCGGCCTGGAGCGGGGCGGCCGCGCCGACCGTCAGGAAGTCGTGGACCCGCCGGATCCCGACGCTGAGGTCCGGCGGGGCGATCGTCCAGCCGATCCGCCAGCCGGTGACCGAGTACGACTTCGACATCGAGTGGATCTCGACCGTCCGATCGGCCATCCCCGGCAGCGTCGCGAGCGGGATGTGCTCACCCTCGTAGACCAGGTGCTCGTAGATGTCGTCGGTGAAGGCGATGACGTCGTGCTCGACGCACAGGCTCGCGATCAGCGCCAGCTCGTCCCGGCTGAAGACCTTGCCCGTCGGGTTGTGCGGGGAGTTGAGCACGAGGCCGCGCGTCCGCGGACCGAAGGCGGCCCGGAGCTCGGCCTCGTCGATCGACCAGTCCGGTTCGTGCAGCGTCACGTAGCGCGGGACGGCCCCGGCCAGGATCGCGTCGGGACCGTAGTTCTCGTAGTACGGCTCGAACACGATGACCTCGTCGCCCGGGTCCAGCAGGCCGAGCATCGCCGCGACCATGGCCTCGGTGGCGCCGCACGTGACGGTCACCTGCGTCTCGGGGTCGATGGGCCCGTGGGCCGGGAAGTGGGCCACCGTGGACGTGGCGATCGCGTCCCGGAGCGGCTTGGCTCCCCACGTGATGGCGTACTGGTTCAGGTCGTCGTTGACCGCCGCCGCCGCGGCCACCTTCAACTCCGGCGGGCACGCAAAGTCCGGGAAGCCCTGGGCCAGGCTGACCGCCCCCTCGGCGACCGCGAGGCGGTTCATCTCGCGGATGACCAATTCGGTGAAGCGGTCCGCCTTCGCGGAGATCCGTCGGCGTGGCATCCGCGGAGTCTACCGGCGGCTCAGACGAGATGGCGGGGGATGCGCTCCTGCCACTGCCGCTCGAAGAAGCGCTCGCCGTCGAGGTCCACCTCCAGGTCCACGGCCAGGTCGAAGTCCGTGGCGGTGCTGGACTGGCGCGACCGCGCCCGGATCTCGATCCGGTTCGCGACCTCGTGCCAGCGGTAGACGACGTTCGCATCCATCGACGCGGTCGCCGGGGTCGCGATCCGACGCGGTCAGGGTCAGCGTCTCGGCGGCATACAGGTAGCGGCCGTCCTGGAGGTGCCAGCCGCCGCCATCGTGGATCGTGACCGTGGTGGTCTCGGCCAGGACGTCCTCCGTCGATCCGCCAGACCGGCGGGTCGTCCTCGCCCGGGCCGCCGATGGCCGGGACGTCCGCCGGCGTCGTCTTGAAGGCCGGGACCGGCAGGTCGCCCGGGCCGCCGGCGGCCGGCACGACCGGCAGGACGAGGCGGGATGGGGTGGCCGGGCCGCGGTGCAGCTCGAACTCGGCGGGGTAGGGCGACGGCCACAGCACGGGCCAGTAGGACGACGCGACCGACACCCGGATCCGATGGCCCGGCGCGAATCGATAGCCCGCGGTCCGCAGCGGGACGGTGACCGGCTCCACGACGCCCGGGACGAGCGGCTCCGGGTCGGTGGAGGAACGGCGATGGGTCAGGTTCAGGACGCCGGCGCTGACCTGGTACGACGTGCCGTCCGGCGCGACGTCGGTCAGGCGGACGACCGCCGTCGCGACCGGCGCCGAGACGGACAGGTGGAGGACGACCTCCGGCACGCCGAGGATGGACACCGCGTCGACCAGCGGGTCCGTCGTGAACGTCGGCCCGGCGCTCTCGTCCGGCCGCAGGTCGCGGGCGAGGCCGTTCGGCGGCCCGCCGGAGCCCCACGACAGCGACGAGCGCGTGCCGGTCGTCGGCCGGTGGTCGTACCGGTCGATCCCGGCCGTCGATCCGGCCTCGTCCGGCTCCTCTCCAGCCGCGACGAGCCGGCCCTGGAGCGGCAGTGCGCCCGCGGCGAACCGCCACTCGCCGCTCACGGCGGACGGATGCGGATAGGCGGCCGCCGCGCGCCATCGCCCCGGCAACTCGGTCGGGAACGGGTCCGGCGCGGCGTAGTCGCGCTCGAACCAGACCACCGGCGGCTCGGTGTCGGTGCCGTTGTCGATCCCGCGCAGGTGGTGGTCCAGGAATCGGACCAGCTCATGGAGGTCGTCGATGTTCGGTCCGGGTGGCGCGTCGCCCGGCCAGCCGTGGACCCAGTTGCCGACGAGCGTCCGGGTCGGGGCGGTGCACAGCGCCTGCATCCGGAACGCCGGGTCCACGTAGCTGTCCATCCAGCCGCCGATCGAGTAGATCGGGACCTCGATCGCGTCGTAGTCCGGAGCGAGGGAGCCCTGCCGCCAGTACGGCCCGTCGGTCTGGTGGCGCAACCACTCGAACAGCCACGGCGGGGTCGCCTCCAGGCGGGCGCGCCACTCGTCCAGCCAGCCCTCGCCACGGAACGTCGCGTCCGGGGGCATCGCGTTCATCGCCACCTGGCTGACCGCGTACTGCGACAGCTCGCTGACCGTCACGCAGCCGCCCCGGTAGTGGATGTCGTCCACGTACCGGTCGTCCGTGCCCATGCACGGCACGATCGCCCGCAGGTGCGGCGGCCGCAGCTTCGCGACCTGGATGGCCGTGAACGCGCCGTAGCTGATGCCCCACATCGCCACCGCGCCCGACGACCACGCCTGGACCGCGGCCCACTCGACCGCGTCGTACCCGTCGCGCGTCTCGTCCTCGGTGTACTCGTCGAGGGCGACGCCGCCCGACGATCCGGTGCCGCGGACATCCACCCGGCAATAGGCGTAGCCGCGCGCCGCCAGCCACTGCCCGCGGCCGGTGTCCGTGTCGCGGCGCCAGTTGTCCTTGCCGTACGGGATCATCTCGACGATGACCGGGAACCGCTCGTCGGGCGCGTCGGTCGTCGGGACCGGGCGCCACAGGTTGGCCGACAGCTCCACCCCGTCCCGTGCCGGGATCCGGACATCCCACGCCACCTGGGACTCGAATCGTGGCGGGCTCGCGGGACGGTCGACGGACGGATCGGTCATCGCCCGAGTCTAGGCGGGCGACGCGGAGCGCCGGGCGCCTGACACCGGTCCATGCGACGATCGCGCCATGGACGATCAGCCCGTCACCAGCGGCCCCTGGACGCGCCGGTCCCGCCGGACCGCCTACGAGAACGCCTGGGTCACCGTCTTCCACGACGAGGTGACCCGCCCGGACGGCCAGCCCGGGATCTACGGCGTCGTCCACTTCGAGAACCTGGCCGTCGGGGTGGTCGTCCTCGACGACGACGACCGGGTCCTCCTCGTGGGCCAGCATCGCTACACGCTCGATGCCGTGTCGTGGGAGATCCCGGAGGGCGGCGTGCCCGGCGGCGAGTCCGCCCTGGACGGCGCGAAGCGGGAACTGCGCGAGGAGACCGGCGTCGAGGCGGACGACTGGCGCGAGATCGCGCGGCTGCACCTGTCGAACTCGGTCTCCGACGAGGCCGGGATCCTGTTCACCGCCCATGCCGTCGCCCACGGCGAGCCGGACCCGGACGGCACGGAGGACCTCGAGGTCCGCTGGGTGCCGTTCGCCGAGGCCGTGGCGATGGTGCTGGACGGCCGCATCACGGATGCGATGGCGGTCATCGGGATCGAGCGCGTCGCCCTGCTTCGAGCGCGAGCCGCCGCCGATCAGTAGGTCTCGATCCGCACCGGCGTCAGCTCGAAGTCGCGGACGTTGCGCGTGAGGACGGCCGCCGTCCAGGTGGAAGGCACTCGCCGCGATCAGCGCATCCGGCGATGTCCAGCGTCCGCCCTCGGGCTCGCGCTTCGGCTCGCCAGACCCCGGCGAGCCTGGCGGTCTCGCGGCCCGGGCTGGACGAACTCGATGTAGCGCAGGAGTCGATCGATCCCGGATCATGCTCCGCCTCGCGATGGCCGGTCCACACCTCGGCGGCCGACACGTCGCGTCACGATGGCTGATCTCCCTCCGTCGTATGATCGCGATGGAACCGCTCGCGTGCGCTGCGGCGACGCCGCGGAGGTGGTCGATCACGAAGGACGAGTCGAGGAGGTACCTAGCCATCATCCGACGTCGCCCACGGATCCGGGGTCGTCGCGATCGACCGCTCGCGCACCCACTCGACGACCGACTCGTCCGTCGGGAAGAGCGGGTGGTCCTTCCAGCGCTCCTGCCGTCGCCTCGATCGCCTCGCGCAGACGGTCGCGCTTCAGCCGGGCTTCGAGGGCTTCGGTGACGTATCGACTTCGCCCGCGTGGACCGGCGAAGTGGTCGACCTCCTTCACGAGGTCCTCGGACAGCAGCAGGTTCGTGCGCACGTTCATGCGCACACGATAGCACACGACCGTGCGCATGCCGCTCGACGGTCGGGTTCGTCACGCTGGCTCGTCCCACGGACCGCGTCCCGCCGCGCGGGCCGGGTCTCCGCCGCTAGCATCCGCCGATGACCGCCGAGCGACGCGACTGGGACGCCATCGTCATCGGCCTCGGGGCGATCGGGTCCGGCGCCGCGTACTGGCTGAGCCGGACGCTGGGCGACCGCGTCCTGGGCCTCGAGCAGTTCGAGCTCGGCCACGACCGCGGCGCCTCGGCCGACCACAGCCGGATCATCCGCCTGTCGTATCACCGGCCGGACTACGTGCGCCTCGCGCGGCGCGCCTACGAGTCGTGGTCGGTCGTCGAGGCCGAGGCGGACGAGCGGATCGTGACGGTCACCGGCGGCCTGGACCTGTGGCCGGCCGACGCCGCCATCCCGCAGGTCGACTACACCGACAGCCTGACCGCCGAGGGCGTCCCGTTCGAGCTCCTCGACGCCGCCGAGATCCGCCGGCGCTGGCCGCAGTGGCGGCATCGACGACGACGTGACGGGGATGTTCCAGGTCCAGGGCGGACTGGCCGACCCGAACCGCGGCAACGCCGCCCACCGGCGCGCTCGCCCGGGCCAACGGCGCGACGCTGCTGGACCGGACGCCGGTCCTCGGGCTGCGCGATCGCGGGTCGGCGGCGAGATCGAGGTCGCAGACGGCCGACGGCCACCTACCGGACCGGGCGGGTCGTCCTGACCGCCGATGCCTGGACCAACCAGCTGCTGGCCTCGTTCGATCGGCAGCTGCCGCTGACGGTCACGAAGGAGCAGGTGACGTACTTCGCGTGCGCCGGATCCGGCGGCGTTCGCGCCGGACCGGTTCCCGGTCTGGATCTGGATGGACGAGCCGTGCGTTCTACGGCTTCCCGACCTACGGCGAGCCCGGCCCGAAGGTCGCCGAGGACTGCGGCGGCCAGGCCGGTCGACCCGGACACGCGGACCTTCGAGCGCGACGAGGACGCCTTCCGGCGCGTGACCGACTTCATGGCCGAGCGCCTGCCCGGGCGCCGTCGGTCCGCCGATCTACACGAAGACCTGCCTGTACACGCTCACGCCGGACCGCGACTTCGTCGTGGACCGGCTCCCCGACCATCCCGGCGTCGTCGTCGGGCTCGGGGCCGGACATGGGTTCAAGTACGCGTCCGTGCTCGGTCGCGTGCTCGCGGAACTGTCGACCGATGGCGTGACGCCATCGGCCGGCGAACTGGACGCCTTCAGGATCGACCGGCCGATCCTGCTCGAGAAGGACCCGCCGCACTCGTGGATGGTGTAGACAACCAAACCGAACCATCCCTTGCACCACAACGCACCGCTGTGTCACGCTCCCCGAGACTTGGGTCTGGGAGGACCCGGGGGGATGGGGGGACCCGCGCGGAGGCTCGAGGAGGTTCGAGCCCCACTGGAGGAGAATCGATGCGATCGCCCTTGCGAGCACGTTCCGACCCGGATCCTGGCGTCGGCCGGCCTGGTCGGCCGCACTCCTGATCCCGGCCGCGGCGCCGACGGCCGCAGCGGACCCCGTGGTCCTGCGCGTCGGCGTGACGCAGCCACTCGACTCGGTCAACCCGTACGGCACGGCGCTGGTCGTCGGCTACGAGGTCTTCGGCCTGACCTACGACCTGCTCGTCGGCTACGGCCCGGACAACGAGCCCGCCCCCGGCTTCGCCGACACCTGGGAGCGTGCCGCCGACGGCAAGTCCTGGACGTTCCACATCCGCGAGGGCATGACCTGGTCCGACGGCACCCCGGCGACCGCCGCGGATGCCTGCTTCTCGTTCCAGATCAACCTCGACGCGATCGCGGCCGAGTCGAACGTCGGCCTCGGCTACATCGATCCGTCCGTCGCATCGGCCGGCGTCACCAAGGTCGAGTGCCCGGACGACGAGACGATGATCATGACCACGAGCGACCCGTCGCTCCGGCTCGCTCCAGCTGTACGTCCCGATCCTGCCCAAGCACATCTGGGGCGAGAAGACCTACGCCGAGATCGGCGAGGACACGTTCGACGCCCCGCAGGTCGGCACCGGCCCGTACCAGCTGGTCGAGTGGAAGACCGGCGAGTACGTCAAGTTCGAGCGCAACGCCGACTACTGGGGCAACCAGGGCGCGGCCGACGAGATCATCATCCAGTTCTTCGGCAGCGCCGACACCCTGGTCCAGGCCCTCAAGGCCGGCGAGATCGACTACGCCCGCGGCGCGAACGCCGAGCAGTTCGATGCGCTCAAGACCGAGCCGAACGTCGTGACCGTCGCCGGCGAGGCGAACGGCTGGACCGAGCTCGGGTTCAACACCTACGGCACCGGGACCGGCAACACGATCCCGAACGGCGGCCCGTCCACCAAGGCCCTCCAGGACCCGGCGTTCCGCGACGCCCTCGGCTACGCCATCGACAAGGAGCTGCTCCTCGAGCGGATCCACCTCGGCTACGGCGACGTCGGCACGACGCCGGTCCCGCCGGTCCTGGGCGAGTGGCACACGCCGACCCGACGACCATCCGGACGTTCGACCTGGCGGTCGCCGACCAGAAGCTGACCGCGGCCGGGCTACGTCAAGGACGGGTCCGGGCAACCGCCTCGACAAGGAAGGCAAGGTCATCAGCCTGACCCTGGTCTTCCCGAACGACGACGACACGTACGCCAAGGCCGCCCAGTTCATCCAGGGCTGGTTCCAGGAGATCGGGATCAAGGTGACCCCGGTCCCGTACGAGCAGGGCGCCCTCGATCGACGTCATGCTGCCGCCCGAGGCGGACGGCACGGCCGACTACGACCTGTTCATCTGGGGCTGGTCCGGGAGCCCGGACCCGAGCGTCCTGCTCGAGGTCTTCACCTGCGACGCCATCGGCGGGTCGTCCGACAGCCTGTGGTGCGACCAGAAGTACGACGAGCTGTACGCCAAGCAGAACACCGAGGGCGGCTCGGAGCGCCAGGCGACGCTGGCCGAGATCCAGCAGTACTGGTACGACCAGGCGCCGTATCACATCCTCTACTACGACGCCAACCTGCACGCCTACCGGACCGACAAGTTCGGCGACTGGCAGAACCAGCCGAAGACGGGCACGCCGCTCTTCGCCTACGGCACGCTCAACTACACGCTCCTGACCCTCGCGTCGGAAGCGAGCCCGAGCCCGGATGCCTCGGCGGCTCCGTCGGACGGATCCAGCGCGGCACCGGCGACGCCGGCTCCGTCCGGCGACGGCGGCACCGGCTCCACGACCAGCGACAACACGCTGCTCATCGTCGGCGTCCTCGCCGTCGTGGCCGTGGTCGTCGGTGGTCTCGTCCTGGCCCGCCGCCGCGGTTCGGCCAAGGACGACGACGAGTAGGCCCGGACGTCGAACGTCCGATGAACGACGTGGGAGAGGGCCGGATCGCCGGCCCTCTCCGCACGACCTGAGGGGCCGACGATGGGTGGGCACTACCTCCTTCGCCGGCTGATCCAGGCGCTCCTGACGATCGTCGCGATCGTCGTCCTCAACTTCTTCCTGTTCCGGATGATGCCGGGCTCGCCCGAGCGCATCCTCCTGCGCAACCCGCACCTGACCGAAGAGACGGTCCAGGCCGCCCGCGAGCGCTGGGGCCTCGACCAGCCGTGGCCCGTCCAGCTGGTCAAGTACCTGGGCGCGACCGCGCAGGGCGACCTCGGCTACTCGTTCCAGTACCGCGGCCAGCCG
This sequence comes from uncultured Chloroflexia bacterium, assembly GCA_963738475.1. Classification (GTDB taxonomy): domain Bacteria; phylum Chloroflexota; class Limnocylindria; order Limnocylindrales; family CSP1-4; genus SPCO01. The sequence continues at coordinate 37,387 of CAVTWU010000010.1, forward strand.
GTCGCCGAGGTCATCGGCCTCCGCTTCTGGCCGACGATCATCCTGGTCGGCATCGCCGAGGTCATCGCCATCGTCGTCGGGCTGGCGCTCGGCGCCTACTCGGGCTGGAGACGCGGCGGCAAGGTGGACAAGGTCGGCAACGGGTTCAGCCTGATCCTGTATTCGATGCCGTACTTCGTCATCGGCATGCCCCTGATCATCATCTTCGCGGCCGAGCTGGGCTGGTTCCCGACGTCCGGGATGCTCACGCCGGGCGCGACGTACGCCTCGCCGATCGACCAGCTGTTCGACTTCCTGCGCCACCTGGTCCTGCCGCTCGCGACCGTCGTCGCTCGGGCTGATCGGCGGGTACTCGATCCTGATGCGCTCGTCGATCATCGAGACGCGCACCGAGGACTACGTGACGACCGCCCGGGCCAAGGGCCTGAACGAGCAGCCGCGTCGTCCGCCAGCACGCGTTCCCGAACGCCCTGCTGCCGACCGTCACGATCATCGCCATCAACCTCGGCTACGTCGTGGCCGGCGTCGCTCACCGCCGAGATCATCTTCAACTGGCCGGGCCTCGGGACGCTGACCTACGAGGCGCTGTCGGTCCGTGACTTCCCGGTCCTGCAGGGCGTCTTCCTGATCCTGTCGATCGCCGTCGTCCTGGCCAACCTCGGCGCCGACCTCGCTGTACGGCGTCCTCGATCCGCGGGTGCGGACGTGAGCGCGGCGACCTCGGCCAAGGCGCCCACCGGCGTCTGGGGTCTCCGGTGGCGCGGCTTCCGCGCAGTTCTGCGGCCAAGTTCGCGCGTCGGCGGGACGGCGTCGTCGGGTTCGCGATCCTCGTGTTCTTCACGCTCATGGCCATCGCGCCGTACTGGTTCGTCGGGCCGCTCGAGACCGCCATCACGGCGTCCGGCACGGGCTTCGAACCGCCCAGCCTGGACCACCTGCTCGGGCACCGACGAGCTCGGCCGGGACGTCCTCAACCTGACCGTCCACGGCGCGCGCGTGTCGATGGTCATCGGCCTGCTGGCGACGGTCATCACGGTCCTGGTCGGCGTCGTCATCGGCATCGTGTCGGGCTTCGTCGGCGGCAAGACCGACTCGAGCCTGATGCGCGATCACGGACTTCTTCCTCGTCCTGCCGACGTTCGTCCTGGCGATCATCCTGGCCCCGATCATCCTCGACATCATCGGCGTGGACGCCGAGGTCGCCGGGCTCCGGGCGACGCTGGTCGTCATCGTCATCGTCATCGGCATCACGAGCTGGGCGTCGACCGCCCGGGTCATCCGGTCGCAGACCCTGTCGGTCAAGGAGCGGATGTTCGTCGACCGGGCCCGGGTCATCGGCAGCGGCAGCGGCCACATCATGCGCAAGCACGTCCTGCCGAACGTCATGAACCTCATCGTCGCCAACACCGTCCTCGTCTTCGCCGGGGCGGTCTTCACCGAGACGACCCTGTCGTTCATCGGCCTGGGCGACCCGTTCCTGCCGTCGTGGGGCCAGATGCTCAACTCGGCGGAGGCCGCCGGGGCGCCGGGGCTCGGGGCGTGGTGGTACATCGCCCCGCCGGCCACCTGCGTCGTCCTCGTCATCCTTGGCGTTCACGCTCGTCGGCAACGCCCTCGACGACATCCTCAATCCGAAGTCGGGGGTCCGTCGATGAGTGGTCCGACGTTCTCGGCGCCGATGCATCCCGAGGATGCCGCGGCCGACCTGGAGTCCGAGGGCACCCTCGTCGGCGACGAGTCGATCCGCGACGAGGCGGGCACGGAGGATGCTGCGGCGATCTCGCGGGCCGCCCTCGAGGCCGAGGTCGCGGCCGGTGCCACCCTCGGCCGACGCCGCTGGCCGCTGCCCAAGCAGGCGGACCCGAACGCGCCGCTGCTGGTGGTCGAGAACCTGCGGACCTACTTCACGCTCGAATCCGGGACGGTCAAGGCGGTCGACGGCGTCAGCTTCACGCTCGAACCACGGCGAGGCGCTCGGGATCGCCGGTGAGTCCGGGCTGCGGCAAGACGACGACGGCCCTGTCGCTCGTCCGGATCCTGCCGTCGAACGCGAAGATCGTCGAAGGCAGCATCAAGCTGATGGGGATCGACCTCGTCGCCGAAGTCGGAGACCGGCCTCCGTCGCTACCGCTGGCGCGAGATCAGCATCGTCTTCCAGGGCGCGATGAACGCGCTCAACCCGGTCCAGCGCGTCCGCGACCAGATCGCCGAGCCGATCGATCGAGCGCCTCGGCCAGTCGCCCGAAGGCGGCGCGCAAGCGGGCCGGCGAACTGCTCGAGCTCGTCGGGATCCCGAAGAAGCGCGGCAAGGCGTACCCGCACGAGCTGTCCGGCGGGATGCGCCAGCGCGCGATGATCGCGATGGCCCTCGCCTGCGACCCGGCGATCGTCATCGGCGACGAGCCGACGACCGCGCTCGACGTCATGGTCCAGGCCCAGATCCTGCAGCTGCTGGAGGACCTGCGCGCACAAGCTCGGCCTGTCGCTCATCCTCATCACCCACGACCTGTCGGTCATCGCCGAGACGTGCGACCGGACGATGATCATGTACGCCGGGCGGGTCGCCGAGGAGGGCCCGGTCGCGGAGGTCTTCCGCCGGCCGCGCCACCCGTACACCCAGAAGCTGCTGGCGGCGTTCCCGAACATCCATGCCGACCGGCGGACGCTCGACGTCATCCCGGGCTCGCCGCCGGACCTGCGCAACCCGCCGCCGGGCTGCCGGTTCGCGCCGCGCTGCACGTTCGCGATGGACGTCTGCACCGAGGTCGTGCCGCCCGAGGTGACGTTCGATGGCGTCCGCGTCGCCTGCCACCTGTATCCGGAGGGCAGCGACGGGGTGCCGATCACCGTGCCGCCGGAGCCGGTCGGCGTCGGAGCGCCGTCGTGAGCGAGGAGCCCGCGCCGGTCGTCCCGGCCGATCCGGCCGACCCGGCGGTGCCCGAGGCGCCGGGCGTGCCCGAGGCGCCGGGCGTGCCGCTGGTCGAGGTCAAGGGGCTGGAGGTCCACTTCCCGATCCGCGGCGGGCTCATGGACTCGCTCCGCCGACGGCCCGCGGCTACGTCCGGGCGGTCGACGGGATCGACCTGACCCTCAACCGCGGCGAGGTCCTGGCGCTCGTCGGCGAGTCGGGCAGCGGCAAGACCACGACCGGACGCGTCATCGTCAAGCTCACGCAGCAGACCGGCGGCACGGATCTCGTTCGAGGGTCGCGACGTGAGCGCGCTGTGGGGCGCCTCGAAGCTGCGCGCCGTACCGCCGCCGCGTCCAGCTCATCTTCCAGGACCCGTACGAGACGCTGAACCCGAAGCAGTCGATCTACGACTTCGTCGCCGAGCCGCTGGCCGTCAACGGGCTCGGCGACGGGCGAGGAGCGTCGAGCCGCGGGTCTTCGCGGCGCTCGAGTCGGCCGGGCTGCGGCCGGCGTCGGACTTCGCGTTCCGCTTCCCGCACGAGCTGTCGGGCGGCCAGCGCCAGCGCGTCGTCATCGCCGGGGCCCTGGTCATGGACCCGGACATCATCGTGGCCGACGAGCCGGTGTCGATGCTCGACGTGTCGATCCGGACGGAGCTCCTGCGGCTGATGCTGGACCTCCGCCGCGAGCGCGGCCTGACCTACCTGTTCATCACCCACGACCTGTCGCTCGCCTGGGTCATCGCCGACCGGATCGCGGTCATGTACCTCGGCAAGATCATGGAGATCGGGCCGGCCGAGCGCGGTCATCCGCTCGCCGCGCAACCCGTACACCCAGGCGCTCGTGTCGGTCTCGCCGTCGCCGGATCCGCCGACCGTCGGCGAGCGAGCGCGACGCACGATCCTCGAGGGCGAGACGCCCGATGCCGCGCATATCCCGCCCGGCTGCCGCTTCCACCCGCGCTGCCCGGTCGCGTTCGACCGGTGCAAGGTCGAGGAGCCGCCGCTGTTCGACGTGGGCGGCGGTCAGTCGGCCGCGTGCTGGCTGGCCGAGGACGGTCAGCTACCGGTCGTCGAGGCGGTGGCCGTGCCGGTGGCCGTCGCGCCCGTGCCCGCCGGCGCTGAGCCTGCGCCCACGCCCGACCCGGCGGTCGCACCCGACCCCGCATGACGGACCCGGCGCCACTCTCGATCGACCGCATCGCCGACCTGCTCGAGGCCGAGCGCACGGATCGTCGCAGGCGGAGATGTCGGCGCTCGGAGACCGAGGCCGGCTGGCGTCCCGCGCCAGGCGAGTGGAGCGCCAACGAGTGCGTCGGCCACCTCATCGAGGCCGAGCGGCGCGGGTTCGCCGGGCGGGTCCAGGCCATCCTCGCGACCGACCGGCCGGACATCTCGGCCGACCTCGAGGCGTGGGATCCGCCGGCGGTCGCCGAGGCGCGGCGCGATCACGAGCGGGACGGCGCCGAGCTCGTCGCCGAGTTCGTGGCACTGCGCGCCGACGGCGTCGCGCTCGTGCGCGGCCTGACCCCGGACGACCTCCCGCGCGTCGGGATCCACCCGGCACGTCGGGCCGCTCCGCGTCGACGAGGTCATCGGCGAGTGGGTCCACCACGACCGGAACCACATCCGGCAGCTGCTGGAGGTCACCCAGGCGCGCGTCTGGGCGCCAGATGGGCAACGCCCGGCGGTTCAGCCTCGAGGACCTCTAGGCGGCGGGCCGCCGGCTCCTCCTCGGCGCGCTCCATCAGCCGGAAGATCCCGTAGCCGATGATCGCCGCCGATGGTCGGGCCGACGATGTAGATCCACAGGCCGGTCAGGTCGCCGCCGACGAGGGCCGAGCCGATCGAGCGGGCCGGGTTCACCGACGAGCCGGTGAGCGTCGCGATCGCGAAGTGGATCGCGACCAGGGTCAGCGGGATGAAGATCGCCGGCGAGGCTCGCCGGCTCGCTTCGACGCCGTCAGGATGACGACGAGGAAGATCGCCGTGAAGATGGTCTCGAGGATCAGCGCGCTGACGTCGCGTGATGCCGGCGCCGGGCTTGGTGATCCCGGCGGCGACCGCCGTCCTGGCTGACCGTGAGGAGGACGACGGCGGCGGCGGCGATCGCGCCGATGATCTGGGCGACGATGTAGCCGACCGCGTCGACCGGGGTCGTCCGCTTGTCGAGGACCATGGCGATGGTCACGGCCGGGTTGAAGTGGCCACCCGAGATGTGCCCGAACGCGGCGATGGCGGCGAGCAGGCCGAGGCCGAACGAGAACGGGACGATCAGCAGGTCCGGCGGTCGGCAGGCGCGGCCAGGCCGAAGCGCGGCCACCGACACGTAGCCGATCATCATGAACAGGAACGTGCCGAGCAGCTCGGCGAGGTATTTCGATGCGCTCGTCATCAGGTCAGCATCCCTCCGATGCGTGGCGATGGATGGCTTGGGCGGTCACACCATACCGAGTGTGGCCCGCGCCGCGCGAATCAGGAGCGCGTCCCGCCACGTACGACACAGGACCTCGACGAGCTCCAGGCGATCGATCGCCGTCGGCAGGTCGTCCCCGACGCGACCGCGCCGTGTCGCTCCAGCAGGACGGCACCGGCCAGCGGCTCCGGCGGCTCGGCCAGGGCCACCGCGATCCGGTCCGCCAGCTCCTGGCTGCCCATGGCTCCGAACGTGAGGTACGGCAGGCGCGGCAGGAACAGGGCCGTCTCGGGCAGGGCGGCCGGGTCGGGGACCTCGCCGGCGAGGGTCAGGGCCATCGACGCCGGCAGGTGGGCGTGGGCGACGGCGCCGATGTCCGGGCGGGCCGCGTAGGCGGCGAGGTGGATCGCGAGGTCCGACGACGGCCGAAGCCCTGACCGCGACAGCGGTTCGCGCATCCGGGTGGTCGGGCCGGACGACGACGAGGTCGTCGGCCTCGAGCTCGTCCTTGCGCCGGCCGGACGGCGTGACGAGCAGTCGCGACTCGTCGAGGCGGACCGACAGGTTGCCCTCGCCGGCGCTGATGAGGCCACGCGCCCCGAGCCGTCGCCCGGATCGCAGGATCGCGTCGGTGGCGGTCGCCAGGTCCATCGCGGCATCGTACGGGCCGCGGAGCCGCCTCGTACCATCCTCCCGTGACCGGACCCGCCCGTGCCGAGCCTCTCCTTGCCCGCGACGAGGTCGAGCCGCTCGGCCGGAACCGCGACTTCAAGGTCGTCCTGGGGACTCAGGCCGTCTCGGCGTTCGGCGACGCCGTCAGCTTCACGGCCCTGCCGCTGCTCGTCCTGGCACTGACCGGCTCCGGGCTCGCGATGGGCGTCGTCGGGGCGCTCGCAGACGATCCCGGACCTGTTCCTCGCGATGCTGGCCGGCGCGCTGGCGGATCGCAGCGACCGCAAGCGGATGATGTTGCTGGCCGACCTCGGCCGGGCCGGTCTGACGGCCCTCATCCCGCTCTCGGTCATGCTCGGCGGGCCGACGATGGCCGTGATCCTCCTCGTGGCCGCCCCGATGAGCATCCTGCGGGCGTTCTTCCTCGCCGGCTACACGGCGTCGGTGCCGGCGCTCGTCGGGCGTTCGCAGGTGGGTCGGGCGAACTCCTACTTCGAGGCGATCTACTCGGTCGGCTTCATCCTGGGCCCGGCCATCGCGGGCATCCTCGCGACGACGATCGGCCCGGGCCCGACCCTCGCGATCGATGCGCTGTCGTTCGCCCTGTCGGGGCTCGGGCTGCTCCTCGTCCGACGCGACCTGCGCGCCCCGATCGACCGCCAGCGCGAACCCCTCCTGACCGAGATCCGCGAGGGGATCGACTTCATCCTGGGCCACCGGACCCTGCGAGTGGTCATCCTGTTCTGGGGCCTCGTCTCGATCACGATCGCCTCGCTCGTGTCCGCGCTGGCCGTCCACATCACGATCGACCTCGGCCTGCCGGCGTCGGTCCTCGGGATCATCCTCACCGCGTTCGGCGGCGGGACGATCACGGGTGCGCTGCTCATGTCCCGCGTCGGTCACCAGCGTCCCGCCCCCTTCATGCTCGGCGGCACGGTCGTCACCGGAACCATGCTCCTGGTCATCTCGACCGGCGCACCGCTGCCCGTCCTCATGGCCGCCGCGTTCGGGTTCGGCGTCGGCCAGTCGGTGGTCATGCTGACCTACATCACGTTCCGGACGAACCTCTCGCCCGACGAACTGCTCGGCCGCATCGGCAGCACGGCACGGACGATCTCGCTCGGGTCTCCAGCCGATCGGTCTGATCGTCGGCGGCATCCTCATCGACTCGACGAGCGGCTCGACCGCCCTGATCGTGATGGGCGTCGGCGAGATCCTGATCTGCGCGGTCTTCGCGTTCATCCCGTCCATGCGACGCGCCGGCGCGACGGCCGGCTCCGCCTGAGCGTCAGGCTGCGGCGGCCAGGGCGACCGGCTCGTCCGCGGCGAGATGGGACACGACGCCGCACGCGTCGCAGGTGACGAGGTCCGCCTCGTCGTCCAGCGCGACGTGGCCGTCGCACCAGGGGCACTCGAGCGTGATCGTCATGGTCCGGTCCTCCGCTGTCAGGGCTTCGACTGACACGAGACTGGACCCGGCCTGTGACACCTACCCTGTCACACCGCTCCGACGTAGCGGAAACAGCATCGGCAGGTGGTCGTCCACGAGGCCGATGCTCTGCATGTGGGCGTAGATGATGGTCGACCCGACGAACCGGAAGCCGCGCCGGTACAGGTCGGCCGACAGGGCGTCCGAGGCAGGCGTGGTCACCGGGATGTCGCCGGGGCCGGCGGTCGGCGGCAGCCGACGCGGGGGTGGCGGCACGATCGTCGCGAGGTACGCCTCGAACGACCCGAACTCGGCGACCGACGTCGAGGAACAGCCGCGCGTTGACGATCGTGCAGTCGATCTTGGAGCGGTTCCGGACGATCCCCGGGTCGGCCATCAGGCGAGCCTTGTCCGCATCGTCGAACGCGGCGACCACGACCGGGTCGAAGCCACGGAACGCGGCCCGGAACGCCGGCCGCTTGTGCAGGATGGTCGACCACGCCAGGCCGGCCTGGAAGGACTCGAGGGCGAGTCGCTCGAAGTGGTCGACCGCGCCGACGATGGGGCGACCCCACTCGTCATCGTGGTAGGCGATCATCGCCGGGTCCGGCCGGACGGACCCGGCGCTGGACCACGGACAGCGAGGCGGCTCCGGCGGCGGACTCCACGGGCGTCAGGGGATCGCGGCGAGCGCGAACAGCGTGCTGCGCAGCATCGGGTCCGCGCTGCCCTTGCCGGCGTTGAACACCGATCCGGAAGACGTCGCCCGAGACCTTCTTCGTGCCGGCCGTCCCGATGAGCGTGACGCTGCGGTATCGACCCGACACGCCCCGGTCGCGCAGGTCGAGGGCGGTCAGGGTGCCCACGTTCGTGCGGGCGTCCTTGGCGAAGATCGCCGACAGCGCGACGCGCGTGTAGGTCTTCGTCTGCCAGGTGGCGTACGGCGCGCCCGCATCGAACGCCTGGCCGTTCGCGGCCCGGTCCCATGAGCCGCGGAGGTAGCTGACCGGGCCGGCCACGATGGCGCCGGTCGCCGAGACGTACACGTTCTCGTTGTGCTCCGTCGCGCCGCCGCCCGTCGAGTGGAACAGCGTGTTGGCGATGCTCGAGCCGCTCTTGAGGATGACCCCCGACGTCGCCCGGATGACGGCGTTCGTCGTGGCGGTCTCGCCCTCGACCCCGCGGTAGACCTGGGAACTGGTGGTGTCGGTCACGTCGTAGTACGACACGCCGGGACGCAGGCGGCGGGCGGCATACGAGCGGGCGGCGATGGCCTGGGCCTTGAGGGCCTCGGTCGGCCACGAAGCGGGCATCTCGGCCGGCACGACACCCGGCAGGTAGAGCTCCATCCGGACCTCGTTGACGACGGACACGGTCGGGGCGATCGAGGAGGTGTAGAGGCGCAGGAACGCCGCGGTACGTGTCGTACGTGGACGGCTTCGAGTAGACCTGCAGGCGGCCGCTTCCGGTCGCGCCGCGGACGATGAGCGTCGTCGGCTTCGGGCCGTCGTGCAGGATCGTGCCGCTCGGGGCGTTGACCCGGATCCGCCACGTCGTGCGCGGCCCGGAGGCCGTCGTGGTCGTGGTCGGGATGACGCGCAGCATCGAATCGACCGGGAACGTCTTGGCGATCCCGTCGATCGTCCAGGCCGTCGTGCGCCCGTAGATCCGCAGCGGCTTGGCGGCCGTGGCGCCCCAGTGCGACAGGACCAGCACCCGGACCGGCGCGTACGGATCCATCGAGCCGAGCGTCGTGCCCTGGTAGTAGTGGGCCAGGATCGTCGGTGCGTCCTGGCCGGCGAGGGCCCGCCCTCGCGCGCCGTACTGCGACAGCCCCACGCCGTGGCCGTAGCCACGGCCGAACAGCGTCACGGTCGTGCCCGAGCGTCGTCGGGCCGGTCGGGACGGGCGTCGGCGTCGGGGTCGGGACCGGCGTGGGTGAGGGCGTCGGCGTCGGCGTCGGGACCGGCGTGGGCGTCGGGCTCGGGGTCGGGGTCGGCTCAGGCGTCGGGGTCGGTGTCGGCGTCGGCGACGGGGTCGGCTCGGCGGTCGGCGTGGGTGTCGGCGTGGGCGTCGGATCGGGCTCGGCGGCGCGGACGCCCAGCGGGATCCCGGCCAGGCTCAACGCCAGGAGCAGGACGCCCACGGCGCGAGCATGGGTGTGGAGCTGGGATCGGGACGCCAACGACAACGGGTGCCTCGTTCGTGCGGTGACCCAGAGCATGCGTGGTGCGTCCGGTCCACGGCCATGGCCCGTCAGGACCACGTGGCGGCCATCCGAACGAGCCATGCACAGGCTACCCTCCCGGCATGGGGTTGCGCCTGTATCTGGGACACGGGGCGAGCGGGACGTCCGCCAGCATGAAGCCGTTCGTCGACGGGTTGGCGACGCGCGGGATCGACGCGACCGCCATCGACCTGCCCAAGCGCAAGGCCGAGGACGCGGTGCCGGCCTTCCACCTGGTCGTCCCGGACGGGCCGGACGTCGCGGTCGGCGGGCACTCGTACGGCGGTCGCGTCGCGAGCCTGGCCGCCGCCGAGCCCGACGCCGCCTATCGGGCCCTCGTCCTGTTCAGCTACCCGCTCCATCCGCCCGGCGCGCCCGAGCGGACCGACGCGCGGATCGCCCACTGGCCGGCCATCCGCTGCCCGGTCCTGCTCCTGTCGGGGGAGTCCGACCCGTTCGCGAAGATCGAGTTGCTGCGCGCCGCGGTGCCCCGCCTGGCCGATGCGGAGCTGGTCACCTACCCGCGCCTCGGGCACACCCTGAAGCCCGTGATGGCCGATGTCCTCGATCGCGTGGCGGCCTTCCTGATGGTCCGGGGTTGACCGCCGCCGTATCCTGAAGGCTCCCCCGGGAGTCCGCGGCCGCCGTCGCGGGACACCCCACACGCCTGACGTTCGACGTGCTCACCGCGTCGTCCGGGTAGGAAGGAGCTCCGATTGCCGGTCCTGACTGGCCGCCGTCGCGCGGTCGCCATCGCCCTGCTGGCGATGACCCTCATCCCCGTCGTGGCCGTGCCGACGGCCTCGGCATCCACGTCCCCGCCGGGCCTGGCCCGCTTCATGGCCGCCGTCGCGAAGGTCGAATCGGGCGGTCGCTACACCGCTCGCAACCCCGTCTCGGGCGCCTACGGCAAGTACCAGATCATGCCGTCGAGCTGGCGAGCCTGGGCCCGCCAGTACCTCGGCAACGCCGACGCCCCGGCGACCGCCGCCAACCAGGAGAAGGTGGCGAAGGCCAAGATGACCAGCCTCTACCGCTGGCTCGGGAAGTGGCAGCGGGTCGCCTACTGGTGGCTGACCGGCTCGGATCGGACATCCGGCTGGTCGTCCTCGTCGCGGTCGTACGTCACCAAGGTGATGACCCACTACTACGGGAGCGCCGGCACGCCAGGCGGCGGCTCGACCGCCGGCAAGCTCAAGCACGTCTCCGAGGCGAGCCGGACCATCGACTACGGCGGGCGCTGGCGATCGGCCGGGCATCGCGGCTACGTCGGCGGGCACGTCAAGTACTCGGTGCAGGCCGGCGCGACGGCCACGTTCACGTTCACCGGCACGCGGATCCAGTGGTACGGACCGGTCGGGCCCACTCGCGGTCAGGCGCGCGTCTCGATCGATGGTGCCGTGGTTCGTGTCGTGAACCTGCACCGGGCCGGCTTCGCGGCCCACGCGCTCGTGTTCTCGAAGGCGTGGACGACGGCCGGCAAGCACACGCTGACCATCGAGGTCATCGGGACGACGGGCCACCCGCTCGTCGCCATCGACGAGCTCGTCGTCCGGCGCTGACCGAGTCGGTCAGCGGGTCGCGATCACCTCGATCTCGATCCGGAAGTCCGCGGCCAGGGCGGTGACGCCCACCGTCGCCCTGGTCGGGGGCTCCGTCGGGAAGTACTCGCGGTAGACCGCGTTCATCGCGGCGAAGTCGCCGAAGTCGACGAGATAGACGGTCGACTTCACGACGTCGCTGAAGTCGAGGCCGGCCGCCCGCAGGACCCGGCCCACGTTGTCGAGCATCGCGCGGGTCTCGGCCTCGATGCCGCCCGGGACCGCGCCGTGCGGATCCGGGCGCGCTGCCGACCTGGCCGGCCACGAACACGAGCCCGCCGGCCTCCACGACCTGGCTGAACGGAAGGTCGCCGGGGTCGATCCCGGGCAGGTGCGGCACGGTCTTCGGCATCGATCGGGGCTCCTGTTCGGGTTGGCTGGGGTAGCCTAGCCATGATGACCGCCATCGAGACCCGCGGCTTGACCAAGCACTACGGTCGTGCCCGCCCCATCCATCCGCCCGGGCGTCCCGCGCCGACCGTCGTCCGGGCCCTGGACGACCTCACGATCGAGGTCCGCGAAGGCGAGATCTTCGGGTTCCTGGGGCCCAACGGGGCGGGCAAGAGCACGGCGATCCGGCTGCTCCTCGGGTTCCTGCATCCGACCCGTGGCACGGCCACCGTCCTCGGCCTGGACGTCGTCCGGGACTCCGTCGCGATCCGGCGCGCGGGTCGGCTACCTGCCCGGCGGCGTGTCGTTCTGGGACGGCCTGTCCGGCGTCCGACTGCTGGACGAGCTGGCCGCCATGTCCGGGCCGGCCGCCGGTCCGTCGCGCCGAGCTGATCGACCGCCTGGAGCTGACCGAGCGGACCCTGCGCCGGCCGGTGCGCGACTACTCGCGCGGGATGCGCCAGAAGATCGGCATCATCCAGGCGCTCCAGCACGATCCCGGAGCTGGCGGTCCTGGACGAACCGTCCGAGGGCCTCGATCCGCTCATGCAGCGCGCGTTCTACGACATCCTCGACGACCTGCGGGCGGCGGGCCGGACGATCTTCTTCTCGTCCCACGTCCTGTCCGAGGTGGAGCGCGTGTGCGACCGCGTCGCGATCATCCGCCAGGGTCGCCTCGTCGCCCTCGAGGACGTGACGTCGCTGCTGGCCCGGCGCAAGCGCAACGTCGAGATCCGGCTGACCGGCCCGGCGCCCGCCCTCGACGGCGTCGCGGGCGTCTCCGACGTTCGTCGGCTGGACGGGCTCGTCACCTGCCGCCTGGAGGGCGACGTCGGACCGTTCCTCGCCGCGATCGCCGGGGCGAGCATCACCGACCTGACCATCGAACCGGCCCGCCTCGAGGAGGCGTTCCTCGAGTTCTACGAGGACGCCGAGCCGCGGACCGACGACCCGGGAACGCCGTCCGATCCCGACGCCACGGCCGTGCCGGCATGAACGGGGCGCTGTTCGTCCACACGTGGCGGGCCTATCGGGGCCGGCTGCTGGTCGTGACCATCGGCCTGCTGCTGTGGGGCATGGTCCTGCCGGTCATCTTCGATTCGTTCGGGGCCCAGTTCCAGTCGATGCTCGACAGCGGCCTGATCCCGCCCCAGTTCGCCCAGTTCGGCGGCGGCGACATCTTCAGCCTGACCGGGTCGGTCGCCCTCGGGATGGTCCATCCGATCGCGGTCGGCCTGAACCTCGTGTTCGCCGTCGGGTTCTGCGCGGCGGCCGTGGCCGGCGAGCGCCAGCGCGGGACGCTGGAGATCCTCCTGTCGCGCCCGCTGTCCCGCCGGACGACCTACGCCACGCTCGGCGTCGCCGCGGTGCTGTTCATCGGGGTGACGGTGGCCGGCTTCCTCGCCGGCGCGGTCATCGGGTCGGCGGCGACCGGGCGGCTCGACGAGCTCGGCCTCGAGTACGTCCCGCTCCTGTGGCTCAACGGGCTGCTGCTGTTCGGGGCGTTCGGAGCGATCGCGCTCGCGATGTCGGTCTCGTTCGACCGGCTGTCACCGGCGCTCGGCATCAGCCTGGCGATCGTCCTGATCTCGTACTTCCTCGAGGTCCTGGGCTCGCTCTGGCCGGACGCCAAGGGCCTCCAGCCGTACTCGCTGTTCCACTACCTGGACCCGAAGGCCGATCCTGGCCGGCGACGCGAGCGCCACGGACTTCGCGGTCCTCGGCGTGCGTGCTCGCCGTGGCCGTGGCGGCGGCGCTCGTCATCTTCCCGCGCCGCGACCTCGCCGCGCCCGAGCTGACGGCTCAGTCGATCGCCACGATGCGGTAGGCGATCGGCCCGGATGGGCGACTGGACCATGACCTCGTCGCCCACGGCCCCGCTCATCAGCGCCCGGCCGACCGGCGACGACCCGGAGATCCGCCCGTCCTTGGGCGACGACTCCTGCGTCCCGACGATCTCGATGCCGCATCTCGTCGCCGTCCGTCTCGACGGTCACGACCGAGCCGAGCCCGACGCGCGATCCGGCGGCGGGCGCCTGGATGACGACGGCGTCGCGGAGCTGCGCCTCGATGGCCTGGATCCGGCCCTCCAGGAACGACTGCTCCTCGCGCGCGGCCGTGTAGTCCGCGTTCTCCTTGAGGTCGCCGAGCTCCTTGGCCGCGCGGATCCGGCCGATGACCTCGGGCCGCTTCTGCGTCGTCAGGACGGTCCACTCGGCCTGGAGCCGGGCGATGCCGTCCGCGGTCAGGTGGACCTGCTTCGTGCGCGGATCGGTGCTCGGGATCGCGGCCGGCGCCGGCGGCGTGACCGGCTTCGCGGCCGCCGGACGGGGGCGAGGCGCCGGAGCGGCCTTCGGGGCGGCCGCGCGTGCCTTCGGGTCGCGGGGCCGCGCGGCTCGCCGCGCGCGCCGTCGGCGTCACCGTCGGGCACGGTCACGACATACGTCGGCGGGAGCGGCGCATCGGCCGTGTCGGGCAGCAGCGCTCCGGTGATCCCGGTCTGGCGGCGGTCGCCGGTGACGGTGCGCAGGTTCGCGAACGGCACGACGATGCCGGCGCCGGCCGCGGCGAGTCGCTCGGACTCGGCCGTCGGCAGCCCATCGGCGAACGCGGTCAGCAGCGCGTCCTCGTACTCCTCGACCGCCGGTCGTGGACGCCCACCAGACCCGGGCCGTGTCGAGGCCGCGCAGCGTGTGCAGCCAGTAGCCCGACGGCGCTCGGTCGGCGGTCGCCGAGGGTCGTCTTCGCCATGGCCGCCACGCGGGACGCGATGGACGCCGAGGTCGCCCCGACGTACACGACCCGCTGCGACGGCGCCCAGAACGAGCCGAGCCGCGCGCGAGTTCCTTGGAGGTCGGCCGTGCCCCGTCCAGCCGGAGCGTCTCGACGCGCTCCAGCCACTTGCCGATCCGGGTCAGCTCGAGCGGCGCGGACGGCAGGGGAGCGGGCAGTTCGACCACGAAGACGCCGGGCCCGCGGACCGGGATCGGGCGGCCCCACACGATCGGACCATCGGCCATGAGGCCCACGGTCCGGAGCAGGTTCGCGGCGCCGGGGTCGTCGGGCACCCGGCGATGGTACCCGGGATCACTCGCCGGCGGATCGCCAGGCGTCGCGCAGCTTCATCCGAGCGCCGACGGACAGGGCGGCGCCGGAGTAGACCCGGCCGCCGACGACGAACAACGCCCAGATCGCGGCGATCGTGATGATCGCCGACAGCCCCACCTGCCACGGCGGGATCGCATCGAACGCGGCCCGCAGCGGCACGACGAACGGTGCCGACGGCGGCAGGAACGTGGCGATCGTCGCGATCGTGCCGGACGGGTCGTCCACGACGGCGAACAGGGCCACGAAGTAGCACGTCATCGCGATCAGGGTCACCGGCGTCGTGGCGTTGGACGCCTCCTCCATCCGCGACGCGAGCGAGCCGAGGAACCCGAGCGTCGTCGCGTACAGCGTGTAGCCGAGGGTGAACCAGACGACCAGCATCACGACCGCGGTCGGGGTGGACGGCGGCAACGTGAACGAGCCGGTCAGGCTCGCGGCGATGGCCGCGGCGGCCACGAAGAAGACCAGCTGGACGATGCCCAGGATGCCGATGCCCAGGACCTTGCCCATCAGCAGGTCGCGCGGATGGACGGTGGAGAGGACCACCTCGACGACCCGGCTCTGCTTCTCCTCGACGACGCCGGTCAGGACGGTGAACCCGAACGAGAAGATGCCGATCAGGATCAGGACGGTGCCGATGTTGGCGAACAGGAACGTCGCGTCCTCGGCGTCGGTCTTCGGGTCCACGGCGACCGGCGCGGGCGGGACCTGGGCGGCGGCGAGGGCCCCCTGGTCCACGTCGCTGTCGGCGAGGACCGCCTCGACGCGCAGGCTCACGATGGCGCTGCCGATGAGCGAGCCGAGGAACGGGTCGGTCTCCTCGTGGAAGGCGATCCGCCCGGCCGAGGACAGGTCCGCGGGCACATCGACGAGGACCTCGATCTGGCCGTCGGCCAGGGCCGCCTCGCCTTCCGCGGCGCTCGGGTAGGGCGTGATGGCGATCTTGTGGTCGGCGGCCGCCGCGGCGGCCTCGATCCTCGTCTCGAGGCCGGGCGGTGCCGGCTGGACGACCCCGATGGCCGTCGGCTTGTCGTCGCCGAAGAGGATGGACGGGATGACGAACGACCCGATCACGAACAGGGTCGTGAACAGGACGGACAGGACGAACCCGCGGCTGCGGGCCCGCTCCAGGATCTCGCGGCGGGCGACCAGGCGGATGCTGCGCCAGCGGCTCATGCGGCGTGCTCCTCGGCGGCCGGTCCGACCGCTTCCATGAACAGCTCGGACAGCTTGGGCGGCCCGTACGAGAACCGGCGGACCTCGCCGGCGGCGCGGGCGGTCGCCAGCAGCTCGTCCAGGTCCACGCGTTCGTCGACGAGCAGCTTGACCCGTTCCCCATCGCGCTCCAGGAAGGTCACGTCGGACGCGACCGTCGAGCCAGCTGCCGTCCGAACCGGCGACCTCCACTTCGAGATGCCGCCGGCCGGACGCGGCCTTGAGCGTCTCGATGGGGCCGGCGGCCACGACCCGGCCGCGGGCGATGATGACGACGTCCTCGCAGACGTCCTCGACGAGGTCGAGCTGGTGGCTGGAGAACACGACGCCGACCCCGGCGGCGGCTCGTTCGCGCACGACCTCGGTCATCGTCGCGATCCCGATCGGATCGAGGCCGGAGAACGGCTCGTCCATGACGAGCAGCTCGGGGTCGTGGACGAGGGCGGTCGCCAGCTGGATCCGCTGCTGGTTCCCGTGCGAGAGCTCCTCGAGCTTCGACTTCGCCCGGTCGCCCAGGCCCATCCGGTCCAGCCAGCGAAGCGCCGCCGCATCGGCGTCGCGGCCGCGCAGGCCGTGCTGCTGGGCGAAGTAGCTGAGTTGCTCGGCGACCCGCATCCGCGGGTACAGGCCGCGCTGTTCGGGCATGTAGCCGAACCGCAGGCGCGCCGCCCGATCCACCGACCTTGCCGGCCCAGCGGACCGTGCCGCCGTCCTGGCGGGCGAGGCCGAAGATGCAGCGCATCGTCGTCGTCTTGCCGGCGCCGTTCGGCCCCAGGAACCCGACGATCCGCCCGGGCGCGGCGGTGAATGACGCGCCGTCGAGGGCCACGACCGGTCCATAGCGCTTGGTGAGGGCATCGATCTCGAGCATGACCCTAGTCTGCCGGAGCGTGCGGAGATGTGCAGCCGGCGACGTCCAGCCGACGCGGCACGGCCCGTTGAGCGCAACGCGGTACATCCGGCCACGATCGTCGGGTACGTCCGTCGGGGTGGTCGCGCGCCGCCCGTGCCGTCCAGACTCGGGCCACGCCCGAGGTGACCGGATGACCATCCGAGTCGACGCCTACATCGCTGGGGGGATCGCCCGCGGCGGGGTCGCCGCCGAGGGGCATCTGCGCGATGCGCTCGATGCCGCGTCCCAGCTCGCCCTCGAGCGAGCGACCTGGCAGGGACCCGACGATCCGGGTCCGCGGCCGATCGGCCCCGTCGCCATCCCGGTGGACGACATCATCGTGGCGGTCCCCGAGGCGGATCCGTCGCTGCCGGTCCATGCCGTGTGGCACCCGGTCCACCTCGAGGCTGGCCCGTACGTCATCGACGGCGAGATCCCGACGATGCCCGGGTTCGACCCCGGTCGCGCCCTGACCCGGCCGGCCGGATCGTTCGTGCTGCTCCGCGACGTCCGCCTGTCGCGGCCCGGTAGCCGCGCTCGCGGGTGCGGCGGCCATCCCGGAGGCGCTCGTCAACCGCTACATGGTCGACCGGGTCACGGCCGAACTGATGCTCGGGTTCTTCTTCCCGGGGGCCGAGATGGTCGAAGGGCGAGCCGGGGCCGAGTTCGATCGGGGACGCGGGACCGTCGGGCCCGTGGCAGGCCGACTCGGGTCCGCCGCCGACGCGCCAGAACCGACGCGGCGTCGGCCTCCTAGGCGCCAGGTCTCAGGCGCCGGCGCGCCGCCGGACGGGCTTGCGCGTGGCGTGATGCTCGGACCCGGTCCGGGCGTGACCGCCGGCTCGTGTCGACAGCGGCCTCGCCTCGACGTTGCGGTCCGGCACGAAGCCTTCCTCGACGGTCCACGGGATGGCCTTCTTGAGCATCCGCTGGATGCCGCGGAGCAGGTCCACCTCGTCCATGCACACGAGCGAGATCGCCTCGCCGGACTGGCCCGCCCGGCCGGTCCGACCGATGCGGTGGACGTAGTCCTGCGGGTTCCACGGAAGTTCGAAGTTGACGACGACCGGCAGGTCCTCGATGTCGAGACCGCGGGCGGCGACGTCGGTCGCGACGAGGACCCGGATCTCGCCGGACTTGAAGCCTTCGAGGGCCCGGGTCCGTTCCGGCTGGGAGCGGTCCGAGTGGATCGCGACGGCGTTGATGCCCTCGCGGTCCAGGCGCGACGCCAGGCGCGAGGCGGACAGCTTGGTCCGGGTGAAGACGAGGACCTGGCGCAGGTCGCGCGAGCGCACGAGGTGGGCCAGCAGCGCTTCCTTGCGATCGCGATCGACCGGGTAGACGAGCTGCTCGACGGTCTCGGCGGCGATGTTCCGAGCCGCGACCTCGACGGTGGCCGGATCGTGGAGCAGCGAGCCGGACAGGTTCCGGATGTCGTCCGAGAAGGTCGCCGAGAACAGCAGGTTCTGGCGCTTGCCCGGGAGCAGGGCGAGGATCTTGCGGATGTCCGGCAGGAAGCCCATGTCGAGCATCCGGTCGGCCTCGTCGAGGACGAGGATCTCGACCTGCGACAGGTTGACGTTGTTCTGGCCGACGTGGTCCAGCAGGCGACCGGGCGTCGCGACCAGGATCTCGACGCCGCCACGGAGGGCCTTGGTCTGCGGCTCGATGGGAACGCCGCCGTAGACCACCGTCGAGCGCAGCGGGACGGTCCGGCCGTACGTCTGGAAGCTCTGGTCCACCTGCATCGCGAGCTCGCGCGTCGGCACGAGGATCAGCGAGCGGACCGGATGGCGGGCCGGCGAGAAGCTCGTGTTGGCGTGCTTGCGCAGGCGGTCCAGGATCGGCAGCGCGAAGGCCGCGGTCTTGCCGGTCCCGGTCTGGGCGGCGGCGAGGAGGTCGCGTCCCTGGAGGACGAGGGGGATCGCTTCGGATTGGACGGGCGTCGGGGCCGTGTAGCCCTCCTCGGCGACGGTCCGGACGAGATCGGCCGAGAGGCCGAGGGTATCGAAGGTCAAGTTGGCTCCTGAAGGTCCGGCGCGGTCACGCGAGTCTGGGCGCGACGCGGTCCAGGACCGCCCGGAGCATAGCCGAAATCGGTAGCATCCGACCCATGCCGGCCCACGGGACCCCCGCCATCGACGCGCTGCGGCGCGCCGGGGTCGCCTTCGAGGTGGTCGAGTACGAGCCGCCCGAGTCGCACGGACGGGACCGCGACGCCCGTCCGAGCTACGGGCTCGACGCCGCGGCGGCCCTCGGCGTGGACCCTGCGCGCATGTTCAAGACGCTCATCGCGACGGCCGACGTGCGGCTCGTCGCGGGCCTCGTGCCGGTCGATGGCGAGCTGGACCTGAAGCGCCTGGCGGCCGCCGTCGGGGCCCGCAAGGCGGTCCTCGCCGAGCCCGCCGCCGCGGAACGTGCGACCGGCTACGTCGTCGGCGGGATCAGTCCACTCGGCGGTCGGCGGGCGCCTGCCGACGGTCATCGACCGGTCCGTCCTGGGCCACGAGACGGTCTACGTCTCGGCCGGCCGGCGGGGCCTCCAGCTGGTCCTCCGCCCCGCGGATCTGGTGCATCTGACCACCGCGATCGTGGCCGACATCGCCCGTTCGTGAGGGACGGACCCGATGGTCCACCCACCCGACCGCCGAAGGTCGCCCGGGACAGGATCGTCCGAGGGCTGGCATACTGCCCGCAACGCTCCCCAAGCGTCAGCCCGATAGACAGGCCCAAACAGAAGACCGCCGCCCCCAACGGCAGACCCCCTGTCACACCTTCGTCGGGTGATCGCGCTCGACGGCACCGATCCGGCTCACCTGGATCCTGCGCCCGTCCCTTGCGACTCCGTTCCTGCCGCCGGCGGCCACACCCACCGTCACCGCGTCTTCACGCGGTGTTCCGGAGGAGAGGAGGCACGAACGTTGCCGGTCCACGAACGAGGCGCCCAGCGGGCGTCCAGCCATCGAACACGGCCAGTCAAGCTGGCCATCCTGAGCCTTGCCGCGGCGTTCGCGCTCGGCTCCCTGGCGATCGCCCCCGGCCCCCGCGGCGGCGGCCGGCACCGGCATGAAGGTCGTCATCGTCGTCGGCCCGGTCGAGGGCAGCACGAGCAAGCTACATCTCGAACGGCCAAGAGCTACGCCAGCCAGGCTCGCTCGTACGGCGCGACCGTCACCGAGATCTACAGCCCCAATGCCACCTGGACCAAGGTGCGTGACGCGGCTCGCGGCGCGAACCTCCTGATCTACCTCGGCCACGGCAACGGCTACCCGAGCCCGTACGGCGCCTTCTCGGCCTACACCAAGGACGGGATGGGCCTGAACGCGGCGGCCGGCAAGGGCAACTCGAACACCAAGTACTACGGCGAGTACTACATGCGCAACTACATCCACCTCGCCCCGAACGCGGTGGTCATCCTCAATCACCTGTGCTACGCCTCGGGCAACTCCGAGCCGGGCCGGGCGAACCCGACCAAGAGCGTCGCGATGCGGCGTGCGGACAACTTCGCGGCCGGCTTCCTGCGCACGGGTGCCAAGGCCGTCTTCGCGATCGGCACCGGCAGCGCCTCGCACACGATCAAGTCCCTGTTCAACTCGAACCTGTCGATGTGGGGCATCTTCGCGACCGATCCGGGCCGGAACCTCCGCTACGACTTCTCGTTCAACTCGACGCGGACGAAGGGGATGAAGGTCTGGATGGACCCGAGCTCTCCGGGCCGGTACTACCGGGCCGTGACCGGGGTCCTCGGCAGCTCGACGGCGGCCTTCCGGGGCGACTGACCGAGCCTCAGGCTCGCGCAACGTTCAGGCAGTGGCTCCCGGGACGGTCATCGGATCGTCCGGGAGCCGCTCTTCGTCCGCGGCCGATCCCGGGAGGGCGGCCGCGTCCACGGCTGGGACCATGCCGCGGTAGAGCACGAGCGACAGGACCCCTCCGGCCAGGACGATCGCGCCGGACAGCAGGAAGACCGTCCGAACGCCGAGCAGGTCGCCGAAGACGCCGGCGAACAGCATCGAGGCGATGCCGGCTCCTGACATCGCGGCCTGCAGCGTCGCCATGACCCGCCCGCGCGCCGCGTCCTCCACGCCGGTCTGCATGAGCGTGACCACGCTCGCCTGGACCGGGGTCACGAGCCAGCCCATCAGGAACAGCAGGACCAGCACGTGGGCGACGCTCGTCGACTGGCCGACGAGCGCGACGATGGCTCCCAGCCCGATCAGGCAGACGGTCACGATGGTGGTCGCGCGCAGCCGGGCGGCCAGGACGCCGACGAGGCCGGCCGACAGGATCATCGAGACGCTCTGGGCGAGGTCCACCGCACCGAGCCAGGCCGGGCTCACCTCGAGGACCCGGACGAGCAGCGGCAGGAACAGGACGTTGACCGCGCCGAGTCCGAACATCGTCACGGCCAGCGCGAGCAGGGTCACCCACAGGACCCGCGTCCCGCCGACGATGCGCAGGCCCGCCGCGACCGACGCGCCGACGCCGGTCCCGGCGACGTGCTCGGCGTCGCTCGGCCGTCCGGCTTCGCGGCTCACGCCGTAGATCAGGAGCATCGACAAGGCGAACGTCGCCGCATCGAGGACGAACGCCGGCCAGGTGGTCGCCGGCGATCCCGACGATGAGGCCGGCCAGGCCGGCTCCGATGACACCGGCGATCACCCGGGTCGCCTGGGTCACGGCATTCGCCGCCAGCAGGCCGTCAGCCGGGACGACCCGCGGGACGAGTGCGCCCCGGGCCGGCGTGAAGAACGTGCCGATGGACGCCTGGACGAAGGCCAGGACCAGCAGGGCCGGCAGCATCGCCGCGGTATCGATGACGACGAAGCCAAGCACGGTCACGGCGCGCAGGCCGTCGGAGACGAGCATGATCCTGCGCCGGTCCCAGCGATCCGCGTAGGAGCCCGCGACGATGCCGATCGTCAGCGGCGGGATGGCCAGGACGATCGCGACGGCGGCCAGTGCCAGGGTCGAGCCGGTCAGCTCGTTGACCAGGAGCATCAGCGTGAGGAGGGTCAGCCCGTCGCCGACATCCGAGATCCCCTGGGCGATCCACAGCCGACGGAAGTCGGGGATGCGCAGGACGTCGCGGGCGCCGAGGGCGCGAGCGGGGGCGCTGTCAGTCATCGGTCTCGACGTCATCGGCCGCGCCGGCCATCGGGTAGAAGCCGAGGACGAAGCCGTAGCCCGTGCCGGTGGGGCCGGTCGCGTCGGGAGGGTCGTCGTCGTACGACTCGAGCAGCTCCTGGAGGCGAGCGCGGAATTCGATCGCGCGGGTCGGGGAGAGCCGGGCGAAGCCCTTGGCCAGGATGACCTTGTGGAGTGGGTCGGCGTCGTCGGTCAGGTCGATCGCGCCGAGGCGGACGCCGCGCTCGATGTCGTCGCGGGCGCCCTCGAAGATGGTCGTGAGCATGTCATGGAGGACGGGCTCATCGCCCGCCAGCAGGCCCCGATCCAGCTTGACGCTGAGCTGGGCGATCCGATAGCTCGTCTCGATGATCCCGGAGACGACGCGCGTGCCGACCGGCCGGATCAGCTCGCGCTCGACGAGCAGGTTGACGTGGTGATAGAGCTTGGTCTGGGAGACCTCGAGCGCCGTCGCCAGGCGCTTGACCGTGAACGTCTCGTCGTGCCCGGCCGTCATCAGCTCCAGGATCCGCAAGCGGAGCGGGTCGGACAACGCCTTGAGCGTCTCCACGTCCGAGATGCTCCGCTCCGCAAGCGGCTCCGGGTCCCAGGTCCACGACGTCGTCCGGCATGCCGGGTCAGTCGGTCAGCGAGGGCCGCTGGGCACCCGCAGGGGTGACCAGTGCGTGCCCAAGGCCGATCAGCAGGTTCCCGACCCGGTCGCGGAGCGGGGTGGACCCGGTCACGACCGACAGGGCGGCGAGGCGCTCCGAGTGGGCCTCGTGATGACGGGCCTGCATGCGGTCGTTCGCGAGGGACAGCGTCGGGTCGAAGGTCGATCCGTGCGTGTGCCTGGTGCTGTCGCCATGTCATGTACCTCCCGGACTCGGCTGCTGGAGCCGACTCCTGCCATGTCTCTGTGAACATTCAGCAGAAGTTGAACGTACTGTACTGCTCGAATGCCACTTGTCAAGCCCCTGGTCGAGATTCCTCGGATCCGGTGACTTCTGCGGCGCACGTTACTGCCGGAGTTCACGAAAATGCAAGCCCGACCTTGACAAATAGCAAGGCGATGTTCTATAACGTCACCAACAACCCGATGACAGAGGTCAGCGACACCACGATGCCCCACGATGTGATCTCCACCTGTCCGGTCTGCGCCAGCGAACTGGCCGTGACCCGGCTCCACTGCGGCAGTTGCGGGACGACGCTCGAAGGCGACTTCAGCGTCGGTCGGTTCGGACGGCTCAGCCGCGAGCAGCTCACGATCCTGGAGAGCTTCCTCCGGTCGCGCGGGAACCTGCGTGACATGGAGCGCGAGCTGGGGATCAGCTACCCCACCGTCCGGTCGCGCGTCGAGGCGCTCGTCCGGGCGCTCGGGTTCGGTCCACGGGACGGCGACGAGGCGGACACGGTCGTCACCGACGTCCCGTCGCCGGCCACGTCACGCCAGGACATCCTGGAGTCGCTCGCCCGACACGAGATCAGTGCGGAGGATGCGGCCATCGCGATCCGAGCCCTCGGGACGAACCCGTCATGAGCGCGTCGACCTCGACCGTGATCGAACACGAGGTGGGACCGACCGGTCTCATCGCCATCCGCCTCCACTCCAGCTCCGTCCGCCTGCGCGGCGTGGACGGGACGGCGGTGCGGGTCACGGACCCGACCGGCAGCCTCGAGCGGTCCGTCCGCATCGAGCGTGCACCAGGCAGCCTGTCCATCCGGGCCACCCACACCGACCGGTCATTCAGCATCGGCCGCGCGTCGCTCGACATCGTGGCCGGCCGGCATGTGCCGGACCTCGAGATCGAGGTGCCGCGTGGGGCGACGGTCGTCATCGAGACGGCCAGCGGCGACGTCGCGGTCGACGGGCTCACCGGCGATCAGCGCTACCGCACCGCGTCCGGGGAGATCGACCTGCGCGATGTCGCCGGGCAGCTCGCGCTGGACGGCGTGTCGGGCGACGTCGCGATGCAGATCGCCGGCCCCAGCTCCATCGCGGCACGCACCGTGTCCGGCGACCTGCGTATCCGAGGCGACCACGACCTGGCCGCCAGTCGGATCGCCACGACCAGCGGCGACGTCTGGCTGGAGGGTCGGTTCACCGGCCCCGGCCCGTTCTCGATCGAGACCGTGAGCGGGGACACGACGCTGGTCCCGGGCGGGGGTGTGCGGCTCGACGATCAAGTCGGTGACCGGCGACGTCCGCTCGGCCGTCCCGTCCACGTCCGAAGGTGGGCGTGGCGCGCGGACCGTGGTCGTCCGCGGCGGCGGCCCGACGCTCGCGATCCGCTCGCTCTCCGGCGATGTCCGGATCGTCGAAGCGAGCCGGTCCGATCGGTCGACGGCCGCGATCGAGGCTGTGGCGCGCCGTGGCGCCGTCGGCCCCCGTGGCCCCCGTGGCGCCCTCGGCGCCGACCCCGCCGCACAGCCCCCGAGTCGCCGCAGGCTCGCCGCGCCGAGCGCGCCGCCGAGCGACTCGATGGCCATCCTCGAGGCGCTGGAGCGTGGCGAGATCGACGTCGACGAGGCGTCCCGCCGACTCGAGGCGCTCGACGCCAGCGAGCGCCGGAGCCCGAGGCATGAGCGCCGACGCGATGGACCGCATCCTCGAGCTCGTGGCCGAGGGCCGGCTCACGGCCGCCGAGGCGGGCCCGATCCTCGACGCGCTCGCCGGGACGACGTCGTCCGGACGAGAGCCAGGCGACATGAGACATCCAGGGGGTCCGCGTCAGCCGGGGGGTCGAAGGCGTCCTCCGACGGCTCACCGGCGCGTGCGATCCGGATCGAGGTCAGCGAGTCGGGACGCCAGGTCGTGAACCTGCGCGTCCCGCTCGCCCTCGGTCGAGAGGCACTGGCCCGCATCCCGGGCCTGTCCGAATCGCTGACGGACCGCGTCCGCGAGGCGATGGCCTCCGGGTTCAAGGGGTCCATCGTCGACGTCGACGACGAGGGCGGCGGCGTCCGGATCTACATCGAGTAGGGTCGGGACCGGCCGGGCCGCCGCCAGGGCCAGCCGGGCCGCTGCCGGGCCACCCTGGCCGCTCGACGGTCAGGCGACCGGCACGCCGCCCTTGACCACGGCCAGCGGCGCGCGCAGGATCTCGACGTCGGCCAGCGGGTCCGCCCCGAACGCCACGAGATCGGCGAACCGGCCCGGCTGCGAGCGTGCCGACCCGGTCCTCCCAGCCCATCAGCTCGGCCGCGGTGGCCGTCGCGGACCGGATCGCCTCCGGTCGGGGTCTG
This sequence comes from uncultured Chloroflexia bacterium, assembly GCA_963738475.1. GTDB lineage: Bacteria > Chloroflexota > Limnocylindria > Limnocylindrales > CSP1-4 > SPCO01. The sequence goes on from CAVTWU010000010.1 coordinate 62,620, forward strand.
CCCGTAGCGGACCTGGTACCCGAACTGGATCGCGTTCATCCCGTGCGGGTAGACGCCGCTGTCGGTCCCGAACGCGATCCGGACGCCCGCCTTGACCGCCTTGGCGAACCCGTCGCGCTGGGCCTGGGTCGTCTCGTCGTTCTTGGCCATCGTCTCGGCCGGCCAGCCCGCGCGACGGCCCTCCTCGGCGATCCAGTCGCCGTCGTAGATGTCGGCCACGAGGTACGTCCCGTGGCGGACCATCAGGTCGATGCCCTCGTCGTCGATGAGCGAGCCGTGCTCGATGGAGCGCACGCCGGCCCGGATGGCGACCTTGATCCCCTCGGTGCCGTGGGCATGGGCCGCGACGTAGACGCCCTGGCGCCACGCTTCGTCCACGGCCGCCTCGACCATCGGCGCATCCAGTTCGATGAAGCCGGTCTTCGTGCCGCGGGTCAGGACCGCGCCGGTGACGATGAGCTTGATGACCCCGGCGCCGCCGCCGATGAGCGCCCGGACCCGCTCGCGGATCTCCTGCGGCGTTCGGACGACGCCGAAGCGCAGGTCGCCCGGGACGCCGATGTCGCGGGCCAGTCCGGTCACGTCGCCGCCACCGCCCGGGCAGGTGAGATACGCGCCGGCGCACTGCATCCGCGGGCCGGGCGTCCAGCCGGCCTCGATCGCCCGGGCGAGCTCGACGTCGACGAAGGCCCGGAACGAGCCGACGTCGCGGACCGTGGTGAAGCCGGCCGCCAGGGTGGCCCGCGCGTTCCGTACGCCGATCAGGGCCTCCTCCGACGCCGACGTCATCGACGCCCGGGACGCCCGCGTACTCCATCTCGCCGACCTGGTGGCTGTGGCAGTCGATGAGTCCCGGGATGACCCACGACCCAGGCGAGCGTGAGCGCGACCGCGCCCGCCGGCTCCGGATCGGCCGGGCGCCAGGACCGCCGCGACCCGGCCGTCCTCCACGAGGAGCCGAGCGTCGTCCGACCACGTCCCGGCGACGACGTCCAGGAGGTGGTCGGCGTGGATGAGGGTGCGTGTCCGCTGTCATCCGCCGAGACTAGCAGTCCGGCACTACCATGCGGGCATGACGACGCCCACCTCGCTCCCGTTCACCGGCGACCCCGAGTCCGACGCCCTGCTCGTCGAGCGATCCGCTCGCCCTGCTCATCGGCTTCGAGCTGGACCAGCAGGTCACCGTCCAGAAGGCGTTCAGCGGCCCGGCCGAACTGCAGCGCCGGATCGGTCACCTCGACGCGGCCCGGATCGCCGCGATGGACCCCGAGGCGCTCGCCACCGTCTTCCGGACACCGCCCGCCCTGCATCGCTTCCCCGGCAGCATGGCCGAGCGGGTCCAGGCCCTGTGCCAGGCCATCGCCGACGACTACGGCAACCAGGCCGAGCGGGTCTGGACCGAGGCGGCGACCGGCAAGGACCTCGAGGCGCGGCTGCTGGGCCTGCCCGGGCATCGGCGCGATGAAGGCCAAGGCGATCATCGTCATCGTCGGCAAGCGCTACGGGATCAAGCCGCCGGGCTGGGACGACGTCGCGCCGACATTCCCGACGCTCGGCGACGTCGACTCGGCCGAGGCGCTCGGCCGCCTACCAGGCGGGCAAGCGAGCCAAGAAGGCCGAGGCCAAGGCCGCCAAGGCCGCGAAGGCCTGACCGCCACGGCCTGACCGAGCGCCTGGACGATGCGGCCGGCCCGGACCGCCAGGGGCGGCGGCCGGACACCCGGGGTAGACTGGCCAGACCCCGTGACCGACCCCGCCGACGATCCCACGCCGCCCTCCGCCGCCCCCAGACCCAAGCGGACCCGCAAGTTCGTGATGCCCGACGCCCAGCACGACGAGCGCACGACGAAGCGGATCGAGGCGTTCATCGAGGGGCCACCCGAGCTCCGGCAGCGCCGCCAGGGGCCGTACATCGAGCGGGACCGGCGCCCCGTCGAGCTCGACACCCGCGCGGACTGGCTGGGCGCCTTCCGCTACGAGGCCGCCCGGCATGCGCGCTACGGCCGTCCGGCCTCGGTGCTGCTGGTCGAGCTGCCGGGTGGACAGGGCGACGTGGCGTACGACCGGATGGCCCGCCAGTTCACCGACATCATGCGGGCCGAGGCGCGCGACCCGGATCGCGCCGTCCGGATGGGCCGGTCGCGGTTCCAGCTGCTGCTGCCCGAGACCGTCGTCGCGCGCCGCGCATGCCGCGGCGGAGCGGCTCCAGCGCGCGTTCACGGCGACCCAGGGCGGCTCGTCGGCGTTCCGACCCGGCCTGCGCATCGAGATCGCCACGCCCCACCGGACGGAGTCGCTCGAGGACGCCGTCGAGCACGCGGAGCGTCGCCTCAGGTCGTGATCAGGCCGGGTCCCGGCCCGGTGCGACGAGCGTCGCGACCAGGTGGTCCAGCTCGGCCGCCGGGTCGTCGCACAGGCCGGTGTGGACCTCGGACGGCTGGATGATCGTGCTGGCCGGGGCGACCAGCCAGTGGAACCGCTCGGCCTGGTCGAGGCCGGCGATCGGCCCGGCCGCCGGATCGCCGGCGGCGATCCGCTCGATGGCGTCGAGATGCGGCCGGACCGTCGCCGGATCCAGGTCCGGCGCGAACGCGGCCAGGCGGCGCCTCGTCGAGCAGCGATCCGGGCGCCCAGGAACCGCCGCGGCCGGCACAGCAGGACGATCCCGACGTTGAGGCTCTCGCCGCGCTCGACGCGCGGGACGACCCGGACGATCGCGTACTGGAAGACGCTACGCGGCGGCGTGGACACGGTCCGCCTCCTCGCGAAGGGCCGCGGCGCCTCGAGCCGCCGCGAGCAGGTACCGGACGTAGGCCCGGCGCTGGGCGGCGGCGTCGCCGATGACCGGGTCGTCCGGCAGCCACAGGTCCGGGATCGCGGCCACGAGACCGTCGAGCGAGGCGGCGATCGATCCGCGGCGGCGTTCCGCGCGTCCGCCGTCGGCGATCGACCCGGCGTACGGCAGCAGGACGTGGTCCGCGGATCCGCTCGAACGCGCCGCGCGCGTGCGCGTCCGGGTCGCGCCAGGTGTGGTGGATGTACAGCGCGGCGCCGTGGTCGATGAGCCACGGCCGGCCGTGCCAGACGAGCAGGTTCGGGTTGTTCGGCGGTCCGGTCCGGGTTCGTGACCAGCGCGTCCAGCCAGACGACGTCCGCCGCGACGTCCGGATCGATGGCCTCGCGCGCCGTGCTGGCGGCCGGATTGAAGGTCAGCGCGCCGGGCAGGAAGTCCATGCCCGAGGTTCAGGCCGCCGCTCGCGCCGAGCAGGTCGTGGACCTCCTCGTCGGGCTCGGCGTCGCCCAGCGTCGGGTCGAGGTCCACGGCGACGAGGTCCGGGACGGCCAGGCCGATCGCCCGGGCGAGCTCGCCGGCCAGCCACTCCGCGACGAGCGCGCGCGGGCCCTGGCCGGCGCCCCGGAACTTGACCACGTACAGGCCGTCGTCGTCCGCCTCGACCAGGCCGGGCAGCGACCCGCCCTCGCGCAGGGGCGTCACGTAGCGCGTCGCGATCACGGTCCGCATCGTCATCGCGAGAGCCTAGCGCACGCATCCGAGCGCGACGGCCCGTGCACATCCGCACGGACTCGCACGAACCCGTTCCGAGGATTGCGTTTACGCTTCGCGCATGACCGATCACGACGTCGCCTACGACGAAGCCTCCCTGCTCATCGAACTGGAGCCCGAGGCCGGCCGGCTGTACGACCGACACGCCAAGGTCGCCGTGGAGTGGTTCCCCCACGACTTCATCCCGTACCGCCTCGGCCGCGACTTCGACAAGGAGCCCTGGACCCCCGATCAGCCCCGGCTGACCGGCGTGGCCCAGACGGCGTTCGAGATCGGCCTGCTGACCGAGGACAACCTGCCGAGCTACCACCGGCTCATCCACGGGATGTTCGGCAAGGGCGACGGCGCCTGGATCAACTGGGTCGGGCGCTGGACCGCCGAGGAGGGTCGCCACGCGATCGTGCTGCGCGACTACCTGACCGTCACCCGCAACATCGATCCGATCCTGCTCGAGCGCGGCCGCATGACCCAGCTCCAGCAGGGCTACGACCACGACGCGCCGGACACCCTGCACGGGCTGGCGTACGTCGCGTTCCAGGAACTGGCGACGCGCATCGCGCATCGCAACACCGGGCGCTACTCGGACGATCCGGTCGCGGACAAGATCATGGTCCGCATCGCCGCCGACGAGAACCTGCACATGGTCTTCTACCGCGACATCCTGGCCGCCGCCATCAAGATCGAGCCGTCGGCCGCCGTCTGCGCGATCGTCGACGAGGTCCTGGCGTTCCAGATGCCGGGCGCCGGGATCCCGAACTTCATCCGCAAGGCCGCCCAGATCGCCAAGGCCGGGATCTACGACATCCGGGTCCACCGCGAGGACGTCCTGATGCCGATCATCAAGTACTGGGGCATCTTCGAGCTGCAGAACCTCAACGCCGCCGCCGAGGCGGCCCGACAGCGCCTCGCCGAGCACCTCGAGCAGCTCGATGTCGCGGCGAAGAAGTTCGAGGAGCGCCTCGCCACCTCGACCATCCCGCGGATCGTCTCCGCCGGCTAGGTCCGCTCGGCGCGCCTCAGTTTGTGGAGGTCGTGCCGCCGTCGCGCAGGAAGCGCTCGATCTCCTCGATGAGGTCGTCGCCCTCGGGCAGGCGCTCCTCGTCGACCATCGATTCGAGTCGCTCGACGTAGCCGCGCGTCGTCGCATCGCCCGTGGCCAGCGAGTCCAGGTGGGTCCGCAGCTGGCGGCTCTCGTCGGGCAGGTCGCCCTCGGGCAGGTCCAGGTCCAGGTGGCGGCCGAGCGACCGGAGCAGCGCGAGCGCCGCGCCCGGGTACGGCCCCGAAACGTAGTGGGGGACCTGGGCGAAGTAGCCGAGCGCCGGGATCCCGGTTCGCGAGACCTCCAGCTCCAGCACGGACACCAGTGCGGACGGCACGCGCAGGCGACCGAGCGGTCCGGGCTTGATCCCGCCGCGCAGGAGGCCGGGTTCGGACGCGGTCCCCAGGATCGGCACGGAACGGGTATGCGGCACGGCCGCCGGGATGGCGCCGAGGCTGATCCACTCGACGACGCCGAGCTGGCGGACCAGCTCGACGATCGAGTCCGCGAACTCGCGCCAGCGGTAGTCGGGTTCGGCGCCGGTCAGGATGAGCAGGTCGCGTTCGCCGACCCGGGTCCCGCGCAGGACCAGCTCCGGCCAGACGATCTCGGTCAGGCGGCCGTCGAGGATGTCGAGCGTCGGCCGCCGCGCCCGATAGTCGAACAGGCGATCGGCCTCGAACCGTGCGACCACCCGGGCATCGGTCACCAGCGTCCCGAGCGCGGTCGTCGCCGCCGACCCGGAATCGACCCAGCCATCGAACGCGGCCACGAGGCTGGGCGCGATGAGGTCGCACGGGTTCGTCCATCCGATAGAGGCTCACGGCCCAAGGATAGGCGACGGCGGCTACACTCCCCGGACACGCGCGCCACACATCGGCGCTACGAAAGGACGGAACGTGGCGAAGCACTCCAAGTACGAGAAGGCTCGGCGGACCGCCGAGACCGAGCGGGTCAAGCAGATCGAAGCCGCCTGGGTCGGCAGCCTCACACCGGCTGCGGCCAAGGCATTCAACGAATCGGTCGCGGCTGCGCGCGCTCGCGGGCCCGAGGAGAAGCGACCGGACATGGCGCCGGGCACCGCCCCTCGACCGCCGCGCCCCGGCCACGAGCCCAAGGCCCCCAAGGAAGAGCGTCCGCGCCGGTCCTCCAACCGCGACTGACCGCGGGGAGTGACGCGATGGCCCTGACCGAGGCGATCCGTCGGTTCATCGCGACGGGTCCGATCGCCCACGTCGTGACGCTCGATGCGGACGGCGGACCGCAGGTCTCGCTGGCGTGGGTCGGCATCGAGGGCGATGAGGTCGTCATCGGGACGCTCCCGACCAGGCGAAGCTGCGCAACCTGCGCCGCGACCCGCGCATCGCCGTGTCGTTCCAGGCCCCGGGTCGGAATGCGTACGACCTCGACAACTACCTGGTCCTCCGTGGGACCGCCCGCGTCACCGAGGGTGGCGCCGCGCAGCTCCTGCACGACCTGGCCCAGATCTACATCGGCCCGGGAACGCGCTTCCCGCCGATGCCGGATCCGCCGCCCGGCTTCGTCATCCGGATCTCCGTCGTGAAGGTCGCCGGGAACGGCGACTGGGCCTGATCCGCTCCGAGAAGCCTGGTGTCGGCCGGCATTTCTGAACGTTGCGCGACCCCCTGGCAGTCATACGGCGTGACACCGGTCGACCGACCGGCACACGGGACGGCCGACGCGTCGTGGGTCACGACGATCACGCCGCGCCTGCATCCAGGTCACGTCAGGAGAGAGCCGTGTCCATGCGAGCGTCGCATCTGGTTCGGATCGCAGCGCCCATCGTCAGTCTGGCCATCGTCGCGTCCGCATGCGCCGCGACGCCACCGGCATCCGGGTCGAGCGCCGGAACGACTCCAGCGAGCGTCGCCCCGAGTGCCGCGATCGCGACGCCGGTCCCAAGCGGCACCCTCGACCCCTTGCCGATCTCACAGGCCGCGCTGGAGCCCGGTCGGTACCTCATCGACATGGACAACGTCACGGCGGGATCAGGCGTCCCGGACGCCCTGATCACCGTGCCGGCCGGCTGGTCGAGCATCGACGGCTGGGGCGTCAACCGTGGCGGGGAGGACCAGGCCGAGTGGGCCGGGATCACCTTCTGGTCGGTGGATGAGGTCTACGCGCACCCGTGCCAGTGGGACGTCCCGATGCTGGATCCCGGCGCGACGGTCGATGGTCTCGCGTCGATCCTCGCGACGGTGCCGCTGCGCGAGGCGACGCCGCCAGTCGACGTCACCCTGGACGGCTATCCCGGCAAGCGGATCGACTGGTCGGTCCCGGCCGACATGGACTTCTCCACCTGCGATGCGGACAGCGAAGGCCCGGGCTTCTTCAGCTGGACGGGAACGGGTGCGGCCGGCCTGCGCTATCAGCAGGGCCCCGGTCAGGTGGATCGACTCTGGATCCTCGACGTCGGCGGCGCTCGCCTGGTCATCGATGCCATGTCCATGCCGGGGACGAGCGAGGCCACCATCGCCGAGATGGTCGGGATCGTGGAGTCCATCGACTTCCAGCCATAGGCCCGCGGGCCCCGAGAATCGATCGACCCGGGTCGACTGACGACCCGGGTCGGGATCACGCTGGTTCGGTGGGCTGACGGTCAGCCCACGGCGAGAGGATGAAGGTTAGCCGCGCTGGCTGCGGAAGCAGTCGGAGCAGTAGACCGGCTTGCCGCTGGTCGGGCGGAACGGGACCTGGGCTTCCTTGCCACAGGACGAGCAGGTCGCCGCGAACATCTCGCGGGGGGCGCGCTCGCCGCCGTAGCTGCTGCCGCCGCCGTAGCTGCCGGCACCGCTGGAATATCCACCGGAGCTGTAGCCACCTGAGCTATAGCCGCCGCCGTCCGAATTGCGGGCAGCCTTGCGGCTGGCCCGGCAGGACGCGCATCGGCGAGGCTCCGTGAAGCCACGCTGAGCGTAGAAGTCCTGCTCGGAAGCGGTGAAGACGAACTCCTGCCCACAGTCCGAACAGGTCAGATTCTTGTCGTTGTACACGAAAACGAAAACTCCTCTCGATAGCCGGCGCGATCCCATCGGGTTCTCGCGTCAGTCGTGAGAGGAGTCCGAGTTGCGTCGAGCTACGTTGTCTTGCCCACGGACTCGTTTCCGTGGATCGCTCGGAAGGATACGCCCTCGTGGGCGTTCTGCATAGCCCCTCGTTGCGAGGAGGTTGCGGAGCGGCCGGACCATCGTCCGACCGCTCCGCCCGGATCGTGTCGTGCGGTCCCGCTAGCGGCGCCACACCGCGAATGGGTTCTGCAGCGGATGCTTGCCGTCGTGGCCGATCCAGATGCGGCCGACCGGCAGCTTGACCCCGTTCATCGCGCCGCTGAACACCAGCTTCTTGGCGCAGGCGGTCTTGAAGTCGAAGCCGTCGAGGTAGCCGTAGTTCGCGAACCGGTAGGTCAGCACGAGCTTGTCCGCGCTCAGCGTCAGCGAGTCGCTGTCCTCGAGCCGGTACGGGGTCACCGTGATCGGCGTGGTCGAGTAGATCCGGCCCGTGAAGATGACCTTGGCGGAACCCATGTGGGTCGCGCGCAGGTGCCAGCCGGTCGAGCTGTGCCAGATGTAGTCGCCGGCACGGGCGCCCGCCTTGAGCGTGGTCGGCATGCCCTGGACCGTGGCCGGCCAACGCGTCTCGTTGCACGCGGTGGTCGTCGTGGTGGCGGTGGCGGTGGTCGCCGGGCCGGCCGCGAACATGGCGGCCGGGACGAACAGGCTGGCGCACAGGGCGCTGATCGTGAGGAGGCCACTCAGGCCCAGGCGGCGGATGCGGTACCGCAAATCGAGCTCCTTCCTGCCGGACCCCGCGGTGAGCACGGGGACGGTCTAGGGGTTGACCCGGTCAGAGTGCCCCAACGGCCGTGAAGAAGGGATGAAGGCGCGCTGAAGGCGCGCTCGCGGGGTCCGGCGCGCTGGCTCGTCGATCCGGGCGAACGCTCAGTGCCAGGCGGTCGTGAGCCAGGTCCAGCGCTTGCGGGTCCCCGCTGGCGGCGTCGACTCGAGATGCGCCGCCGCCACGCGGCGTCGCCGTCCGCTCGTGCAGCGCTCGAGTGATCCGGTGCGCGATCCGTCGTTCCGCAGACGACCACGGTTCCGGTGGCGGCGCCTCAGGAGCCAGGTCGGCGAGATCCTGCCACGTGACCGCCGCCAGGATGTCCACCCGGAAGCGGCGTCCGCGATACAGGTCGTGGGTCCCGCCGAGGATGATCGGGACGATCGGCGCGCCCGTGCGCAGGGCGAAGTAGGCGAGCCCGGAGCCGAACGGGCGAGCCGTCCCGGGCGGCGTCGCGGGTCCGCTCTCCGGGAAGAGGCACAGGACCGCGCCTTCGTGGAGGGCCGTCGCCGCTCCGGCGAGGTAGGTCTCGACCGCCGCACGGTCGCCGCCTGGCCAGATCGGGATGACCCCGCCGATCCGCCGGACGAGCCAGCGCCGCCAGGCGGAGCGGAAGATCGCCGGGCCGTCCCCGAAGAAGATCAGCCTGGGCTCGACCGGCAGGACGTCCACGACGACGAAGGGGTCCACCCAGGTCCGATGCGGCAGGCCGGCCGCGATCCAGCCGCCGACCGCCCGTCCATCCGCGTCTCGCGGCAGGTTCGCTCGACCCGTCACGACGGGGCGGAACCCGAAGAGGCCCCGTCCGATCGTGTGGCAGACCGCCACGGCCAGTCGGTAGCCGATGGACGGCGCAGCCGTGGCCGCCCCGATGAGCCCGATCGACCGACGCTCGTCAGTCACGGTCCGCTTCGTACGCGGCGAACCGGGCCACGTCGGCGGGATCCGGTGGTCCGGCGTACCACTCGTGGAACTCGGAGCAGCGGCCGTCCGGCCCGAACCGCAGCACCCAGACGTTGTCGTAGACGACCTGCGTCGTGCCGGTCGCGGGATCGAAGAAGCGGGTCCGGCCGTGCGTCACGACGACGTCGCCGTCGATGGCGATGGGTTCGTAGTGGGCGTCGTAGCCGCCCGGATCGTCCAGGTGCTGTTCGGCGAGCCACTCCGCGGTGATCGCGTCCCGGCCCCGGGCTCGCACGCCGAACGGGTAGACCCAGACGCAGTCCTCGGTCCACAGGTCCGCGATGGCCTCCGGGTCGAACGACTGCCAGGCGCGCACGTACGCGTCCAGCCAGGCCTGGACAGCCTCGCGTGTCGGGGAGATGGCGCTTCGGTCCGGGGCATGCCAGGCGGGGAGGGACGGTCGGGTCGACATCGTCACAGCCTACGCCGACGGGTCGAGACGCTGGCGAGACAGGGGCCGCGCATGCTCCGCGCGATCACGTCAGTTTGGGAGGGGGACGAGATGCTCCGTCGGTTCGCGTTCTTGGTCGTGGTGGCGAGTCTCGCGCTGGCGGCCCTGGTGCCGACAGCCCTCGCAACGGGAGCCAGGTACACCCCCGGGGCACCAGGGATCGGCGACCCGTACTACCCACTCGACGGCAACGGCGGCTACGACGTCCAGCACTACGACCTCGACGTCAGCTACGACCCCGACACCGACCGACTCGTCGGCGAGGCGACGATCGCCATCCGCGCGACCCAGAACCTGTCCGCGTTCAACCTCGACTTCGTCGGGCTGCGCGTCCGGTCGATCCGGATCGATGGCCGATCGGCGACGTGGAGCCGCGATGCCGGTGAACTGACGGTCAAGCCACGGTCGGGTCTCGACAAGGGCGACCGCTTCACGCGTGGTCGTCCGCTACGACGGCGTCCCGCAGACCCTCGAAGAGTTCGGCCTGTCCGGCTTCATCCACACCGAGGACGGCGCGGTCGTCGTCGGGCAGCCGCACGTGGCGGCGACCTGGTTCCCGGTCAACGATCATCCGCGCGACAAGGCGTCATTCACGTTCCGGGTCGCCGTCCCGTCTGGCCTCGAGGCGATCGCCAACGGCGTGCTGGTGAGCCAGCGGACCCGCAACGGCTGGACGACCTGGACCTGGGACGCCAAGGAACCGATGGCGCCATATCTCGCCGGGATGGGCATGGGCCAGTTCGATGTCCGCGCCTACCAGCGGGCCGGCATCAAGTACTGGGACGCGATCGACAGCAGCCTGATGGCCGACCAGGCGCCGCCGATGACGCCGGTCGCCGGCGCTCGACGACCTACTCGCAGACCGGCGGATGCCACCTACAAGCGGCTGACCCGGGTCATCGACGTGCCGAGCCGGTGGTGCGACGCTGACTTCCAGGTGAACCGCGACACGGAGGGAGCCTGGGACTTCCTGTTCGTCGAGGCGCGCACGCCCGGCTCGGATGACGACTGGACGACGTTGCCCGACGCGAACGGGCATACGAGCCAGGACGCCCGGCGCCTGTCCGTCGATCTTCGAGGCGAACCCGTTCCTGGCGCACTACCTGACCGAGGTGCCGTCCGACGACAACGGCACGCCAGACGACCCCGAGGACGACATCTACTGCCTGCATCCCGTCTGGCACCACCGGCGAGTGGCACGCGATCAGCGGGCCGAGCGACGGCTGGGAGCCGTGGCGCATCGCGCTGGCCGAGACCGGCGGTCGCCCATCAGGTCGAAGTCTCGATCACGTACGCCAGCGACGGCAGCGTCCAGCAGCGTGGCGTCGCGTTGAGATGCCATGTCCGGTGACCGCGCGGGGCCACGACGTCGTTCGAGCCGGATCCGCTCGCGGCCGGCTGGGTCGCGCCGGCGGTCGGGCCCGATGGCCAGACCGAACACCGACACCTGGATCGCGGCGCCGTCGGTCGCGGCCCTGCCCGGGCTCGGGGCCTCCGCGCTGGTCTCGTTCGACCGGCAGCCCGAGATCATCAAGTTCGAGGCTGCGAACTTCGGCCCGTATCCGTTCTCGGCGTCCGGCGGCATCGTCGACGTCGCGGAGATCGGGTTCGCCCTGGAGAACCAGACCCGGCCGATCTACTCGCAGTTCTTCTTCGGCGGCCCGGAAGGCAACGACTTCGTCGTCGTCCACGAACTGGCCCACCAGTGGTTCGGCGACAGTCTCGCCGTCGACCGGTGGCAGCACATCTGGCTGAACGAGGGGTTCGCCACCTACGCCGAGTGGCTGTGGGGCGAGCGCGAGGGATTCGACACAGCCCAGCAGGTCTTCGACTCGTTCATGGAGATCCCGGCCGACGACGACTTCTGGCAGCTGGCCATCGGCGACCCGGGGCCGGACCACCTGTTCGACTTCCCGGTCTACGGTCGAGGGGCGCTCACCCTGCATGCCCTTCGGATGCAGGTCGGCGATCGCGACTTCTTCCGGATCCTGAAGGAGTGGACCCGGTCGAACGCCGGTGGGACCGTCACCACCCGGGAGTTCATCCGGTTGGCCGAGCGGATCTCGCACGACGACCTGGACGACCTGTTCGACGTGTGGCTCGCCTCGGGCAAGCCGGACGCGGGTGCCGGTCTGCGCCGGATGTCCGCTTCGCAGCAGTCGTTCAAGGATCTGCCGCTCGCGCTGCAGAGCCTGGTCGCCCGCCTGGCCGACAGCCCCGGCCAGCCATTCCCGAGCGCGCCGAAGCGGTAGCCCGCTTCCACGGCTTCAGCCGGTGTCGTCGCCGATCGGCGGCACCGGCCGACCGTCTCCAGCCACGACCGGACGCGAAACGGCCGCCGGACGGGGAAGTCCGACGGCCGCGGCGTCTCAGATGTGGAGGCTGGCTGCCGCTCCGATGAACACGGCCAGCACCGCACCGAGGTTGAGGGCCCCGAGCGCGACGTTCCGCGCTCGAGTGGAGACCCGGACCGGCATCGGCCCACCTCCTGTTCGGCAACCCGGCTACCTGCGAGAGGCCCGTGGCTTTGCGTCCCCGCCTCGCGACGGGTTTGCCATTGTCGGCCGGTCCGCGCCGGGGGACGGCGTTGACCGACGTCACCAGCGTACGGCCCACGGACTCGAACGCGCGAGAGGCAAAGACGGACTAGCGCGACCCCGTACATTCGGGCGCGCAGGTCGCCTGGGACGCCTCGCCACGCTCGCCCTGCCGTGTATCGTCAGGCCATGACGACCGCCCCGCCCCCGCCGAGCGGCATCGCTCTTCTTCGTCCACGGCGCGAACGAGACGTCCGACTGGGCTGGCCGGCCACGTCGCCCGGATCGAGGACCAGGTCCGGGCCCGCGGCTGGGACGTCACGGTCGTCGCGCCCGAGTGGCGGCGGCACTCCGGCCTGCGGCTGGGGAACTGGCGAGCGGCCATCCACCGTCGCGGCCGGCCGTCGCCGATGCCCGTCCCGATCCTGAAGGCGGGCCTTCGCAAGGACGCCGTGATGAAGATCGTCACGAACTACTTCGAGGACCGGCGCGAGGCGCTGTTCGACGTCATCGGGCCGCAGATGCTGGCCGACGTCATCGGCTATCACAGCCATCGCGCCTCGATCCACGCGTTCCTGCGCGAGGAGCTGCTCGAGGCCAAGGCGGCCGCCGGCGATCGGCCGGTCCTGCCGGTCGCGCTCAGCCTCGGCGGGATCGCCCTCGTGGACCTGCTCGGCGCGTGGCCGGAGGCGCCGGTCGAGGCGTGCGTGACGGTCGGGTCGCAGGCGCCGCTGCTGTACACGTTCGATGCCATCCCGTCGATGCCGTACGACGAGGCGGACCCGCCGCACCTCGCCGTCCCGTGGCTGAACATCTACGACAGCCGCGACTTCCTGTCGTTCCTCGCCGAGCCGCTGTTCCGGCGGAGCGACGGGCTGGCGAGCGTCGTCGACCTGCGCGTCCGGTCCGGCAAGGACTTCCCGCGGTCGCACAGCGCGTACTGGGAGATCCCGGCGGTCTGGGACGCGATCGCGACGGCCTTCACCTGGACGCGGACCGAGCCACTCACCGTGCGCGAGGCACGCCGGCTCGGGTTCGAGGCACGCAGGGCGCCGGCGAGCTGACCGGTCCGTGCAGCCGACGCGGCTCCAGCGCTGGACGCAGACGGTATCCTCGAAAGGCGGTCCGGTGCTCGCGGCTCGGCGGCGCCGCCCACCCCGACATGACCGGCATCGAACCTGGAGGGTCATCACCGTGGATCTGCAACGCGACGCCGCCCGACTCGCCACCATCGCGACCGTCTTCGTGTGGGTGGGCTGGATCGCCATCGTCTACGCCCTGATCGCGGGCCTGTTCTGGTGGATCGACCTCGCCAGCCGACCGGCGTTCAACTTCCTCGAGGCGTTGGCGATCTCCTCGGCCGCCATCGGCGTCCCGCTGTTCCTCGCCTTGATCGTGGCCGCCCTCGGCCACTCCCTCCGGCTCTTCGCCCTGTACGTCGCCAGCAAGTCCCAGTAGGGAAGCGGCTCGGATCGTCATGAAGACCCGCTGGATCGCCGCCCTCGCCGCCCTCGCCATCGTCGTCGCCGGATGCTCGTCGGGCGACGGTTCGGCTGACGACGCGACCGACGGGTCCGGCGGCGAGCTCCAGGCCACGCGCTGGGTGCTCGACAGCTACGCCTCCGACGGCGTCCAGGTCATCGTGCCGGACGACCTGTTCGCGGACGCGGAGTTCACGGCGAACCGCGTGAAGGGCTTCGCGGGCTGCAACGACTACGACGCCACCTATCGCACCGGCGGACGGATGCTGCTGGTGGGCATGCCGGTCATGACCTGGCGTTCTGCTCCGAAGCGATCAACGACCTTCGAGACGACGTTCGTCACGCTGCTGCAGCAGAGCCGGTTCTACAGCGTGCGTGCCGGTTCGCTGGTCGTGCGCGGCCCGGACCGGGCCGTCCTGCTCGTGTTCGAGGCCGCCCCGGCCAACCCGCTGCTCGGGTCGTGGGTCGTCGACTCGTATCTGAACGCGGCTGGCGCCGTGACCGTGCCCCTGCCCGACACGGAGCTCACCGTCACCTTCCGCCTCGCGAAGACGGCCGGATCGTCCGGCTGCAACACGTTCCAGGGTCCCTACACCACGAACGGGAAGGTCGTCGCGATCGGTCCGCTGGCCACCACCCGACTCGCCTGCGCCGAAGACGTCATGGCCCAGGAATCGGCCTTCCTGACGGCCCTCCAGGGCGTCGGGTTCGTCGAGCCCCGCGGTCAGACGCTGATGCTCCAGGACCGCAACGGCGGGATCCTCGTCGCGCTCGTCCGGCCGTCCGAGCCCGAAGCATCCCCGAGCCCGAGCCTCCCGCCGGTCGCGACGGCCAGTCCGAGCGCGGCCCCTTCCAAGGCCCCCAGCGCGGCGCCGTCCGCCACGCCCGCTCCGACCCCGAAGCCGACGCCCGAAGCCCACGGCCGCTCCGAGCGCCTCGCCGGCGCCGACCATCGAACCGCCGCCGTCCCTGCCTCCCGTCGCCGACGTGCGTCCTGACCGCGGCGACCGACCCCGGGCCGACGATCACGCTCGTCTATCCGGCCGATTGGTTCACGGTCACGGCCCCGCCGGAACTGGCGTGCCGGTACTTCGATCCGGTCGCCATCACGGTCCCGACGGATCCGACCACCCTGACGACGGCCGTGATGGTCAAGGCCGACCTGACCGTGTCGTATGACGACGCCCTGGCGGCCGCCACGGATCCCGCGACCTGGGACGTCCTCGTGAACGAGCCCGTCACGACGTCGGGCGGCCAGCCGGCCACCTGGCTCGAAGCCACCTCGAAGGTCGAGACCTCCGGCTATCCGGTCGGAACGACGCGATATGGCTACCTGATCGACGTCGGCGGCTTCCCGGTCTGGATCGAGACGAGCGGCACGTTGGGCGATCCGACGTTCGCGACGAACTCGTCCGTCGTGGACCTCATCGCCTCGCAGTCCACGTTCCAGCCGCCGGCCCCGTGACCCGGGGCTGAGGCTCCTCGGGGAGTATTCGCGAGCCATGCGCGGCGAACTGATCTTCTTCGACCGCCTGGCCGCCCACGTGGAGGAGCCCCGGGGATGAGCACGGCGACGACGATCGGATCCCTGCGTGGGGTCATCGGCGGCGAGGTCATCGAGCCCGGCGACGCCGATTACGAGCACGCCCGCCTGGTCATGAACCGAGCGGTCGATGCCCGGCCGGCGGCGATCGTCCGTTGCGCGTCGGCCGCGGACGTCGCCGCGGTCGTGACCTTCGCCCGCGAGTCCGGCCTGGACCTCGCCGTCCGGAGCGGTGGCCACAGCGCGGCCGGCCACGGCACGACGGACGGCGGCGTCGTCATCGACCTGTCGCCGATGAAGGCGATCGAACTCGACCTCGCCGCTGGGACGGTCTGGGCGGAGACCGGGCTCACGGCCGGCGAGCTGACGGTCGCCCTCGGGGAGCACGGCCGGGCCGTCGGCTTCGGGGATACCGGGTCCGTCGGGATCGGCGGGATCACGACCGGTGGCGGGATCGGCTACCTCGTGCGGAAGCACGGCTTGACCATCGACTCCGTGGTCGCCGCGGACGTCGTCACGGCCGACGGCGAACTCGTTCGGGCCGACGAGACCACCCACCCGGACCTGTTCTGGGCGATCCGTGGAGGCGGCGGCAACTTCGGCGTCGTCACCCGATTCCAGTACCGCATCCACGAGCTCCCGGGCATCGTCGGCGGCCTGCTGATCCTGCCGGCCACCGCCGAGACGGTCGCGGGCTTCATGGCCGCCGCCGCCGAGGCGTCCGAGGACCTCTCGGCGATCGCCAACGTCATGCCCTGTCCGCCGATGCCGTTCATCCCGGAGGACGTCCACGGCCAGGTGGTCATCCTGGCCGAGATCTGCTTCGCCGGCGATGATGCCGCGGCCGCGGACCGGGCGATCGGGCCGTTCCGGGCCTTCGCCACACCCCTCGTCGACATGGTCAAGCCCGGGCCGTACACGGACATGTACCCGCCGGCGGACCCCGACTACCACCCGCTGGCCGTCGCCCGGACGATCTTCATGGACCAGGTCGGCAAGGCCGAGGCGGCGCTCATCGTCGAGCGGCTCACCGCCGATGACGCCCCGATGCGGGTGGCCCAGCTGCGCGTCCTGGGCGGAGCGATGGCGCGCGTCCCGGCCGACGCCACGGCCTTCGCCCATCGTTCGAGCCGGATCATGGCGACGTGCGCCGCGTTCTACACCGGCCCGGACGACCTCGCGCAGCGCGAAGCATGGGTCGAGGCGTTCGCCGCCGACCTCACGCAGGACGACTCCGGCGCGTACGTCAACTTCGTGGCCGACGAGGGCGAGGCGCGGATCCGCGATGCCTACCCGGGCGCGACGTGGGATCGGCTGACGGCCATCAAGGCCCGGTACGACCCGACGAACCTGTTCCACCTGAACCAGAACATCCCGCCCGCGGGGTAGTCGCTCCGTCGCGCCTACCATGGGTGCGGTGACGATCCCCCGATCCGTCCCGATCCTGCGCGATCCGGCGTTCGCGCGCATCTGGTTCATCCAGGCGTCGACCCAGGTCGGCGGCAACATGGCGTTGTACGCCCTGACCATCCTGGTGTTCGACACGACGCGGTCGAACGCCGCGGTCAGCGCCCTCGTCATGTCGTTCCTGATCCCGACGATCCTGCTCTCGGCGATGGCCGGCGTGCTGGTCGACCGATGGGACGTGCGGCTCGCGCTCATCGTCCCGAACATCATCCGGACCCTGCTGACGCTGGGCCTGGCACTGGCCGGGACGAACGTGGCGTTGCTGCTGGCGCTCAACCTGGGGATCAGCCTGACGACGGTCGTGCTCACCCCGGCCGAGGCGTCGATGATCCCGCGCATCGTCCCGAAACCGCAGCTCGAGACCGCGATGGGCGTGTTCAACATCACGCTCCAGGCCTCCTTCGCCATCGGCTTCGCGTTCCTCGGCCCCTTGCTCGTCGCCCTTGCGGGGCCATCGTTCGTCCTGGTCGTCGTGACGGTCTTCTATGCCGCCGCCACGTTCGTGACGTTCTGGTTGCCCAAAGCGCCGCCGCTGGAGCGGGAGCGACCCTCGTCGAGGCATGTCCTGGCCGAGCCGGTCCGCCAGCTTCGAGAGGGGTTCGCCGCGATCGGGGGTGACCGCGAGGTGGGCCGGCCATTGGTCCATCTCGCCGCCGCGGCGTCACTGGTCGGCGTCATCGGCGTGCTGGGGCCGAACCTCGCGATCTCGCTCGGCCTCGACCCGAAGAACCTCATCGTGGTCGTGGCGCCGCTCGGCATCGGTGTCGTGGCGGGTGTCATCGGCCTGCGGCGGTACGGCGTCGGCGTGTCGCGCCGGCGCGCGAGCGAGGTGGGGCTGATCGTGTTCGGGATCCTGGCGGCCGCGATCGCGCTTGACCGCGGCGCTCAGCCTGGCCGACGGGCTCTCGCTCATCCCGTTGGTCGTGGTGCTGGCGTTCTCCGCCGGAGCGGCCTACGCGGCGACGATCGTGTCGGCCCAGACGGCCCTGTTCGAGCACATGCCGGAGGCGGCGCGCGGCCGGATCTTCGGCGTCCTGGCCTCGATCGTGAGCGCCGCCAGCCTGATCCCGATCCTGGTCGCGGGACCACTCGCCGACGCCACGTCCGGGCCAGCGGTCATCGGGTTCACCGCGGCGTGCGTCATCGGCGTGGCGGTCTGGTCGGCCGCGCTGTTCGGGCCGCGACGGAAGGCGTCGGTCCCCGCCGCGAGCTGAGGTGGTGGCGCGATCCGGCGAACCGGGCCACCATAGGGCGATGCTCGCGCGACTCCAGCGGCGGTCGATGCTTCGATGCCTGCTCGCCCTCGGTCTCGCCGCGATGCTCGTCCTGGGGCGACTCGCGGTGCCGGACCAGGACGTGTCCGCGCTCTCGACGTGGACCGGTGGCGTCCAGCTGTACCGATCCGGCGTGTTCACGACACAGAAGAGCTGGCTGTGGTGCACGGCGGCCGATGTCCAGATCATGCGCAACATCGATCGCGGGACCACCGATCACTCCGCCACGAACCAGCGCAAGTACTTCGCCTACATGCGGGCGCACAACCGGTACGCCATCCCGGCGTCCGATGGCGTCGATCCGGCGGGCTGGACCGCGGGGCTGCGTCACTTCGTCGATGACCGCTACCGGCTGGTCCAGAGCACGAGCTTCGAATCGGCGCTGCGAACGTCCGTCACGAACCTGCGCAAGACCGGCCTGCCGGTCGCGATCACGGTGTCACGCGGCGGACACGCCTGGATCATCGTCGGGTTCACGGCCACCGCGGATCCGGCGGTGACGTCGAAGTTCACCGTGACGAGCGTTCGCGTCGTCGGCTCCCTGTGGGGGCTCCAGAGTCGAACGTACGGCTACGACATGAAGCCGAACACGAAGCTGACGCCGAAGCAACTGAAGACCTTCTTCACGCCGTGGCACTACGCCAAGATCCGGATGGCCTGGGAGGGCAAGTGGGTGTCCGTGCAGCCGAGGTTGAACGCCACGACGACGGCGCGACGCACCGACGCGACCGATAACCCTGACGGCGTTCCATGGTTGCTGTGGAGAGGAGCCCGATGACCGACGAGACGACACCGACCGCGCCCGCCATCCCCTCCGAGGCGTCGCAGTTCGACTTCTGGCTGGGGGACTGGGACGTCAGCTGGGGCGACGGGCTCAGTGGGACGAACCACATTCGGAAGGTCCTCGGCGACCGTGTCGTCCAGGAGGACTTCGACGGAGAACGCGACGCCCAGCTTCGCGGGCTGAGCGTCTCGGTCTGCGGGAACGATGGTCGCTGGCGCCAGACCTGGGTGGACGACAACGGCACCTACCTGCACTTCGTCGGCGGCTGGGAAGCGGAGTCGAGCGACCCAGCCGAGCCGGGTCCGCGCATGGTGCTCGTCCACTCGCGCGAGATCGAGGGCAAGCCGGTGCAGCTTCGGATGGTCTGGAGCGACATCGAGCCGGACTCGCTCACCTGGCGCTGGCAGCGGTCAGACGACGGCGGCGCGACCTGGACGACGAACTGGGAGCTGGCCTACCGGCGCCGCTAGGCCGGGTCGCGACCCGTGTCCGGGAGCAGCAGGCGCTCGAGCGTGTCGGCGTACCAGCGCGTGAACCGCTCCTGGGTCCAGCCGCGCTCGACGACCAGCAGGCGATACGTCTCTGGGCTGCCGATCGCGTAGAGCGTGTCGGCGGCGGCGTCGAGGAGCGGGCGTACTGAATCGGAGGCGCCGGGGGAGGCTACGATGCCGGCAGGAGGTATCGAATGGCTTCTTGGCCCGCCGGCATCAGTGCCATCTCAGTGTTCGCCGAGGACGTGGCGACGACGAAGCAGTTCTATCTGGACGTCTTCGAGTTGCCCGTCCACTACCAGGACGACGTGTCGTGCGTGTTCAAGTTCGGTGACACGCTCGTCAACATCCTGCAGGTGAGCGAGGCGCCCGAGCTGATCGCCCCCGCCCGCGTCGCATCGCCTGATGCCGGCGCTCGCGTGCAGTTCACGATCACGGTGGACGATGTCGATGCCGTGTGCGACCGGTTGGCCGCGCGTGGTGTCACCCTCCTGAATGGCCCGATCGACCGTCCGTGGGGCGTCCGGACCGCCTGCTTCGCCGATCCGGCCGGCCACCTCTGGGAGATCGCGAAGTAGGGGAGGGCGGCAACCCTAGCTCCCGACGATGAACCCGTCGACTTCGACGCGCGGACGGCCGCTCGTGCCGAGGACCTTGATCGTGACGGTCCGCGTGGCAGACGACGTCCAGGTGCCAGACCAGATGATCCGTTGCGACGTGTAGGCCGCCGAGCCCAGGTCGACCGTGGCCATCTTCGTACTGCCGATCCAGATCTCCGCCTTGCCGCGGCCCGGCCCGAGTCGCGACACGATGGCGAGACTGTGCCCGGTGAAGGTGAACGTGGCCTTCGAACCGGCGACGGTCGATGACCTCGCCTTGCCGCCCCAGTAAGCCGTACTCGTGTTGGAGGTCCATTTGCCGCTGTACTTCACGGCCGAGCTCAGCTCGCTGTAGGCGGACAGCTTGATGGCCGAACCGGTCGCCCACTCCGACGTCAGGTTCGCACCGTCCTCCGCGCGAACGCGGAACTGGTAGGTGTGCCCCGGGCTGACGAGGCCGTTCCAGACGGACGATGCGATATCGTTCGCCACGGTCACCCACGCTCCGCCATCGGTCCGTAGCGCGACCTCATACCGTGCGATGCCCGCGGTCGCATCCGAGCCCACCCAGGTCGCTCGCACCGGAACCAGTCCGTAGCTGAGCGACGACTGAGCGCCCAGTCGCACCACCGGGCGCGTGACGGTCGGCGGGACCACATCGCACAGCACGAAGTCGATGGCGCTCACATAGCAGAAGAAGGATCGGACCGGCTGGGACCAATTGCCCGAATCATCCCGCCACTTCATAAAGATCTGGCGTGGTCCATAGGTCGTGCCGCCGTGCTCAGGCGAGATCGTGGACCACGTCGGCTGCTCGTCAGAAGCGTATTCGGTCCACGAGAGACCGTCGGCCGAAACCGCCGTTCGGTCGATCGTCCCGAACGTGTCCTCCGCCTGTCCTTGGAGTGGGAACGATTCGAAGGAGGTCCGCTCGTATGGATAGCCGATCGTCCCGACTGGCGGGCTGTCGTCGATCAGCGTGATGAGTCTGGTCTCGGATCGAGCTCGGACCTCGCCACGACCCGCGGTCACACGCCAGTACCAGGTCCCGAGCGGCATGGCGTCGCGAAGCGCGCTCATCGACGTGCCAGACACGCCGAACCAGATCAACTCGTCGAATGAGGCGGTTCGCGAGAATTCGACGCGCGCCACCGGTGCCGAGGGATGCCCGATCCAGGTGAACAGGAGGTCGCGCTGGACGCGGGTCACGCCGGTCGAAGGAGACGTCAGCGTCATCGGCGCCACGGTCGGCGTCGTGAACGTGCGGGCGGCCGACCACGGTCCGATCTCCGACAGGTGGCCGGTCGCGTTCGCCCGGACACGCCATTTGTACGTCGTGCCGTTGTCGACACCCGGGATGACCGGAACGCCACGAGCCGTCGGCAAGCCGACGCCGAACTCGAACCAGTCGTCGTCCGCCTCCACGATCTGCAGGTCGTACCCGACCGTCACGTCGACGGGAGTCCAGGTGAGGGGATCGGCCGCGACGTCGACGTTCGTGGCTCCATCGGCCGGGCCGCCGAGGACGGGCGCGACAAGGGCCACCGGATCGATGTCGGGTGGCGGGTCACCGCTTGGCGAGATCGACACGGACCGGACCTCGGACCAGCCGCCCGTGGCGGCGTGGTACGACTGCGCGCGGACCCGCCAATAGAAGGTGGATGGCAGATACTCTGCCTCCCAGCCGATGCATGGCTTGACCGCGTGGTCCGTGAACAGCGGTTCGTCGAACGTCGGATCGTCGTCGACCTGGATCTCGTAGCCCCTGGCACCGGCGACTGGCGCCCACGTGAGCGTCGGCGCTGTCACCGTCGCCCCGTCAGCCGGCGCCGTCAGGGTGACGGTCGTCGGCCAGACCACACGGAACGACCGGATCGACGACCAGGCGCCGACCGACGTGTTCGCTCCCGACTCGGCACGAACACGCCAATAGACCGTCTGGCCGAACGTCTCGACCTGGATGACGCTGGCCTCGCGGATGAGATCCGTGTCGGACCAGAGCAAGGTGCCCGTGGCGAAGGACGGACTGGAGGCGTACTGGACGCGGTAGTGGTCGGCACGTGTGACCGGTGTCCACCGCACGACCAGCTTGTCGTTCGGGAACGTCAAGGTGGACCCATTGGCGGGCGCGATCGCTGATGGCGTGCCGAGCGGCACCGCGACCTTCGTAAAGGTTCGGCTTGGCGAGCGAGGACCCTCCACGTACCCGGGTCCGACGGATCGGACATCCATCGGTACGTGCCCGCCGGTAGATCGCTGCATTGCATGACGAGCGACACGGTCTCGCCGCCGCAACCGGCACCGCCGGTCGGTGCCGGAATGATCTCGACGATGTAGCGAAGGGCGCTTGGCACAGCGGTCCATCGGAACACGGGATCTGCGCTGGAGGCGCCGTTCGCCGGCAAGACGAGGGTCGGGATGCCGGGGGGAGGTGGGTAGGTCGCAGTGACCGATGCGGGCGACCATGGAATGGCGATGGCCACGAGGGTCAACGCGATGAGTGCCATTCGCAGGGCTCGCCGCCGGGTGTGTGCTCGACCAACTCGCACGCTAGCTGCCCACCAGGAAGCCGTCGACCTCGACCCGCGGGCGACCGGCTGTGCCGAGCACCTTGATCGTGACCGTTCGCTTGGCCGACGTCGTCCAGGCCTTGGACCAGACGATCCGCTGATTGCTGTAGCTCGCTGAGTACAGGTCGATCGTGGCCATCTTCGTCGAGCCGATCCAGATCTCCGCCTTGCCGCGGCCGGGCGCGAGCCGCGAGACGATCGCCACACTGCGGCCGGTGAACGTGAACGTGGCTTTGGCGCCGGCGGCGGTGGCGGACTTGGCCTTGCCGCCCCAGTACGCCGTGCTGGCCGTCGACGACCAGGTCCCGCTGTACTTCACGGCCGAGCTCAGCTCGCTGTAGCCGGTGACCTTGAGGAGGGTGGACTGGACAGCCATCGGCCCGAGCCCGCCGGCGAGGTCCTCGGCCTGGACGCGGAACCGATATGCGTGTCCAGGCGAGATCGAGCGGAGGGTCGAGGTCGAGGTAAGTCCGGTCGCCGCCACCGTCCATGGTCCGGTATCGATCCGCTGCTCGAGTCGATACGTGACGATGCCGCCTGCACCGCTTGCGGCCGACCACGACACGCGCGCTGGGGGCCGCCCCGACGAGAGCGACGCCCCGGCGACCAGGGCGACCGTCGGGGCGCCGACGATACCGATCGAACCCTTGACCAGGACCGAGTCGGACACGACCGACGACCAGTTGCCGGCCTGGTCCCGCCACTTCGCACTGATCGTGCGCATCCCATCGCCCGGCAGGAGACCCCATTCGACCTCCGGCGTGTACGGCATCGTGGTCCAGGTCGTCCCATCGTTCGAGAGCGCCATGGTCGTCACGCCGCTGCCGTCGCCGTCCTCGGCCGGCACCTCGACGGTGATCTCATCGTCGATGACCGTGTCCGCCCCATCGCCGACGTCGATGTCCCCTTCGGGCGGCTCGACGTCGATGAGGGTGAACGCCCCCCGAACGGTCACGGGCTCGAGGTGCGGATCGCCGCCGTATGTGGCGTCGTACCAGTACTCGCCGGCTGGCCACCCGTCGGTATCGACGGTCACCTGGCCCGTCGCGTCGGGGCCGATCGAGAACCACACGTGATCGCCGAACCCCGACCCCGGTGGCCCGGAGAAGCCGAAGCCGACAGCCGCGGAAGGATCGGTCGGCAGCGGGTCGACTCGAGCGCTGAACGTCAGCGGATCTCCGACGGTCGTGAAGTCGGGCCCGACGGACGGCTCGATCGTGGCGGGATCCAGGCGAACGGTCAGGCGGACCGGGGCGCTGACGCTGGCATCCTGGTGGGCCGTCCCGGCGAATTCGGCGTGCAAGTCGCGGGTGCCAAGCTGATGGAATGGGTGGTAGAACGAAGGCAGGATCGTGACCTCGCCGCGGCCCGTCACCGGGTCGATGCCGATGGCGAGTTGGTGCTGACCCGGGTACTCGCCGATCCAGACGTCCTCCGGCGTTTCCGGCGGTGGTGAGATGACGACCTTGAACGTCATCGATTCATCGGGATAGATCGTGGCGGGCGTGATGGTGAGGGTGGTCGTGGTCGGGATGCCGACGACGACTTGATCGACGACCGGACTGCATGCCGGGTGATACGTGGCGTTCCCGCTGAAGCAGGCGGTGAGGTGGTAGGTGTCAGCCGCGGCGAACCAGCCGGTGTGATCGGCCACGCCCCCGGCACCGACGGGGCTCTCACCGAGCCTCGAGCCCGGGCGCCAGTAGTAGTCCACCGAGCCTCCGCCCGGATCCGGCGTTACGACCGCGTGCAGCGCGACCGGATCGCTCTTGATCGAAGGATTGGGACCACTGGTGAGGGTCACGCTGACGGGCAGGCGATCGTCGACGACCGGCAGCACCTGCGGTTCGCTGGTGGAGGGCTCGTGCGTGTCGCTCCCCATGAACATCGCGGTGATGATGTGGTCGCCTTCCCAAAGGCCTTGCGGAAGTGTCCCGGTCGCACTGCCATCCGGCTCGATGGTGACGCTGATGAGCAGCCGGCCACCGGTCAGGAACCCCACGACGCCCGACGTCGGCGCCGGCGTCACCATGGCGCTGAACGTGATCGGCGCGTCGATCTGGACCGGACCTGGCGGCAGGGTCAGGGTCGTCGTCGTCGGGATCTGTGCGGCCAACGCGGCAGGCGCCGTGCTCGCGAGGAGCAACGCGGCGAGGAGCAGCACGAGCGGCCGGGCGACCGAGCGGCGCATCACTCCCCCTGGACGATTCCCGACCGCGGCGCGGCGCAGGCTCGCGCAGTGTAGGGGACGACCGGGCGAATCGGTAGGGGAGCCGCTCGCTCGGTCGCGCTCGCGTTGCCCAGGAGCAACGCGAGCCCACGGACGTCGCTGGCTACATCTCCATCGGGGACATGAGCTGGAAGTAGTTGCCGTCGGGATCCTCGAAGGTGGCGATCATCGCGTCCGGGTAGCCGTCGAAGCCGTATGGCTCCCTGACGACGATGGCGCCGGCCGCCTTCATGCGATCGAAGTCGCCCTGGACGTCCTTGGTCTCGATGTTCCACATGAGTCGGCCCGGGGTGGTGTTCCGGCCGCTCACCTCGGAATGCGCGCCGACGTTGACCCAGCCGGAGCCGATCTGCCAGCCCGCGTAGCTGTCGTCCGTGTACGACGGGTCGCCGAGCACCTTCGTGTAGTACTCGACCAGCGCGTCCTTGTTGTCGGTCCCGATCAGGATGCTGTTGAGGTCCATGGGTGCGCCTCCTTCGGGTCCAGTGTGCGCTGCGCCGGTTGCGCCGACATCGCAGGTCTGCGCCGGCGTGCAGCCACGTCGGTCGTGCTCGGTGCCGTCAGGGTTGGCGGCCGCGTCCTCGCTGCTCGCGGCGGCGCCTCACCCGGTCCCGTTCCAGGATCGGCACCGGGAATGGGATGAGGAAGAACAGGGCGATGAGGAGGTACCCGATGACGGCCGCGATCGGGCGCCACGAAGCCGAGTCCGATCAGGACGACATAGCCGCCGATGCCCGGAGTCAGCCGATCGGTCACGACGTCCAGATCCTCGTCGCCGACGTCGGCGCGGACCAGCCCGTGCCCGGTCGCATAGCGCCACAGCCAGAAGGTGATGACTGACGCCAGCAGGAGGAACGTGCCGTAGAAGGCCGCGGCGATCTTCTCGGCATCTCGCGCCGCGACGTGCTCGGCGAGCAGGCGGGTCGGGAACGGGATGAACGCGACGACCATCAAGAGGATCAGATTGATGCGGACGAAGGTCGCATCGACACGATCCAGGTACTCGGTGATGACACTGTGGGCCAGCCAGGCCGCACCGATCGTCGCGAAGCTGATGACGTACGCAAGGTAGGACGGCCATTGGCTGACGATCGCGTTCACCATGTCCAGCTCGGCCGCCACCGGGACCGTGATCTCCAGGACCAGGATCGTGATGGCGATCGCAAAGACGCCGTCGCTGAACGCCTCGAGCCGGTTCGTCTTGTATCGGTTCCGTGGTGCCATCGGGGCAGCCTCGACCGGGTCGTGCATGACGCCAGTCTGACGCCACGCGAACCCGGGCGCGACCCGTGGCAGTCGGTCGCTACCCGGTCGCCCCCAACGCGGCAACGGCGGCCGCCGCACCGCTCTCGATCGGGTCGCCGTGACCGACGAGCAGGGTCTCGAACGACAGGCCGCCGAGCTTGACGATCGACTGCTTCGCGACGGCCATGTCGTCCGTGAACTGCTCACCGGGGAGACCCGGCTTGCCGCCGTCGGTGCGAAGGGCGTCGCCGGCGACGAGGAAGCTGCCGACCTGGTCGTAGACCGAGATGCTGCCGGCCGTGTGCCCGGGCGTCGTGACGATCGTCAGGCCGAAGACGTCGTCGCCGTCCGCGACGGCGGTCAGGGGTCGCGGGACCGAGATGGCCGCGACGTCCTCGGCGCCGGCGTAGCCCATCGCGGCGGTCGCTCGTTCGAGGACGTCGGCCGCGCTGCCGGCGTGGTCGCCGTGATGGTGCGTGAGGATCAGGTGGCCGACGGCCGACCAGTCGAGGCCGACGGCTGTCAGCGAGGTTTCGATCGCGTCCGCGCTGCCACCGACCCCCGTGTCGACGATGACCGCCTTACCGCAACGGCTCAGGATGTAGGCGGACACGAAGCCCAGGTTCACGCGGTCCCACCCGAAGGCGGCCGCACACTCCGCGGGGCCTGTCGGCGACGTGAGTGCCTCGGGGCTGGTGCCAGCCGATCCCGTCGCGCCAGGCGTCCGTGACGCGGCGGCGCTCCCAGATGACACGGCACCCGGCGCGCAGCCGGCCATCGTGACGACGGCCACGGCGAAGGCGCCCTTGCCCAGGTCGGCGAGCAGCGTCCGTCGGTCGATCAATGCGGATCCATCCATCGTGAGCCTCCAGGTGCGGTCGCGACAGCGATCCTCCCTCGACCCAAGTATCGGCGCTGAGGCGATGTCGGTTCTCCGGCGCCTGGGGCCGATCTCGGGTACGCAACTGGTCGGGTGACGTTGTTCGCCCACGGGTCAAGAATCAGAAGAGCCCGGAGGTCCGGGCTCTTCTTGTTAACAGATGGCCGCTGGCCGCTCAGGAGCAGCCGCTGGTGCTCCCGCAGTTGAGGCACTTGTAGCAAGAGCCGTTGCGGACCATGATCGAGCCGCAGTCGGAGCAGCCGGGGGCGTCCGCCTGGGTCTGGAACGACACCTTCGTGGCGCCCAGGTTCAGGGTGATCGTGGAGGTGCCGCCTCCGCCGTTGCCGTTGGCCGGCTTGGCGGAGCCACCGTTCGCCGCAGCCGCGAGGGCGTGGCCGTTGGTCGCGATGACCGCCAGTTCCTCGTGGACGGGCGCCGGGGCCGGAGCGACGGCGGTGGCGACGGGCTTCTCGGGCTCGATCGCCTTGGCGGGTGCCGGCTGCAGGCGCAGGCTCCGGAGCTGAGGCGACGGCCGGCGTCGGTGCCGAGGCGAGGAACGCGGCCGCCCCCGCCCCGAAGCCACTGGCCGGCGGCTCGTCGCCGGTCTCCGCCGCGGGCTGGAGGCCGAGCGAGACCTTCTCCTCGGGGGAGAGGAAGCGCGAGCCGAGCCAGCGGAAGATGTAGTCCACGAGGGACTTGGCGATCGGGATCTCCTGGTTGCCGGTGAAGCCGCTCGGCTCGAACCGGACGTGGGCGAACTTGTTGACCAGGTCGCGCAGCGGCACCCCGTACTGGAGCGAGACGCTGACGGTGGTCGCGAAGGCGTCCATCAGGCCCTGAACCGTGGAGCCTTCCTTGGCCATCTTGAGGAAGATCTCGCCGGGCTGGCCGTCCGGGTAGAGGCCCACGGTGATGTAGCCCTCGTGCCCGGCGATGTCGAACTTGTGCGTGATCGCGGTCCGCTCGGACGGCAGGCGGCGGCGATGCGGGAGGGCGGCTTCGGCCTGGGCTCGAGCCAGCTGCTTGCGCAGCGCCTCGATGACCTCGTTGGTCGCCTCGGACGACGCGGTGTCGCCGTCGGCCTTCTTGCTGGTGGACAGCGGCTGGCTGCGCTTGCTGTTGTCGCGGTAGACCGCGATGGCCTTGAGGCCGAGCTTCCAGCCCTCGAGGTAGACGGTCTCGATCTCTTCGGCCGTGGCCGCTTCCGGCATGTTCACGGTCTTGCTGATCGCGCCGCGACAGGAACGGCTGGACGGCACCCATCATCCGGACGTGGCCCATGTAGTGGATGGACCGCTCGCCGTTGGCCGGCTTGAACGCGCAGTCGAAGACCGGCAGGTGCTGTGGCTTGAGGTGCGGCGCACCCTCGATGGTCTCGCGCTCGTTGACGTAGGCGAGGATCTCGTCGACCTGCTCCGCGCCGTAGCCGAGCTTGCGCAGGGCCGCCGGGACGGTCTGGTTGACGATCTTGATGAAGCCCTCGCCGACGAGCTTCTTGTACTTGATGAGCGCGATGTCGGGCTCGATGCCGGTCGTATCGCAATCCATCATGAAGGCGATCGTGCCGGTGGGCGCGAGCACGGTGACCTGGGCGTTGCGATAGCCGTGGTCCGTGCCGAGCTCCAGGGCCTCGTCGTAGACGGCCTTGGCGTGATCGAGCAGGGCCTGCGGGACACCCTTCGGGGTGATCGCGTAGGCCGCGTCGCGGTGCTTGTTGATGACGCGGAGGAACGGCTCGCGGTTCTCCTGGTAGGCCCAGAACGGACCGCCGTGATCGCGGGCGATGATGGACGACTGCTTGTACGCCTCGCCGTGCATGATCGCGGTGAGGGCGGCCGCGAAGTTGCGACCCTCGTCGCTGTCGTAGGCCAGGCCGCGGCTCATCAGCAGCGCGCCGAGGTTGGCGTAGCCGAGTCCGAGCGGGCGGAACTTGTGGCTGTTCTCCTCGATCTGCGGCGTGGGGTAGCAGGCGTTGTCGACCAGGATCTCCTGGGCGGTGAGGGTCAGCTTGGCCGCGTATCGATAGCTCTCGACGTCGAACTCGCCGTCCGCATCCACGAACTTCATGAGGTTCAGCGACGCGAGGTTGCAGGCGGTGTCGTTGAGGAACATGTACTCGGAGCACGGGTTCGACGCGTAGATCGGCGCCGTGTTCGAGCTGGTGTGCCAGTCGTTGATGGTGGTGTCGTACTGGATGCCCGGGTCGCCGCAGAGGTGCGCGGCGTCGGCCATCTTGCGGAAGATGTCGCGGGCCTTGTACGTGTCCATCGGCTCGCCACCGACGACCGCGTGGGTCGTCCAGTCGGCGTCGTCCACGACGGCCTGCATGAACGCATCGGTCACGCGGACGCTGTGGTTGGCGTTCTGGAAGAAGACGGATCCGTAGGCCTCACCCGTGAAGCTGGGGTCGTAGCCCGGCTTCGATGAGGGCCCAGGCCTTCTGCTCCTCGTGCGCCTTCGAATCGATGAAGTCGAGGACGTCCGGATGACCGGCATCCAGGATGACCATCTTGGCCGCGCGGCGGGTCTTGCCGCCCGACTTGACCACGCCCGCGAAGGCGTCGTAGCCCTTCATGAAGGAGACGGGGCCTGAGGCGGTGCCGCCGCCGGCCATCTTCTCGCGGGAGGAGCGGATGGTGGACAGGTTGCTGCCGGCGCCGGAGCCGAACTTGAAGAGCATGGCCTCCGTCTTGGCGAGGTCCATGATCGAGGACATCGTGTCCTGGACGGAGTTGATGAAGCACGCGGAGCACTGCGGCTTCTCTTCGATGCCGACGTTGAACCAGACCGGGCTGTTGAAGCTCATCTTCTGGTGGACGAGCAGGTGGGTCAGCTCCGCCTGGAACGTCTTGAGGTCCGCGGGCGTCGCGAAGTAGCGCTGGGTCTCGGCCCAGGCCGTGATCGTGTTGACGACGCGATCGATGAGCTGGCGGACGCTGGTCTCGCGCTCCGGCGTGCCGAGGTGGCCGCGGAAGTACTTGCTGACCACGACGTTGGTGGCGAGCTGGCTCCAGAACTCGGGGACTTCGACGTCCTTCTGCTCGAAGACGCTCTTGCCGCTCTCGTTGGCGATCCCGGCGGTCCGACGCTCCCAGACGATCTCGTCATAGGGATGGACATCCGGCCGGGTGAAGCGACGCTCGAAGGTGAGGCCCTGGGCCCGCTGGCCGTCCGGGGCGGTGCCATCGAAGCTGGCGCCGTACGGACCGGTCAGGTGCGCGTGGGCCGCCGCAGCGGCCTTGCGCGATGGCGGCGGTGCTGGCGGTAGTTGCCTTGCCGCTCTTCTGCGCCTTGGGGGCCTTGGGGCGTTGGATCCTCGCTCCATGACGGGGATCGCGTCGCTACTTGCCTGGGCCATGCTTGCCTCTCCTCGCGTCTCGTGCGTGTCGGCTGCCGTAGCTGCCGCTTCCGTGCGTCGTCATCGTCCCGAAGGTTCGTTGGGGGCCACTCCGGAGACCGGCGGATGGGGCCGGCGGGCGGAGCGTCATGGGCGGTTCGGTGATCAGGCGACCCGTCGAACGATACGCTTCGCCGGGGTCGTAGTCAAGCCCAAAACCACAAGATGTAGTGGTCGGTACCTTCGGGCTATCGCTACATGTGGTGGTTTGGCGATTCCGGCCTGGTCCACGCTCGGCCCACGCTCAGGGCCCGATCGTCCACGCTCAGGCGGCGAGTGGTCCACACCGGGAGCTGGCGGTTGTCCACGCCGCAGGGTGGGGTTGTGCACGCGGTTTCCACGGACCCAAGATAGAACGGGCGTGCGGTTGTGGAGTGGTGCGGCGGGGAGCGGCGGGGCGCCGGGCCGGGCGGCGGCGGCGCGCGGGAGCAGGCGCGCGGCGGCGCCGGAGAGGGCCTGCCGACTAACGCCCGCCCGGGGAGCGTTCGGCGGAGCGATGATGCCAATCCGGCCCGATCGAGGCTGGTTTCGCGACTATCGACCGTGGCGCGGGCATTGGTCGTGATCTGGGTGCTATGTCGGCCGCCCCTCGGGTCAGGCCCCGCCTACGGCTCCGGGGGCGGGCGATAGTCGTGATCCGTCGTCGGCGAGGGCGCCGAGACCGGGCCGCGACCGCGGTGAGGCGCCCGACCCCGCGGTTAGTGCGCACGAGCCGGCCGCGACCGCGCGCCGGCCGGCGCCGGCACTGGCCCCGCCGGCATCATCCGCCCGGTTGATCTCCCGATAAGGAGCCGCCGTCATCCTGCCCACCATGCGAGACGAGGCATTCGGCCGGATGGTCAGGACGCTCCGGGTGAGGCGTCGATGGCGGCAGCAGGATCTCGCCGAGCGGGCCGGTCTGTCGCGGGCCACGGTCTGGCGGGTAGAGCACGGCCGGTTCGACGAGATGACGGTCGGGAGCGTCCGGCGGATCTGCGAGACGCTCGAGATCACCCTGGATTGGCTGCCCCGAGGGCGCGGAAGCGACCTCGACCGAGTCATCAACCAGCGGCACAGCGCGCTCCACGAGTCGGTCGCGAGTGAACTCCAGCGCAGACATCCAGCCTGGGAGCAGGCGCACGAGGTCTCGTTCAATGTCTGGGGCGAGCGCGGCGTCATCGACCTGCTGCTGTGGCACCCGGCCCGGAACGCGCTCGTGGTCATCGAACTCAAGACGGAATTGGTCGACCTGGGCGATCTGCTCGCCACGATGGATCGTCGTCGACGGCTCGCGCCCGAGATCGTGGCGGGCCGCGGCTGGCGCCCGTCGACCATCGGGACTTGGGTGATCGTGGCGCGATCGCGCACCAACGAACGTCGACTCGGGGAGCATCGGGCGATCCTCGGCGGCGCCTTTCCCGACGGCCTCGAGTCGATTCGACGGTGGCTGCGGGATCCGGGCGGCGTGGTGAACGCGCTGTCGATGTGGCGGACCGTATCGGGGACGCTCACGGCGCCGACGATGCGGGTACGAACCACCAATGTGGGCGCGTACAGTCCCGACATGGCTCGAACGAAGGCGCCGGCATGATGACCGAGTCGAACGCCGAGGGTGCGGTCCGGGCGGCGATGGCCGACTTCGACCGGGCGTTCGCGGCGGGCGACGCGGGCCGCCTGGCCGCACTGTTCACCGAGGATGCCCGGCTCCTGCTCCTGCACGCAGCGGCGATCGAGGGCCGTCCCGCGATCCGGGCCCAATGGACCAGGCTCTTCGATCGCTTCGATACGAGCGCCTGGAAGGCCGAACCCCTTGTCGATCGACGTGCACGGCGGGTCCGCTGCGTACACGCTGTCTCGACCTACTCCGAGACGCTGGTGCCCCGCGAACCCGGCCCATCGCACAGCGTCCTCGGCCGGCTGGTCCTGTTCTGGCGCTGCGACCAGCGCGGCACATGGCTCGTGACGCTCGCGATGAACTCGCACGTCCGCCCCGTCGAGGACGTCTAGCGCGCTGGCCGAATCGCTTCGGCGGCGCACGCCGATCCCCGCCGCTGGACTCGGCGGTCCACCCTTGTTCGTGGCGCAACTGGACGATGCGGGACATGACCGCGGCGCGCGATGCTGCCCATCGGATCGGAACTCGATCCGACCGTCTGGCAGGAGGAGCGGACCGTCATGGCAGGACAGCGACACGGCACACAGCGACCCGGCACACGACGACCCGGCCGGACCGATCGTGGCGGCCGCGCTCCTGTCGCGCTGGTCGCGTCGGCCTGTGGCGCTCCCGCCGAGCCGACCGCGCCATCGACCGCCGCCGCCGTCGCGCTCCGGCTGACCCCTCGGGTTCCGTCCCGGCGGCCGTGGATGTCCCACCGGAGCTCGTCGAGGCGCTGGCGGACCCGTCGCGACAGCGTGCCGCCACGGTCGGCGAGGCGCTCGATGCGCGCATCGACGAGCAGATCGGGCTCGTCGCGGCGCTCGGTCCCGAGCTGGTCGGCTGGCTCACGGATCGACGTTCGGAGGCGTACCGCAGCGTCCTGGAAGACGTCGGCGTGGACACGACCGCCCTGGGCCCGCACCGACTCTCGACCGAGCCTATAGCAGCGGCCGGCCCCGGCGACGTGGCCTTCGGGATGGCCTGGTTCGGCGCATCGATCATGGCCCCGCTCTACGTCGGCGTCGGCATGTCGCAGGTCGGCAACGGTAGCGGCCAGCTGCCGACGCAGCCCTCGACGTCCGTCGATACCCGCACCGAGAACGGCAAGGTCATCAAGGACACGACCACGATCGACGCCAAGCTCACGATCTCGGGCGCGACCGTCCGAGCCGACGTCCAGCTGATCCAGCGGACCGATGTGACCGACGCGGCCACCCAGACCGCGATCGGGTCGTCGACCGGGAACGCCCACATCATCGCGGAGGTCAACGCCTGCCCGGACCCGGACGGCGAGGCCGAGCTGACGTTGACGATCGACCTGACGAACGACGCCTCCGGCTTGCCCGGTGGGTCCAGCTTCACCATGCACTCGGACGAACGATTCATCGGCCATGTCGACGACGACGCCTGGCTGGCTTCGGCCGATGAGACGGCGACGATGGACTACACGGTGACCCCGCCGGGTGGCCCAGCCCAGACAGGCTCGGGGACCCGTGCGTTCACGCACACGTACGGGCCCGGCGGCGGGCGCGGGACCATCACCGCAGCGACCTCCACGGTCGGCCAGGGAACCATGGACCCGAGCGAGTCGGTGAAGTGGCAGACCATGGTCCTGATGACCTCGATGATCGCCCGTACCCAGGTCATGGAAGAAGCCCAGAAGACGTGGCGCACGAGCGGCAAGTGCGTGGAGATCAAGACCGACGAACGCACCCGAACGGTGGATCCGGACGAGAACGTCCAGATCGAGGCGCGGCTGATGCACGTCTTCGACGGCAACCTCCTGACCAAGCCGGTCGTCGCGACCTTGTCGGGCACCAAGTCCGTCGCGCCCGCCGGCCAGGAGCAGGATTCGCCCGCCCCGATCGTCTACGTCGCCGGGTCGAACGCCGGGGACGTCGGGACCGTCTCGATGAAGAGCACGTCGAACCGCGGCATCGCGAAGACGGATCTCCAGTTCACGGTCGCGCCACCGGTCGTGGTCGAACTCGAGATCGAATCCACCATCAAGGTCACGATATTGGGCGGCCTGCCGGTCGACTCCGGCGTCGCCAAGGCGGAAGGCCGGATCCGGCTCGAGGAAAGCTTGCAGGACACATGGTTCGGCGAGGGCCTGTTGACGTCGACCACGACGTCAGCGTCGGGAGGCTGTCCGTCGGTGAGGATCTCCGGACAGGGCGCGTATGACTGGAGGATCAACCAGGTCATCGTCGGGCCTGGTGTCCCCGCGGAGGACATCGTCGCGCACATGGATGCCGGGACCATCGTCGAAGCCCCCGACCGGCACGTCACGAACGTCTGCAGCACGATCCTCAGGGACGAGCTCAACACGTGGGAGAACCTCTTCTTCACGGTGCACCGCGCGGAGTACGGGGCCAACGGTTTCCAGGTGGATGACTGGACGCTCAAGGCGACCCCCGATACCTGGGTGAGTGGCGGCCTGATCGCGGAGGCCACCTGGAACGGGACGTGCGCGCCCACGGACGTAGGGGGACAGCAGTTCACGGTGGTGGCCTGCACCACGAACACCGTCTTCCGCCTGCACGCGGTCGTGCCGCCGCCGCCGTGAGCCGTTGACGCCGGCTGTCGACGAGTGACGGACCGTCCGCACGGTATCCTCGGCAGGATGCAGTACGCCGAGTCCGATCCTCGATCTGGTCGGGAACACGCCGCTGGTCCGGATCACGCGCGTCGTGCGCGACCTGGGTCCGCTCGAGCAACAGCCGCTCCTCCTCGCCAAGCTGGAGATGCTCAATCCGGGCGGGTCCGTGAAGGACCGGATCGGGCTGCCGATGATCGAGGCCGCCGAGCGGGCCGGCCTGCTCAAGCCGGGCGGCACGATCATCGAGCCGACCAGCGGCAACACCGGCCACGGCCTGGCCATCGCCGCCGCGCTCAAGGGCTATCGCTGCATCTTCGTCATGGCCGACAAGCAGTCGGCCGAGAAGCAGCAGCTCCTGCGCGCGTACGGCGCGGAAGTCGTCCTGTGCCCCACCAACGTGCCCCCGGAATCCCCGGAGAGCTACTACTCGGTGGCCGCGCGGCTGGCCCGCGACATCCCGGGCGCCTTCAAGCCGGACCAGTACTGGAACCAGGAGAACCCGGACGCGCACGAGCGGACGACCGGCCCGGAGCTCTGGGACCAGACCGAGGGCCGGATCACCCACCTCGTCGTGAGCGTCGGGACCGGCGGCACGGTCACCGGCACGGCCCGGGCGCTCAAGGCCCGCAACCCGAAGATCCAGGTCGTCGGGGCCGACCCCGAGGGCAGCGTCCTGTCCGGCGACACCGCCCGCCCGTACCTGACCGAGGGCGTCGGCGAGGACTTCATGCCCGGGCACGTACGACCCCAAGACGGTCGACCGCTGGGTCCGCGTCAGCGACCGCGACGCCTTCGCGATGGCCCGCCGCCTCACCCGCGAGGAGGGGATCCTGTCCGGCGGCTCGTGCGGGACCGCGATGGTCGCCGCCCGCGAGATCGTCCGCGAACTCGCCGGGACACCCGCCGCCAAGGACGCGGTCATCGTCGTCCTCCTCCCCGACAGCGGCCGGAGCTACCTGTCCAAGATCTACAACGACGAGTGGATGCGGGTGAACGGCCTGCTCGCGACGACCGGCGCGGCGACCCGCGTCGACGAACTCCTGGCCGACCGCCACCACGCGCCCGACATGCCGGCGGTCGTCGTCGCCCGGACCACCGAGCGGGTGGGGGACGCGATCGCCACGCTCCAGGCGTACGGCATCAGCCAGCTGCCGGTGTCCGAGGACGCCGAGGGCGACGCGGTCATCGGGCTGGTCGGCTCGATCAGCGAGAAGGGCCTGCTCGATCGCGCCTTCCGCGACCCGAGCGTCGTCGAGCGGACCGTCGGCGAGGTCATGGATCCGCCGCTGCCGCTGGTCGAGGCGTCGGCCTCGCTCGATGAGGCGTTCGCCCTGCTCAACGGCGGGGCGCCGGCGCTCGTGGCGGTCCGCGGCGACCGCCCGGCCGGCGTCGTGACGAAGCTCGACTTCCTCGAGTACCTGGCCCACCGCCCCGTCGTCCCGCACGGCTGAGCCAGCTCGGACCGAGTCGTTGACTCAAGCACGCGTGCGTGCCACACTGTCTGTGACATGACACTGACACTGGCACTCAGCGTTCCGGCCGCCGCGGCCAGACTCGGCCGCAGTGAGCGCACGATCTGGCGACAGATCCGCACGGGCGACCTCACGACCAAGCGTGAGGGACGTCGAGTGCTCGTGCTCGTGGATGCCGACGACGTCGCGCGGACGCCGGGTCAAAGCCACGCCGTCGGAGAAGCCGCGGTCTCGTACGGGTCGGAGCGAGACTGGCAGGTCGGGCCGTGGCCGTTCACGCCGGACCTCGTGGATCGCCACCGCCGCGCGAAGCTGGCCCGTCGGCGAGCCGCGATCGAGAAGATGAAGGAACTGAGGACCCACGTCCGCCCCGATCCGGACGGGTTGACGTTCCAGGACTACCTCGATGCCGATCGCGAGCACCCGCGCGCCCTGGATGGCGGAGACGCGGCCGACCTGGCCCTGGAGGAGTTGGCCCGTGTACGTCGCACTCATCGATAGCAGCGTCCTGGGAGCCTGGTTCATGGACGACGAGCCTGCTCACGGGGCGGCTGTTCTCCTCATGGACCAAGTGGGGGCCGGAGAGATCGAACCCGTCCTCGCCGAGCACTGTCACTTCGAGATCCGTCATGCCCTGGTTCGGGCAGCTCGGCGTGGCAGGGTCCCGTGGGATTCGCTGCCGCGATGGTTCGACGTGATCGATGCGCTCGAGGCGACGGTCGCGCCGCTCTCCGAGACGGATGATCCCGTGCTGGAACTCGCCCAACGCCACCAGCTGACATGGAGCGACGCGAACTGGGTCGAAGTCGCGGGGCGCCTGGACGTGCCCCTCGTCACCGCGGACGTTCGACTGATCCGATCCGTGCCGGACGAGGTCGCGATCCTGGTCGACGTCCGCGAGGCGGCCGCCTGAACCGTGCGGTTGACGACAGAGCGCCTGGTCCTGGCGCCGTTCGATACGGAGCGAGACTGGGCGGCATTCGTTCACGACATCGTCCTTGACCCAGTTGTGACCGAGCATTGGGCGGACTTCGCCGATCCAGGCTTGACCGGCTCGGACAAGGAGCGGATCGCGGCCGATGAGTTGCTTCCGTGGTTCGAGGCCGGCCGTGTCCAGGGCCTCATCGTCTGGACGGTCCGCGAGCCGGACGGCACGTTCGTTGGGACCAGCGGCCTCATGACCCCCGAACCGCCGGTCGGCGGCGACGCCCCGGAATTCGGATGTCTGCTGGCGACCCGATCGCACGGACAGGGCTACGCCACGGAGGCCGGCCGAGCGGTTCTCGAGGATGCCTGGTCGCGCCTGGGCCTTCCGCGCGTCATCACCGTCCTCGACTCACCCAACGCAGCCAGCCGCCGACTCGTCGACAAGCTCGGATTCGCCTTCGAGCGCGCCGTCTTCGACGAGGCGGGAACGGCCTATCTCGTCTTCGGCCTGGATCGGCCGACGCGCTAGACGCCAGCCGCCGAGTCCGGCTCCGTCGCCAGGGCGACGGCCTGGGCCCGCGAGTCGGCGTCGAGCTTGACCATCGCATTCGACAGGATCCGGGCGACGGTCGGGCGGCCCAGGCCCATCCGTCGAGCGATCTCGATGTTCGTCAGTCCTCGACCGGCCAGCGCCAGCAACTCGGACTCCCGCCGCGTCAGGCGCATCCCGGCTGCCGCGGGCGCGTGCTCGGACGGGCTGTGCACCCCCGCCTGCCGCAGTGACCGGCGGATCCGAGCTGCCACGAGCTCGAACCCGGCCGCGGTCGACAGCTCCAGCGCGGCCGACAGGCGCCCGGCGGCCGCATCGCGACGGCCCGCCGATCGCAGTGCGTCGCCCTCGGCCCAGCGGCAGACCATGGCACGTGGCTCGATGAACCCGGCCCAGAGGGCGGCCCCCTCCGCGAAGCTGGCCGCGGCGGCGTCGAACCGACCCGCGTGCAGCAGTCGGAGTCCCTCGAGTTCCGGCCCGGCGCCGGCCTGGATCCGCGTCGGCGCGTTGGTCGTGACCGGTTCCGGCTCGAGACCCAGGTCGTGCCGGGCCCAGGTCCGCACGATGTCGGTGAGGCCGTAGCCGCCGACGATGGGTGACGGGATCTCGTGCACCGCGTCGGCGAACTCGATCGCGCGACGTGGGAGGCCGCCCCACAGGGCGGCCTCGGCCCGGGCCGCCAGCCACTCGCCCCGCCCGATGAAGTCGTCGGTGACCCAGCCGGCCAGCTCCGCCAGGGCTGCCTCGGCGTCGTCGAGGCGTCCGAGATGCATGAGGGCGCGGGCCCGGGGGATCGCGGCCGCCTGTCGCGCCCGGATCGGTGCCGGCCGCTCCAGGGACTCGTCCGCGTACGTCACGGCATCGGTCAACGCGCCGGCCAATGTGGCCGCATGGGCACGCTCCGCCAGGAAGACCTGGGCCACGCCCGAGACGCCGGCGCTCTCGAACCGCTCGCCACACCGGTCGAGCCAGGCGAGCGCCGCGGCCGGGCCGGTCCAGATGAGGCGGGCGTACGTCACGACGCGCGAGAGGTCCGCCGCCCAGGTGTAGGCACCGGCCCCGATGGCGGCGTCGACGGCCGACTGCAGGAGCTCCAGGTCTACCGGCAAATTCGCCAGCATCGCGACGCTCTCGCGCAGCACGCGGTGCATGGCGTACGACGGGTCCCTTGGGTCGAGGGTCGCACACACGGCATCGAGCCGCGCCAGCGCGCCGCCGACATCGCCGTCGACGTTGACCATGAACGCGATCGACTCCACCGACACCCGCGCCGCGACCTGACCCATCGGATCGATCTCGATCGCCTGCGCCGTGCCCAGGTACGACCGCGCCTCGTCCTGTCGCCCGACCGCGAAACTCGCGTGCGCCAGGAGGGCCGCCCGCTCCGCGCGAGCCTCGGCGGACCAGCCGTCGGCGTCGCCCGACAGGACCCGTTCGACCTCGGGCCAGTCCGACAGGTCGCCCAGCGCCCTCGCTGCCGAGAGGCACGCCGCCGGTCGGTCTGGGCCCGGGCTCGACTCGGCGATGACCGTGAGCAGGGCCGCCCGCGACCGTGGATCGGTCGTCCGATCGAGCGCCTCGGTCGGCGCTCGCCGTCGCCCGGGTGTGCATGCCGGCTGCCGCCAGGTGACGGGCCGCCTCGACCGGGTCGTCCACGCGATCCGCCGCGAGTTCATGGGCGGCTCGACGCGTCGGCCCATCCATGTGGTCACGGATGATCTCGGCCAGGACGCTGTGGCGGATCTCGAGTCGCCCGTCGTGCTCGACGACGAAACGCGTCGCGAGCGCGGCGTCGGCCCGGCGCCCTGACCCGAGGCGTTCGCGGGACACGGGCCGATCGATGACGGCCAGGAGGTCGATGGTCTGGCGGGCGGGCCGGTCGAGTCGTTCGAGCCTGGACTCGATCAGGCGCGCGATGGCGGCGGTCGATCCGCCGGATGCGGCGAGTTCCTGCAGGAGCAGGGGATTGCCACCGGCCTGGGCCAACGTGGCTTCGGCCTCATCGGCGCCCAGCTCGGGGCGCTCCTGGGCGAGGTAGCGTCGAGCATCCCCGTCGGTCAGGGCGCCGATGGCGAAAGGCTCGAGTCCGAGCCGGTCAGCTCGAGCCGCCGCCGGCTCGGCTCCACCCTCGTCGGTCCTATCGGCGGCAAGGACCACGACGCGCCCGACCAGACAGGCGAGCGCCTCGATCGATGCCGGGTCCACCCACTGCAGGTCGTCGATGAAGAGGACGTCGGGTCCGACGTGCCGTTCGACGATCGCGGCTACGCGGGTCGGGTCGCCGGCAAGATCGGTGCCCGTCGCTCGGCGGAGCGCCAGGTACGGCATCGAAGCCAACGTCGCGAACCCGCCGCCTTCGTGGAGCTGCAGGCCGGCGGCGTCGACCGCGGCGCGCACGAGGCTCGTCTTGCCGACACCCGCCTCGCCGACCACGACGGTCGGGCGGTCGGACGTGATCGCCGAGATGAGGCGTCGGAGTTCATCGTCGCGACCGACGAGGCTCCCGTGCTCTCGATCCACCGCCAGCATCGTGGCGGTCGGAGCGTCAAGACGCAATGGCGCCCGGCGCTACAACCAGGGCAGGGTGATCGGCACCAGGACGTTGAGCAGCAGGCCGAGCGTGAACAGGCCGCCCGAGCGGCGGGTGTGGACGAAGGCCCAGCCGACGAACCACAGCGGCCAGCCGGTGTAGCTCTCGGGCGCGACGTCGGGCTTCGGCTTCGAGAAGGTCTTGAGGACCTGGAGCAGGCGCGGGATGCCGAGCACGACGATGAACACCCACGGTCCGATGAGGCCCGACGACCGCCGCGAGGATCGTCAGCGGGTAGAACGCGATCATCAGCCACGAGCCGACCTGGCGGGCACGGGCCTCGCCGAGGATCACCGGCAGCGTTCGGACGCCGAGCTTCGAGTCCGCCTGGATCTTGTCGATGTGCTTGCCGAACAGGACGGACGTCACGAGCAGCGCGTAGGGGATCGAGACGAGCAGCACCCACGGGGCGACGGACCCGGTCGCGGCGAGGAACGTGCCGCCGATCATCAGCGGCCCCCAGACGATGAGCACGCCGGGCTCGCCGAGACCGTGGTGCTTGAGGCGGATCGGCGGGGCGACGTAGAACACCGAGACGAACAGGCCGGCCAGCGCGAACGCGATGACCAGCGGCCCGCGCACGGACGCGAGGTACAGCATGATCGCGGCCCCGATGACGTTGACGATCAGGATCGCCGCCGCGAGCTGGCGCTTGGTGACCCAGCCGGACAGGATCGGATGCGGCGCGTACAGCGCGCGGACGTAGTCGTCCGTATCGACCCCGTTCTGCGTGTCGAAGTAGTCGTTGATCATGTTGTTCGCCGCGTGGGCGATGACCAGCCCGACCACCGCCAGCGCGAACAGGCCCCAGTCGACGGCGACGCCACCACTCGTCCTGGCGGCCTCCGCGGCCAGCAGCCCACCGATCATCCCGGACCAGATCGTCATCGGGAACACGGCGGCACGGGTGATGACCAGCCACTTGCCGATGGTGTCCATCGGCCGGGTCTTGGGCGGGTTGGCCGTCTCCAGGATCTCCTTCCAGCCGAGCAGTCGATCCTTCATCGACAGCGGCGGAGAGGCGACCGGGACGTCGTTGGCGGCGGTGCTCATGGGTTCGGGCGGCTCCTTGGGGTCTGGAAACGTGCGTCCGGAATGTATCACGTTGTCGTGCCTGGCCGCCGGTTTGGCGCAAGTGGACGATGACGGGCCGCCCGCCCGAACCGAACCTTGCGTTCGACCCGGCCACCTGAGCGCCGTGGACTCGCGCCTGACCAAGGAGCCGATGTGAAGACCGACCTTCGACGAACCGTTCCGACCGCCGCGATCCTGATCCTGGCTCTGGCGGCCTGTGGCGGAGGCAGCGCAGGAACGTCCGCGGCGCCCGATGGTGCCGGCGGCGCGTCTACGGCGCCCGATGGCGGTGCCCCGACAGAGCCCGTGGCATCCGCCGATGCCGGCAACGGCTCGACCGCGGGGGCGTGCGATCTCGTCACGGTCTCGGAACTCGAGGGGATCCTCGGGCTGCCCTCGGTCACGACCGAGGCCTTCCCTGGGGCATCCGAGACGTGCGACATCCAGGCCGACAGCGCGCCGGTGGGGGCCCTCGTGCTGACGAGGGTCGCGGCACCCTACGTGTACGAGGCGTTCGCGGGCGACGGCGCATCCACGCCGATCTCGGGCATCGGCGATCGGGCGGCGGTCAACCCATTCCAAGGGCAGCTGGTCATCGCGAAGGGCGACACGGTCCTCTCGATCTCGCTGTACGACGACGGCACGAAGTCCGAGGCCGAGCGCGTCGAGCTTCTGAAGGCGATCGGGACCATCGCGGCCGGCCGGTTGTAGGCAGCGGGCCACGGACGGGCGCGGACCGGGCGCGGACCGGCCGATCAGGCGCGGCCAAGCCAACCGAGGCGCTTCGCGCGAGCGATCGCCTCGGTCGTCCGTTCGACCCCGAGCGCCTGCCGGCCCTCGGACAGGCGCCGGTCCGCTGTCCGGCGCGACAGGCCCAGGATCGTGGCGGCCTCGCCGAGCGAGTGGCCCTCGGCCAGCAGGCCGAGGATCGCCCGGGCCTCCGGTGGGATCGGCGGCGGGGCCTCCGGCTGGCCGATCCGGTGCTCGACCGGACCAAGCCGCCGGAGGTCGTCCACGAGTCGGTCGATGATGTCGCGCGACGCCGTCGCGAGGACGACCAGGCCCTCCCCGCCCAGGGCGATGAGCAGCGCCGCCTCGGCGTCCGAACGTTCGGCGATCGGGCCCGAGCGGACCGACCGACCGGGACGCATCGGGGGTGCGAACCCGTCGACGATGGTCCAGCCGGCCGCCGTCAACTCCGCGATGGCGTGGTCGTGCGCGACCGCGGGGCCTTCGACGACGACGAGCGGCGGCATCCGATCAGACCCGCTCCAGCTGGGCCGCGACCTGTGCCCGGGAGTCGACGCCGAGCCGGCTCATCGCCGAACTGAGCAGGCGCGCGACCGTGGGCCGGCCGAGGCCGAGTCGCCGCGCGATCTCCACGTTGGACGCGCCCGCGGCCACGAGGCGCACGATCTCCTGCTCGCGGGCGGTCAGCCGCGGGCCGGCACCCGCCGCCACCGAGGCCGCCCCGCTCGTCGACCGTCGCACGCCGAGTAGCCGCAGCGATCGTCGGACGCGGCCGAGCAGTGGGGCGAACCCCTGGGCCGCCGCGTCCACCTCGACCGATTCGAGCGCGACCCGGGCCTCGTCGGTGAGGCCCGACCGGCGGCGGGTCTCGGCGGCCGCCCATCGAGCTCGCAACGCGCCCCGGCGGTGATAGCCGACGTACGCCCCCGCCGCCTCGTCGAAGGCGGTCGCGGCGGCATCGAGATCGCCCGCCACGAGGCGCTCGATGCCGACCCGCTCGTGGGCCGCCCCGATGAGCATGCCGGACGGCTCCATGAACGCGATCCTCGGCGGGATCGGGACCTCGGCATCGACGGCCGCCCACCCGGCGACGACATCGACGAGGTAGGAGGTCGGGTACTCCGACCCGTCGAACCGTGCGTACGCCGCGACCCGCTGGAGGGCCTCATCCGGTCGTCCGCTCCACAGGGCGGCCTCGGCCAGGATGTGCAGCACGCCGCCC
Source organism: uncultured Chloroflexia bacterium (assembly GCA_963738475.1). Classification (GTDB taxonomy): domain Bacteria; phylum Chloroflexota; class Limnocylindria; order Limnocylindrales; family CSP1-4; genus SPCO01. The sequence goes on from CAVTWU010000010.1 coordinate 105,814, forward strand.
TGGCCGGAGACGTCGTCGGACGCGCTGGCCAGGAGCGGATCCAGGATGTCCCGGGCCGCCTCGAACCGCCCGAGATCGACCAGGGCGCACGCATCGGCGAGCGCCACCTGCTGGGCGGCGAGCGGATCGAGCGGGTCCTCCAGGAGCGTCTCTGCGCGATCGACGGTCGCCTCGAGATCCCCGGCGTGCAGGTCCAGGTTGGTGAGCATCGCCCCGAACTGGCGCTCCCAACCGGTCAGACGCAGGTCATGGGCCCGCTGCGCCATCGACTGGGCCAGGCTTCGCCCAGCTTCGGGATCGCCGTGCATCTCCTGGCCGGCGACGAGATTGTTCGCGGCCGACAGCTCGGTCTCCGGGTCGCCGGCCTCGCGTGCGGCGTCCATCACCCGCTCCAGGGCCTCCGTCCAGCCGGGGAGCCCGAGGCCGGTCAGGATCGTGGCGCGCAGGAGGAGCGGCCGGATCAGGTCCGCGCCGCTGGCTTCCGCCAGGGCGATGGCCGTGGTCGCATCCTCCAGACCCTGCTCGAAGTGGCCGTCGACGAGCGCCGTGACCACGACGGCTTCGGCTCGCAGCATCGCTTCGGCGACGGACCCGTGGCCGGCGACGGACGCCAGGCCGCGCTCGATGGCCGCGCGCATGCCTTCCGGGTCACCGGACGACCAGCACACGCGTGCGCGGATGGCCTCGGCCCGCCCGAGGGTCTCCGGACCGGTCCCCACGACGGCATCGAGGGCGGCGACCGCACCGTCCAGGTCACCCGCCGTGCGCAGGGCGGCCGCCGCGTCGATCCGAAGCCGATCCGCGTCCCCGCCGTCCGCCGCGGCGGCCGCCAGACCCAGATGTGCCGCTCGCTCGCCGGGCGTGGTGGCCGTCGCGACCGCTGCGAGCGCGGCCTCGTGTGCCCGTTCCCGATCGCCCGCCGCGAGCATGTGCCGCGCGCGTTCGCCGGGCGTGGGGAGGAGCCCGGCCAGGCGGGCGTGGATCGACCGGCGATCCACCTCGTCGAGGGTGGCCTCCACCGCATCGGCCAGGAGCGCGTGCCTGACCGTCAGTCCGGCGGGCGTCGCGACGACGAATCCGCGGTCGATGAGGCGGTCGACCGGCGCGTCGACCAGGTCGCTCGGCATCGGTCGGTCGGCGAGGACCAGCAGGCCGAGCGTCGCGCGATCGGCCGGGGAGACGTCGCGGAGTCGAGCGGCGACCGCGAGGCGAAGGCTCGGACTCGGGTCCGCGCCGGTCAGTTGCTCGATGAGCAGCGGGTTGCCGCCGGCCTGTGCCGCGATCCGGCGAGCGCGCTCGGCACCGACGTCCGGGTGGGCGCGCCGGGCGAGGGCGACGGCGGTCTCCGGCGGCAGCGGCTCCAGGTGCAGGCGGCGCGCGCCGGCAACGAGCAGGGACTCGAGGACGGCCTGACCCTCGTCAGCGTCCGATCGGATCGCCGCGACGATCGCGATCCGGCCGACCAGACGCTCGACGACGGAGATGGTGGCGGCATCCGACCACTGGAGGTCGTCGACGAACAGCACATCCGGACCGACGGCGCGTTCCACCTGCGCGGCCGCCCAGTCCGCGTCCCCGGCCAGGTCCAGGTGCGTCGCGCGCGTGAGCGGCAGATACGGCATCCAGGCCAACGTCGCCAGGCCACCGCCTTCGAACCGCCGGCGGTCCGTGCCATCCGTCGCCGCTCGGACCAGCGCGGTCTTGCCCACGCCCGCTTCCCCGGTCACCACCAGCGTCCCGTCGGCCGCCAGCGTCTCGCGGATGGCTGCGACCTCCGCGTCTCGCCCGATCAGGTCCGGTCCGGCTTCGACCCCGCCCGTCATCGGGGCATCCTGCCATGCCGCGGCGCGCGGCGATAGCCTTCGGATGGCGCAGGTGGACGATGACGCGTGAGGCCGGTCGGACGAAGGTGTGGCCATGCCACCGATCGCGCCGCGGATCCCGCGCCATCGGCCCAGGCGGCCGCCGCGGCCGGGTCATGCGACGCCGCCCGGCCGCCGCACGACGCCGAGGCGGGCATCGCCCGATGCGCATCCGCCGCGGGTCCGCCCGAACTCGATCCCCACGCCGCCGACTCGGCCCGCGGCGCACATGCCGAGGCCGCCGCCGAGCCGGCCCCGCCGCGCTCGAGCGACCCGATACTATCGCCACATGCCTGACGACCCGACCCGCGAGGACTCGTTCGAAACGCTGGCCGTGCATGCGGGTGCGGAGCCCGACGAACTCACCGGGGCGGTGTCGCCGCCGATCTACCAGACCAGCACGTTCGCCCAGGATGGGGTCGGGAAGCCGCGGCGCGGGTACGAATACGCGCGGTCGCAGAACCCGACCCGCGAGCGCCTGGAGCGCGCGGTCGCGGCGCTCGAAGGCGGGACCCACGGGATCGCGTTCGCGTCCGGATCCGCGACGACCGCGGCCATCGCCGAGCTGGCCGGGCCGGGTGACGAGATCGTCGTCGGCGACGACGTCTACGGCGGCACGTTCCGGTATCTCGAGCGGGTCCATCGTCCCAAGGGCGTGGACGCCCGCTACGTCGACCTCTCGGCCGGGGCGGACGTCCTGTGGGAGGCGCTGACCGAGCGGACGCGGCTGGTCTGGTTCGAGACGCCATCGAATCCGCACCTGAAGGTCGTGGACATCGCGGCCGCGGCCGACGCCGTCGCCCGGCGTGCGGCGGAGTCGGGCGGCGCGGCGCCGCTGGTCGTGGTCGACAACACGTTCGCCTCGCCCGCCCTCCAGCGGCCCCTGACGATGGGCGCCGACATCGTGTTCCACTCGGCGACGAAGTACCTGGCCGGCCACTCGGACACGATCCTGGGCGTGGCGGTGACGTCGGACGAGGCCGTCGCCGAGCGGCTCCGGTTCCTGCAGAACGCGATGGGGGCCGTGCCCGGACCGCTGGACTGCTTCCTGGTCCTGCGCGGGCTGCGGACGCTGCACCTGCGGATGGAGCGGCACGGGACGAATGCGGCGGCCGTCGCCGCGTTCCTGCGCGGGCGACCGGACGTGGCGACGGTCATGTATCCCGGCTTCGGCGGGATGGTCTCGTTCGTCCCGGCGGCCGGTGCGGGGGGTCAGACCGCCGCGGCTCGAGCCGTCGCCATCGCCGAGGGGACGCGGCTCTTCACCCTGGCCGAGTCGCTCGGCGGCGTGGAGTCGCTCATCGAGGTCCCGGCGGTGATGACGCACGCGTCCGTCGCCGGCTCACCCCTGGAAGTGGACGCGGCCCTGATCCGCCTGTCCGTCGGCATCGAAGGCATCGACGACCTGCTCGCCGACCTGGCCGGAGCCCTCGACCGGGCCTGAGCGGATCAGCCGCCGGCCATCGCCGGGAGCAGCGACAGCGTGTCCCGCTCGCCGACGGCCGTGTCCAGCCCGTCCAGGTGGCGGATGTCCGTGTCGTTCAGGAACGCGTTCACGAACGGGTTGAGGTCGCCGTCCTGGCCGATGAGCTGGGCCTCGAGGCCGGGATGCGCGACGACCAGTGCGGAGACGACCTCGCGAACGGTCGCGCCGTCCACCTCGACGCGCTTCTCGCCGCCGGTCGCGGTGCGCAGGGTCGGCGGGATCCGGACGGTGCTCATGCCTCGCCGCCTTCCAGCCAGGCTCGAAGGCCGACAGGCTGGGCCGGATGACCGGCGTCAGGCCGGGCTGACCCGGTCCGACGCGACCGCCATCCAGGGTCCCGACCGTGGCGCCCAGCCAACGGGCGTCCGGGGTCTTGAGGCCGTTGCCGGTCAGGAGCGCGACGACCTCGTCGCCGGGCCGGATCACGCCGCGCGCTCTCGCCGCAGCCGCCGCGGCCAGGGTCACGCCACCGGCGGTCTCGGGGTAGATGCCCTCGAGTCGGGCGACGTCGCGGATGGCTTCGGCGGTCGTCACGTCCTCGATGGCTTCGATGGACCCGTTCGTCTCGTTGACGAGCTGGACGGCGTAGCGTCCGTCGGCCGGGTTGCCGATGGCCAGCGAGCGGACGATCGTGTCGGGCTCGCGGACGGGCTCGATGACGTCCGTACCCGCCGCCCAGGCCGTCGCGACCGGCGCGCACCCGGCGGCCTGGCCGCCGACGAAGCGGATCGGACGGGACTCGATGAGCCCGAGCTCGACCAGCTCCTCGAAGCCGCGCGCGACGCGCGTGAACATGGCGCCCGAGGCGATCGGCGCGACGACGACATCCGGCGATCGCCAGCCGAGCGACTCGGCGATCTCGTAGGCGAGGGTCTTGGAGCCCTCGGCGTAGAACGGCCGCAGGTTGATGTTGACGAAGCCCCAGCCGGTCTCGTCCGCGATCTCCAGGCAGAGGCGGTTCACGTCGTCGTAGGTGCCATCGACCGGGACGACCGTCGCGCCGTAGGCCAGGGCGTGGTCCACCTTGGCCGGCTCGAGGTCGGCCGGGATGAAGACGTAGGCCGGCAGCCCGACCGCGGCGGCGGCAGCGGCGGTCGCGCCCGCCAGGTTGCCGGTGGACGCGCAGGCCAGGGCCTCCACGCCGAACTCGACGGCCCGCGCGGCGGCGACGGCCACGGCGCGGTCCTTGAAGCGAGAGCGACGGGTTGCGGGTGTCGTCCTTGATCCAGAGCTGGTCGATGCCGAGCGTCGGGCCGAGGCGGTCCGCCAGCGTCAGCGGCGTCGAGCCGACCGGCAGGCCGCGGGTCGGCGGCACCTCGACGGGGAGCAACTCGGCGTACCGCCAGATCCCGGGCTTGCGGGCGGCGATCGCCTCGCGGGTGAACGTCCGGGCGGCGACGGCGTAGTCGTACTGGACCTCGAGCGGCCCGAAGCAGGCGACGCACACGTAGGACAGGCCGATCGGCTGGGAGCGTCGACAGTTCCGACACGCCATGCCGAGGATGCGTGCGTCGGTCGGCGGCGGGGTGGGGGAGGCGCTGGGTCGGGTCTCGATGGCCATGGGTTCTCCGGGCAGGGACGGGTGGCCTGGAGGACCGGGGGGACGGACAGACCCAACGAGGATGATCGGGGTCTCCGAGGGAGTCCCTTATCTCGCAGGCGGACCTGCCCGGACTTGGCACCTTGCCGACGCGATGTCGGTAGGTTGTCGTGGCTTCATCGGGCCGGTCCCTCTGCCACTCTTGATAAGCGCTCTTCGGTTGTCTGCGGATGCTACGGGCGCGGCCCGTGAGCGTCAACTCGGGGCGGTGATCGGCGTCGGGTCCGTGAGGGCCGAGAACAAGGTGTGCGAGACCGCCGACCCGTTCTGGAGCTGCACCTCGTAGGTCACTTCCACGGACCCATCCGGGTGGATCTGGAAGATGACGGATCCGACGTCGGCCCCGCTCAGGCCCAGTGCGCCCGGCGGATAGGTCGCGACGAACGCCGGCATCCCGTCGATGTCGTCCGCGGCGCGAACCTCGGTCGGAGCTCGAAGGACGGCGATCTGGTCGATGGAGTCGGCGGGCTCGTCGATGGCGACCCAGTCCTCGCCGGGCTTCTGCGTCCAGGCCTGGGTGCCGACCGTTCGGACGGTCACCCGGCCCTCACCGGTCCCGACCAGGGTCTCGGAGTCCTGTCCGACGCGCCGACCCGCGCCGTGGGTCGCCGCGACGTCGCCGAGCGTGACCTCTGCCACGAAGTCGTAGCCGTCCGCGAAGGGGGCCAGGGCGGCATCGAGCTGGGCGTCGGGCGAGAGGCTGGCGCGCGGCCGACTGGCTGGGCGTGGCCGCGGGTGTGGCCGTCGCCTGGGTGCCACCGCAGCGGACAGGACGGCGGCGAGGCCGAGCAGGGCACACGCGTTCCGGATCGCAGGTCTTGGCACGGGCGGAGTCTACGATGACCGTCCCGTTTCGGCCCGGAGAGCGGCAGCGCCCGGAGGCCCGCACGCCGGGACGCCGCACGCCCACCAGATGCGAATCTCCGATGAACGCTTCGTGGCGCGGAGACCAGACGACGCGAACGGCCGGTTTCGCGGCGCTTCCACGCTCGGCTGTTCGGAGATCGCACTTGGTGGGCGCGGTGCACCTCTGCCACCACTTCGCGACGTTGCCGCAACCATGCGGCAACCTCCGTGCTAGCATCCGGGGCAACGCGACTGCGGAAGCCGACTCTCGCGGGCACCGGTATCGGGCCCTGCGTCACGCGCGGCCGGTCGATCCATCGAGATCGTCTGCGCCTGCGAGGTTCCAGCGTCATGACCGCATCGACCCCCACCCGAACCGCGCGCGCGCCACGCGCTGGGCCGCCGCGTCCGCGCCAACCTGTCGACCGCCGAGCTGTACGAGGACGCGATCCGCGCCGGCGAGGGCCTGGTCGCGGCCGAAGGCCCGCTCGTCGTCCGGACCGGCAAGCACACCGGCCGCTCGCCCGAGGACAAGTTCATCGTGTCCCACCCGTCGACCGATCCGAAGATCTGGTGGGGACCGGTCAACCGGCCGATCAGCGAAGCCCACTACGACCGACTGCGCGCCCGCCTGGTCGAGTACGTCGCGGACAAGGACCTGTACGCCCAGGACTGCTTCATCGGGGCGGCCGAGGCCCACCAGCGCTCGCTCCGCGTCTACACCGAGACCGCCTGGGCCAGCGTCTTCGCGCGCAACCTGTTCCGCCGGCCGTCCGCCGAGCAGCTCAAGGCCTTCGCCCCGAACTTCACGATCATCTGCGTCCCGTCGTTCAAGGCGGACCCGGAGACCGAAGGCACCCGGACGACGACCGCGATCCTCGTCCACCTCGAGCGGATGGAGATCCTCATCGTCGGCACCGAATACGCCGGCGAGATCAAGAAGTCCGCGTTCACGGTCATGAACTACCTGATGCCGGACGAGGGCGTCCTGCCGATGCACAGCGCGGTCAACGTCGGCGAGCGGCGGCGACTCGGTCATCTTCTTCGGCCTGTCGGGGACCGGCAAGACGACCCTGTCGGCCGACCCGGAGCGCAGCCTCATCGGCGACGACGAGCACGGCTGGGGCGACGTCGGCGTGTTCAACTTCGAGGGCGGCTGCTACGCCAAGACGATCCGCCTCTCCCCGATGTACGAGCCGGACATCTTCCAGACGACCCGTCGGTTCGGGACGATCCTCGAGAACGTGGACCTCGATCCGGCGACCCGCGCGCTCGACCTCGACTCCGACCGGTTCACCGAGAACACCCGCGGCGCCTATCCGCTCGACTTCATCGGCAACGCCGACGAGACCGGCATCGCCGGGCAGCCCGAGCACGTCGTGTTCCTGACCGCCGACGCGTTCGGGGTCATGCCGCCGATCAGCAAGCTGACCCGCGAGCAGGCGGCCTACCACTTCATCAGCGGCTACACGGCCAAGCTCGCCGGCACCGAGATCGGGGTCAAGGAGCCGAAGGCGACCTTCTCGACCTGCTTCGGGGCGCCGTTCATGCCGCGCCACCCGGGCGAGTACGCGGCGATGCTGGTCGAGCGGCTCGAGCGCTGGGACGTGCCGGTCTGGCTCGTCAACACCGGCTGGACCGGCGGCCCGTACGGCACCGGCGAGCGGATGAACATCGCCCACACCCGGTCCATGGTCCGGGCCGCGCTGTCGGGCGCGCTGGACGCGATCGAGACGCGGACGGACCCGAACTTCGGCGTCGAGGTCCCGGTCTCGTGCCCGGACGTGCCCGGCGTCGTTCCTGGATCCGCGCTCCACCTGGGCCGACGGCGAGGCCTACGACCGCGCCGCCCAGAAGCTGGCCGCGATGTTCGTCGAGAACTTCGCGGGCTACGCCGAAGGCGTCGATGCGTCCATCGCCGCGGCGGGCCCGACGCCGAAGGCCTGAGCCCCGCCGATCCGAGCGCTATCCGGCGTCGATCGCGCCGAGCTCGACCGTCTCGCGACCGAGCAGGCGCTTGGCCTCGCGGATGCCGGACGTCAGCGCACCGTCGGCGAATCCGCAGCGCGCGCTCGAGGTCGCCTCGCCGGCGAACAGGATCCGGCCGGCGACGGGCTCGCCCAGCTTGTCGAGGTCATCCAGGGTCGATCCCAGCTTCACGTACGCATAGCTGCCGCGCGCGAACGGATCCGAGCTCCAGGCCGTCCGGGCGATGGCGGTGGGTGCCGGCACGGGTCGGCCGGTGGCGCCTTCGAGGATCTCGATCACCCGCTGCGCTGACTCGGCGACGGTCCCGGTCGTCAGCGCGCCGACGTTCGAGCCGAACGCGAATCCCAGCACGACCGGTTCGCCGACAGAGGTGTCGAGCCCGATCACGAACGACAGGCGCGGACCGGCGCCGGGGCTGACGTCGACGACGTGCGGCACGCCCGCCTCGGTCCAGAACGGTCGCTCGAAGCGGAGGGCGACCTTCTCGAACTGGCCCATCCCAAGTCGGTCGATGACGGCGCGACGGTCCGCCGGGAGATCCGGCGTGAACCGGATCGAGCCCGCCTGCAGGACGCCGAGCGGCACCGTCACCAGGACGTGGCTGCCGGTCTCGGTCCGTCCATCGACGCTCGTCGCGGTGACGCCATCCGGGCCGGTCTCGATCGACGCGACGACCCACTCGCGGCGGACGTCGAGCCCGGCGGCCATCGGCTCGATGAGCCGGACGTACCCGCCAAGAAGCATGTCGCCGACATAGTCACCGCCGTATTCCAGGGTGTTGGACTCCGGCTGGGCGGCCGGCATCGATGCCGCCGGGGCCGCGCTGTCCTGCTCGATCGCGCCGAGCAGCATCCGGGCGAACCACCCGTGTTCGATGGGATCGTCATCGCGATCCGCGAGGACCACCGCCATCGCGGCCGCGACGGACGTGTCGGGACCCAGCGCCCGGCCGGCCGCCGCGATCGCCGGCGTCGCGTCCCAGCTCGCTTGCAGGAGTCGCTCGAGGACGTCCTGCGGTACCCGACCACGCTCGGCGTCCCATCCGACGATGTCGATCAGGGCGTTCGCCGCCCGTCGCTCCACGCCGCACTGGTCGGCCCAGGCCGTCATCGGGTTGCCGATGGGGGTGTGGATCCACGCACCGCCGAGATCCACCGGCGACCCGCCGACATCGGCCGTATGGAGCCGACCGCCAAGACGATCGCGGGCTTCCAGGACGACGGACGGGATGCCGGCATGGTGCAGGGCGTTGGCGGCGGTCAACCCGGCCATCCCCGCGCCGATGATCACGACGCGCTCGACCGGTCCCACCAGCCCGCTCGGGATGGTCGCGCCTCCGTCGTCGTAGGTCCGTGTCGGCGTCATACAATCCGAGCATGGCACGAAACAAAGTCACCGTCATCGGCGCCGGCAATGTCGGGGCCACCACCGCCCAGCGGATCGCCGAGGCCGGCCTGGCCGACGTGGTCCTCGTCGACATCGTCGAAGGCCTGCCCCAGGGCAAGGGCCTGGACCTCGCCGAGGCCGCGCCCGTCGTCGGGCACGACGCCCGGGTCACCGGCACGAACGACTACGCGGATACGGCCGGGTCGGACATCGTCGTCGTCACGTCCGGGCTGGCCCGCCAGCCGGGGATGAGTCGGGACGACCTGCTGGCCAAGAACGCCGGGATCGTCCGAGCGGTCGTGGAGCAGGCCGCGAAGCACTCGCCGGACGCGATCCTGATCATCGTCACCAACCCGCTCGACGCGATGTGTCACGTCGCGATGCAGGCGTCCGGCTTCCCGCGCGAGCGCGTGCTGGGGATGGCCGGCGTCCTCGACTCGGCCCGCTTCCGGACGTTCATCGCCCAGGAGCTCGGCGTGTCCGTGGAGGACACCCACGCGTTCGTCCTGGGGGGCCACGGCGACACGATGGTCCCGCTGTCGCGCTACTCGACCGTCGCCGGCGTCCCGATCACGGAACTGCTCTCGCCGGAGCGGGTCACGGCCCTGGAGGAGCGGACGGCCAACGGTGGCGCGGAAGTCGTCGCCCTGCTCAAGACCGGCTCCGCGTTCTACGCCCCGGCCGCGTCCACCTTCGAGATGTGCGACGCGATCCTGCGCGACCGCAAGCGCGTCCTGCCCTGCGCCGTGCTGCTCGACGGGGAGTTCGGCACGACCGGGCTGTTCGTCGGGGTGCCGGTGGTCCTTGGCGCCGGGCGGGATGGAGCGCGTCTTCGAGATCGAGCTGACCGCCGACGAGCAGGTCAAGTTCGACGCCTCGACGGCCGCCGTCCAGGAGCTTGTCGACAAGCTCCCATGACCATCGGCTGGGGCGTTCGTTGCGTGGACGCACCACCACGAGCGGGGCTACGCGCATCGCCGCATTGACCCGGCGAGCGGCCCGGCAGTACCGTTCGCGACACTGGCCATCGACGACGTGAGGACCCACCCAACACGGGGTCGTTCGTGGCTTCCGAAGATCCCCCGTCCGGGGGCCGTCGAGGTTCTGGAGGAGGCTGCTCATGAAGCGTCTTGTCGTGCTGCTCGCGACCCTCGGCCTGTTGGTCGGGGCGATAGGTCCGGTCTCGGTGGCAGCGGCGGATCCCACGGCGGGGTTCAGCCTCTCTGACAAGACGATCACCCGCGGCGCCAGCTACGAGGGCGCCAAGTCCAACTCCGGCACGCATCGCGCAGAGCGACGCCAAGCTGCTCGCGCGCAGGGACTCGGCCGCTCGTCCGGGTCATGGTCAAGTTCGATGCCGACAGCATCGCCTCCTACGACGGCAGCCTGGACGGCCTCGCGGCGACCAGCCCCGAGGTCACCGGGAAGTCGCTGGCGGCCAACAAGGCCGCGGTCCGCGCCTACACCGCGCACCTGGACCGGCTACTCCAAGGCCATCCGGGCCCAGATCGCCAAGACCGTCCCGTCGGCCACGCTCGGCGACCACGTTCCTGAAGGCGTACGGCGGCGTCGCGGCGACCGTCCCGGCGAACAAGGCGAAGGACCTGCTCAAGGTGGACGGCGTCGTCGCCGTCCAGGCCGACAAGCTCGTCCAGCCGTCCTGGGTCAGCTCCATCCAGTACATGGGCGCGACCAAGGCCTGGACGTCCCTCGGCGGCTCGCGCACGGCGGGCAAGGGCGTGAAGGTCGGCATCCTCGACACCGGCATCTGGCCCGAGCATCCGATGCTCAAGGATCCGGGCATCCCGTACGTCGGCGGCACCTACGGCTGCGACTTCGGCGACGGGACGGATCCGCTCCTCGGCGACCCCGTTCACCTGCAATGACAAGCTCGTCGGCGCGTACGCGTTCGTCGACACCTACATGGCCGTCTTCGGCGCCGAGCCCGGCGAGTTCTGCGACAACGCCACCGGAGACTGCTCGGCCCGCGACTCCGAGGGCCACGGCACCCACACCGCCACCACGGCGGCCGGTTCGCCGGTCGCGCACGCGCCGCTCTTCGGCATCGACCGCGGCCCGATCAGCGGCGTCGCCCCCGGCGCGAGCGTCATCGCCTACCGCGTCTGCCTCGCCGAGGGCTGCTTCCAGTCCGACTCGGTCGCGGCCATCGGCCAGGCCATCACGGACGGCGTCGACGTCATCAACTTCTCCATCGGCGGCGGCGCCAACCCGTACAGCGATGCGGTCGAGCTCGCCTTCCTCGACGCCTACGCCAACGGCATCTCGGTCAACGCCTCCGCCGGCAACTCCGGTCCGGGCGCGGCCACGGTCGAGCACAACTCGCCGTGGGTCACCACGGTCGGCGCGTCCACCTGGGACGGGATGTACCTGACCACGCTCCGCCTGAAGGCGGACAACGGCGACACGTACAGCGCCAAGGGCTCCAGCGTCGTCCCCGGCATCTCCTCGGCCACGCCGGTCGTCCTCGGCCAGTCGGTCGCGGGCGAGACCAAGCTGTGCGACTCGCCGTTCGAGCCCGGGAGCGTGACCGGCAAGATCGTCGTGTGCGAGCGCGGCGGGAACGGTCGCAACGAGAAGAGCTTCAACGTGTCGCTCGGCGGCGCGGCCGGGATGATCCTCTACAACCCGACCCTGCAGAGCCTGTTCACCGACAACTTCTGGGTCCCGACGGTCATGCTCGAAGGACCCGAGCCGGCCGCCGCGATGGTCGCATTCCTGACCTCCCACACCGGCATCACCGCCAAGTGGGAGACCGGCACCAAGACCCACGTCCGCGGTGACGTGATGGCCACGTTCTCGTCCCGCGGGCCCGGCACCGACTTCATCAAGCCGGATGTCACGGCCCCCGGCCTCCAGATCCTGGCCGGCAACACCCCGGTGCCGACCGACGTCGCCGCCGGACCGCCCGGCCAGCTGTACCAGATCATCGCCGGCACCTCGATGTCGTCGCCCGCACTCGGCCGGTGCCTCGGCGCTGGTCAAGGCGGCCCATCCCGACTGGACGCCGGGCCAGATCAAGTCCGCGCTCATGACGTCGTCCGTCCAGAACGTCCTCAAGGAGGACGGCACGAAGGCGGATCCGTTCGATCGCGGCGCCGGCTCGATCCGGGCCAACCGCGCGCTCCAGCCGACCGTCACCCTCGACGTCCCGGTCGAGGCGTACGTCGCCAGCGCGGCCGATCCCGGACTCGCGCCTCGACCTCAACGTCCCGAGCATCTACGTCAACCCGATGCCGGGCGGCGTGGCGACCACCCGGACCGTCACCAACGTGTCCGGCAGGCACCAGACCTTCAAGGTCACGGACCAGCGATCCGGCCGGCGTGGACATCAGCGTCTCGCCGTCCCGGTTCAGCCTGGCCCCGGGTGCCTCGCGCACCCTGACCATCCGGATCTCCGCCGGCCGGCGTCGCCGACGGCTGGTACTTCGGCCAGATCACCATCGACCCGGCGCGCAAGGGCGCCAACAGCGCCGTCCTGCCGGTCGCGTTCAACCGGGCCCAGGGCAAGGTCACGCTGTCCCACGCCTGTGCGGACACGACCCTCGAGCGCAATGAGGCCACGACCTGCACGGTCGAGGCGACCAACTTCGCCCCGGTCGCCGACCGCCGTGTCGATCGACGTCAAGGAGCCGCGGAACGTGAGCATCTCCGATGTCTCCGCACCCGGCGTCCCGTCGTCGACCGGCCTGCACTATGCCGGGACGCTGTCGGCGGCCATCGCCCCGACGGTCGACTCGATCGCCGATGCCGGCCGGCGGCAGTCCGGCCGGCGGCTACCTGCCGCTGAGCGCGTTCGGGATCGTCCCGGCCGAGGACTTCGGGGACGAGACCATCGTCAACTACGACGGTCCCGGCGTTCCAGTGGGGCTCCGAGACGTACACCGCAGATCGGCGTCGACTCGAACGGCTACGTCGTCATCGGCGGCGGCACCGAGGCCGACAACGAGTGCTGCAACGTCCAGACGTTCCCGGACCCGGCTCGCCCGAACAACGTGCTGGCCCCGTACTGGACGGACCTGGACCTCGAGCGCCGGTGGGCGGCGGCGTCCGCATCGGCGTCCTGACCGACGGCGTCACCGACTTGCCTGATCATCGATTGGGAAGGCGCGTATGCCTGGGGCACCACCCAGGCCAACTCCTTCCAGATCTGGATCCAGCTCGGCACGACGCCACCGGAAGGCACGTGGTTCGCCTACGGCGACGCTCGGCGGCCCGAGCGATGCGCTGAGCATCGGCGCGGAGAACCGTGACGGGTCGTCCGGCGTGAACCTGGTCGGAGCGCCCACGGCGGCCGACTACGTGATCACGACGTCGCCGCCGCTCCCCGGTGGGTCGGTCACGATCACGTACGAGGCCTCCGCCTCGCGGAAGGGCACGTACGACCTGAAGGCATCGATGACCTCGAACATCGTCCGCGGCACGGCCATCCGGACGGTGAGGCTCGTCGTCGACTGACCCGACCCAGCGTCCCAGTAGCACGAAGCCCGGCGGGTCCCGCCGGGCTTCGTCATGTCATGTGGCCCGAGGCCGGGCCGGCGCTGCTCGGCGGCCGCGGCTTCAGCCAGCGAGGCAGAGGCGGAACTTGCCGACGCTACTCCCTCGGTAGTCGTACGTCCGACCGCCCGCCTCGACGATGACCTGGTAGCCGTCGACCACGACCTGCGGGTAGACCATCCCGGGGAGGGGACAGCCGAGGCCGCCGTCGGGCCACGTCACGGCCTCGGCGCTGACGAGGGTCACCTCGCTGACGGGCACGCCGGCCCGCCCGGCGGCATCGGCGATGATCGGGTCCACGATCGCCGGCGACAGCGAGCCCGAGCCACTCCCCGGCGAACCGGGATCGGGCGTCACGGGCACGAGGCCGGACCCGGTCGGTACCGAGGCTGCCGGCGACCCGGATGCTCCGCCGAGCCGGACGGATCAGCGGACGGGCCGCTCCCGGACGACGTGCAGCCGGCCGCGATGACCGTGACGAGGGCCGCGAGGGCCACGAGCGCGGGGACATGTCGCATGCCCCGATGCTACCGCGGAACCGCATCCGACCCCTCCCGCACGGACCGGGATGCCTCAGCCGTTGGCGAGGGCGAGCAGATGCGGGCGCTCCAGCGCGTCGGCCGGTCCGCCCCCGACGCGATCGCCGCGGCTCGCTGGCGCGATCGTGCCACCGCGCGCTCCAGGGCCAGCCGGTACGTGGCGTCCGTCTCGGGGAGTGGCGCCTCCCCGAGCTCCCGGTCGAGGATGCTCGCCAGCCGGCGGTACTGGCGGATGACCTGGGAGCGGCTGCCGGACCGCCCGTGCACCTCGATCAGGATCGCGTGGCCCTCCTCGCGAAGCGGATCGCGCACGAGCACGTGCTGGGCCGCCGCACACGCGCCGCCCAGGTCGCCGTCGGCCAGCCGGGCTTCGGCCACGAGCACGAGCGCGTCCTCGAACCGGTCGGCCAGGCGCTCCCGCTCGGCGGCGAAGCAATCGTGGCCCAGGCCCTCCACCAGGTCGCCGCGGTACAGGCCGATCGCCGTCTCGAGCGTGCAGCCCGGCGTGTCCAGGCAGGCCTCGAAGGCGGTGAGGTCGAGGCTCGCGATCGCACTCGGGCGGATGCCGAGCGTGTCCGGTTCGATCTCGAGGACCGCCGCCGGATCCACGCCGGCCAGCGTCAGTCCATGGCGGACGAGCCACAGGGCCTGGCGGAGCGCGCCGGTCGAGCTCGTATCCGACTCCGGCCACAGGTCCGCGGCGATCGCATCCCGCGACCGTGGCCGGCGGGCCAGCACCAGCAGGGCGAACAGCGCCTGGGCGTGGCGACCGGACAGGGGAACGTCCCGGCCCGACGACGTGCGCGCTTCGAGGCGGCCGAGAAGATTGACGTGCAGGCTGTCGCCAGGGATGGGGGCGGCGTGTCGCATGGCGACCCCTCGATCCTCTCGGCCGACCCCGCCCGGTCCGTCCCCCCATGGGTCGGACGTCGGACACGCTTGAGGCTGCCCCCCGCGTCGGTCGCCGTGTCCCCGATCTCGACGGATGATGCACCCTTCGCGACCGCGAGTCCAGCCCTCCGATACACTGACGGGCACCGTGCCGATCGCCGTCATCGCGTTCGACTTCGACCCCCTGCTTCGCCTGGCCGAGGGCCTTGTCGTGCGCTGGCAGACGGTCGCGCTCGCCGCCGTCATCGCCACGGCCCTGATCCTCGCCGGCGTCATCGCGCGGCGCGACGGACTCCGGGGCGACGACCTGCTGTTCATCGCCGTCGGGACGGTGCCCGGCGCCGTCATCGGCGGCCGGATCGGGTACGTGCTGCTGCACCTGCCGTACTACCAGGCCAACCCGGGCGCGATCATCGACCCGGGGCTCGGCGCGATGGAGCTGGCACTCGGCGTCGCCGGTGGCCTGCTCACCGGCTCGCTGGTCGCGTCCCTGCTCGGCGCCCCGCTCGGTCGCTGGCGACACCTGGCCATCCTGCCCGTCCTGTTCGTGCTGGGCGTCGGCAAGTTCACGATGATCCTGGGCGGGGCCGGCCAGGGCACGCCGAGCACGGCGGCCTGGGCGACCGCGTTCCTGGGCCCGGGACCGTGGGGCTCGCTGGCGCCGGCGCTGCCGTCCGAGCCGTCCCAGGCCTACGAGGCGCTCGACGACGATCCTCATCCTCATCGGTCTCGTCGTCGCCCTGCAGCTCGGCGCGTTCGCGCGCCGCGACGGGCGGATCCTGTTCGTCGGCGATCGCCGCTGTGGGCGTTCGCCCGGGCGCGTCGTCGCGACGTCCTGGCGCGACGAGGCGGTCGTCGGCCGGGCTGAACATGGGCTCGCTCATCGCGATCGCGGTCGGGCTCGGCTGCCTCGCCGTCGTGGCGGTCATGACCGTGCGGGCCCGCCGTGGACCGTCCGGGAGCCCGGAGCCATCGCCGTCGCCGCCGCGCGTCGCGAGCCCCGCAGCCGACCCGGACCGAGGACGCCGACCGCCTGGCCCGACCCGAGCTCGCGCCCTCGCTTCTGAGCCGCGCTCGCTGAGCGCGCCGGCACGACGAACCGGCGTCGGGTGGACCCGACGGAGTACCCTGCAACCCTGACACCACCTTCATCGCCGACGCGTCGGCGCCACACGCGAGGTCTCCCATGACGCAGGTCGCAGAACCCGGATCGGTCCGCTCGGACGCGGCCACGCCCGCCCGGGTCAGCCACTGGATCGGCGGGCGGTTCGTGCCCGGGACGTCCGGCCGCGAGGGCCCGGTCTTCGACCCGGCGACCGGCCAGGTCACCAAGCTCGTCGACTTCGCCTCGGCCGAGGAGGTCGGCGCGGCCGTCGCGGCGGCCAAGGCCGCCTTCCCGGCCTGGCGGGCGACGTCGCTCTCGAAGCGCACCGACATCATGTTCCGGATCCGGAACCTGGTCGAGGCGCACCGGCACGAGCTGGCGGCGCACCTGACCGCCGAGCACGGCAAGGTCCCGTCCGACGCGCTCGGCGAGATCGCCCGCGGCCTCGAGAACCTCGAGTTCGCCTGCGGCATCCCGAACCTGCTCAAGGGCGGCTTCAGCGAGCAGGTGTCGAGCGGCGTCGACGTCTACCAGATCCGCCAGCCGCTCGGCGTCGTGGCCGGCATCACGCCGTTCAACTTCCCGGCGATGGTGCCGATGTGGATGTTCGCCACCGCCATCGCCACCGGCAACACGTTCATCCTCAAGCCGTCCGAGAAGGACCCGTCCGCGTCGAACTTCCTGGCCGAGCTGCTGCACGAGGCGGGCGTCCCGGACGGCGTCTTCAACGTCGTCCACGGCGACAAGGTGGCGGTCGACGCGATCCTCGACCATCCGGACATCGCGGCCGTGTCGTTCGTCGGCTCGACGCCGATCGCGCGCTACATCTACGAGACCGGCACGAAGGCCGGCAAGCGCGTCCAGGCGCTCGGCGGCGCCAAGAACCACATGATCGTCCTGCCCGACGCGGACATCGACATGGCCGCCGACGCCGCCGTCTCGGCCGGCTACGGCTCGGCCGGCGAGCGCTGCATGGCGATCGCCACGATCGTGGCCGTCGGCGACGTGGCCGATCCGCTGGTCGCGGCGATCAAGGAGCGGCTGCCGAAGATCAAGGTCGGCCCCGGCAGCGACCCGACGTCCGAGATGGGCCCGCTCGTCACCGAGGTCCACCGCGACAAGGTCGCGTCGTACCTCGACAGCGGGCCGGCCCAGGGCGCGACGGTCGTCGCCGACGGCCGCGAGCACCCGCTCTACAAGGACTCGGACGGGTTCTTCCTCGGCGTCTCGCTCATCGACCACGTCACGCCGGCGATGGACGCCTACCGCGACGAGATCTTCGGCCCGGTGCTGACGGTCATGCGGGTCAAGACGTACGAGGAGGCGGTCAGCCTCATCAACGACAACCCGTACGGCAACGGCACGGCGATCTTCACCCGCGATGGCGGCGCGGCCCGCCAGTTCCAGTTCGAGGTGAACGCCGGGATGGTCGGCATCAACGTGCCGATCCCGGTGCCGGTCGCGTACTACAGCTTCGGCGGCTGGAAGAACTGCCTCTTCGGCGACCTGCACATGTACGGCCCCGAAGGCGTCCAGTTCTACACGCGGGCCAAGATCGTCACCTCGCGCTGGCCGGATCCGGGCACGTCCAAGGTCGACCTCGGGTTCCCGCGCACGCGCTAGGGTCGGCCTCGACCGACCGGTCGAACTTGACGCCGGGACGTGCGCGCGCGCACCATCGCGAACCTCCGGGCGGGGGCGTCGGGAGGGTCAGGCGGATGATCCGTCGGACGGACGTGAGGGCGTCGACCCGTGGGCAGGGAGGATCGATCCGTTGGCAGATCAGATCGACGATGTCGCAGACCAGGTCGCGGACGCGGCCGGTGGAGCGGTCAACCAGGCCGCCGGCCTGAGCGGCGACGCCGCCAACACGGTGAACCAGGTCGCCGACCAGGCGGCTGACGTGGCGAGCGACGCGGTCAAGAGCGCGACGGGCCTCGGCAACGACGCCGCCGGCGCTGCGGCGGGAGCGGCCGGACCGCGACCGATGCCGCGTCCGGATGCCGCCAGCGCGGCCGGCGATGCGGCGAGTGGCGCCGCCAGCGCGGCGTCCGGTGCCGCCTCGGGTGCCGCCGATGCGGCCAGCAAGTCCGCCGGCGGGATCATCGGCGCGATCAAGGGGCTGTTCGGCAAGGAGCTGACTCGCGTCAGCGGACGGGCGCCCACGGCCTCACGGTCTCGGCGTCCGCCCCGATCAATTCATAGACGGCGCCATCGGGTCCACGGAAGTGGGCCCACGCGATGGCGCCGTCTCGTTGTGTCTCCCACAGGAACTCGATGCCGGCCGCCTCGAGGCTGGCCCGCATCGCGTCCGCGTCGTCCACGAGGAAGCCGACGCACGGCGACATCGCCGAACGCCACGTGATCCTCGTCGAGCGGGCCGTACACGTGGAGCTGGGTCCCGTCGCCCAGGCGGAACCAGGTCAGCCGGCCGGGATCGTCGGCGATGACCGGGAGCGACAGCAGGTCCCGGTAGAGCGCCACGGTCGCGGCGAACCGATCCATGTCCGCGACCCGGACGCCGAGGAAGCGCGAGCTTGTGGATCGTCATGCGGCCGTCCGGCCATGCCGCGCGGCCGCGACGGCCTCGGCGAGGGCGCGGATCTCGGCCGGGCCGGTGCCGCAGCAGCCGCCCAGCCAGGTCGCGCCGAGCCCGGTCCAGCGTCGCGACGGTCGCCGGGTCGAAGGCGCCGCCGGCATCGGCGACCCAGCGTCCGGGCGGCCGCGTCCCACGGTCGCCGCCGTTCGGGTAGGCGATGAGCGGGCGATCCGTGGCGTCCGCGGCGCGCGGCCAGGAGCTCCGGCACGTACCGCGGCGCCGTGCAGTTGACGCCGACCGCCACGATCCGCGGCTGCGTCGCCGAGCGCGACGGCGTCCGCGATCGGCTCGCCGGCCGACGTCGATCGCGCCGTCGCGGCACGAGTAGCTCAGCCAGGCCGGCAGCGTCGACCTCGTCGAGGAGCCGGACCAGGACCTCGGCCTCGCGGACGGTCGGGATCGTCTCGATCGCGAGCAGGTCCGCGCCGGCCTCCCGGAGCGCCTCCATCCGCGGCCGGTGGAACGCCGCGAGCGCCGTCCGGCTCCCGGCTCGTAGTCGCCGCGGTACTCGGAGCCGTCGGCGAGCATCGCCCCGTACGGGCCGACCGACCCGGCGACGAGCAGCGGCCCGTCATCCCCGGACGCCTCGTCGATAGCGGTCGCGCGCCCGACGCGCCAGCTCGACGCTCCGGCGGATGAGCCCGAGGGCCGCCGCGCGGTCCAGGCCGGCCGCCGCGAACCCCTCGACCGACGCCTGGTAGCTGGCGGTGATGGCGACCCGGGCGCCGGCCTCGAAGTAGGCAGGTGGACGTCCTCGATCGCGGCCGGGTCCGTCAGCAGCAGGCGCGCCGACCAGAGCCGGTCGGACAGGTCGTGGCCGCGCGCCGTCAGCTCGGTGGCCAGGCCGCCGTCGAGGACGACGACCTCGCCGTCCGCCGGCCACGCGTCCAAGGCGACCTCAGTGCGTCCGGGCGTAGTCGGCGACGGTCCGCTTGATGAACCGGCCGTGGCCCTTGCGCCCGGTGAACTCGCCGTCGCGGACGACGACCGAGCCGCGCGACAGGACGACGTCGCTGCCGCCCTGGACCGTCCGGCCCTCGTAGCAGGAGTAGTCGACGTCCATGTGGTGGGTCGCGGCCGAGATGACGCGCGTCCGGTTCGGGTCGTAGACGACGAGGTCGGCGTCCGCGCCGACCGCGACCGCGCCCTTGTGCGGGTACATCCCGAACAGCTTGGCCGGCGCCGTGGAGATGATCTCGACCCAGCGCTCCTTCGTGATCCGGCCGGCCAACGACGCCGCCGTCGTGGAGCAGGTCGACCCGGTCCTCGACGCCCGGCAGGCCGTTGGGGACCTTGCGGAAGTCGCCCCGGCCGAGCTCCTTCTGGCCGTGGAAGTCGAACGGGCAGTGGTCCGTCGCGACGAGCTGGAGGTCGTCCTTGACGAGGCCGGTCCACAGCTCGTCCCAGTGGTCCTGGGTCCGGAGCGGCGGCGAGCACACGAACTTGGCGCCCTCGAAGCCGTTGCCCATGTCGTCGAGCGACAGGAACAGGTACTGCGGGCAGGTCTCGGCGAACGCCTTCGTGCCGCGATCGCGGGCGGCCTGGACCTCGGCGAGGGCCTCCTTGGCCGAGAGGTGGACGATGTAGACGGGCGCCTCGGCCGCCTCGGCCAGGCGGATGACCCGGTTGGTCGCCTCGCCCTCGAAGATGGCCTTGCGCGCGAGGCCGTGGCCGATCGGGTCGGTCGTGCCGGCCTCGACGGTCTGGGCGGCGACGACGTCGATGGCCATCCCGTTCTCGGCGTGCATCATGATCAGCCCGCCGTTCTTCGCGGTCTGCTGCATCGCCCGGAAGATCGCCCCGTCGTCGCTGTAGAAGACGCCCGGGTAGGCGGTGAACAGCTTGAAGTCCGGCACGCCCTCGGCGACGAGCCCGTCCATCTCGGCCAGGGTGTCGTCGTTGACGTCGCTCATGATCATGTGGAAGCCGTAGTCGGTGACGGCGTTGCCCTCGGCCTTGGCGTGCCAGGCGTCGAGGCCCTCGCGCAGCGAGGCGCCGCGCGACTGGACCGCGAAGTCGACGATGGTGGTCGTCCCGCCGAACGCCGCCGCGCGCGTCCCGGTCTCGAAGGTGTCCTTGGCGAACGTGCCGCCGAACGGCAGCTCCATGTGGGTGTGGACGTCGATGCCGCCCGGGATGACGTACTTGCCGGTCGCGTCGATCGTCTCGTCGGCCGTCGCGCCCGCCGCCGGCCAGGTCGTGACCGATGCTGGCGATCGTCTCGCCGTCGATGAGGACGTCGGCGGCGTACGAGCCGTCGGCGGTGACGATCGTGCCGTTGGTGATGAGCGTGCGCATCGGTCCCTCCTGGCGAGCCCGGCGGCGTCGGGTCAGGAGGGTCATGGAAGGGGATGGTCGGGATGGCCGGCGACCGGTCGGGACGAGCCCGGTCAGCCGGAGCGGCGCGAGCTCGCGAGCCAGCGGCGACGGTCAGGCCGACCGCGGCGATGGCGACGCCAGGCGACGAGGCCGACGATCCGCCACGCTGCGATCCCGCTGACGCCGTGTCCATCCATGTCCCGACGGGCGCGCGCAGCGAACTCGAGCCATCGCCGACCTGCAGCGAGCGCCGATCGGGTCGCGGCCCCGACCGCGCGTCCGACGATCCGTCCATCTTCGCGGTCGACGCGCTCGGCGCCGAGTGTCCCTGGCCCATGTCCCAGTCAACGGGTCGCGCGCACGTCGAGCACGTCGATCGTCATCGCTCCAGGCCGTCCAGCCACGAGTCGCTCGACTCGTCGGTCGCGGCCGCTGACGCGCGCCGGTCCGACGGTCGGCGCTCGACATCTGTCGCCGGTCGCGCGTGGCCCGGCGCCACGAGCTGACCTCGTCGGCCCATGACCCTCGGCCGCGTCGGCGGCCGGTCGCGGCGCGGCCGGGCCGGTCAGCCGCGCAGGGCCGGGATGACCTCGCGCCCGTAGGCCTCGACCTGGGCCTCCTCGTCGCCGTTCATGAGGTAGAGGTTGAACTGGTCGACGCCGGCGTCGGCGAGCTCGCGCAGCTTGGCGATGTGGTCCTCGACGGAGCCGAGGACGCAGAACCGGTCCGTGACCTCGTCGCCGACGAAGCCGGCGTTGGACGAGCCGACCTCGGCGTGGTGGAGGTAGTCGTAGCCGGTCCGGTCGGGGATGTAGCCGGTCAGGCTCTCGGGCAGCTGCTCGCGCGGGTACTTGTTGACGAGGTCGACGACGTGGTTGCTGACGAGCGCCGGGAACCAGCGCGTCCGCTCGCGGCCGTCGCTCGAGCGGGCCGACGTGGGCCGGCGCCGCGGCCTGGACCTTGATCGAGGCCGGGTCGCGGCCGGCCGCCGCGGCCGCCTCGCGGACCTGGCCGACGAACCAGCGGATGAGGTCCGGGTCGGCGAGCTGGAGGATGACCCCGTCGGCGACCCGGCCGGTCATCGCCAGGGCCATCGGACCGTAGCCGGCGACCCAGACCGGCAGCGTCCACGAGCCGGTCCACGGCAGGCTGAGGTCCGTGCCCTCGTAGTCGACGGACCGGCCCTCGACGAGGGCCTTGATGACGACGACCGCCTCCTCGAGCGTGGCCATCGTCGTCGGCGGCTTGCCGAGGACGCGCCGGGCCGAGTCGCCGCGGCCGATGCCGAGGTCCATCCGGCCGCCGGAGATCTCGTCGAGGACGGCCAGCGTGGACGCGGTGACGCTCGGCTCGCGGGTGGCCGGGTTCGTGACGCAGGTCCCGAGGCGCAGCCGTGGTCGTCGCCTGGGCCATCAGCGTCAGCAGGACATACGGCTCGCGCCACAGGACGTGCGAGTCGAACAGCCAGCCGTAGTCGAAGCCGGCCGCCTCGGCCTGGCGGGTCAGGGCGAGGGTGCGCTCGATGGTGTGCTCGGGCTTGAGCGTGAAGCCGAACTGCATGTCAGGCGCCCTCCGGCTGCCGGAGACTGAAGCGGCTCGGCCGTCCTCCTCCAGACGGTCGAGCCGGGGCGGATGGTAGCGCGTTCCGCAGAACGTGCGCGGCGGTCTGCGCGGCCTACGGGCGGGTCAGGTCCGCGTACGCGTCCGGCCGACGGTCGCGGTAGAACTGCCAGGTGTTGCGGACCTCGGTGATGAGGTCCAGGTCGAGGTCGCGGACGACGAGCTCCTCCTCGTGGGCGCTCGCCACCTCGCCGACGAACTGGCCGCGCGGGTTCACGAAGTAGCTCTGGCCGTAGAAGTCGTCGTCGCCGTAGTCGGTCTCGATGCCGACCCGGTTGATGGTCCCGACGTAGTAGCCGTTGGCGACCGCGTGGCTGGGCTGCTCGATGCGCCACAGGTACTCGGACAGGCCGCGCGACGTGGCGCTCGGGATGAGCACGATCTCGGCGCCGTTGAGGCCGAGCGCCCGGGCGCCCTCGGGGAAGTGGCGGTCGTAGCAGATGTAGACGCCGACCTTGCCGACGGCCGTCTCGAACACCGGGTAGCCGATGTTGCCGGGCCGGAAGTAGAACTTCTCCCAGAAGCCCTTCACGTGCGGGATGTGGGTCTTGCGGTACTTGCCCAGGTACGTCCCGTCGGCGTCGATGACGGCGGCGGTGTTGTAGTAGATGCCCGAGGCCTTCTCGTCCTCCTCGTACATCGGGGCGATCAGGACCATGCCGGTCTGCTTGGCGAGGTCCTGCATCCGCTTCGTCGTCGGGCCCGTCCGGGATGAGCTCGGTGTAGCTGTAGTACTGGGCGTCCTGGACCTGGCAGAAGTAGGGGCCGTAGAACAGCTCCTGGAACAGGATGAACTGGGCACCCTGCTTGGCGGCCTCGTGGGCCCGCTCCTCGTGCTTCTGGATCATCGATTCCTTGTCGCCGGTCCAGCTCGCCTGGACGAGCGCTCCACGAACGATCCGGGACATCGCTACCTCGCTCCGATCTAGGGGTCAGGTGGAAGGCACCGGAGACTACACCGCCAGGCGCCGTCGGTTCAGTCCGGGATGGCCTCCGGGCGGCGACGCATGTACCACTCGGTGAACTCGCGGCAGCGACCCTCGTCGTCGAACCGGCAGACGAAGACGTTGGCGAACTCACGGTCGACCGCGGCTCGGTCGTCGGTCAGGTAGCGCGTCCGGCCGTGGGCGACGTACGTGTCGCCATCGATGGCGAGGACCTCGTAGTCCGCCGTCCACGAGCCGTCGGCGTCCGGGTCGGTCAGCCACGAGGCGACGAGCGCCGCTCGCCCGACGACCGCCTCGCTGAACGGGTCGTAGGCGTAGCGCACGTCCAGGCTGAACAGGTCGCCGATGGCGATCGGATCGTTGAGGCGCCACGCGTCCACGTAGCGATCCAGCCAGGCCTTGAAGTCTGCGTGGTCCATGTGTCCAGCCTCCGATCCGCGGGTCCCCGGTCACGGTAGCATCGGGGCGATGACACCGTCCGCCGCGCCCGGCACGCCCCTGATCGTCCTGAACCCGCATGCGTCGCGGCTCCACGATGCCGAGACACGTCGGGCCCTGACCGAGGCGCTGGTGCGAGCCGTCAAGGAGCGGACCGGGATCGAGCCACTGGTCGTGGCCGGGACGATGGAGGAGGCCCAGGCGGCGTTCGCGGCGGCCGCGACGGACCGACCCGCCCTGGTCGTCGTGGCGGGCGGCGACGGCAGCGTCCGGCAGGCCGGCGCGGCCCTCTCGGGCTCCGGCGTCCCGCTGGCGATCGTCCCGGCCGGGACCGGCAACGTCCTGGCCCGCGGCCTGCGGCTCGGCGGGCCGGCGGCGTCGGTCCGAGCCCTGGCCACGGCGGCCGAACGGACGCTGGACCTCGGCATCGTGCGCTGGGGCCCGCACGGCCAGCGCGACGCGACCGGCGAGGAGACGTTCGTCGTCGCCTGCGGGATGGGCCTCGACGCCCGGATCATGGCCGGCACGGACCGAGGCCTGAAGCGGCGGTTCAGCTTCGGGGCGTACGTCGCGTCCGGCCTGCGCGAGGTCGCTGCGCCCGAAGCCGTCGCGGTTCACCCTCGACATCGACGGGGAGCGGCACGAGCTGACCGGCCAGGCCGTCCTGATCGCGAACGCCGGCGAGCTCATCCCCGGGCCTGCTCGGCCCGCGCCGGCCGATCGACCCGGGCGATGGCCGGCTGGACGTGCTCGTCCTCGGCGGTCGCGGGCTGCTCGGGGCGGCCCGCGGCGGCCTGGAGCTGCTGCTCCGGACGGACGGCCCGCATGGCGGCGCGAGCCTGCGGCGGACGGCCCTGCGCGTCCGGGTCGATGCGGAGCCGGCCCAGCCGACCCAGATCGACGGCGACGTCCACGACACGGGCTGGCTGGAGGCGGAGGTCGTGCCCGGCGCCCTGACGTTGCTCGTGCCCGCGGCCGTCGCCGCTGACCCGTTGACGCCGCCGCCATGCCTGCTACGCTCCGACGATGACCGCTGACGCCGCCGACGCGCCTGGATCCGCGCGACGCCGAGGCGCCCCTCGCCGACCGCCGCCGACCGCTCGGGCTGTACGTCGTCATGGCGCTCAGCCTCGGCCGGATCATCATCGAGCTCACCGCGCTGGTCGGTCCGCGAGGGAACCAGCTCTGGGACTGGATCGCCAGCGGGTCCAACGTCCCGATCTTCGATGCCGGGTCGCCGGTCTGGTGGATCGGTCGAGGCGTCATCGTCCTGATGCTCCTGGCGACCGCCGCCAGTGTCATCGGCCTGTGGCGCTATCGGACGTGGGGCTGGTCCCTGGCCCTCATCCTCGCCGGCCTGATCCTGGCGGTCGACATCGGCGTGGTGGATCGCGGGCCAGCCGCGCTACCCCGGCATGTTCTTCAACATGATCGCGGTCTTCTACCTCAACCAGCGCGACGTCCGCGCGATCTTCCTGCCGAGCTCGCTCTGAGATGGCCGCCGTGACCCTGTCCGACGCCGATCTCGCCCTGCTGCGTCGGTTCGAGCCGATCCTGACGTTCACCCAGGGCGAGCTGTTCTTCCCGATGGCCACCGGCCCGTTCGTCGAGGCGTGCGACCTGCTGGAGGGGCCGACCCTGCGCGAGGCCCGCGTCGCGATCCCGTCCGACGAGCTGGACCTGGATCGGCTCGGTGCGGTCGACGACCCGCCGCCGGGCCACTCGCAGTACCTGCGCTTCGTGCCCAGGCCGATGAACGCCGTGGAGCTCACGCGCTGGCGGAACCGGTCCGGTGCACCGGTGTTCGACGCCCCCGGGCGCCTGGCCCGCGTGGGTCTCGCCGCCCGGCTCGTGGACGCGGGCCTCGTCACCTCGCTCCTGCTCCGCGGCCGCGTGCCGGGCGGGACGGCCGCCGCCGCGTCCGTGAAGTACGAGGCCATCCGCGCCGAGGATCCGCGGACCGTCTACCACGCCCGGGTCGCTGCGGGACGGGCCGTGGATCGTCCTCCACTACCTGTTCTTCTACGCGATGAACGACTGGCGCTCCACGTTCGACGGCGCCAACGACCACGAGTCGGACTGGGAGCAGTGCTTCGTCATCCTCGAGGCCCTCCCGGACGGCGACGTGACCCCGGCCTGGTTCTGCGCGGCGGCCCACGACGAGAAGGGCGACGACCTGCGCCGTCGCTGGGACGACCCGCGGCTGGCCAAGACCGGCGAGCACCCGATGGTCTATCCCGGGCGCCGGGTCGCACGCGACCTACCTGGAGCAGGGCGAGTACATCATGGCCCTGCCGTTCCCCGGCGAGCAGAACCTGCACGGCCCCCTGGACCTGCTCCGCGGGTTCTGGCGCGACACGCTGTCGCAGCCGGATCCGGGCGACCTCGCCGGCAAGGTCCGCAAGGCGTTCAGCGTCCCGTTCGTGGACTACGCCCGCGGCGACGGCTACCGCGTCGGCCCGGGCGGCGACAGCGAATGGACGCCGATCCCGATCGGCGACGAGGACCCGTGGGTCGACGGCTACCGCGGCCTGTGGGGCCTCGATACCGGCGACCGGTTCGCCGGCGAGCGCGCGCCGGCGGGGCCCAAGTACACCCGGACCGGCTCCGTCCGCCAGGCCTGGTACGACCCCCTCGGCTTCGCCGGCCTCGGGAAGGTGGCGCCGCCGTCGCAACGGGCAGCCGTGCTGGAGGCGCGCATCGCGGACCTGGTCGCGCAGCGCGCGGCCGCCGCCACGGAAGCGGCCCAGCTCGCCGCCACGCTGCCGGCCACCGAACAGGAGGTCGCCGCCCTGCGCGGGACGTCCGGCCTGGAGCGCTACGCCACGGAGCGCGCCGCCGAGCTCGCCGTCGGCGAGGCGCGGCTCGGTGCCCTGCGGCTGCAGATGGTCGAGCTCGATGGGGCCATCCAGGCGGCCGAACGCCGGGTGGCGAACGTCGAGGCGGGTGTGCTCGAGGACCCGCGCGCCCACCTCCGCCATGCGTCCGAACCGGAGCACCCGCGCGAACGCTCGCGCCGGGCGTTCGGCGAGGCCTGGGCCGCCCTGAGCGTCGGGCTCCTGGTCGCCGCGCTGGCCGTCATCGTCTGGTTCCGGATCCTGCCGCCGGTCGTGGCGATCGTGGTCCTGCTCGCGCTCTACCTCGCCATCGAGGCCTTCTTCAGCAAGGCGGTCCAGGGCTCGTGCTCAAGATCAGCGTGTTCCTGGCCATCGTCACCGCGGCGATCCTGGCCTACGAGTTCCTGCGCGAGATCGTGCTCATCGGGCTGCTGGGACTGGGCCTGATCCTCATCCTGGACAACCTGGGCGAGATCCGCCGCCGCGCCTTCCGCTGACCGAGCGTCGGCGCCCGACGGCGCTGTACGATGGCGCACCAGACGCCCGTCCGCGGCCCGCCCGTCCGCCCACCGCGAGGTGACCCATGAGCATCGACACGACCCCGACCACCATGACCAGCGAGGAGATCGTCGCGCTCGTCCAGGCGAGCACACGTTCTTCTCGTGGTCCGTCCAGGGCGCGCTCGATCCGATCGCCATCGACCGCGCCGAGGGCGTCTACCTGTACACGCCCGAAGGGCGCCGGATCCTCGACTTCAACAGCCAGCTGATGTCGGTCAACATCGGCCACGGCGACCGGCGGGTCATCGATGCCATCACCGCCCAGGCGACCAAGCTGCAGTACGTCCAGCCGGCGTTCGCGACCGAGATCCGGGCGCGGCTCGGAGCCAAGCTGGCCGAGATCATGCCGGGCGACCTGGACAAGGTCTTCTTCACCCTCGGCGGCGCCGAGGCGATCGAGAACGCCATCAAGCTCGCCCGCCACGCGACCGGCAAGCACAAGATCCTGGCCCGCTACCGCTCGTACCACGGCGCGACGCTCGGGCGCGATGTCGCTGACCGGCGATCCGCGCCGCTGGGCCAACGAGCCCGGCATCGTCGGCGTCGTCCGCTACCCGGACACGCACCGCTGGGGCGAGGCGGAGCCGCGCCCGGTCGGCGGAGTCGCTCCAGGGCCTCGAGGACGTCATCCGCTACGAGGGCGCCGAACTCGATCGCCGCGATCTTCCTCGAGACGATCGTCGGCACGAACGGCATCCTCATCCCGCCCGACGGCTACATCGCCGGCGTCCGCGAGATCTGCGACCGCCACGGCATCCTGATGGTCGCCGACGAGGTCATGGCCGGCTTCGGGCGGACCGGGAAGTGGTTCGCGGTCGACAACTGGGACGTCACGCCGGACCTGATGACGATGGCCAAGGGCCTGACCAGCTCGTACCTGCCGCTGGGCGCCGTGGCGATGCGCCACGGCATCGCCGAGCAGTTCGAGACGAAGATGTTCTACGGCGGCCTGACCTACAGCAGCCATCCGGTCAGCCTCGCCGCCGCGCTCGCGACCATCTCCGTCTACGAGGAGGACGGCCTCATCGAGCACACCGCCCGGCTCGGGCCGATCATGCGCGGCGCACCACCAGCGCCTGGCGGCCAAGCACCCGAGCGTCGGGGCGGTCCGCAACCTCGGCCTGTTCGGGATCATCGACCTCGTCCGGAGCCGCGACCCGTGGACGCCGATGACGCCGTTCAACGGCACGTCGGACGAGATGAAGGCGGTCGGCAAGTACCTGCGCGACAACGACATCTACACGATGATCGCCAACAACTCGATCCACACGAACCCGCCGCTGTGCATCACCGAGGAGCAGCTGGCCGAGGGCTTCGACATCATCGACCGGGCGCTCGACATCGCCGACGAGGCGGTCAAGAGCTAGGGGATGGCGACGGCTTCGGCTTCGCTCACACGCCGCTCAAGCCCCTCGATCCGCGGTCGCGGCCGCGGCGTCTGGTCGTTCGTCGGGTTCATCGTCGTCGTCCTCGTGCTCTGGGAGGGCGTCAAGTTCCTCGGCGGGACGCCGTGGCGGGCGCCCGGGTTCGTCCCGACCACGGAGATCCTCTGGAACCCGCCGTTCCGGTTCCCGTTCGCCAGCGACCTCAACCTGCCCCACGTCTGGAACATCGCCCTCGTCTTCCTCGAGCCGTGGCAGCGCGGCGCGGATCGGAACATCGCCCAGTTCCTGTTCGACGCGGCGCTCTACACGTGGAAGGAGGCGTTCCTCGGGTTCGCCCTCGGGACGCTGCTCGGGCTTGGCGCTCGCGACGGCGTTCGTCCACTCGCGCTGGCTGGAGCGGTCGTTCGTGCCGTACGTCGTCGCCAGCCAGACGATCCCGATCATCGCGCTGAGCCCGTTGATCGTGTTCGCCTTCGGTGCGAAGAACGTGGCGTCGATCGTCGTCATCGCGACCTACCTGACGTTCTTCCCGGTCACGATCGCGATGATCCGCGGCCTGCGCTCGTTCGATCCGCGGGCGATGGAGCTGATGCGCTCGTACGCGGCCTCGCGCAGCCAGATCTACTGGAAGCTGCGCCTGCCGGCGTCCCTGCCGTTCCTGTTCGTCGGCGCTCAAGATCGCCGCGACCGCGAGCATCGTCGGGGCGATCATCGGCGAGAGCACCGGCGGCATCAACGACGGCCTCGGCCTGGTCATCCTGACCTTCAACCAGTACTACATCACCGGGCCCGAGAAGCTCTGGGCGGCGATCATCGCGTCCGGCCTGCTCGGGATCACCTTCTACCTGCTGGTCAGCCTCGTCGAGCACCTCGTGCTGCGCCGGCGGGCCCGCGTGAGCCTCGGCTGACCGGATGACGATCTCGAAGGAGCGCGACCAGCGATGACCGCCAGCACCGACCCGTCCGTCGTCAGCCTGAGCGGCGTCGGCAAGATCTTCTCGCGCGGCGACCAGGAGACGACGGTCGCCCTCCAGGGCATCGACCTGACCATCGCCCGGGGCGAGTTCGTGTCGCTCATCGGTCCGTCCGGCTGCGGCAAGTCCACGCTCCTGCGCGTCATCGGCGACCTCATCCATCCGACCGACGGCGCAGGTGCTGGTCAACGGCAAGCCGGCCGCCAGGGCCCGCCTGGACCGCGACTACGGGATGGTCTTCCAGGCCCCGGTCCTGTTCGAGTGGCGCGACGTCGCGGGGAACGTGGAGCTGCCGCTCGAGATCCTCGGCAGGCCGGCGGCCGAGCGGACGGCGCGGGCCAAGGAGATGCTCGAGCTGGTGGACCTCGGCGGGTTCGCCGGCCACAGCCCGAGCCAGCTGTCGGGCGGGATGCAGCAGCGCGTGGCGATCGCCCGGGCGCTGGCGTTCGAGCCGGCCCTGCTGCTGATGGACGAGCCGTTCGGGGCGCTCGACGAGATGACCCGCGAGCGGATGAACGCCGAGGTCCTGCGGATCTGGGAGCGGACCGGGACCACGATCGTGTTCGTGACCCACTCCATCCCGGAGGCGGTCTTCCTGTCCTCGCGGGTCGTCGTCATGAGCGCCCGCCCCGGCCGGATCACCAAGGTCATCGACATCGACCTGCCGCGTCCGCGCTCGGAGGACACCCGCGAGAGCCCGCGCTACTTCGAGCTCGTCACGGACGTCCGCGAGACGCTCCGACAGCGGGACGGCGCAGCGGCCGGCGTGGCCTCGGCATCGCGGACCATGGCCGAGGGCGTCGTCGGGTGAGCGTCGCCGCCGGCGGCCTGTCCGGCCCGACCGAGGCGGCGGCCCGAGCGGCCGGCGGCCGGGTCGGCTCCGGCGAGCGCTCGGGGATCTCCTCCCGCCGGT
The DNA here is from genome assembly GCA_963738475.1 of uncultured Chloroflexia bacterium. GTDB lineage: Bacteria > Chloroflexota > Limnocylindria > Limnocylindrales > CSP1-4 > SPCO01. The sequence goes on from CAVTWU010000010.1 coordinate 136,625, forward strand.
CGTCGTGTTCCTCGTCGCCATGATCGGCTGGGAACTGCTGATCGACGTGCTGGGGATCAGGTCGTTCGTCCTGCCCAAGCCGAGCGCGATCGTCGCGGCGCTCCAGGAGAACTGGACGGAGGGCTTCGGCATCTTCCCGTCCGCCCGGGCGACCCTCATCGAGGCGGTCGGCGGGCTCGATCATCGGGACCGTGGCCGGGGTCCTCGTGGCGTTCGCCTCGGCTCGCTGGTTGTCCGCCCGGCATGCCCTGCTGCCACTGGCGGTCGCGGCCGGGGCGATCCCGATCATCGCGTTCGCCCCGCTGATGAACAACTGGTTCGGCGTCGTCAGCCCGCTGTCCAAGATGATGATGGCCGCGGTCCTGGTCTTCTTCCCGGTCATGGCCAACGTCACCCAGGGCCTCACCCAGGTGGAGCCGAGCGCCCTCGAACTGATGCGCTCGTATGCGGCCACGGACACGCAGGTCCTGCGCAAGGTCCGGATCCCGAACGCCCTGCCGTACTTCTTCACGGCCCTCAAGCTCGCGACCACCCTCGCGCTCATCGGCGCGATCGTCGGGGAGTACTTCGGCGGCGCGTCGCTGGTGCTCGGGCGGATCATCGTCCAGAGCGCCAGCGCGCTGAAATTCGATGTCACCTGGGCGGCGATCATGGTCGCGGCCATCGCCGGGATCGTGTTCTACCTGCTCGTGGCGCTGGTCGAACGACTCGTCATCCCGTGGCACGCATCGGCGCGCAACGAGGTGTCCTAGGACTCCGAACGGATGTATCGTTCGGCGGTCCGGATGGTGGAGGCTGTCCGCAGGAGGAGATCCCGCCGAGCGGGTCCGATGTGAGGAGATCAGATGAAGGTCAGATCCATCTTCGTGCTGGCGGCGGGCGCAGCCCTCGCCTTCAGCGCCTGTTCGCCGGCAGCGAGCACGGCTCCGTCCGTGGCCCCGTCGACCGCACCGTCCGTGGCTCCGTCGACCGGCGCATCGGCGGCCCCGTCCGACCCCGCCGCTGAGGCGGCGACCGTCAGCCTGCAGCTCCAGTGGGCGCCGCAGGCCCAGTTCGCCGGCTACTTCGCGGCCGACAAGCAGGGCTACTTCGCCGCCGAGAACCTGACGGTCAACATCATCCCGGGCGGCCCGAACGTCATCCCGCAGGCCGTCGGCTCGCAGCCGGACGGCCCCGAGTTCACGATCTCGTGGGTGCCGAAGGTCCTGCAGGCCCGCGAAGAGGGCTCGGACCTCGTCGACATCGCCCAGATCTTCCAGCGCTCCGGCACCCTGTCGGTGTCGTGGGTCGGCGACGGCATCACCGATCCGTGCCTGTTCGCCGGCAAGAAGGTCGGCGTCTGGGACTTCGGCAACGAGTTCGAAGTCACCGCCGCCGCCAGCCAACTGCGGCCTGACCCCGGGCCTCGAGGCCGGTGGCGATCCCGCCACGCAGTACGAGAAGGTCATCCAGCCGTTCGACATGAGCCTGCTGCTGACGAAGCAGATCGACGTCGCCGAGGCGATGATCTACAACGAGTACGCCCAGGTCCTCGAAGCGACCAACCCCGAGACCGGCGCGCTCTACCAGCCGTCCGACCTCAACGTCATCAACTACAACGACTTCCGCACCGCGATGCTCCAGGACGCGATCTTCGCCCGCGCGGCATGGCTGGCCGAAGAGGGCAACCGCGACATCGCGGTCCGCTTCGTGCGGGCGTCGATCAAGGGCTGGATCTACTGCCGCGACAACCCGGCCGATTGCGTCGGGTACACGCTCGAGGCCGGTAGCCAGCTCGGCGCCGGACACCAGGCCTGGCAGATGAACGAGGTCAACGCCCTCGTCTGGCCGTCCCCGCTCGGGATCGGCGTGATCGACCCGGTCTTCTGGGGCCAGACCGTCAAGGTCGCCAAGAACGCCGGCGTCATCACCGGGACACCGGGCCTCAACTCCTACGACACGTCCATCGTGCAGGAGGTCCTCGCGACGCTCCCGGACATGGACACGACCGGAGCGGACTTCCAGAAGGGCACCGTCGAGGTCACCCCGGGCGGCAACTGAGCCGTCCGGTTCCCACCGGACCACGTTCGAAGGCCGGCCCGACGGGCCGGCCTTCTCGATTCCCGGAGCGGTCAGCGCGCGGCGTTCGACCGTTCCGCGGCCGCGATCTCGGCGTTCGTCCGTTCCGGCGGCGCGGCGATCTCGCCCAGCCAGCGGCGGTAGTCGATCGAGACGCGGTCCACGCCCTTGATGTGGAGCTCCTCGGACAGGTCGATCGGCAGCTCCTCGGGTCGCTGCGACTCGACGACGACCCGGTCCTGCTCGAGGATCACCTGCTGGAAGTCGACGAAGCCCTGGTCGCGCGCCGGATCGAGGTCGTAGTTCCGCGCGTTCCAGGTGAAGTTGCGGGTCTCCTTGGCCGACAGCGGACACGACGCGACGAACAGGACGAAGTGGCGGTCGTCCTCGAGCGGCTGGTCCAGCCTGACGGTGAACGGCATCGAGACGGTGTAGTGCGACGGCTCGCGCTGGATCCGGGCGGCGTCGTCGGTCGTCGCCCTTGAGGTCGTTCGCCGGCTCCTCGATGCCGAGTCGGAACCACAGGGTGGTGTCGGTCCGGATGACGTCGTGGTCGGGGATCTCGGGCTTGGCGCGATCGCCCAGGATGCCCTCGTGGACCCAGGCGAAGTGGCTGAAGTCCACGAAGTTCTCGACCCGTCGCGCCGCGCTGCAGTGCCAGTCGTACTGCGGGATCTTGATCTTGCGGTAGGCCGCGTCGGCCCACTCGGGGAAGTCGGGGAGTGGCATCGCCGGCTCGTCGGCCAGGCAGACCCAGATGAGCCCGGCGTGCTCACGGGCGGCGTACGGCGTGATCCGGGCCTTGGTCGGGATGTTCGTCCCGTGGCTGGACGGGATGCGGGTGCAGACGCCGTCCGGGTCGTAGGTCCAGCCGTGGTAGGCGCAGACGAGGTGGCCGTCGTCCACCCAGCCGAGCGACAGCGCCGTGCCGCGATGGACGCACAGGTCCTTGAACGCACGGACCTCACCGTCCAGGCGGACGAGCACGATCGGCTCGTCGAGCAGGCGGGCCGCGACGGGTCGATCGCCGAGTTCGTCCGCCCAGAGCACCGGGTGCCAGTAGCGCCGCAGCGCCCGATAGAGCGCCGCCTCGCCGGCCTGGTCGAGCCGGTTCTCGGTCACGTGGTCATGTCCTCAGGCGCCGACCGCCGCGTCGGCGAAGCTGGCCATGTCCGGGAAGGTCGCGTCGGGAGTCGCGTCCGCGGGCGGGGTCGCGCCGGAGCCCGGGCGGTCGTGGCGCCGGTCGATCCAGACCGTGGTCATGCCGAGCGACTTGGCCGGCACGTGATCGTGGAACAGGCTCTGGGCGACGTGCAGGATCCGGTCGCGCGGGACATCGATGCGCTCGAACGCGAGCTCGAAGTTGGCGATCCGGGGCTTGTAGCCGCGGGCCTGCTGGGCGGTCACGATCCAGTCGAACGTGACGCCCAGGCGACGGTTCGAGGCCGCGAACAGGTCGTCGTCGCAGTTCGTGATGACGCCGAGCCGGTAGCGCGAGGCGAGCCGGGCGAGGGCGGCGGCGCTGTCGGGGAAGGCCGGCCAATCGACGACGGAGCCGCCGAACGTGGCGATCTCGTCGTCCGTCGGCTCGAAGCCGAGCGTGGCGCCGACGCCGCGCAGGCCGACGCCCAGGACGTCGCGGTAGGTGAGGTACGGGCCGGCCTCCGCCGTCGGCCTCGAAGCCGGCGTAGATCTGGAGGAGCGCCTCGTCGTCGGCCGTGATGCCGTGCGCCGCCAGGACGGGACGGAGACCCGCCAGGAGCCCGGCTTCCCAGTCGATGAGCGTGCCGTAGCAGTCGAAGGTGAGGGCGTCGAACGCCCCGTAGTCGATGGTCGAGTCGGTCATCTCGCGAGGGTAGCGGACGCGGGAACGCCGGGCTTGCGCCAGGTGCAAGCAACGTCGGCGCGGGCGGCCGAGGCGGGCAATTCGCGCACGATCCGTGCGCGTGATGCAACGTCTGTGACGAGTCGGCCGCATCGATGCGGGGTTCTTGCGCGAGACGCACGATCCGAGCGGGCACATGCCCGTCCGGCGACCGTGCTTGCGCCCCGCGCAACGCGAGGGCTGGGATGTGCGCCAGACGCACGAACGCCGGGCATCCGTGAGGGGCGCCCGGCGTTCGATCCGGCAGGGGGATGCCGGTCAGCCCTCGGCGAGCAGTTCCTCGAGGCGATCCCAGGTCTCGATCGCGCCTTCGGCCATGCCGGTCGACAGGGCGCCCTCGATCGCCTCTGGCGAGCCCATGTGGCCAGTGGACGTGAGCTTCGTGCGGCCGTCGCCGAGATCCTCGAGGACGTGCGTTTCGGGGCCGCCCATCGGGCCGAAGCCCTCGACGTCGAACATGAACGTCCACGTGTAGCCGTTCGGCGGATCCACCTCGAGGTACTCGCCGTAGAACGCGACGTCGTCGCGTCCGGGCGCGCTGCTCAGGTAGCGCCACCGGCCGCCCGGTCGAACGTCCATCTCCACGACGGTCGTCGTCGAGTCGCGCTTGCCCCACCACTTCGGGACGCGGTCCGGGTCCGTGAGGGCCAGCCAGACGAGGTCGCGCGGGGCGTCGAACGTGCGCTCGAAGACGAGGTCGCCGCCTTCGGAGTAGATCGTCGTGGTCGGGGTGCTACCCCGGTCGATGCGTTGTGCGGTCATCGTCGTCTCCATGGTCGTGCTCCTGTGTGTCCTGAAGGTCGCGGAGGTACTCGTCCAGCCGTTCGAAGCTCTCTTCCCAGTGCCGGCGGTACTGGTCCACCCAATCGGCGATGTCCCGCAGCGGTCCGGCGCGCAGCTTCCGCGGACGCCACTGGGCCTGGCGACCCTGCTCGATGAGACCGGCCCGCTCCAGCACCCGCAGGTGCTTCGAGATCGCGGGTTGGCTCATGTCGAACGGGGCGGACAGGTCCTTGACCGAGGCCTCGCCTTCTGCGAGTCGGGCGAGGATCGCCCGTCGGGTCGGGTCGGCCAGGGCGGCGAACGTGGTGCTGAGCGGGTCGGTCGGCTGCATGTCCATCACTAAGCGGTTATATAACCTAGTGGTACTGTACAGCCCGTCATCGCGTTGTCAAGCCCCCACGGGGACTGGACACGCTCACTACCATGACCGCAGCGGTTCGCAGGGCCTGTGCCCGGGCCTACGGACGACTGGTCCGAGGTTCGGCGTCGGCTATCGGCGTCGATCGATCGATAGAGGGAGTTTCCGAATGAAGAACCCACCCATCCTGGTCTCGGTGCTTGGCTTCTTTGCCGCGCTCGCCGGGTTCGCGTTCCTGTTCTTCGGTCTGCGCGTCCTGGGCTTCGACTGGTTCGGTGTCCTCGGCGACCTGCCGCAATACGAGAGCGTCGGGCTGTGGGGCTGGCTGGCCATCGCCACCGGCATCGTGTGGCTGATGGCCGCGGGCGGTCTGTGGGCGCTCCAGCCGTGGGCGCGCATCTTCACGATGATCATCGCGGGCTTCGCCCTGTTCGAGGCCGTGCTCGCGTTCTTCCAGTTCCCGGGGACGGGCGTCGCCTTCGGGATGGCCCTGATGCCGGCCCTGATCCTCTGGTACATGAGCACCGCCGAGGCCAAGGCCGCCTTCGGCGTCCCGGAAGCACCGACGACCCCCACCTACTGACCCGGAACCAGATCGCCGTCCAAGTCCGAGTCACGGCGGATCAGGCCGACCTAGTCACCTGATCCGCCGATCCGATCGCGGGAGCGGCGTCAACCCTCGCGCGGCGGGTCTACATCCACGCCTGCCATGCGCCAGAAGGCCGGCTCGGCGATCCGGCGCACGCCCAACTGCGCGGCGCGCTCCGCCTTCGACGATCGAGAGTCCGGGTTCGCCAGGACCAGGATGTCGAGCCGCGCCGAGACGGACTGCCGGACATCAAGCCCAGCTGCTGTCGCCAGTCGCTCCTGATCATCGCGTGACATGCGAACCCCGCGGATGGAGCACACGCTCCCGCCCGTGAAGCAGACGGACCGGCCCTTGAGGCTCTCGTCCATCGCATGCATCTCGACCGGGGACGGCCCAGGTTTCGGACTGGTCGGGCCGGTATCCGGTGCCGCAGATCCCCACGCCCCGTTCGACGCGAGCATCGGGGCGGCAGCCAAACCGGCCGCGACGGCCTGATCGACTTCCTGGCGAACGGCCGCACTCGTCAGGAGGAATTGATCGGCGTCGTTCGTGCGGACCGCTCGGTCCACCCGCTCGACGACGGACCCGGGTGCGTCGTACCAGTCCTTCGACGGGACGTGGACCACACGCCAGCCCGTCGCCATGAGCACACCCGGATGACCCAGGAGACGCTCCGACGCCGGCTGCAGGGCGGTCGCATCCGGACGATCGAGCAGCACCGCAACCCGGTGCTCGTGGTCGTCGGCCCGCCGGACGGCCAGGTCCACGCGGAACCCGGACTGCCCGACACCTTCGACGACGAGCAGGCCGCGTTCGCGCAGGGCAGCCGCCAATTGGGTCGCCACGCTCGAGGGTCGGCCGGCGGACGGGGCGGACCGTCGGTCGCGGAACGTCGCCAGCGCCGCGCCGGCTCGCGCGATGTCTCCAGTCGACTCCGCCGACGCGTACTCGAGGAATCGCCGCAGCGTATTGGCCCCATCGTTGTACGTGTTCGTGATCGCCTCTGGGTCGATCGACGAGACGATGGCCATGTGGACCCGCGCCCGGCTGAAGATGACGTTGAGGCGCTTCTCGCCGCCCTCCTGGTTGATCGGCCCGAAGTTCATGACCATCCGGCCATCCGGGTCCGGCCCGTAGCAGACGCTCATGAGGATGATGTCGCGCTCGTCGCCCTGGACGTTCTCCAGGTTCTTGACGAACAGGCCGACCACCTGGTCATCGTCCTCCCGGACGAGCTCTTCCTCGTAGCGTGTGGCGAAGGCTTGATCCGCGTGGGCCAAGCGTCTCCAGGGCGCGTTCGATCTCGCCTTGCTGGGCCTCGGAGAAGGCGACGATGCCGATCGTCAGTCCAGTCTCGCGGACGAGCAGCTCCCGCACGAGTTGCGCGATGTAGGCGGCCTCGCCCGGGTTCGTCCGGTGGCTGTAGGGCGAGCCCTCGATGCGATGGAAGCTGATCGGACGCGCCAGCATCGCCTCCGTACCGGCGCCGACGTCGTCCGTGTCGATGGAGGCGCCGTCGGTGGCCATGAACCGGATGGGCGGCCGCGCTCCGCTGTCCGGGACGCGGTCCGGGATCGTCGCCAGCCGACCTTCATAGAATGCCGCGTTGCTGAACCCGATCAGCGATTCGGATCGGCTGCGGTAGTGCCACGTGAGCATCGTCGATGCCAGTCGGCCGGCCGACTGGGCGAGGAAGCTGTCGCCGTCCAGTACGACCCCGATCTCGACGTCGTCCTCCGCATCATCGGCCAGGTCCGCGCGAGCTGTGAAGAACCGGGTGGGCGGCAGCTGCATCCGGTCGCCCACGACGATGACCTGGTCCGCTCGGTGCATCGCGGGCACCGCCTCTTCGACCGGGATCTGGCTGGCTTCGTCGTAGATCACGACGTCGAAGAGATCGCTTGCCAGCGGCAACGTGTCCGACACCGAGGTCGGGCTCATCAACCAGATCGGCCGAAGCGCCGCGACGACCGCCCCGGTCTCGCCCGATGCGAGGTCGCGGATCGACTCGGTAGCGCATGACCTTGCGGAACTCGTTCTCGAGTTCGCGCCGACCCGTGGTCCACTCCTTCTTGCGGTCGCGGTCGGCCGGGGACATGCCCGTGACCGTGCGACTCGAGTGGGCGACCTCGTCGAGGAATCGCTGGCGCACGCGTCCGACGATGACCGCGGCGTCGGCTTCGTAGAGGGTCGGCAGGAGGACCTGGCAGCGCTCCACGAGATCGGCGAGTCGCTCGCCATCGAAGCTCGCCGAGCGTCGGGCGCGACGCGACGGCGTCCTCGAGCGCGGCGGCACAGACGGCGTATTCGATCTCGTCCGGCCGTCCCGGCAGCCGGCGGAGCGCCCGGGCAACCTCGGGATGCTCCGACGAGCGATCGAAGCGACGGGCCGATGGCCCGCAGGGTGCCCCCGGTCTGGCCCTCGCCGAGCGCGTCCAGGACGGCGATCGAGCCCACCGAGCGACACATCGTTGACGTCCTGCAGCGTCCGGTCGAGCTCGGGCCGCGCTCGTCCGAGATCGCGTGCCGGCATCGGCGAGCGCGCCGGCCAGATCGTCATCCTCGCTCGCGGCCAGTCGATCCCGCCATGTCGCGACGGCCACATCCTCCGGCTTGTGGAGGGCGTCGATCCGGGCGGCCAGCTCACCGACGTCGCGATACCCCCAAGCCTCCTGCGCCGCGACCGCACTGCCTTCGAGGGCCGCCTCGGCGTCGTGCTGCGCGACGAGGAGGGCGAGCGCCGTCGAGGTCGGCACCGGGACCGCACGCCGGCCGGGCGTGAAGCCGGCGGCCACGACCGCCTTGACCCGTCGCCAGCCACCATCGAAGAACCGCAGCAGCGAGCCTTCCTTGGCCGTCGCGATGGCGAGGGCCGCGCGGGCGTCGTCCGGCGCGAGCGGGGCGTGCCAGCCAGCCGCGGCGGTCCGGGTCCTGGCCACCTCCGACTCCAACGATCGCCAGGTGCGGACGTCGTCGCGCAGCGTCTCGGCATATGGCGACGAGCGCTTCAGCACCGATGCACGGCCTCGACGGGCGAGTGGGAGCACGAACGAGCCGAGGTCGGCCACGGCCGCCGCGCCGCTCAGGCTGAGATCCGCCGCCCCGGTCGCCGGACTCGCCGCCCCTGTCGCCGGATCGTTGGCGGATCTCGTCGGATCGGGCGCCATGGCCACGTCGAGGGCCGCCACGATCTCGCGCAGGGTGGACGCGGTGCGCGGCGCGGCCACGGCGAGCTCGGACTCGGGACGAGCGGCTTCGAGGATCGGCGGGGCAACGAACCGGAGTCGGGCTGGAGGCCAGCCTCGGGTCGCCTGTCGCGGCCGACAACCCCGCGGCGAGCTGGTCCACGATCGGCCGAGCCGGCCACCACGTCCCGACCGCCGGGATGACCCGTCGAAGGTCGGCCGGCAGGTCCTCGCCCCAGCGTGCCTGACGCAGGTCCACGGCGCGCTCGATGATGGCACGCAGCAGGCGGCGAACCCTCGGCCTGGGCCTGCCCCAGGGCCGTCTCGAAGCCCTCGACCTCGGCGATCGCGGTCGCGACGCGCCCCAGGACGGCGGCTCGTCGCACCTCGGCCTCCCGGGTCGAGGACCCATCCGCCAGCCACGCCTCGTAGGTGTCCTTGAGACCCATGACGAAGGCCTTCTTGTCGGCCTGCGAGTCGTGGATGAGGCTGGCCAGCTCGTCGAGGCCGCGTTGTCGAAGTCGGGCGTAGACGACATCGATGGCCGCCCGCTTCTGGCAGACGAACAGGACGCGCTGGCCGCGCGCGACGTAGTCCGCGACGAGGTTGGTGATGGTCTGCGACTTGCCGGTGCCCGGGCGGGCCCTGGATGACCAGACTCTCGCCCGACGCGGGCCTGGGCGATGGCGGCGACCTGCGACCCGTCTGAGGGCAGGACCAGGTAGCGGTCCTCGATCGGCAAGTCGACGGGACGGGTCGGCGCGACCGGGCGCGGTTCGAGGCGAGAACAGCCGGTCGAACGACGGCCGAGCGTCATCCCGTCGGCGAGCAGGTCGCGGTAGTCGCGGACGAGGCTCATCGTCCGGTAGTTGAAGTTCGCGACGGTCAGCGCGCATAGGTCCAGGTCCCAGGTGTACGGGTTGCCCGCCACCCGAGTCGTCGAGGACGTACAGGTCCTTCTTGACCGTGATCGCTGGCGCCATCTCCGGCATACGAGGCGCCGGCTGAGTCGCCAAGGAGCGAGGCCAACGGGACGCAGCACGGTGGACGACGCGGTCCAGGAAGATCTGGAGCCCGAGCGGCCGGTAGTCCCGCCGCCGGTACGAGTACGTGTAGGCCCGTCGACCGACCGTGACGCTGCCGCGTCCGGCCCGCCGCTGGAACGCCTCCAGCCGGATGAGCGCGCGAGCGTGGATGAGCTCGATCCGCGGCCGCTCCTGGAGTCGGAACTCGACCGCGGGCTCGGACTTCGGCGGATCTCGGCCTGGAGGCGTGGCGTGCAGGTCGGTGAGGCTGTCCCGTTGGAGGTCGACGGTCACGGGCAGCTCCAGGTCGTACAGCTGCTTGAGGTACTGGCGCAGGGCCGGATTGACCTCAGCCTCGGGCGACTCGGCCTGGAGCAGGTAGCTGTCGCGGACGCCGCGCTTCTTGGTCAGTCCCACGGGCAGCGAGGAGCAGCGGCGACGAGATCCGGACCTCGCGTTCACCCTTGAGATCGTGCCAGCGCAGGAAAGCGACGACGAGACGAAGCTGGGCCTGCCCGTATTCCTGCCGGTCACGCCGCGCCTGGGACAGGACGGTGTCGAGGACGCCGTTCGCGTACGGCGCATCCTCCCAGCGCACGACGGAGCCGAGCGACACCGGGCGACCCGAAAGGATCTTCGTCGGCGACCTTCGGGATTCCAGGTGAAGAGCTGTTCCGGACGGATGTTCCGGGCATCGAGCAGCAACGGCACGGACGCTTCAGTGAGGTTCAGCGACTGGGCACTCGGGCGGAACCAGATGAGGCGATTACGGCGTGACAGGTCGAACAGACGGTCCCGAAGCGTGGCCAGGACGGATCGGCGGACATCGCCTTCGGCCCGCTCCTCGAGCGACCTGGTCCAGGTCGAAGTCGAGCGGCTGATCGCGGTAGGTCTCGAGCCGCTCGACGAGCGACAGCAGATCCTGCGCCCTCAGCGTGCGGTCGGGCTCGATCATCCGCGTCGCCACGGCGGCCACGACGGGATGGAGGTCAGGCGCGATGGCGAAGAGGTTCTTGCGAGCTTGCGGCGAGCGCCTCGATGTCGTCTTCCAGGGCGAGGTCCAGGCCGGCCGCGAGGGCGACCATGAGCATCCCGAGGCTGGCGATGTCGGCCAGCTCGTCGTGGACGCCGATCCGGTGCTCCCAGACCTCCCAGCCAGGGACGAGCACTGGATGGGTCACCTCGGCGCCGGCCTCGAGCACGTCAAGCGAGCGCGCGGAGGACTCGCCACGGGTGATGTCGGCGGTCGTCTCGGCTCGGCCCGTGATCTCGAACGCCCGGCTCGCGGCGCGCTGGATCGTGGCGACCCGACGCTCATCGCGCGATCGGGCGAGCCGCCAGCGTCTCGTCGAAGCGAGACCCGGAACTGCTCGTCGACATCGAGGGCCTCCAGGCCCACGCAGCGGGCGCCACGAGGCCCCGCTCATGGCAGGCGGCGACCTGGCGGAACGAGCGGCAGGAGTGAGGCGAGGAGGTCGTCGGTCGAGAGGCCCTCGCGTTCGCGCGCGAGGTCGATGAGCGACTGGGCGGTCACGAGGCAGGCTCTGGGTCGACGGCGGGCTCGACGGTCGGCTCCGCCTCCGCGTCGGGCGTCAGCGGTGCGATGGGCGGCTCCGGTTCGATGTTCGGTGTCGGCGCGGACTCGATGGTCACTTCCGGATCTCGATGGCGACGACCGATCGAGCGTCGGCGGATGTCGTCCCACGCCCGATCGTTCATAGCCAGTTCCTTGCGGGCGATCTCCTCGAACGATCGCGTCGAAGCCGGCTTCGCGGGCGATCGCCAGGCCCTCCACGAGGGGTTCATCGGCGAGGTCCGGATCGACGGTGGCCAGATCGAGCAGCACGTAGGAGAGGTAGCGACGGGTCTCGGCCGGCGCAGCAGTCGGGGCATGCGAGACCGGACCACATGCGATGCGGCACCGGCCGGCGCGACCGGCGATCGACGCCCGAACAGCTCGCGCGAGACCGTCGCGCCGCCTGCGGCGTCGACGAGGAACAGCTTGGCGTGGCCCGTGACGGCCTCGGTGTCCATCCAGTCGGGCGCGAGCGCGTCGTGGATCAGGCTCCGCGTCAGCGCCTCGAGGAGCTCCCGGTCGAGGAGGTCCAGTCGTTCGATATCGAGGGTGGGGGCGAGGAGGGCAGCCGCCGCCGCATCGCCGTCACCGGCCTCCCAGCGCTCGAGAGCCCACGCGCGCAGCACGGTTTCGGGGTGGCTCTGCCCGTCCGCCCCGCGGTCCGGACGGGCGTCGCGTGGCCTGCCGCAGGAACGCGACCGGATCGACATCGGTCAGGCCCGTGGCGACCTTGACCAGGGCCGAGATCGTCACCTCGAGGCTGCCCGTCGCGAGCAGGGAACCGCGGTCGGCGAAGAGTTCGGTCGCGAGATCGAAGCGCCTGCCCGGTCTCGAGGTAGTACGGCGGCGTCGCGGCGTCGATGGTGAGGGCGCCAAGGAATCGGTCGGCGACGAGCACCCGGCCTGCCTCGGCGGTCCACAGTCGATGGTGGGCGAGCTCGTGCCCGAAGCAGGCGACCAGTTCCTCGTCCGTCAACAGCGCGAGCAGATTGCCGCTCAGCGCGATCACCGCTTCGTCCCGCCGGAACGCGAGGGCCGCGTTGGCGCCCTCCATGGACTCGAGCTGATAGATCGAGACCGGGACGGTCAGATCGAGCGCCTCGGCGGCGCGGCTGGCCGCCGCGTGGACGCGCGGATGCGAGGCCGCCTCCATGCGGTACGCATGTCGCAGAAGCTGCTGCTCCAGGCCGTCACCGTCGAGATCGGTCTCGGACGTCGGATCGCCTGCGGCCGTCCCGGGCTCCTGACGGACCGCGGTCGCGAAGACGCCCCAGCCGCGCGGCTCCAGCGACTCCAGCCGAGCTGCGATCGCGAGGTGGTACGGCAGCGGCGCCAAGGCGTTCGTCATCGTCGTTTCCAGCACCTCCCTCATCGATCGTCGTCGCGAGCATAGGGGAGTGCGATCGGGTCGGCGGATCTTTCGGGTTGGCGCTAGTTTGGCGTGCCTTCCACAAGAAGCGAGTGAAGTGCCTCGGCGCTCGCCGGCGTGAGTCGATGGATCCCCTGGAGCGAGATCGACCGCTCGATCCCGCCGTCGTCGCCCAGATGGCGGATGGCTCGCTCGGGTTGCCGCCCGGACTGCCAGCGGAGCGACGTGACCAACGACGGCGGGACGACGCGATCGAGTCGGATCCTTGTCGCCTCAGAGGGCAGCACGACCTCGGTGGCTTCACCCGGGCACAACGCGTCCATTGCTGGGTTCTCACCAAGCCAGATGCGAAAGAGCCAGAAGGCTCGGGCGTCGTCGTTGTCGACGTAGCGTTCCAGACGCACGAACTCTGGATGTGCATGGATCGGCGCAAACCTGACGGGATCGCGCGCCACATAGGTAGCCACATCCAGGATCTCGGAGACGCGCATGCGGCCGATCACGTACAGCCGTCCGTCGCGGACCTGGATCGGGATGATCGCATCGCCCGGGGCGACCTTCGCACGCCTGAAGCTTGGGGCTGACAGATGGGGTCCACCGAAGGTGATGGCGAGCGGCTCGCCCTCCAGCCCGGCGCGCTTGACGCGCCGCACCTGGTCAGCGGTCCACAAGGTCGTGAACGTCTGCGGTCCAGTCGTGCCCATCGCCCGCATTGTGTCGCTTCGCTGCTATCGTCGGCGGCATGGGACTCGGCTTCGGACTGCTCAGCGCGCAACTCCAGCCCGGCGAGACCGACTGGACGCGCACGTACGACGAGACGATCCGCCTGGCCGTCGAGGCGGAACGACTCGGGTTCACGTCCGTCTGGACGACCGAGCACCACTTCGTCGACGACGGCTACATGCCGTCACTGCTCGTCGTCGCGGCAGCGATGGCCCAGGCGACGACGACGATCGAGCTCGGGACCGGTGTCGTCCTGGCACCGATGCACCATCCGCTTCGCCTGGCAGAAGATGCCGCGACGGTCCAGTTGCTCAGCCACGGCCGGCTCCTGTTGGGCCTTGGCCTCGGCTGGTCGGAGGTCGAGTATCAGGGTCTCGGCGCCGACGCTCGCCGGCGCGGTGCCGCGATGGAGGAGATCCTCCGGATCCTTCCGCAGGCCTGGAGCGGCGAACCGTTCACCCATGACGGCGAGGTCTACACGCTGCCGACGCTCGGCGTCAGGCCGACACCTCCGACCAGGATCCCGGTCCTCATCGGTGGGGGAGCGGAGCCCGCGATCCGGCGCGCCGCCCGGCTGGCGGACGGCATCTTCGCCAACGCCAATGCCGCGCAGTTCACCGAGCAGGTGCGCTGGGTGCTCGACGAGTGCGAGCGCATCGGCCGCGACCCGTCCACGTTCCGGTTCATCCACTACTCGGTGCTGCTGCCCGGGACCGTCGCGCGAGGCGGCGCTCGCCCGCTACCGCGACCCGCTATGGGCGATGCAGTGGAAGTACTCCGACATGGAGGCGTCCGCCACGCGACCGCTCCCGGCCGTGACCCCACCGCCGTTCGAGGGTCCGGATGCCGCGCTGGTCCGCGGCCGCGCGACCTACATCGGCCCGCCGGACGAGATCGTCGAGTCGCTGCTCGAGATCCGGGCGCAGGCCGGCGTCCCGGTCGAGTTCGTCGCGCGCAGCCACTTCCCGCTGCTCGGGCTACGACGAGCAGGTCGACCTCATGGCGCAGCTCGCCGAGGGTGTCGCGCCCCACCTCTAGGGTCGACGGTCAGCGGGCGGCCCCGACTGCCGGTCGGGTCATTGCCAGATATCGATCAGGCTCGTGGTATGCGAGGGATCCGGGCCTTCGGTCGATCTCCGGGCGACCGGCCAGGTCCCATCCACGCTCAGCGACCGAGCTAGTCCGACGTTCGGCTGGCCCGATGCTCGCCGAGCACGAGCCAGGTTCGTAGATGGCAAGACTTCGGGCGGCGCCAGGCCTCGGGGCGGCTGAGCCGCTGCCAGCCGGCTCAGCCTGCGTGGGCCCACCGGACCGCCGGACGTCAGCCGGCCTTGCCGGTCCCGAACTGGCGGTCGCCCGCGTCGCCCAGGCCCGGGACGATGTAGCCACGCTCGTTGAGGGCGCGGTCCAGCGCCGCGCAGTGGATGTCGACGTCCGGATGCGCCGCCGCGACGGCCGCCACGCCCTCGGGCGCCGCGATCAGGTTGACCAGCTTGATCCGCGGCGCGCCCCAGTGCTTGAGGACCTCGATGGCGGCCGTCGCCGAGCCGCCGGTCGCCAGCATCGGATCCAGGATCAGGCACAGGTCGACGGACGCGGAGTCGGGCAGCTTGTTGTAGTACTCGACCGGCGTGAGCGTCCGCTCATCGCGGAACAGGCCCAGGTGCCAGACCTCGGCGGTCGGCATGAGTTCGAGCATCGCGTCGACCATGCCCAGTCCCGCCCGCAGGATGGGCACGAACCCGATCCGCTCGTCCAGCTCCGCCGCGGTCATCGGTTCGTTCGGCGTCCGGATGTCCTTCGGTCGCACGCGGACGTCCGCCAGCGCCTCGTACCCCACCAGCCACGACAGTTCACGCACGACTTCGCGGAACTTCTTCGGCTCGGTGTCCACGTCGCGCAGGATCGCGAGCTTGTGGAGGACGGCCGGGTGGTTGGATACATGGAGCGTCGGCGTGGGCACGGTGGACCTCCGGGCGGGATCGGACGCATGGGCGACCCCTGCATCGTAGCAACGCCCGGACAGGTCCGCGGTATCCTCGGGGTCGGAGCGGTGCTCGGCCCATCCCACGCCCCACCGCCCGGTTCACCCGAGGCGACTTCGACCCGTGTCCGCGACCGCCGCCACCCGCTCTCGCCGCGCTCCCGCGGCCGCCCGCGAGCGCAAGGCGCCGCCCATCCTCGTCCGCCAGATGCGCGACGGCATCGAGGAGAGCGTCCATCGCGGCGACATCGTCGAGGCGGACGCGACCGGCCGGCTCATCCGCGTCCTGGGCGACCCGGAACGGATCGTCACGCTCCGCTCCACGGTCAAGCCGTTCGGCGCGGTGGCGCTGCTCGAGGCCGGCGGCGTCGCAGGCGTTCGACCTGGCGCCCGAGGAGATCGCCATCCTCGCCAGCTCCCACTCCGGCGAGGACATCCACGTCCGGACGCTCCAGGCCATCTACCGGCGCTCGGGCGTGAGCCAGGCGGTCCTCGCCTGCGGCTCCGAGGGGGCGCCGCTGGACGAACTGACCGCCGCCCGACTCGCCCGCGACGGCGAGAAGGCCGGACCGGTCCGCCACATGTGCTCCGGCCAGCACACCGTGTCGCTGCTCCTGTCGCGCCTCAACGGCTGGAGCCAGGAGGACTACTGGCACACCGACCACCCGTCGCAGGTGGCCTATCGGTGGGCCGTCGCGCGCGCCTTCGGGACCACCCCCGAGAAGCTGCGGACCGCGATCGACGGCTGCGGCATCGAGACGTTCGCGTTCCCGCTCCGGGAAGTCGCACGGGCCTGGGCGTTCCTGGCGGACCCGGCGGCGGTCCCGGCCAAGGATCCGCGCAGCGCCATCGCCGAGCCACTGGCCGTCGTCCGCGACGCGATGCTGGCCAACCCGGAGATGATCGCCGGTCGCCACGATCGACTCGATACGTCGGTCATGAAGGCCGCCCCGGGCCGGTTGGTGAGCAAGTCCGGCATGGAGGCGCTGCGCGGCGTGGCGATCCTCGCCGGGCCGCGCGTCGGCACCCAGGTCGCCGGACCGACCGGGCTGGCGATCAAGATCGAGGATGGCGACGGGTTCGATCGTGGGACGTGGGCGGCGTCCGTGGAAGCGCTGCGCCAGGCCGGCGTCCTCGACGGCCAGGCGATGCGCGTCCTCGCCCGGTATCACCGGCCGGCCCTGCTCGACCCGCACGGTCGCGTCGGCGCCGAGGCGATCGCCGAGTTCGAACTCGCACCGGTGGGCGAACTGACCGGCTGAGCCGGCCAGTCCAGATCGACGGCTACGACGAAGCAGGATCGATGGCGACCGAACCCGACCCGTACCGAACGCTGGGCCTGCCCCCGACGGCGAACGTCGCCGAGATCCGGGCCGCCTATCGACGCCTGGCCAAGGCCAACCACCCCGATGCGGCCGGCGAAGCGGCGCTGCCCCGGTTCCTCGCCATCCAGGCCGCCTACGAGCGGCTCGTGGGGCCGACGCCGGGCCGCGCCAAGGGTGCCGCCGGGGCGCCGACCGCGCCAAGGCAGCCATGGCAGGCCGATCCGGACCGGAGCAACGCCACGCATCGGGCGTACGGCGGACGCGCTCGACGGCCGGCCTCCGCGGGCCGCGGCGGGACGGCATCCGGGAGCCGGGACGGGGAAGGGAGCCAAGGCCGGGTCACCGCCCGGGGCGTCGCGGCCCCCGTCTGGTGGAGCGTCCGCAGCAGGAGCGTCCGACGCGGCGGGCGCCGGTGGCACGGCAGGCACGGGGCGGTCGCAGCCGGCCGAAGAAGGCGACCCTCGGGTCCACGTCGTACGACGGTGTCGAGCGCGAGACCTTCGAGCCCGACTGGGGCGGCGCGAACTGGTAC
Organism: uncultured Chloroflexia bacterium; assembly: GCA_963738475.1. Classification (GTDB taxonomy): domain Bacteria; phylum Chloroflexota; class Limnocylindria; order Limnocylindrales; family CSP1-4; genus SPCO01. Next base: position 154,017 of record CAVTWU010000010.1, read on the forward strand.
GGGACGACGAGCGGCACGTACTGGACGATCAACCCGAAGGAGTACGCCGACCCGCGCAAGCACGGACCGGAGTACCAGGCACGGGCCAGGCGGGCGGCACGAACCGGGGCCGACGGTGGGGATGACCCGGTCGCTCCCGAGGCCCCTGTCCCCGGCGCTGCCGTGCCCGGCGCCGCCGAGCCCGGCGCCGCGGCGCCGGCGCTGCACCGGCCGATCCCGCTCCTGGGGCTGACATCCCGCGCCACACGACCTCGTCATGGTGGGATTCCACATCCGGCCCGGGAGCTGCGACCCGCGACGAGCCCCCGGAGCCAGCGCGTGCGGCGCCACGGCCCCGCCCGAGCGCCCCGCCGCCCCGGCCGACCGCCTCGACGTCGATCGAGCCGCCGCCCTCGCTCGGTCGCATCGGCCAGGCGCTGACCGTCGGGGCCCCGCCGTCGTTCGGCTGGCGCGTCGCACGCGCGATCATCGGCTGGCTGCCGATCGGCCTGGCCATCGGCTGGGCGTCCGGCGAGCTCACCGGCTGCGGCCGGTTCGCCGCGACCTGCGATCCGGGCACGGCGCCGATCACCTGGGCCGCCCAGGTCGCCGTCTTCCTCCTGCTGCTGGCCCTGCCGACCGTCGCCGGCTGGGCCGTGGTCGCCGCCGTCGTCTCCCTGGTCGTCGCGATCCCGGCCACCCTGTTCGTGACCGCATCGGCCGGTGGCGCCGCGGCCCAGGCGGGACCGTCGTTCCTGGGCATCGTCCTCGGGCTCGCCTGGCTTGGCGGCGCGATCGCCGCCGCCATCCTCCTGCGGGGAGCGACCGCCGGTCGAGCCGGTCCCGTATCCTGACCTCATGCCGAAACACCACGATCCGCGCGATCTCTCCAGCGCCGCGCAGCAGTACCTGCTGACGTTGCGGGTGATGACCGGAGGCACGGAGCCGCACAAGGTCACCGCCGCCCAGGTCGCCCGGCACGTCGGCGTGTCCACGCAGGCCGCCAGCGAGATGTTCCGACGACTCGTCGCCGACGGCCTCGTGTCCATCTCGGACGGGCGCGAACTGCACCTCACGCCGGCCGGACGGGCCGCGGCGGACGGCATCTTCCGTCGCCACGCCCTGCTCGAGTGGCTGCTGACCACGGTCGATCGGGCCTCGGCTGGGCCGAATCCGACGACGAGGCGATGCGCCTCCAGGGCGCCATCTCGCCGCGGGTCGAGGCCCGGCTGGACGAGATGCTCGGCCACCCGGTCACGTGCCCCCACGGCAACCCGATCGATGCCGAGACCGCGCGCAAGCGCCCGGCCGGGATCCGGCTGAGCGAGGTCGAGTCCGGCACCGACGCCACGATCTACCGGATCACCGAGGAGGCCGAGGAGGACGCCGGTCTGCTGTCGTACCTCGAGGCCCGGGCGCTGACGCCCGGAGCCCACGTGCGCGATCCTGTCCAACTCCGGGTCGCTCGATTCGCTGACGCTGGAGGGCCCGCGCGGCCGCGCCACCCTGGGCCTGCGACCGGCGGCGCTCGTCCGGGTCCTGCCCGGCGTCGCCGATCCGGCGCTCTTCCACGTCGTCCCGGCGCGCTGACCGACTTGACCGCCCCGATCGACGACCTGACCGCCCCGACCTCCCGACGGTCTCGCGCGCCCGCATCGCCCCCAGCCCCACCGGCCCGCTCCACATCGGGACCGCCCGGACCGCGCTGTTCAACTACCTGCACGCCCGCCACACCGGCGGCACGTTCATCCTCCGCCTGGAGGACACGGACGTCGCCCGCAGCACGGTCGAGTTCGAGAAGGACATCCTCGACGGGCTCCACTGGCTGGGGCTGACCTGGGACGAGGGCCCCGAGGTCGCCGGCGAGGCCGCCCGCGGCCCGTACGCGCCGTACCGACAGATGGAGCGGCTGCCCTCGTACGCCGCCGCCGCGGAGCGCCTCCTGGCGACCGACCAGGCCTATCCGTGCTACTGCACGCCGGAGGAACTGGCCGCCGATCGGGCCGCCCAGGAAGCCGCCAAGCTGCCCCCGAAGTACGTCGGGCGGTGCGCCGGCGCTGACCGCCGAGGAACGGGCGGCGCGGATCGCCGAGGGCCGGCCGGGCGCGCTTCGCTTCCGCGTCGGCGCCGGCGTCGTCGCCTTCGACGACATCGTCCGCGGCCGCGTCGAGATCGACGTCTCGAACCTCGGCGGCGACTTCGTGATCGTCCGCGGCGACGGGAATCCGCTGTATCACTTCTGCGTGGTGGTGGACGACGCCGCGATGGCGATCACGGACGTCATCCGTGGCGAGGATCACCTCTCGAACACGCCCAAGCACATCCTGCTGTTCCGGGCGCTCGGCTATCCCGTGCCGCGGTTCGCCCACCTGCCGCTGATCCTGAACCCGGACCGCTCGAAGATGAGCAAGCGCAAGAGCCAGACCGCCGTCTCGGACTACATCGCGCAGGGGTTCATCCGCGAGGCGCTCGTGAACTACCTCGCGCTCCTCGGCTGGTCGACCGGCACCGAGGAGGAGGTCCTGTCGATCGACGAGATCGTCGAGCGCTTCGACATCGGGGCGGTCCACAAGGGCGGCGCGGTCTTCGATCGCGAGCGCCTCGAGTGGCTGAACGGGCAGTGGATCCGACGCCTGGAGCCGAGCGACCTGGTGGACCGGCTGCGCCCGTTCATCGAGGCGGACCTCGTCGCCGGCCGGATCGACTGGATGCCGTCGGACGACGAGCTGCACAGCCTCCTGCCGATCATCGGTGACCGTCTGCCGACACTCGGCGCCGTCGGCGACCTGGTCGGGTTCCTGTGGGTCGACGAGGTCCAGCTGGATGCCGCGACGCTCGTCCCGAAGCGCTGGGATGCGCCGACCACGGTGGCTGGACTCGCCGCCGCGCGCGACGTCATCGCCGGGGTGGGGGAGGTCTCGTTCGAGGCCGACGAGCTGGAGCCGCCGCTCCGCGCCCTCGCGGAGGCTCGGGGCTGGAAGGCCGGCGACCTGTTCATGGCCATCCGCGTCGCGGTCACCGGTCGGACGGCCACGCCGCCGCTGTTCGAGACGCTCGTCGCGCTCGGGCGCGAGCGGACCCTGGCCAGGCTGGACCGGGCGCTGAGGGTCCTCGCGCCGCAGTGAGCGGATCGACCAGCGCGTCGGCGCCCGCCGGAGGCGGATCGACCGTCATCGCTCGCCGCGTCGGACTCATCGCGGTCGTCGGTCTCGCGACCGGGGCCTTGACGCAGATCGGCCAGAGCGTCCTGCCGGACGGCTGGTCGCAGGCCGCGAACGCCATGTCGCCGTGGCTGCTCGTCGCCTTCCTGCTCGGCGCGGCGATGCCGGATCGGCGCTGGGCGGCCGCCGCCGGGGTCGCGGCCCTGGTCCTGTCGCTCGTCGGCTACTACCTGATGATCGAACTCCGCTACGGCTACGGCGGCAGTCGCGGGTCGTTGCTGCTGTGGGGGACCGGCGCGCTCATCGGCGGCACCGTGTTCGGCATCGCCGGCCAGTGGTGGCGCCGTGGCCGGCCGTGGCAGGTGGCCGCCGCGATCGGCGTCCTGGCCGCGGTCTTCGTCGCCGAGGGTGCCTACCAGATCCGCATCCAGCCGGATGCCGCGATCGGGGTCGGGTTCGTCCTCGTCGGGCTCATCATCCCGCTCGTCTTCGGGCGGTCTTGGGGCGAGCGGCGGCCGCGGCTACCTCGCGATGCTGCCCGCGCTCGCGCTCGGCGCCCTGGGGTTCGTCGCGCTGATCGCCTTCGCGAACCTGACCGCGGGCGTGAGCGGGTGATCCGCTACACCACGTCGCTCGACGGGATCGACGACGCCGACCTCGATGGCTTCTGGGTCGGCTGGCCGAACGCCGCCATCGCCCGACACGCATCGACGGATCCTGCGCGGCAGCGAGGTCGTCGTCCTCGCCTGGGACGACACGGACCATCGGGTCGTCGGCTTCATCACGGCGGTCGGCGATGGCGTACTGGCCGCGTCGATCCCGCTCCTCGAGGTGCTCATCGAGTACCAGGGCGTCGGCATCGGCACGGAGCTCGTTCGGCGGATGCTGACCGAGCTCGAGGGCCGCTACATGGTCGACCTGACCTGCGATCCCGAGCTGGTGCCCTTCTACGAGCGCCTCGGACTCACTCGCCACGACGCGATGATCCGTCGAAACCCCGAGGCGGTCGCGGACTGTGCTGAGACCGTCCCGGACAGCATCTCGGATCAGCCGAGCCCGAAGACCTGACCCAGGGCCGCCAGCCCGGCCACGACGGCGATCGGTGGCACGCGACCGGTGAGGAGCGCCGCGAGGCCGGCCCCCGCCAGCGCGACCTCCAGCGGCCCATGCAGCGCACTCGTGGCGACCGGGGTGATGAGGGCCGCCAGGAGGAGCCCGACGACCACGGCGTTCGTACCCCGCAGGGCGGACGCAAACGCCGTCGACGAGCGGAGGCGGTCCCAGAACGGCAGCGTCCCCCACACCAGCAGGAACGACGGCAGGAAGATCGCGACGAGGGCGAGGGCGGCTCCGGGCACGCCGTTCGGCCACGGTGACGACGATGCCCCCAGGAACCCGGCGAACGTGAACAGCGGCCCGGGGACGGCCTGCGCCGCCGCGTACCCGGCGAGGAACCGGTCCTCGCCGACCCAGCCCGGCGTCACGACCGCCTCGTTCAGGAGTGGCAGGACGACGTGGCCGCCACCGAAGACGAGTGCGCCGGCGCGGTAATAGGCGTCCGTCATGGCGATGAGCTGGCTGTCGATCAGTCGTCGGGCGACGGGCAGCAAGACGACCAGCGTGGCGAAGACGCCCAACAGGACCGTGCCGGTCCGACGCCCGATCGACGTCGTGATCGGCGTCAGGCCCGACGCGACCGTCCCCGACAGGAACCGCCAGCCGATCAGGCCGCCGAGGAGGATGACGAGGACCTGGACGGCGGCGATCGGGGCGGCCAGCACGACCGCCGCGGCGGCCGCCGCCATCGCGATGCGAGGTACGTCCGGCGTGAGGGTCCGGGCCATCACCCATACCGCCTGCGCGACGATGGCGACCGCGGCCAGCTTGAGACCCTCGACCCAGCCGGCCGCTCCGACGTCCACGCTCGTGGTGAGGATGGCCAGCGCCACCAGCGCGATCGCCGAGGGGAGCGTGAACCCGACCCAGGCCGCGAGACCGCCGAGGTAGCCGGCCCGCAACGTGCCGATCGCGATCCCGAGCTGACTGCTGGCCGGGCCGGGCAAGATCTGGGACAGCGCGACCAGGTCGCCGAAGGTCGCGTCGTCGACCCATCGCCGCCGGTCGACGTACTCGCGACGGAAGTAGCCCAGGTGCGCGACCGGCCCGCCGAACGACGTCAGTCCGAGCCGCGTCGCGACGAGGAACACGCCCAGGACGGAGCCGCGGGACGTGTCGTCGCTCTCACGGGCCACGCCTGTTCGCATCGCTCGACCGTACAGGACCGGGCGACGACCCGCCAGCAACAGCGCGTTAACACGGGTCGCTATCCTGAGGCTGGATGGCACGCACGATCCTCGTCGTCGATGACGAGCCCACGCTCCGCGAGACGCTGGTCGACGCGCTCGAGGCCGACGGATTCCAGGTCGTCTCCGCCGCGGACGGCCGAGAAGCCCTGATCCGGTTTCGGGCCGATAAGCCCGACCTGATCCTGCTGGACCTGATGCTCCCCGAACTCTCTGGCGTGGAGGTCTGCCGGATCATCCGCGCCGAGTCCGGTGTGCCCATCGTCATGCTGACCGCCAAGGACTCGGAGCTCGACAAGGTCGTCGGGCTGGAGCTCGGCGCGGACGACTACGTCACCAAACCGTTCAGCCTGCGCGAACTGTCGGCCCGCGTCCGCGCGCAGTTCCGCCGCTCCGACCAGGCGGTCGCGGTCGAGACGGCGCCGGCCGCCGTCGACCTCGGCGACGTCCAGGTGGACCTGGCCGGCCATCGACTCCTGCGCGACGGCCAGGTCCTGCCGATCAAGCCGAAGGCGTTCGAGCTGCTCGCCTTCCTGTTGCGTCACCCCGGCCAGGCGTTCACCCGCGACCAGCTCCTGGAGAAGGTGTGGGGCTACGACTACGCCGGCGAGACCCGGACCGTGGACGTTCACGTCCACTGGCTGCGCGGCCAGATCGAGCGCGACCCTGGGCATCCGGCCTTCATCCACACGGTCCGCGGCGTCGGCTACCTGTTCCGCCGACCGGCCTGAGGGCACGCGCCGAGCCGCCGACCGGCCGCCATCCGCGACAACGAGACGTTGACCCGTCGATGCATCGGCGTTGATGCCGTCGCCCGAGACTCCGGTCATGTCGATCGCCACTCGGCCGACCGGACCGGACCTCGCATCAGGGTCCTGGGACGCCGGCGAGCCCTGGGTCGGCAACTCCCGGCCGCCGGAGGTGCTCCTCCCCGACGGCGGCGACCCTGTTCCAGCGCTCGCGTCGACGCCCGACCGGGCGTTGGCGCGGGACGCTCGTTCGCTCATCCGGGCGTCCCGGCCCGGCGGGCCTGCCGACGTCGTCCTGGCTGGACGTGGCGAGCGTCGCCCGATGTCGATGCCATCCGCGACCAACTCGGCCCGATCCGGACCCGCCGGTCGCTCGCCGCGTCCTACGGCCGCGAGGCCTTCCATCGCATCGATCCCGGCGGCGCCGCCACCGTCCGCCTGGCCTATGCCTTGCGCTGGGCCGAGCTCGGACCGGACCGTGCCTGACCGAGCCTTCCCGCCAGCCTGGCACGGCCGGACGCCGTGGCCGATCCAGTCGACCTTCGGGCGCATCGGCCCGTGGCGGCGACGGGCGCCGCACCGGCATCGCTGGCGCTCACCGAGCTGGCGCCGGAGCGGCTGAGGGGACCGCTCAGGCGTCGCGGAGGGCGTAGACCCAGGAGCGCTTGTGGTCGAGGTCCTCGAGCTCGGTGGTCGTCCGGACCTCGTAGGACGCCAGCTCGGTGAGGTCGTCGGTCGTCAGGTAGCGCCGGCGTGGGTCGCCAAGCAGGACATCGATGCCGGCGGCGCGAGCGGCGCGCAGCCACGGCATCACCCGGTCGGCGAGGCCGCCCTCGTACCAGCAGTCGCCGGCGAGGATGACGTCCACGTCCGGCGCGGGGTCGTCCAGGAGGTCGCGCTCGACCGCCGTGACGCGCTGTCCGTTCGCTCGGGCGTTGAGTCCGACGGCCGTGACGGCGTATCGATCGATGTCCACGGCCGTCACCGTGGCCGCGCCGGCCAGACCCGCCGCGATCGGCGCACAGCCCGGATCCGGACCCCAGGTCCAGCACGCGCCGGCCCGTCACGGCCTCCGGGTGGTCGGCCAGGTAGTGCGCGATGGCGAGCCCGCCGGACCAGGCGAACGCCCAGTAGGGCAGGGCGGCATCCGGATCGTCGGTCTCGACCTGGAGGGCGTGCCAGAGCGGCAGCACCTCGTCGGCCAGGTGGAGCTTGAGCGACTCGAGCCCGGGCACGGGTCGCAGGCGAGTGTGGTGCAGGACGAACCCGCGGGTGGACGTCATCGACCAGCCGCCGCCGGCGGCCGCCACGGCTCGGGCGTCGTCAGTTGGCCTTGTGGTACATGCGCTCCATGGCCTCGGCGGCATCCTCGGCCGCATCGATGGCGTTCTCCAGGGCGTTGTACAGGTCGCGCCACTTGATGACCTCGATCGGGTCGGTCGTCTCGCGGAACAGGCGGGCCATCGCCGCACGCGAGAGGCCGTCGCCTTCCTTTTCGAGCTGGTGGATCGCGTCGAAGTGGACTTCGAGGCCCTTCAGGCCGTCAAGTTTCCCGAGCGCCGCCGATAGCTCGCCGGCCTGTCCGTCGAGGATGGCGGCCAGTCGCTTGGCCTCCTGGGTCGGCTGCTCCACGCCGTAGATCACGAAGGTCTCGGCGATCGACTGGATCCCGTCCACGACGTCGTCGACCCGCGACACGAGCTCGTGGATGTCCTCGCGATCGAACGGCGTGACGAACGCGTCCTCGAGCTTCTTGGTGACCTCCTGGTCGATCTCGTCGCCGCGCTTCTCCAGCGCCTGGATCTGGGCGACGCGGACCTCGAGCTTGTCGTACTGGTCGACCATCTCGTGCAGGGCCGACGCGGCCGCCGCGAGGTTCTCCCCGTCGGCGATGAACAGGTCGAAGAACTTGGGGTCTTTCGGGAGCAGTCGAAAGCTCATCGTGTTGCCTCCAGGCGGTGTGCAGCGGGAGCGACGGATGGGGGAGATGGACGTGGTCATGAGGCGCCAAGCGCGTTGAGGATGGCCCACGAGGCGGCGCCGATCAGGCCCGCGGCGGGGATGGTCAGGACCCAGGCGACGAGGATCCGGCGCGCCACGCCCCAGCGGACGTGGCGAACGCCCTGGCTGGAGCCGACGCCCATGATCGCGCTCGAGATGACCTGGGTCGTCGACACCGGCATGCCGAAGTGGGCGGTCGCGAACAGGATGCTGGCGGCGGTCGTCTCGGCCGCGAAGCCGTGCACGGGCTCCAGCTTGGCGACCCGTTGGCCCATCGTGCGCATGATCCGCCAGCCGCCGACGGCCGTCCCGAGCGACAGCGCCGTGGCCGACACGACGATGACCCAGGTCGGGACCGTGAACTCGTCGATCACGCCAGCCGAGAACAGGGCCAGCGTGATGATGCCCATCGTCTTCTGGGCGTCGTTCGAGCCGTGGGCGAAGGCCATGAAGGCCGCCGAGAACACCTGGAGCTTGCGGAACCGGACCGCCATCGGCTTGCGCCGCGCCCGCCGGAAGACCCAGTAGATCGCGATCATGAACGCGAACGCGATGACGAAGCCGAAGAACGGCGACGTGAACATCGGGACGATGACCTTGTTCCAGATGCCGTTGACGTTCAGGGCCTCGGTCCCGGCCGCGATGATCGTCGCACCGAGCAGGCCGCCGATGAGCGCATGGCTGCTGGAGCTCGGCAGGCCCAGCCACCAGGTGATGAGGTTCCAGGTGATCGCGCCGATCAGGGCGGCGGCCACGACGGCCAGGGTGGTCGTGTCCTCGTTCACGAGGCCGCTGCCGATCGTCTTGGCCACGGCCGTTCCGGCGAAGGCCCCGATGAAGTTGAACGCGGCCGCCATGAGGATCGCGTTGCGTGGGCTCAGCGCGCGCGTCGCGACGGACGTGGCGATGGCATTGGCCGTGTCATGGAAGCCATTGACGTAGTCGAACGCGATGGCGAGCAGGACGACGATGACCAGCATCAGGGTGATGCCTTCCACGCGCGGGCGACCTCTCGGAACGGTGGCCGGATAGGAACGCCACGCTCCCGGGGGAGCGCGGCCGCCCACGGATGGTACTGGGAAGCGCCTCGGTTCGCGCAGGTCGGACGGCACGGCCGCGCTGGGCACTTCGGCCCTCGCGTCGTCACGCCCGCTATCCTTGCGCGCATGCGACTCTCCCAGCTCTTCTTCACGTCCCTGCGCGACGACCCGGCCGATGCCGAGATGCCGTCCCACCGGCTGCTGCAGCGGGCCGGCTACGTGCGCCAGCTCGGCTCCGGGATCTACTCGCTCCTGCCCCTCGGCAAGCGGGTCAGCGACCGCGTCGAACAGGTCATCCGCGAGGAGATCGACGCCATCGGCGGTCAGGAGATGGAGATGCCCGTCGTCCATCCGGCCGAGGTCTGGAAGGAGAGCGGTCGGTACGCCAAGATCGGGCCCGAGCTGGTCCGGTTCAAGGACCGCGGCGAGCGGGATATGGTCCTGGCGATGACCCACGAAGAGGTCGTCGCGCTCCTGCTCCGCGGACATCGTCCAGAGCTACCGCGCAGCTGCCGATGATCGTGTACCACTTCCAGACGAAGTTCCGCGACGAGCCGCGTGCGCGTGGCGGCCTCATCCGCGTCCGCGAGTTCGTCATGAAGGACTCCTATTCGCTGCGATCGCGATCAGGCCGGCCTGGACGCGAGCTACGAGAAGCATCGGGTCGCCTACGAGACGATCTTCAGTCGACTCGGCCTCGATGCGATCGCGGTGCGGTCCGACGTCGGGATCATGGGTGGCAGCGGGGCCCATGAGTTCATGGTCGTCAACGATTACGGCGAGGACACCCTGGTCCTGTGCGACTCCTGCGACTTCGCCGACAACCAGCAGATCGCCGTCGTCGGCGAAGCCCGATCCCGCGCCCGAGGATCTCCTGCCGATGGAGGACGTCGAGACGCCCGGCGCGACGACCATCGACGCTCTGGCGACGTTCCTCGAGCGTCCCGACCGCGAAGACGGCCAAGGCCGCCTTCTTCGTCACCGGCGACGGCCGATTCGTCGCCGCCATCGTGCGTGGCGACCACGACGTCAACGAGACCAAACTCGTGAACCTCGTGAAGGCGCGCAAGGGTCTCCGGCCCGCCACCGTCGAGGAGATCAAGGAGCGTGGGATGGAGGCGGGCTACGGCTCGCCCATCGGCGCCCGCGACGCGACCGTCGTCGTCGACGAGCTCGTCGCCCGCTCGCCGAACCTCGTCGCCGGCGCCAACCGGGTCGGCTGGCACGTCCGCAACGTCAACGTCCCGCGCGACTACACGCCGGACCACGTCGCCGAGATCACGAACGCCCGCGAGGGCGATCCCTGCCCCACGCTGCGGGTCGCCGGTGAAGCTGCGCAAGGGCATCGAGGTCGGCAACATCTTCAAGCTCGGTACCGAGTTCAGCGAGCGCGTTCGGGTCGATGTACCTCGGCGACGATGGCGAGCGCCATCCCATCGTCATGGGCTCGTACGGCATCGGGCTCGGGCGGAACGTCGCGTGCATCGTCGAGGCGCACCACGACGAGAAGGGCATCGTCTGGCCGGCCGAGGTCGCGCCGTATGCCGCCCACCTCGTGACGATCGGCGCGGCCAAGGACCCGCAGGTGACCGAGATCGCGGAGCGGCTCCACGACGAGGCGGCCGCCGGCGGCCACGAGATCCTGTGGGACGACCGCGACGAGTCGCCCGGCGTGAAGTTCACCGATGCCGAACTGCTCGGGATGCCCTGGATCCTGACGGTCAGCCCGCGCTCGCTGGCCGCGGGCGGCATCGAGGTCACCGAGCGCGCGACCGGCGAGCGGTCGACTCGTTCCCTCGACGAGGTCCGGGCGCTCTTCGCCTAGCCGCTGGGACTGCCGCGGCCCCCGCCCTCGGTACCCTGCCAAACGACCATCAGGTGGGCGCTCGGCGACATGCCGCTTGGCCGCTCGGCCACGTCGATGCATGACCGATCAGGGCTTCCCTCGAGCGTGCATGACCATCCGTCCATTCCTGCATAGCGATGCAACACGGCGGTTCGTCTCGGCCGCTTCGACTGTCGTATGACCGCCCGGTGGACATCTGGCAGGAACCTGGGGCGTCGGGACGTCGATGGCGCCTCCGACCCCCGACCAGCGTCGCCTAGGGGCTCGGCGCCGTCTCCTCGCCGCCTGCGAGTTCCTGGCGCGCTGCCTCGAGCTCGGCGTCGTCGAACTTGAGGCCGGCCAGGGTCACGACCGACTCGCCCGGGTCGTCGAGCTGCTCGACGAGCTGCGCCGACGCGACGTCGCCGCTCGGGATCTCGTCGTCGATGTCGTCGCCGCGACCGATCGAGAACGACACGCCCGGCGGGATCGAGGCCGAGATGACGACCTCCGAGATCCGGTAGGGCGAGCGCTTCTTGCGCAGGGCCGCGTTGGTCATCTCCTGGAGCGCGGTCGCCTTGATGATGACCTCGGCGAGCGTGCCCGGGTCGATCCGCTCGACGACCGTCGTGACCCCGCGCCTGGCCAGGCCGACGGCCTCCCGGCCACGCTTGTTCAGCTTCGCCTGGGTCTCGGGATCCTGGGCGGTCTTCGTCGCCTGGGACGCCACCTGGCCGGCGGCTCCGGCGGCCTCGCCGGCGACCTTCTTCGCGCCCTCGGCGGCGGTCTCGGCAGCCTCCTTGGCCCGTTGCAGGAAGCTCATGGTGGGGATCCTCCCAGCGTGCGCCCGCAGGTCCGCGGCGCGACCCGTGCAGCGTAGCGACCGCTCGAACGCGGCGCCACTACGATGTGCCGCGTGCCGCCACGCCCATCACTCCCCGCCGATGACCTGTACGCCCGCCTCGAGGTGCCGAGCACGGCCAGCCCGGAGGCGATCGAGCTCGCGTGGCGCGCCCTCCTGCGCCGCCACCACCCGGACGTGGCCGGGCCGGCCGGCCTCGATGCGGCCAAGCGGATCAACGTCGCCCATGACTGGCTGAGCGACCCGCAACTGCGGTCCCGGTACGACCGGGAGCGTGGCCTGGCCGGCTCGGCTCGCGACGGACGTGGACCGCGGGACGGGGCGTACCAGCCACGCGGAGCCTCCGCTCGCCCGCCACGTCGCGCCCGTGAGATCGATGCCGTCGCGCGGTTCCTGGACCGCGTGGCCATCCTGACGACCGATGAGCTCGATCGGCTGGCCCTGGCCGACCCGACGCCGATCGCGTTCGTGGCGACGATCCGGCGGTTCATCCCGCCGGAACGCCTCGCGGTCCTCGACTCGACCGGCCGGGAGGCCGTCCGGCGACTGGGACGCGCGGCGGAACGGACGGGCATCCGCGACGCCGTGCTGGCCTACGCGGGTGAGCTCATCCTGGCGCCGGAGCTCGATGAACTGCTCTCGGAGCCGTTCCGGTCGCGCACCCGCGAACGCCTGACCCGCGGCTGGGAGGCGGCCGTCGGCCAGCCGCGCTACGGCCCGAACGGTGTCGACGTCGTCAACCTGATCGCCCGCCTGGCCACGCTGTCCGACGCCGAAGCGCGGGCGCTCGCGACGAGCGGCGCGCTCGAGCGGCTGGGCGACGCGCCGTGGCCGGAGGACGTCTCGCTCGACGACGAGGACGGCCTGCGCGTGTCGTCCGAACTGGCGGCGCTGGACGCCGCCCAGGCGGTCCCGACGGCGCACCTGCATGGGGCCTCCCTCGAGCGTGCCCGTCGAGCCGCCGCCCGGTGCGCCCACCTCCTGGTCCTTCGGCACCTGTTCCCGGATCGCGAGTGGGATCGAAGCGTCGCCCCGTGGCGACCCTGGCTCGTCCCGCCTCGCGCTCGACCCGCGGCGAAGGTGCGCCACCGGTCGTAGCGGTGTGCGATGCTCGGGCCGATGGATCCGTGGATGATCGCCACGGTCGTGGCCGCCCTCGTGGCGGTCGTCGCGCTCTGGACGGTCCGGCGCCTGCGCGCCGACCTGGCCGACGCCAGGACCACGGCCGCCGAGCGTCAGGCCGGCCTGGAGGATGCCCGTGCGGAACGCCGCCAGTCGCGCGACGGCCTGGCCGACGCCCTCGACGTCGGCCTGCTCGACGTGGATGCGTCGCTCCACGTCCGACGCGCCAACCCCGCAGCCACCGCGATGTTGGCCGGGACCACCGGCAACGTCGTGGGGATGAGCCTCATCCAGGTCTTCCTCGATCCCGCCGCGGAGGCCGTCGCCCGAGGCAGCCATCGCCAACGGCACCGCGGTCGGCGAGGTCCGGATGGCCGACGCGGACGGGCCCGCCATGGTCATCCGCGGCACGCGCACCTCCGGAGGCGGGGTCACGCTCGTCCTGACCGACGTGTCCGAACTGCGCCGCCTGCAGCGCATCCGGACCGAGTTCATCGACAACCTGTCGCATGAGCTGCGGACGCCGCTGACCACCGTCAGCCTCCTCGCCGAGACGCTGACGCGCGAGGCCGACGCCGTCGGTGACGCCCTGCCCGCCAAGATGCGCGACCGCATCGGCAAGATCGAGGTCGAGACCGGCCACCTCGTCCAGATGGTGAGCGAGCTGCTCGACCTGTCCCGGATCGAGAGTGGCAGCAGCCTCGGCCCACTGGAGGACGTCGACCTGGCGTCGCTCGCCGCGGATGCGACCGAGCGCCTGCGGCTGTTCGCCGAGCGCCAGGGCGTGACCCTGCACGTCGAGGTGCCGGCCCCGGTCCCCCTGGTCCGTGGCGACCCGGCGCGACTCGAGCAGGTCCTCATCAACCTCGTCCACAACGCCGTCAAGTTCAGCCCGGACGGCGGCGACGTCGTGGTCCTGGTGCGCCCGGACGGCGAGCAGGTGGTGGTCTCGGTGACGGACCATGGGGTCGGCATCCCGCGGGCCGCCCAGGACCGGATCTTCGAGCGGTTCTACAAGGTGGACCGGGCCCGGGTGCGGGGTGAAGCCGGCGGGACCGGTCTCGGCCTGGCCATCGCCCGCCACGTCATCGAACAGCACCATGGTCGGATCTGGGTCGAGTCCGTCGAGGGCTCGGGTTCGACCTTCTCGTTCGCCCTCCCGACCTGACCGCCATCGAGATCGAAGGAGCCGGATGGACCGCCTGCACGTCGCCACCCTGAACATCCTCAACCTGGCCGACCGCTGGCACGAGCGCCTGCCGCTGATCCTGGCCGACATGGCCGCCCTCCAGCCGGACCTGCTCGGGCTCCAGGAGGTCGTCTACGTCATGCAGCAGGACCGCCTGATCGGCGCCGCCGGCGAGGGCCGCTACGGCGCGGTCCGGGGCTGGGCCGGCCGGCCCGAGTACGGCAACAGCCTGCTCGTCCGCGAGCCGCTGGTCGCCACAGATGTCGAGCGCCTGGAGCTGGGCCTGAACCGCGCTGCCCACCGGGCGGTCGTGGCGTTGCCGGGCGGGGCGACGGTCCTCATGGTCGTCACCCATCTGCATCACCTGGGTCCTGACGAAGCCGCTGCGCGACGAGACAGACCGCGGCGTTGCTCGGCCTGGCTGGCCGATGCGCCGGCGACGGATGCGCGGATCGTCGTCGGCGACTTCAACGCGGATCCCGACGAGCCGACGCCGATCCGGATGCGAGCGGCCGGCTATCGATCCGCCTACGCCGAGGCGAACGGCGCGGATCCGGACGTCACCTGGCCGTCCGGCCTCCAGGCGCCGGCGATGGACACCGACGGCAGCCCCGAGTGCCTCGACTACATCTGGGTCTCGGGCGCCGTCCGGGTCGCGACCAGCCGGCTCGTGTTCGACCGGCCGGACCCGGAGGACCCGACGCTCTATCCGAGCGATCACCTGGGCATCGATGCCCACCTCGAGATCGGCTAGGGGACGGCGATGGCGGGTCGGACCCTGCGCCTGGCGCACCGCGGCGACTGGCGGGTCGCGCCGGAGAACAGCCTCGAGGCCATGCGGGCGGCCATGGCGATCGCGGCCTGCGACGGGCTCGAATTCGATGTCCGCAGCTCGTCCGACGGCGTCCCCGTCGTCATCCACGACGACACGCTCGAACGCGTCCAGGGTCGGCCCGAGGCCGTCGCCGACCTGACCGCGGCTGCGCTCGCGGCACTCGGCGTGCCGACGCTGACGGCCGTGCTGGAGGCCGCCGACCGGCGGGCGTTCCTCGACGTCGAGCTCAAGACCGTGCCCGGACCCGGGATCATCGAGATCCTGGCCGCCGGGCGCGGCCCGCAGCTGACCGGTGCCGTCATCAGCTCGTTCGACGAGGCGGCCCTGGTCAAGATCGGCCGGCTGGCCCCGAGCTGGCCGCGCTGGCTCAACAGCGAACCGCTGGACGCATCGGTCGTCGAGCGCGCGACGGATCTGGCCTGCGTCGGCATCGCGACGTGGTGGGAGTCGATCGACGCGGAGACGATGGAGCTGGCCCGCGCCGCGGGACTGGAGGTCGCCGCCTACACCGTCCGCGACCGCGCGACGTTCGATCGCCTCGCCAACCTGGGCGTGAGCGCGGTCTGCGTGGAGGACGAGGCGCTCGATGGCTAGGCGGGGTGACGCCGCCGGGTCCGGCCGGCGCGACGGCGGGGGAGTGGCCGCTCGCCCGGGCCTATCCTGCGACAAGGCATCGGTGCGCATCGACATGGCAGGCAGGAGGCGGTCCCGTGGCTGATCAGGCGGATCTCGTCGTCGTCGGTGCGGGGACGGTCGGCGGTTGGGCGTCCGTCTTCGCGGCCGCAGATGGCGTCGGGCGGACGGTCGTGTTGGAGCGTGGCCTCGCCGGGATGGGCGCCTCTTCCCGGGCGGCCGGCATCGTGCGGGCGCAGGGAGGCACGCCGGCGACGGTGGCGCTCGGCCAGCTGGACCATCGACTTCTACAACGGCCAGCAGGCGGCCTACGGGACGGACTCTGGCTTCCGCGAGCTCGGCTACCTCATCCTCGCGGTCACCGAGGACGACGAGCGGTCCGGTCGTGAGCGGCTGACCATGCAGCAGGCGACCGGGCTCGACGCCGTCTGGCTGGATGCGGACCAGGCTGCCGAGACCGCCATCACCCTGTCACCGAACGGCCATCGCGGCGGGTCGTACATCGGGACGGACGGCGCGATCGATCCGCCGCGCAACGTCCGCGCCTACTCGCTGGCGATGCAGGCCGCCGGCGTCGAGCTGCGCGAGCGGACCGCCTTCACCGGACTGCGCACGGAGCCGACAGCGGGCGGCGGCCAGCGCGTCACCGGCGTCCACACGCCGACCGGGCACGATCGACACCGAGCGCGTCCTGCTCACGGGCGGTCCGAGCCTCCGTGCCGTCGGCAAGCTGGCCGGTGTCCGCATCCCCGCGGGGGCGGCGCGCCACACGGTCTGCGTCCTGGAGCCGCATCCCGCCTTCGACCTGCCGCGGATGCCGATGGTGTTCGACATCGGGGAGGGCCTGTACTGGCGCCTCGAGGAGGGCGGACTGCTGTTCGGCTACAGCGACCCCGACGAGACGCCGGGCGAGGCGCGCCAGATCGACTGGGCGTTCCACGAGCGGATGCGGGCGCGGCTGGAGGGCGCTGGTGCCGGTGACCAGGGGCCTCGGCCTGCGCAAGATCTGGGTGGCGACCATCGACTACACGCCCGACCACATGCCGATCCTGGGTCCGGCCCTGCTGCCGGACGGCTCCGCGATCGAGGGCGTCACGGTCGCCTCGCCGGGCGGTCACGGGATGATGTGGGGCCCGGGCGTCGCGCGGGTCGCGGCGGACCTCGCGCTGCGCGGCCGGACGGACCTCATCGACGTGTCGGACCTGGGCCTCGACCGCTTCGATGCGAACGGGGTCAGCCGCCTCGCGACCGACCCGATCGCGCTGCCGTTCCCGCTGATCGCGGGCGACGACGACGAAGTCCCGACGTTCGTCCCGGCCGGCGCCGGCTGACCGGAGCGATCGGCTCGACGCCAGGTCACTCCACGGCGGCCGGCACGGGCGCCTCGCTGGCGGTGGCCGCCGCGCTCGGCTGCCGAAGGATGGCCAGGACCGCTCCGAGGACGATGACCGCGCCGACCCACTGGCGCGCATCCAGGCGCTCGCCGAGCAGTAGTGCGCCCGCGGTCACGCCGACGATCGGGATGAGGTAGAACGACACCGAGGCGTACGACGCGGGCACGTGGCGCAAGGCACCCAGGTAGAACCAGTACGCGCCCGCGTAGTAGAGGGCGCCGGAGCCGACCGCGCTGGCGAGCCCGAGTGGCGTGAGCGACGTGGGCATGATGGCCCCACCGGCGAGGCCGACGATGACCACAAGCACCAGGGCGAGCGCGAGGGCGTGCGCCTGCTGCGCGATGACGACCTGGCTCGTCTCCTTCGCCTCGGGGATGCAGCGCCGAGTGATGACGGTGTAGACGGCACAGCACGCGATGCCGGCGACCGTCAGCCCGATCCCGATCGCCTGGCTGCTGCCGGCCGATGGGTCGTAGACGATGAGCACGAAGCCGGCCACGGCGACGAGCGACAGGACCACGAAGGCCGGCGTGATCCGCTCGTGCAGGAACCATGCCGCGAGCGCCATGATCATCAGCGGTTCGAGCGCCCACAGCAGGACGGACAGGCTGGCGGTGATCATCGTGAGGCCGATCAGGCTCAACGCGTAAGCAAGCCCCGGGTTGAGCAGTCCCAGGCGACCGAGCAGGGGCGATCCGCCGCTGCGGAGCGGGATCCCCTGGCTCCGCATCATGATGGCCAGGATGAGCAGGCTGGCGCCAAGCTGGATCGGCAAGCAGCGTCAGCGGCGGCATCTCGTCCAGCGCAGCCTTGCTGATGACCGTGCCGGTACCCCAGCACACGGCGGCCAGGACGAGCGCTGCGAGGTCGCGACCGGCGACCCCCGAGGCCGGGCATGTCGGGGTTCAGCAGCAGCCCGAGCCGCCGCAGCAAGACGAGGCGGGTGCCATCGACAGGTCCAGCTTCGTCGGCTTCGGGAGGTCGACCGCGCGGATGTCCGACGCGGACCAGTCGGCCGGCTTCGTGGCCTTGATGATCGCGCCGTGCAGGCCGTCGGCGACGTCGTGCGTCGGTGTGACGGAGATCTCGGTCAGGCCGGCCGCCTCGAGGCCGGCTCGGTACTCGGAGAAGGACAGCGCCCCGGCGATGCAGCCGACGAAGCTGCCGCGGGTCGCGCGTTCGGCGGGATCGAGGCTGTCGTCGGCGACGACGTCGCTGATGCCGACCCGGCCGCCCGGTCGCAGGACGCGGGCGATCTCGGCCAGGACGGTCGCCTTGTCCGCCGACAGGTTGACCACGCAGTTGCTGATGACGACGTCCACCGAGGCGTCGCCGAGCGGGATGGACTCGATGCGGCCCTTGCGGAACTCGACGTTGGTCGCGCCGGCCTCCGCGGCGTTGGCACGGGCGAGCTGGAGCATCTCGTCGGTCATGTCGAGGCCGTAGGCGAAGCCGGTCGGGCCGACGCGCTGGGCCGAGAGCAGGACGTCGATCCCGCCACCGGACCCGAGGTCCAGGACGGTCTCGCCTTCGCGCAGGTCCGCGACCGCGATCGGATTGCCGCAGCCGAGGCTGGCCAGCACCGCGGCTTCGGGCAGGGACGCCCGATCCGTGGCGTCGTAGAGCACCTCCCCGAAGCCCGGACCGTCGGCGGCGCCGCAACAGCCGGCGCCGGTGATCGGACCCGTCCAGGACGGCTCGGGCGGTCTCGGCGTAGCGGTCGCGGACCTCGTCGACGATCGGCTCGGTCTGGGTCAACGGCTCGGTCGGGGACATCTCGGGCTCCTTGTGGTCGGTGGCGGTGTCGTGGCGCAGGTGTCGGCGCCGGGCGTCAGGTTTGCGCGGCGGGTCAGGCCGGGCAGCAGTCCGGTTCGGCGTGGGTGGCTCCGAAGCTGAAACGCGTCCGCAATCCGCTGATCGCTCCAGCGATGGCCGCCGAGCGCTGCGCCCGACTGGCCGCGCGGCGCTCCGACCGGAGTTCGCGGATCGCCTGCAGGTGCTGGATCTGGCGCGCTTCCGCCTCGATCTCCCCGCGGGTCCCGCCGGTGAGCATCCAGCTGCCGTGCGAGTGGTTCATGGTGTGCCTCCCTTGGCCTCGTCGTCGTTCGTGTATCGACAGACATCAATATAGCGCCATATCGAATCTTGTCAATATCGAAATCCAACGATATGCTGCCGGCCATGTCACGCACCAAGTCGATCTCCACGGATCCCGATGTCCGCCTCCTGGCGGCCCTCGCCGATCCCACCCGTCTCGCCATCATCCGCCAGCTCGCCGCCGAGACCGAGACGTGCGCCTGCGACTTCACCGAGGGCTGCGAGGTCGGCCAGCCGACCGTGTCGCATCACCTGCGCGTCCTGCGCGAGGCCGGCCTCGTCACCTCGGAGCGGCGCGGCCAGTGGATCTTCTACCGCATCGCCCCGGGGGTCGCGGAGCGGCTGGGCGCGATCGCGCGGACGCTCGTCCCCGGCGGGTTCATGACGGTCAGCGAGCTGGCGGCGACTCGCACACCCGCGGCTCGCCCGAACGCCTAAGCGGCTTGCGCCACGCACCCGGCTCGCGCTGGGGCAGGCGCCCGCTGTCCATGTCGATATCGACGCCATCACTATGGCGCGCGCTGGACCGCTATCAAGGGCCACCGGTGACATCGGACACGGGCGTCGCCACGCTCACGGCGGCGCTACATGTGGTCCCGAAACGGGCTTACGGGCTTCATAGCCGCCGTGGTAGTCATGGCGTCGATTTCCATGGGAGCATCGGTCGCCGGGCCCGACCCGGCTCGGACCGACCCTAGCGGTCCGGCTTCAGCAGGTCCGGCGGGACCAGCCAGCGCAGCGTCGCGCGGCCCGGCTCGAACGGTCGCTCGGCATCGATCCGCGCGAACGAGCCCTTGCGCATCGGGACGCCGAGGCCGCCGCACAGCTTGACGACGAGGTCGCTGAAGTCGGGGTCGTGACCGACCAGGATCGGGGAGGCCGGGTCGCCCGCATCGCGCAGGATCGCGTCCAGGGCGCTCAGCCCGACGTCGCCGCGCCAGGCGATCGTCCGTGCCGACCGGCACGCCCAGGCACTCGGCGACGATCTCGGCCGTCTGCGCGGCGCGGACCTTGGGCGACGTGATGATCGCGTCCGTCCGAAAGCCGATCCCTGCCAGGAAGCGGCCGAGCCGGTCGGCCTGGCGCTCGCCCTTGCTCCGACAGCGGCCGCGCCTCGTCCGGTCCGTCCCACGCGAACGGGTCGCCGGCGTGGGCATGGCGCAGCAGGTGGAGCTGGACGGACCGGACCGGCTCGAGATCGGTCACGACGTGGCGATCCGCGCGTGGTCACGCAACGCGAGCGGGATGAACAGGTGGATCCGCTCGCCCATCTGGGTGAAGACGCGCCGGAACACGGCCAGCCGCTCCTCGTCGGTGCCTTCGGCCGCCGCCGGGTCCTCGTAGCCCCAGTGCAGGCGCTCGCCCTCGCCCGGGAAGACCGGGCACGACTGGCGCGCCTGGTCGCAGACGGTGATGACGTAGTCGAACGACTGGCCGGCGAACTCCGTGACGGACTTGGAGCGCGCCCACGACGCGTCGATCCCGGCCTCGGCCAGGACCCGCAGGGTCAGCGGGTTGATGCCCTTCGGTTCGGTGCCGGCGCTGTGGACCTCGAACGCCGTCGCCGCCGTGGGTGCGCAGGAGCGCCTCGGCCATGACGCTGCGGGCCGAGTTGCCGGTGCAGACGAAGAGGATCCGGATGGGCTGGTCCGGTCACGGGTTGAGGTCCTCGACGTCGCCGGTGACGAGGTACACGATGTCCTCGGCGATGTTCGTCGCACGGTCGCCGATCCGCTCGAGGTAGTGCGACGCGATGACGATCCGCGTCCCGCGCTCGACGTTGGCCGGGTCCGCGCGCATCAGCTCGACGACCGTCGTCGAAGGTGGCGTGGTACAGCCGGTCGATCTCGTCGTCCTCGACGGCGACCTCGCGGGCCTGGACCGCGTCCGACTCGACCAGCGCCCGCAGGACGCCGTGGACGAGGACGGCCGCCCGCTCGGCCATCTCGGGCAGGTGGACGTAGCCCTCGAGCGGCGGCTCGGGCGCGAGCTTGAGGACCTGCTTGGCGACCGACGCGGCGTGGTCGCCCATGCGCTCCAGCTCGTACGTCACGTGGTCCAGGGTGAGCAGGTAGCGCAGGTCGCGCGCGACCGGCTGCTGGGTCGCGATCGTCGACGGAGATGAGCCGCGAGACGCCGCGCTGGGCCTCGTTGATGATCGCGTCGCCCTTGATGACCTCGAGGGCGAGCGCCGCGTCGTGGCGCCTCGAGCGAGCGGCTCGCCTGCGCGGATGGCGGCCTCGACGAGCGTGCCCATCCGCAGGACCGCGTCGCGGATGACGCGCTTCCTGGGCGTCGAGCGCCTCGCGCGGCGGCCTGGCGCCGCGTGCGGCGGTCTCGGCGTCGCGGCTCGGTCCACGATCGGCGTCGATCTGGGCGTCCACGGTGGCGCGTCCGTCGGTGGCGTGGCTGTCGTCGGTCATCGTGCGTCCTCCGCTCAGCCGAACCGACCGGACACGTAGTCCTCGGTCAGCTGGTGCTGCGGGTTGGTGAAGATCCCGACGGTGTCGCCCTGCTCGACGACGTAGCCGGCCCGGTCCTCGCCCATCGTCAGGAAGACCGTGGTGTCCGACGCGCGCGCCGCCTGCTGCATGTTGTGGGTGACGATGACGATCGTGTAGTCGCGCTTCAGCTCGGCCATCAGCTCCTCGATCTGGAGCGTCGAGCGCGGGTCGAGCGCCGAGCACGGCTCGTCCATGAGGATGACCTCGGGCTCGACCGCGATCGTCCGGGCGATGCACAGGCGCTGCTGCTGGCCGCCGGACAGGGCCATGCCGGACTGCTTGAGCTTGTCCTTGACCTCGTCCCACAGCGCCGCCCGGCGCAGGCTGCGCTCGACGAGCTCGTCCATGTCGCCCTTGTAGCCGTTGATCCGCGGCCCGAAGGCGACGTTGTCGTAGATCGACTTGGGGAACGGGTTCGGCTTCTGGAAGACCATCCCGACCCGCCGCCGGACCGCGACCGGATCGACGTCCTCGGCGATACAGGTCCTGGCCGTCGAGGCAGGACTGGCCCGTCGGTCCGGAAGCTCGGGATGAGGTCGTTCATCCGGTTGAGCGTCCGCAGCAGCGTGGACTTGCCGCAGCCGGACGGGCCGATGAGCGCGGTGATCTCGCTGCTTCGCGGCCGTGAAGGTCGACGTCCCGGACGGCGCGGAACGAGCCGTAGTAGCAGCGACACGTCGCGCGAGCTCGATGACGGGCTCGGCCGCGGCGTCGCGTCGGCGGCTCGCGGTCGGCGCTCGTCCGGGTCGGTCGGCGATCCGGATGGTCGGGATGGCGGCGTGCGGCGTCGGGCGGCGGGTCGGCCGTCGACCGGTGCGTCGAGCGTGGACCCGGCCTGGGCGGCATTCACGGGCGTCTCCTCTACCACTGGATGTGCCTGGACAGGCGGGCCCGCACGACGAGCGCGAGCAGGTTCAGGATGAAGATGAGGACGAGGACGACGATGATCGTCGCCGCGGCGATGCCCTGGAAGTCCTCCTGCGGGCGCTGCGCCCAGTTGAAGATCTGGATCGGCAGGACGCGTGAAGCCGCCCTCGAACGGCTGCGGCGCGGTCAGGACGAAGGTCGCCGCGCCGACGACGACGAGCGGCGCCGCCTCGCCGATCGCCCGGGCCATCGCCAGGATGATCCCGGTCATGATCCCGGGCGCCGCCGCCGGCAGGACCGAGCCGCGGACCATCTGCCAGCGGCTCGCGCCGAGCGCGTAGGCGCCCTCGCGCTGGGCCTGCGGCACGGCCTTGAGCGCCTCGATGCTGGCGATGATGACGAGCGGCAGGATGACCAGCGCGAGCGTCGCGGCGCCCGAGAACAGGACCGGGCCGAGGCCCAGCAGCCGGACGAAGATCGCCAGGCCGAAGATGCCGTAGATGATCGACGGCACGCCGGCCAGGTTGCTGATGTTCGTCTGCAGGAGCCGCGTGAACCGGTTGTCCGGGGCGTACTCGGCCAGGTAGATGGCCGCCCCGATGCCGAGCGGGAAGGTGATGGCGGCCGACGATGATCGCGAGCTCGATCGAGCCGATGAGGGCCGGCCAGGATGCCCGCGTTCGCCGGCCGGCGCGACGGGACGCCGGTGAGGAAGTCGAGCTCGAGCCACGGCAGGCCGGCGACCAGGACGTTCAGCAGCAGCGCGATCAGGGCCAGGATCAGGATCGCGATCGCCAGCAGGCAGACCCCGTAGAACAGCGTGCCGGTCAGCTTGCGGCGCATGAGCGCCGGCTCGAAGCGCGGCGGCGCCGGCGCGGTCGGCGGCGCGGTCGTGACCGGCCATCAGTACGCCGTCCGGTAGCGCCGGACGAACCAGGCGCTGAGCGAGGTTCAGGGCGAAGGTCATCACGAACAGGACCATCGCCACCGCGAACAGCGACAGGAACTGGACGGAGCCCTGCGAGGTCTCGCCCTGGACGATCTGGACGATGAACGCGGTCATCGTCTGGACGCTCTCGAGCGGGTTGAACGAGAACTGCGGGAACGTGCCGACGGCGAGGACGACGGCCATCGTCTCGCCGACCGCGCGGCTCATCGCCAGGATGATCGAGGCCATGATCCCGGAGACGGCCGCCGGCAGGACGACCTTGCGGACGACCTCGAACTTCGTCGCGCCCATCGCGTAGGCGCCTTCGCGCAGGCCGCGCGGGACGGCCCGCATCGCGTCCTCCGAGATCGACGCGATGAGCGGGGTGATGAGGATCCCGACGACGATGCCGCCGGCCAGCGCGGAGAACGGCCCGATGGCGCTCCCGAAGATCGGCTTGAGGACCTCCGGCGACAGGAAGTTGATGGCGAAGAAGCCCGAGGACGATGGTCGGGATGCCGGCGATCGTCTCGAGCACCGGCTTGACGATGTTGCGGACCCGGTTCGACGCGTACTCGGACGAGCAGGATCGCCGACAGCAGGCCGAGCGGGACGCCGATGACCATCGCGATGGTCGCGACGAGCAGCGTGCCGCTGACCAGCGCCAGGACGCCGAACTGGTAGGGCTGGATCGACGCCGACCAGACCGTGCCGGTCAGGAAGTCGATCGGGTTGACGATCTGGAAGAACTCGAGCGTCTGGTACGGCCAGGATGACGACGATCCCGATCGTCGTGACGACGCCGAGCGCGGCGGCCACGAACAGCAGCGCCTCGATGATCCGTTCGGACCACGGTCGGCGGCGCGTCAGCTGGATCTGTCCGGCGGCCATCGGTCGGTCGGTCCTCGCGTCTGGTCGTGGCGGTCAGCCTAGCGCACGGTCCGGAACGAAGGCGACGCCCCGGGCCGTTCCGAGTCGGCCGGGGCGTCGCCTCGCGAGGAGGGGCGCTACTGCGGGACGGCGGCGTTCCAGGCGGCCAGCTGCTGCTGCGGCCAGCGTCGTCCGGGACCGCGATGTAGCCGACCTCGGCGGCCAGCGTGGCGGCGTTGGCGAGGTAGAAGTCCACGAAGGCCGTCGAGCGCCGGGCTCCTCGGCGGCCTTGGCCGTGTTCGGGTAGATGAACAGCGGCCGGCTCAGCGGCGCGTAGCTGTCGTCGCCGATGGTCTCGTCGGTCGGGGCGACGCAGCCGCTGCCGCCGTCGATCTCGACCGCCTTGAGCTTGTCCGTGTTCTCGACGTAGTAGGCGTAGCCGAAGTAGCTGATGGCGTTGACGTCGCCGGCGACGCCGGTGACCAGGACGTTGTCGTCCTCGGACTGGGTCGCGTACGAGGTCGACGACGTCGACCTTGCCGTTGACGGCCTCGGTGAAGTAGTCGAACGTCCCGGAGTCGGCGCCCGGCATGTAGCGGACGACCGGCTGGTCCGGGAAGCTCGGGTCGACCTGCCTTCCAGGTCAGGTTCTCGGGCGAGTCCGGGCCGTAGATGATCGTCGAGCTGCTCGAGGGTCAGGCAGGTCGCCCAGGTGTTCTCCGGGTTGACCACGACGGTCAGGCCGTCGATCGCGACCTGGAGCTGGACGTAGGTGACGCCGTTGGTCTTGCAGGCCGTGCCTTCGGCCTCGTCGTCCTCCTTGATCGGGCGCGACGCGTCGTTGATGTCGGTCTCGCCGATGCAGAACTTCTTGAACCCGCCGCCGGTGCCGGACTCGGCGACGGTCACGTCGACGCCGGGCTGGACCGTCTTGAACTCCTCGGCGACGGCCTCGGTGATCGGGATAGACCGTGCTGGAGCCGTCGACGACGACGGTGCCCTCGACCGGCGGCCTGGACGGGGCTCGTGGCGCGGATCGGGCGGCGCCGGACGGCGCCGCTCGATGGGGGCGGTGCTGGCCCCGCTGCCGGAGCAGGCGGCGGCGGCGAAGGCCGCGGCGAGGATGAGCGCTCCGAGGCGCTTCGGGTTCGAGATCGTCACTCGATGATCCTCCAGGTGCCGCGTCTGAGGCGCGGCCGGATACGGGAGCGTTCGATTTCGCTGTTGACGCTTCGACGTTCGCGGGCGGCGTGAACGGCCGATGCCTGACGCGTTAACGTCGCGTTAACACCGGCTCACGTGAAGTCGGCGGTCGACGTTCGTGTGCGACCGACCGGAGCGTGGCGGGAGTGGCAGACTTGCGACGGCGCGTGTCGGATCCCTCCGATCGTGCACGGATCTGGAGGCAGTCATGGCCAAGTCCTCGAAGCATCACAAGTCGTCCGGGGCGGATGCCGCGGCGGCCAAGGCAGCCGACGTCGCCGCGGCGATCGCCAAGGAACGCAAGCGCCTCGAACGGAAGCTCGATGCCGCCGTCAAGGAGCAGTCGAAGCGCGTCGAAGCAGCTGGCGGCCGCCGAGGCCTCGAAGGGCAAGAAGCAGGTCGCCAAGCGCCGGCGCCAGGTGGAGGACGCGACGAAGCGGGTCGCGTCGCTGACCGAGAAGATGGCCGTCCTGGCCGGCTCTGCGGCGGGATCCGCCGCGAGCGTGCCGGTCGCGGCCGCGAAGGCCGTGGGCGCCGCCGACGGCCCGGGCGGCCGGGTCCGCGGCCAAGGCGGCAGGGAGTGCCGCGAAGGCGGCGGGAGTGCCGCCAAGGCGGCCAGTGCGGCCACATCGCGCGCGGCCAAGCCCGTGGCGAAGGCCGCGGGGGCTGCCGGTGCGGCTGCCGGTTCGGCGGCCCGGACGGTGACGAAGCGAACGGGCGCCAGGAGCGGCGCCAGCCGGAGCCAAGGCGTCGGCTGCGGCCGCACCGAAGCCAGGCCGCGAAGCCGCGGACTGCCGCGAAGCCGCGGACGACGGCGGCCAAGCCGCGGACGACCCGCAGCCGCCAAGCCTCGAGCGACGACGGCGGCCAAGCCGCGAACGACCCGTGCCCCGGCGAAGGCTGTCGGCCCCGCGACCGACCACGACCGCCGAAGCCGTCTGCTGCCCCGGATCCTGACGGAGCCGCGTGACCGGAGATCGCCCATCGATCGGGGGACGTGGCGACGAAGACGACGCCGGCCGAGGAGGCGGCCGGCTCGGCGTCGGGCGCCGTCTCGGCGGCGGTCGACCTCGGCTCGAACTCGGTCCACCTCCTCGTCGCGGGCGTCGCCGGAGCATCGGCTCGAGCCGCTCGTCGATGAATCGGTCTTCCTCGGGCTCGGCGTCGCCATCGACGCGCGCGGCTACCTCGGGCGCGACGGCGCGTGCCGGGCTGGTCGACGCGCTCGTCCACTACGCGGAGTCGCCCGCGGCCTCGGGCGCCCGCGCCATCACGTTCCTCGGCACCGAGCCGATCCGCCGCGCCGCCGACGGCGCCGGCCATCGTCCACGAGGTCGAGCGCGCGACCGGCGTCCCGCTCCACGTCCTGTCGCACGAGGAGGAGGCCTACCTGACGGTCGTCGGCGTGATGGCCGGCCGGGTCGGTCGACGCAGGAGACGCTCGTCGTCGACGTCGGCGGCGGCAGCTCGGAGTTCTGCGTCGTCGGGCCGACCGATCCGCCGCGCGCGTCCGGCCTCAAGCTCGGCTCGAACCGGCTGACGACGCGGCACGTCGGCCGGCGACCCGCCGACGCGGGTCGAGGTCGCCGCGATGACCGCCGACGCCGTCGGCGATCCTGCGAGGCGCGCCGCACACGAGCCCGGCCGAGATCGTGGCGGTCGGCGGGACCGCCTCGAACCTGCTCAAGGTGGTGCCGGAGGCCCGCATCGACCTGGTGCTGACCCGGGCGCGGATCGCCGAGGCGCTGGCGATCCTGGCCAACGAGACCGGCCGCGGAAGCCGTCGAGCGCCACCTGGTCAAGCCGATCCGGGCGCGCATCCTGCCGGCCGGCGCCGCGATCATGGACGCGCTGCTGACTCGCTACGGGGTCGACGCGGATCCGCGTGTCGGAGGCCGGCATCCGCGAGGGCGCGATCCTCGTCGTCGACCACGTCGGCGGCGCCTGGCGCGACCGGCTGCCCGAGCTCGCCCACGGCTGGCGCGACTGAGGGCGGACCGCGTCCGTACAGAGTCCGGCGACGACCCGCCCGAGGCCGCGGCGGAAGCTGACGCCGGCGACGCCGCGCCACGGGACGCGCGATCGTCCGCCGCAGGCGGGCGACCTCCGTCTCGCGGCTGACGAGGTAGCGGCCGATCGCCGCGCTCTCGAGCGGCCGACAGCTCGCCGGCGTGCTCGACCAGGAAGGTCCGGGCCATCGACGCGGCGACGTCGGCGTCGTTCATCAGGCCGAGGTGGTCCTGGAGCGCGGTGACCCGCGCGATGAGCGGCGCGACTCCGGCCGAGCGCCTCGCGCACGAACTCGAGCGTGTAGCGCAGCCACTTGCCGGCGATCCGCAGCTCGTGGAGCGTCTCGACATCGGCCCAGCGCAGGACCGGCTCGTAGGCGCGGACCTGCTCGTAGGCGGCCCAGATCCGCGACGGCGGCGGTGTCGCGGACGCGGTGCGGCTGGGTCGGGCCGACCGGGATGACCGCCGCGCCCTCGGTCCGGACGAAGTCGCGGTAGTCGTCGACCCAGCGCTGGTAGCCGTCCGGAGTCCAGCTCGCGGAGGAGCAGGACGCGGGCGTCGTCGCGGCGGCCGCGCCAGTCGCGCAGCAGCGGCTCGAGCGCGCGCTGCTCGGCGACCGGCAGGTCGGCCCGGTAGACGTCGGCCGCCTCGAGCAGGACGTCGAGGTCGCGGACGGCGCCCGAGGCGCGACGGCGATCTCGCGCAGGCCGTTCCGGTAGCGCTTCGTCCGGCCGGGCCGGAACGACGCCCCGAAGACGCGCCACGCGGCCCGCTGCCGGCGGGTCGCGACGCGCATCGCGTGGAGCTCCTCGGCATCGATGCCCGTCGCGCGTGCCGGCCTCGCGGGCGAGCATCCGGGCGAGGTGGAAGCGCAGGACCTTGCGGCCGGCCTCGGCGATGTGGTCGTCGGCGGTGACGCCCGGGCGTCTTGCCGACGACCAGCCGCGAGTCGTCCGGCGGCTCCGGCGACAGGACGACGTCGGCGGTCGTCGGCAGGCCGGCGGCGATGAAGTCGGCCAGGTCCGGCAGGGCTCGGCGTCGACGCGCGTCGGCTGCCATCGCCTCGGCCTCGAGCGCGCCTCGGCGTCGTCCGACCCTCGGCCGCGCGTCGTCGTCGGCGTCGGCGCGCGCCGGCCGACGACTCGGCATCGGCCCGGCTCGGTCGTCATCGCGTCGGCGCTCGCCGGCCGTCGGCGTCGTCGGATCGGCCGCGTCGCCCGCGCCGACGGTCGCCGTCGGCCGCGTCGCCGCCTCGGCCGCCGCCTCGGCCCCGTCCGACGCCGTGCCATGCCGAGCCCGTGGGCCGCGGCGATCGCCAGCGCGCCGTCGAGCTTGCTCTCGGTCGTCGGCGTCAGCGCCAGGTCCGCGTCGAAGATCGTCGGCCAGCTCGTCCAGCCGCGCCTCGGCGCCCTCGACGCAGCTCCGCCTCGAGCTCGACGAACCGCTCGATCCGCGACCGCCGGCGACGACGTCGACCTCGTCGAGGCTCAGCTCGACGCGCGTGTCCCGGCGTCGCGGATCGGCGCTTGCGGCGGAGCTGGCGGATCGTGACCAGCTCGACGAGCGGCGCGTCGCCGGCGAGCTCGAGGACGAGCGAGCGCGCCGCCGACGCCGGCCAGTCGGACGGTCCGGCGGTCCGATCGGCCGGGCCCTCGAGCTCCTCGCGCCGGACGGCGCCGCCGGGCCCTCGGTGCGCGCCGAGCGACTTGACCGAGACGATCGTGCCGCGACTCGACTGGCGCAGCCGGACCGCGATAGCCGGCCGTGGCCAGCGCGCCGTCGGCCGTGTCGACGTAGCGGTCCTCGATGCGGGAGCGACTGCGCCGGTCGTGCGCGTCGAACGCGCCGACCCGCGGCGCGCGTCAGGTAGCGCTCCGCGGCGGCCACGGTCGACGACCCGGTACTTGAGCTCGACCTCGACCGGCTTCGGGGCCGCGACGGGTTCGAGTCGGTCATGCCCGCGGATCCAGCGAGCCGGCGCCGGCTCCGGGCCGGTGGGGCAGGCCGACGACCTGTCCGCGCGTCGAGCGCGTCCTCCTTGAGCGCCTCGAAGGTGTCGATGGTGCCCGTCGCGCCCTCGAGACACCTCGGTCCGGACCCAGGTCGCGTCCGGCCGGAGCTGCCACGAGCGGCGGTCGTCGGCGAGCATCACGTCGACGATCTCGGCCAGCCGGGCCTGCGGCCTCGTGGTCCTCGACCGGCACGACCGCCTCGACCCGCCGGTCGAGGTTGCGGTCCATGAGGTCGGCCGAGCCGATGTACCACTCGCGCGTCGCCGCCGTTCTCGAAGCGACCAGATCCGCGAGTGCTCGAGGAACTCGCCGATGATCGAGCGGACGCGGATCCGCTCCGACACGCCGGGCACGCCCGGGCTGGAGCGAGCAGGCGCCGCGGACGATGAGGTCGATGTCGACGCCGGCGCTCGACGCCCGGTAGAGCGCCTCGATGACCGCGACGTCGACGATCGCGTTGAGCTTGAGCACGATCCGCGCCGTGACGGCCGGCCGCGGCGTGCGCGATCTCGCGCTCGACGAGCTCGAGGAACCGCGAGCGCAGGCTGTGCGGCGCGACGAGCAGCCGCCGGAACGTCCGCTGGCGCGACAGGCCGGTCAGGACGTTGAACAGGTCGGTGACGTCCGCGCCGAGCTCCGGGCGGCAGGTCAGCAGGCCCGAGGTCGACGTACAGCCGGGCCGTCTTGGGGTTGTAGTTGCCGGTGCCGATGTGGACGTAGCGGCGCAGGCCGGAGCCCTCGCGCCGGACGACGAGCGACGGTCTTGGAGTGCGTCTTGAGGCCGACCAGGCCGTACACGACGTGGGCGCCGGCCCGCTCCAGCTTGCGCGCCCAGACGATGTTCGCCTCCTCGTCGAAGCGGGCCTTGATCTCGACCAGGACGACGACCTGCTTGCCGCGCTCGGCGGCCCGGATGAGCGACTGGACGATGGGCGAGTCGCCGGACGTGCGGTACAGCGTCTGCTTGATGGTCAGGACGTCGGGGTCGTCGGCGGCCTGGGCGATGAACCGCTCGACCGACGCGGCGAACGACTCGTACGGGTGGTGGACGAGGATGTCGCCGGCGCGGATCGCGGCGAAGACGTCGGCCGGCTCGTCCTCGTCGGGCGGGATGAGCCGCGGCGGCGTGACCGGCGTCCACGGCACGGGCTTGAGGTCCGGCCGGTCGAGGTCGGCGATCGCCCACAGGCCGGTCAGGTCGAGCATGCCGCTGACCTCGTAGCAGTCGGCCTCGCTCGAGGCCGAGGCCGCGCAGCAGCAGGGTCCGGGTCGCGGCCGGCATGGAGCGCTCGACCTCGAGCCGGACGGCCTCGCCGAAGCGGCGCCGCCGGAGCTCCTCCTCGATGGCCAGCAGCAGGTCGTCCGCCTCGTCCTCCTCGATCGCGAGGTCGGCGTTGCGGGTGACCCGGAAGAGGTGGTGCTCCAGGATCTCCATCCCGGTGAACAGCGCGTCCAGGTTGGCCGCGATGACCTGGTCGAGCAGGACGAAGCGCGACGGCTCGACCTCGAGCAGGCGCGGCAGGATCTGCGGCACCTTGACCCGGGCGAAGCCGCGCTCGCCGGTCTCCGGGTCGCGCAGGCCGACCGCGATCGAGAGGCTCAGCGTCGAGATGTACGGGAACGGGTGGCCCGGGTCGACCGCGAGCGGCGTCAGGACCGGGAAGATCTCGTCGAGGAAGCGCTGGCGGAGCGCCTCGTGGTGCTCCGGGATCGCGTCGTAGTCGACGCAGCTCGATGCCCTCGTCGGCCAGCGCCGCGCCGGACGTCCAGCGAAGATCGCCGAGTGCTCGCGCGACGAGCTCGAGGACGCGCGTCGCGGATGGCGGCGAGCTGCTCCTCGGCGGTCCGGCCGTCGGGCGAGCGGGCGGCCTTGCCGGCCTCGACCTGCTGGCGCAGGCCGGCGACGCGGACCTGGAAGAACTCGTCGAGGTTGCTGGCGAAGATCGCCAGGAACTTGACCCGCTCCAGGAGCGGGTTGCGCTCGTCGCGCGCCTCGTGCAGGACGCGGGCGTTGAACTCGAGCCAGGACAGCTCGCGGTTGAGGTACGGGAAGTCGACTTCGACGCGGGCCGGCGCGGCGCGGGCGCGGCGGACGGCCGGACGGGCGGTCCAGCGGCGGCGGTCGGACGATCGAATGGCGGCCATGCGTGTGAGGCGGCTCCTGGTTGCGGGCGCGCGGCTCGATGGCCGGTCGGCTCGACACGTGGCGACCCGGCCGGCGAGGATAGCATGGGCGCTTCGGCGCCCTGAGTCACCCGAAGGTCCCGGTCAGCCCTCCGCACGGTACCGCCGCTCGCCGGTCCGCGGGTCGAGCCAGACCCGCATCCGATGGCCGGTCGTCGGGTCCACGAAGACCTCGTCGGTCGCCCGAAGCGCGGCTCCAGGGGCGCTCGAGCGGCTCGCCGCCGCCCGGTCCGACCGGGTGCGCCGTCGCGCTCGACGGCGTCCGAGCGATAGCGCATCCGCTCGAGGAGCGCGCCGACGATGAGCGCCGCCCCGAACAGGACCAGGTAGAACCCGGCGATCGGTCCCGCCGAAGCTCGGCAGGACGATCAGCAACAGGCCGCCGACCGCCATGAGCGCACCGGTGACGAGGATGACGAGCGCGGGCGATCCCGATGCCCATCGTCAGTCCAGGGTGGTGGCCGTCGGCGGACTCGTCGGGCACGACGACGACGGCGGTGCCGTAGGCGACGATCTCGCACATCGTCCCGGCCAGCGCCGAGCTGTCGAAGCGCATCGAGAGGATCGGCGTTGGCGCCCAGGAGCGTCGCGTTCTGGACCAGGCGGTCGAGGGCCTGGCGGCGGGTGTCCTCGAGCAGGCTCGTGTACTCGTGGATCTCGCCGCCGCCGAGCGAGCGGAGCCCGGCCATCAGGTTGCCGCCGAGGCCCCGGCTGCGGACGACGAGCCCGAAGACCATGCCCTTCGATTCGATGACGCGGTGGCCGGCGACGAACGGGGTCGTGACGACGATCATGCGTGCTCCTCGTGGCGGTCCAGGACGGAGGGTGTGGGTGCCGCGGCGGCGTGCCCGGTCCGTCGCCGGTGCACTCGCGCACGGGCAGTGGTCGCGCAGCATCGTGAACGTGTAGTAGCCGGTGTGGTGGCCGTCGCCCCAGGTCGGCGCGATGGCGTAGCCGCCGACCATCGCGACGTCGACGAGCCGGGTCTGCTCGGCGGTCAGCGTCGGGGCGCTGTCGAGCCAGCCGGGCAGGCCGGCCTCGCCGCGGCAGTAGGCGCACGGGCAGAGCCAGCGGAGGGTGAGGGTGTCGTAGGCCGTCGCGTGGCCGTCGGCCCAGACGATCGCGAGGCGCCCGGCGGCGCGGTCGGCATGGATGCGAGACCGGCGTGACCAGTTCGGGCGGCGTCGAGGGGCTGTGCATCAGCCTCGATCGTACTCGCTTGGCCGGCGTCGAGGGTCGCCCGCACCCGGACCCATCGGTCGCACGCGCACCCGGACCATCGGCCGATGGCGCATCCGACGCGGCCTGGGCTATGCTCGCGCGCGATGAGCTCTCGGCGATCGACCACGTCACCAAGCGCTTCGGGGCGATCATCGCCCTCGACGACCTGACGTTCGAGGTCCCCCGCGGCGAGGTCTTCGGCTTCCTCGGCGCCAACGGCGCGGGCAAGACCACGACGATGCGGATCTGCCTCGGCATCCTGGAGCCGGACGCGGGCGGGTCCGCTGGGGCGGCACCCGCACCACCGACCTGCCGCGCCGGACCTGGGGCTACCTGCCCGAGGAGCGCGGCCTCTACCCGCGGATGCGCGTCCTGGACCAGCTCGTGTTCTTCGCGTCGCTCTACGGCGTGCCGCGCGGACGGCGCGCACGCGAGGCGCTGGCCTGGCTGGGCCGGTTCCGATCGCCGACTACGCCGACCGCCGGGCCGAGGAGCTGTCCAAGGGCAACCAGCAGAAGGTCCAGTTCATCGCGGCGATCCTGCACGACCCCGAGGTCCTGCTGATGGACGAGCCGTTCACGGGCCTCGACCCGGTCAACCTGGTGCTCCTGCGCGAGGCGTTCCTGGAGCTGCGCGACCGGGGCCGGACGGTGGTCTTCTCGCACCCACCAGATGGAGGCGGCCGAGGCGCTGTGCGAGTCGGTCGCGATCGTGGACCGCGGCCGGGTCGTGGCCGGCGGCACGGTGCGCGAGCTCAGGCGCGCGAGCGGCCGGCGGACGGTCCGCCTCGGCGTCGAAGGCGAAGCCGCCCCGGCCTGGCTGGCCGACCTCCCCGGCGTCACGTGGTCCGGCCGGGCGCCGGCCACGTCGAGCTCGAGCTGGAGGCCGGCGTGGAGCCGGCCGTCGTCCTGGCCGCCCTCGTCGCGAGGGCGTCGCGGTGACCCACTTCGAGGTCGCCGACCCGAGCCTCGAGGCCATCTTCATCGAGCACGTCGGCCGCCCGGCGGACGACGAGCCGACGCTGGCGCTCGATGCAGCCGCCGGCGCCGTCCCGCCGGCCGGCGGGGTCGCCTGATGGCCCGCGCGCGACCCGCTGCTGCCGAACGCCGGCATCGTCGCCCGGCGCGAGTACCGCGACCGCGTGCGCGGCCCGCTGTTCATCGCGTCGACGATGGTGCTGATGGGGCCTGGCCCTGGTCGTCGCACTGGCGCCGATCGCCATCCGCTACGTCGATCGCCAGACGGTGACCTGGGTGTGCGAGAGACGAGGGGGGGGGGAGGAAGCTGGCTTCGCCGGCCTTGTCAGCATCGTCGGATGCGGACGCGGCGCCCGCGCCGACGGTCTCACTGGTCGCCGCGCTGTCTGCCGCTCCCTGGCCGCCCGCCTCGGCCCCGTCCGACGCCGTCCCATTGCCCGAGGCACCGTGGGCCGCGGCGATCGCCAGCGCCCCATCGAGCTTGCTTTCGGTCGTTCGCGTCAGCGTCAGGTCCGCATCGAAGATCGCCGCCAGCTCTTCCAGGCGGACCTCCGGTCCGCGCCGCAGTTCCGCCTCCAGCTCGGCGAATCGCCCGATCTCGCGGCCACCGGCGATGACGGACACCTCGTCCAGGCTCAGCTCGACGCGCGTCCCGGCGTCGCGGATCTGGCGCTTGCGTCGGACCTGGCGGACGGTGACCAGCTCGACCAGCGGCGCGGTCCCGGCGTGCTCGAGGACGAGCGAACGAGCCGCCGACGTCGGCCAGTCGGATGGTCCGGCGGACGGGATCGGCCGGTCCTTCGACCTCCTCGCGCCGAACGGCGCCGCCGGGCCCTCGGAGTGCTCCGAGCGACTTGAGCGACACGGTCGTGCCCGACTTCGACGAGCGCAGCCGGACCGCATAGCCGGCGGTGGCCATCGCGCCATCGTCGGTGTCGACGTAGCGGTCCTCGATGCGGGAAGACCTGCGCCTGGTCGTGCGCGTCGAACGCGCCGACCCGCGGCGCCGTCAGGTAGCGCTCCGCGGCGGCCACGGACGACGACGCGGTACTTCAGCTCGACTTCGACCGGCTTCGGGGCCGCGACGGGTTCGAAGGTGTCGGTCATGCCCGGGGATCCAGCGAACCGGCTCCGGCTCCAGGTCGGTGGGGCAGGCCGAAGACCTGTCCGCGCTCGAGGGCATCTTGCTTGAGCGCCTCGAAGGTGTCGATGGTTCCGGTGCGCCCGAGCACCACCTCTGTGCGGACCCAGGTGGCGTCCGGCCGGAGCTGCCACGAGCGGCGCTCGTCCGCGAGCATCAGGTCGATGATCCCGGCGAGCCGGTCCCGGCGTCGTGGTCCTCGACCGGCACGATCGCCTCGACCCGGCGGTCCAGGTTGCGGTCCATGAGGTCGGCCGAGCCGATGTACCACTCGCGCGACCCGCCGTTCTCGAACGACCAGATCCGCGAGTGCTCCAGGAACTCGCCGATGATCGAGCGGACGCGGATCCGCTCGGAGACGCCGGGCACGCCGGGCTGGATGGAGCACGCGCCGCGGACGATGAGGTCGATATCGACGCCGGCGTTCGACGCGCGGTAGAGCGCCTCGATGACCGCGACGTCCACGATGGCGTTGAGCTTGAGCACGATCCGCGCGTGATGGCCGGCCGCGGCGTGCGCGATCTCGCGGTCCACCAGCTCCAGGAACCGCGACCGCAGGCTGTGCGGCGCGACGAGCAGTCGCCGGAACGTCTGCTGGCGCGACAGGCCGGTCAGGACGTTGAACAGGTCCGTGACGTCCGCGCCGATCTCCGGGCGGCAGGTCAGCAGGCCCAGGTCCACGTACAGGCGGGCGGTCTTGGGGTTGTAGTTGCCGGTCCCGATGTGGACGTAGCGGCGCAGGCCGGAGCCCTCGCGCCGGACGACGAGCGACGTCTTCGAGTGCGTCTTGAGCCCGACCAGCCCGTACACGACGTGGGCGCCGGCGCGCTCCAGCTTGCGGGCCCAGATGATGTTCGCCTCTTCGTCGAAGCGGGCCTTGATCTCGACCAGGACGACGACCTGCTTGCCGCGCTCGGCGGCCCGGATGAGCGACTGGACGAGGGGCGAGTCGCCCGACGTCCGGTACAGCGTCTGCTTGATGGTCAGCACGTCCGGGTCGTCGGCGGCCTGCGTGATGAACCGCTCCACGGACGCCGTGAACGACTCGTACGGGTGGTGGACCAGGATGTCGCCGGCGCGGATCGCGGCGAAGACGTCGGCCGGCTCGTCCTCGTCGGGCGGGATGAGCCGTGGCGGCGTGACCGGCGTCCACGGCGCGACCTTGAGGTCCGGCCGGTCCAGGTCCGCGATGGCCCACAGCCCGGTCAGGTCCAGCATGCCGCTGACCTCGTAGCTGTCGGCCTCCTCGAGACCGAGGCCGCGCATCAGCAGGGTCCGGGTCGCCGGCCGGCATGGAGCGCTCCACTTCGAGGCGGACCGCCTCGCCGAAGCGCCGCCGCCGGAGCTCCTCCTCGATCGCCAGGAGCAGGTCGTCCGCCTCGTCCTCCTCGATCGCGAGGTCGGCGTTGCGCGTGACCCGGAAGAGGTGGTGCTCCAGGACCTCCATCCCGCTGAACAGGGCGTCCAGGTTCTGCTCGATGACCTGGTCGAGCAGGACGAAGCGCGACTTCTCGACTTCGAGCAGGCGCGGCAGGATCTGCGGCACCTTCACCCGGGCGAAGCCGCGTTCGCCGGTCGCCGGGTCGCGCAGGCCGACGGCGATCGAGAGGCTCAGCGTGGAGATGTACGGGAACGGGTGGCCCGGGTCCACGGCGAGCGGCGTCAGGACCGGGATAGATCTCGTCGAGGAAGCGCTGGCGGAGCGCCTCGTGGTGCTCCGGGATGGCGGCGTAGTCGAGCAGTTCGACGCCCTCGTCGGCCAGCGAGCGCCGGACGTCCAGGTAGATGGCCGAGTGCTCCGCGGACGAGCTCGAGCACGCGCGAGCGGATGGCGGCGAGCTGCTCCTCGGCGGTGCGGCCGTCGGGGGAGCGGTGGGCCTTGCCGGCCTCGACCTGCTCGCGCAGGCCGGCGACGCGGACCTGGAAGAACTCGTCGAGGTTGCCCGCGAAGATGCTCAGGAACTTGACCCGCTCCAGGAGCGGGTTGCGCTCGTCGCGGGCTTCGAACAGCACGCGGGCGTTGAACTCGAGCCAGGCCAGCTCGCGGTTGAGGTACGGGAAGTCGCACTTCGACGCGGGCCGGGCGGCGCGGGCGCGGCGGAACGGCCGGACGGGCGGTCCCAGCGGGCGGCGGTCGGACCAGATCGAAGGGCGGCCATGCGGTGGACGGCTCCTGGCGGGCGTCGGGCTCGAGTGGGCTCGGTCGCTCGACGCGTGGCTCGAAACCCGGCCGGCGAGGATAGCATGGGCGCTTCGGCGCCCTGAGTCACCCGAAGGTCCCGGTCAGCCCTCCGCTCGGTAGCGCCGTTCGCCGGTCCGCGCGTCCAGGTAGACCCGCATCCGATGGCCGGACGTCGGGTCCACGAAGACCTCGTCGGTCGAGGTGAATCGCGGTTCCAGGGGCGCATCGAGCGGCTCGCCGCCGCCCGGTCCGACCGGGTGCGACGAGCGATCGACGGCGTCCGAGCGATAGCGCATCCGCTCCAGCAGCGCGCCGACGATGAGCGCCGCCCCGAACAGGACCAGGTAGAACCCGGTGATGGTCCCGCCGAAGCTCGGCAGGAGGATCAGCAGCAGGCCGCCGACCGCCATGAGCGCACCGGTGACGAGGATGAGGAGCCGGGCGATCCCGATGCCCATCGTCAGTCCAGGGTGGTGGCTTCGGCGGACTCGTCGGGGACGACCACGACGGCCGTGCCGTAGGCGACGATCTCGCTCATCGAGCCGGACAGCGACGAGCTGTCGTAGCGCATCGACAGGATGGCGTTGCCGCCCAGGAGCGTCGCGTTCTGGATGAGGCGGTCCAGGGCCTGCCGACGGGAGTCCTCGAGCAGGCTCGTGTACTCGTGGATCTCGCCGCCGCCGAGCGAGCGGAGCTCGGCCATGAGGTTGCCGCCGATGCCGCGGCTGCGGACGACGAGACCGAACACCATCCCCTTCGATTCGGTGATGCGGTGGCCGGCGACGAATGGGGTCGTGACGACGATCATGCGTGCTCCTCGTGGCGGTCCAGGACGGAGGGTGTGGGTGCCGCGGCGGCGTGCCCGGTCCGTCGCCGGGTGCACTCGTCGCACGGGCAGTACTCGCGCAACATCGTGAACGTGTAGTAGCCGGTGTGGTGGCCGTCGCCCCAGTGCGGCGCGATGGCGTAGCCGCCGATCATCGAGACGTCGGTCGAGCCGGATCTGCTCGTCGGTCAGGACCGGGGCGCTGTCCAGCCAGCCGGGCAGGCCGGCCTCGCCGCGGCAGTACGCGCACGGGCACAGCCAGCGCAGGGGGAGCATCTCGTAGGCCGTCTCGTGGCCGTCGCCCCAGACGATCGAGAGGCGCCCGGCGGCGCGGTCGGCATGGATGGAGACCGGCGTGACCAGTTCGGGCGGCGTCGAGGGGCTGTGCATCAGCCTGAATCGTACTCGCTTGCGGGCCGGTGGTCGCCGCACGGCGCGCCGGCCGGGGTCGCACGCCCACCCCGGACCATCGGCCGACGGCGCATCCGACACGTCCTTGGCTATGCTCGCCGCGATGACTCTGGAGATCGATCACGTCACGAAGCGATTCGGGGCGAACATCGCACTGGACCGCCTGACGTTCGAGGTCCCTCGCGGCGCCGTGTTCGGATTCCTGGGCGCCAACGGCGCGGGCAAGACGACCACGATGCGGATCTGCCTCGGGATCCTGGAGGCGGACGAGGGCGAGGCCCGCTGGGACGGGTCCCTGACGACGGACCTGCCGCGCCGGACCTGGGGCTACCTGCCCGAGGAGCGCGGCCTGTACCCGCGGATGGCCGTCCTCGATCAGCTCGTCTACTTCGCGTCGCTCTACGGCGTGCCCGCGGACAAGGCGCGCAAGGACGCGCTGGGCTGGCTGGAGCGCTTCCGCATCGCCGACTACGCGCCGCGCCGGGCCGAGGAACTCTCCAAGGGCAACCAGCAGAAGGTCCAGTTCATCGCGGCGATCCTGCACGACCCCGAGGTCCTGCTCATGGACGAGCCGTTCACGGGCCTCGATCCGGTCAACCTGGTCCTGCTGCGCGAGGCGTTCCTGGAGCTGCGCGACCGCGACCGGACGCTCATCTTCAGCACGCACCAGATGGAAGCCGCCGAGGCGCTGTGCGAGTCGGTCGCGATCGTCGATCACGGCCGGGTCGTGGCGGGCGGCACGGTGAGTGCCCTCAAGCGCGCGAGCGGCCGGCGCACGGTGCGCCTGGGCGTCGAAGGCGAAGCCGCCCCGGCGTGGGTCGCGGACCTCCCGGGCGTCACGATGGTCCGGCCGGGCGCCGGCCACGTCGAACTCGAGCTCGACCCCGGCGTGGAGCCGTCCGGCGTCCTGGCGGCCCTCGTCGCGCAAGGGCGTCGCGGTGACCCACTTCGAACTGACCGACCCGAGCCTCGAGGCCATCTTCATCGAGCACGTCGGGCGCTCGCCGGACGACGAGCCGGCGTTGGGCGCTCGATGCGGCGACCGGCGCCTCCCTGCCGGCCGGCGGGGTCGCCTGATGGCGCGGCGCGATCCGCTGATGCCGAACGCGGGCATCGTCGCCCGCCGCGAGTACCGCGACCGGGTGAAGCAGCCCGCTGTTCATCGCCTCGACCATCGTCCTGATGGCGCGTCGCGCCTGATGGTGACGCTGGCCCCGATCGCCATCCGCTACATGGATCGCTCGACCGTGACCCGGATCGCGGTCGTCGCCGACGACGACGACCTGGCGCTGCGGGCCATCGGCGTCGCCGACAGCATGCTCAACGCGCCGCCGGACGGCGTGGACCAGGCGACCTGGAAGCGACCGTTCATCATCGAGCGGGCGACCGACGCGGCCACGGCCGCGGAGGAACTGGCCCGGGGCGACGTTGCCGGCGTCATGGCCGTCCAGCGGCTGCCGACCGGGCAGATCGACGTCGCTCTACACGACCAACGGGCCGGCCGACGGCGTCCGCAGCCACGCTGGTCGGCTTCGCCGCGATCGGCATCGGCATCATCGACTGGACGTCGACGCTGCCCGAGGACTCGCAGCTCGGCGCGTTCCAGAACCCGAACTTCCGGATCGAGTCCACCAACGTCGCCACCGAAGGCGGGACGGCGATCTCGCCGCAGGCCGTCGCCAGCCGCGCCTTCCTCGGGATCGTCTTCGTCGTGCTGCTGTTCATGACCGTGATCATCTACGGCATGTGGGTCGCGACCGGCGTCGCCGCCGAGAAGAGCAGCCGCGTGATGGAGCT
This sequence comes from uncultured Chloroflexia bacterium, assembly GCA_963738475.1. Taxonomy (GTDB): domain Bacteria; phylum Chloroflexota; class Limnocylindria; order Limnocylindrales; family CSP1-4; genus SPCO01. Next base: position 194,340 of record CAVTWU010000010.1, read on the forward strand.
GATGATCAGCGCCGCCTCACCGCGGCAGCTGCTGGCCGGCAAGGTCGCCGGGATCGGCGGGGCCGGGTCTGACCCAATACGTCGCGATCGTCGTGCCGGCGCTGGTCGTGCTGGCGTTCCAGGACCAGATCGCCGAGGCCATCCTCGGGCCGGCCTGGGCGGCCGGGACGCCGCTCGTCGGGCTGACGCCGGGCCTGCTCCTCGGCTACGGCGTGTTCTTCCTGCTCGGCTTCACGCTGTTCGCCCTGATCTACGCCTCGATGGGCTCGTTCGTGAGCCGGCCGGACGACCTCCAGACGCTGTCCCTGCCGCTCAGCTTCGTGGCGGTCGCGGGCTACCTGTCGGCGATCCTGGCCCTCAGCGGTGGCGGCGGGACGTGGACGTTCGTCGCCTCGTTCCTGCCGCCGTTCAGCCCGTTCGTGATGCTCGCCCGGCTGATGATCGGCGCCGTGCCGCCATGGCAGGTCGCGCTGTCGATCGGGATCCTCATCGTCGTCGATCGTCGTTCGTGGCCGTCGTCGCGACCCGGATGTACGCGGCCGGCGTCCTGCTGTACGGCCAGCGCCCCGGCGTCCGCGCCTTCATCGCGGCGGCCCGCAAGGCGGGCGTAGCGCCTACGACTCGTCGTCGAGGGGGAGGCGGCTGATCAGCGCGAGGACCGGGGCCGTCGCCACGGTCGGTGGCGGCAAGGGCTCCGCGCCTTCCTCGGCGAGCGCCCCCACGGCGGCCACGGCCGGGATGAACCGCCACAGGCGGCTGCGGACGCCCGGGAAGTAGGGGCTCATCCGCTGGCGGGCCAGGACGCCGGCGACGCCCTGGGCCGCGACGGCCTCGAACAGCGCCTTGCCTTCGGTCGCGATCGCGGGTACCGCGACCACCTCGTCGCCGGGGCGCAGGATCCGCCGCAGCGCCTCGCGCCGCTTGACGAGTGGCTGCGACAGCAACGACCGCCCGTCCAGGTGCAACAGGTCGAACGCCAGGAACGCCGCCGGGTGGCCCGCCTCCCCGGCCAGCCGCCGCTCCAGCTCTCGCGGATCCGCCCGGCCCGTGCCGTCCACGACGACCAGCTCCCCGTCCAGGATCGCCGACCGTGCCGCCACCCGAACGGCCAACCCGGCCAGTTCGGGGAGTGCCGCGGACACGTCCACGCCGGCGGCATCCACGATCCGCACCGCGCCGTCGCCCGGCTGCATCGCCGGTCCGACGTAGGCGAACGCCCGGACGCCGCCCCACCACGGCTCGAACAGGTGCTCGTCCGAGTCGAACGCCTCGGGCAGCAGGCGCGGCTCCATCGGCCGCAGGTCGGGGAGGTCCGGCAGCAGGTCCGTCTCCAGCCGGAAGGTGAGCTGGTCTGGCATGGCACGACGATGGTAGTCCTCGCTACACTGCGCTCGTGCCCCGACCCCCCAAGCCAGACGACCTCTACCGCCTGCGCATCCCGATCGGCGTTCGCCTGTCGCCCGACGGTCGACAGCGTCGTCACGGCGGTCAAGACCGTCGCGCCCGGCTTCGATGGCTACCGCCACGCGCTCTGGCTCGTCCCGACCGACGGCGGCGAGGCGCGCCAGCTGACGATCGGCGCCAAGAACGACTGGCACGCCCGCTTCTCGCCGGATGGCCGGACCGTCGCCTTCCTGTCGGATCGGCGAACGGTCGTCGAAGAGGAGCCTGAGCGCTCGTCCATCAAGGAGCGCGAGGACACGTTGCAGGTCTACCTGCTGCCCGTCGATGGTGGGGAAGCCCGCCGACTGACCGACCTGCCGCGCGGCGTGTCCGACTTCGAGTGGTCGCCCGACGGCTCCCGACTCGTCGTCGTCAGCACCTCCCATGCCGCGACGTTCAAGGAGGATCGGAAGGTCCGCGGCCTCGCCAAGTCGTCGGAGCCGGGTTCGCCGCCGGACTCGGACTACCGGTTCGTGGACCGGCTCGACTACATGCTCAACGGCGAGGGGTTCACGTACGACCAGGTCGGGCACCTGTGGCTGGTGGACGTCGTCGACCGGCGAGGCCACCCGCCTGACCGACGGCCCGACCGCCGAGCACGACCCGGCCTGGTCGCCGGATGGCACGCGGATCGCCTTCTCGGCGGACCGGCGTCGCGATCACGACCTCACGTTCCGCTCGGACCTCTACACGATCGACGTCGCGATCGCGCGAGATCACGGCCGTGACCGCCGGTCCGATGTCGTTCTTCACCGACCCGACCTGGATGCCGGACGGCCGCTCCATCGTCGCGCTCGGGCCATCGATTCCCGAGTCACGCGGCCTCCCGCAACGACCTCTGGCTGTTCTCAGCGGACGGCTCCGACGCGAACCCGGACGGGGGTCGAAACCTCTCGGGCGAGCACGACCTGATGCCCGGCTCCGGCATGAACAGCGATGTCACGATCGGCGACGCGATCCGCGTCATCCCGTCGCCGGACGGCGCCTGGCTGACGTTCACCGCGCCGATCCAGGGGGCCTACGAGCTGTTCCGGATCGCGGTGGCCGATGGCCGTCTCGAGCGGATCACGGACGACCCGCACTACATCTCGGGCTGGGACGGCATCGCGGGGGAGGGGATCGAGGGCCGGCTCCGGATCGCCTACCTGCGCTCGACGCCGACCGAGGCGCCGGACCTCTTCTGGATGGACGGTCGCTCGCATCCGCGTCGCCTGACCGAGTTCAACAAGGACGTCCTCGCCGACATCGAGCTCCGACCGGCGCAGGAGCGCCATGTCACGGTCGATGGCTGGGATGTCCAGGGCTGGTTCATCCCGGGCGGCGACGACACGGCCGCGCGTCCGCTCGTCCTCGAGATCCACGGCGGTCCGCACACGCTCTACGGCTGGTCGCCGATGTGGGAGTTCCAGGTCCTCGCGGGCGCCGGGATCGGCGTCTTCTACAGCAACCCGCGCGGCTCCGAGGGCTACGGCGAGGCCTTCAACGACGCCAACTACCGCGACTGGGGCCCGGGGCCGACGCGGGACGTCCTGGCCGGCGTGGAGTCGCTCGTCGAAGGACGGCCTCGCGGACCCCGATCGCCTCGGCGTGACCGGCGGCTCGTACGGCGGCTACCTGACGAACTGGATCGTCGCGCACGACCATCGGTTCCGCGCGGCGATGACCTGCCGCTGCGTCGCCGACATGGGGATGCTCTTCCTGACCGGCGACATCAGCGGCGGCGAGTGGGCCCAGCTCGAGTTCGGCGTCACGCCGTGGGTGGATCCCGGCTACTTCCGCGAGATCTCGCCGGTGACCTACGCGGACCGGATCAAGACGCCGCTGCTCATCCAGCACTCCGAGCGCGACATCCGCACGACCATCGGCCAGGCCGAGGCGCAGTTCACGGTCATGCGCTCACTCAAGAAGCAGGTCCGCCTGATGCGCGTCCCCGAGGAGACCCACGAGCTGACCCGCTCCGGCACGCCGTTCCGCCGCGTCGAGAACCTCGAGATCGTGCGCGGCTGGTTCAAGCACTTCCTGGTCGACGGCAAGCGCGGGATGCCGCCACTCCCGAAGGTCCGCGCCGGCCGCTGATCCGGGGTCTTGGTCTCGGCGGGATTTCACTTCGCCGGCTGATGACTATCGGCGGCATCAGGGGCGGTGGGGAATCCTGCAATTCGACCCTGGTCCGCTGATAGCCGTCGAGACCGCGCCGCCGATGATGTGACATTCCCGCGCCCTATCCGAGCCGACGGTCGAGTCGCGGGCTTCCGCTTCAGCCTCCCGACTGCCAAGCGTCTCGTCGGAGTTCGTACACCGTCATCGGCTCGCCCGAGCGACCACGGCCCTGGCCTCGCACGGCGAATCCGAGCTTGGCCGCCACGCGGCGCGATGCCTCGTTCTCTCCCTCGTCGATGTACGCAGTGATGCAGTCGGTTTCGGCCCTACTCCAGAGGTCGCCGATGGCGGCGTGCATCGCCTCGGTCGCGATCCCGTGACTGCGCCGCTCCTCGGCTACCCACCAGCCCGCCTCGACCTCGTCCGGCTCGATCCCATCGATGCCATCTCCAGCCAGGCGCAACTCCGCGCATCCGAGGAACCTCTCCTCTCTCAGATCCCTGATCGCCCAGGGGCCGAACCCGCACTCCCGCCACTGCACCTCAGCCGCGCCGGTGTCGCGCAACGCGTCAGCCGGCCTGCCCGACGCCGATGCGTGCTCGGCTTCATCGAGCCGCGTCAGCGGAGTCAGGAGCAGCCGTTCCGTCCGGAGAACGATCCTGCCGTCGATAGCGCTCCTCCGGTTCGCGCGTCGCCCTCCCACACTCGAAGTATGAGCCCGCCGGTTCAGGCGGCGACGGAATGTTGGGTCAGACCTCGTCCTGGGCGGTGAGGTCCTTGTCCTCCATCTCCCAGGCATGGTCGAGCGTGTGGTAGGCGGAGTGTCGGATGAGGAACTGGAGCGTCCACGACCGCGGGCGCCGCTCGATCTCGCCGGCGTTACACGCGCGCATGGCCGCGACGTAGTCCGTCCGATACTGCCGCAGCCCCTCCGGACTGAGCGCGCCTTCCTCCGGGATCCGCAACCCGACCTGCTTCGCGAACTCTTCGCTCTCGTTTCGGATGACGTGGCGGACGATCAGATCGCGGTCGCGTCCGCCGCCGCGCGGTCCCTTGCGCAACTCCGGCGAGACGCGTGCCGCGACGCGATCGAAGAACTCCCAGGACGCCTCCAATAGCGTGATCTTGCGATCGAGCTCGGCCTCGCTCATCGGCCCGTGCTCGGTCGAGGACGACGAGAAGGAGATGCCGTAGAAGTCGGTCATCCCGGTGCCGGTCCGGTCCTCGACGATCTCGAGGGGCCCGGCGGCGTCGAATTCGGACGCCATCCCGGCGAGCTCCGCGACCGGCCGATAGCGCTCCCGATAGGACTCGAGCGTCTCGACGGCGAGCTCAGCGCTCTTCGCGCCGCGATTCCACCCGGGCCAGTCGAGGCTGAAGGCCACGGCCCGCTTCCCCTTGGGCCCACGTTCGACGATCGTGCGGATGGGCATAGGTGGATAGTGCACCAGGACACAAGTCCGGACTCCGAACGAATCCCACCATGTGACGTTGCCGCACGCTTTGCGCAAGCCCGGTCAGACAGGCTCCGATCAGACGGGCCCCGGTCAGACGGGCCGCAGGGTCCCGGACCAGACCTGCCAGGCGAGCAGTGACTTGGCGACCAGGCTCAGGATCATGTACGTCTTCTCGCCGTACAGGTAGTCGCGCCAGCGCCCGACCTTGCGGTACTGCAGGACCATGGTGATCGCGAAGATGTTGAAGGCCACGAACAGGCTGGCGATGATCAGGTACACGAAGCCCGGGATCCCGGCGTCCGCCGGCAGTCCTTCCTGCGCCGAGTAGGCCCACAGGACCGAGAAGATCGCGATCCACGGGACGATGCCCGCGATGCAGCCGAAGATGTAGTGCTTCCAGTCCACCGTCGCACGGCCCTCGTTGGCCGCTTCCATGCTCCACCCGAACAGGATCATCGCCACGTTCGCACCGGCGATGGCGACCAGGGCGGGGAAGTCCGTGATGAAGCTGAGGTACGCGATCGCGACGATCATGACCGTCGATGAGAACGCGTACTCGACCCAGCGCAGCGGGTTCATCCCGCGTGCCAGGAAGGCCTCGTAGCGGCCACGCAGCAACCAGCCCGCCGATGCGTGCGCGATCGCGCTCATGAGGAAGAACGAGGCGATGACGTAGGCGAGCGGGATGGAGAAGAGCGTCACGCTCGACGGCTCGACCCCGGTGAACTGGCCACCCTCGATGATCGGCCGAACGGTCGGCACGACCGGGGCGAACACCACGGCCGTCGCGGAGATCGCGATCATCACGACGAACTGGATGCCGTGGGCGAAGGTCAGGCCCCGGTTCCAACGGCGGAGGGAGCGGCTCGTCTGCGCCGGGATCGCCCCCTGGGCTTCACGGGCATGTGCAAGATCGCCGGGATCGGCGGTCGTCGTGGTCATGGCTCGGGGTTCTCCTACGGGATCGATGTCATCTTCGACGTCCACTTCGCCCGACTTGAGGCTGCGGATGGGACACCGGCCGTCCTCCGGCGTTAGCCTTGCCCTACCAGTGCATGGAGACGCGCGTTGAAACTGCTGCTCACGTCCGCCGGGATCAAGAACCCGAGCATCCGAGCCGCCTTGCTGGAGCTCCTCGACAAGCCCATCGAGGACTGCACCGCCCTCGTCATCTCCACCGCGAGCTATCCGCTTCGCCACGGCCCGCAGTTGGCGTGGAACTTCATCGCCGGCGAGGAGCCCCAGACCCCGATGGCCGAGCTCGGCTGGAAGTCCGTCGGTGCCCTGGAGCTCACGGCGCTGCCCAGCCTCGAGCGAACGGTCTGGGTCCCGGAGCTCGAGGAGGCCGATGTCCTGCTCGTGAACGGCGGCGACACGATCTACCTCGATCGCTGGATGCGCGAGTCCGGGTTGGCGGAGCTCCTTCCGTCACTCGACCTCGTGTACGTGGGACTCAGCGCCGGCAGCCTGGTCATGTCGCCAGCGGTCGCGGACATCTTCGCCGCCTGGACTCGGCCCGCCGGCGGCGAGGGCCTGGGGTTCGTTGACTTCGAGATCTTTCCGCACCTCGACAATCCCGATCTGCCGGAGAACACCACGGCCGACGCGGAACGGTGGGCGGCCGGCCTGACCAGGCCCGGGTACGCGATCGACGACGAGACGGCGATCAAGGTCGTCGATGGGGTGGCCGAGGTGATCTCGGAGGGCCACTGGCGGCTGTTCGAGCGCTCCGCGCCATGACCGAGGATGTCGATCCGGGTTGGCGCTTTGTCAGCATCGGGTTCGAAGGCGACGTCACTGACGTTGGCGGCTTCGATCCGTGGAAGGTGGGGTGGACCTCCACGGGCGGACACATCATCGTGGCTCACCCGCAGTACCCGGACCAGCGCCACACGTTCTTCACGTATGAGGTCGCCGGGGTGACACCGCCGGTCCGGTTCGCGGCCGGAGAGTATTCCAATAGCGTCTGGGGCTTCTTCGTCCCCGACTGACCGGCAAGCCCTCGCCACGGTCCCCAGGGCCCCTCTTCCGCTGGACAGGTGGCACGTAGGATGTCTGAGATGGACGCGACCAGGGTCTACTTCGTGGGGAATCGGCTTTGGTGGTCGGTCGCGCTTTTCGTCAGCCCGATCGTCGGAGCCGTAACGGGACAGTTTCCTCTCGCGATCCTTACGAGTCTCCTGCTCATCCTGCCGACGCTCGTCCTGTTCGACACGGATCGCCCGTGGTGGCCAGAAGAAGTCAGGCGAGTCCAGGAGGACACCGACCGGTCCAGGTCCGAGACTCGGAAGCTGACCCTGTGGGCCGGCATCGCGCTGGCGGCCGGGCTGGCCGTCGCACTCTTGGGACCCTGGGGATAGGTTCGCGGTCGTCATGAGCCTTCGACGCGGGCATCGTCGGTGCTCGCCACGTTGGTGGTCGTCATCGCCCTGGTCCTGGGGATCGGCATGTACCTCGCATACCGCGAGTACGCGCCCACCCGGGGCCCGACATGCGACGACGTCCCCATGGGGTGCCCGAGTGCGACTCCGGCGGCCGTCTCGCATCACCGGAGTACGACCTTCGCCGATGCGCCGCCGACACCGAGCTCCACCCTGACCGATCCGATCGGTTCCGGGTCGTAGTGGTCGTTGTCGACGAACTCGTGAAGCTCGACCAGATACGAGGTCACAGGCAGGTTCTTCAGCGTGCAGATCCCGGCTCCGTTCGTCCCGAAGATGGACTCGCCCTCGGACGGGACCGTCGGGTCGAGCGGCGTGACCTCGCACCACAACTGCGGGACTGGCTGCCCGTCGGTGTCGACCACCTCGATCGTCAAGTCCGCCCGAGCACCCTCCCATGGCAGAGGACCCTTCCAGGCCGTCCGTAGCCAGGCCGGATCGCCGAAGTGGGCGCTGATCTGGTCTCCTACGTCCTCCCGTGCCCTGAACCGCAGGTCGACCACGTTATCGATCGAGTTCCTCCCTGGCTGAGCGATGACGCCGATGGAGTCGAACCAGTCGGATTCCGCCTCGATCCGATCGACGAACCCATCCAGGTCAGCCAGGCTCCACTCGACCTGGCGAACTTCGATCAGGGCCTCCGGTGGGAAGAGGCTCGACAGCGCGGCGCGGTGCTGGTCGACGTTCTGTTTGAACGCGATGATCACGCCACTCGCCTTCTGGTTGATGTACGCACCCGCGAAGTCATCAGGAAACCGCTGGCCGTAGAAGCTCAACTGTCTGTGTACATCCGGATCCCAGCGTCGACTCAGCAGGTCGTCCAGCTCGCCAGGTAGCAGCGGGACTCCGAACTCGGGCACACCGGCCTGCGCATCGGGGTTGCCCGCGACGGCACGCACGTACGTGAGGTCGGCGCGTAACCCGAATCGCTCACGGAAGTCCACGGCATCCGCCAGCTCGTCTTGCGAGACGACCGGCAGGCTCTCCTGCGGGATGGGCTCGGGCGCGATCGACCCGGCGGGGTGCGGCGGGTCAGCTGCTCCGCAACCGGTCGCGAGACCGGCCAACGACAGGAGCAAGGCGGCGCTGAGCAGGCGAGTCGCGAGCGTAGCCAACGATGGTCGCTCCTCTTCGGTGTTCCGAGCCTACATTCGCACGGCACGTCCAGATCCGGCAACGGGCGTGAAACGGACAGGAGCTACCGTGTGCCCCGGGACTGAGACCCTGCCTCGTCGAGGCGGCCTTGCGATGAGACCAGTTCCATCTCACCTTGACTTCGATTCACGGCTGATCTGGAATCTGCCCTCATAGCCGAAGACGGGCCCGAGCCATGGATGACGGACGGTCATCCGGATCAGGATGAGGTCCTTGACGAGCCGATCGGCGAGCTGGACGAAGACGGTCCTGCCGAACACCCATTGCCAGATCGAATCGTCGAGCCAGGCCCGTCGCGCTCCGAACTGGACACCCACTCCGATCGTCCGGAACGTCAACAGCCGCCAGGAGCGTAGCTGCGTCTCCCAGGCGACGACGATGATGCCGCGGGGCCCGACCGCTTCCGTGATGACCCCGAGGTCGGGCTCGAACTTCTTGACGGTCACGAAGGCGTGCTGTCGCGCGAAGTCGAACTCGCGATCGCAGACCTGATACGGCCGACCGATGTCATCGAATGCGGGCCGAACCCGCAGCCGAGCGGGGACATCCGCACCCTGGCGAGGAACCAGGATGCCCAGCGAGCCAAGCATCACGAAGAGTGGGGTCAGCCACCCGGGGCGCCACCAGACTCGTGTCATCCTGCCGTCGGCGACGCTCACGAAATCCTCATCGGGTCGCCGGAGGAGTTGGTTAGTGAACGTCTCCGTCGGCTGGTCCGGGCCAGATGCGAAGATCGGCAGGTATGGGGACCACAGGTCGGCGCGAATGCGGCTGCCGACGAACCGCCGATGTGGAGCTGGTCCGAACAGCAGATATCGGGCGAACGCCGGAAGCCAGATGAGGTCGTTGAACAGGACGATCCAGACCAAGCCAGGTGCGGCGCCTCCGGCCATCGTCGCGATGGCCACTCCGACGACGCCGCCGACCTTGCCAAGGAACCCGATGGCGACCACCGGCTTGGCGCGTTCTGGATGGGCCGAAGCCCAGGCGTAGGCCGGCGAATAGACGAGCACCATCATCCCGACGACGCGCCAGGCCAGAGGCTCGACCACCGTCACGCCGGCCAGACCGAACACGGCCGCAGGCGCCACGATGACGGCGAGACCCCAAGCCAGGTTGTAGATGGTGGCTGCCTCCAGCCATCGAGTGATCGGGTTGCGAACCGACGAAGGCTTCATCGTCTGTCCTTCTGACCGTGTCTCGCCGGGGGGCCACGATCGCGTCCTATAAACGTGATACCTCCAAGGAACATGTTATCACGTGGCCGTGACGTCGCCTGGCGGCCCGTGATGACACCGACAACCATCAAGAACGGAAGTGATTTCCGGCGCGGACGGAGCGAAGAGCCCCTCGCCACGCGGTGTATCCTCTCGCTCCCATGACCGCCACGAGACGCCCCGACAGCCCCGCCCGCGAGCGTGCCAACGAGCTCATCCGAGCGTGGGACCGCCGCCCCGGTCCGCTCGGGAATCTGCTCGGCCGCGTGACGTCGGTGGACCAGGTCGGGGTGGAGGAGCGGGTCGACTCGCTCAAGCGCCGGTCGATCAAGAAGGCGTCGAAGATGTGGGCGCTGGACCTCTCGATCCGGATGATGGATCTGACCACCCTCGAGGGAAAGGACACGCCCGGCAAGGTGCGCGCCCTGTGCGCCAAGGCGATGCGCCCGCAGCCCGGCGACCCGACCATCCCCCACGTCGCCGCCATCTGCGTCTATCCCGCGCTCGTCGCCGAGGCGAAGGACGTCCTCAAGGGCTCGGGCGTCAAGGTCGCCAGTGTCGCGACCGGCTTCCCGTCCGGCCAGACCTTCCGCGACATCAAGATCGCCGAGACGCGCGCGGCGGTCGAAGCCGGCGCCGACGAGATCGACATGGTCATCGATCGCGGCGCCTTCCTCTCGGGCGACTACGCCGCGGTCTTCGAGGAGATCGTCGACATCAAGGAGGCCGCCGGCGAGGCGCACCTGAAGGTCATCCTGGAGACCGGCGAGCTCGAGACGTACGACAACGTCCGCCGCGCGAGCGTCCTGGCGATGGCCGCCGGCGCCGACTTCATCAAGACGTCCACCGGCAAGGTGACCCCGGCCGCGACGCTCCCGGTCACGCTCGTGATGCTCGAGGCGATCCGCGACTTCGAGCGGGCGACCGGTCGCCAGGTCGGGATGAAGCCGGCCGGCGGCATCCGGACCGCCAAGGAAGCGATCCAGTACCTCGTCGTCCTGTACGAGACCCTCGGTCCGCGCTGGATGTCGCCCGACTGGTTCCGCTTCGGGGCCTCGTCGCTGCTCAACGACGTGCTGATGCAGATCCAGTTCCAGCGCAGCGGCCGCTACGCCGACCCGGACGACTTCACGCTCGACTGAGCGCGGGTCGGCGCGCGCCGCGGGAGCGGCTGACCTGACCTTCACGTAAACGTCAAGGTTGTGGTACAGTCGGGGGGATATGCCCACGCCCACTGACCTGCCCGCCGCGACCGACACGCCGCCGACGCGCCGTTGCTGCGCATCCAGGAAGTCGCCGCCGAGACCGGCCTCACGACCCGCGCGATCCGCTACTACGAAGAGATCGGCCTGCTCGAGCCGGCCGCCCGCTCGGACGGCGCCTATCGCCTGTACGACCCGAGCGACCTCGAGCGCCTGCGCTTCATCAAGAGCCTGCGCGACGACGCCGGCTTCTCGCTCGCCCAGGTCGGCAAGCTGCTCGAGGATGAGCTCGCCCGAGAGCGCAATCGGGAGCGACTCAAGACCACCCAGGACCCCGACGAACGACGTGCGCTGATCCTGGATGCGCGTGACCGGGTCGATGGCCAGATCGCGACGCTCGAAGCCAAGGCCGCGCGCCTGGCCACGATGATCGACGAAGCCAGGGCGCGTCGAGCGCACATCGACGGCCACCTCGCCGAGCTCGATGGCGGCCCGGCGCCGCACGCGCCCGTCGGGGCCGGTCAGCACCCGCCGCTCGCCCTCCGTCGCGGCAAGGAGCCCGCCCGGTGATCGGGCGCGACTCCGTTCCGGTCGCGCGATTGGCGAACTCGCGCGGGGCGACCGCCTTCCGCCACCGCAACTACCGGATCTTCTTCGCCGGCCAGGCCGTGTCGCTCGTCGGCACGTGGATGCAGCAGGTCGCCCAGGCGTGGCTGGTCCTGGTGTTGACCGGCGACCCGATGTGGCTGGGGATCGTCGCGGCGGCGCAGTTCATCCCGGTCATGATCCTGGGCCTGTTCGCGGGCGTCGCCGCGGATGCGCTGCCCAAGCGCCAGACGCTGGTCGCGACGCAGGTCGTGATGATGACCCTCGCGGTCATCCTGACCATCCTCACGGTCACCGGCCTCGTCGAGGTCTGGATGATCCTCGTGCTCGCCATCCTGCTCGGTTGCGCCAACGCGGTGGACATGCCGGTCCGCCAGTCGTTCGCGATCGAACTCGTCGGCCGCGAGGATGTCGGCAACGCCGTCGCCCTCAACGCCGCGATGTTCAACGGCTCTCGCATCATCGGCCCGGCGCTGGCCGGATTGACGATCGGGGCGTTCGGGGTGGCCGCGGCGTTCGCATTGAACGCCCTGAGCTTCCTGGCCGTGATCGTCGCGCTGCTCATGCTCGACGACACGACGCTGCGCACGCGACCGCGCATGGCGACGCCGCGCTCGGCGAGCGAGGTCATCGATAACCTCGTCGAGGGCCTCCGCTACGTCCGGCAGACGCCGCTCGTGCTGCTGGCCGTCCTCGTCGTCGGGGCGGTGGCCACGTTCGGCATGAACTTCAGCGTCCTCATCCCGGCGTTCGCCGCCGACGACCTGGCCAGCGGGGCAGCGGGCTACGGCTTCCTCATGGCGGCGTCGGGCGTCGGTTCGCTCGTCGCGGCGTTGATGCTCGCGTTCCGGGGCAAGCCTCGGGCGAGTCGCATCGCGTCGGGCGCGGTCGATCCTGGGGCTCGCGTCGGTGGCGATGGCGGCGACGAACGTGTACGCGGTCGCCCTCGTCCTGATGATCCTCATCGGCTACGGTGGCATCTCCATGGCAGCCACGGCCAACGCCACGATCCAACTGGCCGTGCCGGATCAGCTGCGAGGTCGCGTGATGAGCGTCTACACCACGATCTTCGCCAGTTCCGCCCCGATCGGCGGACTGCTGATGGGCGCCATCGCGTCCGGCTTCGGACCGGCGGTGGCGATCGGGATCGGCGGCGTCCTGAGCGGGCTCGTCGGACTCGCGGCGGGCGCCTGGTTGCGCGGTCAGCGGGCGTCGGCTCCGGTGGCGGTCGCGGCCTGACGACGTGATCGTCGTCGCGGGCGAGGCGCTGATCGACGAGATCCACTCGCCGGACGGCCGGGTCACGCCGGTGCCGGGCGGTGGCCCGTACAACACGGCGCGGACGATCGGGCGGCTCGGAGGCGAGGTCCGGTTCCTGGGGCGTCTCTCCACGGACGAGTTCGGCCAGACATTGGCGAGCGGTCTCGAGGCGGACGGCGTGGACCTGACGGCTGCGGTCCGCACGGAGGCCCCGACGACGCTGGCGATCGCCGAACTCGACGACGCCGGGACCGCCACCTACCGCTTCCAGACCGCGGGAACGTCCGCGCCCGGTCTGGCGGACGCCGAAGTCAGGGTAGCCCTGGCGAGCGGCGCCAAGCGCGTTCCACATCGGCACGCTGGGCCTGGTCCTGGAGCCCATCGCGACGTCCCTGGCGGGGGCCGTCGAGCGGCTGGCCGACGGGACACTGCTCATGGTGGACCCCAACTGCCGGCCGACGATCATCCCGGACCGGGAGGCGTATCTCGCCCGGCTGTCGCGGATCCTCGCCCGCGCCGACGTCGTCAAGGTGAGCGCTGACGACCTGGCGTACCTCGACCCGGGGACACCTGCCCTCGAGGCGGCACGCGCGTTGGTCACGGGCGGCGCCCGTCTCGTGCTGCTGACCGACGGGGCCCGGGCCGTCTGGCTGGTCGCGCCCGGCTTCGAAGTGGAGCTCCCGGTCCCGCGGGTCGACGTCGTCGACACGGTGGGCAGCGGCGACGCGTTCGGTGGCGCCTTCCTCGCCTGGTGGATCGAGCGGGGGTTGGGTCGCGACGACCTGGCCGATCGGGCCGCGGTCGAGGCGGCCGCGAGTCAGGCGATCGCGGTCGCCAGCCTCACCTGCCAGCGTCCTGGTGCCGACCCGCCCACCCGTGCCGAAGCCGGCTGGCCGGCACGCTGACGCGACCTCCGGGTACCCTGTCGCCCATGCGACGACGCTTCCGCCTGCTCCTGCCGACCTTCCTGGCGCTCATCGCGCTGGCCTCCCTGGCGCCCGGTGCGTCCGCGCTGACGGTCGTCTATCCGACCGTGAGCCTCGGGAATCGAGGCTCCGATGTGCGGGCGCTCCAGGCGACGCTGATCGACAAGGGCTACCCGCAGACCTTCGACGGCATCTTCGGGACGGTGACGCGCGACGCGGTCAAGGCCTTCCAGGGCACGCACGGGCTGAAGGTGACGGGCGTCGTGGACAGCCTCACCTGGAATCGCCTCCTCACCGCGGTGGGCCCGGGGAGTACCGGCATGCCGGTCCGGGTCCTCCAGCGCCAACTCATCGAGAAGCTCGGGGCCAAGGTCCCGGTCGACGGCATCTACGGCACGTCCACGAAGGCGGCCGTCATCACATTCCAGAAGCACATGGGTCTCACCGCGAACGGCGTCGTCGGGCTGCAGACCTGGCGCTGGCTGCTGTGGCACTACGAGCGACCGTCGTTCAACCAGACGACGTTGTGCGACTACAGCGTCGGCAACGGGCCGGCGAACTGGGGCATCGGCTCGGCCGATCGGCCAGCTCGAGGGTGCGGCCGCGACCGTCGCCGCTGCCGGGTACGGCCGGGTCGCCGTCGGCGACGTGGGCTTCGAGCACGGCGGGAACATCCCGGGCCACGTGACCCATGAGGTCGGGCTCGACGTCGACATCCGGCCGATCCGCAAGGACGAGCGGCAGTGCAGCTGGGGGACCAACTGGCGCTACTCCACGTACGACCGGACGGCGACGCGGGCCCTCATCCGGGCGATCCGGGCCGCCGCGCCCGGGCACGTGAAGCTGATCTACTTCAACGATCCGGTCCTGATCGAGCAGGGGCTGGTCCGGCCGTATGCCGGCCACGACGACCACCTGCACATCCGCTATTGCGTGACCGGCTTCGCGGATCCGAACTACCGCTGCTAGGCGGGCGCTGAAGCCGCGGGGCCCTCAGGCCTCGTCGTCCGCCCCGGCGGTCTCGCCGTTCTCGGCTTCGGCCAGCGCGTCCTCCATCGCGTCGACCTCCGGCTTGGAGGAGAAGACCACGACGCCGCCGAACAGGCACAGGCCGTCGATGGTGAGGTGCGGGGCGTCTGGCGCGCGATCGAACGCGGGTCGGGCGTCGGTGCTGCCGCCGAAGACCGCCAGCATCTCGCATGTCCACGTTCCACGTCTCGGGCACGATCAGGCGGCCGCCACCGAAGATCGCGCGAACGGTCAGGCGCGCACCGGCCGGATCCAGTCGGACACCTCGCAGGTCCAGGTCCCCGCCGCCGTACCAGAGCAGGACGCTGCCGCCGCGGAACGCGGTCGCGTGGCTCTCGAACTCGACTGGCGCCAGGATCGCCGTGAGGGCGACCTCGTCATCTACGTCGGTGCCGACCGACGGGAGCCGCCGCTTGGCCACGGCCGCGC
Source organism: uncultured Chloroflexia bacterium (assembly GCA_963738475.1). Lineage (GTDB taxonomy): Bacteria > Chloroflexota > Limnocylindria > Limnocylindrales > CSP1-4 > SPCO01. The sequence goes on from CAVTWU010000010.1 coordinate 209,605, forward strand.
CGACGAGCGAGGACCCGAACGCGAGGACGAGTCCGCCCAACACGAGCCGGAAGAGTCGACCGATCACCGCGCCACCTCCCTGGAGCTTCGTACGCGACGGGGCGCCGAAGCCTGAGTACCATGATGCACGCCATGTCCACCGAGTCCCGGGTCCCCGTCATCTCGAGCGCCCAGGGCGCTGCATCGAGCTGGGGCTTCGGCGACGGCCAGGCGATCCCGTGGGAGTATGCGCCGGCGCCCGAGGCACGTGACATCGTCACGCTCAAGGAGCGCTACGGCCTGTTCATCGGCGGACGGGATGTCCCGGCCTCGGACGGCGGGGTCTTCACGACCGTGGATCCCGCCACGGAACTGGCTCTCGCGGACGTCTCGAAGGCCACGCCCGGCCGACATCGACAAGGCCGTCCGGTCCGCCCGTCGCGCCGGCAGCCGGTCCTGGGGCAACCTCCCCGGCCGGGAGCGGGCCAAGTACCTGTTCCGCATCGCCCGGATCCTGCAGGAGCGGTCGCGCGAGTTCGCCGTCCTCGAATCGATGGACTCCGGCAAGCCGATCAAGGAGAGCCGGGACGTGGACGTGCCGCTCGCCGCGGCCCACTTCTGGTACTACGCCGGCTGGGCGGACAAGCTCGAGTACGCGTTCCCGGGCCGCACGGCGCACCCGCTCGGCGTCGCCGCCCAGATCATCCCGTGGAACTTCCCGCTGCTCATGCTGGCCTGGAAGATCGCGCCGGCGCTGGCGGCCGGCAACACGGTCGTCCTCAAGCCCGCCTCCACGACGCCGCTGACCGCCCTGCTGTTCGCCGAAGTCTGCCGCGAGGCGGACCTGCCGCCCGGCGTCGTCAACATCGTCCCGGGGCCCGGGGCGGTCGGGATGTCGCTGGTCACCCATCCGGGCGTCGACAAGGTCGCGTTCACCGGCTCCACGGAGATCGGCCGGCTCATCGCCAAGGGCGTGGCCGGGACGGACAAGGGCCTGACCCTGGAGCTCGGCGGCAAGGCCGCCAACATCGTCTTCGACGACGCGCCGCTCGACCAGGCGGTCGAGGGCATCGTCAACGGGATCTACTTCAACCAGGGCGAGGTGTGCTGCGCGGGATCGCGCCTGCTCGTCCAGGAGTCGGTCGCGGAGACGCTCATCGACAAGCTCAAGGACCGCCTGTCCACGATCCGCGTCGGCGACCCGCTCGACAAGAACACGGACGTCGGCGCGATCAACTCGCGCTCGCAGCTCGAGAAGATCACCGAACTGGTCCAGAGCGGTGTCGACGAAGGCGCCGAGCTGTACCAGCCCGCCTGCGACCTGCCGGAGCGCGGCTACTTCTTCCGGCCCGACGCTGTTCACCAACGTCGCCCAGAGCCATCGGATCGCGCGCGAGGAGATCTTCGGGCCGGTCCTGTCCGTCCTGACCTTCCGCACGCCGGACGAGGCCGTCGAGAAGGCGAACAACACGGCCTACGGCCTGTCGGCCGGGATCTGGACCGACAAGGGCAGCCGGATCCTGCACATGGTGTCGAAGATGCGGGCCGGCGTCGTGTGGGCCAACACGTTCAATCGGTTCGACCCGACGTCGCCGTTCGGTGGCTACAAGGAGTCGGGCTTCGGGCGCGAGGGCGGGATGCACGGGCTGTACGCGTACGTCCGCCTGGAGGACCGCTGATGCCGCCGCGCAAGCCGGCCGCCGCCGCGTCCCGGGCGAGGGTCCGGGCCGCGTCGCGGGCCGTCGTGGAGGTCCCCGTCGCGACGCCGCGGATCGAGGTCCGCAAGACCTACAAGCTGTACATCGGCGGGGCGTTCCCGCGGACGGAGAGCGGCCGGTCGTACCTCGTGTCCGGGGCGGACGGCTCGCCACTCGCCAACGCCTGCCGCGCCTCTCGCAAGGACCTGCGCGAGGCGGTCCGGGCCGCGCGCAAGGCGTTCCCCGGCTGGGCGGACCGGACGGCGATGAACCGCGGCCAGATCCTGTACCGGGTCGCGGAGCTCATGGAGGGCCGGCGCGACCAGTTCATCGCCGAGGTCGCCGCGGCCGAGGGCCTGACGCGTCCGCGCGCCACGGCCGCCGTGGACCGCGCCATCGACCGCTGGGTCTGGTACGCCGGCTGGGCCGACAAGATCGCCCAGATCCTCGGCTCGTCCAATCCGGTCGCCGCGCCGTACTTCAACTTCACGATCCCGGAACCGACCGGTGTCGTCGGGATCGTGGCGCCGGAAACGTCGTCGCTGCTGGGCCTCGTCAGCCGGCTGGCGCCGCCGCTCGTGTCGGGCAACACGGTCGTGCTGGTCACCTCGGAGAAGCGCCCGCTGCCGGCCGTGACACTCAGCGAGGTCCTCGCCACGTCCGACGTGCCCGGTGGCGTCGTCAACGTGCTGACCGGCCTGCGCTCGGAGCTGGTCCCGGTGCTCGCCGCGCACGAGGACGTCGATGCGCTCGACACGTGGGGCGTGCCCGACGCGATGCGCCTCGACACCGAACTCGTCGCCCTCGACGACATCAAGCGCGTCCTGCGCCGCCCCACGACGGTGAACGAGGCGCGCTTCGACTGGTCCGATGACCGCGCCGCCCAGCGACCGGAATGGATCGCCGCCTTCCTCGAGATGAAGACGGTCTGGCACCCGATCGGGGTCTAGGACGTGGCGGGTCCGGGCGACATCGAGCGACGGGTCTTCGTCCATGCGCCGCCACGCATCGTGTGGGCGACGCTGCATGACCCGGCCCTGAGCGAGGTCCTGTTCCCCGAGGTCCGGTTCGGCCCGGCCGCGCCGGCCTGGCCGGCCGCCGCCACGACGCGGACCGCGCGGACCCGGATGGGCCTGCTCCGCGAGTCGGCCTGGGCGGAGAGCCTGGAGGCCCGGCCGGAGTCGCGGTTCCGCCTGCGCGTGACCGGGTCCGGGTTCGACAGCGAGTGGTCGTGGGTCCTCGAGCCCGTCGCGGGCGGGACCCGGGTCATCCACGCAGCCACCTTCGAGCCCTTCGATCGCTGGACCGGCATCCTCGTCCGGCTCGGGCGCGCGTCGCTGGCCAGCCGGGTGGAGGCGCATCTCCGTTCGCTCAAGGAATCCGCCGAGGCACCGACCGACTCGTCCCACCACGCCGCGTGAGCAGCCGGCCCGGCCCCGACGGCGACCCCCTCGCGGCCGGCAACGACGACGGCGACGGTCCGTCCGAGGTCCCGTTCGCCGGCTTGCGGCGGAATGCCGCGGCCCTCGCCGGCGGGCTGCTCCTGGTCCTGGCGATCGTCTTCCTCGTCCCGGACCTGACCCCGCCACCGTCCGGTCCGCCGCCGGTGGAGCTGTACCTCGGACGGATCGTGGAGTTCCTGCCGCCCGGCGACGACCAGACCGGCGCCGGATGTCCGGGTCGAGATCCTCGCGGGCGAGCACAAGGGCGAGATCCTGGACGGGTACGTGCAGGGTCCATCGGGCCAGCAGGAACTGCCGCGCTACGAGGTCGGGGACGCGGTCGTGGTCAACGCCTCGGCCGAGCCGGACTCCACGTTCATCGCCGTCGCGGACCTGTACCGGATCCCGGTCCTGGCCTTGCTGCTCGCCATCTTCGCCGCGGCGGTCACGATCGTCGGCGGCTGGCGTGGCGTGCGGTCGCTCATCGCCCTGGCCCTGACCCTCGTCGTCGTCATCCGGATCGTGGTGCCGCTGATCCTGGCCGGCCACGACCCGGCGCTCATCGCGATCATCGCCGCGACCGGCGTCACGATCGTGACGTTCCTCCTGACCGAGGGAGCGCGGATGACGACCGTCGCGGCGGCCGATCGGGACGTTCGTGGCGCTCGCCCTGACGGCCGGGCTGGCGGTCGTGTTCGACGAGCTGGCGCGCTTCACCGCGTTGCGCGGGTCGGAGGATGCCGCCTACCTCCAGGGGCTCGGCATCGAGGGGCTCGACCTGGGCGGGCTGATCCTCGCGGGCATCATCTTCGGCGCCCTCGGCATCCTCGACGACGTCACCGTGACGCAGGCGGCGACCGTGGCGGAGCTGCACGAGGCGGACTCGCGGGTCAGCCGCCTGGACCTCGCGAAGCGGTCGATGAACGTGGGCCGCTCCCACATCGCGGCCACGGTCAACACGCTGGTGCTGGCGTACCTGGGCGCGTCGCTGCCGCTCATCGTGCTGTTCGCCGCCGGCCGGCAGGATCCACTGCTCATCACGTCCACGGAGATCGTGGCGGTCGAGGTCGTCCGCGCCCTTGTCGGGAGCATCGGGATCGTGGCCGCCGTGCCGCTGACGACGGCGTTCGCCGTGTTGCTCGTCGGACGGGGCGTGGCCCTCCGGCCGAACCGACCGAAAGCCGGCCGCGCGCCCGGCTGGGACTGAGCCGTGGATCCGCTGATCATCGGCCTGGTGGCCGCATCCGCGCTGCTGCATGTCGCCTGGAACGTCCGGCTCAAGACGGCCGGCGACCCGCTCCGGGCCGCGACCATCGGGATGCTCGCCGGGACGGTCTTCATCGTGCCGATCGGGCGTGGCGTCGTGGCTCCTGGCCGGCTCACCGGCCCTGCCGATCCAGGGTCTCGCGCTCGGGCTCGCCTCGGGCGTCTTCGAGGCGGCCTACTTCATCCTGCTGGCCGAGGCGTACCGGCGCGGCGACCTGTCGATCGTCTACCCGCTCGCCCGCGGGACGGCGCCGCTGCTGCTGGTGGCCGTCGGCGTGTTCGTCCTGGGCGAGCGCCTGGGTCCGGCCGGCTGGCTGGGCGTCACGTTCCTGCTCGCCGGGTTCCTGGCGCTCCAGCGGCCGTGGCAGGCGCTGCGGCGCCCGCCCGGCGAGCGGCGACCGGATGCGGCCATCGCGTTCGCCATCGCGACCGGCGTGATGATCGCCGGGTACACCTCGCTGGACCGGGTGGGGACACGCCTCATCGAGCCGTTCCAGTACGCCACGATCCTGTGGGTGTCCGGGGCGGTGCTGCTGGTCGTGTGGGTCCGGTTCGTCGCGGGCGGCGGGCTGTGGTCCGGTGGGCCGGAGCAGAACCGGCGGGCGGCCGTCGGCGGCGTCCTGACCCTGATCGCCTACCTGTTGATCCTGTTCGCGCTGAGCGTGGCGCCACTCACCGCGGTCGCGCCCCTGCGGGAGTCGGCGACGGTCATCGTGGCCACCTGGGGCGCGGTGCGGCTCGGGTGAGGCGGCGTCGCGCGGCGATGCGACCCGCCGGATCGCGGCGTCGGCGGTCATCGTCCTGGGCGCGCTGCTGCTCGCCCTCGACGGCTAGGTCGACGCGGCCCGGCCAGGTCAGGCGGACTCCGCGACCGTCGCCGGCTCGGCCGGACGGCGCCCGAAGACCCGCCGTCGACCGTAGCGGCCGTTGACGATGGCGATCCCGGCCAGGACGGCCACCGTCCCGAGGATGACCCGGCCGTCGACCGTCTCGTCGAGGACCAGGAAGCCGAGCACGATCCCGATGACCGGGATGACGTACGACACCATGGTCAGCCGGGTCGCGCCCCACGGACCGAGCAGGCGGAAGAAGCACAGGTACGCGAGCCCCGAACCGAGCAGGCCGAGCCACAGGATCGAGAAGATCGCCTCCAGGTCCGGCGTGGTGGCGAGCGGCTGCTCGAGGAGGAACGCCAGGACCAGCGTGTACGCCGCGGCGTACGTGACCTGGAAGACCGCGGGCACCATCGGCCGCAGGCCGCGGATGTTGCGTCTGGCGTAGATCGCGCCGCAGGCATAGCTGACGGCCGCGCCGAGCAGCGCCAGCATCGAGGTCAATTCGACGCCCGAGCCCGACAGCCCCGGACTCACGAGGATGACGACACCGACGAACCCCAACCCCAGGCCGACCAGTCCATTGAGGCGGAGCGGCTCATCTGGGAGGAAGAACGGGGCCAGCACGGCGACGATGAGGGGGATGGGCGAGGTGAGGATGGCCGCCAGCGACGAGTCGGCGGATCGTTCCGCCCAGGTGATCAGGGCGAACGGGATCGCGATGTTGATCGCGCCCATCACCGCGAGGTGGCCGTACGTCCGGCGCTCCCGCGGCAGTTCCACGCGCGAGAGCAGGACGACCGACCACAGCAGGGCGGCGCCGACCAGCAGTCGCAGCGCGACCAGGGTGAAGGTCCCGAAGTCATCGACCGCGAGCTTGATGAACAGGTAGCTCGAGCCCCAGCAGAAGGCCAGGGTCAGGAAGATGAGCCATTCGATCGGCGTGGCACGGCGGGTCATCGCGGCATTCTAGCCCCTTGGCCTACTGGGATACTCCAAACGGGTGCTCCTGTCACCCGGAACCCGGCGAGTGGCCGGACCGTTGCATCTCCCCGGGATCGCCGGTGGCCCGTACCATGGACCGACAGCGAAGGAGGCAGCATGCGACTCTGGGGCGGCCGCTTCAGCGAAGAGAACGACCAGCGCGTCGCCGACTTCACCCGGTCCATCGAGGTGGACGCCGGCCTCGCCGCCGACGACCTCGATGCCTCGATCGCCCATGTCCGCGGACTGGGTCGTGCCGGCCTCCTGACCGGGGAGGAGGTCGATGAACTCGTCGGCGGCCTGACCGGCCTCGCCGAGGACGTCGCCGCCGGTCGCATCGACTGGGACCCGTCCCTCGAGGACGTCCACATGAACCTGGAGGCGGCGCTGGCCGCCCGGATCGGGCCGGTCGCCGGCAAGCTCCACACCGGTCGCTCGCGCAACGACCAGGTCGCCACGGATCTGCGACTGTGGACGCGCCGGGCGATCGATCGCCTGGACGCGGCCATCCTCGACTTCGAGCGAGCGCTCGTCGAACTCGCCGCGCGGGAACGCGACGCGATCCTGCCCGGGACGACCCACATCCAGCCGGCCCAGCCCGTCCTGTTCGCCCATCACCTGCTGGCGTATGTCGAGATGGGGGAGCGCGACCGCGGCCGCCTGGCCGATGCCCGGCGGCGCACGAACGTCAGCCCGCTCGGGGCGGGCGCCCTGGCCGGGGCGGGCTATCCGCTGGATCGCGCGGCCACCGCGCACGAACTCGGCTTCGACGGCGTGACGGCCAACTCGCTCGACGCCGTCTCCGACCGGGACTTCGTCGTCGAGACGCTCGGGGCGATCGCGCTCGGGATGGTCCACCTCAGCCGCCTGGCCGAGGAGATCACGTGGTGGTCGAACCCGTCGTTCGGGTTCGTCCGCGCGTCCGATGCCTTCTCGACCGGCAGCAGCATGATGCCGAACAAGAAGAACCCCGATCCCGCCGAGCTGGTCCGCGGCCGCGCGGCCCGCGTCATCGGCGCGCTGACCGGCACGCTGGCGATGCTCAAGGGCCTGCCGCTGGCCTACCAGCGCGACCTCCAGGAGGACAAGGCGCCGCTGTTCGATGCCGTGGCGGTCTACGAGGCGTCGCTCGGGGTCCTGGCCGGGATGCTGGACACGCTCAGCGTGGATGGCGAGCGGATGCGCGCCGCCGCGACGCAGGGCTACACGACCGCGACGGCCGTCGCCGACTCGCTCGTCCGCCGGGGCGTGCCGTTCCGGACGGCCCACCACGTCGTCGGCTCGCTCGTGGCCCACGCCGAGGAAGCCGGTTGCGGGCTGGACGAACTGCCGGATGCCACGATCGCGGCGGCGCTGGCGACCTCGGACGACCCGACGGCGGTCGGCCTGTCCGCGGAGTCCGGGCATCGGCGACGCGCTGCGCGGGCGCCGCCGGCCTCGACGGGGCGCTCGCCTCGTGCGATGTCGTCGGCGGGACGGCGCCGGCTCGGGTGTCGGCGGCCCTCACGGCCGCCCGCAAGCGACTCGACCGCGAGGAGTAGGCGGGCGGCCCGCGCGGGAGCCTCCGCGAGCGTGCCTACAACTCCGTCGTCGAGCAGATCGTCACGTCCCGGACGAGGTGCGGATCCCGCGCGAAGGCGGTCGCGACGATGACGTGGAACTGGGCGGTCGAGCGGCCGCGCTCGGTCAGGATCGTCGGGAGCCAGGTCGGCGGTAGCTCGCTGTCGAACGTCATCGTCTGCGGACCGCCGAACTCGCCGGGTCCGGCGGCGATGCCGCTCCACAGCGTGATCGTCTCCTCGCGCCCATTGCCCACCGTCGCCTCGACCTTGACCCGCAGTTCCAGGCGGATCTCCTGGATCTTGCGTGGCGGGGCGGCGGTCAGCGTGATCCGGCCGGTGAACGGGCGCCCCGACGCACAGCGGCGACGGATCCAGCAGCACCGAGCCCTCGAACCCGTCCGCCTCGGCGTCCGCCTCCGGATAGAGCGCGAACTCGGCGACGGGCACGACCCCGGCTCGCAGCAGCGCGGTCGGCTGGTGGACCCGGACGGCCATCTCGAGGATCGGGTCGAAGCCGGGCACGTCCAGGTTCACCCGGACATGCCAGTCCAGGCCGAACTCCGTGGCCTCGAACGACGGCGGTCCGAGCGACGGGACGGGCAGCTGGAACGGCACGTCGCGCGACTCGCCGCGCGCGAACCGCGTCGAACCCATGACGGCGATCGGGACCGCCGGCAGGTCCTCCTCGCCGGTCTTGATCTCGGAGTGGGTGTGGCCCTCGGAGTCCGTCCGGACCGAGTCGTAGCGCCAGCGCTGCGTGCCGACGAGCGTCACACGTGCGCCGCGGATCTCCCCGTCGTCCCGTGCCGTGATCCGGAGCGTGCCGTCGACGAGGCGCCCGGGCAGCAGGTCCGCCCGATCGAGCTGGAGTTCGAGGTCGAAGTCGCCCGAGGAGCTGCGTGCCATGACCGTCATCGTGGCCATCATGCCAGCCGCGGTGGCGGTCCCGCGGCCCGGGCCGCGCGGTACCATCGGTCCGTGCCGGATCTTGCGACCATCGTCGCCGCCCCGAAGGCGTTGCTCCACGATCACCTCGATGGCGGCCTGCGGCCCGCGACGGTCATCGACCTCGCCTCGGAATACGGCTACGACGACCTGCCGACGACCGATGTCGACGAGCTCAGCGCCTGGTTCCGGCGCGGCGCGGACCGCAAGAGCCTGGAGCTGTACCTCGAGACGTTCGTCCATACGTTCGGGGTCATGCAGGAGCGCGACGCGATCATCCGCGTCGCCTCCGAGTGCGCCCAGGACCTGGCCGCCGATGGCGTCGTGTACGCCGAGGTCCGGATGGCCCCGGAGCTGTGCACGGCCAAGGGCCTGACCCTCGACGAGGCGGTCGAGGCGATGCTGGACGGGTTCCGGATCGGGTCGGCGGCGGCCGAGGCGGCCGGGCACCCGATCGTCATGAAGCTGCTCGTCACCGCCATGCGCCAGGCCGCCCGGTCCGTGGAGGTCGCGGAGTGCGCCGTGCGGTGGCGCGATGCGGGCGTCGTCGGCTTCGATATCGCCGGGCCGGAGGCGGGCTATCGGCCCACCCGCCACCTGGACGCGTTCGATCGCGTCCGGCGCGAGAACTTCCACATCACGATCCACGCCGGCGAGTCGTTCGGGCTGCCGTCCATCTGGGAGGCGCTCCAGTTCTGCGGCGCCGAGCGGCTGGGGCACGGCGTCCGGATCGTGGACGACATCACCGTGCGCGACGACGGGTCCGTGGAGCTGGGTCGCCTCGCGGCGTTCGTGCGCGACCGGCGCGTGCCGCTCGAGATGTGCCCGTCATCGAACGTCCACAGCGGCGCGGCGGCGTCCATCGAGACGCACCCGATCGACCTCCTGCGCCGGCTGCGCTTCCGGGTGACGCTCAACACCGACAACCGGCTGATGAGCGGCGTGTCGCTCTCGAGCGAGTTCGCGGCGCTGGACGCGGCCTTCGGGATCGGCCTCGGCGAGATGGAGTGGCTGACGATCAACGCGATGAAGAGCGCGTTCGCGCCGTTCGATGAGCGGATCCGGATCATCAACGAGGTCGTGAAGCCCGGCTACGCGCACCTCCGCTCCGGCGAGGTCCGGGTCGTCCCAGCGAGCTGCAGGTCGCAGCGGCCATCGCCGCATCCTGGTCGACGACGCCGATCCGTCGCCGCGACGCGCCTCCAGGAGCGGTCCGGCTGCCGAGGCCACGGCCGGATCACCGGGCATCCCCGTCGCGGCGCGGATGTGCGGCAGGATCGTGACGACGCCGAGCACGGCGGTCACGATCAGCGCAGCCCTGCCGGCGACCGCAAGCGCGCGCGGCGGCTCGGTCGACGCCTGGACCCGCAGGCACCCACCAGGCGAGCGTGCACAGCGCCGACGACCGCCAGTCCCCAGCCGGCGCGGATCGGCGCGCGGTAGTCGGGCTGGTCGAGCAGGATCGCGACCACGAGCGGCAGGATCAGGAACAGCCCCAGCAAGGTGATCGACGAGGTAGACCGTCGTCGCACTCGCGTCGTCGCCGAGGACCGAGTGCGGCATCCGGCGGTCCAGCCAGCCATCGACGATGGCCATCGAGAACCCGACCGCGAACACGAGGGCCAGGAGCATGGCGACGACCACCGGGTCGTAGTCGAGGATGACGAAGTCCGGGTTGGTCCGCTGGATCAGGAGCGGTGTCCCGAGCGCGATGGCGAGCAGGCCGGTGATCGACGGCCCGCCGCAGTCCGCGGCCCGGGCAACCAGGGCCGCACGATGACCCACAGGACGCCGGCCATGAGGCCCGATCCCGAGCCCGCCGAACACGATCAGCGCCAGCGTGCCGTTCAGCGTGATCGCGCCGATCACGGCATCCATCTCGGTCGACGCGGCCGACGGTGTCCTCGTGCAGGATCGTGGCCAGCCGCATGACCAGGCGGCCGCCCAGACCGGCCACGAAGATGCCGACGAAGATGCCGGCGGTCCCGCCGCGCGCGATGTCGCGCAGGACCTCGCTGATCGCCTTGAGACGCGCTCGCTCGAGGCCTCGGCGTCGGTCGCGGCCGGCCCGGCTCGCGTCGCGCCGTCGTCGCGGCCGTCGTGTCCAGCAGGGTCTCCGCCATCGGGCGCACCTCATCAGCGAGACGCTATATCGATGGTCGGTATATACGACTCGGTGGCGCGGGTGTCAACCCCCGGCGGGCAACGCCACGACGAACCGGCTGCTGGCGTAGCCGTTGGGCTCCAGGAAGATCCGGCCGCCCATCGCGTCCATCAGCCGGCGGGACGCGAACAGCCCGATCCCGGAGCCGCGACTCCGGCCGCGGCCCTCGATCCGGACGAACGGCTCGAAGACGCTCTCCCAGTCCTCGATCGGCACGCCCGGGCCGTCGTCGGTCACGTAGACCTGCATCTCGTGGCCGACCCGCCACACGCCGATGCTCACGCCCTCGTCGCCGGGCGCGTACTTCGACTCGTTCTCGAGGAGCTGCTCGAGGACCTGGCGGAAGCGCGTCTCGTCGCCGACCGCGATGTGCGGCTCCGACGGCCGATCCCAGCGGATCTGGTGCGGCCGAAGCAGGAGCCGAAGGGTCTCGACGGTCTCGTCCACGGCGGCGACGACATCGAACGGCGCCCGCGACAGGTTGGTGAGTCCCTCGCCCCGGACCGAGGCCAGGATCGAGTCGACGAGCCGATCCAGCCGGGCGAGCTGGTCGTCGGCGGCATCCCGCCAGGCGGTGGTCTCCGAGGCGCCGCGCTCGACCCGCGTTCGCCGCCGCCGCTTCCGCCAGCAGGTCCACGTAGACCCGGACGACCGACAGCGGCGTCCGCAGCTCATGGGTCACGACCGACAGGAGCTCGGCGCGGGCCGCGTCGAGGGCGGTCAGCTGGGCCAGGCGCGCCTCGACCTCGGCCGTCAGGCGGCCCTTCTCGACGATCCCGGCAAGCAGCGCGGCGATCGTCGCGAGGAACGCGATCTCGGTCTCGCCGAAGACGCGCGCGTCACGGGTCTGGACGTTGAGGACGCCGACGACGCCCTCGTGCCAGACGAGCGGCACCGACAGCATCCCGGCGAGCGCTTCGACGTCGAACCCGCGGACCCACGAGAACCGCTCGTCCTTCGTCACGTCCGCGATGGCGATCGGCTCGCGCGACGCGGCCACGCGTCCGGTCACGCCCTCGCCCCAGCCCAGGCTGACCTTGCCCACCTGCGAGCGATCGAGGCCGTTCGTCGCCGCGAGGGTCAGGCGGGTCCGATCGCGGTCGGCGAGGTAGAACGAGCAGACCTCCACGCCCATCGCCGCGGTCGTGCCGTCCACGATCGTGCGCATGAGCTCGTCCCAGTCGCGGGCGAGCGTCGCCAGCTGGGCGATCTCGTGGAGGAACGCGAGTTCGTCGAGGCGTCGAGTGGCGGCGTCGAGCGCTCCGGCGTCCTGCGGTCACGCCGCGTCCGGGTGCGGGATGGCGACGACGACCAGCCCGTCGATCCCGGTGAAGTCATCCGGGTTGCAGGTGTAGAGCGGGAGCTCATTGGCGACGGCCACGGCCGCGATCATGGCGTCATAGGCTCGAGCGGCCGTCTTGCGACCCGATCGGCGAAGCGAGGCCGCGACCTGTCCGAAGGCCCGGGCGGCCTCGGCGTCGAACGGCAGGGGGTCGAAGTCGGCCTCCGCCTGTTGCAGGTGGGCCTGGCGTGCGGCGCGCTCGCGTTCGTCGGAGGTCACGAGCGGGCCGACCGACAGCTCGGCGAGCGTGATCGTGGAGATCCGCGGTTCGGCGGGCAGCGCGTTCGGATCGCGCAGCCTGGGCAGGAGGATCAACGTGCTCGTGTCGAGCAGACCGGATCCGTCCGCCATCAGAGCCGCGGATCCACGACCGCATCGAGGTCGCGACGAAGGGCGGTCGCGTCGACCGGGTCCAGCCGACGCCACCGGCGTAGGAGGGCCACGGCGTGGAGCGGCGTGGGCGGGACGGGACGCAGCTCGGCGACCGCCCGCCCGTCGCGCGTCACCGTGAGGCGCTCACCCGCCGCGACGCGATCGACGACCTCGCCGCCGTGGTTGCGCAGGTCCCGGATCGTGACTTCTTCCATCGGTCGAGTGTATCACGCGTGAGACATGAGCCCTCAGACCGCGGTCGGCGTCGGGTCCGTGACGGTCGTCGGCAGACCCTCCAGCAGCGGGTCCGTCCAGGTCCAGGCCGCGCCGTGGTGCTTGCCCACGGCGCCGTGCCGGGCCGCCTCCACGCGGAGCGGCAGCCCGAAGATCTCGATGAACCCGACCGCGGACGCGTGATCGAAGGCGTCGCCCTCGTCGTACGTGGCGAGGCTCTTGTCGTACAGCGACATCGGCGAGCGGCGCCCGACGATGACGGCCTGCCCGTGATCCAGGCGGACCCGGACATCGCCCGAGACGACGCGCTGGGACGACGCGACGTACGCCCGCAGGTCGCGCGACAGGGCGCTGAACCACAGGCCGTCGTAGATGAGGCGGGCCAGCTCGTCGGCCACGAAGGCATCGAACCGGAGCGTGTCGCGGCTGAGCGTCAGCCCTTCGAGCGCCCGATGCGCGGTGTGCAGGATGGTCGCGGCCGGGGTCTCGTAGATCTCGCGGCTCTTGATGCCGACGAGGCGGTCCTCGACGTGGTCGATGCGACCGACGCCGTGGGCCCCGCCCAGCGCGTGCAGCCGGTCCACGAGCTCCACGGCCCCGAGGCGCTCACCGTCGAGCGCGACCGGGATGCCGCCTTCGAACGCGATGACGATCTCGACCGGGTCCGGGGCCTCGCCCGCGGGCACGGTCCACTCATAGGCGTCGGGCGGCGGCGTGACCCACGGGTCCTCCAGCACGCCCGTCTCGCACGAGCGGCCCCACAGGTTGACGTCGATCGAGTACGGCGAGGCCTTGGTGATCGGGATCTCGATGCCGCGCTCGGCGGCGTAATCGATCTCCTGGTCGCGGGTCAGGCCCATCCCGACGCGCATCGGCGCGACGACCTCCAGCCCGGGATCGAGGGCGTGGACGGCGACATCGAAGCGGACCTGGTCGTTGCCCTTGCCCGTGCAGCCGTGGGCGACCGCGTCGGCGCCCTCGCGCTTGGCGACCTCGACGAGGAGCTGGGCGATGAGCGGCCGGGCAAGCGCGGTGGCGAGCGGGTAGGCGCCCTGGTACAGCGCGTTGGCCTGGAGGTGCGGCCAGACGAAGTCGGTCACGAAGCGCTCGCGAGCGTCCACGACGTAGGCACGGGTCGCGCCGGCGGCCATGGCCCGCGCCTCGACGCCCTCGCGCAGCGACCCGCCGCCGACGTCCACGGTGAGGGTCACGACCTCGACGCCGAACTCCTCCTTGAGCCAGGCGACGGCGACCGAGGTATCCAGGCCGCCCGAATAGGCGAGCACGACCTTGTTCACGCTAGCGAACCTCCGGGGAACGATGTGGGCTGCGATCGAGGGGGATGTCGGTGGCGGCCAGCACCGCGATGGCGCGGAACCGATCGAGCCAGCGCTCGAGGCGCGACTCGTCGGCGAACAGGACCAGGAGCGTATTGTCGCCCGCCAGCGTCCCTTCCTGCTCGCGCAGGGTGGATTCGTCGATCGCCTGGGCGATGACGCTGGCCGTGCCGGGCGTCCCGGTCAGCACGAGGATGAGGCCGCTCCGCCCGACCGAGACCGGGATGTCGCCGAGGATCCGGCGCAGCCGCTCGTCGGAGCCGGGGGCCGGGATCGGGGCTGTCAGGACGTCCTCCGGCGCGACGTAGAAGTGGCCACCGACGCGCGGCGCCTTGACCAGGCCCATCTCGGCGATGTCGCGCGAGACGGTCGCCTGGGTCACCTCGAAGCCCTGGCCGGTGAGGGCATCGACGAGCTCGCGCTGGCTGCTGACCGGTCGTGAGGCGATGAGTCCGCGGATGGCCCTCTGGCGGAGGCGCTTGAGGTCCTGCGTGGTGCCCGGGTGGGTGGCCGCCATCAGGCCGCTCCCACACCCGCCTCGCGCGACGCCGTGATGCGCGTGCCGAAGGTGGGGTCGGTGAGGGCTCGCTCCAGGGCGCCGTCCGCGGAGCCGTCCGCGATGATCGCCTCGGCGCCGGCCCAGCCGAGCGCGCCGAGGGCGGCCCGGATCTTGGGCACCATGCCGCCGGCGATGACGCCGGTCTCGATGAGGTGGTCGGCCTCGGCGACGGTGAGCGAGTCGAGCTTGTGGCCGTCCGCGTCGCGCACGCCGTCGACGTCGGTCAGCAGGACGAGCTGGCGGGCCCCGAGCCCGGCGGCGATGCCGGCGGCGACGTCGTCCGCGTTGACGTTGCAGACGATGCCGTCCGCGTCCCGGGCGAGCGGCGCGACGACCGGGACCTGGCCGCCGACGAGGATCGCGTCGAGCAGGTCGCGGCGAAGGCCGACGACGCTCGCCACGAGGCCGAGGTGGGGGATGCGCTCGGCGATGAGCAGGCCGCCGTCCACGCCGGACAGCCCGACGGCATCGACCCCGAGGTCGCGCAGGCCGGACACGAGCTCGCTGTTGACGACGCCGCGCAGGACCGCGGCCGCGACCTCGAGGGACTGGGCGTCGGTCACGCGCAGGCCGCCCTCGAACGTGCTCGGGACGCCGAGGCGCTCGAGCCACTCGGAGATCCGCTTGCCGCCGCCATGGACCAGGACCACGGGACGGCGACGCGCGACCGCGGCCACTTCCGCCAGCACCTGGCTCTGCTCCGCGATGGTCGTGCCGCCCAGCTTGACGACGAGGATCTCGCTCACGTGCGTGTATTCGCTGTTCTCGATCACGTAGGCCTCGGTGAGGTCGCAGCCGAAGGCTTCGCCGGTGCCGTCGCCGAGACCGAGGTCCAGGCCGAAGACGACCTCCGGGGCCGCCATCGCCTCGCGAGCCGCGGCGCGATCGAAGGCGACCGGGCCGCCCTGCGCGCCGTCGAAGACGAGATGGCCGGCGATCGAGATGCGCAGCCGGTCCGGGTCGACGTGGGCGGACGTGCCCGGCGCGGGCCGTCGCCTCGGCCGGGATCCAGGCCGCCGGCTTCGAGGACGGCCGCGATCGGCGAGCCGGCGTTGCCGGCCGCGCCGGCGATCCGGCCCCAGTTCGGGTCGCGCCCGTGCGCGGCGGCCTTCACGAGGCTGGACGAGATGACCGAGCGAGCCACGGCGCGCGCCTCGGCGTCGTCGCGGGCGCCGTGGACCGAGGCGGTGATCAGGGTCGCGGCCCCCTCGCCGTCGGCGGCCTGCTGTCGGGCGAGGTCGCGGGCGACCGCCTCGATGGCCGCGCCAAGTGCCGCCGCCTCTGGCGTGCCTGCCGCGACCGGCCGAGCCCCACCGACGCCGGACGCGAGCACGAAGACCGTGTCGTTGGTGCTCGTGTCGCCGTCGACGGACAGCTGGTCCCAGGTCCGCGCCGCCGCAGGGCGCAGCAGGCCCCACAGGTCGGCCGGCTCGATGGCCGCGTCGGTCAGCACGATCGAGAGCATCGTGGCCATGTTCGGGTGGATCATCCCGACACCCTTGGCGATCCCGCTCACGGTCACCCGGACCGGGCAGTCGTCACCGTCGAGCAGTTCGATCGTCGTCGTGGCCATCTTGGTCACCGAGTCGGTGGTTCGCAGCGCCTCGGCGGCGGCGGCCAGTCCGGCGTCGTCCATGGTCGCGAGCGGGTCCAATGCCTCCAGACCCGCGGCCACCTTGTCGAGCGGCAGGCGCGTGCCGATGACGCCGGTCGACAGGTGCAGGACGCGATCCGGGCATCACGTCGAAGGCGTTCGGCCACCAGCCGGCCGACCTCAGCCTGATCCGCAGTCACCGGCCGCGCCCGTCGCCGCATTCGCCGAGCCGCTCGTCGAGACGACGGCCGTCGCCCAGCCGAAGCCGCCGCGCGGGTCGCCCGAGCTCGCCGCGAGGTTGGCCTGCGACAGGCGGACCGGCGCGGCCGCGAACGTGTTCGGCGTGAAGACGGCGGCCGCGGCGGCCGGACCCGTGGTCGTGAGGACGACGGCGAGGTCCGGCCGGCCAGAGGCCTTGATCCCGGCCGTCGTCCCGCCGGCTCGAAAGCCCGCGGGGAGGACGGCGCGACGCTCCACCGCCGGGAGGCCGGCGGAGCGTTCCGGGATGGAAGGTTCGGAGATGGTGGTCATGTGGCACTCACGGCGCCAGGGGGAGTTGCAGGAGGCCGGCCGTCTCCGGCAGGCCGTGGACGAGGTTGAACGACTGGATCGCCTGGCCGGCGGCGCCCTTGACCAGGTTGTCCTCGACGCCGATGGCGATGATCCGGCCGGACCGCTCGTCGAGGCGGATGTGGATGCGGACCTCGTTGCTGCCGGTGACGTGCTTGGTCGCGGGCGCGGTCGGTACGACCGTCACGAACGGCTCGTCCGCGTAGGCGGCCGCGTAGAGCGCATCGAGCTCGGCCTGGCCGATCGGCCGGGTCGGGCGGACGTGGCTGGTCGAGTGGATGCCGCGCGTCATCGGGATGAGGTGGGGGACGAAGTCGACGGCCGCGGCGCCCGGGTTCACGGCCGGGTCCAGGCCGGCGTCCGACGCCAGGAACGCGAGTTCCTGCTCGATCTCGGCGACGTGGCGATGACCGCCCAGGCCGTACGCCTTCACGCTCTCGTTGACCTCGCCGAACATGAGGTCCGCCTTGGCCTCGCGGCCGGCGCCGGACACGCCGCTCTTGGCGTCCACGACGAGATCGCCGATCAGCCCGGCCCGGGCGAGCGGGGCGAGCGCGAGGATCGTGGCGGTCGGATAGCAGCCGGGAGCGCCCGACGATCGCCACGGGCGCATCGACGAGCGCCGCCAGCGCGGCCCGATGCAGCTCCGGGAGCCCGTAGACGGCCACGTCCAGCAGCTCGGGTCGCGGGTGCTCGAAGCCGTACCAGCGCGGGTAGTCGGCGGCGTCGCGCAGGCGGAAGTCGGGACCCTGGTCGATGATCGCCGTGCCGGCGGCGAGCAGGTCCGGCGCCAGGTCCGCGGCCGTGCCGTGGGGCAGGGCCAGGAAGACCGCATCGACCGGCGGCAGCTCGCGGTGGACGGTCAGCTCGGTCGTGCCGAGGTGCGGGTGGATGCCGGCGATGGGGTCGTGGTCGCGCTCGCGACCCTGGAGGCCGACGAGGTCGACGTCCGGGTGCCGCGCGAGGAGGCGGATGAGCTCCGCGCCGACGTAGCCGGTCGCCCCGATGATGCCGACCCGGATCCGACGCGGGCCGCCGGCGGGATCGACGTCCGCGTTGCGAGCGGGGGACGAACCCTGACGGGCGGTCCGTCGCGGCTCGACGATCGACTCGAGCCCGGCGCTCACGGGCGCCACCAGCCTCTCACCGGAGGATGGCTCGGATGGGTCGCCGAAACCGGATGGACCGTCGTCATGGTCGGATGACTATACAGCGCTACTGCATAGTCATGCAACCGCAACCGATCACTCGTAGCGGATCGGCTCCACGGCGAGTCGGTCGCGAGGACGAGGCGCCGCGGGTCCAGATGCGCGTGACGAGGTCCGGGACCCACCAGCGCAGGAAGTACAGCCGGCAGCCGAGGCAGTAGCCGGTCGTGGCCAGCAGGGTCTGGAGGGCGGCCACCGCGAGGGCGAAGCCCCAGGCCAGCGTCGTCGCGCCGAGCGCGAAGGCGATGAGCGACAGGGTCAGCGCGATGCTGCCCAGGACCTGGGCGAAGCGCGGCGGATATTCATGCTCGGGTTCGGCCGGACCGAGCTTCGCGACCTTCACGATCCGGCGCCAGATGGCCCCGTAGATGGACCAGCGCAGCCCGAACGCGGCACTCACGCCGATCGACAGCAGCACGAGCGCGACCAGCCACGGGCGTCCCGGTGAGGAACGCGACGATGAGCAGGACCGCCGAGACGCCGGCGCCGAAGCGATGGCCGCGCGGGTCGATCATGCGGGCCTTCGGCAGCTGGGCGGCAGCGCCCGTGGGGATGGCGGACGGTAGCGGCATCGGGAACGGCTCCTCTGGGTCGGCGCCGCGCGGGGTCGCGAGCCGTGAGGCCGCACTATACCAGACAATCCCGACCGGTCTAGTGGGAGATGGCCCTCAGCTCGATGATGTCGGGGCGGGCGTACGGCCCGGTGGCGACGACCTCGCCGGACGCCTCGAACGGCGTCGCCCCGCTCGAGTGGATCACGTAGCGGTGGTGGACCACCGTCGCGCCGGCCGAGAGCATCGCGTTGACCGGGCAGTACTTCGTGGCGGACAGCTCGATCGCGCGCCGGATGGCCGCCTCGGACAGGTCCGTGCCGGTCAGCTCGTGGACGACGTCGATCTCCGTGAAGACCTGCGGGTACTCGTCGCGCTGGCTGCCGGTGACGTGGATCTCGTAGGCGGTCGACGGCCTGGCGCTTCTTCTCGACGATCGAGATGACGTCCATCGCCGAGCACGATCCGAGGGCGGACAGGATGGTCTCGACCGGGCTCCCGCCCTGGTTCGACTGGCGGTCATCGAAGGCGATCGGGTGGCCGGAACTCGGTGAGGCCGAGAACAGCATCCCGCCCCCGTGGCGTCAGGTCGACCGACTTGCGGGTGGGCACGGTCAGGCCCCCACGCCGGCCGGGTCGGGCAGCGTCCGCCGGGCGCATCTCGGACACGAACTGCTCCTCGTACAGCCGGGCGTACAGGCCGTCCTGGGCCAGCAGCTCCGCGTGCGTGCCACGTTCGACGATCCGGCCGCGCTCGTAGACGAGGATCCGGTCGGCGCGCAGGATCGTGGACAGGCGGTGGGCGATGGCGATCGTCGTCCGGCCCTCCATCAGGCGCTCGAAGGCGGCCTGGATGAGCCGCTCGGAGACGGTGTCGAGCGCCGAGGTGGCCTCGTCGAGGATCAGGATGCGCGGGTCCTTGAGCACCACCCGTGCGATCGCGAGGCGTTGCTTCTCGCCGCCCGACAGCTTGTAGCCGCGCTCGCCGACGATCGTGTCGTAGCCGTCGGGGAGCTCCATGATCCGGTCGTGCATCGCGGCCGCGCGCGCCGCGACCTCGAGCTCCTCCTGGGTGGCGTCCGGCCGGGCGTACAGGAGGTTGTCGCGGATCGACGAGTGGAACAGGTACGTCTCCTGGGTCACGACGCCGATGATCTGGCCGAGCGATGCGAGCTTGATCCGGCGGACGTCGATGTCGTCGATCTCGACGGCGCCATCCACGACGTCGTACAGCCGCGGCACGAGGTACGTCGTCGTCGTCTTGCCGGAGCCGGACGGACCGACGAGCGCGACGAGCTCCCCGGGCTCGGCGGTGAAGTCGACCCCGTCGAGGCCGAACGTCGGGATGAGTTCGATGGTGGGCAGGTCGGGGTCGGGCGCCTCGGGCGCGAGCGACTCGGGCATGAGGCCCTCGGGCAGCATCGTCTCCTGGAGGATGTCCGCGACGGAGTCGGTGTCCGATTCGCGCCGCGTCGTTGCTGGCGAGCGTCTCGTGGGCGCGGGCGGCCGGGACCGCCTCGGTCGGGTACTGGAAGTCCACGTCGCGGAAGCGGACCTTGCCGCGCATCGTGGCGTGGTCCATCGCGACGGCGTCCGGTGCGTCCACGATCTCGGGATCGGTGTCCAGGTACTCGAAGATCCGGTCGAACAGGGCGAGCGAGCCCTGGATCTCGACCTGGACGTTGAGCAACTGGCCGAGCGGGAAGAACAGGCGGCTCTGGAGGGTCGTGAAGGCGACGATGGCGCCGGCGGTCGGGGCGTCCGGGTTGCCGTTGGCGGCCATCGTGCCGGCGAGCCAGTACACGAACGCGGGCAGGATCGAGAAGATCGTCCCGATGATCATGAAGAACCAGCGGCCGACCATCGCCTGGCGGATCTGGAGGGCGGCAAGGTCGCGGTTGATGCGCCGGAACTTGTCGATGGCGCGTCTGCTGCTGGCCGAACGTCTTCGACAGCAGGATGCCCGACACGCTGAGGGTCTCCTCGGTCGTCGCGGTCATCTCGGCCAGCGACTTCTGGGTCTCGGTGGAGACCTCGCGCCGGACCTTGCCCACGCGGTAGGTGAGGTACAGGAAGAACGGCGTCAGGCCGAGCGACAGGATGCTCAGCTGCCAGCTGAGCAGGAACATCGCGATGACCGTGCTGATGGCGATGGCCAGGTTGCTCGTGATGGAGCTGGCGGTGTCGGTCACGACCGTCTGGACGCCGCCGACGTCGTTGGCGAGCCGGCTCTGGATCTCGCCCGTGCGCGTCTCGGTGAAGAACCGCAGCGGCAGGCTCTGCAGATGGGTGTACAGGGCGGCCCGCAGGTCCTGCATGACGTTCTGGCCGATGACGTTGTTGAGGTAGCTCTGGCCGACGCCGATGAGCCCGGTGATGATCGGCAGCACGATCATCAGCCCGACGTACAGGTTCAGCTTGTCGTACTCGCCGCCGATGATGACGTTGTCGAGCAGGAGGCCGAGCAGGAGCGGGTTGACCAGCCCGATGAGGCTCGTCGCCAGGATCGCCCCCAGGACGACCGCCACCTGGACCTTGTACGGCCCGAAGAACGCCACGATCCGGCGCAGGGTCCTGGCCCGGCGCTCCTTGGGGACCGGCTCGAAGTCCGTGTTCGGGATCCCGAACGGGCCACCGCCCATCCCGCCGCCTCGCCCGCCACCGCCGCGACTGGCTCCGCTGGCGGCTCGCGCCCCGCGTGTCGATGTCATGCGCTGGTCATCATCGGTCCGACGCTACCACGGAACCGGGGGCAGGTCTCGCCCGCGGACGAGCGGTCGTCTCGGGGCGCCATGCCTCTAGGAATCCACTTCCATCCTTGATGACTCTCTGCGGCATCAGGCGCTCGGGATTCGCGGCACCATGGGCCGTATCGGCCCCGGCACCGGTCCATGACTCGGTCTTCGTGACGCGACGCGAACGAGGCTCCCTAGGCGCGGTGATCGGCAGGTGAGTGTCGCTGCGTAGGCTGATCGCATGCCGTGGCGCGACCGCGAAGACGACGAGATCACCCGACTCGGGATGGAGTCGATGGGTCGCCTCGTCCTGCGCCTTCGCAGTCGAGCCGGATGGACCCAGCGCCAGCTCCAGGAGCGGAGTGGTGTTCATCAGTCGGTGATCAGTCGGCTCGAACGAGGCCATCGATGCGGGATCAGCTGGCGACGATTCGCCGGCCTGATCGGCGCACTTGGAGGCGTCGACCCACCGCCCCCGCCCCCGCCGCTGCCCTGGCCAGGGATCACGCGACCACTCGACCACCGCGGCGACTGATGCCCCCGACGGCCATCAAGCGCAGATCACTCGACCGGGACAGCGGCGACTGATGCCCCCGATGGCCATCAGCCGATGGCGACCGAGCCGATGAGCCGACCAGGCCGCGCCAGCGCGGTGCGCTAGCCGGTCTTGATGCCTCCGATAGTCATCAGGAACGGAAGTGAATTCCAGAGCGCTATGCGAGAGGGGCGCGTGCCACCGCGACGATCGTCGAGCGACGCGAGGGGGTGTGGCTGGTGAGCACGTCGCCGACGAGGCCGATGGCGAAGGTCGGCAGGTGACGGCCCCAGGCGCGGGCGAGATGGCCGACCGTCTGCAGGCGGATGTCGGTGAAGCCGGCAGCGGCAAGATCTCCTCGCACGGCGGCCGGGTCATTGCACGCTCCGACGAGCGGATGGGCGTCTGCCTCAGCTGGCCTTGACCAGCGGCTGGACCGCGTGGCGAGGGCCATCCGGCATCCCAGGTAGGCCGCCACGAACGGGTGGCGCCGGTTGACGGTCGTCACGACCAGCGTGCCGCCGGGCCGGAGCCAACGCCGCAGATTGGACAGCGCGGTCCCGGGATCCGCGAAGTGCTCCAGCGTGAAGTTCGACAGCACGACGTCGAAGCTGGCCGCCGGGAAGGCATCGGCCGGGCCGCACAGGTCCACGATGGCGAACTCGTCGAGGTGGGGCAGGGGAGCGGCGGGGCGAATGGATGTCCGCCCCGACCATCCGCTCGACCCGCGGACGGAACTGGCGCAGCGCCGAGACGCGTCCACAACCGGCATCGAGCGCCGTGACGGCGCCGGGCGACCGCGCCTCGGCCTCGGTGATGGCCGTGTCCAGCGCCTCGCGAACGAGCACCTGGACCGTCGGTTCGATGCCCAGTCTGGGCAGGAGCGCGAATCGCGCGGCTTCGGCCACCCCTACCAGGCCGTGGCCGTGGCGGCTTCGGTGATCCCTTCGGCCTCGAGCCAGCGCTCGGCATCGATGGCGGCCTTGCAGCCGTCGGCGGCGGCGGTGACCGCCTGGCGATAGCGATGGTCATGGACATCGCCCGCGATGAACACGCCGTCGATCTTCGAGCCGGTCTCGTCGTGGACGACGAGATAGCCCTTCTCGTCGACCTCGAGCCAGTCGCGGAAGGCCTCGGTGTTCGGCTTGTGGCCGATGGCGACGAACAGGCCGTCGATCGGCATCGTCCGCTCGTCGCCGGTGACGGTGTCGCGCAGCCGGACGCCGTCCACCTTCTGGTCGCCGAGGACCTCGTCCACGCCGGTGTTGACGTGGATCTCGATCTTCGGGTGGTTGGCGGCCCGGTCGAGCATGATCTTCGACGCGCGGAACGTGTCGCGCCGATGGAGCAGGTGGACCTTGCTCGCGAAGCGGGTCAGGTAGGTCGCCTCCTCGATGGCGGTATCGCCGCCACCGACGACCGCGATCTCGCGATCCTTGAAGAAGAAGCCGTCGCAGGTGGCGCAGGCCGACACGCCGCGGCCGCGCAGCCGCGTCTCGCTCTCGATGCCGAGCCACATCGCCGACGCGCCCGTCGCGACGATGACCGACTGGGCGCGGTATTCCGTGCCGCGGGCCCAGATCCGGAACGGGCGCGCGGAGAGAGTCCACCTGGTCGATGTCGGCATCGATGAGACGCGTCCCGAACCGCTCGGCCTGGGCGCGCATCGCGGCCATCAGGTCCGGTCCCTGGATCCCCTCGGGGAAGCCCGGGTAGTTCTCGACGTCGCTGGTGAGCATCAGCTGGCCGCCAGGCTCGGCGCCGGCGATGACCACCGGCTCCAGGTTGGCGCGGGCGGCGTAGATCGCGGCGGTCAGACCGGCCGGGCCGGATCCGATGATCACGACCTTGGCTTCGACGCGGTCGGCGGCGCTGGTGAAGGTGGATGGTCCGCCGGTCGCCGGGGTGGCGTCCTCGACCATCGCGATGCTGAATCCCCCGAACGGGTTCGTCTCTGTCATGACCTCGATCCTACCACACTCTGGATACCCCTGGGGGGTATGCGACCGGGCCCGTGTCGGCGCCCGGGACGGCCGCGGCTCACAGGTCGCGGACGGCCGGCAGGATGTCCCGCCCGATGAGCTCCAGCCGGCGCGGATCGTCCGCGTCGGGCATGCCCGATGATGATGTGCTGCGCGCCGGCGTCGGCCAGGTCGCCGAACCGCTCCACGATCCGCTCGACGCTCTCGCGCCCGCCACCGCCGGGCAGGATCGGGTCGATGTTCTGGAGCGTGGACCGCTCGATCTCGTCCGGGTCGCGCCCGACCGCCTCGCAGTGCGCGCGCAGGATCTCGTACTTGCGGGCGATCCCCTCCGGGTTCCCGAAGACGTTGCACGCATCGGCGTACTGCGCGACCAGCCGCAGGGTCTTCTTCTCGCCGCCGCCGCCGACCATGATCGGGACGCGCGGCCGCGAGATGCGACTGGGGCGAGTTGAGCAGGCGCGTCGCCTGGTACTGGCGACCGTCGAAGGCCGCCTCGGTGCCGCGCTCGCCCTCGAACATCTCGTGGCTGATCCGGAGCGTCTCCTCGAGCATCTCGAACCGGTCCGCGAGCGGCGGGAACGGGAACCCGAGGGCCCGCGACTCGCGCTCGTTCCAGGCCGCCCCGATGCCCGAGCCAGGCTCGACCGCCGGACAGGACGTCGAGCGTCGTCGCGGCCTTGACCCACAGGCCGGGGGCGCGGTAGTGGACGCCACCGACCATCAGGCCGAGGCGGGCGCGCGACGTGTGCGCGGCCATGAACCCGAGGGTCGTCCAGCCCTCGAGCATCGGGTCCTCCTCGGGACCGACGCTCCGGATCTGGAAGAAGTGGTCCATGACCCAGATCGAATCGAAGCCGACGTCGTCTGCCTGGCGGACGATCCGTGCCAGCGTCGGCCCGATGGCGTCCGGCCCGCCGGGCCAGTCGAAGGCGGTGATCTGGAGTCCGAGCTTCACCCGCGCAGCGTACGCGGTCCGGCCGTCAGGCACTCAGTTCGAGCTGGAGCGGCGTGGGGAAGCGCGGCATGATCCGGACCCCGGCCATCCAGGCGGTCAGGTCGGCGGCGCGCGCGGCGATGGCCGTCGCTGCCTCGCGCCCCGACGTCCTCCAGCAGGCGCGTGACCACCTCGCCGTCCGGACGCTGGCCCCAGCCGCCGACGACCCGACCGTCGACCCAGATCGTCGGTCCGGCATTCCCGTTCCGGTCGAACAGGGCGGGGCGATGCGGCGCGAGGTACCAGTCGCGCGCGGTCCAGCCCATCGTGGTCGGATCGAGCGAGGGCAGGAGCGCGATCCAGGGTTCGAGGCGTCGCGATCGGTGGCTCGAGGTCGTCGGCCAGGACGAGCCCGGTCGTGCCGTCGTCGAGGGCGACCTCGACCGTGTCGAGGGTCGCGAGGGCTCGCCGGATCGGCTCCCAGCGTCAGGCCGGTCCACCAGCGCAGGTCGTCCGTCGTGCCGGGACCGAACGCCCGCAGCCAGCGTTCGACAAGCTCCGCCTGGGCCGACGCCTCCGTGTGAGCCGCCGCACGTTCGCGCATCGGGACCCAGCGGTCCATCGGCTCCCAGCGGTACTGGCTGCTGACCCAGGTCCCGCGTGGCCGGCCGCGGGTGATCCGACCGTCCATGGCGAGCAGGAACAGGACCCGGGTCGAGACGCCGACCGTGCCCTGGTACGCCTTCCCGACCGAGATCGGGATCTGGATGGCGAGGTCCGGGACGACCTTGGTCAGTTCCGCTGCGGTGCCGGAGCCGAGCCGGTCGATGGCGGCGACGGTCTCGTCCTCGACGCGAGCGAGCCACGGGCCGGGCGGGTCGGCGATCCCGGCCTCGATCAGCCAGCCTTCGACGCGTCGTCGTTCGCGCGCGGCGATCGTCGGACCGGTGGCGGCGTGGACGATCGGGGCGAGGTCGAGCGGCTCGAGGAACAGCGTTCGGCGCATCCCGATCATCCGGACGAGCGTCCGGTCGTCGTACAGCGCGCGCTCCATCGTGGCTCGGTCCAGGCCGTCGACGCGGGCCCAGGCCGAGAGGTAGACGCTCGTCGGGTCCGTGGCGTGGAGCCCGACCTGGTCGCGCGCGGCGTCCTCGACGGTGGCGGCCCGGTGCGCCGGCGCGAGGTGGTGGCGGATCGCGAGTCGGGCTCGACGCTGCTCGTTCGAGATCGCGGGGCGTGCCGCGGTCACGCGGAGAGTGGGTTCATCGGAACAGGTCCATCTCGCCGGGGATGAGCGCGTCCGCGATGCGGGCCTCGCCGCGGGTGAACGCCGCTCCCCGGACGAGCGCCACGGGACGGCCGGCCGACTTGCCGAGCGCGAGTTCCGCGGCCGAGGCGAGTTCGTCGGCCACGGCGCGGACCGTCGAGTGCATCACGCGGCCATCGGCATCCGGCGAGCCGCGCAGGTCGTCCAGCGGCAGCAGGCCAGAGACCCCGATCGCCACGTCGACGATGCCCCAGCGCCACGGCCGCCCGAACGAGTCGGACACGATGACCGGCACGTCCTGGCCGAAGCGGGTCCGGATGGCGGCGCGGATGGCGGCGGCCGAGGCGTCCGGATCGACCGGCAGGAGCGTCACGATGGACCCGGACGCCGGCCCGACGTTGGAGGCGTCCACGCCGCCGTTGGCGCAGACGAACCCGTGCGGCGTCTCGGTGATGAGCACGCCGTTGGCCATCCGCACGACGCGCTTCGCCTGCTGGAGGACGACCTCGACCTGGCGCGGATCGCGGTCCCAGCGCTCGGCGAACTCGACGGCTTCGGGGCGTGGCTCGATCGCCGGTCAGGTCCACCACGGCCCCTTCGGCCTTCGACACGATCTTCTGGGTGACGACGAGGACGTCGTCGGCGGTCAGCGGCAGGACGCCGGCGGTGCCTTCCAGGGCGTCGCCGATGAGCGCGGCCACGTCGTCGCCCGCGACGACCTCCGGGATGCCCTCCAGCGCGACGACCCGCACGGACCCGTCAGCCGACATGGGATCCCTCCGCCCGGATCGTCTCGACGAGGACCAGGTCCTCCGGCGTATCCAGGTCCACCGACAGGGGCCCGTCGACCTCGCGGTACGCCGCTCCCGCCGTTTCCGCCGCCGCTCGATGGGTGGCCCGACTGTCGATCCCGAACGAGACATCGATCACGTCCGGTGGCCGGAGCGCCAGCGCGTTCGTGCCGGTCCCGTGGCGGTCCGGGGCGAGGACGACGGTCGGATCCGGGTCCTCGAACAAGGCGCCGATGAGGTCGTCGATGGCGGCCGTCGTGATGAACGGCAGGTCGATCGGCACGATGACCACGGCCTCGGCCCCGCCCGCGATGACGTCGTCACGCGCCTCGCGGACGCCGGCATTCAGCCCGATGGTGCGTTGGCGGAGGGTCCGGACGCCCACGTCGGTCGCCCAGTCCAGGACCGTGCGATCCGGGCTGACGACCAGCACGTCCTCGATCCGTCGCGACCGACTCGACGGCCTCCAGGGTCCGCGCCACCAGCCCTTCCACGAGATCGTGGCGCTCCTCCGCGTCGAGGGTCTCGCCGAGGCGGGTCTTGGCGCCTTCGATGGCCGCGACCGGGACGATCGCCGCGATCCGGATGGCGCTCGTCATCGCGGCACCGGGACCGCGCGGCGACGCGCCAGCAGGTCGGCGGCCAGGCGGGCCCGACCGGCCTCGTCGGCCATGATCGTATCGGTCACGTGCGTGCCGTAGCCCGAGGGCGGCGATGGCCGGTGCCGCGTCGGCGTCGACCGCGTCCAGCACGAACACGTCCGTGTGCGGAGCGAGGAGCCTCGCCACGCCAAGCGCGCTCGACTCGTGGCCGAGCGACACCAGCATGCGGTCCGCCGGGCCCTTGAGCGCCCGGCCGCCGACGATGCCGCTGACCGTCATCACCGGCACGCCCCGACGTCGGGCTGCGGCGATGGCCGCCGCCATCCCGGGCACGGCCAGGATCGGGCCGAGCGACACGATCGGGTTCGACGGCCCGATGACGATGAGATCGGCGCCGGCCAGGGCAGTCGAGGACCGCCGCGGTCGGCGTCGCCGCCTCGATCCCGTCGAAGCGCACCTCGCGGACCTCCGGCGCCTGGTGGCGATGGACGAAGTACTCCTGGAACTCGAGCCAGCCGTCGTCGGTCAGCACCTGCGTCCGGACCGGGCGCGTCCGTCATCGGCAGGATCCGCGTCGCCAGCCCAAGACTCGACTGGAGGGAGAGGACCGCGTCCGTCAGCGACGCACCGCGCCCGTATCCGAGCCGACCGGGCGATGTGCGTCGCGAAGTCGCGGTCGCCGAGGCCGAACCAGCCTTCCTCGCCGTACGCCTTGAGCCCGTCCATGACGGTCCAGGTCTCGCCGGCGATGCCCCAGCCGCGCTCGAAGTCGAACCGGCCGCCGAGCATGTACAGGACGGCGTCGTGATCGGGCATGACGAGCAGCCCGTGGCGCTCGACGTCGTCGCCGGTGTTGACGATGACGGTCAGATCACCTGGCGGCAGGACCGCCTGAAGGCCCTCGGCGAGCTTCGCCCCGCCGGTCCCGCCGGCCAGGATGACGACGCGGGTCACCGCTCGCGCCCGTCAGTCGAGGTGTTCGTGGACGGCCTCGACCCGGATCACGAAGCTGATGCGCTCCTGCGATGCGAATCGGTCGATCTTGCCCGGCACGACCTCGGGCTCGTGGGCGTGATAGCGGCGGGCCATGTCGAAGATGTCCTCGTGGGCGATCGCCTGGTCCGTGATCGGTTCCGCGACGCCGGTCAGCCCGACCCACTGGTAGCCGTCCCCGCCGGCGCGGACGGCCAGCGAGACCCGCGGATCGCGCAGCAGGTTGTTCGGCCAGCGGCGCCCGGCGAGGCTGTTGATGCGGATCGTCTCGCCGTCGAGGGTGTACCAGACCGTGGCCTGGCGGGGCGCGCCGTCGTCGTCGACCGTGGCGACGGTGGCGTAGTGGGGGTGGTCGAGGAAGGCGCGGATCTGGTCGGGGAGGGTCATGCACCTCGATGGTACGCGAGCCGGCCGGCGGGCGGGCCCGCGGGCCTCGGCAGGTCCAATCGGTCGGGGCGCCATCGGCTCGGCCTGCGGCCGTCCCAGCAGGTAGCCCTGCCCGAGGTCCACGCCGAGGTCCGCAGCGTCGCGAGGTCCACGCGCTTCTCGATGCCCTCGGCGAGCAGCGTGGCGCCGATCCGGCGCCCGAACGAGACGAACGCCTCGACCAGGGCCTGCTTGGCGTCGTCGTGGGCGATGCCGTGGACGATGTCGCGGTCGATCTTGATGACCGAGGGTCGCAGCGCGGCGATGAGCGCGAAGCTGGCATAGCCGGCGCCGGCGTCATCGACGGCGAAGCCGAAGCGGAGCCGGCGCAGCGCCTTGACCTGGCGCTGCAACGGGCCGACGTCGGACACGGCCTGCTGCTCGGTGCACTCGAGGGTGATCTGCTCCGGCGTCATGCCGGCCTCGCGGACCAGCCCCGCGAGGGCCTCGGCCTGGAACGATCGGATCGAGCATGCTGGCGGGGGTCATGTTGATGGCGACGCGCAGCGGCACCCTGCCCGGCGGCCCGGCGGGCCCGGTCCAGTTCGGCGGCCCGCTCCAGCACGGCGCGCACGATGAACGTATCGAGCTCCACCGAGCGCCCGGTCGCGATCGCCGCCATGACCACCGCGCTGATGGACTGCGGCAGCATCGGCATCTGCGGGCGGAACAGGCACTCGTACTCGCGCAGCTCACCGGTCGAGAGGTGGACGATGGGCTGGAACGCGACCGTGTGGAGCTTCCGCAGGCTGAAGAAGTAGTCGAGCATCCGCGACTGGACGAGCTGCGGCGACTGGCCCATGCCGATGCGGTCCGCGAGCCCGGATGCCTGGACGGCGGCCGACAGGGCGAACAGGTAGCGGTCGCGCTCGGGCAGCGCGTGATCGATCGCGACGATCCCGTAGTCCGGGTTGCTGACCTGGTCCGAGACCTCCTGCGCCAGGGCGTCGGTCAGCAGGTCCGCCGAGGCGATGAGGACGGTGCCGGAGTCCAGTTCCAGGACGCGCGCCGACGGCAGCTCGACGGCCAGCCGATTGACGAACCGGATGTCGCGGGACCAGAGGAGCCGTTCCTCGCTGGGGTGGCGTTGCGGCTGGAAGAGACGCACGTCTCGGATGATGCCCGTCGACCTCGTCCGGACGGTCCCCGGTAACGGTCCGGGCACGCTCCGGCGATTGGTACTACGAGACGTTCCTGAGAGCCAGCTGAGAACCGCGGCGCGGCCTAGGATACGCGAGCCGGCACGAGGGTCGGACCGGGCGGATCAACGGAGGGACACGTGACGGACACGGCGGAGATCGGGGTCTTCGGGGGCTCGGGGTTCTACTCGCTGCTCGAGGACGTACGCGAGGTCAAGGTCGATACGCCGTACGGCCCACCGTCCGATTCGATCTTCCTCGCCGAGGTCGGCGGCCGGCGCGTCGCGTTCCTGCCGCGCCACGGCCGTCGCCACACGATCCCGCCGCACAAGATCAACTACCGGGCCAACGTCTGGGCGATGCGCTCGCTCGGCGTCAAGGCGGCGATCTCGCCGTGCGCCGCGGGTTCGCTCCAGCTCGCGGTCAAGCCCGGTGACTTCGTCGTGTGCGACCAGTTCGTGGACCGCACGACCGGTCGCATCGACACGTTCTTCGACGGTCCGATCGTGACCCACCTCTCGTCCGCCGAGATCTACGACCCGGTCCTGCGCCAGCTCGCGATCGACACGATCCGCGACCACGGCATCGAGGTCCACGAGCGCGGCACGGTCGTCGTCATCGGCGGGCCGCGCTTCTCCACGAAGTCCGAGTCGAAGTGGTTCAGCGACGCCGGCTGGGAGGTCATCAACATGACCCAGTACCCGGAGGCGTGGCTGTGCCGCGAACTCGGGATGGCCGTCGTCAACATCAGCCTCATCACGGACTACGACGCCGGCGTCCACGAAGGCACCGAAGCCGTCAACGCGATGAGCGTCCTGGAGGTCTTCCAGCAGAACGCCAGCCGGATCCAGGCGGTGGTGCTGGACCTGATCGGGCGGTTCCCGGCGGACCTCGACGCGCTCGGCGCGCTCGATGCGCTGGGTCCGACCCGCGGTGACGGGCACGCCATGTCGTCCGAGGACATCCGGCTGTTCGAGACCGGGCTCTAGTCGGGTGGGGGAGCGCGCTGCCGATCGGGGTCTGCCTGCGCGCCATCCGCGCCGAGCCGCTGTGGTGGCTGGAGAGCGCCCGACGGCTGGAGGCGGCCGGCTATCGAGGCCTGTGGTGCTGGGACCACTTCATGGGCAAGGGCGACCCGACCGTCCCGGTCGTCGAGGGCTGGACGATCCTGTCGATGGCCGCCGCGCAGACGACACGCGTGACGGTGGGGCCGTTCGTGCTCAACGTCATGAACCGGCACCCGGCGCTCGTCGCCCGGATGGCCTCCACGCTGCAGATCGCGAGCGGCGGCCGGCTGGTGCTTGGCATCGGCATCGGCGGGGCCCCGAAGGAGCACGCCGCGTACGGCATGGCGTTCCCCGAGCCGGCCGAACGCGCGGCCCGCCTGGAGGAGGCGATCGCGGTCATCCGCGCGCTGTGGACCGGCGGCCCGGTTACGCGCGAGTCGCCGTTCTACCCGCTCGTGGACGCCGCCGCGTACCCGATCCCGGTCCCGCCGCCGCCGATCGTCATCGGCGGCGAGACGCCGGCCGGGGCGCGGCTGGCCGGGCGGATCGGCGACGGCTGGAGCGCCTTCGACACGAACTTCGAGGCGAACCTGCCGCTCTACCTGGAGTCCCTCGAGGCCGCCGGGCGACGGCGCGAGGACCAGCGCGTCATCGTCGGGTTCCAGGGCGACTGGCTGGGCGAGGAGTCCGTCATCGACAGCCCCTGGGTGACCGAGCCGCGCGAGACCTGGGATCGCTGGCACGCGGCCGGCGCCGACGAGGTCATCGTCCTGGCCAAGACGACCGAAGACGTCGATGCGCTGGTCGGAGCCGTCGACCGCTGGTAGGCGCCTCGGCAGGCTGGGCCGGTACGCATCGCGCACGGTACGTATCAGCCTGGCTGATCGAATCAAGTCCGTCCATGGTCGATAGAGAGGTGGCACGGACGGACATCGGGCTTGGTCACGCTCGCTCGCGACATTCCTATCAGCAAGCCTGATCAAGGGCCGCCGCAACGCCCGCCACGGGCCCGCGTCGCCCATCCGTGGCACCATCGGACCGTGACCCTTTCGACCGACCCGGCCCCGGCGACCCAGACGCACGCCTGCGTCCGGTGCGGGGCTCCGGTGGCGCTCGACGTCGGCCTGTGCGAACGGTGCAATCCGCTCGGCCTCAAGGACTCGTCCGCGTCGCAGGTCCACGGCACCGTCGTGATCGCGATCATCCTCGCGGTCGTGGGGCTCGCGATCATCGGCCGGCTGTCGCTGTCCGGGGTCGGACCGTTCCCGAGCACGTTCGTGAGCGCCGTCCCCGACGGTGACGGGCTGGCCGTCACGCTGACCGTCACGAACGCCGGCAGCAACGCCGGCCAGACGACCTGCCGCGTCACCGATCCGCTCGATCGGAACGGCAATGCGGGTGGCTTCGTGCTCAGCCCGCAGATCCAGCCCGGCGCGTCCGTGACGTTCACGAAACGCGTCACGGCGTTCGGCAGCGAGGCCAGGACACTCGACGTGTCCTGCAGCGCCCCGTGACGTCCCTCAAGGCGGACCTCTCGTTCGCCGGTGACCTCGCGGTCCAGGCCGGCGGGATCCTGATGGACCGCTACGAGCGCCTCGAGCGGATCGACTACAAGAGCGCCCGCGACGTCGTGACCGAGGCGGACCACGAGTCCGAGGCGCTCATCCTCGACGCGATCCGTCTTCGCTACCCGACCGACGCCATCCTGGCCGAGGAGACCGGCGAGCATCACGCGGTCGCCGGCGAGGCGCCGATGTCCGGTCGAGGTCGGGTCTGGATCGTCGACCCGCTCGACGGGACCGTGAACTACGCCAACGGCCTGCCCGTGTTCTGCGTCTCGATCGCGCTGGTCGTGGATGGGGTGCCGGCGGTCGGCGTCATCCTGGATCCGACCCGGCGCGAGCTGTTCGCGGCCACGGCCGACGGTCCGGCCACGCTCAACGGCGCGGCGATCCACGCCTCCGACAAGGACCGGCTGTCCGACTTCGTCATCTCGATGTCCCTCAACGGCCGGACCGCCACGACCCGGGCCCGGAACGTGCGCAAGGCGATCCGCATCCCGCGCTCGATGGGCTCGGCGGCGCTCGCCCTGGCGTACGTGGCCAACGGCCGCTTCGATGCCTTCATCCAGCAGGGCGGACTGTCCTCCTGGGACGTCGCCGCGGCCGGCCTGATCGCCGAGCGCGGCGGGGCGACGGTCACCTCGATGGACGGCGGCCCGTGGTTCGACCTGGCCCACGCCCAGAAGTCGATCGGCATCCTGGCGGCCCCGCCGGCCCACCATGACACGCTGCTGACACTCGCCCGCTAGCGTTTCGGGAACCGAACGGCCGACGCGCGGCACATACCGTGTGAGTGGGGCCGAACGGTCACACCGACATCCGGAGGCCCGATGCAGCGGGACCTGGTCGAACGAGCGATGGCCGGCGATCACGAGGCCTTCTCGGAGCTCGCGCGCGCCTCGATCGGCCGGCTCTATGCCGCCGCCCGTCTGATCCTCCGCGACGACCATCGAGCCGAGGACGCCACGCAGGAGGCGCTCGTCGCCGCCTGGCGTGATCTCTCCGCTCTCCGCGATCCAGATCGCTTCGACGCCTGGTTGCACCGCCTCCTCGTTCGCGCCTGCTATCGCGAGATCCGGCGCGGCAAGGGTCGCTGGGCGATCGAGATGGAGATCGGTGATGCCGATGCGGTGGCACCCGACCCATCGGCCGGTCTCGCGGATCGGGACCAGATCGGCCGTGGGTTCGAACGTCTCGATCCCGACCAGCGGACCGTGCTGGTCCTTCACTACTACCTGGGCCTATCGCTGGATGAGGCGGCCGCGGCGCTCGGGATCCCGCCGGGGACCGTGCGTTCGCGACTCCATCGTGCGACGCAGTCGATGCGGGCCACGCTCGACGCGGACACCCGAGACTCGACGCAGACGGAAGGACGGCCGGCATGACGTCCAGCAACGACTTCGACCGGGTGCTCTCGGCCTTCATGGCAGAGGTCGCCCCGGCGCGTGAGCCGGAGGCTCTGCTCGGCCAGGTCCTTGCGCGCTCCGCTCGGACGCGGCGCCGCGCCGCCTGGAGGATCCCCGACTGGTGGCTGCCGGCGCCGGTCGTGCCGGCTCAGGCGTGGCTCAGGTCACGTGTGCCGGTCCGGATGGTCGCGGTGCTCGGGCTGCTCCTCGTCGCCGTCGTCGTCGGCGCAGTCATCCTGGCGGGGTCGCAGCGGCGCGAGTTGCCGCCGCCGTTCGGCCCTGCGGGAAACGGGCGACTCGTCACGAACGAACTGAATGGACATCGTCGTCTATGACACCGTCACGGGGGATGCACGGGTCTTGATCGGCGGCGAGACACTCGACTTCAGGCCGCGCTTCTCGAACGATGGGAGCAGGTTCGCGTTCCTGCGCGTGCTTGGCGGCCCATACGACTTCGACGCCGACGTCGACCTGTGGATCGCGGCGCCGGATGGATCGGGAGCCCGTCGCCTCGCGGGACCGTTCGGTGACCACGTTCAAGAATACGCCTGGTCCCCGAGTGGAGACGCGATCGCCGTACAGACCGGGATCGGCGATCAGGGCACGATCACGATCGTCCCGACCGACGGGGCAGCACCGAGCCGCCTCGATGTCGGCATCTCCGCGTGGGAGCCTCGGTGGCGCGCTCCGGATGGCCGACAGCTCCTCTTCCTCGGCGTCGATGCGCGCGGAACGACCGGGCTCTACCTCGTGGACCGCGATGGACCGGGCTCACGCGGATCGATCTCGACATCATCGCTGGCCCGGAAGAGACCGACATCTTCCTGTTCCCCTTCTCACTGAGCTCCGATGGCACGGCACATCGCCTATGGGTCCCTGCCCGACGATCCCGATGGACCGCTTGGCCCGGGCTTCCAGATCCACGTCGTCGAGATCGGACCGATGGGCGAGGTGCTCGACGACATCGTGGTCCCGCACGCCGTGGGCATCTCCGACAACGAGCCGGAGTTCCTGCCCCAGGGTGATCGTCTCCTGTTCCAGCGGACGACAAGCGACGATGTTCGGTCACTGGCGATGGTACGGATAGGCCGGGCGCAGGAGGTGGTCGACTTCGAGTGCTGTGCCGCTCCGCCTTATGGCCGACAGATCTCGCCCGACGGGACCCAGCTGCTGTTCCGGCCGACGCTGACGGACCAGTACCGGTCGATCGACCTCGCCAGCGGGCAGGTGAGCGACGTCGCGCTCGAGCGCTCCGATGGAGCCACGATCGATGCGATGACGTGGCAGCGCCTGGCCAACGACCCGTAGGCCATGGCGCTCGATCGCGTCAAGCTTGGAGGTATCGGTCCGGCGATGGCCCTGGGCTCGCTCGCCCTCTTGCTGGCCATGATCGTCGGTGCCGCGGTCATCCCCGGCCTGCTGCCGAGCCCAGGTGACGTCACCGCCGCTGCCGCGTCGGGCGCAGCCGCTTCCCGTCGGTGTCGCCGCGAACGGCCGACTCGCCACCAGTCAAGGAGGCGACATCTTCATCCGCGACACACTGATGACCACGTCCAGGGTGGTGATCGACGGCGACACGGACGACATTGGCCGAAGTTCTCGAACGACGGATCGACGTTGGCCTTTGCCCGCACCGTCGACGAGGATCAGAGCGAATTGTGGATCGCTGCCCCGGACGGATCAGACCCTCGACGCCTCGCAGGACCGTTCACGGCCATGTTCGAGTATCGGTGGGCGCCCGATGGCGAAGCGATCGCCGTCT
Source organism: uncultured Chloroflexia bacterium (assembly GCA_963738475.1). Taxonomy (GTDB): domain Bacteria; phylum Chloroflexota; class Limnocylindria; order Limnocylindrales; family CSP1-4; genus SPCO01. The sequence continues at coordinate 245,388 of CAVTWU010000010.1, forward strand.
CCTCGGTCACGCAAGATGAACCGCAGCGGTCGTCCATCTCCATCGTTCCTACGGACGGCGGACCATCGACGATCCTTGACGTCGGTATGGACGCGTCTGAGCCCAAGTGGCGGGGGCCGGACGGCGATCAGCTCCTCTTCACGGGCGTCGACGACGCTGGGAATACCGGCGCTCTACTTGATCGATCGAGATGGATCCCACCTGACGCATATCGACCTGGACCTTGGGTCCGACATCGACGCCACGAGGTTCCTGAGCGGCGTCGCGATCAGTCCGAACGGATCGAAGATCGCGTATCCGACCACGGCCGTCCATCCTGAGGCCCCCGACGTCAGCGGCATGCAGATCCACATCGCCGAGATCGGTCCCCTCGGCGAGGTGCTCTCGGACACGACCCTTCCGAGTCCGCTCGGGGCCTGGGACATCGACCCGGTCTTCCTGCCCCAGGGTGACCGGATCGTGTTCGAACGCCTCAACCAGACGCTCATCGTTGCCGGGGTCGACGGTCGGACGCAACTCGACCTAGGTGTCGATGCGGACATCTCCAGAAGGCTCATCTCGCCGGATGGAACCCAGCTCCTTGCCTGGGCCGATCAGCACCCGTGGTTCGAAGCGATCGATCTCTCGACCGGGGAAGGGACGACCGTCGGACTCGAAGACCCGGCGTTCGGCATCATCAGTTCGATCGACTGGCAGCGCCTGCCGATCGAGCCGTAGCTTCGGGTCAGTCCTCGGACGGCCAGCGATGGGGCCTTGACCGGAGACGGTCGAGGCCCCATTCCTCGCAGAAGGCCTCCCACTCGGCGCGCGGCGCGCCGTCCCAGCGCAGCTCGTCGGCGTCGGTCTGGCGGATCGGGACGCCGTCGTCGGCCGTGCGCAGGCGGGCGAGGTCGCGGTAGAGCAGCGCCTCGTCCCAGTGGTCGCGCAGGGTCGCCGCGAGGCCCATCGCCCGCGAGCCGCCGATGCCCGGGACCTCCCAGGCCGACGCCTTGGCGCGGGATGTCCTCGTAGTGGCCGTAGCGCAGCAGCACGGCCGCCGCGGACTTGGCGCCCCAGCCGGGCAGCCCGGGGAACCCGTCGGACGAGTCGCCGACGAGGCCCAGCCAGTCCGGGATCGACGTCGGCGCCACGCCCCACTTCTCGCGGACGCCGGCGTCGTCGTAGGTCACGTCCCGGCGGCGGTCCCAGAGCACGACCCGCTCGTCGCGACGAGCTGGGCCATGTCCTTGTCCGGCGTGCAGACGAGGATCCGCTCGACGCGCGGGTCGGCGCCGAACCGGACGGCGGCCGCGGCGATCGCGTCGTCGGCCTCGAACTCGACCATCGGCCACAGGACGAGCCCGAGCGCCTCGATCGCGGCCTCGGCGATCGGGAACTGGGCGAGCAGCTCGGGCGGCATCCCGGCCGACGACTTGTAGCCCGGGTAGAGGTCGTTGCGGAACGACTCGATGACCCGGTCCGTGGCGCACCCGACGTGCGTCGCGCCCTGCTCGCGCAGCAGGAACAGCAGCTGGTCGCACAGCCCGGACACGCCCGAGAGCGGGATCCCGTCGCGGCCGAGGACCGGCGGGCGCGGCGCGAAGTGCGCCCGGAACAGCTCGTAGGTGGCGTCGACGAGGTGGACGCTGCATCGGGCGGCGCTCAGGCCGGCAGCGGGTCGGTCGTCTCGCCTCGACGAGCTCGCGCAGGCGCTCGAGGTCCGCCTGGAAGATCGACGCGAGGACGGGGCGCCGATGACCGCGCCCGAGGTGCGGCAGGACCGGCGGGATCAGGGTCTCGTCCCAGCGCACGATCGTCGTCGTGCCGTCGGCGCCGGCCTCCAGGTTGATGACGCCGCCGCCCGTGAACGTGCCCTCGTGGCGGATGGCGAACCGGGTCGGCGGCTCGAACTCGGTGATCGTCGACCGGGATCCGTGACGCGCGATGCCGAAGATCCGGACGTCCGCCTCGCCGCGTCGTGCCGACGCCGATCGGCCCGTCGGTCAGGATCCGGACCGCCTTCATCTCGTGCATCCAGCGCGGCTGGCCCTCGATGTCGGCCAGGACCGCCCAGACGCGCTCGATCGGCGCGTCGATGACGACCATCGAGCGGATCGGGCTCGGGTCCGCCAGCCTTGGCGGTCTCGGCGAGCGAGCCGGTCGACCGCGTAGCCGATGCCGGCGCCGACGATGCCGAGCCGGATGCAGCGCCGCGGATCATCGCATCACCGTGCGCCACGGTCGTGACGCCGGCGGCGACGCATCTCGTCGAGGGCCGCGGTCGCCGTCGCCCGGCGCGAGGTCGACCGCGGCGATCGCGTCGGTCAGGAGCGCCGTCTCGAAGCCGAGCCGGACCGCATCGAGCGCGGTCGCCTTGACGCAGTAGTCGGTCGCGAGGCCCGACGACGACGACGCGCTCGATGCCGGCGTCGCGCAGGAGGCCCTCGAGCTCGGTCGGGACCGTCTCGCCGGTCACCGGGTCGCGCATCGTGAAGCCGGAGTAGCCGTCCTCGCCGTTGGCGCCCTTGCGGACCCGCGGCGCGTCGTCCGGGAGTCGCCAGGTCCGGGTGGAGCGCCGCGCCCCACGTGTCCGCCGACGCAGTGGACCGGCCAGATGCCGCCGTCCTTCGCGAAGTGCGGGCGTCGTCTCGGGGTGCCAGTCCTGGGTCGCGACGACGAGGCCGCCGTTGTTGCGCGCCATCGCGATCTCGCGGTTGATCGGTCGGGATGATCGCGTCGCCGCCGGCGACGCGACAGGCCGCCGGCCGGGTCGGCGAAGTCGTTCTGGACGTCGACGACGATGAGGGCGGTGCCCGGCTGGTAGCGCTGCATGGCGGCAAGCGTAGCCCAGCGCCGAGCGGCGTCGTGTGCACGCCGGATCGCCGGTCTGCATCGCAACGTTTCCCGACCGCAACCTTCGGTCCGGGCGACGATGGGCTACGCTTCGGCGTGATGTACTTCGACGAGTTCAAGCACCAGCTGCCCGACATCGACCCGGCCGAGACCGACGACTGGCTCGACCTCGCTCGACCAGGTCGTCGAGCAGGAGGGCGAGACCCGGGCCCGGTTCCTCATCTACAAGCTGCTCAAGCGGGCCCGCCAGCTCCAGGTCGGGCTGCCGCCGCTGACCCAGACCCGCTACATCAACACGATCAGCCCGGAGCAGGAGCCGTACTTCCCGGGCGACGAGGAGATGGAGCGGCGGATCCGCCGGCTCATCCGCTGGAACGCGGTGGCGATGGTCCTGCGCGCGAACAACCGGTTCGCCGGGCATCGGCGGCCACCTCGCGACGTACGCCTCCGCGGCGACGCTGTACGAGGTCGGCTTCAACCACTTCTTCCGCGGCAAGGACGGCGAGGGCAGCGGCGACCAGATCTTCTACCAGGGCCACGCCGCCCCGGGCATCTACGCCCGGGCGTTCCTCGAGGGCCGCCTGACCGAGGACCAGCTCGACCACTTCCGGCGCGAGACGGTGCCCGGGCAGGGCCTCAGCTCGTACCCGCACCCGCGCCTGATGCCCGACTTCTGGGAGTTCCCGACGGTCTCGATGGGCCTCGGCCCGATCAGCGCGATCTACCAGGCCCGCTTCAACCGCTACCTCCAGAACCGCGGCCTGCTCGACACCTCCGGCGTCGCGCGTCTGGGCGTTCCTCGGCGACGGCGAGACGGACGAGCCCGAGTCGCTCGGCGCGCTCCACGTCGCCGCGCGCGAGGGCCTCGACAACCTGACCTTCGTCGTCAACTGCAACCTGCAGCGCCTCGACGGCCCGGTCCGCGGCAACGGCAAGATCATCCAGGAGCTCGAGGCCGTCGTTCCGCGGCTCCGGCTGGAACGTCATCAAGGTCATCTGGGGCCGCGAGTGGGACGACCTCCTCGCCCGCGACGTCGACGGCGTCCTCGTCCAGCAGATGAACGAGACGCTCGACGGCGAGTTCCAGAAGTTCTCGGTCGCCGGCGGCGCCTACATCCGCGAGCACTTCTTCGGGCCGGATCCGCGGCTGCGGCAAGCTCGTCGAGCACCTGACCGACGACGACCTCGCCAAGCTCCGCCGCGGCGGCCACGACTACCGCAAGGTCTACGCCGCGTACAAGGCCGCGACCGAGTACAAGGGCGCGCCGACGGTCATCCTCGCCAAGACCGTCAAGGGCTGGACGCTCGGCCCGGGCGTCGAGGCCCGCAACATCACCCACCAGGCCAAGAAGCTCAACGAGGCCGGAGCTCGCGGATCTTCCGCGACCGGCTCGAGCTGCCGATCCCGGACGACGAAGCTCAAGGACGCGCCGTACTACCACCCGGGCCCCGAGTCCGAGGAGGTCCGAGTACCTGCATGGAGCGCCGCCGCGGCGCTCGGCGGACCGCTCCCGAAGCGGCGTCGTCCGGGCCGAGCCGCTGCCGGCGCCGGCGCCCGACGGTCGACGCCGAGTTCGCCGCCGGCAGCGCGACCGCCGGTCTCGACGACGATGGTCTTCGCCCGGATCCTGCGCAACCTCATCCGCGACCCGGAGCTCGGCCCGCGGATCGTGCCGATCATCCCGGACGAGGCGCGCACCTTCGGCATGGACCCGCTGTTCAAGGAGGTCGGCATCTACGCCGCCGCTCGGCCAGCGCTACGAGCCGGTCGACTCGGACCTCGTCCTGTCGTACCGCGAGGCGACCGACGGCCAGGTCCTCGAGGAGGGCATCACCGAGGCCGGCTCGATGGCCAGCTTCCAGGCGGCCGGCACGTCCTACGCGACGCCACGGCCTGGCGACCATCCCGTTCTACATCTTCTACTCGATGTTCGGGTTCCAGCGGACCGGCGACCAGATGTGGGCGTTCGGCGACGCGCGCGGCCGCGGCTTCCTGATGGGCGCCACGGCCGGCCGCACGACGCTCACCGGCGAGGGCCTCCAGCACGACGACGGCCACACCCACATCCTCGCCTCGACGATCCCGAACCTGCGCGCCTACGACCCGGCGTTCGCCTACGAGCTGGCGGCGGTCGTCCGCGACGGCATCGAGCGGATGTACGGCGCCAAGCCCGAGGACGTCTTCTACTACGTCACGCTCTACAACGAGAACTACGCCGCAGCCGATCCGGCCCGACGGGCCTGACCGACGAGGAGATCCTGCGCGGCATCTACCGGTTCGCCGCGGCGCCCGACGTCGGGCAAGGGCGCGCACGCCGGCGCGGCTCGTCGGGCTCCGGCTCGATCCTCCAGCAGGTCCTCGCCGCCCGCGACCTGCTCGCCGAGAAGTTCGGCGTCGCCGCCGAGGTCTACAGCGCCCCGTCGTTCCCGCTGCTGCGCCGCGACGCGCTCGAGGCCGAGCGCTGGAACCGGCTCCATCCCGACGCCAAGACGCCGCGCGTGCCGTACGTCAGCACGGTCCTGCCGGCCGACGGCGGCCCGATCGTCGCCGCCACCGACTGGATGAAGGCGCTGCCCGACATGGTCGCGCGCTGGCTGCCGGCGCACTACGTCGCGCTCGGCACGGACGGCTTCGGCCGGAGCGACACGCGCGAGGACCTGCGCGCGCTGTTCGAGATCGACCCGCCGCACATCGCCGCGGCGACGCATGGTGTCGCTGGCCCGCTGCGGGGCGATCCCGGCCGCCGCAGGCCGCGAAGGCGATCAAGGAGCTCGGCATCGACCCGGACAAGACCGACCCGCTCGCCCTCTAGGGCGACTCGGCGGACTCCCGCGACCGCGCCGATCCCGCGCACCACGGAGGCACCATCATGACCGACTCGTCCAGCACGCCCGGCACGATCGTCGTCGGCGGCACCGGCCGCGTCGCCGTCGAACCCGACGTCGCCGACCTGCGCCTCGGCGTGTCGATCGCGCGACCCGACGGTCGACGGCGCCCGCGCCGAGGCGGCGGCGGCGATGACCGCGATCCTCGCCGCGGTCCGTGCCGCCGGCGTGGCCGCGCGCGACGTCCGGACGACGCTCGTCTCGGTCCAGCCGCGCTACGACTACCGCGACGGCAAGCCGCCGCTCCTCACCGGCTACGAACTGGCGAACCCGGTGTCAGGTCACGGTCCGCGACCTGGCGACGCTCGGCGGCGTCATCGACGGGTCGCTGACCGCCGGCGCGACGAGCATGGACGGCCTGTCGTTCCGGCGTCGACGACCCGACCGAGCCGAGCGCGCCGCCCGCCTCGCGGCCGATGGCCCAGGCCCGCAGCCGCGCCGATGTCCTGGCCGAGGCGGCCGGCGTCGACGATCGCCGGTGTCGCGGACATCGTCGAGGGCGGCGGCGGGTCGCCCGGCTACCCGCAGCCGAAGGCGGCGCGGATGATGCTGGCCGACTCGGCCACGCCGGTCGAGGCCGGCACGACCGAGATCAGCGTCACGGTGACGGTCACCTACCGGATCGCCTGAGGCGCTCGCCGGCGGCCGTCTGCCCGCTACGGCGCGCTGACGACCCGCAGGAGCTCGCCGCCGTTGAGGTCGGTCACGCAGGACCGAGCCGTCCTCGTCGGCCCGATCGCGCTGATCGTCCGCCCGCTCTCGACGACGACGGTCGGCTCGCGTCAGCGCGTCCGCCGCTCGGATCGAGCGACCAGACGTGCCCGAGCAGTAGTCGCTGAACAGGTAGCGATCCGTCGATCGTCGGGACGGCCGCGTCCGCGCACGACCACGCCCACCGATGACCGCGCAGCCGAGCGTCGTGGCCGTACTCGGCGACCGGCAGGGTCAGGCCCGCCTGGTCGCACGATCGCGGCCGCGAAGCAGTGGAAGCCCTCCATCGTGTTCCAGCCGAAGTTCAGGCCGCCGGTCCCGGCGCGGATGACGTCGATCTCCTCCCAGGCGCCCTGGCCGACGTCGCCGATCCACAGGTCGCCGGTCGGCGCGTCGAACCGGATCCGCCACGGGTTGCGCAGGCCCGATCAGCCAGATCTCGGGCAGGGCGCCCGCGGTCGTCGACGTACGGGTTGTCCGGCGGGATCGCCGTACGGCGTCGCGGCCGTCGCGTCCGGCCCGAGCGACGTCGATGCGCAGGATCTTGCCGAGGAGCGTGTCGAGCCGCTGGCCGTTGCCCTGCGGGTCGCCGCCGGAGCCGCCGTCGCCCATGCGCGATGTAGAGCATCCCGTCCGGCCCGAACGCGAGCGCGCCGCCGTTGTGGTTGGCGAACGGCTGGGCGATCGTCAGCAGGATGAGCTCGGTGTCGCGGGTCGGCGCGGTCCGGGTCGCCGGGTCCACGCGGAACGACGAGATGACCGTGTCGCCGTCGAGGTCGGTGTAGTCGACGAAGAACCGCGGGTCGGTCGGGAAGTCCGGGTGGAAGGCGAGGCCGAGCAGGCCGCGCTCGCCGCCCGACGTGATCCGGTCCGGAGATGTCGAGGAACGGCGTCGCGCAGGCGCTCGCCGTCCGTGACGATCCGGATCGTGCCGCCCTGCTCGACGACGAAGATCCGGCCGCTGCCGTCGCCGGCGCGTCGCGACGTCGACCGGCGAGTCGAGCAGGCCGGCGACGACCGTCAGGGCCACGCCATCGCCGATCGGATCGGCGCCGGCGCCGGCGCTCGGACGGGGCCGGGCCGAGGCGGTCGGGGTCGACGTCGGCGGACGGCGTCGACGCGGCGGTCGGCGAGGCGTCGGCGCGGGCGCGGCGTCGAGGCGGCACAGCCGCCGACCAGCGACGGCGGACAGGACGGACGGCGAGCGGCCAGCGATGGTCGGTCGCGGCGGCATCGGCCGATGCTATCCGCGGATGCTAGCGCCGCGACGCCGTCGCCGAGCGTCGTCCGCGCGACGGCGGGCTGCTACCCTGCGCCACGAGGAGGACCACCCGTCATGCTGGATCGACTGATCTCCGGCGCCGGGGCCGTCACCGACGCCGCCGATCGCCTGGTCCGGGCGCTCGGTCGCGGCGCCGGTGACGGCTTCGCTCGGCCGCCGCCCGGGATCCGTCGTCGTCGCCGGCGTCTGCGCCGTCCTCGCGGGCATCCTCGCTCTTCGCCGGCATCGAGGCGACCGACAACCCGACCGCCGCTGGCGATGACGCCCGACGCAGGTCGCCACCGCCGACGACCTCGGCAGCCGGACCTACGCGACGATCGGCGGCTCGGTCGCCGGCGACGTACGTCGAGACGTACACGGACGACAACGGGAACGGGACCCAGGAGCCGGCGAGGACGGCGACGTCGTGGTTCTACTTCCTGGTCGATCCCGAGACCAAGGCCGGCGTGACCGTCCGCAGCCAGGTCCGCCCGGACCGATGTCTTCGCGTTCGAGGCGAGCGGCATCGTGCTCGAGGACGCCGGACTACATCGCGCGAGGACGTCGAGCTTCTTCGCCGAGGAGGCGACGTCGCTCGGCGTTCACGCTCGACGCCGACCAAGTACATCGATGCGACCGGCGCCGGTCGGCGCGACCACGCCGGTCCTCGACCTCGCCGGCGGGCATCCCGGCGACGAGACACGCCGGTCAGCTGGTCGCGGCTCGCGGGCCGGCGGCTACCTGCAGTACTGCTCGACCGACGCCGACGGCGACGGCGCGTGCGACGACGACGAGGTCGACCTGTAGGACGTCGCCGTCTTCGACCCGGTCAGCGGCGCCGGGATCACGGTCCTCGTGGACGAGAACCCCGAGTTCACGCCCGCCACCTTCACCGGGATGCTCCGCCGGGACGAGCGGGCCGTCAGCGAGGCGAAGACGACCGAAGGCTTCGACTTCAGCACGACTCGGCCTGGACGTCAGCGACGCTACCTGCTCGACGACGGCAGCGTCGCCGACGAGCGCCCCGCTCGCGTTCGGGCTCGCGGCCCTCCTGCGGCCTGCTGGCGGGCGTCATCCTCATCGGCCTGGCCGGCGGCTACCTCATCTACCGGCAAGGCGACCGGCACGCTGCCGGAGCCGGCGACGACGCTCGCGATCGGCGACCGGATCCCGGTCCGGGTGACCGGGCTCCTGCGGCCGGCGCGGGGCTGGTCCACGTGCGCGAGGCGCCGGCGGACCTGCTGCGGTTCCAGACCGGCGGACCGCCGCGGGTGCCGCGGCGACCTCGGCACCCGCCGCGAGACGCCGAGGCGACCTCGCCACCGAGCGACCGGCCCGCGACGGCCCGACGGCCGACGCCGACCCGGCGGCGACGCGACGCCGGTCGCCGCGCCGATCCGGGCGCCACGCGACGCCGACGACGACGACGCGCCGGCCGCCGCTGACCGACGTCGTCGCCTCGACGCTCATCGTCGAGCGCCGCGGCCGGCCGGAGGGCGTGGCCGTCGGCCTCGGCGAGCTGACCCGGCTCTCGCGCGGTGCCGTGATGCCGTTCCGTGGCCGCGCCCGGCCCTGCGCGCCACCGCCGGGACCGGCCCGCTGCTGCTCTCGTTCGACTCCGAGGCCGAGCGCGACCGCGCCGTCGCGGAGCTCCTCGACGAGACCGGCCTCGGCCGCGCAGTCGTCGGGGAGTGCCCATGCCTGAGTCGGAGCGCGAGTTCGCCTGGGAGCTCGACGCGATCGAGCGCGCGCGTGCCGCCGCCGGCCGCGTGTACGAGGAGTTCCTGAGCGTCCCGGACCTGTCGGCCGGGCTGTACGTGCTGGAGGCGGGCGCCACGGACCGCCAGTCGCCGCACGCCGAGGACGAGCTCTACTACGTCGTCGCGGGCCGCGGCCGGATCACGGTCGAGTGGCGCGACCCGCGACGTCGTCCCCGGGTCGCTCGTCTTCGTGGCCGCCGCACGTGCCGCACACGTTCCACGACATCACCGAGCGGCTCGAGCTGCTCGTGGTCGTTCGGTCCGGCCGAGGGATCGCGCGGCTGATCGGCCCGGCAGCGAGCGCTCAGGTGCGCCGCGGCGACCGCCTCGGCCAGCGCGGCGCCAGCTCCGGTCCGCGACCCGACCTCGTCGTGGCGGAAGAACACGAAGGCGTCGTCGCCGGCGGCGAGGAACGGCTCGAGGCGCGTCGCCCAGGCGTCGAGTCTCGTCGGCCGTGTAGTCGTGGCGGCGCAGGCGCAGGTACAGGAACGGGCCGGTCCGCCGGATCGTCGGCGGGTCGCGTCCTCCGGCAGCTCGGTCGTGCACAGGGCCGCACCCGCCGCCGCGAGCGCCGCGAACGTCTCGTCCACGTGCCAGCTCGGGTCCTGGAACTCCATCGTCAGCGGCAGGTCGCGCGGCCAGGCCGCCGAGCAGCGCCGCCAGCCGGTCGTCGTCGCGCTTGCGGCCGTCCGGGACGCGAAACAGGACCGTGCCCGAGCCGCTCCCCGAACGCGCGGTACGGCTCGGTCAGCCACGGGACGCTCTCGGTCGGGTCGGCCGGTCATCGTCCGGAACGAGCCGCCGCGCTGGGCCTTGACCGTGAACCGGAACGTCGGCGGCGTCGCCGCCAGCCAGGCGTCCACCTTGTCCGGCTTCGGCTGCTGGTAGTAGGTGTTGTTCAGCTCGACCGCGGCCAGCCGCGACGCGTAGTGGGCGAGGAACCCGGCGGCGCGCAGGCCGGCCGGGTAGAAGCGTGGCGACCAGCCCGGGTAGGCGAAGCCGCTCGTCCCGACGTACAGCCGGCCGCGCCGTCGGGCCGTCAGCGCTGATCGGTCGTGCCCGGCCTCGTCCGGGCGCAGCACGGCGGCCGGCGCCCGGCCCGGCGCTCACGGCGATCGCGCGCATCGCGGCCTCGAGCGCGGCGACGTCGGTGCCGTCGAGCGGGTCGAGGAAGTGCTCGGTGATGCCGCGCAGGTGGGTCCGCGACGCGGCCCGCAGGCGCGCCAGGCCCGTCCTCGGTCAGGACGGCCTCGGCGCCGCGGGCATCGGCCAGGCAGGCGCTCCGCTCGACGAGGCCGTCGGCGACGAGGCGGTCGATCAGCCGGGTCACGCCGCTCTTGCTGAGGACGACCCGGTCCGACAGCTGGCGCATCCGGATCCGCCGGCCGGGCGCCTGGGCGATGGTCAGCAGGGCGTCGTACTCGGCGAGCGACAGGTCGTGCTCGGCGCGCAGCTCCTCATCGAGGCGTCGCGAGACCCGGGCGTGGGCTTCCAGGAAGGCCCGCCACGGGGCGAGGCGCGGGTCGTCTGCGGTCAGTCGTCGTGCGACCGGCTCGGTGGCGGTCATGGCCGGGATGCTACACCTTCGATGGACGTGCGGAAGGGCTGGCATGGCCCTCCAGCGTATCGCGATAGTCGTTGCGACTGTCAACGACCGCTGACGTCGCGGCGTCAGGGCGCGACGATGTGCCGGACGGTCCCGTCGGTCGCGGTGACGTACAGCTCGCCGTCCTCGTCCTCGCCGAACGAGGTGATGCATCAGCGACGTGTCCAGGAACAGGCCTCGACCGGCCGGGGCTCGCGCGCCGCCGGCGATCGACCAGATCCGGCCGGTGCAGAAGTCGCCGAACAGGTAGCGGCCGACGAGCGACGGCGCCGCCGTGCCCGCGGTAGACGTACCCGCCGATGACCGAGCAGTCGCCTGCCGAGTGGTTGTAGGCGACGACCGGCAGGATCTTGCCGGTCGTGCTGCAGCCGGTCGACGGGCTGTAGCAGGCGCGGCCCTCCATGACCTTCCAGCCGTAGTCGACGCCGCGGCCGCGGCCGGATCGGTCGATCGTGGAGCGGTCGATCTCCTCGTACCGGCCCTGGCCGACGTCGCCGATCCACAGGTCGGCCGTCCTGCGGTCGAAGGACCAGCGCCACGGGTTGCGCAGGCCGCGCGAGTAGATCTCGTCGCGCGCCGGTCCTGCCCGACGTACGGGTTGGACGGCGGGATGCGGTACTGGCGCGACGCCGGTCGTGCCGTTGACGTCGATCCGCAGCATCTTGCCGAGCAGCGAGTTGATGTTCCGGGCCCGGTTGCCCGGGTCGCCGGCGCCGCCGCCGTCGCCCATGCCGATGAACAGGTAGCCGTCCGGGCCGAACGCGATGTGCCCGCCGTTGTGGTTGGAGTACGGCTGGTCGATGGTCATGATCCGCCGGCCGGACGCGGCGATCCGCGACGTTCGGGTTCGCTCGACACCCGGTACTCGTTGATGGCGGTGTCGCCGCGACTTGGTGATGAAGTTCACGTAGAACTTGCCGTTGGTCTCGTAGTGCGGGTGGAACGCGAGGCCGAGCAGGCCCTGCTCGCCGCCGACGAGGACGACCGGCGCTGATGTCGAGGAACGGCGTCGGCAGCAGCGTGCCGTCCGTCGATGATCCGGATCCTGCCGGTCTGCTCGACGACGAACAGGCGCCCGGACGCCGTCGCGGGCGTTCGTGACGAGGACCGGGCTGGACAGCCCGGACGCGACGAGGTCGAGCGACTTCGCGACGGCCGTCGGCGCCACGCGGAGCCGGCGGACCGCGGTGCGTCCGATGCGGTCGCCGAGCCGGCGACGCTGAAGACAGGAGGGAGGCCAGGGCCAGGGAGGGGAGGCTGGGGCGGGCGGGTCGGTTCGGTCATGGCGCCCATGGTCCCCCGGATCGCATCAGGCTGGCAAGCCGACCTTCGTCCGGAGCTCAGCGCCAGCTGTTCGGGTCGAACAGGAAGAACGTCGCCTGGCCCCACTCCTCGCGCACCTCGGACCAGCGCTCGGCCAGGCGTTCGCCAGCGGTCGAGGGTCGTCGACGAGCGTCCCGGTCACCGTCGACGAGCGTGCCGACGACGGCATCCGTCGCCCAGCCGCGCCCGGTCCCGACGAATCGGGGCTCGCCCGCGAGATCCGGCCGGTCGCCGCATAGCCGCTCATCGCGGCAGGGTACGCCCATGGGCGCGGCCTGGCTATCCTCTGTCGATGCTGACCAGCGACCGCCGCTTCGGCGCCCAGAGCATGACCAGCCCGCTCCGCGAGGTCCTCGTCAAGCGGCCCGGGCCGGCCTTCGGGGCCGCCTTCGACGACCCGGCCCACGGCTTCCTCCACCCGGTCGACCTCGACGTCGCGCGGCGCGAGCACGACGCGTTCGTCGAGGTCCTCGGCCTCGCTCGGGCCGACGGTCCACGTGCTCGAGACGCGAGCTCGACAGCCCGGACCTCGTCTACACCTTCGACCCGCTGCTCGTCACCGACCGCGGCGCGATCCCGCTGCGACCGGGCAAGCCGAACCGGCTGCCCGAGCCGAGCGCGCATCGAGGCCTGGACGATCGCCGCGCGGGATCCCGACCGCTCGGCCGGATCGAGGCGCCGGGCACCATCGAGGGCGGCGACACGTTCTGGCTCCGGCCGGACCTGCTCTGCATCGGGCGGACGCTGCGGACGAACGAGGACGGGCGCGCGCCAGCTCGCCGAGCTCGTCGGCGGCGACGTCCGGGTCTTCGACGTCCCGTACTGGCGGGGCCCGGCCGAGCTCATCCACCTCCTGTCGGTCATCTCGCCGGTCGCCGACGACCTCGCCGTCGTCTACCTGCCGCTGCTGCCGGTCGGGCTGTGGCGGCTGCTCGGCGAGCTCGGCGATCCGGCTGCTGCGCCGTGCCGGACGAGGAGTTCCCGACGCTCGGCTGCAACGTCCTGGCGGTCCGGCCCGGCGTCGTCATCCTGGCCGAGGGCAATCCCGGCGATCGCCGCGGCGCTGGCGGCGGCCGGCTGCGAGGTCCACACGTACCCGGCGACCGAGATCGGGCTCAACGGCTCCGGCGGGCCGACCTGCCTGACCCGGCCGATCCTGCGCGACTGACCGTCAGCCGGCGGCGCGCGCGGATCTCGCGGCGGCGGTGGTAGACGAGCCAGGCCGGGCCGATGACGAGGGCGGCGCCCAGCAGCCCGAGCGTCGTGTAGCCGGCGGTCGCGACCACGACGCCCGAGGCCAGGCTGGCGCCGGCCGCGGAACTCCAGATGAGCGCGTCGGTCACGCCCTGCAGGCGCGTCCGCTCGGCGAGCGACAGGCCGGTGGTCAGCAGCGCGGAGCCGGCGACGTAGCCGAGGCTCCAGCCGAAGCCGAGCAGGAACAGCGCGATCAGCAGCAGGACGCCGCCCTCGGGTGGCGCGAGCGCCGACAGCGACGGCCGAGCCGGCGAGGATCGCCAGGCCGGCGAAGATGACCGGCTGGCTGCCGAACCGGTCCGTCAGGCGCCCGGAGACCGGCGACAGCGCGAACATCCCGAAGACGTGGGCGCTGATGACGATGCCGACCGCCGCGAGCCCGTGGCCGTGCTGGGTCATGTGGAGCGGGGTCATGGTCATGATCAGGACCATCACGACCTGGCCGGCGATCGAGCGCGACGATCGCGACCGGGCACGTGCGGCCGGCGCAGGAGCCAGCCGAGCGACGTCGGCCCGGCCTCGAGCGTCGTCGCTCGGCCGTGTCGGACGTGTCGGCGAGCTCGTACGGGTCCGGCCGGAGCAGGACGAACGTCAGGAGCGCCGCCGGCGCCGACGAACAGGATCGGGACGAGGTAGGCGCCCGGCGAGCGCCGGCAGGCCGACGGCCATCGGCGAGCGTCGCCGGCCGGCGCCACGAGGTTCGGGCCGACGACCGCCCCGACCGTCGCGCCCCAGACGACGATGCCGATCGCCGAGGCCCGCCGGCTCGGGTCGTACAGGTCCGCGGCGGCATAGCGCGAGAGCTGGTTCGAGCTGTTCCCGAAGCCGATGAGGACGGTCCCGACGAGGAACAGCGGGAACGAGCGCGCGATGACCGCCGCCGGCGGCGACGACGCGCCCCGAGGACCGAGATCACGTAGCCGAGCGTCAGGCCGATCCGGCGGCCGCGCCGGGCCATGAGCCGCGACAGGAGCGTCGAGCCGGCGGCCGCGCCCAGCACGACGGCCGCCGCCGGGCACGCCGCTCCAGGCGTCCGTCGCCGGCGAGCTCGGCGGCCGACGACGTCGCGACCGTGACGGCCGCGATGTGGCCGGTGCTCCCGAGCGCGACGCTCGCCACCAGCGTCCGGCCGTCCGGCGGCCGGAGCTGGTCGAGCGGCGCGGCGTCGAGGGTCGCTGGCGTCGTCATGGCGCGGCGCGCCGTGCCGGCGCCGGTCGAGCGCCGCGGCGTCGCCTGCGGCGTCCGCGACCTCGACGAACCGGCACAGCGCATCGACCATGCGCATCTGCTCCGGCGTCCGGCAGCCGGCCTCGAGGAGGGTCGGGCGAGGCGACGAGGATCGCGACGCTCGGGCCCGCGAGATCGCCACGTTGAGCCGGTTGCGGCGAGTACAGGAAGCCCATGTCGCGCGGCGCATCCTCGCGGCTCGAGCTGGCCATCGAGTAGATCGCGACGACGCCCTCGCGGCCCTGGAACTTGTCGACGGTGCCGACGTTGCCGCGGCGCCCGAGCCGGCGCTCGAGGGCGGCCTGGATCTCCGCGACCTGCGCGTTGTACGGCGCGACGACGATGATGTCGTCCATCGTCGATCGGCGCGTGGACGCCCGTCGCGTCGCGTCCACGTCATCGCCGACCAGCGCGGCCGACGACGTCGGCGACGACCTCGCGCCTCCTCGCGCGAGCGCGGGCCGTTGCCCGCGTGGGCGATCGGCACGCCAGCGGATGCCGGACCCGGACGAGGCGCGGATCGGCGCCGCTCACGACGCGCCGCGCCGTGTCGACGGGTGGGTCTCGAGGCGGCCCGCGTAGAACGCCGGCGAGATGAACGCGTTGACGTCCGGGTGCAGCCGCCGCGACGTCTCGAGGAACAGCCCGCGATCCGGCGGCGACCGTGACCGCATCCGCCGACGAGGTGCTCGAGCGACGAGGCGCCGGCGCCCGCCGGATGGACGCCCTGGCTGACCATCGGCAGCTGGTTCGGGTCGCCGATGAGGACGATGGAGCGGGCGCAGGTCCCGAGCGCGACGGCGTTCGCCAGCGACATCTGGCTGGCCTCGTCGACGAACAGGACGTCGAAGGTCGCCGTCGAACTCCGTCGCGGCGCGAGCAGCCACGGCGGTGCCCGGCGACGACGTCCGACCGTGCCGCCGTCCAGGGCGGCGGCGACCTCCTTGTTGTCGTCGGTACGCGGGTGACCCCGGCGAGGTGGCCGACGTGCTCGTCGTCCTCGTCCGCCTTCTGGAGGCTCCGGACCGGCGACGCCGTCCTCGGCTGCGCGGCGACCATGACCGCCTCGAGCAGGTTGCTGATCGTCTTGTGCGACTGGGCGGTGATGGCGCGCCGTCCTCCCGGCGGCGGACGAGGTCCACGATCATGTGCG
>CAVTWU010000011.1:0-17508 GCA_963738475.1 uncultured Chloroflexia bacterium
TGGTCCCGCTGGGCGTCCTCGTGGTCGTCTTCGGCCTCCAGCCAGGCCTGCTGCTCGACCTGTTCGGCACGACCGTGAGCACGACCCTGGCCGAGGTCGAGCCCGCGACGGCGATCGCGATCCCGACCGAAGTCACGGCCGTCGTCCTGGGGGTCATCGTCCTGGGCGTCCTGGCCCGCACGGCGTACGCCGTCGTGAACTCGCGCCCGACGACCATCGAAGCGGACGGCGGGGCCGCCCATTGAGCTTCCAGGACCTCACCACCATCAGCCCCCTGGTCGCGGCCATCCTGACCGCCTGCGCGGTCATCGTGATGGACCTCATCCGGCCGGGCAGCAAGCCGCTGGCGATCGCCACGGCCTACATCGGCCTCGCCATCACGGCCGGACTCGTGCTGAGCGTCGGCCAGACGCCATCGAGTTCCTTCGGTGGCTCATACACCGTCGATGCGCTCACGACGTTCCTGGACCTGTTGTTCATCTCGATCGCGGCGCTGACCATCGCGTTCGCCCCGGACTACCTCCTGCCTCGGAGCCTGCCCGTCCCGGAGTTCGCGGCCGTCCTCCTGTTCGCGATGACCGGCGCGATGCTCATCGCCGCGTCCACGGAGCTGCTGCTCCTGTTCATCGGCCTCGAGTTGATGGTCCTCCCGGGCTACCTGCTGGCCGGGTATCACAAGACCGACTCGTACTCGACCGAGGGCGCGATCAAGTACTTCCTGCTCGGCTCGTTCAGCTCGGCCATCTTCCTGTTCGGCCTCGCGTTCGTGTGGGGCATGACCGGGACGACGACCGTGGAAGGCGTGGCGGATCAGCTCGCGAAGATCGTCGCGGGCGAGGCGCCGTTGTCGCCCGGCCTGGCGATGGGGCTGGCGTTCCTGACGACCGGCGTCGCATTCAAGATCGCGGCGGTGCCGTTCCACTACTGGACGCCGGATGCGTACCAGGGCTCGCCGACCCCGGTCACCGGCTACCTGTCGGTCGGTCCGAAGGTCGGCGCGTTCGCCCTGATCATCCGCCTGTTCGGCGAGGCACTCTGGCCGGTGGCCGACGTGTGGCTGCCGATCATCCTGGTCCTCTCGACCCTGACGATGAGCCTCGGCAACCTCGTCGCGCTGACCCAGGACAACGTCAAGCGGATGCTGGCGTACAGCTCCATCGCCCATACCGGCTACATGCTGGTCGGCTTCGCCGCGTTCGCCGCCGGCCAGCTGGACGGGCTCGAGGGCCTGCTCTACTACCTCGCGGCCTACACGTTCATGAACCTGGGCGCCTTCGCGGTCATCTCGGCCATCCAGAAGCGGACCGGCGTCACGTCGGGCCTCGGGACGTTCGCGGGCCTCGTCCGACGTGAACCGGTCCTGGCCATCCTGTTCACGCTGTTCCTGCTGTCGCTGACCGGCATCCCGCCGACCGCCGGCTTCTTCGCCAAGGCGTTCGTGATCCTGGCCGCGGTCGAGGCCGGCGGGGCGACCGCTGTCCTGGCGGTCATCGCCGTGCTGAATGCGGCCGTCGCCGCGTTCTACTACCTGCGCGTCATCGTCTACATGTTCATGCGCGATCCGGAGACGGACGCCGCCCCGTTGCGCCACGGCCCGTTGCTGTGGGCCGGCCTGGCGGTCGCCACCGCATTCACGATCATCCTCGGGCTGTTCCCGACACTCATCCTCGGCATCGTCAGCGATGCCGCCGCCGCGGTCGCGCTCGGGCACTGACCGGGTCGGACGTCCGTCCGCGCGAGACCCCCGTCTACGCCTCCCGCGCGAGACGGTGCTACGCCTCCAGGGTCGGTGACGCGTCCGCCCACGCCGGTGGCGGGACCGTCATCGGGATCAGGCGGTAGGCCAGGATCCCCGCCACGAGACAGGCGATGACGCTCAGGACCAGAGCCGCTGGGATCGAGTCGGTCGCGAGCGCGCCGGCGATGACGGCCCCGAACGGGTAGCCCATGAAGTTGAACGCCATCGACACGGCGAACGCGCGCCCCATCCAGGCCGGGTCGGTCCGCCGCTGTCGGACCGTGAACAGGGCGATGTCCAGGGGCCCGTTCGCGAGGCCGAACAGGAACATCGAGACGACGACCAGGCCGAGCCCGATGCCCGGGGCGATCGGACCGAAGGCGCCGGACGCGGGTAGCAGGAGCGCGACGATCGGGGCACTCAGCAGCATCGGGATCGCCAGCATGGGGACCTCCCGGCCGCGCGTATCGCGCCGGCCGAAGATCAGCGCCGAGACCATCCCCGAGATGCCGGACGCGGCGAAGGCGATCCCGACC
Organism: uncultured Chloroflexia bacterium; assembly: GCA_963738475.1. Lineage (GTDB taxonomy): Bacteria > Chloroflexota > Limnocylindria > Limnocylindrales > CSP1-4 > SPCO01. The sequence continues at coordinate 2,275 of CAVTWU010000011.1, forward strand.
CACGCCTCGCCCTCGCCGAGGACGTCGATGACGATGAGCGGGATGAGGATCGTCAGCGCGCCCCAGCACAGGTTGAGGACGGTCATCGAGAACCCGAGCCCGCGGATGGTCCGGTTGCTCCAGGCGTAGCGCATCCCGTCCATCGAGTCGCGCAGCAGGCGGCCGCTGGTGACCGCGGTCGTCCGTGGCTCCCGGAGCCCGATGAGCGCCGCGGCCGCCAGGCCGAAGGGGATCGCGATCGCGATCATCGCCTCGGGGGCGCCGAGGAACGCGACGAGGCTGGCGGCGATCGGCGGTCCCAGGATGGTCGCGACGACGTAGCCGTTCGCATCGATGGCATTGGCTCGCTCCCACAGGTACGACGGCACCATCAGCGGGATGATCGTGCGCAGTCCGACGATGCTGAGGATGCTGGTGAGCGAGGTCACGATGACGATGAGGACCAGCAGCCCGACCGGCAGCAGGCCGGCCAGCGACAGGCCGCCGATGAGGACGAGGCTGACGAACGCCACGGCGTAGTCGAACGCCATGAGGCGGACCCGGCCGTGACGGTCCAGGAGGGCGCCCGCGATCGGCGCGATCAACAGGCCCGGGAAGATCGACGCGAAGGTCACGATGCCGGCCAGGGCGGGTGAGTCGTACTCGGCCAGGGCGAACAGGACGATCGCGACACCGAACATCGTCTGGGCGATGCGGGCCAGCTGCATGGACGCGACGACGCGCCCGAGCTGGGGCACCGCGAAGACCGCGCGATAGGAGATCTTCGGCGTCGGGTCGGCCATCGCCCGATGCTAGCGGGTGGCGGCGATCTCAGTCCGGACGGGCCACGTGACGGGCGATGGCGGCCAGGAGGCGCGACGCCTCGTGCGGGGAGGCGAGGTGCAGATCGGCCGCGTCGCGGACGGCATCCGGCATGCCATGGGGTCCGTGGACGGCGACCGCGAGGCCGTCGACGGTGCCCGCCTCGCGCGCGGCGCGCAGGACCGCGAACGCGTCGGCGTCGCTGACGTCATCCCCGAGCGCGATCGCCACGGCCGGTCGGTGCCGCTCCAGCAGCCGGGCCATCGCCTCCGCCTTGCCGCCGGCGTCGGTCGGCCGCAGGTCCACGACGAGCCGGCCGCGGTAGTGGGCGAGCCCGTGTGCCCCGACCTCACGTTCGGTGTCGCGCAAGGCCTGGTGGACGGCATCTCGCGCCGCGTCCCGGTCCGCTGCGCCACGGAAGTGAAAGGCCACGGACGGACCCTTCGACTCGACGTAGAGCCAGCTCGGATGGTCCAGCCGGCCACCGACCCCGGTCGCGAGCGCCTGGGCGACCGGGACGTGCGCCTCGAAGCCTGGCTGGTACGTGGTCTCGAGGGAGGCGGGCCGGGCGCCGCGCGGCAGCCAGCCGGATTGCAGGCCGTGGTCGCCCAGGTACTCGATCCCGCCCACCCGGATGCGGGCCGCCGCATCGCCGACGGTGCGGCCGGTCAGGATCGTCGTCCGGCAGCGGTCGGGATGGGTGGCTCCCACGCGGGCCAGCTGACGGAGCGAGCGGCGAGCGAGCGGTTCGATGGCGGCGGCCGTCGGGTCACCCGAACCGCGCGCCAGCGTCCCATCGAAGTCGGACACGACCAGGATCAGGCCGGGCGTGGCCAGGAGGGTCGCCAGCCGGGCCCGGACCGCCGCCCCACCGATCCGGTCGTGGCGAACGGTCAAGGCGTGACGGTGACGTCGGGGAGGATCGTCTGCAGTCCGCGGGCCATGATGTCGGGGCCGATGCCGCCGAGCGCCCCATCGCGCACGATGCCGTCCGCATCGATCCAGAAATGGACGGGCAGCACGATCGCGTCCCAGTCCGTCGACGCCTTGCCGTCCGAGTCCAGGCCGAGCGGGAAGGTCGCCGAGAGCGACTCCGCGAAGGCCGCGACCGTGCCCTCGTCCTCCTTGACGTCGATCGCCAGGACCACGAGACCGTCGTCGGCGTAGCGAGCGGCGAAGCCGTTCATCAGCGGGAACTCGTCCTGGCACGGCGGGCAGTAGGTCGCCATGAAGTTGACCCAGACCGGCTTGCCCTTGAGCCCGGCGAGGTCGATCGTCCCGCCGCCGACCTGCGGGACGACGAGGGCCGGGGCCGGTTCGCCGATATGGAACAGGCCCGTGGCGCTCGCCGAGGCGGCCGGTGACCCGGACGGCGCGACGGCCGCGGACGCCGACGCGGATGGCACGGCGCTGGCCGGCTCGTCGGACGTGACGGGCGTCGCTGACGGCGCGGTGCTGGGGATGACTGCGGTCGCTTCCGGCGCCAACGTGTAGATCCCGCCGAGCACGACGGCGGCCACGAGGATCCCCGAGACGAGGCCGGCCAGGACGGCCAGACGGGACGACATGGGCCGGAGGGTACCAGTACCAGCGGCCGGCGGCGGTTCGCGAGACTCGCTGGTACGATGCCGGTCCCATGGCCGACCAGGCGGATCCCGTCCGCTCACGCGTGATCCCCGCCCTCCTGACCGCCGTCGGCGTCACGATGCTCGCGGTCGGGCTGCTCAGCTACACGACCCCGGTGGACGCTGGCCCGCTCGCATCGGACGATCCCACGCCCGGGATCGGCCAGGCCAGCCCGACGCCGCGCATCACGTTGCCGCCCATCGGGTCCGCCGCGCCAGAGACGCCCGCGCCGACCTTCCCGGCCGATCGCGTGGCGACCCGGGTCCGCATCGCGGCCCTCAAGGTCGACCTCCCGGTCATCAAGCCGCCGCCCGGCGACGTCTACCCGCTGTGCGACGTCGCGATGTTCCTCGAAGCCGGCGATGCCCTCGGCCAGCCCGGCCAGGGCAAGGCCACGTACCTGTACGCGCATGCGCGCGAGGGCATGTTCCTGCCGATCCTCGACGCATCGAAGATCTCGAACGGCAAGAAGATGCTCGGCATGGTGGTCGAGGTCTACACGAGCGACGACCAGCGCTTCCTGTACGAGATCACCGAGGTCCGACGGCATCAGCTCGAGTTGAATGACGCCCTGACCGCGACCAGCGAGGAGCTCTGGCTCCAGACGTCGGAGGGCCCGAAGGGGACGCCGGGCAAGACCCAGGTCGTCGCCGCGTTCCTGTCACAGGAAGCCGCCGATCCGGGCGAATCGCACCCGACGCCCAAGCCCGTCGTCTGCGACTGACGCCGGCGGCCTAGATCCAGTCGATCTTGCGCAGGAACGCGAGGCCCAGCGCCTGCCGCGACCGCGACGAACGCCGTCACCGCCCAGAAGCCGCCCGCCTCGCCGCCCCCGATCGCCGCGTTGGCCTCGCTCATCCCGAAGATCCCGGCGACGGCTCCGATGCCCGCCAGGATGACCGTCACGCCGGTCAGGCGCTTCATGATGACCGACAGGTTGTTGTTGACCTGGGTGAGGTAGACGTCGAGCGTCGCCGATGCGAGCTCGCGGTACATGTCGAGCTCGTCCGTCAGGCGGATGAGGTGGTCGTAGACGTCCCGGAAGTAGACGATCTCGTCTTCGTCGATGAGCGGCATGTCCCGGTTCGTGAGCTGGTTGAACACCTCGCGGACCGGGCTGATGGACCGGCGGACCTCGATGAGCTGGCGCTTCAGCTCGAACACGCGCTCCAGGGTCTGCGGCGTCGCCTTGAGCATCACCTCGTCCTGGACCTGGTCGATGGCGTCGCCGAGTTCGTCGGAGAACGGGAAGTAGCCGTCGACGATGTCGTCGCACAGCGCCCACAGCAGGTGATCCGGTCCGTGCTTGAGGACGGTCTCCGTGCCACCGCCCAGGTGATGCGACATGTGCGGATCCCAGCCGGACCCGTGGACGGTCAACAGGAAGCCGAGGCCCAGGACCATGTCCAGCTCCGAGGCCACGACCCGGTCCTCGTACTCCAGGTGGAACAGGACGAGATGGACGACACCGTTCGTCATCTCGAGCTTCGCGCGCTGGTTGCCCTCCAGGACGTCCTCGACGATGAGCGGGTGCAGGGACAGCGCCGCGCCGACCGCCTCCACCTGCGCCGTGGACGGCCCCGCCAGGTCGATCCAGACGCTGGCATCCGGGGCTCGCAGGTAGTCCGGCAGATGCGTCAGCGCATCCGGGCCGGTCGTCTCCTGGAGCTCGCCGTCGACGATCGCGGACACCCGCAGCGTCCCCGGCTCGTTCGACGCGCCCGGTGCTCGCCGACGGGCGACGGGTTCGCCGGCCCGCAGGTGCTTCGGGTCAGCCGCCGGGGCCTTGGCTGTCGGGGCCTTGGCCTGGGGTGGGGTCGGGGTCGCCATCGGGAACCGGGCCTCCGGCACTGGCCGCACGGGGAGCGGCCGCATCGTCGGTGAGCATACGCGTCCGGCCACCGAGCACGAGCGACGGCGGGATGGCCACCGCGGTCACCGCGGCCGCGACGACGAACAGGCCGACCATGATCCGGGCCGCCTCGCGCGACGCCCACGCCTCGAGCGCGTCGACCACCAGCGGGTCGCGCAGCGGTCGCCCATGCAACTCCTCCGGGATGAACTGGAGGTACGCCTCCGGGGTCGCGTAGACCTGCTCGGACAGGCGGTCGATCGTCGTCGACCCGTACGCCGTGAGGATCGCCAGGCCGACGGCCATCCCGACCATCCGGGCCACGGTCACCACCGCCGAGGCGACCCCGAACAGCCGACGGCCGGCCGCTTCCACGGCGGCGGTCGAGCGTGGCGTGACGGTGAGCCCGAAGCCGAGCCCGAACGCGCCGAGCGCGAGCGCGACGTTCTCGATCGCCGTGTCGGGCGTCCACGTCGACATCGACAGGAGGGCACCGATGCTCAGCGCCAGTCCGACGACCGTGATGAGTCGCAGCCCGAGCGCCCGAGCCAGGAACCCGGAGACCAGTGCGCCCACCGCTGTCGCCCCCGCAAGCGCGCCGAGCGCCAGGCGCTGCTCGTTCGGGCCGCCGTACAGGACGCGATCCACGAAGACGGCCGCGCCGATGATCGCGGTCGCGAACGCGTACCCGGTGAGCGCCGAGACCAGCGTCGCGGCACTGAACGGCAGGCTGCGGAACAGGCGCGGGTCGATGAACGGGTCGGTGGAGCGCAGGCCGACCAGGACGAAGGCGATCGTGGATGCGGCGGCGATGGCGAGCAGGGCGATCGTGACGGTCTGCGGATCCAGGCCCGTGCCGGCGATCTCGGTCGTCCCGATGAGGGTCAGCCCCACCAGTCCGGCCAGGAGGGCGATGCCGAACAGGAAGGCCCCGAGGAGGTCCACTCGGCCGGCCCGACGTGGCGTATCCCAGCCGGGAGCGGCGGCCCAGGCGACGACCAGCGCGATGATGGCGATCGGGATGTTGACGTAGAAGATCCATCGCCAGGATGGCGCCAGGATGTCGGCGAGGGCGCTGTTGGCCAGTCCGGCGTTCATCAGCGCATCCTCGGGATGGACCGATGACAGGATCGCGGCGCCAAGGAACGGGCCGGCGGCCATCCCGAGGAACGTCAGGGCGCCGATGAACCCGAGCGCCCGCGGTCGGGCGTCGCCAGCGAACAGGTGCGAGGCGGCGGCCGTCCCGACCGGCACCAGCACGCCCCCGCCCACGGCCTGCACCAGGCGGGCGGCGATCAACTGGTCGAGGCTCTGGGCCATCCCGGCCAGCGCGGAGCCGACGATGAACACGACCAGGGCGCCCATCAGCAGGCGTCGCGCGCCCCACAGGTCGGTCAGCCGGCCGGCCATCGGCATGGTCAGGATGTAGACGAGCAGGTAGCCGTTGATGATCCAGCTCGCCTTGCGCAGCTCGATCCAGGCGGAGCTGCCGGCGGCGTCCACCAGGCTGGCGAGGATGGACGGCAGGGCGACCGCCGTGATCATCAGCTCCAGGCCCGCCAGGAACACGCCGGTCCCGAAGACCGCGAGCAGGACCAGGGCCGAGCGGCGCTCCATGGGCGGAGTGTAGAGGCGCGCGCTGGCGCGGGCGGCTCCAGGGACCCGTGCCCGCGGGACGCGCACTCCAGATCGTTCCGCTCAAGCGGAACGAGTCGTGTCGATCCGACCGGCATCGGCGTCCGGGCCATCCCTTCTCGGGCCAGATGGTTCTGCTTGGTCGGAAGCATCCCGACGTCCGTTCCCGGGAGCGACGACCCCGACACGATCGCGCACGGTTCCCTCTTGACATCGGCCACCCCGGCCGCATAGCATCAACGCACATTGATATAAACCGTCGTTGATACGACGCGTCGAACGACCCCCACCGGAGCCCGATGTCCCCCTCCCCCGCCCGAGTCCGCGGCACGATCGCCGCCGCCGTCGTCCAGCCGGACGACCTGCGGCAGCTGCGCGCGTTCCACAAGGTCATGGCGGACGTGAACCGGCTGCGGATCCTGCGCCGGCTCGCGGACGGTGACGCGACGGTGACCGAGCTGGTCGACCACGTCGGGCTGTCGCAGCCGCTGGTCTCCTGGCACCTCACCCGACTCCGCGCCACGGGCATCGTCGAGACCCGCCGCCAGGGTCGCGAGACCATCTGCAGGCTTCGCGAGGAAGCCTTCGAGGAGTTCGCCGCACGTCAACGCGCCGCCCTCGGGCTCGTAAGCTAGTCCGATGACCATCTCGAACGATTCCCGCACGCGGATCAAGAAGGTCTTCGAGCCGATCGCCCTCGGCATGGGCCGGCTCGGCCTGACGCCGGACGGGCTCACCCTCATCGGCTTCGGCATCACCGTCGTCGGGGCGATCCTGCTCGGCGCCCAGCAGTGGCTCATCGGCGGGCTCGTCGTCTTCATCGGCGGCGTCTTCGACATGTTCGACGGCACGCTCGCCCGGGCGACCGGCAAGGTCAGCCCGCTCGGCGCGTTCATGGACTCCGTCTTCGACCGCTGGGGCGAGGCGATCGTCTATCTCGGGATCGTGGTCGGCGGAGCCCGCGCAGGGTCTGACGCGGTCGTCATCCTCGCCGCGGCCGCACTGGGTGCCGCGTTCATGGTCAGCTACACCCGCGCCAAGTCCGAGGGCCTCGGGTTCACCGCCGGGACCGGCATGGCGGCGATCGGGGTCATGCCCCGCGAGATCCGTCTCGTCATCCTCAGTCTCGGGCTCGTCGTCGGCGGGCATCGCCGGCGACCTCCTCATCCTCCAGATCGCCCTCGGCATCATCGCCATCGGGGCCACCATCACCGTCATCCAGCGGATCCTCCACGTCCGCAGCCAGGCCAAGTCGGCCGCCACCACCACTTCGACCAAGTAAGGGAGCAGGGAGAACCACGTGAGCAAGAACAACGGCAAGAACGGCAGCACGCCGAGCAACACCTGGGCGGGGTCCGGGCGGCGCGGCGACGGCAAGATCCGGGTCGCCATCGTCGGCGTCGGCAACTGCGCCAGCAGCCTGGTCCAGGGTCGCTACTACTACGAGGACGCCAAGGCGACGGACTTCGTCCCGGGCCTGATGCACGTCGACCTGGGCGGCTACCACATCCGCGACATCGACTTCGTCGCGGCGTTCGACATCGACAAGAACAAGGTCGGCAAGGACCTGTCCGAGGCGATCTACACGAAGCCGAACAACACGTACGTCTTCCAGCAGGTCAAGCACCTGGGCGTCAACGTCGATCGCGGCATGGTCCACGACGGCCTGGGCAAGTACCTGAGCCAGATCATCGAGAAGGCGCCGGGCGAGACGGCCGACATCGTGAACATCCTCAAGGAGCGCGAAGTCGACGTCATGGTCAGCTACCTGCCGGTCGGCAGCGAGGAAGCGACCAAGTGGTACGCGGAGCAGGCCCTGGCCGCCGGCGTCGCGTTCGTCAACGCCATCCCGGTCTTCATCGGCCGTGAGCCGTACTGGCAGCGCCGTTTCGCGGAGGCCGGCCTGCCGGTCATCGGCGACGACATCAAGAGCCAGGTCGGCGCGACCATCAGCCACCGCGTCCTGACCCGCCTGTTCATGGATCGCGGCGTCCGCCTGGACCGCACCTACCAGCTGAACTTCGGCGGCAACACGGACTTCCTGAACATGCTCGAGCGCGAGCGCCTCGAGTCCAAGAAGATCTCCAAGACGAACGCCGTCACGTCCATGCTCGACTACGAGCTCGACGACGACGACATCCACGTCGGCCCCAGCGACCACGTGCCGTGGCTCAAGGACCGCAAGTGGTGCTACATCCGGATGGAGGGCACCACCTACGGCGACGTGCCGCTCAACGTCGAGATGAAGCTCGAGGTCTGGGACAGCCCGAACAGCGCCGGTGTCATCACCGACGCCATCCGCTGCCTGAAGCTCGGCCTCGATCGCGGCCTGTCCGGGACGCTCGTCGCCCCGTCCAGCTACTTCATGAAGAGCCCGCCCCAGCAGATCCACGACGACATCGCCTTCAACCGGGTGGAAGCGTTCATCCGTGGCGAGGACAACGAGACGCTGGTCGGCACGGAAGCCCCGAAGAAGCGGACCTACCGCAAGCTCGCGGCCTCCAAGGCCAAGGCGGCCGCCGCCGCGCAGTGACCGGCGGCGAGCGCCGACTCGAGGCGCCGCACCGCCGCGGAGGTGCCAGTCCGCGCATCGTGGAGCGGTCGGTCGTCCTGGCCTACCGCGCCACGGCGTGGGTCCTGCGCACCGTGCCGGCTCGTCCGGCCGGAGCGCTGATCGGACTCGGCGCCCAGGCGTCGTACCTCCTGTGGCCCACGAAACGGGCCTGGTCCAACCGCAATTTCGGGCACGTCCTCGGGCTGCCGCCGGATCACCCGCGGGTCCGGCGCCTCGCCCTGCGCGCCTACCGGGCGTACGGGGACTACCTCGTGGAGCTCATGCGCGTCCCGTTCATGCCCGCCGACGAGGTCATCGCGCTGATCGAGCCACTCGATCCGGCGGACATCGCGCAGATGCGGGCGTCGGCGCCGGGCGGCATCATCTGCACCGTCGCGCACGTCGGGAACAACGATGTGATCGGGGCGGCCATCGCCCACCACGGACTGCCGCTCAGCGTGGTCGCGGACGATTCGTCCTTCCCGGAGCTGTTCGACCACCTGCGGCGCCAGCGCGAGCAGTGGTCGGCGACGCTCATCCCGTGGCGCAACCTTCGGGCGATCTTCGGGGTCCTGCGCCGGCGTGAGCTGCTGGGCCTCCTCGTCGACTGGGGGTATCGAAGCGACGGCATCCCGGTGACGCTCTTCGGGGCGTGGACGACGCTGCCGGCCGGGCCCGCCACGCTGGCCGCGAAGACGCAGTCGCGCATCGCCCCGATCATCACCACCCGCCAGCCGGATCGCCGCCTGCGGGTGACCTGGGCGGACCCGATCGAGGTGCCGTCCATGGATCCGGCGGACCTGCAGCGGGCGACCCAGCGCATCGCCGACGCGCTGGCCGTGACGATCGGTCACGCCCCGGAGGAGTGGTACAGCTTCAAGCCGATCTGGCCGGCCACCCAGGACGAGGCGCTGGACCTGGAGCGGCGGGCCCTCGCGATGCAGGCCGGGAAGCCCGACCCGGGCCCGAGCCGCGGTCTCACTCGCGACCCGGATGACCAGGCGCCCGAGGCCGAACGCCCCGACGAGGCGGCATGAGCGGTCGCCTGATCTCGAACCTGCGCGGGCGCGCGCTCATGGCCGCCTCGTGGCTGGCCTGCCGTCTGCCCGAGGGACCGCTGTTCCGCGCCGCCGAACTGGCCGGCGACCTCTGGTATCGCGTCGCCCCGGATCGTGCCGCCCAGGCCCGTCGCAACCTTCGTCGCGTGTGCGAGTCGCTGGCTGCGTCCGGTCGCGGCACGCCGACGATCCGTGCCGCCGCCACGGACCCGATCGCACTGGAACGTCTCGTCCGCTCCGCGTTCCGGCACAACGCCCGCTACTACCTGGAAGTGGCCCGCACGCCGAGGGTCACCCGGCCGTGGATGGACGAGCGGCTGGCGCTCGACACGCCCGAGCTGATCGCCGAGGCCGTCCAGCCCGGCAAGGCGTCCCTGTTCGTCGGACTCCACTTCGGGTCCGTGGAACTGCCCGTCCTGTTCCTGGCGTTCCGCATCGGACGCACGGTCACGCCGATGGAGACGATCGACGACCCGGGCCTGCAGGCCTGGTTCGAACGGACGCGCGGCGTCAGCGGCGTCGAGCTGGTCGGACTGCGCGAGGCGCGTCGGACGCTCCAGGACGCGCTCCGCGACGGGACGTCCGTGGGCCTGGTCGGTGACCGCGACCTGACCGGCGGCGGGATCCCGATCCAGCTGTTCGGGGCGCCGGCGACGATGCCCATGGGCCCGGCCATGCTGGGTGTCGAGAGCGGCGTCCCCGTGTACGGCATGGGCGTCCGGCGCACGCGGAACGGGTATTACCGCGGGCGGCTGGTGCCGGTCGAGGTCCCGGTCGACGGCACGCGCCGCGAACGCGTCACGACCACGATGACCCGGCTGGCCGAGTCATTCGAGCGCATCATCGAGGATGCCCCGGAACAGTGGTGGGCGGTCTTCTTCCCGATCTGGCCGGACCTCGAGGAGGCTGCGGCATGACCGACGCCGATGGGCCGCACGGACGTGCGGACCTGCACATCCACACCGTCGCGTCGGACGGCACGGCGGCCGTCACGCAGGTCCTCGACCGCGCGGTCGAGCTCGGCCTCGATGTCATCGCGATCACGGACCACGAGCGGATCGATGCCGCCGTCGCCGGCCGGTCGATCGCGCAGGACCGTGGCCTCCCGCTCGAGGTCCTGGTCGGCGAGGAGGTCACGACACTCGGGGGCCACCTCCTGGCGCTGGGCCTGACGTCGCCGGTCCGGTCCTACCGCTCGCTGCGCAGCACGATCGCCGAGATCCACGACCAGGGTGCGCTGGCCATCCCGGCCCACCCGCTCGTGCCGTATCCGCTGTGCGCCCAGGCCTTCGTCCTTCGCCGGCTCATGGACGACGGCGACGAGTCCGTCCACCCGGATGCCCTGGAGACATTCAATCCGACCTCGCTCGGCCGTCCGCGGCACGAGAGCGTCGTCCGGTTCGCCGGGCTGTACGGGCTGGCCCAGATCGGCAACAGCGACGCCCACGCACTCGATGCGGTCGGGATCGGCTGGACGACCTTCCCCGGGCACGACGGCGGACGACCTGCGAGCGGCCATCGCCGCCGGGGCGACGCGCCACCACGGGACGTTCCACGAGACACTCGGCCAGCTCGGGACCTTCCGCGACCAGCTGCGCAAGCGCGGGCGCGATGCCCGCGATGAGACCCTGGGGCGTGTCCGCAAGGACGGCACGGGGCGGGACCACGGCTATCCCGGCGGGCGCCAGCGGCCGCCGCGCTTCGAGTCCGGGTCCGGGCATGGCTACGAACCGGGCGCCAGCCCAGCCTCGGCGACCAGGGCGCGGCGGTCCGGCATGAAGATCGGCCTCGTCTGTCCGTACATCTACCCGGAGGCCGGCGGTGTCGCGCAGCACGTCCGGTTCCTGTACGAGAACCTGCGCCTGGCCGGTCACGACGTCCGGATCATCACCGCCAGCCACGGGCCGCAGCGCTCGTCCGAGGGCGACATCATCCGGCTGGGCATCGGCTTCTCCGTGCGGACCAACGGGTCGGTCGGGACGCTGACGTTCTCGCCGCGCTACATCGGCCAGGTCAAGCGGATGCTCGCCGAGGAGCAGTTCGACCTGCTCCACTTCCACGAGCCGTTCGTGCCGTTCCTGTCGCTGTTCCTCCTGCGCGAGTCGACCAGCGTCAACGTCGCCACGTTCCACGCGTACGCCGGCTTCTCGCCGTCCTACGAGCTGGGCAGCCGGGTCATGCGCGGCCACGCCGCCCGCCTGCACGGCCGCGTCGCGGTCAGTGCCGCCGCCCGCCACTTCATCGACCGGTTCTTTCCCGGCGACTACAAGGTCATCCCGAACGGCGTCGATGTCCCGCGCTACGCGAACGCCGTGCCGATCGCGCGCTGGCAGGACGGCACGCCGAACATCCTGTTCGTCGGGCGGCACGAGCCGCGCAAGGGGCTGCTGGACCTGCTCAAGGCGCAACGCATCCTGCGCAAGGCCGGCTACGGCACGCGATTGCTCGTGGTGGGCTCGGGGCCACAGGAGCGCGAAGCGCGCCGCTACGTGGCCACCCGCGGCCTCCAGGGCGTCGTCTTCCTGGGTCGCGTCACCGACGCCGAGAAGGCCCAGCTCTTCCGCACGGCCGACGTGTACTGCTCGCCGGCGACCGGTGGCGAATCGTTCGGCATCGTCCTGCTCGAGGCGATGGCCGCCGGGACCCCGATCGTCGCCTCGGACATCCACGGCTACAAGGGTGTCGTCCGGCGTGGGCGCGAGGGCCTGCTCGTGCCGCCGCGCGACCCCAAGGGGCTGGCCGAGGCGATCGGTCGGCTCCTGGACGACCCGGAGCTACGAGCGCGCATGAGCGAGGCGGGCCAGGCCCGCGCCGCCGAGTTCAGCTGGCCGCGCGTGACGGCCAAGGTGGAGGAGTACTACGGCTTCGTCATCCGGCGACTCGCGGCCAGTGGCTCGCTCCCGTCGGGCTTCCACGCGGAGGTGCCTCAGGCGCCGCCGCCGCCGGTGCGAGCCAAGGCGTCGCCGTCATCCGATGACGCCAGCCCCGGATCCGGCTCGGCCAGTGACAGCCGCCAGGACCAGGCGGAGTAGGCGACGACCACGCAGGTCACCACGATCGCGACGGTCAGGACGACGAACATCGGGGTCAGCAGCGGGGTCGGTACGCTCCGGTCCACGGTACTGACCGGGAACTGGAACGCGTACAGGTAGGTCGGCAGGATGCCCTGGTACGCGGCCACCATCGCGGACGGCAGCGGCAGGGCCGAGATGTTCGGATAGAGGATCGCGAACCAGCCGACGACGGCCACCCCGAAGCCGAGCACGAACCGCCGCGGATCGCGCGAGCCGACGATCTGGAGGGCCAGGTAGGCGAGTGGCAGCAGGACGATCAGGGCGATCGGCTCGGCGGACACGTTGGTCAGCGTCAGGATGGCGGTATCCGGCAGGCTCCCGGCGATGGCCAGGCCGATCGCCACGCCGACCCCGGTCAGGGCCAGTGGGCGGAACGATCGCCAACGGCGCCCGTCCTGCGACCCCTCGACCTCCTCGAGGCCGACGAACTGACGGAGGAGCAGGACCAGGCCACCCACGACCACGATCGCGAGAGCCAGCGTCCGGACGGTCAGGACGGCGGTCGGGATGACCGCGGGGCACGCGGCCGAGTTCGGGTTGACCGATTCCACGCCGACGAGCGCGCACAGCGGCCGGTCGAACAGCCACAGCAGGGCCGGACCCATGATCGCGATGCCGGCCGCGACGCGGGCGAACAGCCACGTCCGGCGCGATGCGCCGTGCCAGATCTCGGCGATGAAGTAGGCCAGGGCCAGGACCACGAACGGGAGGGCCGTGTAGTAGTGGTACTGGAAGGCGGCGCGGTCGATGCGGGCCCACGGGACCCACTGCGCGGCGAACCCGACGGCGATGAGGGTCAGCGCCAGGCTCCGGCGCTTGAACGCCAGGTAGCTGACGAACGCCAGGGCCGGGACGCCGAGCCACCAGATGACGAGGCTGCCGGCGTCGTACAGGGCGGCGCTCGTCCCGGCCGCCAGGCCCTCCTGGTAGAACCAGACCGGCTTCAGGTTGAACGGCCAGGCCCACCAGGGCGATGACGCCGGGTGCGCCGCCGTCAGGCCGTTGTGATAGCGATACATCTGCGCGGTCAGGTCGAGCAGGGTCTGGCCCTCGTGACCGGCCGGCCAGCCCGGGACGATCTGGTGGCCGTTGATCAATGCCCACGGGATGTACGAGATGACGTACACGCCGAGCGGGAGCACGACCATGCAGAGCGCGGCATACAGGACGGGGATCCCGAGCAACCAGCCGGGTCGGAGCCAGCCCTCCGGCGCGGGCGTCGGCGGATCGAGGTAGCTCGCCGGGTCACCGGGCGGAGGCGGCGTCGCGAGTGGCCCGAACCCGAGACGCCCGCCGAGCCAGAACAGCGCGGCCACCACCCCGGAGCCGAGGGCCAGGACGAGCGCGACCTGGATGGGCGTGAACGCGAGCGCCCCCATGGTGATCTCGGTGTTCGCCGTCCCGCGGGCGGCCGTCAGCGCGAAGACGAGCCCACCCAGGACCGCCGGCGCGGCCACGGCGAAGCGCAACTCGTCGTCGGTCCAGGCGACCGGATGCAGGATCGCGGTCACGACCCCGATGAGGGTCAGGCCGACCATGATCAGCAGGAACGTGAGGTTGCCGAAGCCCTGGCCCTCGGGGACGGTGATGGCGAGGTACCCCAGGACCGAGGTGATGCCGATCATCCCGAGGATGGCCAGGACCCGGCCGAGGGCGCTGCGGACGAGGATGAGGAGGGCCAGCGCCCCGATCGCGTAGGCCGCGACCCATTTCGAGGACAGGGCGAGGCCCAGCAGCAGCCCGATGACGGGCATGGCGATCCAGAACGCCCAGCGCCCCCGCCACCAGCCGGTCCAGATCGCGGCGAACAGGGTGTAGGCGGCGATGATGAACAGGCCCACGTACACGTCGTTCATGCCGATCCGCGACTGGACGAAGAACATCCCGTCGAAGACCACGAACAGCGCGACGAGGCCGGCCACGTAGCGCCGTCGGAACAGGATCCGGGCCAGGAGGTACAGCAGGGCCGCCGTGATGGCCCCGGCGATGACCCCGGGGAGTCGCCACGCGAACGCGTGCGACCCGGCGTCCACCGACGCGGAGGCGCCGTCGGCCGTGAACAGGAGCAGCTGCTGCCGGTCGTCGGACGGGTACTCCGGCTCGAAGTCGGCCGTCCAGGACGTCGGCGTGAAGCCGTCCGGCAGGCGCGCGTCGGCGAAGACCGCCTTGCCGTGCGGCTCGATCACGTAGACCGTCCAGGGGCCGCTCGCCGACGCGCCGGGCGCCAGGCCGAGCACGTGGACCATCTGGGTGGCGCGGTCGTAGATGACCTCGGTGCCGGGACCCGGCAACGCGTTGCGATCCGTGGACGCCGGCCCGTCCTTGGCCCGGTCGCCGCCCACCGCGATGACGTCGAACTTCGGATCCTCGGCGGTGCCGACCGTGGCGAAGATCTGGGGATCGCCCACGTCGGTGACGAGCGCCAACCCGTGCGCGCCGCCCTCCTCGGCGATGGTCTCGATGATCGCGGCGGTCGCCGGGTCGATGAACGTCACCCCGTCCGCCGTCGCCGTCGCGACGCGTTCGACCTCCGTGATCTCGATCCCCGGCAGGGTCCCGTCGTCGATGGCGGCCTGGATGTTCGTCTTCGTGTCGCCATCGCCGGGGCTGCCGAGCACGACCGTGTCGGTCCCC
>CAVTWU010000012.1:0-6759 GCA_963738475.1 uncultured Chloroflexia bacterium
GGCGATGGACTGGCCGTCGGGCTGGCCGTGGGCGTCGGTGTGGGCGTCGTGGCGCCAGGAGACCCGGATGGCGGCACCTGATCCCCGCAGCCGACCACGACCACCGAGGATAGCCAGGAGCATCGCCCCGCGACGCCTGGGCTCGACCCGTCCCCGTCCCCTGCGCAGAGATGCGCGCGGTCCGCCGCGCGCGACCACCGGCGCTAGGACTCCTCGGGCGGCTCGAGGAACTCTTCGAGCACGGTGTTGGACGTCAGGAGCGTCGCGTCGAGCGCCTCCGCGACCGGTGCCTCGAGTGGCAGTTCGTCCGGTACCGCGTCGGGGTCGATCCCGGTCGGCGGCCAGCGACGCCAGCGCCGAGTCCGGCGTCCCGCGCCGGACCAGGGCCTCGCCGAGGTGGGCGATGCCGACGTCGGTCTTGAGCGCCTCCTCGGCGAAGTGGCAGGCGGCGCGTGCTCGCCCTCGAGGACCTCGAGCGGCGGATCGATCGTCCGGCAATTCTCGGGCTGGCCCAGCCGCTCGTAGAGCCAGCAGCGGGTGTGGAAGCGGCAGCCGGGCGGCGGGTTGACCGGGCTCGGCACGTCGCCCTTGAGGATGACCCGCTTGCGCTTGCGCTCGGCGGCCGGGTCCGGGCACCGGCACGGCCGACAGGAGGGCCCGGGTATAGGGGTGCCCGGGCGCGCGCGTACAGCTGGTCCGGCGGGCCGATCTCCACGATCTTGCCGAGGTACATGACCGCGACCCGGTCGCTGATGTGCTTGACCACCGACAGGTCGTGGGCGATGAACAGGTAGGTCAGGCCGAGCCGCTCGCGCAGGTCCGTCAGCAGGTTGAGGACCTGCGCCTGGATCGACACGTCGAGCGCGGAGATCGGCTCGTCGCAGACGATGAACTCGGGCTCGACGGCGAGCGCGCGGGCGACGCCGATGCGCTGCCGCTGGCCGCCGGAGAACTCGTGCGGGTAGCGGTTGACGTACGTCGGGTCCAGGCCGACCAGCGCGCAGCAGCTCGGCGATCCGCTCGCGCTTGGCCGCGCCCTGCGGCCAGGTTGTGCGTCTCGATCGGCTCGCCGACGATCGAGCCGACCGTCATCCGCGGGTCGAGCGAGCCGTACGGGTCCTGGAAGATGATCTGCATCCGGCGGCGCATCGTGCGCAGCGCGTCGGGCTTGAGGCTCGATCAGGTCGACGCCGTCGAACGGACCGTGCCCGCCGGTCGGCTCGCGCAGCCGGATCAGGGCCCGGCCGGTGGTGCTCTTGCCGCAGCCGGACTCGCCGACCAGGCCGAGCGTCTCGCCGCGGCGGACGTCGAAGTCACGCCGTCGACGGCCTTGACCGGCCCCTGACGGCCTGCTGGAAGATGCCGGCGCGGATCGGGAAGTGGACCTTGAGGTCCTCGACCTCGACGAGGTTGCGCCGGATCGTGCGGCCGCGGCGCGCTCGCGGTGGCGCTCGGTCGGCGTCGCGGTCAAGCGATCCACCCGTCCGGGCTCGGTCGCCCAGCAGCGCGCCAGGTGGCCGTCGCCGCTCGCGGCGGTCAGCTCCGGCTCGTGCTCCGGCAGACGTCCCGCGACGTAGTGGCAGCGCGGGCAGAAGCGGCAGGCGTCGGCGGGCGCGATGAGCAGCGGGCGGCATGCCCTCGATCGTCCGCAGCCGGTCGCCGCGGACGTCGTCGAGCCGCGGCAGCGAATCGAGCAGGCCCCACGCGTACGGCATCCGCGGGCTTCTCGAACAGCTCGTCGACCGTGCGCGGTCTCGACGATCCGGCCGGCGTACATGACGTTGACCCGGTCGCACATGCCGGCGGCGATGCCCAGGTCGTGGGTGATCATCAGGACCGCCGTCCCGAACTCGTCGGAGAGCGTCTGGATCAGCTCGAGGATCTGGGCCTGGATGGTCACGTCGAGCGCGGTCGTGGGCTCGTCGGCGAGGATCAGCTTCGGGTCGCAGGACAGGGCGATCGCGATCATCACGCGCTGGCGCATGCCGCCCGAGAACTGGAACGGGTAGTCGCCCAGCCGCTCGCGGGCGCGCGGGATGCCGACCTTCGACGAGCAGCTCGACGACGCGGTCGCTCGCGGCCGCCTCGGCGACAGGCCCAGGTGCTCGCGGATCGCCTCGGCGATCTGGTAGCCGATGGTGAGGGTCGGGTTCAGGCTCGTCAGCGGGTCCTGGAAGATGAACCCGATCTCCTTGCCCCGCAGCTTGCGCATGCCGTCGTTGCTGCAGCTTCAGGACGTCGATCCCGTCGAAGATGATCTGACCCGGCGACGATCCGGCCCGGCGGGTCGGGCACGAGCCGGGCGATCGACAGGGCGGTGACGCTCTTGCCGCAGCCGGACTCGCCGACCAGGCCGAGCGTCTCGCCGTAGTCGACGTCGAAGCTGACGTCGTCGACGGCCTGGACGACCCCGTCGGGCGTGAAGAAGTGGGTCGACAGGCCGCGGACCTCGAGCAGGACGTCGGGCCCGCCTGGTCTGTCCCGCGACGCGGCGAGCCGACGCGCCCGATTCGAGGACCTCGTCCGGCGTCAACTCGATGATGGTCGGGCGTTCGGCGCCGGGGAGCCTGCGTCGGTCGATCGGCACACTACTGCTTCCCCTTCAGCTTGGGGTCGAGCGCGTCGCGCAGGCCGTCGCCGAGGAAGGTGAAGCTGATCAGGGCGATCGCGATGCAGATGGCCGGGAAGATGCACGAGGTGCGGTCGACGACAGGATCACCTTCTGGCCGTCGGCGACGAGGCTGCCCCAGGAGGCCCGCGGCGCCTGGACGCCGATCCCGATGTAGGCCAGGGTCGCCTCGGCGAGGATGGCGGCCGGGATGCCCAGGGTGACCGCGACGATGATCGGGCCCATCCCGTTGGGCAGCAGGTGGCGGGTCACGATCTTGCGGTCCGACACGCCGATCGCCCTGGCGGCCTCGACGAACTCGGTCTCCTTGAGCGCCAGCATCTGGCCGCGGACGAGCCGGGCGACCGTGACCCAGCTGGTCAGGCCGATGGCGACGAAGACGAGGAGCAGGCCGTCCATCGCCTTGCCGAACGCGCGTCTCGCTGAACGCGACCGACAGCAGGATGATGAAGAGCAGGTCCGGGAACGCGTACATCACGTCGGTGAACCGCATCAGGAGGTTGTCCGTGCGGCCGCCGAACCAGCCGGCGAGCGCGCCGATCGGCACGCCGATCAGCAGGACGACGATCTGCACGACGATCGCCACGGTCATGCTGATCCGTGCGCCGTCGAGGAGCCGGCTCAGCAGGTCGCGCCCGATCTGGTCGGTCCCAAGGAGGTGGCCGGGGCTCAGCGGCGGCAGCGGCCGGCCGCCGTTGGCGACGACGGCCTTGAGGTCCTGCTCGGTGTACGGGTACGGCGCGATGTACGGCCCGAAGATGGCGATGACGAAGAGCAGCGATCACCGAGACCAGCCCGACCATCGCCAGCCTGTTCTTGCGCAGCCGCGCCGAAGGCGTCGCGCCACAGGCCCGTGGACGGCTCGCGGTCGCGCGAGGGTGCCCCTGGGCCGCCTGCAGTCGCCATGGTCGTCGCTCCTCCTAGCTGTAGCGGATCCGCGGGTCGATGTAGGCGTAGAGCACATCGACCACGAGGTTGAGGAAGGCGACCGCGAACGCGTACAGGATCGTCATCGCCATCAGCACCCCGTAGTCGTGCTGGCTGATCGACGTGATGTAGTAGCGGCCGATGCCCGGGATCGCGAAGATCGTCTCGATGATGAACGAGCCGGTGACCAGGAACGCGAGCGTCGGGCCCGAGGATCGTCACGACCGGGATGAGCGCATTGCGGATCATGTGCCGGGACACGACCTTGCCGTCGCGCGACGCCCTTGCTGTGGGCGGTCCGGATGTAGTCCTTGCGGGTCACCTCGAGCATCGAGGCTCGCGTGTATCGGGCGATCACCGCGATCGGGAAGCCGGCCAGCGCGATGGTCGGCAGGACCCAGGTCTCCGGTCCCTTCCAGCCCTCGGTGGGCAAGACGTGAGGGTCACCCCGAAGAAGACGATCAGCAGGATCGCCAGCACGAAACTGGGCATGGCGATGCCGATGATCGAGATGCCGGTCGAGAGGTAGTCCGGCCAGCGGTTGTGGCCGAGGGCGGCGAAGATCCCGAGCGGGATGCCGACGAGCACGGACAGCGCGAAGGCCATCAGCCCGAGCTGGACGGTGGTCCAGATCCCGCCGCCGACGATGTCGTTGACGCGTGCGGTCGACGAACTTGTAGGACGGGCCCGAGGTTGCCCTGGAGCAGGTCGCCGACCCAGTGGATGTACTGGAGCGGGATCGGGTCGTCCAGGCCGTACTTCGCGTTGAGGCGCGGCGACCGTTGGCCGGGAGCGCCTTCTCGCGGGCCCACGGGCCCGCCCGGGCACCGCGTGCATCAGCAGTGAACGTGATGACCGAGACGACGAAGAGGACCGGGATGATCCACAGCAGTCGTCGGATGAGGTACCTGGTCAACGTGCTTCCTCGATCGTCCTGGATTCGCGCTTGTCCGACGATGGAGTCCGTCGCGGCCTGGGCCCTGCAGCGCCAGCGGCGTGGAGGGGCCGGGTCGCGGGGTGGGACGCGAGGCGCCCCACCCGCGATGACCGACGGAGCCGAGGTGCGTCCTAGTGCTTAGCGATCGAGACGTTCTCGAAGAACAGGTCGCCGATGACGACCGAGTCCTGTCCGGTGCCGATGACACCCTTGACCCACGGCCGGACCTCGTAGTTCGCTGATGCGCCAGCGGGTGAAGACCGCCGGGGCGTCCTCGACGAGGAGCTCCTGGGCCTGGTTGTAGAGCGCGATGGACTTGGTCGGAGTCCGGCTCCGCGCCGGCCTCGGCCACGAGGCGCGTCGAACTCGGGGTTGTTGTACCCCTCGTCGTTGTTCCCGCTCTGGCTCTGGAACAGCGCGCGGAGGAAGTTGTCCGGGTGCGGATAGTCCGCGCCCCATGCGTTCCGGGCGATCGAGTAGACGAGCTTCGGGCGGTCGACGACGAACGTGTCGAACGTGACGCCCTTGAGCTCGCTCTTGACGCCGAGGTTCTTGCTCCACTGCTCCTGCATGTAGGCGGCCGTGATCTCGTGGCCGGCGTCCGTGTTGAAGCCGAAGGACAGCACCGGGACCTCGCTGACGTCGCTGTAGCCGAGCTCGGTCAGCGCGGTCGCCAGCTCGGCCTTCGCGGCGTCGACGTCGTACTGGCAGCCCGATGTCGGGCTGATGGCCGGGCATGCCGGGCGGGATCGGGCTGCCGGCGACGAGACCCTGACCGCCGTAGACGGTCGCCATCATCGTGTCCTTGTCGACGCCATCGACAGGGCGCGGCGGAAATGCTTGTTGGCCGTCGGGCCCTTCGAGTTGTCGAAGCCCCAGTAGTCGAAGATGAGCGACGGGATCGTGGTGACGAGGGGTCCGAGCTCAGGGTCGGCCTTGATCCGCGGGACGTCCGGCGGGATCGGCCGCCAGCATGTCCAGCTCACCGGCCTCGAACGAGGCCTGCGCCTGCGCCGGGTCGCCGCCGATGTGATAGTTGATCTCGGTCAGGGTCGGCTTCTGGCCGTACCAGTTCGGGTTGGGCACGAGCACGATCTCGGCCTGGTGCGTCCACGACTTCATCATGAACGGGCCCGGAGCTGACGTAGTTCTCCGCCTCGGTGGCGTTCGGGGTGTTGATCCACTTCTCCTGGAGCGGCGCGGTGCCCCACAGGGCGGCGAGTCGAGGAAGTAGCCGGCCGGATGGTCGAGCGTGACGACGAAGGTCTTGTCATCGGGGGCCGACACGCCGAAGTTGGCCAGGGCGGCGTCGATGTCCGCGTCCGAGGGTGCCGGATTCACGCCGGTCAGGTCGACGAGCGCCTGGCCGCCCTTGACGTCCGCGCATGAACGCGCCATAGGTCGCGGCCGTGCGCGGGTCGATCAGCCGCTTCCAGGCGAACACGAGGTCGCCGGCCACGATCGGGTCGCCATTGCTGTACTTCGCGTCGCGAAGCGTGAAGGTGTAGGTCAGGCCGTCCGCCGAGACTTCCGGCAGGCTCTCGGCGAGGGCCGGGACCGGGTTCTGGTCCTTGTCGAAGTAGATCAGGCCGCGGTTGAGCGAGTGCAGGACGGCGATATCGGTGATGTGTCGGCGATCGCCGGATCGAGCGAATCGGGGTCCTCGTTGCCGAGGGAGAGACGAAGGACCTGCTCGTCGGCAAGGTTCGGCCGCGTCGGCGGCGCCGAGGCGCGGCTGCCGAGGCCGGGCGCCGGACTCCGCCGGGGTGAGGCCGCCGGCGCGGAGCTGGTGGTGGCACCGCCACAGGCCGCCGCGATGATCACGACGGTGGCGAGGATGCCGAGTAGTCGCTTCTGCATGAACTGTCCTCCGAACGGGTGGATACCCGATGTCTCCCGCAGACACGACCGTTCCCATGCGTTTCCATGTCCGCGGTGGGTCCCGCTCATGGACCGGGTCGAGACTCCCACTCGATCGGGTTTCAGGGCGAGCCAAGGCGGCAGCACGGTTCGGGTCGGTGCGCTGCCGGTACTATCCACAGCGCCCCACGGGCTGTCAACCTCGACCTAACGAACGTTCGTATGGCGGCGGCGCGGGCGTCGGGTCAGTCCGGGCAGGGGTCGGCGCCGGCCATCGCGCGCCAGCGCAGGTTCGGCTGGCGCGCCGCGGTGGCCTCGTCGAGGCGCCGGACCGGGGCGGTGTGCGGGGCGCCGAGGTGACAATGTCCGGATCGCGCTCGGCCTCGCCAGCGATGGCGATGAGCGT
>CAVTWU010000013.1:0-24091 GCA_963738475.1 uncultured Chloroflexia bacterium
GCGGCCGAGGCATGCGCCACGTCCACCAGCATGGCCGCGCTCCATCCGCCGGATCATCTCGTGGCCCCCCGCGTCAGGCCGCCCTTCCCACGCCGTGCGCCGACCCGCTGAAGGCGTTGTCGAAGAAGTGGCTCGGCGCCATCATCCGGAAGCCGGCGTCGAAGACGACTCGACGTTGGCCGGGTCGTCGTCGAGCGCGTGCGCGCCCTCGATCGCCAGCAGGCCGGCGGTGACCGGCCAGCTCGGCGTCCGCGGCGCGCGAGGTAGGCGACAGATCGGCGCGAGCGGACGATCGTGAGCCGGCCGGCCGAACGGCTCGCCATCGCGTCCGCCCGGGCGGCCATGTCCGAGCGCTCGGGCCATCAGGCTGCGCCACGTGGCGGCGGCCAGCCCTGCGCGATGGCGAGCAGGACGATGTCGTCGCTGTCGTCCGTGTTGCGCTCGATGTCAGGTGGCGTGGCGACTTGGTCGAGCGCCGCGAAGACCTGAGGGCCACGTTGCCATCGATCAGCCGCGGCACGTCGACGTGCGCGGTCGCCGCGCACGAGCAGGTCTCGCCCCCACAGCAGCGAATCGGCGTGGAGGTCCGCGACGAGCAGCGTCTCGTGCAGGACCCGCGCTCGCTCCGAGGCGGCGTACGGCGGCACGAACGTGGTCGGGTTCAGCCGGCGCTCGGTCCGGGCGACCAGCCGCCGTCCGGCCGCCCGACTCCGGCCAGCGCGGCGAGCCGCGGCCGTGCCGAGGGCCATCCCGCCTGCGCCGGTCGCGAGCGTCCGGCGACGCGACGCTCATCGCGCCGTCATCCGAGGCGCCAGCGCGTCGGCCGGACCCGGATCGCGACCGGATACTCCGCGGCGAAGTACTCGGCGCGTCCAGCCGTAGTCGTCGAGCAGGCCCTGGTACTTGGCGACGTACGCCGGGCCTGGTCGGCCGGCGCGTAGGTGCAGGTCGACCGGGCCTCGCCCTCCATCGTCGCCACGTCGCCACCGACGGCGTCAGTGTTGAGGTTGAACGCACACGAGCGGTCGGTCGGCCACGTTGCCGTTGCGCGGCGCCCGCTTGCCCGAGTAGATGAGGACCTCGTCGTCCGCCCACAGGAACCAGATCGGCGAGCTCTGCGGCTGGCCGTCCGGGTTCGTCGTCGTGAGCCAGCCGATGAGCTCGCCGTCCAGGCGTTCGATGGTGCGCGCGCCGGCCTTGGTCGTCGGGTCGAGTGGTCATGAAGCCTCCCTCTGCAGGTCCAGTCGCAGGACCGTCTCGTCCCATTGATCTCGCCGGTGGCCACGAAGCCGTAGCGCTCGTAGAACCGCTGCGGGCCATCGTCGCCCGGCGTGCAGCTCGTCAGCAGGACCCGGGCGTCGGGTCTCGTGCGCAGGTACGCGACCACCGCATCGATCGTGGCCGCGCCGTAGCCGCGACCCTGATACGCCTCGTCGATCAGCAGCCGCCACAGGTAGTACGGGCCCAGGATGTCGTCGTCCGCGGCGAGGGTCTCGGCCGGGATGCCGTCGCTGATCATGACGAACCCGACGAGCGTGTCGCCGTCGTGCACGGACCACATCCGCGGGCACGCCTTGGCGTCCTCGATGGCGTCCTCGAAGTGGCTGATCATCGAGCCGAGGAAGCGCTCCTGGCCGGGTGCCCGCTTGAGCTGGAGCACGGCCTCACGGTCGGCCTCGGTGACGATGTCGCGCAACTGGACCGTAGCCATCAACCGACCCCGGGGGCCGCCGGCGTCGCTGGCGTCGACCCGCCGCGTCGACCCGCCGGCGTCGCGGTCGCCGGGGTGTGCCGGACCTCGTCCAGGAAGGCCAGCGAGCGCGCCTCTCGCTCCAGCGCGCCGCGCATGAAGTCGCGGAGTGCCGCTTCGGTCTCGCCCTCGACCGCGGCGGACTGGCGGAGGCCGGCGATCGCCTCGATGTCGAGCCGCTGGTACGCCTTGAGCAGCTTGAGCGCCTCGAGCGAGAGCCCGGTCCGCTCGTACGGCGGGCCCGGGCAGCGCTGGCAGACGACGCCACCGAGCGGCGGGACCCAGCGGAAGCGCTCGTCCGACTCGAGCACGCGGTCGCACTCGACGCAGCGGTCCACCTCGGGGCGCTGGCCGAGCTCGTCGAGCAGGTGCATCTCGTACCAGCGCGCGACGCGCCCGGGCGCCATCCCGGCGTCGAGCAGCTCGTAGGCGCGCTTGAGCAGGGCGTACAGCGGCTCGGACGCGTGGCGCTCCTCGAGCGACCGGTCGGTCAGCTCGGCGATGTACCAGGCGGTCGCCGCCAATTCGAGCGAGTCGCGCAGGTTCAGCCAGGCGTGCCCGACGCGGACCTCGGTCACGACGTCGAACGTCCGTCCGCGGGCCAGGCCCACCGTCAATTCGGCGAACGGCTCCAGGCTGCCACCGAGCCGCGACATCGGGCGACGGATACCCTTGGCGATCGCCTTGAGCTTGCCGCCGGTCGGGGTGATGAGCGTGAGGACGCGGTCCGCCTCGCCCAGGTCGAAGCGGGACAGGACGATGGCCTCGGTCGTGTAGCGGCGCGGGATGGGCATCACGGCGACGGTACATCAGGACGGGTCCGGGCGGGTGATCCGAGACCCGCGCGTCGACGACGTCATCGAGCCGGTAGACGCCGGCGCGGTCGCGTCCCCTGCGCCGGCGTCGAACCCTGCGCCGGATCGCCTCGCCTGCCGGTCCGGCGCGGCCCGTCAACAGGCTACCTGCAGCGAACACGTTTCGTGTACACTCGCGGCACGATGACCGCCACGTCGCAGGAGATCGATCTCGCCGCCCTCATCGCGGACACGGAGGGCGAGATCGTCCGCCTCGTCCAGGACCGCGACCCGTCCACCCACGGCCTGTACGAGATGGTTCGCTACCACCTCGCGCTGGACGGCTCTGGCGCGTCGGGCGGCAAGCGGATGCGCCCCCTCCTCGGCCTCCTCGCCTACGCCAGCATCACCGGGGAGCACGAGCGGGCCCTGCCGGGCGCCGCGGCGGTCGAACTCGGCCACAACTTCAGCCTCGTCCACGACGACATCGAGGACGGCGACACCGAGCGTCGGCACCGGGCGACCCTGTGGGCCGTCCATGGCATCCCGCAGGCGATCAACGCCGGCGACACGCTGTTCAGCCTGTCGCGCATCGCCCTCCATCGGCTGACGGACCTGGGCTTCTCGGATCGCACGGTCCTGCGCCTCATGCGGCTGTACGACGAGACCTGCCTCGCCCTGTGCGAAGGCCAGTACATCGACATCACCTCCAGCGCGACCGATGAACTCATGAGCGTCGAGCTGTACTTCGACATGATCGGCCGCAAGACCGCGTCGCTCATCGCCGCCTCGATCGAGGCCGGCGCGCTCCTCGCCACCGAGGACGACGCGGTCATCGCCCGCTATCGAGCCTTCGGCTGGGCCCTCGGGCTCGCGTTCCAACTCAACGACGATCTTCTTGGGATCTGGGGCGCCGAACAGGCGACCGGCAAGGAACCGTCGGACGTGGCGCATCGCAAGCAGACGCTGCCGGTGATCTACGCCCACGAGCACGCGACGCCGGCCGATCGGGCGCGACTGGCCGACGTCTACGCCTCCCCCACCCCGTCGCCGGACGACGTCCGAGACGTCATCGCCATCCTCGAGCGGACCGGTGCCCGCGAGTACACCCGCGACCAGGCTCGCGCCTACCGGGACGAGGCGCTCGCCGAGCTCGATGCCGCCGGCGTGGTCCAGCCCGCGGCGCGCGAGCGACTCGAACAGATCATGGTCTCGGTCATCAGCGCGTAGGTCCGCGCCGGGTCAGCCCGGCTCGGCTCCCGGAGCCTCCCCAGCTCGCGCCCGCCACGTCTGCCGGTCCAGCGCGTAGAACACATGCCTGACCAGCTGCGGGTAGGCAGCCGCGTCCACCCGCGGGTGGTCGAAGTCGCGCGACGGCTGCCCGGATCAACCCGATCCGCTCCATCACCCGCCACGACCGTTCGTTCTGGGGCACCGTGAACGAGACGATCTCCTCGAGCCCGACGTCCTCGAACCCGAACCGGAGCGCCTCGCGGGCGGCCTCGGTGACGTAGCCGTGGCCCCAGTACGGCCGCGCCGTGCGCCAGCCGACCTCGACCATCGGCTCGCCGGTGACGTAGTCGGCCGGCCAGAGCCCCACGATAGCCGATGAACGGCGCGACGTCGGGGACCTCCACCGCCCACAGGCCCCAGCCGTGGGCGTCCCAGTGCGCCTCGATGCGGCCGACGAACGCATCCGAGCCGTCACGCGACTGGAGGCCCTGGAAGTGCTCCATGACGACCGGATCCGCGTTGAGGGCCGCGAACGGCTCCAGGTCCGCCTCGCGCCAACGCCGCAGGAGGAGGCGATCCGTGCGGATCACGGGCGGTTCAGCGGTCGGACTCGTCCGGCTCGGGACGATCACGGTCGCGCACGACCAGGACCTTGCCCACCCGTCGGCCGTCGGTCGTCTCGACGGTCAGCGTCAGCCCGCCGACCGAGACGCGGTCGCCCGGCTTCGGGACGCCGCCGATCCGGTGATAGACCAGGCCACCGACCGTGTCGTACTCATCCTCATCCTCGAGCGCCAGCTCGACATCGAACAGCTCGCCGAGGTCGTCGACGTCTGCCCGTCCGTCGACCCGCGCCTCGTCGTCGGACAGCTGCACGATCATCGGCTCTTCCTCGTCGTACTCGTCCTGGATCTCGCCGACGATCTCCTCGAGCAGGTCCTCGATGGTCACCAGGCCGGCCGTCCCGCCGTACTCGTCGAGCACGATCGCGATGTGGACCTTGCGCCGCTGGAACTCGTGGAGCAGGTCGTCCACGCTCATCGATTCGGGCACGAAGACCGGCGTGCGCAGGATCGAGCGCAGGGATGGACGCTGCTCCACGCTGCCCTTCAGGAATGGCAGGAGGTCCTTCGCGTAGAGGATGCCGATGATCTCGTCGACGGTCGTGTCGTAGACCGGGATGCGGCTGTGGCCTTCCTCGATGACGATGTCGATGGCCTGCTCCAGCGACGCGGCGGCCGCGAGCGAGACCATCGCGATGCGCGGGACCATGACCTCGTGGATGCGCTGGTCGCCGAGCTCGATGACCGCGTGGATCATCTGCTCCTCCTCGGCCTCGAGGACGCCCTGCTCCCCGCCCTGCTCGATGATCAGCCGGATCTCCTCGGCGCTGATCCGCTCCGTGTCGGTCACGTGAGCTCCGAACAGTCCGCTCACGATCCGGGTCACGCCGGTCAAGAAGGCGACGAGCGGCCGCAGGATCCGACCGAGGATGTCCACGAGCGGGCCGAACAGGAACGCGACGCGCTCGCTGTGGGCGAGGCCGATCTGCTTCGGCACGAGCTCCCCGAAGATGATCGTGAAGACGGTCAGGATGCCGGTCACCACGATCAGGGCGATCGCCCCGGCATACGGCGCCAGGAACGGGATGCCCTCGAGCGTGGTCTCCAGGCCGGCGCTGAGGCTGACCCCGGCGAAGGCGGCGGCGAGGAAGCCGATGAACGTGATGCCGATCTGGATGACGGCCAGGAAGCGGCCCGGATCGGTCTTGAGCCGCAGGATCCGTCGTGCGCCACGCCGGCCGTCGTCCACGAGCTGGTCCAGGCGGCTCTTGCGGAGCGTCACGAGGGCCATCTCGGTCGCGGAGAAGACCGCATTGAACAGGATCAGGACCACGATGATGCCGATCTCGAGCACGGGTCCGCTCATGCGGTCGGTTCACCCGCGGCGGGTTCCGACGGTCTCACCCGCGGCTCGCGGATCCGGGCCGGGACGCCGACGGCCAGCTTGCCGGCCGGGACGTCGCGGGTGACCACCGATCCGGCGCCGGTCTTGGCCCCTTCGCCGACCGAGATGGGCGCCACCAGCATCGTGTCGACCCCGAGGAAGACCCCGTCGCCGATGGTCGTCTTGTGCTTGCGCGACCCGTCGTAGTTGGCCGTGATCGTGCCGGCGCCGACGTTGACCTTCTCGCCGATCGTGGCGTCGCCCAGGTAACTCATGTGGTGGGTCTTCGAGCCGGCCCCGAGGGTCGTGTTCTTGAGCTCGGCGTAGTTGCCGACCTCGGCGCCCTGGCCGACGTGGCTGCCCGGTCGCAAGTGGCTGAACGGGCCGATGGTGGCCTCGTCCTCGACCGTCGATCGCTCCACGACACTGGCCCACACCCGGACATCCCGGCCGATGACGGCATCCACGAGCTCGCTGTGGGGCCCGATGACGCTGCCCTCGCCGATCGACGTCGTGCCGCGCAGGATGACGTCCGGCTCCAGGGTCACGTCCGAGGCGAGGTCGACATCCCAGTCGAGATAGACCGTGGACGGGTCGCGCATCGTCACGCCGTTGCGCATGTGGGCCTCGTTGAGTCGCACGCGCAGGCTCCACTCGGCGGCGGCCAGCTCGGCCCGGTCGTTGATGCCGTCGAACCGCCCGTCGTCCTCGAATCCGACCGCGCTCACGATCCGGCCGTCTTCGCGCGCCAGGCGGACCAGCTCGGTCAGGTAGAACTCGCCGGTCACGTCGGATGGCGCGAGGCTGTCGATCCGGCGGCGAAGCCATTCGGCATCGAAGGCGTACAGGCCGACGTTGATCTCGTTGCCGTCCAGTTCCTCGGCCGTGGCGTCCTTCGCCTCCACGATGCGCTCGACCGTCCCGTACTCGCTGCGGACCACCCGGCCAAGGGCTGCCGGATCGGCGGCATAGACGCTGGCCAGGGCGATCGCGGCGTCATCGGCCCGGCGCGCTTCGAGGACCGCCTCGAGGTCGCCGCCCGTGACGAGTGGCACGTCGCCGTTCATCACCAGGACCTCGGTCGCGTCGGCCGGAACGGAGGCCATGGCCGCCTTCACGGCATCGCCGGTGCCGCGCGGCGACGCCTGGACGGCGAAGGTGGCGCGACCCTCGAACGCGGCGACGACGGCCTCGGTCGGAGGCGAATAGACGACCACCGGCTGTCCCCCGCTCGAGCCGTCCGCCGTGGTCGCCCAGGCATCGAGCATGTACGCGAGCATCGGACGGCCGCACAGCGGATGGAGGACCTTGGGCAGCGTGGACCGCATCCGGGTGCCGAGACCCGCGGCCATGACGACGGCGACCGTCGAGGACCGAGGTCCTGGGGGGTTCACGAGTGGTCGTGCCGGCGGGCGAGGATCGGGAGGAGTGCGTCGCTCCCGTCGCGGTCAGGGGCCGGCACGTCTGGTTGGGCAATCATCAGGTGGAGCGGCATCGTAGGGGCGGCCCGTTCGGGGTGTCAACCGTGGCTGGCTCTCGTCAGGACGAGCGCCTGGCGACGAGGTCGATCTCGACCCGCGCGCCCTTGGGCAGCGCCGCGACGGCCACGGTCGATCGGGCCGGCGGCGGATCGCTGACGTAGGTCGCGTAGATCGCGTTGACCGCCGCGAAGTCGGCCATGTCGATGAGGAAGATGGACGCCTTGACCACGTCCGACCAGGCGCAGCCGGCCGCCTCGAGGACCGCCGTCAGGTTGGCCATGACCCGCTCGGTCTCGGGCTCGATGCCGCCCTCGACGAGGACGCCCGTGACCGGATCCAGCGCCGCCTGGCCCGCGAGGAAGACGAAGCCGTCGATCTCGATCGCCTGGCTGTACGGGCCGATGGCGGCCGGGGCGCCGGTCGTGGAGATGGCCGTGCGGGTCATAGCGGGCTGCTCCTCCAGATCGTCGTTGCCGTCACGAACGGCGGACCGTCACCGGGGACGACCAGCGAGCCGTCACCGACCGCCGCCGTGACCGCGTCGGCCGCGGCGGTGGCGTCCGTGAGCGAAGGATAGACCGCCCAGAGGGTCGGGCCGGACCCGGACAGCCCGATCGGGTGGTGCAGGAGGCGGGTCAGGGCGCGGCGGAACGGGACGAGCTCCGGCAGGACGAGCGCGACGGCCGGCAGCAGGTCGTTGGCGGACGCCAGGACGCCGGCCCGGACCGCCAGGTCGGCCGCCCGGAGGCCGGCCCCACCGAGTTCGGACGCCAGGTGGATCGAGGACTGACGGACCGCCCCGTCGCCCGTCCCCCGGATGGCGGCGAACGCCGCGAACACGTCCGGCGTGGACACCGCGACCGGTGGGGTGACCAGCAGGATGCCGGGTTCGCCGCGCAGACCGGCGAGGGGTGTCACGCGCTCGCCACGCCCTTCCACGAGAGCCGGCCCGCCGGCCGCGAAGAACGGCACGTCCGAGCCGAGTCCCGCGGCGACCGCCAGCCGAGCGTGATCGTCGAGTTCGGCGCCCCACGCTTCCACGGCGCCGTCGAGGGCGGCCGCGGCGTCGGAGGAGCCACCGCCAAGCCCGGCGGCGACGGGGATCCGCTTGTCGAGTCTTGCCGCGAGCGCCGGGGCCGGGCCCGGGCCGCCTCGCCAGCCACCACCGACGGCTCGCCGAGTGGCCGCGAGCGCGCGCAGCACGAGGTTGTCCGGGCCGGCGTCCACGGGGAGGCCGGTGACGTGGAGCGAATCCACGCTCCCAGCCGCGGCGGAGGTCGGCGCCAGGCTCAATCGGTCGCCGAACGCGAGCGGGACGAAGACCGAGTGGAGGTCGTGATAGCCGTCGGCGCGCCGGCCGACGACCGCGAGCGTGAGGTTGAGCTTGGCCGGCGCGATCCGCACGACCGGCGTGAGTCGGTCCGTCGCGGCCGTCACGGGCGGGCCATCGCGTGTCGCCCCGTCACGTCTCTCGTCATGCGTGGCTCATCGCGCGTCGTTCATCACGCGTCGCGCGACCGGCCGCGCCGGTCCTCGCCGATCGGGCCGATCGCCTCGCGCAAGGCGAGCCACTCCCCCACCGCGAGGGTCTGCGGCCGGCGGTCCGGGTCGATGTGGGCGGCTTCGAGCGCCGCCGTCACCCGCGTCCCGTCGATCGGCAGCTGCCGCGAGAGCACGTTGTGGATCATCTTGCGACGTTCACGGAATGCGGCCTGGACCAGGCGCCAGAGCTGGTCCTCGGTCTCGGGGTCCAGGCGGTCGTCCGCGTCGTACGGTTCGACCACGATGACGGCCGACTCGACCGCGGGTTCCGGCTCGAAGGCGTGGGCCGGGACGGGGAACGCGATCCGGACCCGCGCGTGGTACTGGACGAACACGGACAGGTAGCTCATCTTCCCGGGCGGCGCCGCGATCCGCTCGGCCACCTCGCGCTGGACCATCAGGATGCTCCGCTCGGGGCGGGGCGCCGTGCCCAGCAGGGCGTGCAGGATCGGGCTCGTGATGTGATAGGGCAGGTTGGCCACGACGTCGTACGGCGGCGGCACGAGGTTGACGAGGTCCTGGTCCAGGGCGTCGCCTTCCACGAGACGCAGCGCGCCGGGTGCGTCGGGTCCCTCCCGTTCGGCGACCTCGAGCGGTCCCTCGAAGCGGGCGCGGAGGAACGCGGCCAGTCCGCGATCCAGCTCGACGGCCGTCACGGCCGCGCCCGCGTCGAGCAGTCCGCCGGTCAGGATCCCCAGGCCGGGGCCGATCTCGAGGACATGGCGGCCGGGCGTGGGTCCGGCCTCGGCCAGGATGCCCTCGAGGACGTCGACGTCCGCCAGGAAGTTCTGCGACAGGCGATGGCGGGCGCGCAGGCCGGCTTCGCGGAGCGTGGCGCGCACGACCGCCGGGTCGAGGCGCGGCGTTCGTCGATCCGTCGCGGCATCGCGGCCGCCGGCCATCAGCGGATCGCCAGGGGCAGGGACGGCCGCGCGTCGAGATCCAGGCCCGCTCGCTCACCGGCCGTGAACCGGCGCGCACCCGCGGCACCGATCATCGCCCCGTTGTCCGTGCAGAGACCGGGTCGGGGCACGATCAACGGCACGCCCAGCGCCTCCGCCTCGCCGGCGAGCCGTGCTCGCAGCACGCCGTTCGCCGCCACGCCGCCGCCCAGCACGATGCTCCGGGCACCGACCTCGCGAGCGGCCCGGATCGTCTTGGTCGTGAGCACGTCCACCACGGAGTCCTGGAACCCCCACGCGAGTTCGGCGACGACCGCCTCGGGGAGTGGCGCCTCGGGGTCCGCGGCCAGGCCCGCGTCGGCGCGGGCGTCGGTGATGATCCGTCGCGCGGCGGTCTTGAGGCCCGAGAAGCTGAAGTCGTACGTGCCGGGCAGCCACGCCCGGGGAAAGGCGGTCGCCCGTTCCGTGGCCGCGTCCGCGGCCTTCCCGATGGCCGGCCCACCCGGATAGCCGAGCCCGAGCAGCCGCCCGACCTTGTCGAACGCCTCACCCGCGGCATCGTCCACGGTAGTGCCGAGCAACCGGTAGGTCAGGTGGTCGCGCATCTCCACGAGGAACGTGTGACCGCCCGAGACGACGAGCGCGACGACCGGGAAGACCGGCTCCGGCTTGTCGGCCTCATCCGGGTCGAGCAGCCACGCGGCGTAGACATGCCCTTCGAGGTGGTTCACGCCGATGAGGGGCAGGTCGTGGACCCAGGCGAGCGCCTTGGCGAAGTTGACCCCGACCAGGAGCGAGCCCGCCAACCCGGGGCCGTACGTCACCGCGATGCCGGACAGGTCGGACCAGTCGATCCCGGCGTCCGCCCAGACCTCGTCGAGGACCGGCACGATCCAGCGCAGGTGCGCGCGGGCCGCCACTTCCGGCACGATCCCACCGGTCGCCGCGTGCATCGCGACCTGCGACGCCACGACGTTGCCGAGGATCCGCCGGCCACCATCGATGACCGCGATCCCGGTCTCGTCGCACGACGACTCGATGGACAGGATGAGCGGGCCGTCCATCGGGCTCATCGGGCCAGCTCGTCCGGACGCGTGGGCGCCGGCGCGGCGTCGATCGCGACCCGCAGCGCGGCGATGCGCTCGACCATCGACGCGTCGGCCAGCGGCAGCGTCGTCATGATCAGCGCGTCCTCGCCGTCGTCGCTGTAGTAGCGCGGCCGGACGCCGACCGGCCGGAAGCCGAACTTCTCGTACAGGCGGCGGGCGGGCAGGTTCGACAGCCGGACCTCGAGGGTCATCTCCCGGGCGAACCGGGCGATCGCGACGTCCACGAACTCGAGCAGCAGCCGCTCGCCGATGTGCTGCCGGCGCCAGGCCGGGTCGATCGCGAACGTCGTGATGTGCGCCTCATCGACCATCAGCCACATCCCGCCGTACCCGACGAGGTCGTCGTCCACTTTCGCGACGAGGTAGTTCGCCAGCCGGTTCGACTCGAGCTCACTGCGATAGGCGTTGGCCGGCCACGGCGCGCTGAAGCTGGCCTGCTCGATGGCATGGATGCCGGGCAGGTCGGCGAGCTGCATCGGCTCGATCCGGACCCTTACCGGGGGTCGCGCGACCATTCGACCTCCCCCTGTTCCGCGAGGATGCCGCGCGGCAACGTGACGTAGTCGGGCACGAGGGCGGCCATCGTGGCGACGGTCGCCTCGGCCAGCAGCGGCACGCCCATCGACGCCAGCTCGTCCGCCAGGCGTTCGCGGGCCGCTTCGCCACGCTCCACGGCGTCTGCCGGCGCCCGGTCGGCGAGGTCGACCGCGACGAGCCACTCCCCGGGCGCCAGCGCTGGATCGTCGCCTCCACGGACCAGCTCCGGCGTCGTCCCGGCCCGCACCA
Source organism: uncultured Chloroflexia bacterium (assembly GCA_963738475.1). Lineage (GTDB taxonomy): Bacteria > Chloroflexota > Limnocylindria > Limnocylindrales > CSP1-4 > SPCO01. The sequence continues at coordinate 11,545 of CAVTWU010000013.1, forward strand.
CGATCCGATCGGACGGACCCGCCGGGAGCAGCAGGACGGGCGACGAGCCGGCCGACGGGGCGGTAGAGGCGGCCGTCGCCGCCAAGGCGGCGCGCAGGAGCGCCTCGGCCGTGGAGACACCGACCAGCGGGCAGTCGAGACCGTGCGCGAGACCCTTCGCCGTCGCGATGCCGACACGGAGTCCGGTGAACGCCCCCGGGCCGGTCCCCACGACGATCCCTCGCAGCTCGGACCGTTCGAGGCCCTCATCGGCCAACAGGCGTTCCACCGCAGGCAGCAGCGTCTCGCCGTGCCGGTAGCCGGCATCCCACGAGGCGGTGGCCAGGACGGCGCCATCGGGACCCGCCATCGCCGCGACCACGCGGGTCGTCGCCGTGTCGATGACGAGGATGGGTCCGTCGATCGACGGCGGCGTCGCCAGCTCCCCCGTCATGCCGCCGCCTCCACGTACCGCCGGTAGCGCTCGGTGCCGGCCCGGAGCGTGAGGGTGCGCGGCTCGTCTCCCGAGCCGTCGATGACCACATCGAGCCGGTCGTCGGGGAGGGCGTCGGTCAGCCGCTCCGGCCACTCGACGAGGGTCAGGCCCGTCGTCTGGCGGTCGTCGATCAGCCCGCCGGCCAGGGCGTCGGCGGCATCCGCGAGGCGGTAGAGGTCCATGTGGAACAGTGGCAGGCGGCCCTCGTACTCGGCCATGAGGATGAACGACGGGGAGGTGATGGTCGCGGCCACGCCCAGACCCACCCCGATCGCCTTGGCCAGGTGCGTCTTGCCGGCCCCGAGATCGCCCCACAGGCAGATGAGGTCGCCCGCCTCGGCGACGGCCCCCAACGCCCGGCCGAGCGCGCTCGTGGCATCCGGATCGGGACAGACGATCGATCGCTCGACCGGCACGGTCCCCGTGTGGCCAGCGCTCATGCGAATCGCTCCAGGTCGCCGAGCGCGACCGTCGCGACGGTCCCGTCGTCGAGCCGGATCCGCCCGGACTCCAGGTGGACATCGCCGTCGAACCGCCGGAGGCCGGCCGGACCGAGCCAGCGACCCTCGCGCCCGAGCAGCGGACCACCCCGGACGCGGACGACGTCGGCAGCGGGCAGCGGCAGGGAGAGCTCCGGGGCATCGAAGACGAGCGCCGGTGGGTCGCCGATGATCGCCACCTCGCGCCCGTCGAGCATCTCGAAGATCTCCATGAGCGGACCGGCCATGGGGCGGCGATTGGCCCCGTCCATGATCAGGACGGCATACGACGGCAGTCGATGGAGCGCGGCCCGCTGCCGAGCCTCGGACGCCAGGAAGTCACGTCGTTCCTTGCTGGCGAGGCCGGCGACGATGACGCCGCGGATCCCCATCGCCCGGGCTCGGGTGAGCGTCTCGGCATCGATCCGGGTGCCGACGACGAGGATCGTGCCGGCCAGCCCGACGTCGAGGCCGCCGGGACGCAACCCGCCGCTGCCGCCGGCCGCGAGGCGGAGCTTCCCGCGCGTCGGGCCGCCGAGCGCGATGATCCCGCGGATCCCCCGCCCGGTGGCTCGGAGCGTGATGGACGTCCCGGGCTTCACGTCGCGGACGATGCCGGCGACCGGCGCCTCGAGCGGGTCCGGCACGTCGCCCGTCGCCAGGCGCCACTTGCCTCGCCACGTGAACAGCAGCTCCCCGCCGTCCTCGGTGTGCCGGACGCCGGCCGGACCCGCCCCGCCGTCGCGGGACCAGCGGGCCCCCGGTAGCGGGTCGCCCGATGACGCGATCGAGACCTCCTCGAGGCGTGGGTCGCGCAGCCGCTCGGCGATCGGGGCGCCGACCACGACGGACTCACCCACGTCGACCAGTGGACGGTCGCCCGGCGCGAGCGGGAACACGGCGTCGACCGGGGATTCGATCAGGCGTCGGGCCGGGATCATGATGAGATCGGACCGCCCGTCGGTCATGGCAGGCTCCCGGGCCGGACCGCCGCCCGCCACGCGCGGACCTGTTCACGGCGGCCGTCCGCCCGATCCGGCAGCCGCAGCGGGACGTCGCGCAGGTCGACCAGGAGACCGCTCAGGCCGCCGGCGACCTCGATGGCGAAGCCTCGGCCACGGGCCCCGAGCCGGACCGTGTCACGAAACCTGAAGTCGGCGATGGCGCCTTCCCCCGGCTCCAGCGCGACGAGGGCCAGCTCGCCGACGACCAGGTCGCGCGTCCGCTCCGGTCCGACGCCGTGGACCGTGACCTGCCCGGCCGACCGGCCGGGCCGCATCCCGGACGGCATCACCAGGGTCCCGAGCGGGGCCAGGAGGTCGTCCACGAGATCGATCAGGACGGCGCGACGCTCGACGGCGTCGGGGATGGACCCGAGCGGGGCGAGCAGCCCGGCGTGGTCGACGGCGAGCTGGCTGGCGCCGGGCCGGCGCATGACGTCCGCGAGGGTCAAGGCCACGAGGGACGGCGGCATGGACCGCCAGATCCCGCCCGAGGCGACGATGAGGTCCGGGGCATCCGCGGGCGCCGTGTCGCCCGTCGCGGCCAGCAGCCGGGCGAGGGCGGCATGGGCGGCCGCCACGCGCAGGTCGAGACCCTCCCCGGTCGCATCGGCCCACGGTGCGATCCGCAGCTCGCGCATCCGATCCCGGATGCGGTGGCGATCCGATGCGGTCGTGGTCCAGGCGAGGACTCGATCCACCACGTCATCGTCGGGTTCGGCGGGGGCGAGGCCGGCGGACGGGACGACGGCCAGGTCGAGGGTCCCGGGCTCGCTCCCGGTCTCGGGCCGGGCGATGGCTCGCGTCGCGCCGTCGTACCCGATCTCAAGCAGGTCCACGCGTCGATCGACGATCTCGGCAAGGGTCCGGGTGGCGGCCCCGAGCGACCGGCGGGCGTCGTCCGCCGACCCGGAGAGCTCCAGGAGCAGGTCACGCAGCGGCGTCCCGGCCGATCCCGTCGCGGCCGCCGGAGCCAGGACGGTCTCCCCGGGTCGGCGCTCCGGATCGCCGAAGTCGGCCAGCCGCTCAGCCATCCCACCGGCGAGGACGATGAGCCGGTCCGGCCGCCTGACCGCGACGGCGGCGACGAGCGCGGCGAGTTCCCCGAGCGCGCTCCGCTCGTCGGCGGCGGGCGGATCGGTCGCTCCAGCCAGGACGGCGTCGGTCGCGCCGTCGAGCAGCAGCCGGGTCATCGTGAGCGGGTCGGTCGTCTGGGCACTCGCGGACACGGTCCGCCAGCCGCTCCGGGCGGCCGCGGCGACGAGCGGGGCGAGCGCCCGCTCCGTGGCCGCGACGATGGCCAGGGTCCGCGGGGGCTGCGAGCGGACCTCGAGGCGGACCAGGTCGCCGGCGTCCGGACCGTCCACACCGAGCCGCTCGAGGACGGTCGGATCGGCGGACCGGATGCGGTCCAGGAGCGCCTCGATGGCCGCGTCCGGGCCGGCGGCGGCGGGCAGGCCGGACGAGCCGATCAGGCGCCAGGAGCGGCCGAGCTTGCCGATGAGGGCGACGGAGACGGTGGCGGCGCCGAGGTCGACGGTCGCGAACGCGCGGGGCTCGGTGGTCACCGGAGCATGCTACCTGTCATCGCCCGTCGTCGGGGCGAGCGTCATCGTCGACCCCGGTCAGGCGTCCCAGGTCATCTCGTCGTCGATCTCCTCGAGCCGCATGATCAGCTGCTCGATGCCGGCCTCGTCGGCCAGGAGTTCGGTGACGGAGGCGACGTCGCCGCCGAAGACGCCGTGCAGGACGGGATCGAAGAAGAGCATCGCGTTGGCGCCGAGCGGACGGTAGGGCCGGCTGGCCTCGAGGAAGTGGACCGCCGGACCGGTCAGGCCGCGGAGCTGGATCTCGCGCGCCACGGTCTCCACCAGCTCGTCGCGCTGCTCATCGGAGGACCCGTACTGGAAGCTCACGCGGTCGCCCGATGGGGCGCCGGGTCCGCGGCGAGCGCGATCCGGAAGGCCTCGTAGGCGATGGACCCGCGCAGGGCGAAGATGACGTGCTCGATGGACGGCGAATGCTCCAGTTCCTCCCGGACGGTGTCGACCGTGATCCGGGCGGCTTCGTCGAGCGGGAACCCGCCGACGCCGGTCCCGAGGGCCGGGAACGCCACGCTCCGTGCGCCGATCTCACGTGCGCGAGCCATCGCCGACCGCACGGCCAGCGCGATGGTCGGCGCACTCGTGCGTCGGTCGCGGTCGAGCGACACCGCGTGGATGACCGCCTTGGCGGCGAGACTCCCGGCCGGCGTCACGATGGCGCCGCCGAGCGGCACCGGCGCCTGGCGCACCGCGGCGAACTCGATCGCGTCGCCGCCGGCCCGCTTGATGGCCCCGCCGACGCCCGTGGCCATCCACAGCGACAGGTTGGCGGCGTTCACGATGGCGTCGACCTCGAGGTCGCAGATGTCGCCGTTCCAGAGCTCGATCCGAGCCAACTCGCCCTCGTCATCCGATGAGTGTCCGCAGACCCAAAGGTCCGGACTCGGCATGGTACACCCGTGGTATCCGCCGAGCCATCGAGGTCACGACTTCCCAGGCATTCGTGTTGCGCAGCTGCGCCACGTCGCCGACGGTGATGGCTTCGTCGCCCTGCCGGCCGATCAACACGAACGCGTCGGCGGCGTCCACGGGCGGCCCGGGCACGTCGGTCACATCGACCATCACCGCGTCCATCGCGACCCGGCCGACGATCGGGACACGCATCCCGCGGACCAGCGCCTCGGACCGGTTCGAGAGCGAGCGAGACCACCCGTCGCCGTAGCCGAACGGCAGCGTCGCGATCCGACTCGGTCGCGCGGTGCGGAACGCCGGGCCGTAGCTGATGCCCCAGCCGACCGGCAGGTCGGCCACCCGGACCGGGCGAGCGTGGAGGGACATGGCGGGTCGCAGACCGGCCCCGGCGCGGGCCCCAGCCGACGCCGGGTCGAGCTCGTCGGGGACGAGGCCGTAGATCGCCAGACCGGGCCGGAAGCCTTCGTACGACGGCACGATCCCGGTCAGGACGCCGGCACTCGCCGACACGTGACGCGGCATCGTCAGGCCCGACGCGGCCAGGATCGCGGACGCCTCGTCGAACCGGGCGAGCTGGATCGCGGTCAGCTCCGGGTCCTCGGGCGCCTGCAGGTGCGTCCACAGGGCCGATGGCACGACGCCGTCCGCCTCCCGAAGGCGGACCAGGGCGGCCCCGAGCTCGGCCACGTCGATCCCGCCGCGCCCGAGGCCCGTTTCCACCTCCACCTGCACCGCGAGTGGCGGCAGGCCGGGCGGCAACCGTCCGACGGCGTCGAGCAGGCTCTCCTCGGAGGCGCGGTCGCCGACCGTGACCGACAGGCGCGCGGTCGCCGCCTCCCCGACCCCGCCCGCCGGGATCGGATAGAGGACGTGGATCGGGCCATCGATGCCGCCGGCGCGAAGGGCGAGCCCTTCGTCCAGCGTCGCGACGCACAGGCCGTCCACGCCGGCACGGACGAGCGCGGCCGCGACGGGACCCGCGCCGTGCCCATACGCATCCGCCTTCACGACCGGGAGGACCGGCACGTCTGGGCCGGCCAGGCCACGCAGGAGGCGCAGGTTGTCGACGATGGCGCCGAGATCGATCTCCAGCCACGCCATCCGCGGCAGGGACGGCAGGCCGGCGGCCGCGAGGCGGTCCTCGATGGCGGTCAAGCCGGCTCGTCGCCCGGGCGGGCCGCGAACCCGAGGCGCTTGCCGGCCGCCTTGCGCTCCGCGATGGCCGCGAGCCGCTTCCGGGCGATCGCGAGCCCGTCGGGCAGGTCCGAGGCGAGGACGCCGGCATCGCCCAGGCGCTCACGGGCGGCATCGCCCGCGAGGCCGTGGAGGTAGACGCCCAGCCGGGCGGCATCGAACGGCGCCAGGCCCTGCGCCAGCAGCGACCCGATCGCGCCAGCCAGGACGTCGCCGGTCCCGCCGCTGGCGAGGGCCGGGTTCTCGAACGGGGCGATGGCGACCTCGCCGTCCGGGGTGGCGATCACGGTCCGGGCGCCCTTCAGGACGACGCACTGGCGCCAGCTCGCCGCGGCGTCGCGGACGGCGGCCACGCGCGCATCGTCGTCGGCGCCGAGATCACCGTCCGCGTCCGGATCCCGGCCGCTGCCGGCACGCAGGCGGGCGAACTCGCCGGCGTGTGGGGTCAGGACGGCCGGGCGTCGGTCGCCATCCCACCAGTCGTCCATCGTGGCGAGCGACCGGAGCGCCTCGGCGTCGAGGACGATCGGCGCCGGGTCCGGGTCGTCCGCGACGATCAGGCGCCGGACGAGCTCTGCGGTCGCGAGGCCCGGCCGCAGGCCCGGCCCGATGACGATCGCGTCGTGGTCGTGGTCCAGGATCCGCGCGAAGGACGGCTCCGGGTCGAGCTCCTCGACGTCGTCCTCGGGCAGCGCCATCGTCGTGGCCTCGACGACCTTGGCCGCGAACATCGGCTGGAGCGACTCCGGCACGGCCAGCGTGACCAGCCCGGCCCCGGCCCGACCGGCGGCCCGAGCCACCAGCAACGCGGCACCGGCGTAGTCGAGCGAACCCGCGATGACCAGCAGCTTCCCGAACGAGCCCTTGTGGCCCCGTGCCGGGCGCTCGGGGAGCAACCCGGACGCGATCGCGTCGTCGAGCTTCGTGGCACCCTCCGGGAACGGCGCCTCCGTCTCAGGGCCGTCCGGGACCCCCGTGTCGCGCCGTCCGAACCCGACCGGTCCCTTGCCCGCCATCAGGCCTTCGCCGGGTCGCTCGCCGCCTGTGCGGCGGCCTGCAGGCGCTCCAGGCGGGCCAGGATCTTGCGTTCGCGGTCGTCGAGGCGCTCCTCGATGTCGAGCGGGAAGACGTACCGGCCGCCGGTCGTGCGAACCCCGAAGGCGATCGCCACCGCGTAGTCGGACTCGTGCGAGATCGACAGCGCGATCCGTCCCATCCCGAGCTGCTCGGCGCGCGCCGCGGCTCGCCCGTGGAGCTGCACCGACGGCTGGCCCGTGGGCAGCCGGACGACCTCGATCTCCTTCCAGCCGATCCCGCGCACGCCCAGGCCGAGCACCTTGCTGACGGCTTCCTTGGCGGCCCACCGGCCGGCGAACGTCTCGGGCCGATCGCGCACGTAGCGCCGCTCGTTGGGCGTCAGGACCCGGTTCGAGAACCGCTCGCCGAACTTCTCGATCGAGCCGCGGATCCGGTCCACCTTGATGATGTCGATGCCCAGTTCCGTGGTCCCGGGCGGGACGAACCCGGGCGGGAGCGACACTTCGCCGGATGGACCCGCGTCGGCCATCCCCTACTCGACCGTGACGGACTTCGCGAGGTTGCGCGGCTGGTCGACGTCCGTGCCCCGGGCGACCGCCATGTGGTACGCGAACAGCTGGAGCGGGATGATCGCCAGGACGGGCGACAGGGCCTCGTCGGTATCGGGCACGAAGATGACGTCGTCGGCGAAGCGATGGATCTGCGGATCGCCCTCGGTCGCCACGGCGATGACCCGCGCGTCGCGGGCGCGGCCCTCCATGACGTTGCTGATGAGCTTGTCGTAGACCGACGAGCGCGTGGCGACCGCCACGAGCGGGCACTCCGCATCCAGCAGCGAGATCGGGCCGTGCTTCAGCTCGCCGGCCGCGTAGCCCTCGGCATGGACGTAGCTGACTTCCTTGAGCTTGAGCGCGCCCTCGAGGGCGGCCGGGTAGCTGGACCCACGCCCGATGAACATGAAGCCGCGCGAGTTCACGTAGCGGCGGGCCAGGGCCTCGGAGCCACCGGCGGCGTTCTCCAGCGTCCGGGCGGCCGCGGCCGGCAGCGCGCGCAGGGCGGCCCCCAGCTCCACCTCCCGCTCCTCGGCCAGCGCGCCACGGATCTTGGCGATGGCGGCGGCCAGGACGACCAGGGTCGTGACCTGGGTCACGAAGGTCTTGGACGCGGCGACCGCGATCTCCGGGCCGGCCTGCAGGAACAGGACCGCGTCCGATTCACGGGTGATGGCCGAGCCGACGGTGTTCGTCACGGCGATGACCGGGCAGCCGCGCGCGCGGGCCAGGCGGACCGGAGCGATCGTGTCGGCCGTCTCGCCGGACTGGGTGACCGCGATGATCAGCGTGCGCTCGTCCAGCGGCGGCGGCGCGTACCGGAACTCCGAGCCCACGTTCGCCCGCGCCGGCAGGCCGGTCCAGTCCTGGATCGCGGACGCCCCGATGAGCGATGCGTAGTGGGCGCTGCCGCAGGCGACCAGCTCGACCCGGTCGACGGTGCGCAGGATCTCCTCCAGCCCGGCCAGTTCCTCGACGTTGATCCGGTCCTCGCGGGTGACCCGGCCGGTGATGGCCTGGGCGAGCGACTCGGGCTGCTCGAAGATCTCCTTGAGCATGAAGTGCTCGTAGCCACCCTTCTCGGCGGCCTCGGGCGACCAGTCGATGACGGTCACGTCCCGCTCGAGCGGCAGACCGTCGACGTCGGTGATCGAGACGCCCCAGGGTCGGAGGTCGGCGACGTCGCCGTCCTCGAGGAACACGATCCGGTCCGTGTGGGCGAGGATCGCGGCCACGTCCGACGCCAGGAAGCTCTCCCCGTCCGCCAGCCCCACGACCAGCGGGACGTTGTGGCGAGCCCCGACCAGGCGATCGCCTTCCCCGCGGTGCATCGCGACGATGGCGTAGGCGCCCTCGGTCTGGCGCAGGGCGTGGCGCACGGCCTCGGCCAGGTCGCCGTCGTACGCCTCTTCGATGAGGTGGGCGATCGCCTCGGTGTCCGTCTCGGACGTCAGCGTGTGACCGCGGGCCTCGAGGCCGTCGCGCAACTCGCGGAAGTTCTCGATGATCCCGTTGTGGATCACGGTGATCTCGCCGGTGCAGTCCTGGTGCGGATGGGCGTTGAGGTCGTTCGGCCGTCCGTGGGTCGCCCAGCGCGTGTGCGCGAGCCCGATCGCCGCGTGGGGCGTCCGGTCCGCGATGGCCGTCTGCAGGTTGGCGAGCTTGCCGGCCCGCTTCTCGACGAAGAGATCGCCGGAGTCATCGACCAGGGCGATGCCCGCCGAGTCGTAGCCGCGGTACTCGAGGCGACGCAGGCCTTCGATGAGGATCGGGCCCGCTTCGCGGGGACCCGTATAACCGACGATGCCGCACATGGGGTCTGCCCCTCCGCTCGTGCCCGTCCGCTCCCTGCGGGCAGGTCGTGGTGACTCCGATGGGATGGGCACCGAGGCTAGTCTAGACGCTCTCCCGCCAAAGTCGCGAGCGAGTCGGCCAGTTCGGCGACAAGTGGTGCGTCCGCGCCCTCGACCATCACCCGCAGCGCGGGCTCCGTGCCGGACGGACGGACGAGGATGCGGCCACCCGGTCCGAGGCGGTCGCGGGCCGCGGCGATCGCCGCGCCCAGGATCCGGTCGCCCTCCCACTGGTCCTTGTGACGCGCCTTCACCGCGCGCTGTTGCTGGGGCAGCATCGGGATCGCCTCGGCCAGGGCCGCGAGCGACTCGCCGCGCGCGCACATGACCCGGAGCACTTCCAGGGCGGTCACGATGCCGTCGCCCGACGTCGTGTGCTCGAGGATGATGACGTGGCCGCTCTTCTCGCCCCCCAGGGTCGCACCCGACACCTGCATCCCCTCCAGGATGTACTTGTCGCCGACGGGCGTCCGAACGACCTGGCCCCCGGCCTCCTCGACCGCGGACTGCAGGCCGCCGTTCGAGAGGACCGACACGACCAGCCCGCCACCCGGCAGGGCGCCGCGAGCCAGCCGGTCCAGGGCCAGGATCCCGAGGACCTGGTCGCCGTCCACGATCCGGCCGGTCGAGTCGACCGCGATGAGCCGGTCCGCGTCGCCATCGAGCGCGAACCCGACGTCCGCGCCGAAGCGCACGACGGCTTCGGCCAGCGATGCCGGATCGGTCGCCCCGCAGCGGACATTGATGTTGATCCCATCCGGGTCGGCATGGATGACCTCCACCGCCGCCCCGGTCGCGGCGAGGATGACCGGCCCGAGCATCGAGCCCGACCCGTTCGCGCCATCGAGCACGACCTTGAGGTCGCCGGCCGGGATGCCCTCGGCCAGGCCAAGGCGGTGCGCCCGGTACTCGTCGACCAGGCCGTGCGCGTCCACGACCCGCCCGAGACGGGCGTTGCCGACCCCGGCCAACTCGTCCGCGCCCCAGATGAGCGTCTCGAGCTGGTCCTCGACGCCGTCATCGAGCTTGAGCCCGCGCCCGTCGAGGACCTTCAGGCCGTTGTCGTCGGCCGGGTTGTGCGACGCCGAGACCATGATCCCGCCGGCGAACGAGCCGTGGCCGGCGAGGTACGCGAGGGCGGGCGTCGGGACCACCCCGACCTGGTGGACGTCCACGCCAAGGCTGGTCGCCCCGGCCGCGATGGCCGCCACGAACATGTCGCCCGAGCGGCGGGTGTCCTGGCCGACGACGATCGCGCCGCCGCCCGCGCCAAGGTGATGGGCGGTCGCCCGTCCGAGGGCGTAGGCCAACGGTGGCTTCAGGTCGACGTTGGCGACACCGCGGATGCCATCCGTCCCGAACAGTCTGGGCACGTGGGTTCAGCCTCCACTGGGAGCCGGTGAGGCCCCGCTGGCAGCCGGCGCCGCGACCACGACGGTCACGGTGGGCGGGCTTGATGTGACGAGGGTCAGGCCCGTCGGAAGGGCCACGGTGACGGGCAGGTCGGCGGTCGCGCCGGCGAGCAGCCCAGTGACATCGAGGTCGGCCAGGATGGTCGCCCCGGACAGGCGGTCCAGGTCGGCCGTGGAGCCACCGATCGTGAGCAGGACGCGATCGGTCGACAGGCTATAGGTGAGGCCCGGTGCCGTCCCGAGGAGGCGGATCCCGGCATCGAACGTCCGGGTCGCGGTCACCGGGCGCAGGGTCACGGTCACCACGACGGTATCGGACCCGAGTGGCACGACACCGGTCGGGACATCGAGCTCGATGGGCGTCGTGACGTCGGAGGAGGCCCCCGCGACCGATACCGCCTCCGTATCGAGCTTGGTCAGTTCGGCCAGCTGGTCGGCGTCGCCTTCGACGGTGACGACGGCCGGCTCGACCGTGATGGACGCGATCTCGAAGCCCGCCGCCGGTGTCCCGATGACGACCGGCGCCACGGGCAGGGAGCGACTCTGGCGGTCGGTGAAGACCGGGATGGTCACGCGCGCCGTGGCCGGCGAGACCTCGATCGGCCGGACGGCATTGCCCACGCCATCGACCGGGATGAGCGGCACGTCGGCGTCGAAGTCGAGGCCCTGGGGATCGATCGCGACGTCGGCCCGGACGGACGTGACCTCGGCCACGGCCGACGCCGGCCCCGTGACCAGGACCGAGGATGGTTCGATGGTCGTCTCGCCCAGGTCGATGCCGGCGCCAGCGGTCCGAGCGCCACCTGCACGGGCACCGTCTTGGAGGTGACCTCCTCGAGGCGGATGCTCACGAACGCCGGCACGCTGCCGAGTACGCTGATGCGCGGATCGACGGATCGGACGGTGACCGGCACGCTGGTGGTGCCGGCCTTCGGATCCACGCCGGACAGGTCGACGGACGCGATGAACGTCCCGGTCACGGGGCTGATATCCGGCGGGGCGAAGTAGCGCACCTCGGTCACCGGCGGCGGCTGCTGAAGCAGCACGGTGCCAGGCGGCTTGCCGACGATCTCGACCGGGATGGCGCCGGAATACGTCTGGGTGTTCTGGGACAGCACGACGCCGCCATACAGGAGGACGGCCAGACCCGTCGCGGCGAGCTTGAGCGGCCAGTTGTGGACGATGACGCCGATGAAGCGGCTCAAGGCAACGCCTGGACCACGGCCGCGGCGGCCGAATCGTCGTCGGCCGGACTCGGGGCCTCGGTCACGGGTGCGTCGTCGGCAGGTGGGCGCGCCGGAGTCGGCTCGACCGGTGGCGTCCCACGCGTCCCGGAGCGTCCGAGGTCGCGCAGGCGGGGCGACCGACCGGCCGTCCCGGTGGTGTCGCCGCCCGGTCGCCAGACGAACGCGGACCGACGACCGTGGTTCGGGTCCAGCATCGTCCGGATCGCTCGGGCGAGCTGTGGCTCGTTGAGGTTGCGCACGATCCGGGTCCGCTCGACGAGGCTGATCTGGCCGTTCTCCTCGGACACGACGATGACGACGGCGTCGGTCTGCTCGGCGATCCCGAGGGCCGCGCGATGGCGTGTCCCGAACCGCTCCGTGTGGACGGTCGTGTCGGCCAGCGGCAACGTCGCGCCGGCGGCCACGATCGTCTCGCCCCGGATGACGACCGCCCCGTCATGGAGCGCGGTCCGCGGGGCGAAGATGGTCCGCAGGAGGTCGGCGGAGACGTCGCCGTGGATCATGACGCCCGTTTCGGCGACCTCCTCGAGGCCGGTCTCGCGCTCGAGCACGATGAGCGCACCGTGACCGTCCGCCGACAGGCCGGCGGCGGCCTTGGCGACCTCCGCGGCGACGTGGCCGACGGCCCGCGACTCCGCGGGCGACAGGAGCCACCCGAACGAACCGACGCGCCCGATGCGCTCGAGCGCCCGCCGCAACTCCGGCTGGAACACGACGACGAGGGCGAACAGGCCGACGACGGCACCCGCCTCGAGGATCCGCGTCAGCAGGCGGAGGTCCA
>CAVTWU010000014.1:0-469082 GCA_963738475.1 uncultured Chloroflexia bacterium
TGCAGGTATTGAAGTAGGTGCAAAGGGTGTAAAAATGAGCATCCTTGAAATTGGTAAAGATGCTAAAAAGACGGGCGATTTTGCCGTTATTAAAGACACTTCCATTAACACCGATTTTATATCTTTTGCCAACCCAAATTTCCTGGCGACCCTGAATGCTTTTACCGGCTTTTACCACCTGGCTACAAAAGAGTACAAAATTGCTTCCAGGCGTGTGTTTACGGTGGTTAGCAGCGGCGTAAAACTACAGGCGCAAAAAGAAAATAAAACGGCCTGGGTAACCGCGCTGGTAGACTCTTTCAGGCTAAGAACAAAAGAACCCAAACGGCAGGTTGAAATAGTTGATGTGGCAGATGAGGCGCGCCTCTCGCACCTGGGCATTGTTCCGGATATAAACCGCTACAATACTTTTTTGATTGATATTGGCAGTGGTAACACAAAAGGTGGTTATTTCCCTTCAAATAATACCAAAGACTTCAAGCTTTTCCAGGTAAACTGGGGTACCAAGAGTACGGCTAATGCCACAGAAAAAAACTGCGCCGACGATAAAAGCCTTTCTAATTATTACAGGCAACTGATCAAAACAGCTACCGAGGCCGAAAATACCGGTATCGTATATGCAGTTAATGAAAGTGGAGCTTTCCCTAAAAGTGATCTGATTGCTTTCAGCGGTGGTATAGCCTGGGCGGTAGCCACCCTGCTGCATCCAGAAATGATTGAGCGTGTCAAACGTAGCCGTTACCTATGACCAGGTGGCGTCTTTCTGTGAAAAAATATATGGCGATTACAGTTCCTTCTCCGACTTCTACCTGCTCAGCAATATAAAAAGCAATAATTCAGACCAGGCTGCCGCAGGAAGAGAAATAAAAAGAATACACCAGGTATTTGACCAGCGTTCCCTGATGGCCGGCAGCAGGTTACTGCTGAAAATTATGCGCCAGTTTGAATCTGTGAATGAAAAGAAAGAATTCTACCTCATTAAAAACGGCCAGGTAGGCTGGGTTTCTGCTTATGTAGACCAGGAGATCAATGAGACGGTGGCCAATTAAAAATTCAAAAGTAGAATAGCCGCAACGCAACCGCTACCTGACGTCCCCGTCTGACGGATATTTTATCAGCTACTGGAAAGGCGGTCAGACGGAGACGTCAGACCGTAGATTCAATAAAGTAAAGTGGTTAGACGGAGGCCTCAGGCCTGCGACTCCTGCCTGGAGAGTCAGGCCGCTTTTTGCAAGTGGCGCCCAGCCAAAAAAGTACCAGCATCTGCAAATATTGCAATGCATTCTTATCACATTCTTCTACTTCCGCATTGTATCATCTGCTAACTTTAGCACCTGCTATAAACGCAACTGTCATAACTGATTGCCATGAAATTTATAACTACATTTTTGCTGCTGCTGGTGCTGCAGTCAACATTTGCCCAAAACAATCCCGTAGGTATTTTTGATACATATACCGATATTGGCAAACCCAAAAATGCCGGTACGGCTGTTTACGACCCCGCTACCCAAAGCTACCAGCTCAGTGGCGCAGGTTATAATATCTGGTTTGAAAGGGATGAGCTGCAGTTTGCCTATAAAAAAATAGCAGGTGATTTTATACTAACAGCCAATTTTGCCTTTGTTGGCAAAGGCACCGATCCACACCGTAAAATTGGGTGGATGGTACGCGAATCATTGGCAGACAATGCCGCCCACATGAGTGCCGTAACACATGGCGACGGGCTAACTGTTTTACAATGGCGCGTATTAAAAGGGGCTTTCATGCGCGACCCACAGGATGAAATATTTTCTTCTAAAAAACATTACCAGGTCTGCAGCTGGAAAGAAAAGGAAAGACAATGATACTGCGCGCAGCCCAGGTAAATGAGCCCTTCCAGGTAATTGGCATGCACCAGATGCCCGATATGCCGGATTCGTATTTGCAGGTCTGTTTATCTGCTCGTCACAACCCCGGCGTGGTGGAGCAGGCCAGGATCTGGAATGTGCGCATAGACAAACCCGTTACAGAAGACTACAATCCCTACCGGCAGGGCTGGATTGGCAGCCGGCTGGAGACAATGGCGATTGCAGATGGCGAAAGAAAAATCATCTATGAATCAAGGACTGGTTTTGAAGCACCCAACTGGTTCCCCGACGGCAAGAAATTGCTGTATAACCAGGGAGGTCCCTGTATACCATTGCCGTAGAAGGCGGCACACCTGAAAAACTGAACACCGGAGAGACCAATAAGCTGAACAACGATCACGGCATTTCTTTCGATCGGAAAAAAATCGCCATCAGCCACCAGCGGCCCGGCATGCCCGGCAACGGATCTACTATATATGTTTTGCCTATTGAAGGCGGAATACCCAAACTGGTTACAGAAAGAACACCTTCCTATTTTCATGGATTTACCGCAGACAGTAAAGAAGTGTTGTATGTGGCACAGCGGGACAGCGCTGTGTACAATATTTTTAAAAGCAATATTGACAAGCCAAAAGAAGTACAGCTAACGTTTAACAGCAGCGGGCATGTAGACGGTCCGGAAGCCTCCCCCGATGGAAAATATATTTATTTCAACGGCAGCCAGACAGGCACCATGCATATTTACCGCATGAAACCCGATGGCAGCGGCAAAGAACAACTCACTTTCGACGAATACAATAACTGGTTTCCACATATTTCGCCCGATGGCAAGTGGATGGTGTTTATTTCTTTTTTACCCGACATAGATCCCAACGATCACCCACCCTACAAAAGAGTGATGCTGCGGCTGATGCCGGTGGCCGGTGGTGCACCAAAAGTAATCGCTTATATCTATGGAGGCCAGGGCACATTGAATGTTGCTTCCTGGTCGCCGGACAGCAAACAGATTGCTTTTGTAAGTAATGCGGAAAAATTTTAACACCGGATGGCGGCAGAAGAGAAACGCGCATTTTGGTAAAAAGGAGTTATTGCGGTTGGTACCGGAGGTCAGACCGCAATAACTCCTTAATTTTTGGGCTGTACGCCGGCATCTTCATGCTTCAGATAAGTCATCAGTTTATCATTCACGTATTGCAGCATGTCTTCGGCACTGGCGTTTCGGCAAAACAGGTAGCTGGGCCGGTAACGCAGCATAAAGTGCAGCAGTGAATCTCCGTGCAGGCCAGTGAGGTTTTCTACATAACGCCTGCTGAAACTGTAATTCACAAAATCCTGTTCTTCCTGGTATTCCAGCACCTTGTTCATTTTCCGTTCTTTTGCCCTTTTTGAGAAAAACCCAATAGGACTTACGGCCACCCCTACCCCGTTTTGCGGTCCCGATTTGGAGACCATCGTGTTCTTGGGCCTGTTGTAGAATTCAGCATAGGCTGCACGCCTTTTCAACGAGTCTGCTTTATAGTTGGCAGCACGTACATCTACATTTTTCAGCAGACTGCTTTTAACTGTCATACTGATATCATAGCCGGCATCAATCATATAATTCAGCACTTTCACGGTATCGGGCAGGTAACCTACTGAAGTAAATACTATCTTATCGCCTTCCTGCGCCACCACTGCATACTCACCGTCGCGGGTAGACAGCACATACAATTTACGGCTGGTATTGAAGATGGTAACAGAAGGCAGCACAGCATCTGTCTGTATATCATATATCTTTCCCCTAAGCAGTTGCTGTGCACCGGCTTCAGTAGATAGAGTGAAAACAATAAAGAACACAACAATACTACGCATAACAGAACAGGCAAATTAGGCTACTCACCTGCGCTGATTGCAATGGCAGGTAAAAGATTTTGTTAAAAGAAAGAATGTACATTTTATTTTCTAATTTCCCTTATTCAAATCAACACTTATGAAGCACGTTTTTACGCTCTTGTTATTTATGCTGGCCTGTCGGCAGGGTTTTGGCCAACCAGGCGGTAAAGCGTCTGCTGATTTTCAGCAATTGAAATGGCTGCAGGGAGAATGGAAACGGGTAAATGCAAAACCCGGCAATAATGATCATGAGCGCTGGGTAATTGTTTCTGCCACTGAATTAAACGGTTGGGGCGTTAGCATGAAAGGAAGTGATACCAGTTTTGCAGAAAAATTAACCCTGCTGGTAAAAGACAATGCCATTTTCTATGTGGCGGATACACCAGACAATAAAGACCCGGTTTATTTCAAACTCACCCGGCTAACTAAAAACAGTTTTGTGTGTGAAAACCCTGCACATGATTTCCCCAAAAAGATAGCGTACTACTGCAATGGCAATACCATGAAAGCCACCGTGTCTGGCAACGGAAAGACAATTGCCTATAGTTTTACCAGGAGATAGCGATTATTGTTTAAAAGCGGTTTAACAGCAGCCGCCATCAACTATTGGGGAGATGCGATGGCAGGGGCAGCTGAAGCCTGCATTGCTGTTGAACTGAGCGTAGCAACAATGCTTAATAGCAGTAATACCGCCGGTGGCCAAATTAAAAATGCATTACTTAATGAAGTATTCCTGCCCGGCTACTTTTTTTACAGTGGCGCTGAAAGCCCTTTTAAGATCGCGCTGGCGGGTAATGGCAGCTTCTTTTGCATCTTTCTTAATAACGATGGAGATAGTGCTGCCTTCATCTGCGGCAGCAAGGTTGGGGAAGCCTTCAAGTGGTTTACTCTTTTTAAGGGCCAGTTTCACCAGCAGGTAACCTGCACGGCGGGGATGATCTGTTATTTCCACAATCTCGCCTTCCACTTTTGCATAGTTTTCTATGATGGATACCATAATTTCTTATTTAGCAGTTCCATAATACAACCATTTGGCAATGGCTCCTGAAATATCCTGCCCCGTATTGTCCTGGAAATAACTATACCCCGGGGAAGGGTTTACTTCAAAACAATAATAGTCATTGTCTGTGGTTAGAAAAAGATCGATACCACACAAAGTTAAGCCTAAGCGCTGTGACAATGCAAAGCAGTTTTTTTCTATTTTTTTTGGCAACCTGAAGGCCGAGAGCCGGGCTGCTTTATTTTCACTGCGGGCGTAGCGGTAATCGGTTGCCCCGGTTTCCACTTTTGTAGCAAAAAGTGCATCGCCCACCACATGTACACGTATATTGGTTCCCGTTAGTTTCTGCTGAAACTGCGTGGGCAGGTATTGCAGCTTGTTGAGCAGCTGCTCATCTTTTACCTGCAGTTCTTTTACAATTGACCGGACGCTGCTGATGGATTTATAGATAAGCGCCGGGTGTTTTTGCCGGAACGGTTCCAGGGCCGCTTTGCCGGAAGTAATACAGGTGGGGGGTATGCTGAAGCCGGCATCCCTTATGAGTTGCGACTGGTAGGGCTTGGAAAGGTTGCTGGCCATGGTCCAGGGAGGGTTCAGCATCCGCACTGCTGTCATGTCCATCCAATGCAGCAACTGCTGGTGCAGCAGGCCCGATTTCTGAACATTTTCCGGGCCCATGTACCGGAGCGAGCGGGGGTCTGTATGCGGCATAGACAGGTAGTCCATCATACGGAAATAGACACCCGAAAATTTCTCCAGATCATAGTCCTTCTCCTGCAGCTGCAGGGTAGCAAAAAAACGGTTCTTTATAAATCCAATAGACAGGTTACAATACTGCATAGCCCGCTGGTCCAGTACAACATGAGGTATCTCCGCCTGTTCAGCAGACTGGATGGCCATTTTCAGCGGGGACTCTGAAGGTATACCGATAAATAGCAGCATCAGTGCGTTTTTTTTGAAATAAGTAATGTGCAAAATGCGTCAATGGCTGCGGCGCTTAACAACTGTGGGCGAACGTCCACTGTGTAGACTTTATATGTATCGTTTACCAGTGCCAGCAGCAGCGTATAGACCGTTCTGCCGGTTAATTTTGAAAAAATTTTTATCTTTCCCCGGATTTTTTTACCCGGATCCACGCTGCAAAAACAATCGCCACCTACTACCTCTGCCCTAACCAGGTTGGAAAAAGTCTCACTGTACAGCACTGGTTTATTCTCCCAAACCAGGTGCGGCGATGGCTTGTGCCATAACACCGTTGGCTTTTTCTGTGCAGCCATGGCAGACAATGCAGTTGGCTTTTGCCAGCGGGGCGATGAAGTGAACTGGTTATCCAGTGTAGCGATGCCGGCTTTTACAGCCATAGCCTGCAGGTACAATGCATTATCTGAACTGTGGATATGCTTCACCGGCATTCCATCAATTACCGCTTCTTTTACCGAATATAAGAAGCTGGTGTAAAGTGCATACATTTCCATTTCTGCATATTGCCTGTCTGCGGGGTTCATAAAATGCAGCATCTGAAAATAGTACAGCCGGTTGACCAGTCTTTTAATAATAACCGGTTCAATAATAAAACCATCCTGCAGGCGGATACGTGTAAAAAAAATACCGTCGCTGCCTGCCTCATGCTGCCAGTCGGCAAAAGCCAGTTCCCTGTCTGTAATCAACCGCAGGTTTCGTTCTCCCTTGCTGAACAGCGCTTGGTACAATGCGAGGGCTACTTCATCACCATCAATACAAAAAATAAGAATATACATGGTTACGGCATGTTAACGGATAATTGACAATAGATTCAACAGGGTCTACGGGCGATGCAGTTCTTTTCTACTGAATCATTTGCAGCAGGCAGTTTATTTTAAAAACCAACCCGTCATCTGCCGCTGGTTAAAGGCTTTCGATGCCGGGTTGATTCCCTGGAATATTAAAAACATGTTGAAGTTTACTCTTCGTTATCTTCTTCACCCTGCAGTGCCCCCTGTGACAAATCAGGCCGTATTCGACTGATCAATAAATGGCTGCATAAAACCCAATTGCGCTTCCAGCTGTGCCAATCTTTGTTCTACCGATAAATTACCGCCGCCACCCAGGCCACCGGGTCTTCCAAAGCCCCCACCGGGAATATCAATCTGCTTATCTGCCTGCTTGTCTATTTGTTTCTCTATCAGCTTATCGCCGGGCTTTTCTCTAAAGGCCTTATCATGCGTACCCAGCTTATCGCTTACTATACTTTTTTCAAACTCCTTGATCTCTATTTTCTCGTTTTTCAGTTCCTTGGCTATTTCCTTGTCCTTCGTAAAATCCTTAATTGTCTCTTTTATTTCTTTTACCTTAACAATACCGCATTTAACGGCCAAATCTGCATGCATCACGGCACCTGCTGCGCTGATATTGTTCACCGCTACACAGGTATTGGAACCTGCATAGGATTTTGAATTGGGCGTGCTGGTATTATTGAATTTGGTATTGTTGGTAGAGCCCGGGTAACAATCACCCGCATCGCCCCTGTTGCTGTTGTTTTCAAGGTCTTTTTTGCCATCTGCCTGCATCAGCGCCACCTTATAATGTGTTTCGTTGCTGTTGGTTCCAATAGCATCATCAATATGCCATACCAACAACCCTCCGCCGGGCAAAAATTTATCAAACAGCACTTTCTGACGGTTTTCTACCAGGAAATATTCATTGGTAGAAGAACCATTTTTGAAGAGCTTATGTACTTTGAAGCCTGATTTTACATCTTCCAGGGCTACATTATTCTGGTTATTGGCCTGGTTAACCGTTGTAACCCAACCCTGCTGGCATTTGCACCAGGCACTGGGGTGTGCAGGTGTAAGACCGCCATTGTTCCAGCTGCCGCCTGCCATAAGGCACCAGTTGCCTATTCCCTCACTGGTATTATCAGTGTCATACAGGTCGGGGAATCCAAACAACAGGTGTCCCAGTTCATGGGCACAAACGCCCAGTTTACAATCCTCCGGAACTGTTAAGTAACCAAAAATTTTCGTTGAACCATCGGCGGTATAAGCGCCGCCCGACAGGGTCCATTTGTGCGACCAATATCGTTGGCACTGCCGCTCATTTCAGCACCGGTACCAGCATGTATAACTACGTAAGCATCTACAAATCCGTCCCCGTCATTGTCATACAGCGCATAATTAACAGCCGGGTTGGAAGCTACCGCAGCATCCTTAGCCATGGTACGGGCATTGGGTGCTGCTGCACCTGTGCCGGATGCACCATGGGCGTACTGGGCAAGTGTCTTTGGCATCCGGTAGGTACCTACCACCTGGCCCTGTATATCTACCAGGCCATGGGTAACCTTCGCGGAAATATTCGCGAACGCTGCCGGTAGCAACGGTACCCAATGAGAAAAAGAGGTTCTCAAAATGCGCTTTTGTTTTTGACATTACTTTATCAGAAAAATCAACCAGCACTACTATAACGCGAACGGTGCCGCGCAATGGTGCCCTGTTGGCACCGGCGGACCTTGCGATGGCAGCAGTAGTACCCACCGGGAACATGGTACCCGGATAAATAAGACCATCATTGAAACCAACCGGCTGTGGTTCACGGAAACCTATTTTGCCAGCCAGCAGGCCCTTGGCAGCGCTGCTTTTTATTTTTTTCATTTCGTCATCCATCTTCTTTTTCAGCTCTGGGGCTGGGGCTATCATACACCGGTCTCCATCGTCTGTTTTTTGCGCTTCCGTATGAATTTTAATTATTTCATCCAGTAGTGGCGAATGCATTTTCTTGTTCATGATTGAAAGGTTTACGTTTTAAAGAATAAGCTTATTGAAAGGAAATTATAAGAGGAATACTACCCGTTTCAGGGGCTGTTAAAAACACCGGATGCGGCCGTCAAAGCCTGACGGCCATTTAACTATGTTGGCAGAAATATTTTTTGTTTCATATACAGGCGTACAATCATCCATTTCTATATATTATAAAAATGGCTATCAACAAAATGCTGTTACTACTTTTTCAGATTATTTAACCAGAGAGGGTGACTACTTAAGGTGCGGAACCAGGGGCTTGGGTGCGGATACGCAGGAATAATGGAATAGAAAATTAGAACAATTTTTTTAGAATCCAAATAAATTCTGATGGGTTGCTGCAAAATACTACGAACAGGTAATACCGGAAAAGTAAAAAAAATCAAAAGCGGTGAAGAAGATAGCGCAGTGGCCTTTCATGAAACAACTATCAAGGAAAGCTGCACAACGCGGTTTTTACTGCAGATGGCAGGCGGTTTAACATAAAAAAGCCGGTCCACCCGGAAGAAAGGGCAGTCCGGCGGAATCGTATTATACAGCTATATGCTAAACGCGGCCACCGCCTGATCAATAGCAGTTATTTCCTTTTCCAATGCTGCCGCAAATCTAACGTACAGGGGTATTCTAAATTTGTTTCCGGTGGAGGTGCGTCTGCCAGGAAGGGTTGCCGGTTCTGCGATACATAATGCATCGTACTATTGCTGAGTGGCGCAGGGCGCAGCACGTCCTGCGTATGGGCAGTACTGCCAAAGCGGCTGAAGCGCCTGGACTCTGCTTCATAACTGTTAATGGGAAAAGTATCGTAACTGCGGCCACCGGGATGTGCTACATAGTAAGTACATCCACCAATGGAGCGGCTGTTCCAGGTATCAATAATATCAAATGCCAGCGGCGTATCTACACCAATGGTGGGATGCAGCGCAGAAGGCGGCTGCCAGGCGCGGTAACGGATGCCACATATATACTCGCCCTTGATGGCGGTTTCGCGCAGGGGCACGCGACTGCCATTGCACATGAGAATATAACGTGCGCCATTCAGGCCTTTTAAATGCACCTGTACACGTTCCAGAGAAGAATCTACAAAACGCGCCGTACCGGAACTGGACATTTCTTCGCCCAGCACATGCCAGGGTTCTATGCCCATACGGATTTCCATTTCTATTTCCTGCAGCTTTACCGTACCATAGCGCGGAAAACG
Source organism: uncultured Chloroflexia bacterium (assembly GCA_963738475.1). Taxonomy (GTDB): domain Bacteria; phylum Chloroflexota; class Limnocylindria; order Limnocylindrales; family CSP1-4; genus SPCO01. Next base: position 9,691 of record CAVTWU010000014.1, read on the forward strand.
GAAATCAAAGAAAGGCTCAAACCAGCTCATATTAAATGCGTCAGCCAGCATCGTTCAAATCTGCTACCACGTCTTTTAAGTCCTGGTGTACATAATGTGGCAGCATAAACTTATCGTGCAGTTCAGTACCCCATCTTACCAGCTTATGTTTGTAAGGTTTCTTCCAGAATTTGGCGATCAGTCAGTATGAGCACCATATCTCCCAGGCTCATCTGCTTGTGCGGCGGCATATCAAATGCGCGGAACTCCAGTATGCCCAGCCTTCCTGAAGAAGAATCCGGCGAATACAATTTATCAATACAGAATTCAGAGCGGTGAGTGTTGCCGGTTATATCCGTGAGCAGGTGGCGGAATATTCTGTCTTCTATCCAGAAAGGAATAAAACCGTTCTCGGGAACCTGGTTCAAAGGCAATCTCCATTTCATACAGCTTCTCATCGCGGCCCTCATCTATGCGGGGTGCCTGGCTGGTAGGGCCAATAAAAGCACTGGAGAATAAATAGGAGAGACCCGGGATGGTGTTGCCAGTAGGGAATCGGGCTACGCAATACATCGGGTAGGCGCAGCGGCGGACTTTCTGACGGTGAAGCGCCACCAATAGTGATATGGTTGCCCCGCCGGTGCCTGTATGTCTTCCATCCAGCATAAATTTCTCTGTTCCCAGCCTCGATAAAATGCCTGCTCGTAGCAGCGTGTCAATATTATGCACCAGATCCTTCCACGTCTTTGAAGGATGGATATTAACTTCAATCACCCCCGGATCCGGCGATACCACCAGCCGCTCCATGCGGTAATCCCTGGGCGGCTCATACCCTTCTATACGAATGGGCATATTCAATTTAGCGGCTGTGCCCTCAATGGAAGCCACCATGTCCAGGTAATGCTCCAGGTAATCCATGGGTGCAGCGTCGGAAGCCGCGGCGAGTTGTTGATCGCGGCGTCGTCGATCGCGTCCTGCGCGACGACGTCCAGCAAGGCGCTCATCGAAGCCGAGCGAGCGCAGCGTCGCGCCGCTGGCCGACCGAGGCAAGGAACGCACGCAGTGCCCCGATCGCCGCCCCGGCGCCGGTCGCGCCGACTCCGTGGGTGAGGCGGCCCGCAGCGCCACGCCGACGAGCGCCAGCTCGCGGTCGCGCAGGCCCGGCTCGTCCGCGTAGAACTGGAAGACCTCCGGCATCACGACCGCCAGGGCGAGGCCGTGCGGCAGGCGCCCGCGCGTCCCGATCGCATGACCCAGCGCGTGGACCAGCCCGACGCCTGTGCCGCTCTGCCTGGCCGATCCCCGCCAGGTGCGAGGCCATGAGCAGCTGCGACCGGGCCTCCAGGTCCGAGCCGTCCGCGACGGCGCGCGGCAGCCAGTCCGCCACGGTCCGGATCACCTGGAGCGCCAGCGCCTCCGCGAACGGGTTCGGGTTGCGCGACAGCAGCGACTCGAGCGAGTGGGTCATGGCGTCCACGCCGGTCGCCGCGGTCGCGGCCGGCGGCAGGCCGACGGTCAGCGCCGGATCCAGGATCGTCCAGGTCGGCAGCACCGACGGGTGTCCGACGTACCCCTTGCGGCCGGCGGCCTCGTCGGTGATGACGCCGTAGGTGTTGGTCTCGGCACCGGTCCCGGCCGTGGTCGGGCACCGCCACGACGGGTCGGCCGGGCAGGAGCGTCCTCGCGGTGCCAGCCGAGGGCGAGCACGTCGCCGCCGTTGACGGCGTGCAGCGAGATGACCTTGGCCGAATCCATGGACGACCCGCCACCGACCGCCACGACCACGGTCCCCGCCAGGCCGAACGCCGTCAGTGCCGCGCTGCCACGCAGCACCGACGATGCCCCCGGGTTGGGCTCCACCTCGGCATAGACGCCGACCCGCATCCCGGCCGCCTCGAGAACGCCCGGACGCGTTCGATGACGCCCGAAGCCATGACGCCGGGATCGGTGACGATGAAGGCCTGGGTCGCGACGTCTCCCTCGCCGGCCGAGTCGCCGCCGCGACCAGCTCGGGGAGTGCCTCGATGGCCCCCACCCCGAAGCGGACGCGTCCGCGCAGCTGCAGCTCGAGCGAACGTTCGGCGAGCGACGGCACGGTCAGCGGACCTCCAGGACGGTGTCGGTGGTCGTGTCGCGCCGGATCGTCAGCCAGCGACGGCAGCCGTGGGCGTGGAACCAGCGCTCGGTGGAGACGCCGTCCGGGTTCTCGAAGACGAAGACCTCGTCGAAGTCGCGCTCGTCGGGGTCCGTGATCCAGTCCGGCACGGCCCGCCGCTCACCGCCGAACGTGAACTCGTCGAGGGACCGGCGGCCGCAGCGCGGGACAGACGATCGAGTGCATCAGCGCGTCCCCGACGAGCCCTGGTCGGCCAGGAGGTGGTCCGCCTTGAAGCGCGACAGGGCGAACGGCGCGATGAGCTCGGGCGGCCGGCCGGTGGCGATCAGCTCGGCCATGCCCTCGCCGCCGGCCGGGATCGCCTTGAAGCCCCACGTGCCCCAGCCCGTCGTGACGAGGAACCCGTCGACCGGGGTGAAGCCCATGATCGGGCTGTAGTCGATGGAGATGTCGCACAGGCCGGCCCACGTCCGCAGGATCCGCATGTCGCGCAGGAACGGCAGCAGCATCGAGATCTTGTAGGCGTAGCCGCGCAGGGCATCGAAGGACGACTGGCGCGAGTACGACGGCTGCGCATCGAATTCGGCGCCGATGAGCATCTGGCCGCGCTCCGTCTGCGAGGCGTAGCACATGAGTTCCGTGCTCGCGACGATGCTCCGCATCCCCTGGGCGTGGTCGTTCGTGACGAACGCGTGGAGCGGGTGGGTCCGGATCGGCAACCGGATGCCGACCTGGCCGGCGAGCTTCGTGACCCGGCCGCCGGTGGCCGACAGGACGACGCCCGCCGAGATCGGGCCGGCGCTGGTCTCGACGCCGGTGACCCGCTCGCCGTCGACCGTCAGGGCGGTGACCGGCGTGTGCTGGAAGATGTCGACGCCGCGCTGCGACGCGCCCGACGGCGTACGCCCAGGCCACGCGGTCGTGCCGGGCGGTCGCCGCCGGCAGGTGGTGCGAGGCGCCCAGGATCGGGTAGCGGCCGCCGCCGGTCAGGTCGATCTGGGGGACGAGCGACTTGATCTCACTCGGCGTGACCATGACCGTCTCGACGCCGAGCGCCTGGTTGAGCGCGACGCGCGCCCGTTCGGTCCGCATCGTCATCTCGGTGTGGGCGCACCACAGGATCCCGCGGGTCTGGTGGAGCAGGTTCGCGCCGGTCTCGTCCTCGAGCGCGGCGTACATGTCCAGGCTGTGCTTGTAGAAGCGGACCGCCTGGGGGATGCCGTAGTTCGCGCGGATGATCGTCGTGTTCCGGCCGGTGTTGCCGGACGCGATGTAGTCGGCCTCGAGGACCGCCACGTTCGTGATGCCGTGGCGGGTCGCGAGGTAGTAGGCGGTGGACAGGCCGTGCCCGCCGGCCGCCGATGATGACGACGTCGTAGGACGGCTTCGGGCGGTCCGGCCAGCGGATCGGCAGGAGCGTGTCGACCATCTGGCTCGCGTAGGTCATCGCGGCCACCCGAGGCGCTCGGCGAGGCCGTCGGCATGGGCCGCGGTCACGACGACCAGCACATCGCCGTCGTCCGGCAACCAGACCTTGGCGGGCACGCCCGGCGACGGATCCCTGGGCCAGGGCGGGCCGATCGGTCGGTGGCGACCACTCGGTCTGGGGCCGGATCGCATCGAACGGGCACCACGCCCCGACGTAGCCGCGCTCGTCCTCGACGATGGCGTCCGGGTCGTCGAGGGTCGACGCCGGTCGCGCCGATGGCGAACGCCTCGTCGGGGGCGAACCGCAGGACGACGGGCACGTCCGTCGGCGCCGGTCCAGCGCGCGCCGTCGAGCGCGGCCGGGTCGGCGACGACCCGCAGCCCGGTCGAGCGGCTCAAGCGCGGGCACGGTGGCCCTCCGGGTCGTAGAAGGGCGTCGGCGTGACGGTCGCGGTCCGGCCGTCGATCTCGACCGTGTCGACGAACGGCGAGACCTTCTGCCAGCCGAGCATCACCGATCTTGCCGAGGACCGGCGAGGCCCAGCTGCCCGTCACGTGCCCGACGATGTCGCCGTTCGACCAGATCGGCGAGCCCTCGACCGGGGCCGTCGCCGTCCATCGTGAACCCGAGCAGGCGCCGGTGGTCCGGCAGCTTCGCGGTCCGTTCCAGCGCGGCCCGGCCGATGAACCGCGGCTTGTCCATCCGGGCCGCCCAGTCCATCCCGAGGCGTCGCGGGGTCGAGTCCAGTTCCGTGTCCATCCCGACGATGACGTGGCCCTTCTCGAGCCGCAGCGCGAACAGCGCCTGCAGGCCGTGCGGCCGGATCCCGAGGTCGCCGACCGAGCTCCATGAGCGCCCGCCACAGCGCCACCGACCCGTCGATCGGGTGGTGCAGCTCCCAGGCCGCCTCGCCGGTGAACGACAGGCGCATGACGTGGCACGGGACGCCGGCGACCTCGGCCCGGACGTGCGACAGGAAGCGCGGCGGATCGGCGAGGCCGGCACGGACCAGCAGCTGCTTCGCGAGCGGCCCGGTCACGTTGATCGCGGCGAGGGACATCGTCCGGTCCATGACGTGGACGCGGAGGCCCCACGTATCGATCCAGTCGCGGATCCACATCTCGGCGTTGGCCGCGCCACCGGACGTGAAGCTCAGCACGAACCGGGTCTCGGACTCGCGCAGGATCATGCCGTCGTCCATGACGTGGCCGCGCTCGTTGAGCAGCAGCGCGTAGCGGGACCGGCCGGGCTTGATGTCCGCGACGTGGCACGGATACAGCCGCTCCAGGAACTCGACGACGTCCGGCCCGGACACGACCAGCTTGCCGAGCGTGCTCACGTCGCCGATCGAGACCGCCTCGCGGACGGCCCAGTACTCGGCGACCGCGTCGCCGTAGTGCCACGGCCGCCACCACGCCCCGAACCGGTCCATCCGCGCCCCGAGCGCGACGTGCTCGTCGTGGAGCGGCGTCCGGCGGAAGGCATCGATGTACACGTCCGCGGCGGCCTCGGCCAGGGTGATCTGGCGCGACGCGGGCCGAGCCGTGAACGGCTCCGGGACCTCGCCGGATCGCTCGGCGATCCAGGCACGGACCTGCGGCAGGCAGGCGCCGCCCTGGCACGGCCCGAGGCAGGCGAGGCTGGCCCGCTTGATGAGTTCGAGCTCCTGGAACCCCTTGTCCCACGTGCCCTGCAGGCCGTCCACGGTGACCTGGTGGCAGCGGCACACGACGCCGTCCGTCGGGGCAGGTGGCAGGGGATGGTCGTCCGCGGCGTCGCCGACGACGGTGATCGGGATCGGCCCGGCCATCCGCGCCAGCACGTCCCGTGGCGCCAGGCCCAGGCCGAGGATCGCGGTGTCGCACGGGGTCGTCGTCTCGGCGCCGGTCGTCGGATCCGCCGTCACGACCGCGCTGACGTGGCCGGCGCCGTCGCCCTCGAAGCGGACGAGCCGCCCGTCGAGGCGCTCGCACGGGCACGCCGGCCGGCGGCGTCCCGATGGAGACGGCCCGACCCAGATCCACGCCCGGCCGCGTGGAGTCGCTCGGCGGCGCGCGCGGTGACGCAGGCCCGCCAGGTCGTTGCCCGGGCAGACCGGGTGGACCTCGGCGGCACCCGTCGCGACGACGACCTCATGGGCGTGGACGTGGAGCATGCCGTGGCGGCGTCCGGGCGACGATCGTCGGGCCGGCGTAGATGGCCATGACCTCGTTGCCGTCGGCCGCCTCGAGGACGAGGACGTCCCGCCCCGCCGCACGGGCCTGCGCGGCCGCGGCGAGCCCGCTCGATCCCGCCACCGATGACCGCGACCTCGACCTCGCGTCGCTCGACCTCGATCTCCGGGCCCGCGCGGTGTCCGCGTCACGTCCGATTGCTGGACGACGGGGAGTGGCGGGTTCGCGCCGTCGGGATGCCGGACGACCTCCAGCCCCGGCCGGCAGGCGACCTGGCACGTCCGGACGTAGGCGATGCCGTCCACCGTCGCGAGGCAGTTCGGGCAGTCCCCGGCCAGGCACAGCGTCCCGCCACGGCCCGGCTGCTCCCCGGCCCGCAGGGCGGCGAGCGCCACCGAGTCGCCCGGCTCGAAGGCCAGCGGACGCCCGTCGACGACGATCCGCCCGGCCGCTTCGGCGACGGCTCCAGGCCCGCCGCCCGCCGACGTGTCGGTCACTGGCGCATCCGCGTGCCGTCCGGATCGAAGCTCGGTCGCGGCTGGAGGCGCGCCGGTCGTCGGCGCCCGATGATCTCGATCTCGAAGCCGTCGCCGCCCGGCCCGTCCGCGGTCGCCAGGGCCGTCGGCACATACCCGAGCGCGATCGACAGCCCGACGTGGTGGCCGTAGCCGCCGGACGTGACCCAGCCGACGACCTCCTCGCCGTGCCAGATGGGCTCATCGCCGATGACATCCGCCGGATCGTCCGGATCGGGCTCGACGACCATCGCCACGAGCGTCCGCGCCGGAGCGCCGGCGGCCAGCTCGCGCTCGTAGGCCTCGCGGCCGATGAAGTCGTGGTCGAGCTTGATGTAGCGGGTGATCCCGGACTCGAGCGGCGTGTAGATCGGCCGGTACTCGCGGAACCACGTCCCGTAGCTCTTCTCGAGCCGCAGCGACATGAGCGCGCGCATCCCGAACAGCCGCAGCCCGTGGGGCTCGCCCGCCGCCACGATCCGGTCGAACAGCACGCCGCTGGTACTGCGGCGCCACCCACAGCTCGTAGCCGAGGTCGCCGGCGTAGTTGATCCGGGCCAGGTGGACCGGGATCATCCCGAGGTCGACCTGGCGGAACGTCATGAACGGGAACGCCTCGGTCGACAGGTCCAGGTCCGGCGCCACGGCCGCCAGCACGTCGCGCGACCGCGGACCGGCCACGGACAGGCCCACCAGCCCCAGTCCCAGGACCTCGAACCGCACCGAGCCGTCGGCCGGCAGGTGGTGGCGGAACCAGCGCGAGTGATGGACCTCCGCCGGCAGCGAGCCGAAGAGGTAGAACTCGTCCGCGTCGGACGCCCGGGCGACCGTGAACTCCCCGACGATCCGCCCGGCGTCGTTGAGCATCGCCGTCAGCGTGATCCGGCCGGGCGCCGGCATCCGCGCCGTCAGCAGGGACGACAGCCAGGCCTCGGCGCCCGGGCCGGTGACCCGGTACTTGGCGTAGTTGGAGATCTCGGTCATGCCCACGCGCTCGCGGACGGCTTCGACCTCGGCCGCCACCTGCGACCACGCATTCGAGCGCCGGAACGTGACGTCTTCCTTCGGCGGCTTGCCGGCCTCCTGGAACCACAGCGCGTGCTCCAGGCCGAACGCCGCGCCCCAGACCGCGTTCGCGTCGGTCAGCCGGTCGTAGATGGGCGTCGTCAGGAGCGGCCGGCCGTCCGGGAGTTCCTCGTTCGGGAAGGTGATCCGGAAGCGGCGCCGGTAGTTCTCCTGGACCTTGGCGTTCGTGTACGCGAGCGTCGCGTAGTCGCCGTAGCGGGCGACATCCATGCCCCAGATATCCATCCCGGAGTCGCCGTGGTCGCCGCTCGTCATCCAGGTCGCGAGGGCGAGCCCGACGCCGCCGCCCTGCGACAGCCCGGCCATGACCCCGCACGCGACCCAGAACCCGCGCAGGCCGCGGATCGGCCCGACCAGCGGATTCCCGTCCGGTGAGAACGTGAACGGCCCGTTCACGACGCGCTTGATGCCGATCGTGCCCATCGCCGGGTAGTGCTTGAACGCGACCTGGAGTTCGGGCGTGATGCGGTCCAGGTCCGGCTTCAGCAGCTGCGACCCGAAGTCCCACGGCGTCACCTTCGGCGACCACGGCACGCAGGCCTGCTCGTAGGTCCCCAGGAGCATCGAGCCGCCTTCCTGGCGGATGTAGATCTCGCCGCCGAAGTCGAGCGCCATCGGCATCTCCTTGCCGGTGGCGGCGACGTGCGCGGCGACCTCGGGCATGTCCTCGGTCAGCAGGTAGATGTGCTCCATGGCGAGGACCGGCAGTTCGAGGCCGACCATCCGCCCGACCTCGCGCGCCCACAGGCCGCCGGCGTTGACGACGTGCTCGGTGTGGATCGTGTCGCCGCTCTCGACCTCGACGTCCCACGTGCCGTCCGGGCGCTGCGACAGCCCGACCACCGGCGTGTTGCGATGGATCTCCGCGCCGGCCATCTGGGCGCACTTGGCGTAGGCGCGCGTGACGCCGGACGGATCCACGTGCCCCTCGACCGGGTCGTACAGCGCCCCGACGAAGTACTGCGGATCCAGCAGCGGGAAGAGGTCCTGCGCTTCCTTGGCGGAGATGAGGTCCAGGTCCATCCCGAGGTAGCGGCCGCGCGCGACGGCCATCCGCAGGAAGTCCATCCGGACCTCCGTGTCGGCCAGCATCAGGCCGCCGGGCAGGTGGATGGAGCAGGACTGGCCGCTGACCCGCTCGATCTCCTCGTACAGCTTGATCGTGTACTGCTGGAGTCGGGCGACGTTGGGTCGCCGTTGAGCGTGTGCATCCCGCCGGCGGCGTGCCACGTGGAGCCGGCCGTCAGGTCACGGCGCTCCAGGAGCATGACGTCGGTCCAGCCGGCCTTCGTCAGGTGGTACAGGACGCTCGCGCCGACCACGCCACCACCGATGACGACGCACTGGGTCTCTCGCTTCACAGGGACTCCTCGACCGCGAACTGCCGGTCCCGGCAATCTACAGGTTCGGCAGCCGCGTCATCAGGTCCGGAACGGATCGCGTACGTCGAGGAAGTCGAAGCGCCGGAATCCACGTGTCGCGGGTATACAGGATCCGAACCCCGTTCTCGCGCATCAAGGTCGCCAGATGCGTATCTGGAACCGCATTTCCACGCGACTTCGGCGCCGCCGGAGTCCAGGTACAGACGCCAGAAGGCGCCTGACTCGCCAACGGATCGACATGTGAGGTCGCTCGGTCAGTCGCTGGATGTTCGCGGTTGCTTCGTCTGGTGTGAGCGGATCGAGGCAGGATCGACGGATGCGTCGACGATCCGGAGGTAGCCGAGGACCGTTGGCCAGAACAGGTAGAGCGATCTCCGGGCCTTCGGCGAGCTTGGCCGATGAGGGCGCGCGGCTACGTCGTGGGCCGGGTCGATGGTCGTTCGATGCGTAGACGAGGATGTTCGCGTCGACGGAGACGCTCACGGTCGTCCGTCGAGGATGGCCCAGAGGGCGTCCTTGTCCTCCAGGTCGATCAGAGGTAGACCGAGATCGTGGCTGATCCACTTGAAGGGAGGCGGGACTTCGGGTGCCTCGGCGAACGCCCGGGCCAGTTCCTCCGACGCCACCTGGCCCATGCTCTTGCCTTCGCGCTTCGCGCGCTCACGCAGCGCTTCTGTGACGTTGGGGTCAAGATCGAGGGTCGTGCGAGCCATGATGCGTGATGCTACGTCTCGACGCATCTGATGTCAACGTAGTTGACGAGTCCAGGGAGCCGATGCAGACCGACCGCGTGTCGAAGATCGACCTCCCTAGACACGAGACGACTGCCTCGCAGTCGAACGCGTAGTCCATCGCCTTGCGACTCGAACCGTCCGTGACCTCACCGGTCGCGGCGATCCGCACGATCGAGTCTCGCCGACGCGCCCCATAGTCGAACTCGAGGGCGACCCACTCGACCCGTTCGACGTCCCATGCGAGCCAGGGCACGGTGCACTCGGCCGTGGAGCGGATGCGCCACCGCTCCGTCCCATCGATCGAAAGGCAGATGAACCACGTCCGGGGCCCACCGACCGCCGAGAACAAGACACCGTCAGGCGAGAACGCTGCCCCACCAAGCGCGAGCCCGGTGAGGGGGAGACGCCATCGTCGATCCCACGTCCCGGCACTCAATAGGCTGACGGCACCCGTGTGCCCGACGAACGCGAGTCGGTCAAATGCGCTCTGGCAGACGCTCAGCGCACCGCGCAGGCGTGTCACGGAGGTCCCGTCAGTCGCGTCGAGCATGTGGGTCGGTCCGACAGCGCGTACGACCGCCACAAGCCCCTCGCCGCCACCCCCGATCACCGGACCGGACCGGACGAGATCGCGTCTCTCCCATCGAACCTCACCTGTGTCTGGGTCGTATCCGCGAACCCCGGGGACGCCCCACGCCGCGGCGATCACCACCGGGCCACCGGCTGTGTCGGCGACGGCAAGCCGTCCTCCGAAGGACGACAGCACCGTCCCGAACGAGCCGGTTCGCTCCATCGAGTCCAGATCCCAAACATCCACCCGCCCGCCGTCGCCCGACGCTGCCGCGACGAGCGGTGCCCGCGTGGACGCGGCGACCTCGTGGTAGCGCACGTCGACGCCTCAGTAGTCGGTGGGGACGCCGCCCTCGGCGACGCGTCGGTCCACGAAGGCGTCCAGCTCCTCGCGGATGGCCGGGTCCATCGGAGGCGGCTCGTACGCGGCGAGCATCTCCTTCCAGATCCGGTTGGCCTTGGCCGGCACCTCCGGCGAGCCGGCCTCCTGCCAGGTCTCGTAGTTGCGCCAGTCGGACAGCATCGGCTTGTGGAACGCGGTCTTGAACCGCGACTGGGTGTGCGCGGCGCCGAAGAAGTGGCCGCCCGGACCGACCTCCTGCATCGCCTCGAAGCCGAGCGTGTCGGCGTCCACGACGATCGGCTCCAGGAAGGCCTCGACCATCCCGAGCAGTTCGGCGTCCAGGATCATCTTCTCGTAGCTCGCGTGGAGGCCGCCCTCCATCCAGCCGGCCCCGTGCATGAGCAGGTTCACGCCGCCCATGATCGCGCCCCACAGGGAGAAGACCGACTCGTAGGCCGCCTGCGCGTCCAGGGCGTTCGCCGCGCTCACGTTGGACGACCGATACGGCACGCCGTAGCGCCGCGCGAGCTGCCCGCCGACCATCGCCGTCCGCATGTACTCCGGGGTCCCGAACGCCGGCGCGCCGGACTGCATGTCCACGTTCGAGGTGAAGCCGCCGTAGATGACCGGCGCGCCCGGGCCGGACGACCTGGGTCAGGACCATCCCGGCCAGCGCCTCGGCGTTCTGCTCGGCCAGCGCGCCGGCCAGGGTCACCGGCGCCATCGCCCCGGCGAGCGTGAACGGCGTGATGCACACGACCTGGTTGCGCAGCGCGAAGGCGATCATCCCCTGGAGCATCGGCGCGTCCAGGCGGAGCGGCGAGCTGGAGTTGACGACCGTGAAGACGGACGGCTCCTCGTCCAGCGTCTCCTCGGACACGCCACGGGCGATCCGGATCATCTCGAGCGTGTCCGTGTTCCGCCGCCGACCCAGGCTGTAGGCATGGATCGGCTTGTCCATCAGGGTCAGCGCGTCGTGCGTCGAGTGCAGGTAGCGGACCGAGTGGTGGACGTCCACCGGCTCGACCGGGTAGCCCGCCAGGAAGTGGACCGAGTTGAGCGACTGGGCCAGGCGCAGCAGGTTCTGGTAGTCCTCGCGGTTGCCGATCCGCCGGCCGCGATCCAGGTCCGCGACGTTGGGCGGGCTGCCGACCGTCCCGAAGGCCATCCAGTCGCCGCCGATCCGGATGTCGTGCGCCGGGTTCCAGGCGTGCAGGGTGAACTCGGACTGGGGCGGACGCGATCGCCTCGGTGACGAAGTCCGGGTCGAAGTGGACGCGCTGCGTGCCGGGATCCACGGTGGCCCCGGCGGCCACCAGCCGGTCGCGCGCTTCCTCGTCGAGGAAGTCCATCCCGATCTCGGACAGGATCCGCAGCGAGCCCAGGTGGATCGACTCCAGCTCGTCGGCGGAGATCGCCTCGGTCGGGCCGGTACGGCATCCGCGGCTGCGACCACGGCCGCTGCTGCGGCAGGGCGTTGCGGGCATGGCCCTCGCGTCCCCCGCTCCGTCGCCGTCGGAGGCCCTCGCCCGGCCGCGGTATCCATGTCGGTCATGCGTCGTCGCTCCCGCCGGTCAGGTCGAACCAGGTCGTCTTGAGTTGGGTGTAGCCATCGAGGGCGTGCAACCCCTTGTCGCGCCCGAAGCCGGACTGCTTGTAGCCGCCGAACGGCACCGTGATGTCGGCCGTATCGAAGGTGTTGACCCAGACGATCCCGGCGCGGATCCGACGGGCGAGCCGGTGGGCGCGGTTGACGTCGCGCGTCCAGATCCCGGCCGCCAGCCCGTACGGCGTGTCGTTGGCGATCGCGAGCGCCTCGGCCTCGTCGTCGAACTCGGTGACGGTCAGGACCGGCCCGAAGATCTCCTCGCGCGCGACCCGCATCGAGTTGGCGACGCCGTCGAGGATGGTCGGCGGGATGAAGTAGCCGCCACTGTCCTCGCGGACGCGCTCGCCGCCGGCGACCACGCGGGCGCCTTCCTCGCGTCCGAGGTCGACGTAGCCCAGGACCTTGGCGAGCTGCCGGTCGTCCACGATGGACCCGAGCTTCGTCCGCGGATCCAGGGGTTCGCCCGGCGCGAGCTTGGCGCCCATCGCGGCGATCCGTTCGACGAGCGCTTCGCGGACGGACCGATGGACGATGAGCCGCGACCCCGCGTTGCAGGTCTGGCCGCTGTTGTAGAAGATCCCCCACCCGATGGCGGAGGCCGCCGCGTCCAGGTCGCCCACGTCCGCCAGCACGACCTGCGGGCTCTTGCCGCCGAGTTCGAGCGAGATGGCCTTGACGTCCGAGTCCCCGACCGCGCGCAGGAGCGACTTGCCGACCTCGGTCGAGCCGGTGAACGCGATCTTGTCCACGCCCGGATGGCGGGCGAGCGCGTCGCCGATGACGGCGCCCGGGCCCGGTGACCACGTTGAGCACGCCGTCCGGCAGGCCCGCCTCGGTGGCCAGCTCGGCCAGGCGCAGCGCGCTCAGCGGCGACTGGCTGGCGGGCTTGAGGACGACCGAGTTGCCGGTCGCCAGGGCCGCCCCGAGCTTCCAGGCGGTGATGATCAGCGGGTAGTTCCACGGCACGATCGCCCCGACGACGCCGATCGGCTCGCGCGTGACCATCGAGAACACCCCGGGGCCGGTGGGGCCGACCTCGCCGTAGGTCTTGTCGATCGTCTCGGCGTACCACTGGAGCGTGGTCGCGCAGCTCGGCACGTCCACGTTGAGCGTGTCGCGGATCGGCTTGCCGACGTCGAGCGACTCGAGCAATGCGAGCTCGTCGAGGTGCTCGCGGACGAGGCCGGCCAGCTTGAGCAGGACCTTCTTGCGGGCCTGCGGCGTCTGGTCCGACCAGCGCCGGTCGTCGAACGAGGCACGGGCCGCCGCGACCGCCCGGTCCACGTCCTCGAGCCCGCCGTTGGCGACCGCGGTGATGCGCGAGCCGTCGCGGCCGGCGATGTCGTCGAACGTCTCGCCCGAGGCCGCCGGCCACGTACCGGCCGTCGATGAACAGCTCGTTCCGCGGCTGGACGGCGGCGGCGCGATCCAGCCAGTCCTCGAGCGTCGCGCGCGGCTGCGGCGGCGCGCTCATGCGGCGTACCGCGCGAGCGCGGCCTCGTCCAGGGTGACGCCGATCCCCGGCGTCGCGGGAACGTGGAGGAGCCCGTCGGCGTCCGGCCGGATCGGCTCGGCGAGCATGAAGTCGCGACGTTCCGGGGTCCAGCCGGGCGGGTCGTACGGGAACTCGAGGAACGGACCGCCGCCGACCCCCGCGGAGACCGCCAGGTTGGCCAGCAGCCCGATCCCGTTCGTCCAGGTGTGCGGCGTGAACCAGCGGTTGCGGGCCAGGGCGAGCTCCGCGAGCGTCCGGGTGCGGGACATGCCGGCCGCCAGGACCACGTCGGACTGGTGGACATCGAAGGCATCGGCGTCCAGCGCCGCCAGCTGCTCGCTGAACGTGCGGGTCATCTCGCCCCCGGCGATGCGCGTCCCGGGCGCGGAGGCCCGCAGTGCCGCCAGCCCCCGCAGGTCCGTGCCGGCCAGCGGCTCCTCCACCCACAGGACGTCGTAGTCGGCCAGGCGCCGGACGATGGCGGCCGGCGGCGACCGGATCGAGCGACGGGCTCGTGTCGCCGGCCATCCGCCAGCCCTGGTTGAGGTCGACCATGATCGCCATCGTGTCGCCGACCGCGTCGCGGGTCGCCGCGACCGCCGCCATCCCGTCCTCGAGCCGGCGCGGATCCACCCGGATCTTCAGCGCCCGGAAGCCCTCCGCCCGCAGGGCCAGCGCGGACTCGGCGCGGGCCGCGGCCGGCAGGAGCATCCCGCACGAGGCGTAGACCGGCAGCGCGTCGGCCGAGCCGCCGAACAGGGTCGCCACGGGCAGCCCGGCCACCTGGCCGGCGATGTCCCACAGCGCCACCTCCAGCGGCCAGTAGCGGCCGGCGTGGAAGTCGATCGTCTCGAGCGCCCGGACGTGCCGGGCGATGGCCAGCGGGTCCTGCCCGATGAACAGGTGCTCGAACGCCTCGAACCCGTCCATCGTGTCGCCCGAGCCGATGCCCACGACGCCCTCGTCCGTCTCCACGCGCACGACCGTGGCCGCGAACCGGGTCCGTGGCACGGGGTCCCACGCTGCGGGGAACGGCGGCTCCAGGGGCAGCACGAGTCGGGTCAGGGCGATCCGGGTGATCTGCATCGACCCGGAGTATCGCGCAGTCGGCGGGCATGGATTCGTTGACACCGGGTACGCCCGCGACTACCGTTCCGCTACGGCTCACGGTCGAGTGGAGGCAATAGGGCTCGAACCGTGCTGCGTACTCGCGAACGACGCCCCCGGGCGCGCATCGCCTGTCCTGTGCTTCTGGAGGAATAGAGCGCGATGGACTATCTCAAGCTGGACAAGGTCCGCAAGTCGACGACACCGCTGCAGCTCGACGTGGTCGAGGCATTCGCCAACGGCCGGCTGAGCCGGCGCGAGTTCATCCAGCGCGGCACGATCGTCGGGCTGTCGCTCGGTTCGATCACCGCGGTCATCGCCGCCTGCGGCGGCGGCACGGCCAGCAGCGCGCCGTCCGTCGGCACCAGCGCCGCCCCGTCCGCCGGGGCCAGCGCGAGCGCCCCGCCCGCCGCGGCCGGTGGCACGATCCGGGTCGCGATCCAGCGCCCGGTGTCGATCGACCCGGTCGCCATGCAGGACCTCGGCGGCTACGGCGTCACCGCCCAGTGCTTCGAGTTCCTGTGCACCCTCGACAAGGGTGGCTCGGACATCGCGCCCGGCCTGGCCCTGGAGTGGACCCCGAACGCCGACGGCACCGTCTGGACGTTCAAGCTCCGCCAGGGCGTCAAGTGGCAGGACGGCTCGGCCTTCTCGTCGGCCGACGTCGTCGCCACCATGGAGCGCCTGGTCGCGGCCGGCAACTCCGGCCTGAAGGGCGTCCTCGAGCCGGGCGGCGCCGTCGCCACCGACGCGAACACGGTCACCTTCAACCTGGCCGGCGGCAACGGGAACTTCCCGTACCTCGTGTCGGTGTTCAACGCCCAGACCCTCATCACCCCGGCCGACTACCCCGCCGGGACGACCCTCGACGCCAAGCCGAACGGCACCGGCGCGTGGAAGCTCAAGAGCTACAACCAGGCGACCGGCGCGTCGTTCGAGCGCAACCCGGACTGGTGGGGCGGCGCGACGCCGCTCGACGGCACCGAGTTCATCTTCTTCGACGAGACCGGCCCGATGGTCACCGCCTACCAGGGCGGCCAGGTCGACGCGATCGTCCAGTTCGACGTCCTGTCGGGCAAGGCGCTCTTCGACGACACCAACTTCAGCATCATCGCCACGTCGGCCGCCCTGCATCGCCAGATCTGGATGCGGACGGACACCGGCGCCTTCGCCGACAAGCGCGTCCGCCAGGCGCTCGCGCTGACGTTCGACCGCCCGGCGCTCGTCCAGCAGCTGTTCCAGGGCAAGGCCGAGCTCGGCAACGACCACGTCATCTGGCAGGGCTACCCGTACTTCGACGGGTCGGTCCCGCAGCGCGCCCAGGACATCGACAAGGCGAAGGCCCTCCTGGCCGAAGCCAGCGCGACGGGCCTGACCGCGACGCTCCACTGCGGTGAGCTCCTGGAGATCCCGGACCTCGCGGTCCTGCTCCAGAGCCAGGCCGCCCAGGCCGGGATCACCCTGACCCCGGCGGTCGAGAGCCTCAACACCTTCTACGGGGCGCAGTGGTGCCCCGCCGAGCCCGCCGACCCGCCGTGCTCCGGCGCGTCCGAACTCGGCATCGTGGACTACGGCCACCGGGCCACCCCGGACGTCTACCTCAACGCCGCGCTCAAGTCCAAGGGCATCTGGAACTCGTCCCAGTACAACTCCCCGGCCTTCGACGCCGCGTTCACGGCGTTCCAGACCGCGGTCGGCGTGGATGCCCAGAAGGCGGCCTGCACCAACATCGAGACCATCCTCAACGACGAGGTCCCGATCGGCCTGCCGTACTTCTACAACTACCTCGCCGGCAACGTGAACACCTTCTCGGGTGTCTACTCCAGCGCCCTCGGGCAGATGTTCTTCTCGGCCGCGGCCAAGAACGCCTAGTCCGAACCGACCCGGTCGGACCATCGTCGATCGAACCACGCGAGGCTGGGGATCACTTCCACGGCCTCGCGTGACCATTCCCAGCCCGGGCTGAGGTAGCCGATGGCACGGTTCATCTCGCGCCGCCTGCTCCTGTCGCTGATCACGCTCTGGCTGCTGGCGACCATCGTCTTCATCATCGCGAACGTCCTGCCGAACGACGTCGGCCGGACGATCCTGGGGCCATTCGCGCCGCAGGAGAGCGTCGACGCGCTCAACGAGCAGCTCGGCACGAACCGGCCGCTCATCGTCCAGTACATCGACTCGATGGTCGGGCGTGTTCACCCTCGACTTCGGGACGTCCTACGTCACCGGCCAGCCGGTCCTGCCGACCCTGTTCGACGCCATGATCCGCTCGACCAAGCTCGCGGCCCTCGCCCTCCTGCTGACCATCCCGGCGGCGATCGCCGCCGGGCTGTACGCCGCGCGCCGCCGAGACAAGCCGCAGGACCGCGCGATCGTCCTCCTCGGGCTGACGTCGTCGTCCATCCCGGAGTTCGTGACCGGCACGATCCTGGTCGTCGTGGTCGGCGTCCAGCTGCAGCTGCTGCCGGTCCTCGCCACGCCACCCCCGAATGCGGACATCCCGACCACGATCCGCTACCTGCTCATGCCGGCGATGGCGATGGCGATCGTCTACTTCGGGTACATCGCGCGGATGACCCGGGCCGGGACGATCGAGGTCCTCCAGTCCGACTACACCCGGACCGCCGCGATGAAGGGCCTGACGACCGGCCAGACGATGCGCCGCCACGTCCTGCGCAACGCGCTCATCCCGACGGTGGCGGTCATCGCGGTCCAGGTCGGCTACCTGTTCGGCGGCATCATCGCCGTCGAGAAGATCTTCAACTACAACGGGATGGGCCAGACGATGCTGTTCGCGGCCCAGCGCAAGGACATCCCGATGCTCACCGCCGGCGCGATCATCATCGGCATCGTCTACATGCTCGCGACCCTGACCGCCGACATGGTCACCGCCTGGATGAACCCGCGCATCCGACTGGACGCCGAGCGATGACCGACGTCCTGATGGAGCCGGAGCCGCTCCCGCCGGTCCCGTCCCTTGTCACGGCCCCCAACACGGAGCGGTCGGCGGCGCGGCGCGAGACGATCAAGCTGCTCGTCCGCCGTCCGGCCTTCCTCATCGGGCTGCTTCGTGATGATCGCGCTGGATCATCACCGCGCTGCTCGGCGAGCGGATCACGCCGTACGACCCGTTCAACGACTTCTCGCTGGGCCACGAACCGCCGAACCCGGCCCACCTGATGGGCACGGACCGGCTGGGTCGGGACGTCCTGTCGCGGGTGATGGTCGGCTCACGTGACGTCCTGATCGTGGCGCCACTGGCCGCGCTCCTCGGGGTCACCGCGGGCACCCTGCTCGGCCTCGTCATGGGCTACTACCGGGGCACCGTGGACGACGTCCTGAGCCGGCTCGTCGAGGCGTTCCTCGCCCTGCCGGTCGTGCTGGTCGCCCTGCTGACCCTGGTCGTCCTCGGCTCGTCGCCGCTCGTCGTGGTCTGCGTCGTGGGCATCCTGTTCACGCCGATCGTGGCGCGGACGGTCCGGTCCGCGGTCCTGACCGAGCGCCAGCTGGACTACGTGACCGCGGCCAAGCTGCGCGGCGAGTCCGGGCCGTTCATCCTGTCGCGCGAGATCTTCCCGAACGTCCTGGGCCCGACGGTCGTCGAGCTGACCGTCCGCTTCGGCTACGCCATCTTCACCGTCGCGACCCTGTCGTTCCTCGGCGTCGGCATCCAGCCGCCGTCGCCGGACTGGGGGCTGACCGTGAGCGAGGAGTACTCGAACATGATCTCGGGCGTCTGGTGGCCCACGCTCTTCCCGGCGCTCGCCATCGCGAGCATGGTCATCGCGGTCAACCTGATCGCCGATTCCCTCCAGTCGGTGGCGAGCGAATGACGACCGAGCTGACGGCCCCGCCGCCGCCGCCGCCGCTCGGACGGGACCGCCGCCGCCCTCAAGGTCGACGACCTGTCGCTGGCGTACGTCGTCCGCGGCATCCGCCGCCCGGTCCTGCGCGGCGTGTCGTTCGAGGTCCGCCCGGGCGAGTCGTACGGCCTCGTCGGCGAGTCCGGCTGCGGCAAGTCCACGACGGCCTACGCCGCGGTGCGCTACCTGCCGCGCAACGCGGTCATCACCGGCGGCCGGATCCTCGTCGCCGGCGACGACATCACGAAGATGGACGACGACCAGGTGCGCCGCTTCCGGATGCACCACGCGTCGATGGTCTACCAGGACCCGGGCGCCGCCCTCAACCCGACGACCAAGGTCGGCCCGCAGGTCGTCGAGGCGTTCACGATCCTCGGGCCAGGGCAAGGACGAAGCCGAGGCGAACGCGCTCAAGGCCCTCCGGCGGGTCCAGATCGGCGACCCGGAGCGCGTCTTCCAGCGCTACCCGCACCAGCTGTCGGGCGGCATGCAGCAGCGCGTCGTCATCGCCATCGCCCTGGCGTCGGACCCGAAGCTGCTGGTCCTCGACGAACCGACGACCGGCCTGGACGCCACGGTCGAGGCGAGCGTGCTCGACCTCGTGCGGACCCTCCAGGCCGAGACGAATGCGGCGGTCCTGCTCATCGCCCACAACCTCGGCGTCATCCGGACGCTGTGCGACCGGGTCGGGGTCATGTACGCGGGCAAGATCGTCGAGGAGGGCGACGCCGCGACCGTCTTCGAGCAGCCCCAGCACCCGTACACGCTGGGCCTCCTCCGCTCGCTCCCCCGCCACGGCATCCGCAAGTCGCAGCGGGCCCTCTCGACCATCCCGGGCAACCTGCCCCAGATCGGGACGAACCTGCCGACGTGCGTCTTCGTCGATCGCTGCCAGCTCGCGACGGACCTGTGCCGGACCGTCGAGCCGCCGGTCGTCGAGATCGGGCCGGGCCGCTGGACGCGCTGCCACTACCGCGACCGGCTCGGTCGAGCTGGTCGAGCCGCCGTCCATGGCCGGCACCGAGGCGGTCCACGGCGAGCAGGCCCTGTCGCTGACCAGCGTCTCGAAGACGTTCCACCAGAGCGGCCAGGACGTGCCGGCGCTGGTCAAGGTGGACCTCGAGCTGTTCGACGGCGAGACGCTCGGGCTGGTCGGCGAGTCCGGGTCCGGCAAGTCCACGCTGGCCAAGACGATCCTCGGCATCGAGAGCCCGGACGCCGGCGGCGACACTCGGACTCGGCGACCACGCGCTCGCGCGCCCAGTCGGCCAAGCGCCCGACGGCCGACAAGCGCTCCATCCAGATGGTCTTCCAGAACCCCGATTCCGCGCTCAACCGCGGCTGGACGGCCCGGCGCATCCTCGCCCGCTCCGTCAGCAAGCTGACCGGCCTCAAGGGCAAGGCGCTCAACGACCGGGTCGACGAGCTGGCCGCGGACCTGCGCCTGACCCAGCGCCACCTGGACCTCAAGCCGCGCCAGCTGTCCGGCGGGCTCAAGCAGCGCGTGGCCATCGCCCGGGCGTTCGCCGGGCGACCCGCGCGATCGTCGTCGCCGACGAACCGACGAGCGCGCTCGACGTGTCGGTCCAGGCCGCCATCCTCAACCTGCTGTCCGAGCTCCAGGTCCGGAGCAAGACGAGCTACCTGCTCATCTCGCACGACCTCGGCGTCATCCGCTACCTGGCCGACCGGATCGCCGTCATGTACCTCGGGCGGATCATGGAGGTCGGCGCGTCCGAGGCGGTCTTCGGCGGCCCGAACCACCCGTACACCGAGGCGCTCCTGTCGGCGGTCCCGAACGTGGACGGCGAGGACCGGGCCCGGATCCTGCTCGAGGGCGAGATCCCGAGCCCGGCGAACCCGCCGACCGGCTGCGTCTTCAACACGCGCTGCCACCGGGCGATGGCCGGGCATCTGCGAGGTGACCGAGCCGCCGCTCATCGAGGTCGCGCCCGGCCACCAGATGCGCTGCCACATCCCGCTCGAGGAGCTCGGCCGGCTGCAGGCGAAGGCCAAGCCCGGCGAGGTCATGTACTCGACGATGCCGCAAGTCATGACCGAGGGAGAGGAACTCGATGCCGCGGCGTCATCGAACGCCGGTGCCGCCGATGCGTACAACGACGTGCCGAAGCCGAGCGTCGTCGCGCCCGTTGCGGCGCATGAAGCCGCGGAGGCCGAGCCGCGGAGGCCGGGGCAGCGGGCCCGATCGACGCCGGGCACGACGAACCCGGGCCGACTCCACCGGCCTGACCCCGCCGGCCTGACCTACAGGGTCATCGCGATCCGGCGGGCCTCGTAGATGGCCGCGTGGATGTTGCGGCTGGCGACCGCGTCGCCGGTCCGGAACAGCTGGAACGTGCCGGCCTCGTTGACGACCCGCGTCTGCGGGCGACCCGCGATGAACGCCTCGAGGTCGACCTCGCCGCCGTTGCTGGAGCGCTCGATCAGGTCCAGGTAGAGCTCGTCGTTCGGGGTCGTGCCGTAGGCGACGACGACCTGGTCGACGGTCCGATGGGTCGTCGGCCTTCGTGTAGTCGTTCCACAGGTCCACCTCGAGCCGCCCGGCGCCGTCGCGTCGGATCGCGGTCAGCCGGTGGTCCGGCGTCAGGCGGACGCCGTGCTCGTAGAACGTCGCGAGGTAGCGCGGGTAGGCGGTGCCGGTCACCTCGTGCCCGACGTGGCGGTCCGGCGTGACGAGCTCGACGTGCGAGCCGGCGGCCACCAGCCGCTCCACGCAGGACAGGCCCTCCTCCGTCCCGTGGTCGTCGAACAGCAGGACGTCGCCGCGTCGACGGCGAGACGGACCCGCCGATGATGTCCCAGGTGCTGACGCCAGGTCCACGCCCTCGGTCGAGGTCCGGCATCCGGGGCGACCCGCCGGTCGCCACGACGACGACGTCGGGCGTCGAGCGCCAGGACGTCTCGGCCTCGGCGACCGTGCTCGTACCGCAGGTCCACGCCGAGATGCCGGCACTCCGCGGCCAGCCAGCCGGTGATCCCGATCAGGTCGCTCCGCCGCGGGGTCGCCCGGGCCGCCAGCTGGACCTGCCCGCCGAGCTCCGGGGCCGCCTCCAGGAGCGTGACGGTGTGACCGCGTTCGGCGGCGACGCGGGCCGCCTCCAGCCCGGACGGCCCGCCACCCACCACCACGACCCGTCGCGCCGGCCCGGTCGACGCGCGCCACGACTGCGGGATCGTCTCCTCGCGGCCGGTCGCCGGGTTGTGGAGGCACAGCGCCTCGAGGCCGAGGTAGAGCCGGTTGATGCAGTACGACGCCCCGACGCACGGCCGGATCCGGTCCGCCTCGCCCCGCCTCGAGCTTGCGCACGATGTGCGGGTCGGCCATGTGCGCCCGCATCATCCCGACCATGTCGACGAGGCCCTCGGTGATCGCGTAGCGAGCGGTCGCGACGTCGGCGATCCGGGCCGCGTGGAAGATCGGCAGGTTCACCCGCTCGCGGAACCGGCCGGCGAACTGGAGCGCCGGGCCCATCGGCGTCCCGAGGCCCGGGATGACGTGGGAGATCGCCTCGTCCGTGGCGATCGAGCCCTTGACGATGTTGATGAAGTCGATCGTCCCGGTCCGCGCCAGGGTCCGGCGCGATCTCGACGCCGTCCTGCTCGGTCAGGCCGCCCTCGACGTCCTCCGCGCCGACCATCCGGATGCCGACGATGAAGTCGTCGCCGACCGCCTTCCGGATCGCCTCGAGGACCTCGATCGAGAAGCGCATCCGGTTCGCGAGCGACCCGCCGTAGCGATCGCGAGCGGCGGTTGACGAGCGGCGACCAGAACTGGTCCATGAGGTGCCCGTACGACTCGACCTCGAGGCCGTCGAGGCCGCCGTCCCGGCAGCGCCGCGCCGCCTCGGCGTAGGCCGCCACGACCCGCCGGATGTCGCTCTCCTCCATCGCCTTCGGGAAGCTGCGGTGGGCCGGCTCGCGGACGGACGACGCGGAGATCGTCGGCAGCCAGTCGCCGTCGTCCCAGACCGTCCGGCGGCCCATGTGGGTGAGCTGGACCATCGTCGCCGCGCCGTGCGCGTGCATCCGGTCGGCCAGCTGCTGGAACCACGGGATGATGTCGTCGTCGCCGGCGTACAGCTGGCCGAAGACCGGCGGCGAGTCGGGCGCCACGTTCGTCGAGCCGCCGAACATCGACAGGGCGATGCCGCCCTTGGCCTTCTCCTCGTGGTAGAGCTGGTAGCGCAGCTTCGGCTTGCCGTCCTCGGCGTAGGCCGGCTCGTGGGCCGTGCTCATGATCCGGTTGCGCAGCGTCAGGTGGCGCAGCTGGAACGGCTGGAGCAGCGGGTCGGCGGCGGTCATCCTGCGGTCTGGAGCGACGAGCGCCGGCTCAGACGTCCGAGTCCGGGAAGCTCGCCTTGCGCCGGTCCATCCACTCGACGAGCGCCTCGTGGATCGCCCTCGTCGAGCGGCGGCATCTCGTACTCGGCCAGGCGCTGCTTCCAGCGGACGGTTGGCGCGCTGGGCGGCGTCGAGCCCGCCGTCGATCTCCCACTGCTCGAAGCTGTCGTTGTTCGACAGCTCGGAGCGCCAGAACGCGTTCTCGAAGTTGGCCAGCGTGTGGGGCGAGCCCAGGAAGTGCTGGCCGGGGCCGCCGGCGAGCATCGCGTCGAGCGCGTAGCCGTTGTCGGTCGTGTCGACGCCGGCGATGTAGGCCGCGGTCATCGACGCCTGGTCCTCGTCGAGCATGAACTTCTCGTAGCCGATGGCGAGCCCGCCCTCCAGCCAGCCGGCGGTGTGGAGGTTGAAGTTGACGCCGGCCTGCATCGTGGCCATGAAGCTGATCGCGCTCTCGTAGGCGGCCTGGTAGTCGGGCACCTTGGACGCCGTGAAGTTGCCGCCGCTCCGGAACGGGACGCCCAGCCGGCGGGCGAGCGCGGCCAGCACGAACAGGACGAGCTGCGGCTCCGGCGTCCCGAACGTCGGCGCGCCCGGTCTGCATCGACATCGACGACGCGAACGAGCCGAAGATGACCGGCGCGCCGGGCCGGACGATCTGGCAGAACGCCATCCCGGCCAGCGCCTCGGCGAGCGTCTGGGTCGCCTGCGCGGCGACGGTCACCGGCGCCATCGCGCCACCGAGGATGAACGGCGTGATGAGCATGATCTGGTTGGCCTCGGCGTAGACCTTGGCCGAGCCGAGCATGTTGAAGTCCCACGACATCGGCGAGTTGGCGTTGGCCAGGCCCATGATCACGTGCTCGCGCTCCATGACGTCCGCGCCGAACACGATGCGCGCCATGTCGACCGAGTCCTGGGCCCGGCTCGGGTGGGTGACCGAGCCCATGAACGCCCGGTCCGAGTACCGGATGTGGCTGTAGACCATCTCGAAGTGGCGCTTGTTGACCGGCAGGTCCACCGGCTCGCACAGCGTCCCGCCGCCGTGGTGGAGCGTCCGGCTGGTGTAGGTGAGCTTCACGAAGTTGCGGAAGTCCTCGATCGTCGCGTAGCGCCGGCCGTCGTCGAGGTTGTGGATGAACGGCGAGCCGTAGGTCGGGCACGAGGACCATGTGCGGGTCGCCGATGACGACGCTGCGGGCCTCGTTGCGCGCCCGCTGGGTGAAGATGCGCGGCGCGGTCGCGTTGATGAGCGACCGGCACAGGCCGCGCGGGAAGCGGACGCGCATCCCGTCGGCGTCGGCGCCGGCCGAGCGGAAGATGTCGACCGCCTCGGGGTAGTTGACGATCTCGATGCCGACCTCCTCGAGGAGGGTGTCGGCGTTGTGCTCGATCGTCTCGAGGCCCTCGGTCGAGATGACCTCGACCGGCGCGAGCTTGCGGGTGAGGTACGGCAGCGATGTCGAGGCCGCGCGCGAGGCGCTCGGCCTGGCGGGCGGCCCGACCGCGCGCACGCGCCGGCGTGTTCGACGTCCTGGGCGGTCATCGGTCGCTCCCTCGTGGTGGCCCGGCGGACCGGTCCATGGTACGCACGCGTCGCGCCGGCGGATCGGGTCCGGCGCAGGTCGGTCTGGTCAGAGGCGGCAGCCCCAGCGCCCGACCCTCGTAGAAGGCGAGGCTCGCCCGGCGGGCGCCACGCAATCGCCGACGGCGTGGAACGGGACCCCGGCCGCGGTCAGGGCGTCGGCCAGGTCCGTGACCGGCGACCGCGGTCTCGGCGATGACGAGCGTGTCGGCCGGGAGTTCGCGCGTCTCGCCGCTCAGCGTGGTCCGGACGACCGCGGCTCCGGGCCGCCACGACACGACGACGGAACCGGTGATGGACCGGCCGCCGGCCCGGGCGAACCGCTCGCGCAGCGGGCCGTCGGCGGCGCTGTGGAACAGGCCGCCGGCGACGACCGGCGCGGACGTCACGAGCGTCACGTCGTGGCCGCGCTCGGCGAGGTGGAGCGCCGTCCCGAGCCCGCGCCAGTCGCCGAGGTCGTCGAGCACGAGGACGCGCGGCTCCGGCTCGTGCCGAGCCATCGAGGATCGCCTGGATCGAGGCGACGCCCGGGCCGTCCGCGCCGGGCAGGCGGTCGACCATCGGCAGCGCCCGCTGGAACCCGGTGACCGGCGGCCGTGAGCCGGTCGCGAGCGACGACCTCGTCCGCCCCGAAGCGCCGCGACGCCGGTCGGCGTCGACGTCGACCCCGAGCCGGACGTCCACGCCGAGCCGCTCGAGCTGCCGGCCGTACCAGGCGAGCAGGTCCGTGATCTGGCCGCGCGACGGCTGCAGGCCGGCGAGCCGGAACTGGCCACCGAGCCGGTCCGTCCGCTCGACCAGCGTCACGCGGTGGCCGCGCTCGGCCGCGACCCGCGCCGTCTCGAGCCCGGCCGGTCCGCCGCCGACGACCAGCACGTGCCGCGGCTCGGCCGCCGGCTCGAACCGGTCGCCGCCCCACTCCCACTCGCGCCCGGCCGACGGGTTGACCAGGCACGAGATCCAGTAGTCGCGCGAGCGACGGCCCCAGCACAGCTGGTTGCACGAGATGCACGGCCGGACCGTCGTCCGGCTCGACCGGCACGGGCCTTGGCGACCAGGTGCGGGTCGGCGATCTGGCCGCGGACGATGCTGACCATGTCGGCCTGGCCGGCGGCGAGCACCGCCTCGGCCGCCTCGGGCGTCCGGATGTGGCTCTCGGCCTGGACCAGGGCGTGCTTGACGACGCCCTTGAGCGCCGCCGCGAACGGCGCGCCGAGGCGCTGCTCGTACAGCGACGTCGGGATGATCTGGTAGAAGTCGAAGTACGAGCCCGTGCCGCACGTGACGTAGTCCATCAGCCGGCGCTCGTCGTGCCAGGCCACGATCGCGGCCAGTCTCCTCGAGCGACAGCGTCGCCTCCGACGCCGGGTCCACGTTGACCGCCAGCCCGACGATGAAGTCGTCGCCGCAGCGCTCGCGGATGCCGGCCAGGATCCGCGACGAGAAGCGCATCCGGTCCTCGGACGTGGCGCCCCACTCGTCGGTCCGCCGGTTCGACCACGGCGCCCAGAACTGGTCGACGAGCGCGTGGTACGCGGCGAAGACCTCGACCCCGTCGAAGCCGGACGCCTGCGCTCGCACGGCGGCGGCGACGAAGCCGTCGATCGACTCCTCGATCTCGGCGACCGTCATCGCGTGGCTGCCGTCGGCGTCGTGGTAGGACGGCAGGCCGGACGGCGACCAGTTGGGCGCGAACGAGTTGTCGGCGTCGCCGTGCTGGCCGACGTGGTACAGCTGCTGGATCATCACGACGCCCGGGGCCCGCCTCGCGGCAGGCGTCGGTCAGGCGACGGAAGGCCGGGATGATCGCGTCGTCGCCGTGGCGGAAGTTGCCGCGGGTCAGGACGGCCGGTCCGATGGACCGGGACGGGCTCCACGACGATCATCCCGGCGCCGCCCAGCGCGCGTTCGCGGTAGTAGCCGATGTGCCGCTCGCCGGGCAGGCCGCCCTCGGCCATGTTGGCCGTGTGCGCGCCGAACGTGATCCGGCTGCGCAGCGTCTCGTGGCGCAGCTGGAGCGGCTCGAAGACGTGCGGGAAGCTCACCCGGCTCAGGGTACGTCGCGCGTCGCCGCCGGTTCGAGCCCTAGTGCGGGACGGGGTGGGCCGACCCGTGGCCGGCCGGCGCGACCGCCGCCTCGACGACCGGCGGCACGCGATGGCGAAGCGCGACGTACGCGACGATGCCGCCGATCGAGGTCACCGCCAGGATCATCACGTGGACCAGGAGGGCCATCGCGAAGGCCGGGTCGCGCTCGATGCCGAACAGCGCGCAGATGGACACCGCCGTGAGCTCGAACGTGCCGACGTAGCCCGGCCCGGACGGGACGATCGTGGCGAGCGCGACGCCGCTCGCACAGCAGCGCGCCCTGGGCGACGCGTGAGCTCGATGCCGACCGCCTGGCCGGCCGCGAGGAACGTGCAGGATCGAGGCGGACCAGGCGACCGCGCTGAACAGCGAGCGCGCCGACGAGCGTGCGCGGGTGGGCGACGACCGCGAGCCCCTCGCGCAGCATCCGGCCGAGCGCCACGAGCGCGCGGCCAGCGCTCGATGATAGGCCGCGACCCGATCCGCGCCGGGCAGCCGATGCGCCGCGATGCCGACGCCCGAGCCCGATGACCAGCAGGCCGCGAACGCGAGCCCGAGCAGGACCGCGCTGGTCATGACGCCGCGGATGCTCAGGACGAGGACGGCGACGCGCGGCGATGCGCCACGACGATGACCGTGTCGACGACGCGCTCGACGACGACCGTGCCCAGGACCGTCGGTCCGGCTGACGCCTTCCTTCTCGCCGAGCGCAGTGGCTCCGGACGAGCTCGCCGAGTCGTGCCGGCAGGACGTTGTTGGCGAGGTAGCCGATGTAGGTGTAGCCGAGGACGCGCCGGTACGGGAGCGACGGCGATCGGGGCGAGCAGGACGCGCCAGCGAGCCCCGCGCGCGCCGACGTCCACGAGGATCGGTGACGAGCATGACCGCGATCCACGTCGGGTTCGCCGTCTCGCAGCGTGTCCGCGGCCGCCGCCGAGGTCCACCGAGCGCAGGACCAGCCAGCTCGCGACCACGCTGATCCCGATGCCCAGGACCGCGCGGGCGATGGCGCGTCGACTGAACCTCATCGGACCCGCCTCACTCGACCGGGCGGCGCGCCCGGAGCTTGTGGGACGGCCGCAGGCTCGTGCGGTGGAGCAGGTAGCGCAGGACGACGCGCAGGGTGGACAGGCCGTAGACGACGCTGCGCTTGAACCCGACCGAGCTGGCCTCCTCGAAGTAGCGCGTCGGGACGCCGATCTCGCCGACCCGGTCGCGCATCCCGGCCGCCACGACCTGGGCGATCAGCTCCTGGTCGAACACGAAGTCGTCGCTGTTGTGCGCGTACGGGATCGTCTCGAGCAGGTGCCGGCTGTAGGCGCGCAGGCCCGTGTGGTACTCGGACAGGTGCAGCCCGAAGGCGAGGTTCTCGACGCCCGGTCAGGAACCGGTTCGCGACGTACTTCCAGCGCGGCATCCCGCCGGCCAGCGGGTCGCCGAGGAACCGGCTGCCGAGCATCAGGTCGCGCTCGCCGGCCATGATCGGGGCGACCAGCTGCGGGATGCGCGTGGCGTCGTACTGGTAGTCCGGGTGGAGCATGACGACGACCTCGGCGCCGGCCTCGAGGGCCGCGTCGTAGCAGGTCTTCTGGTTGCCGCCGTAGCCGCGGTTCTGGGCGTGGATGATGACGTCGAGGCCCAGCTGGCGGGCGATCTCGACGGTCTCGTCCTTGCGACACGTCGTCGACGAGGATGATCCGGTGGACCAGGTCGTGCGGGATGTCGGCGTACGTGCGCTCGAGCGTCCGGGCCGCGTTGTAGGCGGGCATGACGATGACGACGCGCCGGTCCACGGGCTCGGGCGTGGGGCGGGCGCGGTCGGGTCCTGGGGCTCGATCGACGGATCCATCGGGCGAAGCGTACCGCAGCACACCGCCGCGGCTACGGCACCATGGTCCCGGTGGGTCACAGAGCCGTCATGGCCGGTATGGGACCATACCGGCAGCCCATCCACCGCGCTTCGAGGCCCCCATGTACGAACGACTCTTCGGCTCCAAGACCGCCGACCCCGCCATCGCCGAGCGCATCCCGCCCGGCCAGTACAAGACCGACAAGTTCCCGGTCCTGCACTACGGCTCGGTGCCGCACACGGACCTCGCGACCTGGGACTTCAAGGTCTTCGGCGAGGTCGACTCCCCGTTCACGCTGACCTGGGACGCAGTTCAAGGAGCTGCCGCGCAAGACGGTCCACACGGACATCCACTGCGTGACCCGCTGGACCAAGCTCGACACGACCTGGGAGGGCGTGCCGATCCAGGCGATCCTCGAGCTCGCCGGCGTCCGCCCGAGCGCGACCCACGTCGTCTCGCACGCCGAGCAGGGCTACACCGCCAACACGCCCGCTGTCCGTCCTCGATGACGACGACGTCCTCCTCGCCGACACGTTCGGCGGCGAGCCGCTGGAGCTGGAGCACGGCTACCCGCTCCGCCTGCTCATCCCGAAGAAGTACTTCTGGAAGAGCAGCAAGTGGATCCGCGGCCTCGAGTTCCTGGACCACGACCAGCTCGGCTTCTGGGAGCGCTACGGCTACAACAACGACGCCGATCCCTGGAAGGAAGAGCGCTTCAGCGAGTAGTCGGGGCGGAGCTCCGTCAGTCCGCCAGCCGGACCTCGCCGACGCGGCCGCTGGCTGGGTCGATCAGGACCAAGGTGGAACCACCTGGCTCCACGCCGATGGTGAACCGCCACTGTCCGTCCTCGAACCTGATGCTCGCCCCCGTGAGCCGCTCCTTCGGCACGCGCTGGACGATCCAATCGGCTACCCGCGGCGTCGCCGAGGGCGGCATCGATGGCTTCGGTCGACGAGATCCCGTCTGACACGTCGCCGGCGATGGTGATCGGCAACGCCACCGGGATCGGGTTCACGTTCTGGTTCGGCCTGATCGCGTCCGCAGCGAAACGCCCGACGAACGGGAACGCGTACGTGATCAGGACCTGACTCGGTGACAGCGGCACGCCCTCGGACGTCGTCGCCGGCCACTCCGCCTCGGACGTGATCGTCTCCCCCGGGCCGATGTCGTCGTATGCGAGGTTCGCCGGACAGGCCATCACGACGTCGGGATCGAGGTCCGGTTGCCGGACCCAGGCGTGCGCGATGCCGCCGCCACCGCTCGTGGCGGACCACTTGATCAGGTTCGCGACGCCCGGCCAGACCTGGCCCGCCGGTGGCTGCTCGAGGTCCGGACCGTCGATCCCGAACCACTGGAGGAGGCCGCACCCACCCGACTGCCACGTCACCGGCCCGAACCCGACATTCAGGACGGTCACCCGAAGCCGGATCGAGTCGCCTCCGGTGACCGTGTCGTCCGAGGCGGCCACGGTCACGACGACGCCGTCACGGGTCGTCGACGCCGACGCCGGGGCAGGCGCGGGGATCACGTCCTCGGGATCCGTGGCGCACCCCACGGCCGACACCATGAACGCGGCTGCGAGCATCAGCGCTCCGAGGCGGCGTACGTGACCCGTTCGGGTCGGCCTGTCCATGACCACGCGATGGTAGACCCGGATCGTCGCAAGGCGACCGCCGCCGCAGGGTCAGGCGATCGCCAGGATCCCGAGGACGATGAGCCAGGCGGACCAGCCGACGTAGGCGATCGGGACCAGCTTCTCCGCGACGGACCAGCCGGTCGCCTCGTTCGGCCCGACGAACTCGAGCGACCCGACGATGAGCGCCAGGCCGACGATGACGCCCGGGATGGCCAGCCAGGCCGGGACGGTGGCGGCCGGGGTCACGGCGATCGCCAGCGCCAGGCCGGCACTCCACAGGCCGGTCAGCAGGTAGCCGAGATGCTCTCCGATGCCGACGCCGAGCAGGCGATGGATCGAGCCGAAGATGAGTTCGACCGTCTCCCGACCCTGTGCGCTCGTGGCCGGATCGACGTAGCGACGAGCCAGCTCCGGGACGAGGAACGGCCAGCGGATGAGGCCGATGACCTGGACGAGACCGGCGGCGATGCCCAGCGCGGCCACGACGCTCGTGACCGGCGTGCCCGGGGCCAGGACGACCGGCACGGCGACACCGATCGGGACGAACGCCAGCGCGACCAGCGCGAAGCCCCACCAGCGAAGCAGGAGCGGCGTGCCGCCGTCGTGGAACCGGGTCAGGATCGCGCCCGGTTCCTGGCGCAGGATGTCCGGATACTCGAACGTCCGGGCGAGATCGAAGAACAGGCCGTTGAAGGCGATCGGGAGCAGGATCAGGAGGATCCCGACGGTCAGCTCGGCGGTCATGCGACCACCGCCGAGGACGTGCGCACGAGACCGAAGGCGCCGGCAAGCGTGACGACCTGCGAGGTCAGCGCGCCCGACAGGCCGAAGACCGCCCAGCCCGCTTCCGGGTCGACCCCGATGGCCGTCGTGACCGTCCAGCCGAGGCCCCAGGCCAGGGCGACGACGACCGGCCAGGCCAGCACCGACCGACGCGGGTCAAGCGCCGCGCGCGACGCGACCGCGGCCTGGGCGATGCCGATGAGGGCCCCCGTGAGGAGACCCGTCGCCAGGGGCGACAGGCCGATCGCGACGGAGGCGGCCAGGCCGATCCCCGACCCGACGGCCATGGCCAGCGCCCACCGGATGTCCGGCCGGCGAGGCGACATCGCCAGGGCCTGGGCGCCACCGACGACGAGCCCGGCGACCACGCCGGCCAGCAGCGCGGCCGTCCAGGTGGTCGCCGGTCCGGCCAGGAGCCGACCGGCGATCCCGGCGAGTGGATAGCTGACCGTGGCCAACAACCAGAGCGGCCAGTGCTGCGTGATCCGTCCGAACATGTGTCGATCCCTCTCTCATGGCTTGCGTGTACGGTGTATACGCGGTAGAGTGTACGACGTACACATCGTTGTCAAGAGGGAATCTTCATGGCCGACCGGCGCCCGAGATTGGACCGCGAGACGATCCTCGCCGCCGCCGCCGAGCTGGTCGCGCGCGACGGGCTGGACGGGCTCTCGATGCGCCGCCTCGCGGCCGCCCTCGGGGTCGCCCCGATGGCCACGTACCGCCACTTCGCCGACCGTGCCGCCATCGTCGATGCCCTGATCGATGCTGCCGCCACCGGCATCCGGATCCCGGCGCCCACCGGCGACTGGCGGACCGACCTCAGCGGCATCGCCCGGGCGCTCCGGGTCACGCTGATGTCGCAGCCGGCCCTCGTGGAGGTGGTGATCTCGCGACCCGCGCTCGGGCCGGGCGCCATCTACCTGGCCGAGGCGGCGTACGCGGTCTTCGTCCCCGCCGGATTCGGGCCAAGGACGACCGATCGGGCGGCCAACCTCCTGTTCGGGTACGTGTTGGGGTTCGCGGCCCTGGAGGCCCCTCGGTGGCACCCGGAGGCGAGTCCATCGCTGTACGTCGGCCAGGACGTCCTCCAGGAGGGCTACGACGCGCTCGACCCGGCGTCGCTGCCCTTCACGATGCAGGTCCAGCCGGACGCGAGCCGATTCGTCGACGACGAGCAGTTCGAGTGGGGGCTGGCCGCCATCCTCGACGGCATCGCGGCGCGCCATCCGGGCGACTGAGCGGACGGGCCGGCCGCGCCCGGATGCGCCTCAGCTCCGGACGGGCCCGCCGAGCGTGCGCGGATCCGGGGCGAAGTAGCGCAGCCGCTCGCCGAGCAGCAGCACCTCGCGATCGAGCAGGGCCACCAGCTCCTGCAGCCGCTCCTCGGTCGTCTCCGCCTCCAGGAGGCGCTGGCGGCGCGGGAGTTCCACCTGGACGATCCCTGACAGGAGGTACGACAGCACGGTCGGGTCGTCCGGGATCGTCAGCTCGGTCGTGTCGCCGTCGTCGTCATCGTCGTCGTCATCGTCTTCGACCGGCATGCCGCTGACCGGGGCGAACGTGTCGTCATCGTCGTCCGAGGCCGTCGCGCCGGCCACGCCGGCGGGCGCGTCGAGCTCGACCTGGATGTCGAGGACCTCCGTCGTCTCGCCATCCCGGGCGCGCATCAGTTCGAGGTACCGGACGAAGCGGCGGATCGCGGCGGCCGACAGGCGCTCGGCGCGCGACTCGTCGCCCACCTCGTCGTCGAGCGGCGTGACGTCGGCGACCAGGTACGGCGCCTTCATCGCGTCGACCGACTCGATCGCGAACCGGCCGGTCGCGGCCGCGAGCAGGTCGAACCGCCCGTCCGGGTAACGGCCGGCTCGCCGGATCTCCGCGAAGGCCCCCACTCCGGCGAGCGTCGCGACCGCGCCGGTCCCCACCTCACGGCCGTCCCGGATCAGGACGACCCCGAACGGCTTGCCGGTGTCGAGGCAGTGGCGGACGAGC
The DNA here is from genome assembly GCA_963738475.1 of uncultured Chloroflexia bacterium. Classification (GTDB taxonomy): domain Bacteria; phylum Chloroflexota; class Limnocylindria; order Limnocylindrales; family CSP1-4; genus SPCO01. Next base: position 42,387 of record CAVTWU010000014.1, read on the forward strand.
GCTCGATAGCGCTCCTCGAAGATGTGGAGCGGCAGGACGATGCCCGGACAGAGCACCGTGTGGAGCGGAAAGAGGGGGATCTCCATGCGAACCTGAGTCTAGCCCGAGCGGGCCGGATGGCCTCAGTCGGCGTGGTTCGGGCGCTCCAGGATGGTCGTCTTCAGCTCGATCGCGGACCACGCGCCGGTCGCCGGATCGCGCTCCAGGCGCAGGGTCGCCTCGCCCCGATCACCGAGCAGACGCCAGGTCGCCGATGTCTCCGACGCGGCGATGACCGGCCCCAGCCGTACCGGGCCGAAGCGCGCTCCGGTGGCCCGGATCGCGCGCTCGATGGCGACGCGGTCCGTGGTCGCGGCCAGCGGCAAGCCCAGGTCCACGGATCCGTCGTCGCGGTCCCCGGCAGCGCCGTCGATGGCCGCGACGACGTGGGCCGCGGCGGCCGCCAGCTCGGCCGACGGGTCAGGGACGGACGTGAGCGTCAGGTCCTGGATGCGCGGCGACGGCTCCGGCGAGAGGAGGATCCCCACCTGGACCCGCCCGCGCTCGCCGCGCATCCACCAGCTCGCATCGAGGCTCGAGAGGTAGGTCGTCGGCTCGTCCGGGTCCACCGACAGGGCGCCGTGCACGGCACGCAGTCGCTCGACCTCCGCTCTGCGGCGGGCGACGGGCTCATCGAGGTCGATGTTCATCGCGAAGGACGCCGCCGCCAGGTCGTCGTCCCACTCGGCCAACAGCGCCTCGACCGCCGCGCGGGCCGCGACGAGTGCCGGCGCCGGGCCGATCCGCCGCGGAGCGGCCACCGCTGGGCTGGCATCGAGCATCGCGCTCATCAGCTCGCGTCCGAGCGCGGTCGCGGGGCCGTAGCGGTGGTTGATCAGGACGATGACGCCCAGCCCGGACGACGGCTGCCAGCGCATGTTGCTGCCGAAGCCCGGGTAGCCGCCCGAGTGGCTGACGATCCGTCCGTGGCGCAGGTCGTCGGCGATGAACAGGCCGAAGCCGTAGCCGCCGGACCGGACGTCCGGGAGTTCGTCCGGGGCCCCGGGTTCCACCCAGGACGGGATCGCGAACTGGATCTGCTGCATCTCGCGACGGGTCGCCCGTCGATAGCGGGTGGGGGCCTTCGGGATCGTCGCGCGGCGGGAACGCGTCGGCGAAGCCGCCGACCCAGCGCACGAGGTCGCGCAGCGACGTGCACACGCCACCCATCGCGGCGAGGGCCCCGTAGGGATCGAAGGGCTCTTCGACGAACGCGTCGTCGCGCCAGAGGTAGCCGTGGGCGAGACGCTCCGGCGGGACATCGGTACGCTCGAACGTCGTCGCGGTCATGCCGAGGGGGTCGAGCAGCCGCTCCCGAACGACGTCCTTGTACTCGCGCCCGGCGACGTTCGCGATGACCCGACCCAGGATCCCATAGCCCAGGTTCGAGTACTCGAAGCGCATCCCGGGCGTCCAGGCGAACGTCGGACCCGCCCGAAGGAGCTCGGCGAACCGGTCGAGATCGAGACCCTGCTGGCGGTCGCCCCACGGGTCGTCCGTCGGCAGTCCGGCCGACATCGTCAGCAGGTGTCGCACGGTGACCGTGCGGGGAGTCCGCGGTGGGGCCGCGCAGGCCCAGCGAGGTCCGGGACGTGGCGGGCGACCGGGTCGTCCAGGCCGAGGCGGCCGTCGTCGCGCAACGACAGGATGGTGGCGGCGGTGAAGCTCTTGGTCATCGAGGCGATCCGGAAGACGCTGTCGACGTCGGGCGGGGCGTCCTCGCCGACCCGCAACGTCCCGATGGCGCGGGTGTGGATCAGCGCGTCACCGAGCGTCACGCCATACAGGACGCCGGGAAGCTTGCGGCCGGCCAGGAAGCGGTCGGCGGCCTCGTCGGCTCGTCGCAAGGCGTCGTCAGGCAAGGCGTCGTCGTGGGATGGATCGGTCGTCGTGGACATCGGCGCCGAGTCTAGCGGCGCGGCCCGTCCCGGGCCAGCCCGGTCGCGCAGGCACCGGAGAGCGGCGCGGGATCTCAGCCGGCGCCGGGCTCCAGCTGCGCAGAGCCCACGGTGGGGCGGCGGACGTTGTGGCGAGGCTCGCTCCAGGCGCGCTCCGGCACGTCGGACCGATCGGCGGCGCCGGCGAAGACCTGTGAGCGGCCCTTGCCCAGGGCCTTGGCCTGGTACATCGCCACGTCGGCGTCGCCGAGCAGGTCGTCGACCGTCCGCATCGCGGCGGTATCGATGGCGATGCCGATGCTCGCGCCGACCTCCACTGGCCGCCCCATGATCGTCAGGGGCTCCTGGACGGCCTTGAGCAGTCGCTCCGAGATGAGCTTGGCGTAGGCGACATCGTCGACATCGAAGAGCAGCACGCCGAACTCGTCACCGCCGAGGCGAGCGGCGACATCCGTCCCGCGCAGGCTGGACTTGAGGCGCTCGGCGACCACGACGAGGAGCTCGTCGCCGGCCGCGTGCCCGAGCGTGTCGTTGACGGTCTTGAAGTCGTCGAGGTCCAGGAACATCGCGGCCACCGATCCGGGCGCGGCGCGCGCCGCGAGGGCCGCCTCCGCCTGCTCGACGAACCGGCGCCGATTGACGAGGCCCGGTCAGCGGGTCGTGGAACGCCTGGAAGCTGAGCTGGGCCTCGAGCTTGCGGCGCTGGTCCACGTCGCGTTCGAGCAGGCCGACCAGGCCGGCCAGTCGGGCGAGGACGAGGAGCGACAGGACGGCCGTCGCGACGGCGACGACCATCAGGCCCTGGGCCGAGTCCGGGCCGAGCGTGACGAGCAGCGGGCCGGTGATCATCGCGACGGCGAGTCCGATCATCCGGACCGGGCCGAGCCACGTGACGGCGACAGGGTGCGGTTCGGTCAGGCGTCGCATCGACGGATGGAGAGCGGACGCCCCGAAGGTGAGGTACGAGATCAGGTAGAGCGTGTCGATCGGTCCGCCGGCCACGTAGGTCCCATCGAGGTTCTGGACCGCGTAGGCGTGATCGGCGACCACGAGCGCCAGGAGCGAGGCCCCGAGGAGCCGGAACGAGGTCGTCCGAGCGCCCGGTGTCGTCAGGAGGCCGACGGCGAATCCGACGAGCAGCAGGTCCATCAGGGGGTAGGCCAGGGTGATCGCAAGCGACAGCGGATCGAGGTCCGAGCCGCCCATCTGTGGCTGGATCACGAACGTCCACGACAGGATCGCGCACGCGGTCGTGAGGATGGCCGCGTCGAGGACGCCGCCGCGATCGCCGCCACCCATCCGCCGCCGGATGAGCAGGAAGATCCCTGCGGCCATGAACGGGTAGCCACCGAGATACAGGACGTCGGCGAGGGACGGGAACGGCTCCTCGCCGATCATCTCGTACCAGTTCCACATGATGTCGCCGGCCACGAACAGGGCCTGGCCGGCGGCCATCAACAGCCAGGGGAGGCGACGATCCGGCGCGTTGCGCACGATCCCGACGATCGCCATCGCGACCGCGGACGCCCCGACGACGTCGTAGAACCAGCTCTGCTGGAGGCTGCCGGCCTCGAGGGCCGCGTGCAGCACGAGCGCGAGTACTCCGACGGCCAGGAAGGCCGACCAGAGCTGTACGCCGGGGAGCTTGAGGCGAGACATCCGACCCGAAGCGTCGTCGCGTCGCCTCGACCGCCCTATGGCCCAAGGGTCCCGACCGCGGCGTCCGATGGTCTACCGGGCGACCCGAACCAGCGTACGACGAAGCCGCCGGTCGCCCGGCGGCTCCTGGTGCAGCGCTAGCGGTCTGTCAGTGCGAGCAGCCCTTCGGGGCGCCCCCATCGTCCGCGGTCCGGAAGCTCGAGCCGCAGCCGCAGGCCGACACGGCGTTCGGGTTGTTCACCGTGAAGCCGGCGCCCATCAGCGTGTCGACGTAGTCGATCTGCGAACCCTGCAGGAGGTCGACGCTCTGGCCATCGACATAGACCTTGATCCCGCTCGCCTCGAGGATCCGGTCCTCGGGGGTGGGCGCATCCTCGAGCATCATCCCGTAGCGGAAGCCGGAGCACCCGCCGGAGTAGACGTAGACGCGCAGCCCGATCGACGGGTTGGTCTCGTCCTTGGTGAGCTCGCGGAGTTTCACGGCCGCGGCGTCAGTCAGGGAAACCACCGTGGACTGCTGGTCGATCATGTCTGGAACGTCCTCCTTGGGGTAGGCCCACATCGTACGCACGTCAACGGGTTTCGACAAGCACCTGCGTCGATATCGTTCGGGCCATACCGGGCAGTACACTCGGCGGCGTCATGCGGACCGTCCTCGCAGCCCTGCTGCTCGTGCTGCTGCTCCCCACGGTCGTGCTGGCGAACGCGTCGTATTGGGCGGTCCGCACCGTCGTGGACGATGCGGCGTTCGCGACGACGGTCGGAGACGTGCTGGACAGCCCGACCGTGCGAGCCACCATCGCGAAGCGCGTCTCGGACGACGTCACCGCGTACCTGGCGTCCGAACCGGAGACGTTGCAGGTCCTCGCGACCGAGATCCTGCACGTGGACGGTTCGGCATCGATCGACCAGGTCCGCGCGGCCCTGCGCGCCGCCATCGCGCCGGCGCTCGACGATCCGACCGTGCGCCAGGCCCGCGATGCCGCGATCGCGCGCGTCCACGCCTATCTCGTCGGTGCCGCCACGGGCGAGGCGGGGGCCGTCCGGATCGAGGGCGACGAGTTGATCCTCGACACCGGCGGGCTGCTGGAGCGCCTCGCGGCCGCGGTGGACCCCCGCCTCACGCCCACGATGGTCCGCCTGCCGGTGTCGGACCGGATCCTCGTCCTCGCCGAGGCCGATGCCATCGAGACCGCCGGGACGGCCGTGGGCCTGCTCGAGGCGGCCCAGATCCTCATCCCGATCGTGGCGATCGTCGCCGCGCTGGCGATCCTCGGCCTCGCCCACCGGCGCGTCCGGGCGCTCGGGCTGGTCGGCGTGGCGGTCATGGTGGCCGGTGCGGTCACGCTCGTGGCCGCCTGGGTGGGCGGCGCCGCCGTGGGGAACGCCTCGACAGATCCGACCGTGCGCCAGATGTCGACCGAGGTCTACTCCGCCTTCACGGGCCTGCTCGTGTGGCAGTCGGCCATCCTCGTCGTCGGTGGCCTCGTCCTGGCCGTGATCGCGTGGGTGGCTCACCGCCGCCGAGCCGGGAGCGGCGGATCCCGCGTCGACAGGGCCGTCGCCCGCCTGACGATCAGTCGTCGAGGCGTTCGACGATCGTGGCGATCCCCTGGCCCACGCCGATGCACATCGTCGCGAGCCCGAATCGGCCGCCCGTCCGCCGCAGTTCGTGGGTCAGCATCGTGATCAGGCGGCCGCCGCTCATCCCGAGCGGGTGGCCCAGCGCGATGGCGCCGCCGTTGACGTTGACCCGGGCCGGGTCCAGGCCCAGTTCGTCCATCGTCGCGAGGCCCTGCGACGCGAACGCCTCGTTGAGTTCGATGAGGTCCAGGTCCGCGACGGCGATCCCGGCCCGCTCGAGCGCCTTGCGCGAGGCCGGCACCGGCCCGATGCCCATGACCGCCGGATCGACGCCGGCGATGGCCGTCGAGACGACGCGCGCCATGGGCCGCAGGCCGAGGGAGCGCGCCCGCTCCGCCTCCACGAGCAGGACCGCAGACGCGCCATCGTTGATGCCGGAGCTGTTGCCGGCCGTGACGGATCCACCCTCCTTGGCGAAGGCCGGGCGCAGCTTCGCGAGCGCCTCCGGGGTCGTGTCGGCTCGCGGATGCTCGTCCCGGTCGACGACGACGGGATCGCCCTTCTTCTGCGGGATCGTGATGGGCACAAGCTGGTCGTCGAACCGGCCCGGCCTCGACGGCGGCCGCGGTCCGGCGCTGGCTCTCCAGCGCGAAGGCGTCCTGGCGCTCGCGCGAGATGCCCCACCGCTCGGCCACGTTCTCCGCGGTCTCGCCCATCGAGTACGGGTGGTGCTTCGCGGCCAGGCGCGGGTTGACGAACCGCCAGCCGAGGGTCGTATCCACGAGCGGCCGGTCCCCGCGCTCGTACGCGCTCTCGGCCTTGAGCTGGACGTACGGCGCGCGCGACATCGATTCGACGCCACCGCCGATGAACACGTCGCCGTCGCCGACCGCGATCGCGTGGGCCGCCGAGTTGATCGCCTGGAGGCCCGAGCCGCACAGCCGGTTGACGGTCAGGCCGCCGACCTCGACCGGGAAGTCGGCCAGGAGCAGCGCCATCCGGGCGACGTCGCGGTTGTCCTCGCCGGCCTGGTTGGCACAGCCGAGGATGACGTCCTCGACGAGCGCGGGATCCAGGCCCGCCCGGTCGACGACGGCCCGCAGGGTCGCCGCCGCAAGGTCGTCCGGTCGCACGCCGGCCAGTGCCCCGCCGTAGCGCCCGATGGGCGTGCGGACGGCCTCGACGATCCAGGCTTCTCGGAGCGGGCGGTGGCTGTCGCGGGTCATGTGGCTATCGTACCGGCGGCGTCCGGGGTGGGTGGCCGGCGCCGAGCTCCAGCGCGAGCTCGATATCGGATGCCGTGGCGACACCCTCGGCGACGGCGAGCCGGGCTTCGGCTTCGATGGCGTCGCGGATCCGGGCGACGATCGCTTCGAGGCGGTGTCGCCCCGGCGTCCTCGGCGATGCGCTCCTCCGCGGGTCCCTGGGCCCGGCCCGCATCGTCGTAGCGGTAGAACCCGGCATCTGTCTTGCGCCCGAGATGGCCGGCCGCCACCAGGCGTTCCTGGATGGGCGAGGGGCGAAGTCGCTCCGGTCGCCCGAGTCCATCCCACACGCCACGAGCCGCGGCCAGGTTCACGTCGATGCCGATGAGGTCCATGAGTTCGAACGGGCCCATCGTGAAGCCGGCGGCGCGCATCGCGATGTCGATGTCGGTCACGCCGGCCTCACCCGACTCGAGGAGCCGCAGCGCTTCGATGGTGAACGGGCGATTGACCCGGTTGACGATGAACCCCGGCGAGTCGGCGCAGCGGACCGGCGTCTTGCCCCAGGCGATCATCAGGTCCGCGGCCGCGTCGGCGATGGCCGGGTCCGTGGTCGCCGTCGACACGACCTCGACCAGGCGCATGACCGGCGCCGGGTTGAAGAAGTGCAGGCCGAGGACCCGCTCGGGGCAGCCGGTGGCCGAGGCGATCGCAGTCACGGACAGGGCGCTCGTGTTCGTCGCGAGGATCGCGTCGGCCGGAGCGGACGCGGCGATGGCGCGGAACAGCGCCTGCTTCGCCTCGAGATCCTCGATCGCGGCCTCGATGACCAGGTCGGCGTCGGCCACGGCTGCCTCGACCGATGGCCGGGTCTCGAGACGACCGTGCACCCGCGCCACCCACGGATCCGTCTCACCCGACTTCGCCGCGCGCCGGGTCAGCCCGGTCCGGACCCGTTCGAGCGGCGGACAGGAGCGCCGTCGGATCACGGTCGGCGATCGTGACGCGGTGGCCTGCCTCCAGGGCGACCTGGGCGATCCCGACACCCATGGTCCCTGCACCGACGATCCCGACGGTCGTGACGCCCGGCACACTCATCGAGGTCCGTCCGCCGGCAGGATCCGGAACGACCGCCGCCCACCGGCACTCACGACTCGAAAGTGACGCTCGTCCAGGGTCAGCACGTCGACGGCGCCATGTCGATGCGCCAGGACGACGATCGAGGCGTCCGCCAGACCGAGATCGAGATCCGCGTACCGATCGAGGATCTCGCCCGCCTCGGCGATGTCGTCGGCCTCGAAGCGCTCCAACTGGTAGGCGCCGGCCGCGACCTCGGCCAGGAACGCTCGAGCGACCCGTGTCGACACGCGCGTCGTGAGCAGGTAGTCCAGTTCGGCCAGCACGAACGGCGAGAGGAGCCGGGGTCCGTCGTCAGCCAGCAACGCGGCGCGCGAGGCGGCGTGGCGCGGGTCCGAGGCGTCGAGGGCACTCAGCAACCCACTCGTATCCACGAGGATCACCGGTCGCCGAACCCCTCGAGGTACTCGTCCGCTCGGTCCGCCAGATCGCCGGTCCCGCTATCGAACAATGGGGCGGTCGGCTCCGCGACCCGATGCCGGGCCGTCACGGCCGTGATCCCCTCGCGGATCAAGTCCGCTTCACTTCGACCCTCGGCGGCAGCGGCCCGGGCCAGGGCTCGCTTCTGGTCCGATGTCAGGTAGACGGTCGTCTTCTCCATGCCACCCATCGTACCATACGTCAGACGACCTTCAGGGCTTCGAACGGCTGGCGGCACGACCGGCAATAGAAGAGCGACCGGCACTGGGTCGGTCCGAACAGGCTGTCGCGCACGACCTGCGCCGAGGCGCAATGCGGGCACCGGGTGTCCTCGAGCGAGGTCGGCGGCGCGATCCCGGCCGCGGCAAGGGCGGCGAGTCCGGCAGGCGTGATCCGCTCCGACGTCCACGGGACGACGAACGTGGCCTGGACCTCGACGGGCCGTCCGAACGCCGCCAATCGAGCGACGACGGCCGCCTGGATGAGCTCGAGCGCCGGGCAACCGACGAACGTCGGCAGCAGGTCGACCTGGATGGTCGATCCGACCCCGACCTCGCCGACCATGCCCAGCTCGACGATGGACACCATCGGGAGCTCCGGGTCCATCACCTCGGCCAGCGCGAGCCGGATGGCTGCTTCGTCGATCCGAGTCGGACGACGCGCCGGTCGCCCCGGTCGATGCCGGCCCGCGCTCGGGCGATCCCGACCTGGGTCCCGGCCTCGCTCACCAGACCGCCTCCGGGTCGCTCCGACGGACGCTGGGTGAACTCGCCCCACAGCCAGGCGAAGTCGGCGCCGTGGTCCTGTCGACCCATCGTGGGGCGCGCGGTCGGGGGCGGCATCGGCAGGTCGAGCGCGGCGAACGTCGGGGCGATCGTCGCCCGCCAACGGGCCTCGAGCTCGGTCATCGGGGCGGCCAGGATGCCCGGCCTCGACCAGTGCCGGTTCACCGGGGAGTGGCGTGAAGACCGTACCGGCATCCGGGCGCGAGGGTCGCGAGCGCCGCCAGCAACCGCTCGCGCGGCTCGCCGTGCCCATGCGCCAGCCGCGCTGAACCAGGCGTTCACGTGCATCTGGTGGTAGCGCTCCTCGCGGACGAGCTTGCCGCACAGGTCCGCGAGCGGCGCCCACGTGCCATCGATGAGCGCATCCAGGCGGACGGCGTCGGAGGTCTCATACAGGTACCGCCGCGCGATCGTCATGGCCCAGTCGCCCCGGCCATGGTCCAGCAGTCGGCTGTGGCGGTACTCGTCGGGCTCGCGGTCATAGGCGATCACGTCGGGGTCCCGACCGGTCAGCGCCGCCGAGGAGGCCGTACAGCGCGGCCGCATGGCCGATCTCGTCCTGGGCCAGCGAACTCATCGCCACGTCCTCCTCGAGGAGCGGCGCGATGCCGGTCCACTCGGAATCGCTCGAGCCGATGACGAACTCGTCGTCGGCCATCGCTCCCAGCAGATGACCGAGGGCGATGACGGGAAGGTCCGCCGTCGGCAGCGAGACCGCCTGGGCTGCGCTCACTTCGAGCGCGCCTTCGGCTTCGCCTGCCCGGACTGCTCGCGCGCCGCCGCCAGCTTGTCGCGCATGACATAGCCGCCGGGCTTCTTGAACGAGCGATCGAGCGGCGGCTGGAGCAGGTCGGGATCCGCGAGATCCAGGACGTCGGCGCGGCGGACGACCCAGAGCCGGACGCTTTCCTGGCGACGCCCGAACAGCTCGCGCGCGTAGTGGACGGCCAGTTCGGCATCGGGCGCCATGACGCTCCCGCCGTGCTTCATCGGGTCGCCGTCCTTCTCCTGGCGGAAGACCTCCCAGGGCTCCAGGATCGGTTCGCCAGCGCCCGGCTCAGGTCGAGTGTCGGAGTCGGCCATCGGCGTCAGGCCGCCGCCGGGACGCCCAGGATCGTCTCGCGGACCCAGCGCGTGTCCTCGCGGTTGAGCCGGCGGAAGTCCAGTCGTGCCTGCGACATCGGCCCGTGGTTCGTGACGACGGTCCGCAGCTCGTCCCAATCGGGATCGCGGTACTCCCAGCGCGCGGCCGCCTCGTCCCAGCGGAGCTCGTCGTCCGGGATGACCAGGCCGAGCTCGCGGATGCGTGGCACGTAGATGGACAGGAACTCCTGGCGCAGTTCCTCGGACGTCTTGGCCTTGATCCGCCAGTGCAGGTCGCGGTCCTTCTCGCGCGGCGAGCGCGGACCGTGCATCTGCATGAGCGGTCCCCACCAGCGATCGAGCGCGTCCTGGATGGCCGCCCGCTGCGCCGGCGTCCCGGTGGCCATGGTCACCACGACATCGCGGCCGTGCATGATGTGGACCGACTCCTCCCAGCAGATCTTGCGCATCGTCCGGGCGTACGGGGCGTAGCTGCTGTCGCGCAGGGCCTGCTGGGCCACGATCGCGGCCGCATCGACGAGCCAGGCGATCAGCCCGACATCGGCCCAGCCGACCGTCGGGTAGTGGAAGACGTTGTGGAACTTCGTCTTCCCGGCCAGCAGGTCGTCGAACATCGCCTCGCGCGTCTTGCCGAGATCCTCGGCCACGCGATACAGGAGCTGGGCGTGGCCCACCTCGTCCTGGACCTTGGCGGTCAGGGCCAGCTTGCGGCGCAGGGTCGGCGCCCGCATCAGCCACTCGCGCTCGGGGAGGACACCCATGAGTTCGCTGTTGGCGTGCATCTCCACGAACCGAAGGACGGCCAGTCGGTACTCGTCGGGCATCCAGTCGGTCGCCTCGACCTTGCCGCCGCCGACGACGTGCGCTTCGAACGCCTCGAACCGCTCGTCGTGTGACAGGGCCGCATCGTTGAAGACGGGACGAGACCGCTCGATCGGCGACAGGATCGGGTCGAGCGCCAGTGGATCGGTCATCGGATCACCTCCGGGCCGGTCGCGGCACTGACCGCGAGGTCGGCGTACAGATCGGCGACCTCGGCCGGCGGCAGGCGGCCCTCGGGCCGGTACCAGGCCACGAGCCCGTTGAGTGCCGTGAGGATGAACGCCGCCGTGGCGGTCGGGTCGGACGAGGCGAACGCGCCCGTCTCCACGCCATCCGCGACGATCGTGCGGAACCGGCGCTCGTAGGCATCGCGGCGCTTGGCCATCCGCGCGCGACCGTCGCCATCGAGCGACCGCCACTCATGGACGAAGACCGTGGCGCGCTCGAGGTCGCCCGTCACCACGCCGACGTGCGCCCGCACGAGGGCGCCGAGCCGGCTGGCCGGGTCCGCGGTCATCGCCACCGTCCAGCCCCGCGATCGCCTCGTCCGCGGCCGCCTCGAACCGGCCGGCCATGCGCTCCACGATCGTCCGCAGGACATCCTGCTTGGACGCGACGTGGGCGTACAGGCTGGCTCCCTGGATGTCGAGGGCTCGGGCGATGTCGCGCACGCTCGTGCCGGCATAGCCACGCTCGCGGAACAGCGAGCTGGCGACGTCCTCGATCTCGCGGCGACGGGTGGTCTCGACCACGCGCTGGCGCCTCCTAACGAACGCTTGTTAGGGGCGAGCCTAGGGTTTTGACGCGGGTCGCGTCAAGTGCGCACGGGCGGGCGCGACGGGTCCCAGGACCATCGGCTGCGACGACGCCGGTAATCCCGGCGCCGATCCGGGCGTTCTGTGTGCGTCGGACTCATCCGGTCGCGCGCTTTACCATGCGGCCACACCGACCCATTCGGGGAGACACGAGGGATGGATCAGAAGCAGCCGACCGGCCTCGGGCCGGTCGAAGACGTCGAGGTCTGGGAGCCCGACGCACCGGCGTCGGTGCAGCCGCGGATCGGTGGCGGCGGTCGGCGACACCTGACCGTGTCGGTGCCCGGCGCGATCGCCGGAGCCTTCCTGGTCTGCGCGCTGGCGTTCGGCTCATCGCTGGGCACGGGCAAGGCCGCGGATCCGGATCTGACCGGCGCCGCGGCGCCGCGAACGACGACTCGTCGGGTGGTGCCACGGCCCTCGGCAACGGCGGCAACGACCTTGGTCGCGTCGGCGGCGCCGGCTCGGCCTTCGGCATCGCCGCGCAGACCGAGCAGGGCGAGACGATCCCGGAGACCGAGCCGGGCACCGAGAGCCCGGGACCGACCCGGATCCGACCGCCGAGCCCGCCGCCATCCGCCTGGAACTCGCCCTGCGCGAGCGCGACGTCAAGCTGGCCTGGACGGCCTGCGAGGTCGATGGCTTCGTGGCCTACAAGATCATCCGCTCCACGAACGCCGGGGCGAGCTATCCGCGCGCCGAGGGCGACGCCCTCGTCGGTGTCGTCGAGAACGTCGGCGGCACGCGCTTCGTCGACGAGCGCGCTCCCGCCGGGAAGCGCCTGTGGTACGCCGTGTTCGGCATCGCCAAGGTCGGCGACACGACGTTCGTCGCCTGCGTGTCCGAGGTCGAGTCCATCGTGACCCCGGCCAAGGCCGACCCCACGCCCGAGCCGAAGCCCGAGCCGAAGCCGACCGAGAAGCCGGCCCCGGATCGCCCGGTCCTGGCCCTCAAGCTCGTCATCGATGAAGGCCATCCGTGGCTCGATTGGTCGAACTGCGAGATCGACGGCGCCGAGGCCTACAAGGTCGTGCGCTCCACCGACAACGTCGTCCGCTGGCCGCTCGGCGCGCACGACTCCCTGGTGAAGGTCGTCGGGATGGACGGCAAGTCCGCCTTCTTCGACAAGGAAGCTCCTGCCGGCAAGCGCCTCTGGTACCGCGTCTTCTGCGTCAAGCACGTCGGTGAGGGCTACAAGGTCCTGGCCGCCAGCGCGACGAAGTCGATCGTCACGCCGAAGGCGGAGGAGCCCGCCCCCAAGCCGCAGGCCCTGTGGCTGGAAGTCGGCTCCGAGGGCGGCCACGCCGTCCTGCACTGGGAGACCTGCACGGCCGACCCGTTCAGCCACTACCGCATCGTGCGCAAGGCGTACGAGGGCACGACGGTCTTCGAGATCGAGGACCGCAACGTCACGACCTGGGTCGACGAGTCCGTCGTGGTCGGTGAGACCTACAAGTACACCGTCCAGTGCAAGGGCCATGTCGACGGCAGCTATCCCCTGCTGGGCACGAGCGACACCGTCGCCGTGACCATCGAGTAGCCGGTCACTCGAGCGCGACGCTGGCCGATGCCGGATGGATGGGTGTGCACCGTGGTCCCGCTTGAGGCGGTACTGCTGGCCGATGGCCGGCGCACCCAGCCACCCACACGATCGGGTCGCGCATGGAACCTGATCGCCGCAGCGCCTCTCGACTGGATGCCACTCTGGAACGGGCCCTCGTGGCCCGGGCCAGAGTGGACGCATCCGCGTTCGGCGAGCTCTACGACTTCTACCTGCCACGCATCCACGGCTTCATCGCGCGCCGTGTCGGGGATCGGGCCGTGGCCGAGGACCTGACCGCGACCACGTTCGAACGAGCGCTCGGCGCCGTTCGACGGTCCGACTTCCGTAACGACTCGTTCGGCGGGTGGCTCTACCGGGTCGCCGCGAACGCGGTCGTCGATCACGTCCGGCGCGAGGGCCGGACCGTCCCGCTCATGGGCCGCGTCGGCGACTTCGACGGGCCGGACGCGGGCGACGATCGCGGCAACGCCCGTCAGCTCGGCGACGACCGCGCGGCACAGGCCTTCGCGGCGGCCCTCGACCGCGACCAGCTGGGTCGGGCGCTGACGCTCCTGCCGGACGGGCACCGCCAGATCCTCATCCTCAAGTTCTTCGACGGGCTCGAGACCGACGAGCTGTGCGCCGTCCTGGGCTGCTCACGGGCGACCTTCGCCGTGAAGCTCCACCGAGCGCTGCGAGCCCTGCGGGGCGTGATGCTCAAGGAGGCCATCGATGCGGCCTGACGAGGACGGGTTCGTGCCGTTCGACGGGTCCGCGGCCGGCGGCGACCCGGAGCTGGCCGCGCTGACCGATCGCCTGGCCCAGGCCGGCGCACGAGCCCGGTCGGCCGAGCACGCCCCCGCCGCCGACTTCGCGGCGAACCTTCGGGCTCGACTCGTCGGGCCGGCCGGCGCGCGACCGGCGCGAGCGCCACCACCCTGACCCCGAGCTCGATCTGGGTCGCCCCGCCGATCGGTGAGCGCGCCGCGCCCGTCGGGCGAGCGCTTCCCCATGCGTCCGGTCACGCCGCGCATCACGGCGCGCCCCCCGACCGTGCTGCCCGCCCCGCGCTGGACGGCGTTGCTGGTGGCGGCCGTCGTCATCGTCAGCGTCATCGGCCTGGACTTCGGGCGGGCCTTCGTCGCGCCACCGACCACCCGCGCCGGCGACGTCGCCGGCGCGACCCTCGTGCGCGACGGCGACGTCTCGCCGCTGCTGACGGGCATGGCCCTCCAGGAAGGCGACGTCGTCCGCACCGACGCCGACGGCCACGCCACCCTCGAACTCGGCGGCGGCATCGCCCGGCTGGCCGGCACGACGGCCGTCCGCCTGACGACGCTCGATCGGACCGAGCTGGCCATCGACCAGCTCGACGGCCGGGTCTACCACCGCGTCACCGGCGCGGACGTCACGTATCGGGTCGCGACCGCCGAGGTCGACTGGACCGCCGATGGGACGGCCTTCGACGTCTCCCGCGAGCCGGATCCGGCTGGCGGCGAACGGGCGCGCGTCGTCGGCGTCGAGCACGCGATCGACGATCGCCGGTCCGGGCCTGCAGGCGACCCTCGACGAGGGTGATGTCGCGATCATCCATCTGGGGAGCGACGTGCCGGACGCCGCGACCGACGTCGTCCTCGGCCCGGTCGCACCCTCCGACCTCGCCGATCCGTGGCTCATCGAAAACGCGCGGCGGGACGTGGCGCTCGGGTTCGAGCCGGGCATCTTCGGCGACGTCCTCGCCGCGCTCGAGCCGGACCCGAGCCCCACGACCGTCGCCCCGAGCCCCGAGCCGTCCGAGCCGACGGTCGATCCATCCGCCGAGCCGACCGAGCCTCGGGCCCGATCCGTCGGCGACGCCGAACGAGGTCGATCCGACCGCCAGGCCGACCGCCAAGCCGACGCCGAAGCCGACGCCCAAGCCGACGCCCAAGCCCACGCCCAAGCCGACGCCCAAGCCCACGCCCGACACCGACGCCGACCGTGGGCTCGCTCAGCCTGACCGCGACCGCCTGCCCGGGCGGGTTCACCTACCTCGCCTGGAGCAAGGCACCGGCCGCCGGGTTCCATCACTACCAGACCCTGACGTCCACGACGGCGTCCATCCCGCCGGTCTACCCGCCGGTCGCCCCGGTGACCGCGCCGGGCAGCCTGTACGGGACGGATCGGTCGTGGCTGAGCGCCATCGACGCCGGGCTCGTCGTCGGGGATGACGTCAGCTACCGCACGGTCGCCTTCACCGCCGGCGACGATGCCACCGCGAAGAGCGCGGTCCGGACCGTCCGCGGCAAGGCCGTGGCGAACCTCGGGCGACCTGTTCGTCACCCCCGACGCCGGGGTCGCCTTCGACTGGACGCCGTTCGGCGGTCCGGAGGCCTGCTTCACCTGGAACAAGATCGTCGTCTCGACCACGGACACCACGCCGAGCTACCTCGATGGGGCGACCCAGGTGTGGGTCGGCGAGAACCCGGCCACGGCGTCCGCCCACATCGATGCACTCGACCCGGGCACGTACTACATCCGCCTGCAGGTCCTGCGGGCCTCCGAGTCCGGTTCGCTGCTGGTCGCCGAGACGGACCCGACGACGTTCGTCGTCCCGTAGCGCCGCCGGTGGCCCGGCCCAGGGCTACTCCCCGGTGAACCGCGGCGGCCGCTTCTCGACGAACGCGGCAAGGCCCTCGGCATGGTCGCTCGTCGCGCCGGCGATGCCCTGCAGGTAGGCCTCGTCCTCGAGCGCCGTGGCGAGGTCGATCCCCCACGACCGATCGAGGGCGTGCTTCGTCATCGCCAGCGCGCGCGGCGCCAGCCCGGCGAGGCGCGCCGCCATCGCCCGTGCCTCGTCCACGAGCGACGCCGCCGGGACGACGCGGGCGACCAGCCCGAACCGCTCGGCATCGGCGGCCGACAGGGGCTCGGACAGGAGCGCCAGTTCGGCGGCCTTGGCCGGGCCGACCAGGCGCGGCAGGAACCAGGTCGCGCCGCTGTCCGGCACCAGCCCGATCCGCCCGAACGCCAGGGCGAACGTCGCGGTCTCGGCCATCACCCGGAGGTCGCAGGCCAGCGCGAGCGACGCGCCGGCGCCCGCGGCGACACCGTTGATCGCGCCGACGATGGGCTGGTCCAGGTCGCGCATCGCGCGGATGATCGGGTTGTAGCGCTCGCGCACCTCCACGGCGAGCGGCGTCGCCGCTGGATCCAGGCGTTCCTTCAGGTCCTGGCCGGCACAGAACGCCCGACCGGCACCGGTCAGCACGACCGCCCGGACCGCGCGGTCCCGGCCGACCGCCCGGAACGCGGCCAGCAGCTCGCGCCTTCATCGGGATCGTCAGCGAGTTGAGCGCGTCGGGGCGATCCAGGGTGATGGTCGCGACCCCGTCGGCGACCTCGGATCGGACGTCGGGCACGGCTGCGGTCGGCCGTCAGGCCCCGGGCGAGCCGACGAACTCGACCAGCCGCCCGTCGACCAGCTCGAACACGCGCCGATCGATGGGCTCGTCCGCTCCGCCCGAGTGCTCGACGATGAAGTCGGCGAACAGCGCGGCGAAGTCGTCGTCACCCGGGCCGCAGCGAGCCGGCCGTCAGGAGGTGCCGCTCGGGCAGGCCGACGAGGATCCGGCCGTGCGGGCCGAGCTCGGCGATGAGGTGGTCGACGACGTCCGGCAACAGGATCCGCGCGGCATCCCAGCCGTCACCGGTGTCCGAGCTGACGAGATGCCGGTCGCCCGAGACCTCCTCCGTCCACGGCGCCGCCGCGGACCAGCGGGCGAGGTTGGCCAGGGCGGCGTCCTGGATCGCCTCCGGCCCGACACCCCACGACAGCAGGTGGTCGCCGTTGACGACGACGTCGAACGCCCCGGCATCGATCGTGTAGACGACCGGCAGGCCGGCCGGACCCTCGTCGAGGATCGGCTGCGAGTGGCTGGTCGTCGTCGAGACGAGCGTGTCGCGGTCGATGCCCTCGACGGACAGGCCCTGCGTGCCGACCGGGCGGAACGCCGGGTAGATGAGGTCGCGGGCGCGCGCCCAGTCGTGCTCGGGCGAGTCGGCGGCGGACTGCGGTCGATTCGGGCGCGGGCGTGTGCCCGCTGACCGGGCCGCCCTCCTCGAGCGGCGCCAGGTAGTCGGGGGCGGCGTCGCGGAAGGCGGCCGGCGGCTCGTCGCCCAGGTCGCGCTCGATGTCCCGGCCGACATCGCTGCCGCCGCCGAAGTCGCGTTCCATCCGTGCTCCTCCCTCGGGTGCCTGTGCGATCAGCGTCCGGTCCAGGCGGCCGGACGCTTCTCGATGAACGCGGTCATGCCCTCGTGCTGGTCGTTCGTATCGAACAATGCGAAGAATGCCTGACGTTCGGCCGCAAGACCATGGGTCAACGGCAGTTCGGCCGCGGCGCGGACCGCTCGCTTGGCGGCACGCACGGCGAGCGGCGGCATCGCGGCGATCCGGGCCGCCAGCTCCAGGGCCGCATCGACGGTCGCCGCGGCCGGGACCACGCGCGTCACGAGGCCCGCGGCGAACGCCTCGTCGGCGCCCATCGTCCGACCGGTCAGGATCAGCTCCATCGCCCGCGCCGGGCCGATCGCCCGGGTCAGCCGCTGGGTCCCGCCGGCGCCGGGCATGACCCCGATCGAGATCTCGGGCTGGCCGAACGTCGCGTCGTCGCCGGCGACGATGCAGGTCGCAGGCCATCGCCAGCTCGCAGCCGCCACCGAGGGCGTAGCCACGCACGGCCGCGATGAGCGGGCAGGCCGATCGCATCGATGCGGCCCCACGCATCGAAGTCGTGGCCGGCGGCCAGGCTGGCGCTGGTCTGGCCGGCCAGCTCCCGGATGTCGGCCCCGGCCGCGAAGGCCCGCGTCCCGGCGCCGGTCAGGACGATCGCCCGGCACGCCTCGTCGGCGTCCAGGCGCTCCAGCGTGTCCGCGAGCTCGCGGAGGAGGTCGAAGCTGAGCGCGTTGAGCGCCTTCGGCCGGTCGAGCGTGACGAGGGCGACGCCGGCGACGGTCGCCTCGGGCGCCATCGACGCCGGGGCGGCGGCCGGCCAGGACACGCCGGATCGGGCGGTCGGGGGCGGACTCGGTCGTCGGTCACCGCGGACAGTATCCACCGCCGTCGAGGGCGCGGGACGCCCCGTCGCGCGGTCAGTCGAGCGTTGGCGTTGCCGCAGCGGTCAGCGTCCCGTCCGCTTCCAGGACCAGCATCGTGACGAGGCCCGGCGCGATCTCGCGCAGGTTCCGGCCGGCCGCGCGCATCGCGTCCGACGCCAGCCCGGCGTCCATCGCCGCGCGATCGTCGAACGTCATCGCCGTGACGACGATCAGGTCCGTCTCGCCGCCGAGGGCTCCCGACGACGCGATGGACGGTCGTCCCGCGCAGGCCCGGCGTCCCGGCGACGAGCGGCAGGTGCTCCGCCTCGTAGCGGCGCTCGAACTCGGCCTGGGCCTCCGGGCCGCCGTCGGGTCGCCGGAACATGGCCAGCAGCGTGGTCATCGGGACACCTCCTCAGCTCGAGCCCGCGCCTCGGCTTCCGTGGACCGGTAGAAGCCGGCCAGGGCCGTATTGAACACCGCCGGCTGACGAGCCATGACCTCGTGGGCGCAGTCCGGGACGACCAGCAGGCGCGCCCGAGGGATCTGCCGGGCCAGGCCCCAGGCGTGATCCACCGGCACGAACGGGTCGCGGTCGCCGCACACCACCAACGTCGGGACATCGATGGCGTGGAGGTCCTTCGGCGTCAGCAGCGGCTGGATCGTGATCTCGGCGGCGATCGCCGGGAGCAGGCGCTGCCACGCCCCGACGCCCTGGACCGGATCGTGGCGAGCGGACAGTTCCGCCGCCCAGCGCGGGTCGTCGCGCTCGATCCGGACGGGATCCATGAGCCGCCGGGCGATGGTGGCCCGCGGTTCGCGTTCGGGCGTGATCCCGGCCAGGATGAGCGTCCGCAGTCGGTTCGCCTGGCGCGTCGCGAACCGCATCGCCGTCATCGCCCCCATCGAGAAGCCGGCCAGGTGGAAGGTCGTCAGGCCGAGTCCGTCGACGAATGCCTCGAGATCGTCGACCAGCTGGAGCTGCGAGAAGCCATCGGCCACGTCCCAGCGCGTCCGCCGTGGCCGCGCGCATCGGGCACATACAGGTGGAACGCCTTCGTGAGCGACGGGATCTGCGCGGCGAAGTCCTCCTTGCCGGAGGAACTGGCGCCGTGCAGCAGGACGAGCGGCGGCCCGGCCCCCATCGTGTCGTAGGCGATGTCGATCCCGTTGGCGCTGAGCGACGGCATGACCCCGAGTCTAGCCCGGAGCGGGCGCCTACAATCGTGGACATGGCCGACGACGAAGCCGCCCCAGCCACGCGACTCGAGCGCGACTCGATGGGCGAGATGGCCGTCCCGCTCGATGCCCTGTACGGCGCGTCCACCCAGCGGGCGGTCCTGAACTTCCCGATCTCCGGCCAGCGCTTCCCACGCCGCTTCATCCGGGCGCTCGCGCTCATCAAGCTGGCCGCCGCCGAGACGAACGCCGAGCTCGGCCTGCTCGATGCGGAGGTCGGAGCGGCGATCGCCGCGGCCGCCCGCGAGGTCGCCGACGGCGCGCACGACGACCAGTTCCCGATCGACATCTACCAGACCGGCTCCGGGACATCGACCAACACGAACATGAACGAGGTCGTCGCCCACCTCGCGGCCGCCCGACTCGGCGACGGTCGGATCGGTCCACCCGAACGACGACGTCAACCGCTGCCAGTCCAGCAACGACACGATCCCGACGGCCCTCCAGCTGTCGGCCGCGATGGCCATCGAGGACGCGCTCATCCCCGGCCTGGAGCGCCTGCACACGGCCCTCGTCGCGCAAGGAGCAGGCGCTGTGGCCGGTCATCAAGACCGGCCGGACGCACCTCCAGGACGCCACCCCGGTCCGGCTGGGCCAGGAGTTCCGGGGCTACGCCGGCCAGGTCGAGGAGTCGCTCCGACGCGCCCGGACCGCCCAGGCCGAGCTGCTCGAGGTCCCGCTCGGCGGGACGGCCGTCGGGACAGGCATCAACGCCCACCCGGAGTACGCCTTCCGGACGTGCGCCCGCCTGTCGCGGCTGACCGGGCTGACCGTCCGCGAGACGGGCAACCACTTCCATGCCCAGGCCACCCTCGATGCGGCGATCGCCGCCCACGGCGCCATCCGCACGATCGCGCTGAGCCTGTGGAAGATCGCCTCGGACGTCCGCCTGATGGGCATGGGCCCGCGCGCCGGCCTGGCCGAGCTCGCCCTGCCCGAGACGCAGCCGGGCTCCAGCATCATGCCCGGCAAGGTGAACCCGGTCATCGTCGAGAGCCTGACGATGGTCGTCGCCCGGGTGGTCGGCAACGACGCCACGGTCGCCTTCGGCCAGACCGGCAGCTTCCTCGAACTGAACGTCATGCTGCCGGTGACCGCGGTGACGCTGCTCGAGTCCATCACCTTGCTCGGCGCCGGCGCCGACAACTTCAGCGCTCGCTGCATCGAAGGCCTGACCGCCACGGACCGCGGGCCGGCCCTGGTCGAGCAGGGGCTGATGCTCGCGACCGCCCTGGCGCCGGCCATCGGCTACGACGAGGCGGCGAAGCTGGCCAAGGAGGCGTTCAAGTCCGGCCGCACGATCCGCGAACTGGCGCTCGAGCGCGGGATGGACGCCGCCGAGGTGGATCGCCTGCTCGACCCGGCCGCGATGACCGAGCCGGGCCTCGGCGGAGGTCCCGCCGGCGGCTGACCCGGACCGCGGTCGGCGCCGTCAGCGCGACGCGACGACGCGATCGGCGGCGGCCAGGCCGGACTCCCACGCGCCATGGACGGTCGATGGGTGACGGCGGCTCGTCGCCTCCCCGGCCAGGAACACGCGGGATCCGATCGGCTCCGTCAGCGCGTCCCGATCCGCGCCGGTCGCCCCGACCGCCAGGGACGAGTACGAGCCGCGCGCGAAGGGATCGGCCGCCCAGCGGGTCACGACCGTCCGCTCTGGTGCCGGGAGGACGCGACTCACGGCCGCCTCCAGCGCCTCGAGCCCGAGCTCCACGATCTCGTCGTCGTCGAGGTCCTCCAGGCGGCGCGCCTCGGATCCTCCGGCGAACCCGATCGCGATCGGCTGCCCGGTCGTGGCGGTCAGGTCCACCCACTCGGGGAAGCTCGTCTCGCCGATCCGGCCGAGCCAGTCGAAGCCGTTCGGCCAGATCCGCTCCGAGAACCGCAGACCGACCTTCAGGAAGTCGCCGAACCCGAGTCGCTCGATAGCGCTCGCGGTGGCCGCCGGCAGGGGTGGATCGAAGGCGATGTCGCCGTGCTTCAGGACCCCGAGCGGCACCGTCACGATGGCCCGCTCCGCTTCATACACGTCCGTCGCCGTCTCGACCGAGACGCCATGACCCGTCTCGCGTACCGAGACCACCGGGATCCCGAGCCGGATGTCGAGTGGTGCGGCGATCGGGTCGAACAGGGCCTGATAGCCACGATCGAGCATCACCCACAGGCCGTCGAGCGACTCGCCGTCCTCGCGGGCGGCCGCATCCAGGCGATCCGGGTCCTCGGCAAGGTCGATGGTCACGTCCACCGCCTGGATCCAGGTCATGTAGCGCTCCACGAAGGCGCCGTCGAGCTCGTCGGGCGCCGCCAGGCCCGGATCGGCCGCGACCATCTCGAACGCCTGCGCGAACGAGCGTCGTCCGTCAGGACCGTCACCGAGCCTCGCCGTGGCCTCCGCGCGCCGCAGCCACAGGTCGTAGACGAGCTCATCCTGGCGCGGCGCCAGGAGTCGTCCGTCGTGGTCGAACGTGGCGTAGCGCTCGAACAGCGTCGACGCGAAGCGGAGCCCGGCGTCCCGAGCGAGGGGCGTGAGCGGGTTGTCCGTCGTGCCATGGATCCACGACGCCCCCAGATCCACCGGCACGCCCAGGGCGTCGCTCGTCCAGGCTCGTCCGCCGATCCGGTCGCGCGCCTCGAGCACGGTGATCACGTAGCCGGCCGCCACCAGCCGAGTCGCCGCCGCGAGCCCTGACGCGCCCGCGCCGACGACGATGACACGCTCGCCCGCCGAACCCGGCGCCACCAGCCGGCTCGGCCCGGGAGCGCAGGCGCCGAGTGCGGCGACACCGGCAACGCCGACGACGCCACCCATCCCCCGCAGGAAGGCACGTCGATCCATCACGTCACGCGGACCCGCCGGCGGCCGCGCGGGAGCGGTGGTCCACCCTGGTCAGCCGCCGCCCGGCTCCGCCACCCGATCCGTCGGCCCGGACCCGAGGACGTCGCCGTGCGTATCGACACCGAGTCCGAGGACCGTCCGGTTGGCGTAGGCGAAGTAGGCCGCGACCTGGTTGACCTCGAGGATCCGACCGTCGTCCAGCCCGCCATCGCGCATCGCCTGGACATCCGCCGCCTCGACCGTCCACGGCGCCTGGGTGAGCTTGACCGTGTAGCGCAGGGCGGCGGCCTCCCCGGGCTCGAACGCGGCATCGAAGTCCTGGGCCTCGAGGGCCGCCCGCACGGTCGCTGCGCGCTCGTCGTCCCCGAGGAACCGGCCCATCGAGACCGTGTGATGGATGACGCAGTAGTCGCAGGCATTGAGCAGGCTCACCAGGATGCCGACCGCCTGGAGGAACCAGCGCGGCGACGTCAGAGACGGGTCGTGCAGGGCGGACCGATACACGGCGAAATGGCCGTCGATCGACGAGGGCCGCTGGCTGTGTGCCAGCATGATGTTGTCGACGAGATCGCCCGGACCCTTGATCCGCTCGTACGACTCGCGCAGTCGTCCGGTCGCGTCGGCATAGGCGATCGTGTCGATCCAGATCATCCGTCCCTCCTCGTGTCGATCCATCGGCGGCATCGTAGCGGCCGATCCGCCGCGCGATCCCTTTGGTACGATCGCGGCATGACCTCCACTCGACTCTGGGATCGCGCCGCCGCGCTGCCCGTCGCCGTCGACGGCCGACGCCTCCCGGAGGTCGCAGCCCTGCCGGCCGGGCTGCCCACCGTGGCCGAGCTGTTCGACTTCATGCGCGACGCCGAGACGCGGTTCGCGACGCTTCGGCTCCGGGTCGTCGACCGGCGCTGGACGGCGCGTGGCGAGGAAGCGACGACGGTCGATGTGGCGCTGCGTCACCCAGGGTCGGCCAAGGTGACGACGAGCCTGCCAGGACCGGAGGTCGGCGGACCATACGAGATCTGGGCGTCCGACGGCGAACTCGTTCGGACCTATGCGAGCGCTCACACGCTCGGCACCCAGCGTCCCGTCCGCAACCGACCGCGCGGGCTCGACGATCCGGACTTCCCCGGGACCGCGCAGGTCTACGAGCCGGTCACGCCGCTGCCTGCCGAGACCCTGCCGGACACCTTCGTCCACCCGGCGGGGTTCTGCCAGAACGTCCTCGCGACCGGACCGTGCGCCATCACCGGGACGGACCTCATCGCCGGGCGCGAGGCGATCCTGCTGACGTGCGACCACCCTCGAACGATGGGCCTGTCGGGCGACCGGCCGGACTTCAGCCTGACCATCGGCGTCGACCGCGAGACCGGCGTGATCGTCCGCCTGATCGAGACCATCGGAGGCGTCGTCGCACGGCACGCGGAGGTCGCCGAGCTGGCCCCCGATGCCGCGCTCCCGGCGTCCGCCTTCGAATTCGTCTTCCCTAGCGGGACCACGATGCTCTATTGAGCCGGGGGGCTTGAAGCCCTCCGGAGAGCGCGTATAGTCCCGCCATCGTTCCACTTGCACGGTGGGGAGAGGAGGGCCTGAGCGACCGAGCGGCAGCCGACGTCCTCGCTGCCCAGCGGCAGACCAAGCCGTCCGTCGAACCCGTCATCCCACGCATCCCCGCGTTCGCGCGCGGCGCACCTTGCGAAGGTCGCGGCCGCCGCACCCGGATCGGTCTTGAGGGAGGCCGATCCGACCCGTCGCCCGCCCGGGCGAACAGGTCCGAGTGAGGGAGGAACCGATGACCCAATCGAAGTCCCGCGAAGACGTCATCAAGCAGGATGTCGCCGACCTGCACAAGCTCGGCTACGCGCAGGAGCTGTTCCGCACGATGGGCGGATTCAGCAACTTCGCGATCAGCTTCAGCATCATCAGCATCCTGACCGGCGCGGTCATCCTGTACGACTACGGGCTGGCCTGGGCCGGGACGGCCGCCGTCATGATCGGTTGGCCGCTGGTCACCGTGTTCGTGCTGCTCATCGCCGCGAGCATGTCGGAGATCGCGTCGGCCTATCCGACCGCCGGCGGCCTGTACTACTGGGCCAGCCGGATGAAGAACAAGAACTGGGGCTGGTGGACCGCCTGGTTCAACCTGATCGGCCAGTTCGCGATCGTCGCCGGCATCAACTTCGCCGCCGCGGCGTTCCTCAATGCCACCATCATCACGCCGCTGCTGGCCAACTTCGGCATCACCTACGACAACACGACCGTCCTGCTGGCCAATGGCGACACGGCGATCCTGACCGGCCAGCTCGTGACGATGGGCATCCTGATGCTGGTCGAGCTGATCATCAACATCGCCGGCATCAACCTCGTGGCCATCCTGAACCAGGTCAGCGTCTGGTGGCACATCGCCATCGTGGCCGCCGTGGTCGTGCTGGTGTTCCTTGCCGGCAAGCCGGATGAATCGGGTCTGACCCTGTTCGCGATCCAGCCGCAGGACACCGTGGGCACATGGCAGAACGCGATGGGCCCGATCACCCTGGACTACGGACCGGCGATCACGTATCCGTTGATGCTGGCCTTCTTCTTCTCGCTGCTCCAGGCCAACTGGACCTACACGGGGTATGACGCCTCGGCGCACGTGGCCGAGGAGACGGTCGGGGCGCGCGTCGCGAGCGCCTGGGGCCTGTTCCTGTCGGTCGCGGTCTCGGCCGTCGTCGGGTTCATCTTCCTGCTGGCGCTGTCGACCCACCTGCCGAACCTGTCGACCCTGTTCCCGCCGGTCCTGGACGACAGCACGATCGGTGGCGCGAGCCAGTACTACTTCGGCGGCGGCGTCGCGGTCATCGCCATCCTCGAGCACAACCTCGGCCAGATGGGCGACGTGCTGGCGGCCGGGATCGCCATCGCCATGGCGTTCTGCGGGCTTTCGTCCGTCGCGTCGGCCGGCCGGATGCTCTACGCGTTCAGCCGTGACGACGGCCTGCCCGGCTCCGGCTGGTTGAAGAAGGTCTCGCATCGGTACCGCACCCCCGCCAACTCGCTGACCGCCATGGTCGTCGTGGCGTGGCTGTTCTCCGTGGCCGCCGGCTACGTCGGCGGTGGTACCGCCATCGTCATCGTCACCGCCATCAGCACGATCTTCCTGTACGCCGCGTACGGGATCTGCATCTACCTCGGCGCGACCACCAGCGACTGGCTCGGCGAGCGGGTGTGGAGCCTGGGCCGCTACTCGAAGCCGGTCGCCTGGGTGGCCATCTTCTGGGTCGTCGTCCTGATGATCCTGTTCAGCTGGCCCACGTCGGGCAATATCAGCTTCCCGTTCATGCTCGCGACCGTCCTGTTCCTCGTCGTCTACTACTTCGCCTTCGCGAAGCGGAACTTCAAGGGTCCGCAGGCGATGGGTGACGCGAGCGAGCTGACCGAGATCGAGCGCGAGTTCTCGCAGGCTGCGCGCGAGGTCGGTGGCGTCCTAGCGTCCGACCGAGCCTCGTCCGCATCCACGAAGGCCGGCCCGAGGCGGGCCGGCCTTCCCATCACGTCGTCAGGAGAGGAGCCAGCCCGATGGGCGATCACGGTCACGATAAGCACCCGCGGCTCCTCGAACTGGAGGCGATGGTCCGCGACGGCCGGATCGACACCATCGTCGTGGCCATCACGGACATGCAGGGCCGCCTCGTCGGCAAGCGCGTCCAGGGCCAGGCCTTCCTCGACGGTGTCATCTCGCACGGGGCCCACTTCTGTACGTACCTGCTGGGGACGGACATGGAGATGAACACCCCCGAAGGGTTCAAGCTCATGAACTGGGAGACCGGCTACGGCGACTGGATCGCCGAGCCGATCTGGGACCAGCTCCGGATCCTGCCCTGGCTGCCCGGGACCGCGATGGTCCTCGCCGACGCCGTCGACGAGGAGACCGGCGCCGAGATCCCGATCGCGCCGCGGACCATCCTCAAGCGCCAGGTCGCGCTGGCGGCGGAGCAGGGGTTCGCGCTCAAGGCCGGCTCCGAGTTCGAGTTCTACGTGCTGAAGGACTCGTGGGAGGACCTGGCGGAACGCGGCTGGCCGGTCCCGCGCACGTTCGGCCACTACAACGAGGACTACCACCTCCTCCAGGCGACCAAGGCCGAGCCGCTTCACCGGCTGCTGCGCAACCAGATGACCGAGGCGAACGTCCCCATCGAGTTCAGCAAGGGCGAGGCCGCGAACGGCCAGCACGAGGTCAACATCCGCTACGACCACGTCCTCGAGTCGGCCGATCGCAGCGTCGTGTTCAAGCACGGGGCCAAGGAGATCGCCTATCTCAACGGCTGGGGCATCACCTTCATGGCCAAGCCGGACCACCGCTGGACCGGCTCGTCCGGCCACCTCCACATGAGCCTGTGGGATGTCGTGAAGGACGTCCCGCTCATGGCGGCCGCGGATGGCGAGCCGGCCGGCCCGTACGGCCTGTCCCAGCTCGGCCAGCACTTCATGGCCGGGATGATGGCGCTCTCGCGCGAGATGGCCGTGTTCATCGCGCCGTTCATCAACTCGTACAAGCGCTACGCCTCGCTGTCGTGGGCGCCGGTCAACGTGGTCTGGGGTCGAGACAACCGCACGACCGGCTTCCGCCTCGTCGGCCGAGGTCCCGGGCTGCATGTCGAGGATCGGTTCCCCGGCGGCGACATGAACGCCTACCTGACCTACGCGGCGGCGATCGGGGCCGGTCTGTACGGCATCCGCCACGAGCTGCCGCTCGATCCGGAATTCAAGGGCAACGGCTACCTCGCGACGGGCGTCCAGCGCATGCCCCGCGCGCTCTACGAGGCGATCTGGGAGCTGGAACGTTCCGAGGCGGCCGTCGAGATCCTCGGCCAGGACGTGGTCGACCACTACCTGAACGCCGCGCGCGTCGAGCAGGAGACGTACGATTCGATGGTCCACGCGTGGGACCGCGAACGCTACCTCGAACGAGGCTGACCATCGCCCTTCCGTCGCGCACCCGGGGTCACGGCCGCTCACGATGACCGAGGACGTCGGCGCCCTGCGCGCACGCATCGCCGAGCTCGAGTCCCGCGACGCCGAGCGCGACCAGGCCGAGCGCGTGCAGGACGCGCTCCTGCGCATCGCCGATGCGGCCAGCTCGGCGAAGGACCTGCCGTCGTTCTACGCCACCGTCCACGGCATCGTCGGTCGACTCATGGATGCCGAGAACTTCTACATCGCGCTGTACGACGCCGAGCGCGAGGCCATCAACTTCCCGTACTACGTCGACACGGTCGACACCGACCTCCCGGACCCCGCCGCCTGGGATCCGATCGGCGTGGGCGAGGCGGCCGGCACCACCGGCTACCTGCTGCGGACCGGCCGGCCGCTGTTGCTGGACACCGCGGGTCATGCGGACCTCGTCGCCCGCGGCGAGATCCAGGCTGTCGGGGTCACGCCCGTCGGCGGCGACTGGGTCGGCGCGCCGCTGATCGCCGAGGGCGAGACCCTCGGGGCCATCGTCGTCCAGTCGTACGACGGGGAGCGCCTCCACACGGAAGCCGACCGGGATCTGCTGGCGTTCGTCGGGCAGCACATCGGCTCCGCCCTGAGCCGGGTACGCGCCATCGAGGAGACCCGCCAGCGCAATGCCGAGCTGGCGCTCGTCAACGAGATCGGCCTGGCCCTCGGCAGCCAGATGGAGTTCGAGGCCATCATCGATCTCGTCGGGGAGCGCCTGCGGACGCTGTTCGACGCCCAGTCGATGTTCATCGCCATCTACGACGACACGACCGAGCTCATCACCTTCCCGTACGAGATCGACGAGGGCGAACGACTCCAGACCGAATCGTTCCAGCTCGGGCCGGGCCTGACGTCGATCGTCATCCGCACGCGCCAGCCGTTACGGGTCGCCCTTGCGGCCGATGCCGATGCGCTCGGCGCCATCACCAGCGGCACCGAGTCGAACTCATGGCTCGGCGTGCCGATCCTGTCGGGCGAGCGAGTGATCGGCGTCATCTGCCTCGAGGACGTCGAGGCGAACGCCTACGACGAGTCCGACGAACGCCTGCTCAGCACGCTCGCGTCGAGCATGGCCGTCGCCCTCGAGAGCGCCCGCCTGTTCGACGAGACCAAGCGACTCCTGACCGAGACGGACCAGCGCAACGCCGAACTGGCGATCATCAACAGCGTCCAGGAAGGGCTCGCGGCCGAGCTCGACATGCAGGCGATGTACGACCTCGTCGGCGACAAGATCCACTCGATCTTCGACACCCAGGTCGTCGACATCGGCGTGTACGACGCGGAGTCCGGGCTCGTGCACTTTCCGTACACGATCGAGCGGGGGGTCCGTTTTCCGGACGAGCCGATGGAGCTCATCGGCTTCCGGAAGGAGGTGCTCCGGACCAGCCGTTCGCTGATGGTCAACGACGATCTGGCGGCCAAGGCCGCCGTGCTCGGACAGACGAGCGCCATCCAGGGTGAGGCCGCCAGGTCCGCCATCTACGCTCCCCTGCTGCGCGGCGGTCGAGCGAATGGCGTGGTGTCCCTCCAGAACCTGGACCGCGAGCACGCCTTCACCCAGTCGGACATGGATCTGCTGACCACCCTGGCCGCGAGCCTCAGCGTCGCCCTGGACAACGCCCGCCTGATCGACGAGACCCGCCAGCGAGCCGCGGAACTGGCCATCGTCAACAGCGTCGGACGGGCCCTCGCCGGGCAACTCGACCTGGACGCCCTGATCGAGCACCTCGGCGACCAGATGCGCGACACGTTCGATGCCGACCTCGTATACGTCGCCCTCCACGATCCGGAGCGCGACATGATCGACTTCGTCTACTACAGCGAGGGCGGCCAGCGTGGCGAGAATCCGGCCATCCGGTACGGCGAGGGGCTCACGTCCCAGGTCCTGGAAGCGCGCGAGCCGCTGCTCCTCAACAAGCAGGCCGAGTTCGCGGGCCGCTCCATGCTGGGCACTCCCGCCAGCTCGTACCTGGGCGTCCCCATCCTGACCGGCGACGCCGCCATCGGGGTGATCAGCGTCCAGGACACCGCTCAGAGCGGTCGGTTCGGCGAGGCCGACGCCCGGCTCCTGACCACGCTCGCCGCGAACGTCGGCGTGGCCATCCAGAACGCCAGGCTCTATCGGGACGCCCAACGGCAGGCCGCGGAGATGACCGCCCTGGCGGACGTGGCGGCGGAGATCTCGGCGATGCTGGACCTCGGTCCCGTCCTCGAGCGCATCACCGATCGCGCCATGGCGCTCCTGGCCGGCGACACGAGCGCGGTCTTCCTGGCCGAGGAAGACGGTCAGCTCTTCCGGCCGATCGTGGCGCTCGGGTCCTTCGCGGATGCGGTGCTCGGGGACACGATCCGACTGGGCGAGGGGATCATCGGCGACCTCGCCGACGCGACGAGGCGCAGACCGTCAACGACGTCGCGAACGATCCACGGACGGTCTCGATCGCCGGGACCGAGGAGGACGACATCGAGTACCGACTGATGGCCGCGCCTCTTCACTCTCGCGGCGAGGTCATCGGGATGATGGCCATCTGGCGCTCCGAACCGGCAGCCCCGTTCACCTCGGCGGACCTGTCCTTCCTCGTCGGACTGGCGCAACAGGCCACGATCGCCATCCAGAACGCCCGGTTGTTCGAGGAAGGGCGAGTGGCCCGGGAGGCGGCCGAACAGGCGAACCAGGCCAAGTCCACGTTCCTCGCCGCGATGAGCCACGAGATCCGCACCCCGATGAACGCGATCATCGGCATGAGCGGGCTGATGCTGGACACGCCCCTGACCGAGGAGCAACGGGACTACGCCGAGACCATCCGGACGTCCGGCGACGCCCTGCTCCTGATCATCAACGACATCCTGGACTTCTCCAAGATCGAGGCGGGCAAGGTCGAGCTCGATCACCGCCCGTTCGACCTGGCACCCTGCATCGAAGGGGCACTCGACGTGGTCGCGCCGCTGGCCGCCGCCAAGGGACTCGAGCTCGCCTACACCATCGACGACGGGCTGCCGCGAACGATCGTCGGCGACCACGGCCGCCTGCGACAGATCGTCATCAACCTGCTCTCGAACGCGATCAAGTTCACCGAGACGGGCGAGGTCGAGTTGACCGTGGCGGGCCACCGGGACCTGGGAGGCGGCCGCCAGGCCGACCGATGGGCGTTCACCGTGGACGTGCGCGACACCGGGATCGGCATCCCGCCGGACCGGATCGGACGACTCTTCCAGTCGTTCAGTCAGGCCGACGCGTCGATCTCGCGTCGGTACGGCGGGACGGGTCTCGGCCTGGCCATCAGTCGACGTCTGGCCGAGCTCATGGACGGCTCGCTGACGGCATCGAGCGCCGGCATCGCTGGCCGAGGCAGCACCTTCACGCTGCGGATCCACGCCGACGCGACGGAAACGGCCCTCGCGTCGGCACCGATCGTCGGCGTGGACCTCGCCGGCCGGCACGTCCTTGTCGTGGATGACAACGCGACGAACCGCCGGATCCTCGACACGCTGCTGCTGCGCTGGGGCATGACGGCCGAATCGACCGGATCGTCCCGTGAAGCGCTCGGCTGGGTCAGCCAGGGCAAGCCGTTCGACCTCGCCATCCTCGACATGCACATGCCCGAACTCGATGGGATCGCCCTGGCGACCGCGATCCGCGCCTCGACGGCCGGCGCCGCAGTCCCGATCGTGATCCTCTCGTCCCTCGGGATGCACGACCGGGCGAACGATGCGATCTCGGCCTTCCTCATCAAGCCCGTGAAGCCGTCGGCGCTGCACGACACGCTCGCCACGGTGCTGGCCGGCAATGCCGCCTCCGTCCCTGTCCGCGCGACCGGCACCGGCATCGACCATGAGCTTGGGGCCCGCCATCCGCTCCGGATCCTGCTCGCCGAGGACAACCCCGTGAACCAGAAGCTCGCCCTCCGATTGCTCGAGCGGATGGGCTATCGGGCCGACGTCGCCGGCGACGGTCTCGAGGCGATCGCGGCCATCGAGCGATCGGTCTACGACCTCGTCCTGATGGACGTCCAGATGCCCGAGCTGGACGGTCTCGAGGCCACGCGACGCATCCGGACGCGCTGGCCGGGTGACACCGGTCCACGGATCGTGGCGATGACGGCCAATGCGATGGAAGGCGACCGCGAGATGTGCCTGGCGGCCGGGATGGACGACTACCTGTCCAAGCCGATCCGCCCCGAGGCACTCGGTGAGTCCATCGCCGCGTCCGTGCGCCGCGATGTCGGCGGCGCGGCACAGGACGGTCGATGACCAGCGGACGCGTCCTCGTCGTGGACGACACCGCCTTCAACCGCCGGCTGCTCGTCCGCCTGCTGACGTCGATCGGGCACGAGACGCTCGAGGCGGAGCACGGTCGGGAGGCGCTCGAACGGCTGCGCGATCCTGGCAGCCCGGCCGTGGACGTGGTCCTGCTCGACATCGTGATGCCCGAGATGGACGGCTACGAGACGCTCGCGGCGCTGAAGGCCGACCCGGCCCTGAGCGACCTGCCGGTCATCGTCATCTCGGGCGTGGATGAGCTCGAGAGTGTCGTCCGGTGCATCCGGATGGGCGCCGCGGACTACCTGCCGAAGACCGTCGACCCGGAGATCCTGCGGGCCCGGATCGAGGCCTCGATGGCGGGCAAGCGCCTGCACGACCTCGAACGCCAGACCCTCGAGGAGCAGGGGCGGATGCTCGCGACCATCGACCGGCAGCGATCCGAGCTGGCGCGCTTCCTGTCGCCCCAGGTCGCGGCCCTCGTGTCCAGCGACGACGGCGAGGCGATGCTGGCCGGACACCGGCGCGAGATCACGGCCATGTTCTGCGACCTGCGCAACTTCACCTCGTTCTCCGAGGCGGCCGAGCCGGAGGAGGTCCTTGGCTTCCTTCGGGCGTACCACGGCGTGATGGGGCCGCTCATCGTCGCCCACGAGGGAACGCTCGAACACTTCGCCGGCGACGGGTTCATGACGTTCTTCAACGATCCGGTGCTGCAGGAGGACCACGCGGCGCGCGCGGTGGGGCTGGCGGTCGAGATGCGCGAGCGCTTCGGCGAGCTGGGCGCGGAGTGGCGGAGGCGCGGGTACGTCCTGGAGATCGGGATCGGGATCGCCACGGGGTACGCCACGCTCGGGCGCATCGGGTTCGAGGGGCGCTACGACTACGGTGCGGTGGGCCACGGGATCATCCTGGCGGCCCGCCTGAGCGGTGAAGCGGCACCGGGGGAGATCCTCATCGCGCACCGGACGTTCGCGGCAGCGGAGGCCTCCATCGAGGCGACGCCGGCCGGCGATCGACAGCTCAAGGGGTTCAGCCGGCCGATCCCCGTCTATGCGGTGACCGGGATCCGATCGACGGAGATGACGACATGACCGAGCCGATCCTGGATCCAGCCGCGTTCAGCCATCTGCTCGAGATCACCGGCGACGACCTCGAGTTCGTCGACGAGCTCG
Source organism: uncultured Chloroflexia bacterium (assembly GCA_963738475.1). GTDB lineage: Bacteria > Chloroflexota > Limnocylindria > Limnocylindrales > CSP1-4 > SPCO01. The sequence continues at coordinate 74,970 of CAVTWU010000014.1, forward strand.
TCGACACGTACCTCGACGATGCCGGGACGCAGCTGGCGGCGATGCGGGCGGCGGCGGCTGCCGGCGACATCGAGGCCCTCGTACGACCGGTCCACAGCCTGAAGTCGAGCAGTGCGAACGTCGGCGCGGCCGCCCTTGCCGACGCCTGTCGCCGCCTGGAGGCAGACGCGCGCAGCGGTTCGGTCCCGGATGTCGAGGCGCGGGTGGCCGCCTGCGCTGACGCCTTCGCTGCCGCTCGAGACGCCCTGCTCGAGGAACGCGCCGCTCGCTGAACCTCGCCCCGACGGATCTAGCCGGCCGACGCCACCTCGCGGATCCGGCGGGCGACATCCTCGTGGCCGGCGCGCGTGGCCAGATCCGCCGGCGTCGCGCCATCGTCCAGGGCGGCCGCCGGGTCCGCCCCGGCGGACAGGAACAGCTCCACCAGTTCGACGTCGCCGTGCTGGGCGGCGGCATGGAGCGGCGTGTAGCCATGCCGCTGGGTCGCGTCCACGTCGGCGCCGGCGGTCAGCAAGACGCGGCACACCTCGTGATGTCGACCCGCCGCCGCGCTATGGAGCGGCTGGACGCGCATCTCGTTATCCGACACGACGTTCACCTCGGCGCCGGCGTCGAGCAGCAGCCGGGCGGCCTCGGCTTTGCCGAAGAAGGCGGCGAAGTGGAGCGCCGTGTAGCCATCGGCCGAGCGGGCGGTCGCCAGGGCTGCATCGGACGCCAGGTCCTCGACCAGGCGGTCGGCGTACCCGAGGCTTGTCGCCTCGAAGATGTCGAGGTCCGGATCGGCCGCGAGCAGGGCATCGGTGACGGCCCGGTCCGCGCGATAGCGAGCGGTCATGATGGCCGACACGCCGGCGGCGTCACGGGCGTTCGCGAGGGACGGATCCGTCGCGACCAGCTCCGCCACGCGAGAGGCGTCTCCGGCCGCGACCGCATCGATGAGTTCCGGCGCTGTCGCCATGCCGACCACCTCCCGACTGGACATCATTAGGTGCTGCAACTAATATACGCCTCATGACGCGGCCCGCAACCCCCGATGAGGAACTCGCGGCCCGATTCCATTCGGCCATCCTGCACCTGCTTCGACGGCTCGCGCAAGAAGACCGGATGAGCGGGATCTCGGCGGCCAGACTGTCGGCGTTGTCGGTCCTCGTGTTCGGCGGTCCGCGCACGATCGGCGCGCTCGCCGCCGCCGAGGGGGTCACGCCACCGACGATGACCCGGCTCGTGGCCGGGCTGGTGGAGGATGGGCTGGTCGAACGCCTGCCGGACGAGACCGACCATCGCGTGGTCCGGGTGAGTGCCAGCACCACTGGCCGATCGCTCCTCCTCGATGGGCGTGACCGACGGGTGGCCACGCTCAGCGGCATGATCCAGCCGCTCACGCCCAAGGAGCGACGGCGCCTGGCGGCATCCGCGGAGATCGTCGAAACGATGCTGGCCGAGGCGCCACGAGGGATCCACTGAGCCATTTCGGGCGCCACGAGGGACCCCACGGGCAGTACCCTGCTCGTGACGCGGCGTGAGAGGGAGTGCCATGCGACTGCAGGACAAGGTCACGATCATCACCGGCGCCGGTGGCGGCATGGGGCGGGTAGCGGCCCGGATGTTCGCAGCGGAAGGCGCCCGCGTCGTCGTCGCGGAGTACGGCGAGGAGGCCGGCGAGGAGACGGCGGCCCTCGTGCGAGCCGCGGGCGGCGAGGCCTCGTTCATCAAGGTCGATGTCTCGAAGGAGGCCGACGCCAGGGCGATGGTGCAGCACGCCGTCGCGACCTACGGCCGTCTCGATTGCCTCTACAACAACGCCGGGATCATGCCCGAGGCGGACCACTCGGTGACCGACACGGACCCCGATACCTGGGACGCCGTCATGGCGGTCAACGTGCGCGGCGTCTACCTCGGCTGCAAGTTCGCGGTGCCGGCCATGATCGAGGCTGGCGGCGGCTCGATCATCAACATCGCCAGCTTCGTCGCGATCCTGGGCTGCAGCGTGCCGCAGGATGCCTACACGGCGTCCAAGGGGGCCGTCCTGGCGCTCACGCGGAGCCTCGCCGTGCAGTTCGGGCCGAACGGCGATCCGGACGAACGCGATCTGCCCCGGCCCGGTCGAGACCCCGCTGCTGATGGACTGGCTGGTCAAGGACGAGGCTGCCAAGCAGCTCCGGCTCGCGCGCAACCCGACCGGACGCTTCGGCAAGCCCGAGGAGATCGTCCACATGGCCGTCTACCTGGCCTCGGACGAGTCGCGCTGGACGAACGGCGCCTCGCTGGTCGTGGACGGCGGCATCAGCGTGAATTACTTCTGATGACGGAGGACGGTGCCGATATGGCCAACGGCCGGATCGCCATCGGCGTGGACGTCGGTGGCAGTGGCATCAAGGCGGCGGTCGTGGATGTGGAGGCCGGCCGATTCCGGTCGGTCCGCCTGCGCGTGGCCACGCCGCAACCGTCCACGCCGGATGCTGTCCTTGCGTCGGTGGGTCGCGTCGTCAAGCGCCTCGTGACTGCCAGCGGGCTTGGTCCGAACACGCCGGTCGGCGTGGGGCTCCCGGTCGTGACCATGGACGGCACCGCCAAGACCGCGAGCAACATCGATTCGCGCTGGGTGGGGTATCCGGTCGTCGAGCGGCTCGTGAAGGTCACGGGCCGGCCGATCTCGATCATCAACGACGCCGATGCGGCCGGCATCGCCGAGATGCGCTTCGGCCAGGGCCGGGGCCGACACGGAACGGTCGTGGTGCTGACGCTCGGGACGGGTGTCGGATCGGGCGTCTTCATCGACGGTCATCTCGTCCCCAACGTCGAGTTCGGCACGATGGAGATCCGCGGCAAGCCCGCCGAGTGGCGTTCCGCCTCGTCCGCCCGTACCCGCCGAGGGCTCGGCTGGAAGGCCTGGTCGCAGGACCTCGACGAGCACCTGGACCGCATCGACAAGCTGGTCTGGCCGTCACTCATCATCCTGGGCGGTGGGGTCAGCAAGAACGCCGACAAGTTCATCCCGCGCCTGACCGTTCGCTGCCCGATCGTGGCCGCGGACCTGCGCAACGACGCCGGCATCATCGGGGCGGCCATCGTGGCGGCCGAGGGGATCCCCGGCGCCAGCGTCCCGGCCCTCTCGCTCGTCGAAGCCCCCGAGCACGACGTCCTGGCGCTCTCGGACGCGCCGCACGCCATCGTGCCGGTCGCCGACGCGTCCGCCGCCCTCGACTCCGACCCGGGGTCCTGAGCGCTTGCCGGCCGACAGGCGCGCTGTGAGCCGGTGATGATCGATCCTTCCGAGTGGCTGCAGTTCGAGCTGACCGCGCAGCTTCGCTTCATCCTCGACCTGGGCGGCGCCATCGTGGCAGCGCTGATCGGTGGCGCCATCGCCGTCCGCCTGCGCCAGCCCGCCGTCGTGGGCTACATGCTCGCGGGCGTCCTCATCGGGCCCTTCACACCGGGCTTCGTGGGCGGCCAGGGCCAGATCGCCGTCCTCGCCGAGGTCGGCGTGATCCTGCTGCTGTTCGCCCTCGGCGTCGAGTTCTCGATCCGGGAACTGCGCTCGGTCGGGCGGATCGTCATCCCGGGCGGCATCCTCCAGGTCCTGCTCATCCTCGGGGTCGGCGGACTCGTGATGGTCCTGCTCGGCGCCGACCTTCGAGAGGCGCTCATCGTGGGAGCGTGCCTGTCACTGTCGTCGACGATCGTCGTCCTCAAGCAGCTCATCGATCGCGGCGAGATGGACAGCACGCACGGTCGTGCGGCGGTGGGCTGGACCATCGTCCAGGACATCGCCACGATCGTGTTCATCGTCGCGCTCCCACCGTTGGCCGGCGGTGACGTGATCGTGCCGTTCGCGGCAGCCATGGTGAAGGCCGCGATCTTCCTGGCCCTGGCCTACCTCCTGGGAACGCGCCTCCTGCCGTGGATGTTCGCCGTCGTCGCCCGCCTGGGCTCGAGTGAACTGTTCCTGCTGGCGGTCGTCGCCACGGCCCTCATGACGGCGTTCATCTCCAGCGCCGTGTTCGGGTTGTCGCTGGCGCTCGGGGCGTTCGTGGCCGGCATCCTCGTGTCGGAGTCGGAGCTGTCGCACCAGGCCGCGGCCGAAGTCACGCCGTTCCGCGACCTGTTCGCAGTGCTGTTCTTCGTCTCGGTCGGGATGCTCGTGGATCCGGCCGCCCTGGCCGCCGACGCCGGCGTCGTCGCCCTGCTGGTCGTCGTGGCGGTCATCGGCAAGGGGTTCGCCATCGCCGTCCTGGGTCGGGCGCTCGGGTTGCCGACGCGGTCGGCCATCCTGCTCGGGGCGATCATGGCCCAGGTCGGCGAGTTCAGCCTGATCCTCGCGGAGAACGGCCGCCATCTGGACCTGCTGGAGCCCCGAACCTACAACATCATCCTGGGGACGGCCGTCGTGACGATCGTGCTGAGCCCGTTCGTGGCGCGCCTGGGCGACTCGCTCGTGGCACGACGCGAGGCCCGAGCCCTCACGGCCGGACTCGGCGTGGCGACCCTGGACGTGGATGCGCCGGGCGCCGTGGCCGGGACGTCGCGCACGGAACAGGCGATGTCTGCCGATGACGAGTCGCGCCGACCGACGGTCGTCGTGCTCGGTGCCGGGCGGGTGGGTCGTGTCGTCATCAGCGCGGTGAGGACGCGCGGCTTCCGCTGCGTCGTGGTCGACCGGGACGCGCGCCGGCTCGATGCCGCCAAACGGCTCGGGGCGTCGACGGTGTTCGGAGACGGGGCGAATCCCGGAGATCCTCAAGCGGGTCGGACTGGATCGGGCTCGCGTGCTCATCATCGCGGTCGGCGACCCCTTGACGGCGCGCCTCGCCGCCGAGCGTGCCCGCCGGATCAGCCCACGGCTGTCGATCGCCTCGCGGGCCCGTGGGAAGAAGGAGATCGACACGCTCCAGGGGCTGGACGTGGCCCGCGTCGCGGATCCCGAGGCCGAGGCAGCGTTCGAACTGGCCCGCCACGCCCTGCAGCGGATGGGCGTCTCCGGCCCCGAGCTCAACGGCATCGTCACCGGCCTCCGGCGCGAGGCGTACGGACGCGACCGCGCGTGAGGTCGCTGACGGTCTGAGCGGTCGCCGCGGATCGCCAGGGAGCGGCTGACAGGTCAGGCGCGCTCGCGCATGTCGCGGAGCGTCTCCGCGGAGCCGGACGCGATCAGGCTCTCGCCCGCGACCAGGATCCGCTCGGCGCCCGGATTCGGTTCGTAGTCGCGATCGCCTCGGACGACCGCCAGCGAGAAGATGCCACGCTCGCGGAGCGTCCCGACGGTCGCCCCGTCCAGCGGGCCGTTCGCGCGGACCTTGACGCCCTCGATGGCGAAGGTCGGCTCGCCATGCGACAGCGCGAAGTCGATGAAGTCGGCGACGCCGGGACGGACGGCCAGCTCGGCGATCTGGCGGCCCGCGCGCGTGTACGGCGACACGACCCGGTCCGCGCCCGCCTGCGCGAGCTTCGCTTCCGATCCTTCCTGATTCGCACGGGCGACCACGAAGAGGCCCGGGTTCATGGCCCTGGCGGACAGGGTCACGTACACGTTGTTCGCATCCGAGTCGATCGTCGTGACGAGACCGCGCGCGCGCTCGATGCCGGCCTCGCGCAGGACGAGCATCCGACGTCGCATCGCCGACGACGATCAGGTGGCCGTCGGCCCTGGCGATCTCCAACGACGCCGGATTGATGTCGACCACGACGAACGGCTCGCCGGCGTGGGCCAGTTCGCGCGCCACGGTCGATCCGACCCGGCCGTAGCCACACAGGATGAGGTGGTCCCTGAGACCGTCGATCGCCGTCGCCATCCGTTTCGCCTCCCTCCGTCCACTGACCGCCTCCGACAGCACGGCCTCGGCGACGATCCCGACCGACCCGAAGATGATCCCGACCCCCGCGATCGCCACGATCACCGTCCACGCTCGACCGAGGCCATCGAGTTCCCGGACTTCCTTGTAGCCGACCGTGGTCAGCGTGATCCCGGTCATGTAGGCCGCGTCCCCGCCGGGCCACCCGAGAGCGACGTAGCCGGCGGTGCCGACAGCGAAGATGGTCAGCACCGCAGCCAGCCACATGCGGACGTGGTTGCTGCGGAACGCCTGCAGGAGCGGTGGTCATCACCGCCGATGCTAGCCCCGGCCCGGGAGTGAGCCGGAGGGCCGTCCGGCCCGTTCCGGACGGGACCCGGGGGTATCATCGAGGTCCGACCCACCCGGTCCCGGACCGGCCCCGATCCAGCGTGAGGCAGACCATGACCCCCGAGCAGCACGCCATGCTCGACCGGCCGCAGCCGCCCCCACGACGACCCGCATGGTCATCGGCGGCGAGTCCGTGGATGCCGCGGACGGCCAGACGTTCGATGTCGTCAACCCGGCCGAACGGGACGGTCATCGCGACCGCGCCGCTCGGCGGACGCGAGGACGTGGACCGTGCCGTCGCCGCCGCCCAGAAGGCGTTCGAGGACCGCAAGGGCTGGGCCAACTGGGCCGCCGGCAAGCGCGGCCGGACGCTGGCGAAGTTCGCGGCGCTCATCAAGGACCACACCGAGGAGCTGGCCCAGCTCGAGAGCCGGAACGTCGGCAAGCCGATCAGCGGCGCGCGCGGCGAGATCACCGGCGCCAGCCTCGTGTTCGACTACTACGCGGGTGCCGCCAACAAGATCTTCGGCCAGACGATCCCGGTCTCGAAGCCGGGGCTGGACCTGACCCTGCGCGAGCCGATCGGCGTCGTCGGGCTCATCGTGCCCTGGAACTTCCCGCTGCTCATGGCCTCGTGGAAGGTCGCCCCGGCGCTGGCCGCCGGCAACACCGCGATCCTCAAGCCCGCCAGCTACTCCCCGTTGACGGCGCTGCGGCTCGGCGAGCTGGCCCTCGAGGCCGGCATCCCGGCCGGCGTCCTGAACGTCGTGACCGGACCCGGCGGGACCGCGGGTGCGTCGATCGCCGCGCACCCGGGCATCGGCAAGGTCGCCTTCACCGGCGAGACGACGACCGGCCAGGAGATCATGCGGCTGGCCGCGGGCAACATCAAGAAGATCTCGCTGGAGCTGGGCGGCAAGAGCCCCAACATCGTCTTCGCCGATGCGGACCTCGAGAAGTTCGCCCGCGAGTCGCCGTACTCGGTCTTCGACAACACCGGCCAGGACTGCTGCGCCCGCAGCCGGATCCTCGTCGAGCGATCCGCGCAGGAACGCGTCGTGGAGCTGTTCGCCGAGGCGACCCGCAACGTCAAGGTGGGCGACCCCGCCGACGAGGCCACCGAGGTCGGCACGCTCGTCAGCTTCAAGCAGCGCGACCGGGTCAAGGACTACATCGAGATCGGGCTGGGCGAGGGCGCGACGCTCGTCGTCGGCGGCGAGGCGCCCACCGATCCGGCCCTGGCCGAACGGCGCGTACCTCATGCCGACCGTGTTCGACGGCGTCTCGAACGACATGCGCATCGCCCGCGAGGAGATCTTCGGCCCGGTCGTCTCGATCATCCCGTTCGACACGGAGGAGGAGGCGCTCCGACTCGCGAACGCGACGCCGTACGGGTTGACTGGGTCGATCTGGCGCCGCGACATCGGCAAGGCGCTGCGCGCCGCGAAGGCCCTCCAGGCCGGCGTCATCAGCGTCAACTCGAACAGCTCGGTCCACACGGAAGCGCCGTTCGGGGGCTACAAGATGTCGGGCATCGGCCGCGAGCTCGGGATGGGCGCGCTGGACCTCTACACCGAGACGAAGAACGTCTTCATCGACCTGACGTAGGGTCAGCCGCCGCTGTCTTCCTCGGGCCAGCGCAGGTCGGGGCGGCGGCGGTCCAGCCAGTCGCGCAGGGCCCAGGTCGTCGTCGAGAAGGCGATCCCGGACCACGGGATGTCCTCGGGGGCGAACGCCTTGATCTCGGTCGCCTCGGGGGTCGGCGCGGCGATGCCGCCCACGATCCGCGCCTCGAACGCGAGCGTGACGACCGCCGCCTCGAGCCGCGTGTAGAGCCCGATGATCTCGCCCGGCTCGATGAGCAGGCCCGTCTCCTCCCACGTCTCGCGGATGGCCGCCTGGTTGACCGTCTCGTCGACCTCGAGGAAGCCGCCCGGCTGCGCCCACCAGCCCTTGCCGGGCTCGATGCCGCGGCGGATGAGGACGATCTCGCCGGCGTCGGTGATCGGGAACACGGTCACGACGAGGCGCGGGTTGACGTAGGCGATGTGGCCGCACGACGGGCACGCCAGTCGCTCGCGGTCCTCGCCCTCGACCACGCCGAACTCGAGCGCCGTCCCGCAGCGCGAGCAGAAGTTGAGGCTCGACGCCATCCAGGCCGGCACGCCGCCGCCGCTCGGGAGGTTGGTGGACCGGCCGTCCGGACCGCGCTCGAACTCATCCATGGCGCGTCACGCCAGGATCACGACGATGGCCGCCAGGGTCAGCGCGGTCAGCCCGACGATGCTGACGGCGACCCAGGCCAGTCGGAACAGGCCGCGACCGCGGTCCACGGGCATCCACGCCCAGGCCGACCGCCAGATGCGCAGCACGGCGTCCGCCGTCGTGAGCAGGAGCAGCGGGGTCGCGATGATCACGCACAGCTTGACCAGCGGGCTGCCGAGCGAGGCGCCCAGCTCCAGTGCCGTGATGGCGATCGCGCCGCAGATGAGCACGATGACGCTGAGGTTGATGTAGTGCCGCTGGAGCGGGGTCGGGGCCGTCTCCGGGACGGACCGCGGCGGCAGACCCTGAAGGCTGGGCGGCAACTCGCCGGTCGCCGGCCGGACCTGCAGCGACGGTTCGCGCACGGCCTGGCGGTCCAGCACCGGCATCCCGGGTTCCCAGCGTTCGTCGTCCATCGATATCGAGTGTAGCCGGGCGCTGCGTCCGCCTCAGTCGAGCGCGACCGCGAACCCGCAGCCGGTCCGCGCGCGGACCTCGTCCACGGTCACGCCCGGGTGCAGCTCCACCAGCCGGAGCCCCTCGCCCGGGACGACCTCGAAGACGCACAGGTCCGTGATGATCTTGTTGACGACGGCCCGGCCGGTGATCGGCAGCGTGCACTCGGGCAGGATCTTGGGGCTGCCGTCCTTGGCGTTGTGGTCCATCAGGACGATGACGCGGCCGACGCCCGACACGAGGTCCATCGCGCCGCCCGGGCCCTTGACCATCTTGCCCGGCACCATCCAGTTCGCGAGGTCGCCGTTCTCCGCGACCTCCAGGCCGCCCAGGATGGCGATGTCGATGTGGCCGCCGCGGATCATCGCGAACGAGTCCGCGCTCGAGAAGAAGCTGGCGCCCGGGATGGCCGTCACGGTCTGCTTGCCGGCGTTGATGAGGTCCGGGTCGACCTCGTCGTCCGTCGGGAACGGGCCGATCCCGAGCAGCCCGTTCTCGGACTGCAGGACGACATCGATGCCGTCGGGGATGTGGTTGGCGACCAGCGTCGGGATGCCGATGCCGAGGTTGACGTAGTCGCCGTCGCGCAGCTCCTGCGCGGCGCGCCGGGCCATCAGCTCGCGGGTCGGCGAGGCGGCGGCGGTCGGCGCCTCGGCGCCGGCGCTCGAGACCGTCCGGAACTCGATCCGGCCCTCGTAGCGGGCCCCCGCCACGATCCGGTCGACGTAGATGCCGGGCGTGTCGATCTCGTCCGGGTCCAGCTCGCCGACCTCGACGAGGTGCTCGACCTCGGCCACCGTGACGTCGCCGCACGGCCGCGATCATCGGGTTGAAGTTGCGCGCCGTCTTGCGGTAGACGAGGTTGCCGGCGGTGTCGCCCTTCCAGGCCTTCACCAGCGAGAGGTCGGCGCGGATCCCCTCCTCGAGCACGTACTCGCGGCCGCCGAAGTCGCGCACGTCCTTGCCCTCGGCGAGGGACGTGGCGTAGCCGGTGCGCGTGTAGAAGCCGGGGATCCCGGCGCCGCCGGCGCGCAGCCGTTCGGCGAGCGTGCCCTGGGGCACCAGCTCCAGCTCGATCTCGCCGGCCAGCGCCTGGCGCTCGAACTCGCGGTTCTCCCCGACGTACGACGCCACGATCCGGCGGACCTGCCGGCCGGGCAGCAGCAACCCCATCCCGAAGTCGTCCACGCCGGCGTTGTTGCCGATGATCGTCAGGTCCGTCACGCCGCTCGCGACGAGGGCCGCGATGAGGTTCTCCGGGATCCCGCACAGGCCGAACCCGCCGGCGGCGATGCGCATCCCGTCCGTGAGCAGGCCGTCCAGCGCCTCCGCCGCGCTCGAGCGGACCTTGGCCCGCGGGTTCGCCATCAGAGGCTCCGGGACTCGTCGGCGTCGGGGTCGTCCACGGCGATCTCGCAGGTGGGGCAGAACCAGCGGGTCTCGAGCGGCGTGCCGCACGTGCCGTGCCGGATCGGCTCGGCGTCGGCGCCGCCACGGGCGCCCCAGTCGGCCAGCAGACGCAGCGCCGACGCGAGATCCCGCCCGTCCGCCGTCAGCGCGTAGGACATCCGCTGCGGCCGCTCCTGGTACGGCGTCGCGACGACGATCCGGCCGCGCTCCAGGCGTCGAAGCCGGTCCGACAGGATGTTCGGCGCGATCCCGGTCACGACCTCGCCGAGCTCGTTGAACCGGCGCGGTCCGTCCAGCAGCGCCTCGACCAGCAGCAGGCTCCAGCGGTCGCCGACTCGTTCGAGCGCGGCCTCCAGCGGGGTCGTGGCGGGGCGCACGGTCGATCGAGCCATCGAGCCGATGGTAGGCGGGCGGGCAGGGCTTGTCACGGTTCGATGTTAGTAGTAGATTGCAAGTCACAAGTCAGTCGGTCGCACCGCCGACCGCGCGACCCTCGCCAGCACCCAGGAGCACCCGACCCCATGAGCATCCTCGACGACCTCCAGTCCGCCGTCTCCACCGTCGCCGAGCGCGCCGGCCCGTCCATCGTCGGGATCGGTCGCGGCCACCGCGGCTCCGGCGTCGTCATCGCCGACGGCAAGGTCCTGACCAACGCGCACAACCTGCGCGGCGACGAAGTCACCGTCACGTTCGCTGACGGCCGTCGCACGCGCGGGACCGTCGCCGGCGTCGATGGCGACGGCGATCTCGCGGTCATCGACGTCGACACGACCGGCGCGACGCCGCTCACCTGGGGCGACGGCGAGACCCTCGCGATCGGCACGGCCGTCTTCGGAGCGGCCGCCAGCCACGGCGGCGGGACGCGCGTCACGTTCGGGCTCGTCTCGGCGATCGCTCGCTCGTTCCGCGGCCCGGGTGGCCGGCGGATCAGCGGCAGCCTCGAGCACACCGCTCCCCTGGCGCCCGGCTCGTCCGGTGGCGCGCTGCTGGACGCGGCCGGCGACCTCGTCGGCATCAACACGAACCGGATCGGCGAGGGCTTCTACCTGGCGCTCCCGGCCGACGCGGCCCTGCGCGAGCGGGTGGACGCCCTGGGTCGCGGCGAGTCGCCCACGCCCATCCGTCTCGGCGTCGCGGTCGCCCCGGCCCACGTCGCTCGACGGATGCGGCGCGCGGTCGGGCTGCCCGAGCGTGACGGCGTCCTGGTCCGTGGCGTCGAGGACGACAGCCTGGCCGACGCGGCCGGCATCGATGCGGGCGACCTCATCGTGTCGGCCGGCGGCAAGCCGATCTCGGACGCGGACGACCTGTTCGAAGCCCTCGGCACCCTGAAGCGCCCGTTCGACCTCGTCCTCGTGCGCGGAAGCGAGGAGCGGACCGTCTCGGTCGGCTAGCATCGGCGCGTGGAGCGCCTCGTCGCCTGGTATCGGGTGGGTTCGTCCTACGGCGCGCTGATCGCGCTCGTCCTGGCGAACCTCATCCCGCTTGCCGGCGTCATCTTCCTGGGCTGGAGCGTCTGGCAGATCCTGATCATCTACTGGCTGGAGAACGGGATCGTCGGGCGTCTACAACGTCCTCAAGATGCAGAAGGCCGAGGGGACGGACGAGGCGTCCGCCACCGTCACGATCAACGGCCGCCGCCCGGTCGGCGACGCCAAGTCATCGCTCATCCCGTTCTTCTGCCTGCACTACGGGATCTTCTGGACGGTCCACGGCGTGTTCGTCCTGACGCTGCCGCTGTTCGGCGCGATCGGCCACCGGCGGCGAGTCCAGCCTCGGGACGACGCCGGATCCGCTCGTGCTCGTCGATCGCGGTCATCGCCCTGTTCATCAGCCACGGCGTGTCGTACCTGTTCAACTTCATCGGCGGCGGCGAGTACAAGCGGGTGTCCGCGGCCGGCCAGATGTTCAAGCCGTACGGCCGCCTCGTGGCCCTGCACCTGACGATCATCTTCGGCGCCATGGCGATCTCGATCACGGGCGCGGCCATCGTCGCGTTGGCCATCCTGGTGCTGCTCAAGCTCGCGCTCGATATCGGCCTGCACCTGGCCGAGCATCGCGACCTGTATGCGACACCGCCACCGAAAGGTGCCCGCGCCGCCTGACGCGGAACGGCGGCGAGCCGGCCCGGATCAGCCCTCGGCGTTCGAGGGGTCGTCGAGGACGGCCTGCGTCTGCCGCGCTCGCCACGCCGCCAGCCGGGCACCGAGCTCCGGATCCGATAGCGCCAGGATCGCCGCCGCCAACAGGCCGGCATTCGTCGCATTGCCGATGGCCACCGTCGCGACCGGGATGCCGCGTGGCATCTGGGCGATCGAGAGCAAGGAGTCCAGCCCGCCCAGGTGCTTCGTGGGGATGGGCACGCCGACGACCGGCAGGATCGTCTTGGCGGCGAGCATGCCGGGCAGGTGGGCCGCGCCGCCGGCGCCCGCGATGATGACCCGGATCCCGCGGCCGGACGCCTCCTCGGCGTAGCGGAACAGGCGGTCCGGCGTCCGGTGGGCGGACACGACCTTCAACTCGGACGGGACGCCCAGCTCGTCGAGGATCGCGACCGCGTCCTCCAGCGTGGGGAAGTCCGACCGGCTGCCGCCGACGATCCCGACGATGGGGCTGGTTCCCGGCGGCGGCTGACTCACGACTCCCCTTCCCAGTGCAGGGCGGCGCGTGCGGCGTGCGCCCGTTCGAGCGCCACGTCCACATCCGGGCCGGTGGCACTGAGGTGGCCCATCTTGCGACGTTCGAACACGCGACGCTTGTCGTACAGGTGGAGATGGACGGCCGGATCCGCGAGGGCATCGCCGAGACCGGCCAGTCGGGCCTCGCGCTGCGGCCCTGTGCCGAGCAGGTTGACCACGGCCGTCGGGGCGAACGCGGCGGGCGATCCGAGACCGAGCCCGGTGATGGCCCGGATGTGCTGCTCGAACTGCGACGTCTCGGCGCCGTCGAGCGTCCAGTGGCCGGAGTTGTGGACGCGGGGCGCGAGCTCGTTCACGACGATCGAGCCGTCCTCGAGCCAGAACAGCTCGGCCGTGAGGGTGCCGCACAGGCCCATCGAGATGGCGAGGTCCTGGCCGACGCGCGTCGCGCGATCGGCGACGTCGTCCGGGATGGGCGCGGGCGCCACCGACTCGACCAGGATGCCGGCGTCGTGCACGTTCCTCGCGATCGGGAAGGCGCGCATCTCGCCCTCGACGCCACGGGCGACCACGACCGACAACTCGGCCAGGAACGTCAGTTCGGCCTCGGCCAGGAGGGAGGCTGCCGGCCGGGCGACCCAGCCGGGCGATGGCGTCGTCCAGCTCGGCCGTCGTCGCGATCCGCAGCTGGCTCCGGCCGTCGTAGCCGCCGGTCGCGGCCTTGAGTCGCAGTGGCAGTCCGAGCGCGTCCGCGGCCGCGTGCAGCTCGTCGGTCGTGCGGACCTCGCGCCAGGGCGCGACCGCGCCGCCGGCCGCCTCCACGAACCGGCGTTCGGCGATCCGGTCCTGGGTGCTGACCAGCGGGTAGCGACCGGGACGGACCGGCCCGCGGAGCTCGAGGGCGCGAACCACGTCGGACGCCACGTGCTCGAGTTCGTAGGTCACGACGGCGGCGATGTCGGCCAGGCGCATGGCCGCGCCGACGTCGTCGTACGAGCCCAGGATGACCTCGTCGGCGACGGCCGCCGCCGGGCAGTCCGGATCGGGATCGAGCACGGCCACCCGGTAGCCCAGCGAACGGGCCGCCTGGGCGAGCATCCGACCGAGCTGGCCCCCACCCAGGATCCCGATGATCGCCGGCGGCGCGATCGGGCGTCGCCGCAACCCGGCACGGCGGTGGACGTCGGCGATCCAGGCCTGCTTGCGGTAGGTGTAGTCGAGGCCCTCCTGGTACCCGCCGGCCACGATCTCGCTCTTGAGCTCGGCGTAGGCGGCGGCCAGCTCCGGATCCGCCAGCAGGGCGTCGCGGAAGGCCAGGTCTCGGGCCAGCTCCTCGTCACCGGGCTGGACGTGGAGGTGGATCCGGAACGTCGTGTCGTCGACCACCATCGCCCCGACGAGCATCGGACGGGTCGGCGGGAACGGATCCGGTCCCGGCTGCGGGCCGAACCCGAGACCGAGCAGCAGCGCCGTCAGGCCCGGGACGTCGGCCGCTTCCGTGGCGATCACGAGATCCACCACGCCCTTGCCCGGCAGGCCCGGCACGGACGTGCTCCCGATGTGCTCGACGACGAGGTCCGGCCGGGTCTCCGCGACGAGTGCCTTGACGCGATCTGCCACGACCATCGTCCGTGGATCCCACGGCAGGACGATGGCTGGCTTGCGCTCGTACGGGCCGATCCGCCGCAGGTCTTCGGTCACGGACCGAGTGTAGACTGCGGCCCATGCGTACCGTCATCGGTCGACGCGTCACCGAGGTGGACGTCGGCTAGGTCCTCGAACGGGTGGCTCGCGCGGAGCGGGTGATCCTGGATCTCGGTACCGGCGATGGCCGGGCCGTCGTGGCGCGCGCTCGTGCTGAACCTGCCTCCCTCGTGCTTGGCATCGATGCCGATGCCCGCGCCATGGCCGAGGCGTCACAGCGTGCGGCCCGTCGGGTGGAGCGCGGTGGGCTGCCGAATGCCGCGTTCCTGGCCGACGCCGCCGAGCGGATGCCAGGCCCGCTCGCCGGGGTCGCGTCGCTCGTCACGATCACCTTCCCGTGGGGATCGCTGCTGGCCGGTGTCCTCGGTCGGGAGCCGGCGGTCGCGGCCGGGATCGCCGGTCTCGTCCGGCCAGGTGGGCGCGTCGAGATCCTCGTGTCGGTGGAACCAGGCGACCGGATCGATGGGCTGGAGCGCCTGACCGCGGATGACGCGGCCCGGCTGGCCGCCGGATGGGCCGGCAGCGGCCTGCGACTGACCGGCCATCGCCTCGCGACGACCGACGAGGTCCTGGCCTCGGGCTCCACGTGGGGACGCCGGCTGCTCCGCGGCGGGCAGGGCACGATGACGACCCGGCGGACGGTCTGGCGACTGGAGCTGGAACGCTAGACTCGGGCCATGTCGACACCCGAGCCGCGCCACTGCGTCCTGGTCGGCCTGATGGGGGCCGGCAAGTCCACGGTCGGGAGCGCACTGGCGGCCCGGCTCGGCTGGTCGTTCCTGGACTCCGACGTCGAGATCCAGGCCGCGACCGGCCGGACCGTGCGCGAGTTGCGCGACGACATCGGTGTGGACGCGATGCACGCCCTCGAAGCCGAGCAGCTGCTGCGCGCCCTGGCCTCGCCCGAGCCGGCGGTGATCGGCGCGGCCGCGAGCGTCGTGGACGTGCCGGCCTGCCTGGAGGCGCTGCGCGACCCGACCGTCTTCGTCGTGTGGCTCCAGGCCGACCCGGCGGTCCTGGCCGAGCGGTTCGAGTCCGCCGATGACCATCGGCCGGCCTACGGCGAGTCGACCGAGGGCTTCCTGGCGCAGCAGCTGGCCAGGCGTGGGGCCGCCTTCGAGTCGGTCGCCGACATCGCGGTGAGCGTGGGATCGCGACCACCGGACGAGGTCGTGGCGCTCGTGGTGGAGGCGCTCCGGTAGCATCGGCCGCATGACCCGTCCGACCGACGCTGATCCTGGATGTCGACACCGGGATCGACGACAGCCCTGGCGCTGCTGTACGCCGTCGCGTCGCCTGACGTCGAGCTCGTCGCGGTCGACCTGCGTCTCGGGCAACACGGACGCCCGACAGGTCGCCACCAACACGCTGGCCGTGCTGGAGCTCGCCGGGCGGACGGACGTCGAGGTGGCGATCGGGCGGGAGGTGCCGCTGGTCCGGCCGCTCGAGACGACGCCCGAAACGCATGGCCCGATCGGGCTCGGGTACGCCGAGCTGCCGCCGCCGTCGCGGGCCGTGAGCGACCGACACGGCGTGGACCTCATCGTCGACGGAGGCTCGACGCCGGCCGGGCGAGATCGACCTCGTCGCCCTCGGGCCGTTGACCAACGTGGCCGTCGCCCTGGAGCGCGAGCCGGCGCTGCCACGACTGCTGCGCGGCCTGACCGTGATGGGCGGGGCGTTCGGCGTGCCAGGCAACACGACGCCCACGACCGAGTGGAACGTCCACTGCGATCCGGAGGCGGCGCGCATCGTCTTCCGGGCCTGGGGCGAGGCGGTCGCCGCGGACCCCGGCGTCGCGCGGCCACTCGTGCTCGGCCTGGACGTGACCGAGCGCGCGCGGATCCTGCCCGAGCACGTCGTGCGCCTCGCGCGCCGGGCCGGCAGCACGCCGGACGACTCGATCGCCCTGGGGCGTGGCGAGGATCCGATGATCGCGACGCGGTCCGTGGCGAGCGACCCGATCGTCCGGTTCATCGCCGATGCGCTGCGCTTCTACATGGAGTTCCACGCCCGGTACGACGGGTTCTACGGCGCGTTCATCCACGATCCGCTCGTCGTGGCGGCCGCCCTGGATCGCTCGCTCGTGACGACCGAGGCGCTGTACGTGGATGTCGAGACCAGCGGCGAGCTGACGACCGGGATGACCGTCGCGGACCGGCGGCGGATCACGGGCAAGGCACCGAACCTGGACGTTGCCGTGACGGCCGACGCCGATGCGTTCCTGGACCGCCTGATCGAGCGGGTCGGCGGGTTGGCGGCCGCCCGTTCCGCCATGGCACGCTAGCCCGATGGACTGGCTGACGATCTGCGCCGAGGGCGCGACCGACCCCTGCGTCGCGCCGATCCAGGTCGCCTACCTCGCCGCGATCGTCGTCGGGATCGTCCTGCTGGCGATCATCGCGCGCCGGTCGCGGGACCTGTCCACGGCCGTGCTCAGCCTGATGGCCGTGGCGATCGCGATCAACATCACGGTCGGCTCGCTGACCGCCGCCCTCCGACTGCCGGTCTACCTCGATTCGATCGGGACGGTCCTGGTGGGCGCGCTCGCCGGACCATGGGCCGGCGCGCTGACCGGGCTGCTGTCCAACCTCGTCTGGTCGCTGCTGCCGATCCCCGGCGGCGCCGGGCCGGCGACCGCGTTCTTCGCGCCCGGTCGCCGCGGTCATCGGGCTGATGGCCGGCTTCTGGGCGAGCCGCGGCGTCTTCCAGCTTCGCTCGGATGACGCACGGATCGGCGGCTTCCTCGCCCTGGCGCTCGGGATCGGCGCGGCCACCGTCGCGCTGTCGTCGCGATCCAGACGATCGTGGGCCTCGGGTTCGACCCGACCGATGACGGCATCGCAGCTCCGGTTCGTCGGACTCGGCCTGCTGATCGCGTCGATCGGGATCGGCGGTGCGCCGGCCTGAGCCGGCGCACGCTGTTCGACCTGCACGATGGCGATCCGCGCACCGAGACGTACCTCGTCGTCGCGACCGCGATCTCCGCGGTCGCCCTGACGTTCGCGGTCGTCCGCCTGCGCCGCGGCTCCCGACCAGCGGCCTCTTCTCGTCCCTGATCGGCGACATCCGAGCCCGATCGGCGACGCGGCGGTGGGCACCGTCGGCTGCCCTCGTGGCGGCCGGGTTGGCGCTCCTCGTGGGCGTGCTGCGCCGTGACGTGGGCCCGCCGCGGTGACCACGCCCGGCTCTTCCCGGTCTGGGTCGGCGGCTTCACGACGGGTCTCGTGGCGGCCCTGATCGCGGCCCCGATCGCGGCCGGCGTGTTCGGCGGCGTCACCGGCGGCGGCACGGACGCGCTGGTCGCCCTCTTCCGGACGCTCGGCCTGAGCGTCTTCCAGTCCGCCTTCGCCCAGGGACTGACCAGCGATCCGCTCGACAAGACCATCAGCTACACGATCGTGTTCGTGGTCCTGACCGCGCTGCCGATCTCCGTGAGGACGATGTACAGCCGCGGTGCGCTGACCGTCGCCGAGTGACCGCCAGCGCCACCGGCTACTACCGCGCCGGCACGAGCTGGCTCCATCGACGCCACCCGCTGACCAAGGCCCTGGCCGTCCTGCTGGTCCTGGTCGTCGCGTTCCTGTGGCCCCCGGTCAGCCTGGTCGCGCTGGCGGGCGGGCTGCTGCTCGCCGCGGCTTCGGCGGGGCTCGGCGGACCGCTCGTTCGGTCGTTGCGCATCCCGCTCGTGCTGGTCGCGTCGATCGTCGTCGATCAACGCGCTGTTCTTCCCGGGCGGGCGAGACGTCGTGGCCGCGCTCGGGCCGTTCGCGATCACCCGCGAAGGGCTTGACCTTCGGGCTCGTGTCCGCCGGCCGGCTGCTGGTCGCCTTCCTGGCGCTCGTCCTGTTCCTGTTCACGACCCTCGCCGACGATCTCCTGGAGGCGCTCGTCGCGCGCGGCGTGAGCCATCGGATCGCGTTCGTCGTCCTGTCGGCGGTCCAGCTCGTGCCGCGGATGCAGGCCCGGGCGAACGGCATCCTGGCGGCGCAGCAGGCGCGCGGACTGGCGGTGAGCGGTGGCATCCGGCGGCGCTCGCGGGTCCTCGTCCCGCTCGTCGTGCCGGTCCTGCTCGGCGCGCTCATCGACGTGCGCGAGCGGACGTTCGCCCTGGAGGCGCGCGGGTTCGGGGCACGATCCGGGCGCACGGCGTATCGCCAGGTCGCCGACCCGCCCGGTGATCCGGTCATCCGCATCGGTCTGCTGGTCGCGATCGCGGTGGTGATCGTCGGGACCCTCCTGGGTTGGCCCCGATGAGCGTCTCGGTCGATCGGCTCACGCGTCCACTACCCGGGACGAGCGGAGCCCGCCCTCAACGACGTGTCGCTCGCGGCGGCGGATGGCGAGATCGTCGGCGTCACGGGCCGGACAGGCGCCGGCAAGTCGACGCTCGCGCTCGCCCTGGCCGGCTTCATCCCGCGCGTCGTGCGGGCGACGACCACCGGGTCGGTGACGGTCGACGGCGTCGATGCGCTGGCCTCGGACGCGGGCGCCTTGCTGGGCCGATGCGGGATCGTCTTCTCGTCGCCGGCCGATCAGCTGTCCGGCTCCAAGCTGACCGTGCGCGAGGAGCTGGCCTTCGGGCTGGAGAACCTGGGCGTCCCGCGAGCGGAGATGGACCCGCGCATCGACGCCGTCATGAGCCGGCTCGGGATCGCTCACCTCTCGACGCGCGACCCGGGAACGCTGTCCGGCGGGGAGCAGCAGCGCGCGGCGATCGCCGGCCTGGTCGTGATGGGACCGCGGGTCCTCGTCCTCGATGAACCGACCGCCGAACTCGATCCGGCCGGGACGACCGCCGTCGCGGAGCTGCTCGACAGCCTGGCCGCCGCCGGCACCACGATCGTCTGCGTCGAACAGGACCGCGCCATCCTCGATCGATGCGATCGGGTCGTCACCCTGGACGCCGGCGCGGATCGTCGACGCCGCCGCCGCCACGGCCGCGGCCACGAGCCGATCGCGTGGACGGTCGGCCCCGGGCGGCCTGGCGTGTCGGTCGCCATCGACGGCCTCGGCTACCGCTACCCGGACGGCATCGAGGCGCTGCACGACGTCACGCTCGACGTCGCCCGCGGCGAGGCGGTCGCGATCGTCGGCGCGAACGGCTCGGGCAAGACGACCCTGGCCAAGCACCTCATCGGCCTGCTTCGCCCGACCACCGGCGTCGTCCGGCTCGACGGGGTCGCGACCGACGGCCGCACGGTCGGCGAACTGGCACAGACCGTCGGGTTCGTCTTCCAGGACCCCGGCGATCAGCTGTTCGAACGGTCCGTGGCGCGCGAGGTCGCCTTCGGTCCGAGGCAGCTCGGTCGGTCGCCGTCGGAGACGAGCGCGGCCGTCGAAGCGGCCCTCACGCTGACCGGCCTGGCGATCGGAGCGCGACACGAACCCGTACGACCTGGCGCGCCCGCATCCGGAAGCTCGTCGACCCTCGCCGGCGTCCTCGCGATGGATCCGGCCCTGCTCGTCCTGGACGAGCCGACGACCGGTCAGGACCCCGAGGGCACCGAGCGGGTCGGGCGGGTCGTCGAGGCGATGCAGGCGGCAGGCCGGACCGTGATCGCGATCACCCACGATCCCGCGTTCGCGGAGCGCTGGTTCGACCGCGTCGTGGTCATGGATGCGGGTCGGGTGGTGGAGGACCGCCGACGACCAGGAGCATGAACGACGTCTCGACGACATCGATGCCGGCGATGACCAGCGCGACGATGAGCGGCAGCGGGCTTCCGAGCGCCCAGCCGGCCGCGGCCGCGAACGCCGCGACCGCCAGGAAGGCCAGTCGAACGCCACGGATCAGGCGCCGGATGTCCGTCTCGCCCGCGCTCATGGCGACGAGCCCGCGGGTCAGCAGCACGACACCGATCGCGACCGACCCACCGATGAGGGCCGCGCGGACGATCGCCGGCGGCTCGACGATCGCATCGACCACGCCGGACGCGAGGCCCAGCGCCGTCCCGAGGACGATCGCGAGCACCCCGGCCCCGATCGCCAGCGCCGCCGCGATCCTGGGATGGGACATCACGTCAGCGCGACCTCGGTCACCTCGCCGTCGAGGATCCGCCAGGCCCGCAGGCTCGGCTCGCCGCTGACGGGATCCGCCTCGTCGTCGCTCAGCGACACGAGCAGGTACAGCGCGTCCGGGTAGAACGCGAGGCCGACATCGGTCGGCGACGGCACGGCCGGCGTGTGGGTATGCGAGTGGACGATCCCCCAGAAGACCTCGTCGGCATCGTCGGTCGCGATCGTCAGGCGGAGCAGGTCCTCGGGGTGGATCTCGTAGCGATACGGCGAGGCCGCCTTGTTGCGGGTCGGCTCGAACCGGATGGCCGCTCCCCCGTCGGCGGCCGACCGGTCGCCGACGATC
This sequence comes from uncultured Chloroflexia bacterium, assembly GCA_963738475.1. GTDB lineage: Bacteria > Chloroflexota > Limnocylindria > Limnocylindrales > CSP1-4 > SPCO01. The sequence goes on from CAVTWU010000014.1 coordinate 95,927, forward strand.
AGGCCGCACGCCTCGTTCGGGTACTCGGCGCGGGCATGGGCCACGATCGCCGCTCGGATCGATGGCGCCAGGGCCACGCCAGGCTCCCGGGCCTCACCAGACGACATCGACATCCCCCGCTCGGGACGCGAAGGAACGCAGCCGCTCGTCCTTCGACACGAGCGCTACGCGAAGGTCCAGGGCCGTCCCGTAGATCAGTCGGTCGATGGGGTCGCCCGGGAAGTCATGCGAATCGAGGAGGCCGGCCCACACGGCCGCCTCGGGCGTGAGTGACGCGACCGACACACGCGGTTCCTGCAGCAACTTGCCGATCCAGACTGCAGGGTCGCGATCGAGCACGACCCGTTCCTGTCTGGCCAGCGTCGCGATCTCCCAGCAGCTCAACGGGCTGATCAGCAGGGTCTCGGCAGACTCGATGCGTCGTTCCGCAGCGGCCGACAGCCGACCCGCATCGGCTTGCCACCAGAGGATGACGTGCGTATCGAGCAGGACGCTCACGGCAGCTCGGATTCGGCGTCCCAGCGCTCACCCGTGGAGTAGTACGCCTCGTCGTCCTCGGCGATCAGGGTCACGCTGCCCTTGAGTGATCCGCCGAACTCGGTCGAGTCGGCGGGCACGACGCGGGCGACCGGGCGTCCGTGCTTCGTGATGGTGTACGACACCTTCATCTCGTCCACCTGATCCAGGATGGCGAGACACTCGGCCTTGAATTGACTGGCCATGATGGTTCGTTCCGTCACGGTGACCTCCATCTGACCACTGACTATAGTCACTGGTCATATGCTCGTCAACGACCACCGTCACCACCAGTTGACGCCGCCCTCGAGCGCGTCGTCCATCTCGTCCAGGTTCGTCGAGAACGTGCCCGCCGAGAGGTACTTCCAGCCGCCATCGGGGAGCAGCGCGACGATCGTGCCGCGCTCCATCGTCTGCGCCTCGCGAGCCGCTGCGACCAGCACCGCGCCGCACGACGGTCCGGCGAAGATGCCCTCCTTGAAGACCAGGTCGCGCAGCGCCGCGATGGCGTCGCGGTTCGAGATCAGGTACTTCGCGTCGATCAGGTCCGGCTCGAAGATCTCGGGCACGAACCCCTCCTCGAGCGAGCGCAGGCCCTGGACCAGTTCGCCGGGGAGTGGCTCGGCAGCGACCACCCGGACGCCCGGCTTGCGTTCGTGCAGGTAGCGCGACACGCCCATCAGCGTGCCGGACGTGCCCATCCCGGCGACGAAGACGTCGATCTCCGGGCAGTCGGCCAGGATCTCCGGGCCGGTCGTCTCGTAGTGGGCGAGCGCGTTCGCCGGGTTCCCGTACTGGTACGGCATGACGAACCGCTCGTCCTTGCTGACGAGGTGCTTGGCCAGGGCGATGGCGCCGTTCGACCCGAGCGAGCCGGGCGAGTCGATGACCTCCGCGCCGAACAGCGCGGCCATCTGGCGTCGCTCGTTGGTGACGTTGTCCGGCATGACCAGGGCCACGCGATAGCCCTTGCGCCGCCCGATCATCGCCAGCGCGATCCCGGTGTTGCCCGACGTCGGCTCGAGGATGATCGACCCGTCGTGCAGCAGGCCGCGCGCCTCGAGGTCCTCGATCAGGTACTTGGCGACGCGGTCCTTGACCGACCCGGTCGGGTTGAGCATCTCCAGCTTGGCGAAGATGCGCACGTTCGGGTTCGGCGACATGCGCGGGATCTCGACGAGCGGCGTGAAGCCGATCGCGTCGAGGATGCTGTCGTATCGCCCGCCGTGCGGCTCGAGCGCCTCGTGCGCGTGCGCGTGGTGGTGCTCGTGATCGTCCAGCGGCCGCAGGACCGCCACGGTCATCCGCCCGCCATCGCGGGCAGGAGGCGCACTTCGTCGCTCGAGGCGACCGGCGTCTCCAGCCCGGCGAGGTACCGAACGTCCTGCCCGTTGACGTACACGTTGACGAACCGGTTCAGGTCGCCGTCCGGCGTGAGGAGCTGCGAGCCGAGGGCCGGATGGTCCTCGACCAGCGTCGTCACGACGGCCCGGATCGAATCGCCCGGGACCTCGATCGACTTGACCCCGCCGACGTTGGCGCGCAGGACCGACGGGATGAAGACCGTGCTCATGCGCGGGCCTCGCCGACCGGGCTGGCGGCCACCGCGGTCCCCAGCGAGGCACCGAACCCGGTCCCGCCGAGCAGGAACGGAGCATCGCCACCCACCGCGGCCGTGGCCAGCGGTCGACCGGCGGCCCGGGCCTCCACGGCCGCATCGCTGCAGACGGGGCAGTTCGGGTCGCGTCGGAGCTTCAGTTCGGTGAACTCGGTCTCGAGGGCATCGAACAGGAGCAGCCGGCCGGACAGCGTCTCGCCGATCCCGAGCAGGACCTTGAGCGCCTCGTTGGCCTGGAGCAGGCCGAGGATGCCGGGGACCACGCCGAGGACGCCGGCCACGGAGCAACCGGGCGCGAGCTCCGGCGGCGGCGGGGTCGGGTACAGGCAGCGGTAGCACGGACCCTCGTACGGGACGAAGGTGGTGAGCTGGCCCTCGAAGCGGAAGACGCTGGCGTGGATGACCGGGATGCCGGCCGCGACCGCCGCGTCGTTGAGCGTGTAGCGCGTCTCGAACGTGTCGGTGCCGTCGAGGATGACGTCGTAGCCGGCGATGAGCCGCTCGACGTTGTCCGGGCCGAGCATCTCCTCGTGCGCGACGACCTTGACCTCGGGGTTCAGGGCGTTGATCGACTTGCGCGCGGATTCGACCTTGCGCTCGCCGACCCGGTCGTTCGTGTGGACGATCTGGCGCTGCAGGTTGCTCAGGTCGACGACATCGAAGTCGACGATGCCGATCGTCCCGACGCCCGCCGCGGCGAGGTAGAGCGAGGCCGGCGAACCGAGCCCGCCCGCGCCGATGAGGAGCGCCTTCGAACCGAGCAGCTTGGCCTGGCCGGCCGAGCCGACCTCCGGGATGAGCAGGTGGCGGCTGTAGCGCTGCTTCTGCTCGGCCGACAGGACGACCGGCGTGACGAAGTCGAGGCCGGCCGTCTTCCAGCCCTGGAACCCACCGCTCATCGACGCGACGTCGGTGTAGCCCATCTCGGCGAGGGTCTGGGCCGCGAACAGCGAGCGGACGCCGCCGGCGCAGTACAGGACGATCGGCTGGTCGCGATCGGGCGCGGCGCCCTCGATCTGCTGCTCGATGTAGCTCTTGGAGATATGGGTCGCGCCGGGCACGTGGCCCTGCTCCCATTCGGACGCCTCGCGGACATCCACGATGGTGGCGCCACCGACGGGGAGGGCATCGACCTCGAGGGCGGTGACTTCTCTGATCTGGGCGCGGGCCTCGCGAAGGAGGTCCGCGTAGGACTTCGGCATGGGGCTGGTGGGCTCCGATGGTCGACGGGCTGACGCCGGGATGACGTCAGGGCGGTGGACGGTCTGACCGTCCATTCGGTGGAAGGGCTCGGGCGGACTGGCGCTCGAGACGTGGGCTGGTGCCGGCTCAGGCCGGCCGGCGACACCTGCAGCGGCGCTCGATCCGGGCGGTCATGCGCCGGCCTCCGTGGCCGTGGGAGTCGCGGAGCCCGCCGGGGTCGCGCCCAGATCGGCGAGGACATGCTGGAGGCTGTCGTGGCTGAGCATCGCGCACTTGAGGCGCGCGGGGCTGATGTCGATGCCGAGCAGGTCCAGCAGGTCGTCCGCGCGGATGCCGGCGACCTCGGCCAGCGGCTTGCCCTTGATCTCGTCGGTCAGCAGCGAGGCGCTGGCCTGGCTGATGGCGCAGCCGCGACCGGTGAACCCGACCCGATCCACGACCCCGTCGGTGACCCCGATCATCAGCGTGATCCGGTCGCCGCACAGCGGGTTGGCGCCCTCGTACGACGCGTCGGCGTCCTCGACGACCCCGAAGTTGTGGGGCCGCCGGTAGTGCTCGAGGATGTAGTCGCGGTACAGGTCGTCCATTCGACCTCGAAGTCTAGCGCGAAAGTCCAATCCCGACCATATGGGTCGGGATTACGCGTGACCGTTGGCGGCCTGCGCGATCCTGCGGCGCGGCTGGGCCGGCTCGCGGCTCGGAGTCCTGCCGACGCTCTCGAGCTGGTAGCTCCTTGGTCGGGTACGACCAGCACGGCGTGGGTCGAGGCGAAGTCGCCTGGCCGTGGTCTGCATCGGTCTGGGGTGCCGCGAACGAGACGCTGAGCAGCCCGGTCATCCGCTGCGTTCGTTCGTTCGTTCGGTCTGGGTGACCACGCGGGGCGCGCCGGCCGGCCGTACCGGTAGACACGAAGCATGGACCATGCGATCCATCGACCACGGGAACCGTTGACGACCCCGGCAGTACCAAGCGATGGGGCGATTCCGCCACGCGCCGTCGTATCGTCACGGTCCGGTGGCGACCCAGCTCCCTCCCCCACTCCATCCAGCTCGACGGTCAGGCCGGCCGACGCGGGCTGATCCCGCGCATGCCGCCGGGCGACCGCCTGCTCGACGGACATCGAGACGCTGGGTCCGAGCCGACTACGCCGACCAGGTCCGGACGACCGCCAGGACCTCGCTCGGTGACGCCGGGCGCGGAACTGACGCTGGCACTGCACCCGGCCGCGCGGGACCTCGTCATCACCGCGACGGACGGAGGCAAGGTCCGCGTCGCCGCCGAGACCGCCGCCGCGGGACCCGGCTACCACCGGTTCGTGGGCCGGCTGCTGGAACGCATGGCCGAGACCAACGACCTCGAGTGGTCCGACCGACGAAGCGGACCGGTTCGCCTTCGCCGACCGGACGACGGTCGAGCGCGCCTACATGGGCTGGCTCGGACCGGCCCTCGGCCAGGCCCGCGACGCGTGGCGCCGCGGCGCCCGGAGCCAGCTCGGCCTGCCGGACGGGACGAGGTTCACCTTCGATGGCGTGATCGCCACCGCGCTCGGGCCCGCGCGATGAGGACTGGCTCGATGTCGGCCATCGCGCGATCCGCGCATCGCGATCGACATCGCGCCGTGGTGGGCGGACGCGCCGGATGCCCGCTACCTGCTCAATCGAGCCCTGGCGCTCATGTGGGTCCAGGTCCGCTGGCGCCGGCCGGCGATCGACGGCGAGGCCGCCGTCCTCGAGGACGTCCATCGGCTGCTGACGAAGGCGTACACGACGGATCCGGAGCTGCCGTATCCGTGGCATGCCTGGATGGACCTCGTCTCGAACGCCGGGTTCGATGACGCCATGACCCGCCAGGTCATCGCGCGCGCGGCCTCGTTGCCGCCGCCCCCGGTCCTGGTCGGCTACCGACGACGGAGCGTCCGCATCACCCACGAGGGCTGGGCCCTGGAGATCCCCGGCGAGTTCGCCGAGCGCCGCACGGCCGAGGAGTGGTGGGGCGGCGGCCCCGGCCGGCAGGTCACGCTGGCCGCCGTCCCGACCGGATCCATGAGCGCCACCGCGTTCGTGAGCCAGTTCTCGGCGGACCTCGGGCTGGACGCCCTGGCCCACCAGGCGGGCGACCTCGTGGGTCGCGCGCGCATCCTGTCGGACGCGAGTTCCGGCATCGAGGTCGCCGTCCTGGACGGCTACTCGGCCGTCCCGGGCTCCGGCGCGGCCATCCGCATCGAATTCGACGACCCGAGCCACTGGCAGTGGGCGATCGACCTGTGGCGGTCACTCGCGCCAGGCTGACGTCGTCCCGAGGACCGGGCGGCTCGAGGGCCGCGTCGTGGATCCACGGCTATCATGCGCGCCGAGAGGAGACCTGCCGTGCCGACCCGTCCGCTCGCGCCCCGACTCGCCGCCCTGACCGTCCTGTCCGTGCTCGCGTTCGGGCTTGCCGCCTGCGACGAAGCCGTGGTCGAGGACCCGATCACACCGTCCCCGGCCGCGACACGCGCCGACGTGGCGACGCCGCCGCCCGCCTCGCAGGTCGCCGTCGACAACAGCCTCGGCGCGTGGCGGTCCGGGCCCGTCTACCTGGTCCCGGCCGTGCAGGAAGCCGTCGTGTCAGCCTGCCGGACGGCGCCGGTCGGCGGGTTCGGGGATGGCGACGGCCCGGGCGATCTGCCGGTCGCGGTCGTGGATGCGCGCGGCGTCGGCCGCGTGACCGTGGTCTTCGCCGACGACACGCGCTGGTCGGCCTGCCTCGCGACCATCGATGCCGACGGGAACGTCGTCGTGACCGCCGCCGGTCAGCCGGGCGATCCGGCCGTCGGGCCGGTCGGCGATGACGAGATCACGATGGCCGCGATGGAGGTCCTCGACGACCTGGAAGCGGGACAGCGATCCGTGCTGATCGGCCGGGTCGGCAAGAACGCGTTCGGGACGGTGTCCGGCTTCGACGACGAGACCTACGTCGACGGCCCGTTCGCGAACGGCTGGTACACGATGTGGTGGCCGGGCAACGTCGAGGCGGCCTCGATCTCGGCGATCGACCGCGGGCGGGTCACGATCGGGTCGGTCAACCCGAGGCAGTAGGGCGAGGGGCGCCGGTGGCGCGGCGCGCCGGGTCAGCCGTTGAAGACGCGCTGGACCTCGAGCAGGCCGGCGACGAGGGCATCGATGTCCTCGCGCGTCGAGTAGACGTTGAAGCTGGCCCGGGCCGTGGCCGCGAGGTCGAGTCGCTCGTGGAGCGGCATCGTGCAGTGGTGGCCGGCACGCACGGCGACCCCGACGCGATCCAGCACCTGGGCCACGTCGTGCGGGTGGATACCGGGCAGGTTGAACGGGACGACGCCACCGCGCAGGTCGGCGGCCGGCCCGTAGAGCTCGATGTCGGGGACCTTCTCCGCCAGCGACGTCAGGGCGTAGGCCACCAGGTCGCGTTCGTGCTCGCGCACGGCGTCCATCCCGAGGCCGGTCAGGTACTCGGCGGCGACGCCCAGCCCGATGGCATCGCCCACGGCCGGCGTGCCCGCCTCGAACTTCCACGGGATGTCGTTGAAGTCGCTCCGGCGGAGGTGGACCTCGCGGATCATCTCGCCGCCCGACAGGAACGGCGGCATCGCCTCGAGCAGTTCGCGTCGGGCCCACAGCGCGCCCGACCCCATCGGGGCGAGCATCTTGTGGCCGCTGAACGCGTAGAAGTCGCAGCCGAGCTCCTGGACGTCGACCGGGACGTGCGGGACCGCCTGGGCGCCATCGATCAGGACGAGGGCACCGGCCGCGTGGGCCATCTCGACCATCTCGCGGACCGGGTTGATCGTGCCGAGCGTGTTGCTGACGTGGGTGAACGCGACGAGCTTCGGCTTGAGCCGGAGCAGGACCTCGAAGACGTCGAGGCGGAGGATCCCGTCGTCCGTGATCGGGATGAACTCGAGGTCGCCGTCCTTCTCCTGGACCAGGAGCTGCCACGGGACGAGGTTGGCGTGGTGCTCCATCTCGGTCAGGACGATCGCGTCGCCGCGGCCGATGTGCTTCCGGCCCCACGAGTACGCGACCAGGTTGATCGCCTCGGTCGCGTTGCGGGTGAAGATGACCTCGTGGCGGTCCGGCGCGTTGATGAAGCTCGCGACGCGCGTCCGGGCCTCCTCGTAGGCGGCCGTGGCCTTCTCGCCGATCGTGTAGATGCCGCGATGGACGTTGGCGTTGTACTCGCGGTAGTAGTCGGCGACCGCGTCGATGACGACGTTCGGCTTCTGGCTGCTGGACGCCGAGTCGAGGTAGACGAACGGGTGCCCGTTGATCTCCTGCTGGAGGATCGGGAAGTCCGCGCGGATCGCGTGCGGATCCAGCGCGGCGACCGGCTTCGAGGTCAGCGTCACGGCGGTCCGCCCGACTAGCGGGCGACCTCGGCGGGTACGGGCTCCAGGTCGGCGCCGGCCGGAGCGAGCGGCACGCGCAGGGCCTCGTCCGGCACGTTCGTCGTCCAGGCCGGCCTCGCGCAGGATCGGGCCGTAGCCCTCGTCCTCGAGGCGCAGCGCCAGGTCCTTGCCGCCGGTCTTCACGATGCGGCCCTGGGCCAGGACGTGGACCACGTCCGGCGTGATGTAGTTGAGCAGGCGCTGGTAGTGGGTGATGAGCAGGACGCCCATGTTCGGGTTGAGCATCGCGTTGACGCCCTCGGCGACGATGCGCAGCGCGTCGATGTCGAGCCCGGAGTCCGTCTCGTCGAGGATCGCCATCTCCGGCTCGAGGACGGCCATCTGGAGCATCTCGAGGCGCTTCTTCTCGCCGCCGCTGAACCCGTCGTTGACGTAGCGCGACGCGAACGCCTCGTCCATGTGGAGCATCGCCATCTTCTCGCGCATCTTGTTGCGGAAGTCGCGCATGGAGATGCCGCCCTTGACCGCGTCCGTCGGGTCGATGTTCGGGTCCTTGTCGATGCCCTGGAGCTTGGCGTTCAGCGCCGAGCGGATGAAGCTCGCGACGCTCAGGCCGGGGATCGCGGTCGGGTACTGGAAGGCGAGGAACATCCCCAGGCGGGACCGCTTGTCGGGCGACAGGGCCAGCAGGTCGCGGCCCTTCCAGAGGACCTCGCCGCCCTTGATGACGTAGGCCGGGTGACCCATCAGCGCGTAGGCGAGGGTCGTCTTGCCGCTGCCGTTGGGGCCCATGATCGCGTGGACCTCGCCCTTGCCGACGGTCAGGTCGATCCCCTGGAGGATCTCCGTCTCGGGGCTGGCGGCGGGGGCGACCCGGAGGCCGCGGATGACGAGGTGCTGATCGGCGTCGGTGGTCACGAGGGGGTCAAGGCTCCATGCAATGGGGTGGGCTGGATGAGGGTCGGGGTCGCGGGCGGCGGCACGAGGTCCGCCACGGTCATCGAGTCGAGGGCGCCGGCGACCGCATCGCGGACGCGGACCCACAGGACGTTCACGGTGCAGCCGGACGAGCGGCCGCAGACGTTCTCGTGGTCCGGGTCGTCGCTGGCGCAGATCATCGGGGCGATGGGGCCTTCGAGGGCCCGCAGGACCTCGCCCATCGTGATGTCCTGGGGTGGTCGGGCGAGTTCATAGCCGCCATGGGCGCCGCGGGTGCTCACGACGAGGCCGGCTTCGCGCAGGCTGACGACGAGCTGCTCGAGGTACGCGCGCGGCAGGTCTTCCTCCGTCGCGATCTCGGCGAGGGAGGCCGGACCGGTCCCGAAATGGCGCCCGAGCTGGACCATCAGGCGCACGCCGTACTCGCCCTTCGTGCTGAAGGCGATGGCGCCGCTGCCGTGGAAGGTCGCCCGCGGAGTCGTGCTGGCGGCCGGTGTCGGGGAGGTCAGGAGAGGAGCCCTCGAATATCCGAGTGATTTCGTCGGATATGAAGCTTACCGCCGCATCTCGCGGCTGGCAATCACACGGAGGAGTAGTAGTCAGAGGGTGTGGAAGTTGTGCTTGTGCTCGAGACTGCTATGGCGTCTCGATGACCAGCTTCGTGACGCCACCAGGTGTCACGACGGCACGCTCAGTGGCGACCAGGACCCGTGGAGCGAGGCCCCGTTCGAGCTGGATCCAGTAGCCGGTTGCGGGGAGCCGCAGAACGCAGACCCCCTGTCGGTCGGTGACGGGAGACATCTGTTCATATGAGGCTCCCGCCAGGTCTGCGACCGGCGTGCACCGAAGACCCTGCACAGGATCGCCTCGTGCGTCTCGGACCTCGACCCGCAGCGTGCCGAACGGTAGGAGCAAGGCGCCGGTCCCGTCTGACTCGACCTTCGTGAGGCCGGCCCAACCAAAGTGATCCTCGATGATGGCCTGGGCGTCGGGCTCGACACTCGAGATGTCGATCGAGATCCGGTTCGCGGCAACATCGACGCCGTAGCTCGTGAGATACGCCGGGATGGTGAGGAACCAATCGTTGGTGCCATGGATCTTGTCGGCTTCCGCCTGGAGATACTCGAGGCTGTACTCGACGGGCAGAACTTCCAGTCGGGCCCGCGGGCCGAGGCCGCGCAAGAGCGCCTGCCGATGGTCTTCGACGTTTGCGCTGAACTGGGCGACCAGGATCCCTCCGCGTTGTTGGTCGATGTAGGCGCCGGCCCAGTCGTCCGGGTTGGCCAGCCCGTAACGGATCACCTGTTCTCGGATTGCCTCGACGGCGACCGATCGACCGTCGAGATCGGCGACCTCCTCGGGTGTCAACGCGACGCCGTACTTGAATCGCCCTTCCTCGCTATCGGGATCGGCCGCGACCAGTCGGATCCAACCTTCGTCCGCCCGCAGACCGAACGTCTCGCGGAACTTGATCGCATCGCGCATCTCCGACGCCGTGAGGGCGGACGCCACCGGCGTTGGCGCCGGCCCCGAGCTAGTAGACGAGGCCGGTGGGCTCGGCGGCACCTCGGAGCTGCAACCCGAAGCGATCATCAACGCGGTCAGAATCAATGCGGCCCGGGCGCCTCGGAGCCACAACTGGGGAACAGAAGCAGCGCGTTGAGCCGCGGCCCGTCGGATCCAGGTACGGCGTCCACGATGTTCTTGTGCAATCAATTTGAGCGTCCCGATTGTTGCCTGGGTCTGTGCGACGGCCTGCCTTGGCGTTTGGTGACGACCCGTCGCGACACGCCTTGGCCGAGCGACTTGCTCGTCAAGCCGGCTGCTCTGACTCTGCGCCCCACCACTTACTTGCCGCATGCTTTCTCGGCCGCGCCGCGTCATGCCTTGTCGTCGACGCGTGCTGCCGCCGCGTTGGCACGGGTGGACGACAGGACTAGACGTAGGCGCACGCGTCTTGACCAAGAAACAAGCAGGAAATAGGCGGGCGCGAGTACGGTCAGCAGCTGAACTCGCCTCGTCACAGGCCAAAGGGGTATCAAGCGTCGTGTCGAGTGTCCTTCTCGTCGCATTCCTTGTTGCAGCGTGTACTTCAGCTGGTGCGCCAGCTTCGAGCAGTCCAGAGGTCCCTGACAGCCCGGGGATGCCGCCAACGGCGGCCGTTACGGCGGCTCCGACTGGGGCAATTCCGGCCGAGCAGATCCAATCGGTGTCTGCTTCGAAGCCTTCGGCGGAGGAGAGGCGCGTCTTCGAGAGCTGTCATATCGGCGACGACGATTTGGTGCCATTCGATCGCGTCACCGGGATGGGATCGGTCGCGGCGGCCAAAGATGTCCCGCGCTATGTCCCTTTGACCGGTCGGGAACCTCAACTCAAAGAGTCGGGAACAGTGTGGATAGTGACAATCGACTTCGACCTTCCACAACCAGGCTCTTCAGAAATGTGGGCTGATCCGACCTGTATCGTTACGGATCAAGGGTCAGGCTGGTTCGCTACCGGCCCAGTCACGAACACTGCGACCGGTGAGGTGATGCAACCTGAGGCCCCAAGCAAGGAACCAGACTTGGTCCTGCCACCGCTCGTGCCCTAAGTCCAGAGTCGGGCGCCACCCTTCTCACCTCCATCGTTCCGGACCACAGAATCCCAAACCTCGAGCTCTATGGCGGTCTAGGTTGCCGAGCGGCAACTTGAGTGCGCTCTAACTACTACCCCAGCAACCTCCGGGATTGGTCCGTTCGGTCGTTCCGTTGGCCTAGACTCGTGGGCATGCCCACGAAGATCATCATGGATGTCGATACCGGCACGGACGACGCCGTCGCGCTGTTCGTGGCCGCACTGTCACCCGACATCGAGCTGATCGGGGCGACCGCGGTCAATGGCAATACCGGGGTCGACGACACGACCGAGAACACGCTGCGAGTGTTCGACCTGATCGGGCGCCCAGACATCCCCGTCTTTCGCGGGATGGCCGACGCCGATGCTCCGACCCCAGGGCGACCGGGGGATGGCCGCGGTCATCCATCGCAACCTGTTGGACCTGCCCGCCGCCACGACGCCGGCTCGCCCGGAACACGCCGTCGATTGGCTGGTCGACACCTACATGGCCTCCGACGGCGACATCACGCTCGTCGCGGTCGGGCCGCTGACGAACGTGGCGATGGCCCTCCTCAAGGAACCTCGGATGGCCGAGCGGATCCCGGAGATCGTCATCATGGGTGGCGCCCACGAGAGCGGGAACCGGACGGCCTCGGCCGAGTACAACTTCTGGGTGGATCCGGAGGCCGCGCGGGTGGTCGTGGAGTGCGGCCGCCCCATCCGTATGGTCCCGCTCGATGCGACCCATCGCGCTCCCGTCTCGCTCGAGGACTGCGCACGTCTCCGAGCGCTGGGGACGGCCGCAGCGAACGCGTCTGCGGCGATCGTCGAGCAGCGGATCCACGGCTACAACGCGACGCAACCGATGGCCGGCGCGTCCGCCGCGCCCGTGCACGACGCCCTGGCCGTCTGCGCCGTCATCGAACCGGCCGTGCTGACGACGCGGCTCATCCGCGTGGATGTCGAGACGACGTCCCCGTTGGCCGCCGGACGCACGATCTGCGACGTCCGCCCGACGCCCGAGGGGATCCCGAACGTCGAGTTCGCCTTCGATGCCGACGGGCCGAGGTTCGTGGAGATGCTGGTCGAGATCCTCGGCCGGTAGGTCCCCGGCTGCGCCGTTCAAGCCATCCTCACAGGCCCGGAACGGAAACGACCGAGGCACCCCATTCACATGGAGCGCCCCGGTCGCAACGCCGCTCGGGGGGGCGGCGTCATGAATGGGGAGGCAGCGAACCCGGGCGGGAGTCGAGTCGTCCGGCCCGTGACGGCCGGACGATCGACGTCGCGCTCGGTGGTAAAGATGGTGTCGGTCGGTGTCTAGGAGCCCTCGTGCGTCCTGCTCCGCAGCATGCCCGGAGGTCCCGGCTGAGACAAGTACGTTCGTACTACCCAACGACCGCCCCGGACCTCACTGGACCCGCCATGACCACACCGGACCGCACCACCTCCGCGTCACGAAGCGGTGCGCGGAGGCACGACGACTTAGCCGGGAGTGACGATCCCGCGCACGTGATCCTCGTCGTGATCGATGGCGAGCCGGAGGAGACCGGCGACGTCGAGGACGCCATAGGTGTCGTGCGTCCCGGAGCGGGTCCAGTCGTCGTCCGTGAAGCCCGCCACGGTCGCGACGGTCTCGGCGCGGACCGCGGCGAAGACGCTGACGATGTCGTCGATCGTGACGTCATCCAAGCCGGGCTCCTGGCCCGGCTCCTTCCAGCTCCAGTGCGGGTCTGTCGAGGGTCAGGACCTCGACGAACCGGACCTGCCAGACCAGCCGCTCCACGGCGATCAGATGCCGGACGTTCTCGGCGGCACCCCACTCGCCGGGAGGCGTCGGCGCCCCGGCGGCGTCGTGGATGGCGTCGGCCAGGCGGGCCGGGAACCCGGCGAATGTCGCCAGGAGCTCGTCGCGTGTCATGCGGAGGTCGCCGCGGCGGTCAGCTCCTCGAGTGTGGCGCGCCGCCAGCCCTCGGTCGCCTCGACGGCATTGAACGTGTACAGGTGGAACCCGCTGACGCCGGCCGCCGGGTCGGCGAGCAGCGGCGCGATCCCCTCGACGAACCCGGTCGGCTTGTAGAAGCCACCGGACTTCGCGAGGCCGGTGACGAAGCGCAGGTTCTTGACCAGGAACCGCTTGGCGTCCTTGACCCCGATGCGCGCCGCGATCGACATGAGCTTCTGCGGATCGGCGACACCCGGGACGCCGACGATGACGGCCGGCGCGAACCCCTCCGCACGACGGGCGTGGACCCACGACGCGACCGCCTTCGTGTCGAAGTCCATCTGGGTCGTCACGTGCGCCACGAACGGCGCCTTGTCCACGAGCGCCGAGGCGAGCGCCGCGTCCGGGATGTCCGGGTGGCCCTGCGGATAGGCCGGGCAGCCGATGGTCTCGAAGGGGTGACCGAGCTCGGTCATCGCCTGGAGCAGCGACAGGCCGTCGAGGTACGTCCCCGGGCTCGTCGGCATCGCCGCCGACGACGAAGGCGTTGGTCAGGCCGGCCTCGCGGGCGCGGTCGAGCAGGTCGGCCAGCTTCGCGCGGTCCGGGATCATCCGGGCCGACAGGTGCGGGATCGCCCGGAAGCCGTCGGCCTGGAGGCGCGCGGCCCAGTCGAGCGTCGCGTCGATGCCCTTGGCCGGCGACGCGGTCACCGACACGCGCGCGCCGGCCGGCAGGAACGGGATCTGGTCGGGCAGGTTCTTGAGCGGCAGCAGCTCGAAGATCGGGTCGGCGAGGGCCGTCGGCGAGCGCCGCCCGGGCCGGCGCATCCAGACCGCGCCGGCGCGACAGGACGGCCATCAGACCTCCGAGTCCGGCATGGACGCCTTGGTCCGGGCGATGAAGTCCAGCAGGGCCTCATCGATCGCCGGGTCCAGCGGCGGCGCCTCGTACTCGGCCAGCTGCTTCTTCCAGATGGCGTTGGCCCGCTGGGCGGCGTCGAGGGAGCCGTCCTCCTGCCACTGCTCGTAGCTGTTGTTGTCGGCGATCTCGCTGCGGTAGAAGGCGCTCTCGAAGTTGGCCAGGGTGTGGGCGGTGCCCAGGTAGTGGGTGCCCGGCTCGTTGCCCAGGATCGCGTCGACGGCCTGGCCGTTCTCGGACAGGTCCACGCCCTGCGCGAAGACGGCCATCATCCCGCACTGGTCCGCGTCCATGATGAATTTCTCGTAGCCGACCGACAGCCCACCCTCCAGCCAGCCGGCGGCGTGGAGGACGAAGTTGACGCCGGCCAGCACGGTCGGCTGGAGCGTGGCGGCGGACTCGTAGGCGGCCTGCGCGTCGGCGATCTTCGAGCCGCACAGCGAACCGCCGGACCGGAACGGGACGCCGAGCCGCCGGGCCAGCGCGGCCATCGTGTACAGGACGAGCGCGGGCTCCGGCGTGCCGAACGTCGGCGCACCGGACTGCATGGACATCGAGCTCGCGAACGAGCCCATCACGACCGGGGCGCCCGGCCGGACCAGCTGCACGAACGTCATCCCGCCGAGGGCCTCGGCGAGGGTCTGGGCGCAGACGCCGGCCGCGGTGACCGGGGCCATCGCGCCGGCCAGGATGAACGGCGTGAGCAGGGTCGCCTGGTTGGCCTCGGCATAGGCGCGCGCGGCGCCGAGCATGATCGAGTCCCAGACCAGCGGCGAGTTGGCGTTGATCAGGCTGAGGGTGACCGTGTGGTCCTCGAGGTAGTCCGCCCCGAAGGTCAGGCGGGCCATCTCGACGGTGTCGCGCGCCCGTTGCGGCGCGGTGACCGAGCCCATGAACGGCTTGTCGCTGTACTTGATGTGCGAATAGACCATGTCGAGGTGGCGCTTGTTGACCGGCACGTCGACCGGCTCGCACACCGTCCCGCCCGAGTGGTGGAGGTGCGGCGACACGTAGGCCAGCTTCACGAAGTTGCGGAAGTCCTCGATGGTGCCGTAGCGCCGGCCGTTGTCCAGGTCGCGGACGAACGGCGACCCGTAGTTCGGCGCGAAGACCGTGTGCATCCCGCCGATCTCGACGTTCCGCTCCGGGTTCCGCGCGTACTGGGTGAACTGGCGCGGGGCGCTCGCCTGGACGATCGAGCGGCACATCCCGCGCGGGAAGCGGACGCGCTCGCCGTCCACCGACGGCGCCGGCCTCGCGCAGCAGGCGCAGGGCGTCCGGGTCGCCGCGGAACTCCAGCCCGACCTCCTGGAGGATCGTGTCGGCGTTCTCCTCGATGAGCGACAGGCCCTCCTCGCCGAGGACCTCGAACGGCGCGAGCTTGCGGGTCAGGAACGGGACATGCTCGGCGTGGGTGGCCAGGCGGAGCGCCTGGCGAGCCGCTCGACCGCCGGTGCGGCGGGGCGCGATCTCGTCCATCTAGGCGTCCTCCCTCGTGCCGGCCGCGACCGGGCGTCGTCGTCGTTGGGTCCGTCCGTCGGCTCCGCCGCCACCCGCGCCGCCGGTGCCCATGCTCCGGGGCGGCAGCGGGACGACCCTGGCCAGGTTCGGGAAGTCGGCGGTCTTGTGCGGGAAGGCCATCGCCTCGACGAAGTGCGCCTGGAAGCGCGGCTCGACGGCGGTCTCGATCTTCTCGACCTGGCGGACGACGGTCTCGATCTCGACCCGGGCCGCGGCCGACAGCAGGGCGATGAGCGCCCCCGTGCCCGGCGGCATTGCCGGCCGACCGGACGTGGTCCAGGTCGCAGTCCGGGATGAGCCCCAGCACCATCGCGTGGGTCGTGTCGATCTGGCTGCCGAAGGCGCCGGCCAGGCGGATCTCGTCGACCGCATCGATCTCGAGCTGGTCCATGAGCAGGCGCACGCCGGCGTACAGGGCGGCCTTCCCGAGCTGGATGGCCCGCACGTCGTTCTGGGTGATGGCGATGCGCGGGCTGCCGTCCGTGCCGTCGCTCAGGACGTAGCTGAACGTCCGGCCGTCGGGCACGATGCGCGGCGAGCGCGCGGCGAGCGACCCGTCGATGACGCCGTCCTCGGTGACGATGCCGGCCAGGTACAGCTCGGCGATGACCTCGATGATCCCGGAGCCGCAGATGCCGGTGACGCCGGTCTCCTTGACCGCCTCGGCGAAGTCCGGCGCGTCGGACCAGGGATCCACGCCGATGACCCGGAAGCGCGGCTCCAGGGTCCGGCGGTCGATGCGGACGCGCTCGATGGCGCCGGGCGCGGCGCGCTGGCCGCCGCTGATCTGGGCACCCTCGAAGGCGGGTCCGGTCGGGCTGGACGCGGCGAGCAGCCGGCGCTTGTCGCCCAGGACGATCTCCGCGTTCGTGCCGACGTCCACGAGCAGCGTCATCCGGTCCGCGAGCTGCGGCTCCTCGGCCAGGATGACGCCGGCGGTGTCCGCCCCGACGTGACCGGCGATGCACGGCAGGACGTAGACCCGCGCGCCCGGATGGGCCCGGATGCCGAGCTCCGCGGTGGTCGTGTGGACGGCCCGGTCCGTGGCGAGGGCGAACGGCGCGCCACCGAGCGGCGTCGGGTCGATGCCGAGCAGGAGGTGGTGCATGATCGGGTTGCCGACGAGGACCAGGTCGAGGATCTCGGCGCGCTTGATCCCGGCCTTGTTGGCGAGGCTGGCGAGCAGTCCATCGAGCGCCTTGCGGACCGCCTTGGTCATCTCCTCGGCGCCCTCGGGATGCATCATCGCGTACGAGACGCGGCTCATGAGGTCCTCGCCGAAGCGGATCTGCGGGTTCATGACCCCGGCACTGGCCAGGACCACGCCGTCCGCCAGGTTCGCCAGGTGGCCGGCGATGGTGGTGGACCCGATGTCGACCGCGACGCCGTAGATCGTGTCGTGGAACCCGGGCCAGATGGCGATGACGTCGCGGCCGCCGTGGACGGCGACGGTGACCGCGTACTTGCCGGACTCGAGCGCCGGCTGGAGCGCCTTGACGACCTGCAGGTCCGCCTGGAGGTCGGTCAGCGCCCACTCGCGTTCGAGCGCCTCGAACAGGCGGGCGAGATCGCCGGTCGGCGAGGCGAGGTCCGGCGGGACGACCTCGACGTAGTGGAGGCGGATGACCGGGTCCACGGTGAAGTCGCGGACGGCGAGGTCCTTGCGGACGACCTGGCGGTGGACCTGGCTCTCGGGCGGGACGTCGATGAGGAGGTCGCCGCAGACGGTGGCGGTGCAGGACAGGCGCCGGTCGGCGGCGAGGCCCTTCTCGGCGCGGTAGGTCGTCTCCAGCTCGGCGAACGGCGACAGGTGGTCGGCCGACGAGGTGATGCCGTGCTTCGCGAACTGGCCGACCGCCGGGGTCACCTGGCAGCGGCCGCAGATGCCGCGCCCGCCGCAGACCGAATCGATGTCGACGCCGAGCGTCCGCGCGGCATCCAGCACGGTCGTCCCGACGGGGACCGTGCCACGACGCCCGGACGGCGTGAAGATGATCTGCGGGTCGGTCGCCACGGCTGGCGCGCTAGACGGCGGACGGCGACGGCGCGGGCGTTCACGCGACGCCGGCTGACCTCGCCCTCGGGCACCGGCGGCGCGGTTGACCGTGATCCAGCGGCCGCAGTCGGGGTCGTTGCCCATCAGGACGTCGGCGGCCATGACCGCGCGCTTGAGGTCCGGCTGCATCGGGTTGGTGATGGCCGAGGTCATGCCGGACGCGATCGCCATCGGCAGGAACGCGGCGTTGATGCCCTCGCGGTTCGGCAGGCCGAAGCTGACGTTCGACGCGCCGCAGGTCGAGTTGACCTTCAGCTCGCTGCGCAGGCGACCGACGAGCGAGAACACCTGGCGGCCGGCCGTCGCCATGGCGCCGATGGGCATGACCAGCGGGTCCACGATGATGTCGCTGGCGGGGATGCCGTGGTCCGCGGCCCGCTCGACGATCCGCTTGGCGACCGCGAACCGGACGTCCGGATCCTCGCTGATGCCCGGTGTCGTCGTTGCTGATCGCCACGACGGCCGCGCCGTACTTCTTGATGAGCGGCAGGATGCGCTCGAGGCGCTCCTCCTCGCCGGTCACGGAGTTGACGAGCGGCTTGCCGACGTACGCGGCGAGTCCGGCCTCGAGCGCCTCGACGATCGACGAGTCGATCGACAGCGGCAGGTCCGTCAGGCTCTGGACGAGGCGGATGGTGTGGGCCAGGATCGCCGGCTCGTCGGCCAGCGGGATGCCGGCGTTGACGTCGAGCATGTGGGCGCCGGCCTCGACCTGGGCGATGACGTCGCGCTCGACGCGGCTGAAGTCGCCGGCCTTCATCTCCTCGGCCAGGAGCTTCCGGCCGGTCGGGTTGATCCGCTCGCCGATGATGACGAACGGACGATCGAAGCCGAGGACGACCTCGCGGGTGGCGGAACTGAGGACGGTCTCGGTCATGTCGGTGAGATCTCCGAAGTGGTGGCGGGCGGCAGCGCCGGCCCACCGGCAAGGCCGCCGGACTGGATCAGCTCGGCCAGGATGTGCTTGGTGTACTCGGCCTCGAGGCGGTCGGATCTCGGCCTGGACCTCGGCCTCGACGTCCTCGCCGCACGGGCGCTGGGTCTTGCGCCACTCGTCGATGTAGTCGTTGTAGGCGCGCAGGCCGGCCCGGTTGGCGGCCTTGTCGATGGCGACCTGGAAGCGCGGGTGGAGGACGATCTTGCTGGTCCGGCGGCCTTCCTTGGCCACGACCTGGGCGGGGATGTCGCGCCACCAGATGACGGAGAGGATCGGCATGTCAGGCAGCTCCTGCGGCGGATCGGATGGATGGGGTGAGCTCGCCGAAGCCGGTCGTAGCGACGCTCGAAGGCGAGGCCGAGTCGGACGGCGGCGCGCCTCGGCCTTGCGCGTGAGGTCCGGGTCGTCCGACTGGGCGAGGTAGATGAGGCGGGTGTAGTTCCCGAAGTAGGCGTCGCGCAGCTCGGGGTGCCGGTCCAGGCCGAGGCCGGCGATGATGAACGTCTCGAACTGGCGGGCCAGGAAGTCGGTCAGGTAGAACGTGCCGGGCTCGGTCGTCCTGGAGCGCGGCGTAGGTCGCGGCGCCGGCGTAGAACTCGAAGCAGTGGGCGCCGCCGATGCGCTCGACGCCGGCCTCGGCGAGGACCTCGTCCAGCGAGCCGCGCGTGCCGCAGTCGGCGTAGGCGACGAAGATCCGCGTGTCCGGGCCGTACTCGCGCGCGGGCCTTGCGGATGCGCGTCGCGACGGCGTCGGCGATCCGGTCCGGGCGCATGTGCAGGCTGGCGTCGACGCACGTCGACCTTGACGCCGGGCAGGTCGCGGGTCAGGGCCAGCAGTTCGCGCGCGAGCGCGCCGCAGCCGATGACCAGGACGCGCGGGGCGCTCGCCGGCCGCGCGTGGCCCGGCCGGTGGTTCCTCGACGGCCTCGGTCAGGCCGCACTGGCGCGGCGCTCGTCGATGAGCCGGCGAGCGGTCTCGGCGGCCACGCCCGGCATCGCGACAGTAGGCATCGGCGCCGACGGCGGCCCCGAACTCCTCGTTCAGCGGCGCGCCGCCGACCAGCACGATGTAGTCCTCGCGGATGCCGCGGTCCTTGAGCGTCTGGATGACGACCTTCATGTACGGCATCGTCGTCGTCAGCAGCGCGGACATGCCCAGGATGTCCGGCTTGTGCAGCTCGAGCGCGGCGATGAACTTGTCGGCGTCGGTGTTGATGCCGAGGTCCACGACCTCGAAGCCGGCGCCCTCGAGCATCATCCCGACGAGGTTCTTGCCGATGTCGTGGATGTCGCCCTTGACCGTCCCGATGACGACCTTGCCGACCGGCTCGGCGCCGGTCTCGGCGAGGAGCGGGCGAAGGATGGCCATGCCGGCCTTCATCGCGTTGGCGGCGAGGAGGACCTCGGGCACGAACAGGATGCCGTCGCGGAAGTCGATGCCGACGATCTTCATGCCCGCGACGAGCGCGTCGTCGAGGACGCGGGTCGCGGACCAGCCGCGGCCGAGCAGGATGTTGGTGCCCTCGACGATCTCGGCGGCCATGCCGTCGTAGAGATCGTTGTGCATCTGCTCGGTCAGCTCGTCGTCGGACAGCGCCGCGAGATCGATGTCCGCGTACTCGTCCTGGGTCATGCCCGGTACCTGCCTTCGGTGAGAGATGGACGGTGGGGTTCCACGATCGTGGAACCGTGCCGTATGATGGAACTCCGCCAGACCGCGAATCTAGCCGAGCGGGGGTCCGATGTCCAGAGTCCAGTCCATCGAGCGAGCCTTCGCCGTCCTCGGCACGCTCGCGAACGGCCCGATCGGGGTCACCGAGGTGGCCGAGCGGACGGATCTGCCGAAGTCCACGGCCGCGCGGCTGCTCGCGTCACTGGCCCGCGAAGGCGTCGTGGAGCAGGTCCCGGGCGACACGCGCTACCGGCTCGGACCGCGTCTCGCGACGCTGGCGTCCGGGGTCATGCCGAACCGCTCCCTGGCGATGCTGGCCCGGCCGTCGCTGGCGGCGCTGGCCGCGATCGGCCGGCGAGGCGGCCGGCCTGGCCATCCCGGACGGCGACGTCGCCCACTACATCGACCAGGTCGACACGCCGAACCCGGTCTCGATCCGCGACTGGACGGGCTCGCGCATCCCGCTCCACGCCGTCTCGTCCGGGCAGGTGCTGCTGGCGTTCCGGCCGGCCGACCTCGCTGCAGCGCTACCTCGGCAAGCCGATGGAACGGTTCACGCGATCGCACGATCGTCACGGCCGACGCGCTGCTCGAGCGGCTGCGGGCGATCCGGCGCGACGGCTACACGTGGGCGCGCGAGGAGTTCGACGAGGGCATCAGCTCGGTCGCGGCGCCCATCGCGGACGCGAACGGCGAGGTCGTCGCGGCGGTCCACATCCACGGGCCGTCGTACCGGTTCCCGGTCCCGGGCACGGAACGGGCGATGGCCGAGGCCGTCGTCGCGACCGCGGCCCGGATCGCCGGCAGCCTCCGCCACGCCGGGTAGGCGGCGGCCGGCGCCGGCCGGAGGCCGTCGACTAGCGCCGGTCGGCCTCCGTCGGGCGGCCGTCGGCGTCGGGCGGTGTTCCTCGATGAGCGTCTGGGCGTCGAACTGGGCCCGCCCCAGGACGAACCAGATCGCCTCGACCGGCTCGTCGCCGATCGTCGCCAGCCGGTGCGGGATGGCCGAGTTGATCGAGATCGCGTCGCCCGGCTCCAGGACGTACTCGTCGAAGCCGATCCGGACCTGGAGCCGGCCGCTCAGCACGTAGCCCCACTCGTGGCCGGGGTGGCGCTGGAACGCGTCGGGCGGGCTGGACGCGCCGCCGGGCTCGTAGGTGACGTGCAGGAACTCGATGCCGGGCTCCGACAGGGTCGTGAGCCGCTCCCACAGGACGCCCGAGTCGAGCCGGATCCGGTGGCGCGTCGGCGCCGCGCTGGACCGGCGGCGGTCAGGGTCATCGTGCCGGTCGGCGGCGCGCCGCGCCGCCGGCGGCGATCGGCCGGCGACGGTCTCGGGCGGGCGACGGTCGTTGAACAGCAGCTCGTCGAGCGAGACGTCGAGTTCGGCGGCGATCGCGTAGAGCGTGCTGACCGACGGGTTGGCCCGGCCGGTCTCGATCTGCGAGATCAGGCTGGGCGAGACGCCGAGGCGGTCGGCGAGGACGCGCAGGCGACAGCCGGCGCGCCTGGCGCGCCTCGCGCAGGCGCTCGCCCATCTCCGGGTAGTCCGGACGCCCGGTCCGCGTCGCGCTGGCTCTGCCCAACTCGCCTCGACTCCTTCGCAGCCGCACCTGCGTCATCCGCGCCGTCCAAGAGTAGTCCGAACGCGAGGGCTCGAAGGGTCGTCCATCGCGGTCAGCGGCAGTGCCAGCCGCCGTCGACGATGAGGTCGACCCCGTTGACCGCCGGGTTCTCGAGCAGGAAGACCGTGCGCCTCGACGATGTCGGCCATCGTCGCGAGCCGGCCGGTCGGCGTCGCGGCACGTCGTCCGCTCGATGGCGGCCGGCTTCTCCGCCCAGTACGGGCTGTCGCCGACGATGCCCGGATGGATCGAGTTGACCCGGACGCGGCCGCAGCTCCTCGACGAGCGTCCGGGTCAGGCCGACGACCCCGCCGTTGACCGTCGTGACCGTCGTCGAACCCGGGATACGGCCGCTCCTTGGCCATGCCGCCGAACAGCGACGATCGAGGCGTCGTCGGCGACAGGCGATCGAGCAGCGTGTGGACGACCTCCGTGTACCCGACGAGCTTGAGCGTCACCAGCCGGATGGCCCGCGTCGATGTCGTAGTCGGCGACGGTGTTCTCGTCGCGCTCGATCGGCCGACGAGCACGAGGTAGCTGCACCGGACCGACGCCGGCCAGCGCCGCGCGCGATCGTCGTCGGCTCGGAGAGGTCGAAGGCGACGCCGCTCGTCGTCACCGCCGACCTCGGCCACGGCGGCTCGCGACGGACGCCGGGTCGCGGCCGGTCAGGACCACCTCGCGACCCGCGATCGGCGTAGTGGCGGGCGATCTCCAGCCCGATCGCCCGCGTGCCGCCCGACGACCACGACGCATCCGTCGTTCGCCATCGTGCTACCTCCCTGTCTCTGCGTGTCCTGCTCGTAGCGCTCCCAGCTGCGCACCCAGCGATACGCGTGCCGGGCCGGCGGCTGGGGCGCCTGGGTCTCGATCCAGCGGACCCGTTCGGTGCCGGTGTTGTAGAAGCCGTGGACGGACCCGACGCCCGCGAACACGATGTCGCCCGGCGCGCAGGGTGTAGTGCTGGCCGTCGAGCTCGCCCTCGACTCGCCGGCGAGGAAGAAGTACGCCTCCTCGAACGGGTGGTCGTGGGCCTGGGCCGCGCCGCCGAGCTCGTAGTCGACGGTGAACATCGTCACCTGGTCGGCGCCGAACGTCGCGGTCGACCAGCATCTTCACCGAGATGCCGCTGTAGGCGAGGAGCGCCGTGTCCATCCCGGCCGGCGCGCGACCGCGGGCCGGGTCGTCGATCCGCAGCGCCTCGAGCTGGGGCGGCGTGCCGTCGTAGTGCCCGACGAGCCGGAGGGTCGGGTCGCCGAACGGCGGGCGGGCGGCGGCGGCGTCCATCGCGGCGAGGTCCTGCGGCCGCCTCGAAGAACGTGTCGCGCCGGCCGCGTCGGCCGGGTCCAGGCGCTGCGGCGAGTTGAGCGAGAGGAACCGCACCGGCGCGTCGCGCGGCGTTGCCGAGCGCGTGCCGCAGCGCCGGTCGGGATGAGCGCGTAGTCGCCGGCCACGCAGCCGGTGGACGCGGCCCGCCGAGGTCGAGCAGCAGCTCGCCCTCCAGGACGTACAGCGCCTCCTCGAACGAGTGGACGTGCGGCGCGAGCCAGCCGCCCGGATCGAGCGCGCCGACCGCGAGGTCGGTGTGGACGGCACCCTGGTCCGGGCCGACGATCCGCAGGCGCGCCAGGCCCGACGCGGTCGCGCTGGCGGGGGCGGGTCGTCCGCGAAGGACCAGTCGACGTGTCCGACGTAGTGCATCTGCGACTCGCTCACGTTGGGGCCGGGTCGTGGGATGGCCCGGCCACGAAGCCGAACCGCGCTCCCGGCGGCTGCGGATGAAGACTAGCCCGACGACTCCGCGCGGCGCGACCAGGCGTCGAGGCCGACCGCCAGCAGGAGGATGACCCCGAGCGTGACCTGCTGGTAGAACGGGTCCAGGCCGAGCAGGTTGAAGCCGTTGGCGATGAGGGCGACGAACAGGCAGCCGACGACCGTCCGCTGCATGGACCCTTCGCCGCCGAGGATGCTCGTCCCGCCGACGATGATCCCGGTCAGGACCGTGAAGGTCAGGAACTGGCCGCCGCTGGTGGCCTGGGCGCTCAGGACCCGCGACGCGTCGAGCGTGCCGGCGAGCCCGGCCGCCATCCCGCTCAGGGCGAACGTGGCGACCCGGATGCCGTTGACCCGGACGCCGCCGAGCCGCGCGGCCTGGGCGTTGCCGCCGGTCGCGTAGACGTACCGCCCGAAGGTCGTCCGGCTGAGCAGGATCGTGGCCGCGATCGCCGTGATGATCATCATCCAGGCCGCGCTCGTGATCCCGAGGATCTCGCGTCGCCGCGAACTTCTGGAAGTCCGGGTGGTCGAGGGCGACGACGAGGTTGCCCTTGGTCACGATCGCCGCGATGCCGGTGACGACGAACGACATCGCCAGCGTCCCGATGAGCGGGTTGATCCGGAAGCGGGTGACGATCGACGCCGTTCACGAGGCCGACGGCGAGGCCGACCGCCAGGCCGGCGAGCGACCCCGGCGGGCTGCCGAGACGACGACGCCGTGTTCAGCGCGACCGCGCCGGCCAGGCCGTAGATCGCGCCGATCGAGAGGTCGATGCCGCCGGCGATGAGGACGAGCGTCCCGGCGCAGGCCACGATGATGATCCCGGCCTGCTGGTCGAGGATGTTCGTGAGGTTCTGCGGACCGCAGGAACGGCGGGCTGATGATGCTCAGGACGACGAACGCGATCACGAACGGGATGGCGATCCCGTAGCGGCGGACGAACCGGCTGCGCGCGCTGCGCTCAGCGTCGGCGCCGGGCGCTCGCGGCGCGGCCGGTCCACGGCGCTCATGCGGCGGTCGCCGGGGCGGCGCCGAACGCCGCTTCAGGATCGCCTCTTCGGTCATCGCCGTCGCCGGCCAGCTCGGCGACGAGCCGGCCCTGGCGCATGACGACGATCCGATGGGCGAGGCCGAGGATCTCCTCGATCTCGTTCGAGATGAGCAGGACCGCCATCCCGTCCGCGGCCAGCCGGACGAGCAGCTCGTAGATGTCCTGCTTCGCGCCGACGTCGATGCCGCGGGTCGGCTCGTCGGCGATGAGCACACCCGGTTCGATGAGCAGCGACCGCGCGAACAGCAGCTTCTGCTGGTTGCCGCCCGACAGCGACGCCGGCCGGCGCCTCGAGCAGCGGCGACCCGGCGACCTTGCTCGAGCGCGTCGCGCGACCTCGGCCCGCTCCGCGCCGCGCCGGACGAACCCGAACCGCGGACAGCGCCGCCAGGCTCGAGAGGCTGACGTTCTCGCGGATCGGGCCGCCGCAGGAACAGGCCGTCGTCCTTGCGCGACTCGGGGATCATCGCGACGCCGGCCCGCAGCGACGCCGCCGGGCTCGCGCCGAGCGCGGGCGTCGCCGAACGCGCACCTCGCCGGCGGTCGTCGGCGCCGCGCCGTAGATCGCCCGGGCGAGCTCGCGTCCGACCGGCACCGATCAGCCCGGCCAGCCCGACGATCTCGCCGGCCCGGACGTCAGCGAGACGTCGTGGACGCCCGGGCGCCGACAGGCCGTCGGATCGACAGGGCGACCGGGCTGTCGGCCGGGGCGGGCCGCTTGTCGGGTAGGCCCGGCCGCCGGGCGGCCGAGCATCGCGGCGACGAGGCTGGTCTCCGTCTCGGTCGGCCGCCGGGCCGGTCCGGATCACGCGCCCGTCGCGCAGGACCGTGACCGTGTCGGCGAGGTCGAGGACCTCGCTGAGGAAGTGCGAGACGAGGATGACCGTCCGGCCGCTCGGCGCGGAGGCGCGCGGACGATCTCGTGCAGCCGCTCGATCTCCGTGCGCCGACAGGCTCGCCGTCGGCTCGTCGAGGACGATGAGATCGGCCTCGCGGGCGAGCGACGCGCAGGATCTCGACCTGCTGCTGCTCGGCGATCGGCAGGCCGCCCGACGACGGCCCGGCCGTCGAGGTCGAAGCCGGCCTCGGCGGCGAGCCGCGTCGAAGCGCTCGCGCCAGGGACCGCCGGTCGATGAACCCGGCCCGCCGCGGCTCGGCGCCGAGGAAGACGTTCTGGGCCACGGTCAGGCCGCGGGACGAGGGCCACCTCCTGGGCGACGAGCGCGATCCCGCGCATCAGCGCCTCGCGCGGCGAGCGGAACGACGACCGGCGTCCCCCGCAGGACCAGGTCGCCCTGGTCCTGCGGGAAGACGCCGGCGATGATCTTGCCGAGGGTCGACTTGCCGGCGCCGTTCTCGCCGACGAAGGCGTGGACCGAGCCGGCACCGACCTGCGACCGAGACGTCGTCGAGGGCGCGGGTCGCCCCGAAGGACTTGCCGAGCCCGCGGACCTCGAGGTGGACGGCGTCGGCTGCCGTCGCCATGCGCCCGCGGTCGACGTCGACGAGGTCGAGGGCTCAGCCCGGCCACTCCGCGAGCGGCAGGAAGGTATCGACGTTGGCCTTGGTCACGACGCCGCCGTCCGGCAGCGTGTCGAGCGGGTCCAGCCCGGGGCCGGCGTGCCGGTCCGGATGGCGTTGATGAGCTGCTCCGTGCCGAGGCGGCCCTCGGTCGCCGGCATCTGCATGACGGTGCCGAAGCGCTCGCCGACGCTTGATGCCCTGGAGGGCGATCGCGCCGCCGCCGTAGCCGACGAGGCGCGACCTTGTCCTGTGATGTCCGTCTGACCGCCTGCGACCGCGCCGGTGATGGCCTGGTCGGCGCTGACGATGACCGACACGTCCGGATGGGCCGCGACGATGTCCTGGGAGGCCTTGAGGCCGAGGGCCGTCGTGTAGAAGGACTCGCCCTGTCGGACGACGACCTTGATCTCGGGATGGCTGGCGATCGCCTCGTCGAAGGCCTGCTTGAGGGCGATGTCGAGCGCGGCGGCCTTGACCGACCAGATGTAGCCGACGTTGCACGGGTTGGCCGCCTTCTCGGCGCAGGCCGTGACGACGAGCTCGCCGATCTTCGTGCCGAGCTCGCTCGGGACGAAGGCGACGTTCGAGCATCATGCCCGGGACCTGCGACTCGGCGGTCGTCATGTCGGCGCCGAGGATCTGGTCGATGTTGCCGACCGCGATCCCGGCGGCGATGGCCTTCTTGACGTCCTCGACCATCCCGGCGCCGTACAGCGGCTGGGTGATGATCGCGTCGTACTTGCCGGACGCGACCGCGTCCTGGAGCTGCTTGGTCTGCGTCGGCCGGGTCCAGGTTCGCGTCGAAGACGGTCAGCTTCGCGTTCCCGGCGGCCGCGGCGGCCTGGGCGGCGGCGAGCATCGGGGCGTCGTAGCTGTTGGCGACGGCGAACGACAGGTAGGCGATCTCGAGCGGTCTTGGCGTCGGCGCTCGGGGCGGCGCGGCGTCGCTGGGTGCCGCCGACTCGGTTGCGACGCGGTCGCACTCGGTGCCGACGATGCGGCCGAGCCGCTGCAGGCCGCGACGATCAGGCCGACTCCGAGCAGTCCCCCGAGGCCCTTCAAGCCGGACCGTCGGTGATGACTCGCGAGCATGTGATCTCCTCCACCGTTGAGCTCGCCCCGCGCGGCTGCCGGTGAGTGTGCAGAGACGGTGAACCAATGTCAAGTGTCATGCACATTGTTGCGCAGTGATGTTCACGCGACCTGCCATCGACCGGACGCCACCGACCACCCTGCGCCGCAACGCGGGACTTGCGCCGACCCGACCGGTGTGTAGCATGGATGAACAGCCATCCCCGACCCACGGACCGACCCGTCCGCTCGACCAGCACTGGGGTGATCGCGATGCCGAATCCTTCGCCTCGCCCGGCTCGATGAACGTCGACTGGGAGGAGCGCTGGAACGTCGACCGGCTGCGGACCTACCGGTCCGGGCGCGCCCGCGCCGCCCTCGCGGCCTCGGAGCTCGGCGCGGTCCTGCTGTTCGACTTCAACAACATCCGCTACGTCACGAGCACCCACATCGGCGAGTGGGCGCGCGACAAGATGACCCGCTACGCGCTGCTGACCCGCGGCGGCGACCCGCACATCTGGGACTTCGGGTCGGCGGCGAAGCACCACCGGCTGAACTGCCCGTGGCTGCGCCAGGAGAACATCCATGCCGGGATGGTCGGGCTGCGCGGGGCGGTCGCCCCGGACGCCGGCCTGTTCCGCGCCGCCGCCCGCGAGATCGCGCGCCATCCTCCGGGCCGAGGGCGTGGCCGACATGCCGCATCGGCGTCGACATCGTCGAGCCGCCGATGCTGGCCGCCCTCGCGGCCGAGGGCATCACGGTCCGCGACGGCCAGCAGGTGATGCTCGACGCCCGCGAGGTCAAGTCGATCGACGAGATCATCCTGCTGAACACCGCCTGCGCGATGGTCGACGGCGCCTACCAGCTCATCTCGGAGCAGCTCAAGCCGGGCATCCGCGAGAGCGAGCTGGTCGCCGAACGTGACGAAGTTCCTGTTCGACCTCGGGCTCGGAGCACGTCGACAACATCAACGCCGTCTCGGGCGAGCGCTGCAGCCCGCACCCGCACGTCTTCAGCGACCGGATCATCCGGCCCGGCGACCAGGCCTTCTTCGACATCATCCACACGTTCGTCGGCTACAAGACCTGCTACTACCGGACGTTCGTGGTCGGCAAGGCGAACGACGCCCAGCGCGACGCCTACAAGCAGGCGCGCGAGTGGATCGACGCGTCGATCGAGCTGATGCGCCCCGGCGTCGACGACCGACCAGGTCGCGAGCGTCTGGCCGAAGGCCGCAGGAGTTCGGGTTCGACAACGAGATGGAGTGCTTCGGCCTCCAGTTCGGCCACAGCGTCGGCCTGTTCCTCCACGAGCGCCCGATCATCAGCCGGCTCAACTCGCTCGAGCACCCGGTCGAGCTCAAGGAGGGCATGGTCATCGCCCTCGAGACCTACTGCCCGGCCAAGGACGGCGTCTCCGCCGCGCGGATCGAGGAGGAGGTCGTCATCACCGCCGACGGCCCGGAGGTCATCACCCGGTTCCCGTCCGACGAGCTGTTCGTCGCCAACGCGTACTAGGAGCGCCGACCGATGGCGACGACCGCCGCCGACATCGATCGCGACGACCCGGCTCCGGATGTACCGGACGATGGTCGAGTGCCGCTTCTTCGAGGTGCGCGCCCAGGAGCTGTTCTTCGAGGGCCTCGTCCGCGGGACGACCCACCTCGGCGTCGGCCAGGAGGCGGTGGCGGCCGGCGTCGCCGCCGCGATGCGCGACGACGACTACACGTTCTGCACCTACCGCGGCCACAACCACACGCTCGCCCGGGGCGTGCCGATGGCGCCGATCTTCGCCGAGCTGTTCGGGCGCGGGACGGGCTGCTCGGCGGCAAGGGCGGCTCGATGCACCTGACCAGCGTCGAGCACGGCGCGATGGGCTCGTACGCGATCGTCGGCGCCCACCTGCCGATCGCCCTCGGGGCCGCGTGGTCCGCCCAGTACCGCGGGTCCGGCCAGGTCGCGGTCTGCTTCTTCGGCGACGGCACGACGAACATCGGCGCGTTCCACGAGGCGCTCAACATGGCCGCGGTCTGGAAGGCGCCGGTCGTGTTCGTCTGCGAGAACAACCAGTACATGGAGTACACGCCGATCGGCGACGTGACCGCGGTCGAGCATCCGGCCGCGGACCGGGCGCGCGCCTACGGCCTCGAGCGATCGTCGTCGACGGCAACGACGTCGATGCCGTGTACGCGGTGGCCCGGACGGCGATCGACCGGGCGCGGGCCGGCGACGGGCCCGTCGCTCATCGAGGCGCTCACCTACCGCCACGGCGGCCACTCGCGGGCCGATCCCGGCAAGTACCGGCCCGGACGACGAGGTCGCCGCCTGGAAGGCGCGCGACCCGATCCCGGCCTACCGCGCCCGGCTGCTCGAGGCGCCGGCGTGGACGACGGCCGAGCTCGACGCGATCGACGAGCCGAGACGCGCGACGCGGTCGCCGCCGCCGAGGCCGAGGCCCGGGCCGCGCCCGAGCCGTCGCCCGGACGTCCTCGAGACCCAGGTCTGGAGCGACGGAGGCTCGGCGTGGCGGAACTGACCTATCGCGCGGCCATCGCCGCGGGCATCGCCCAGGAGATGGAGCGCGACCCGAGCGTCGTGCTCATCGGCGAGGACGTCGGGGCGGCCGGCGGCGTGTTCAAGCTGACCGAGGGCCTGTTCGACGGTTCGGGCCGGAGCGCGTCCGCGACACGCCGATCAGCGAGCAGGCCATCGTCGGCGCGGCGATGGGCGCGGCGATGACCGGCCTGCGGCCGATCGCCGAGCTGATGTTCTAGCGACTTCTTCGCGGTGACCTGGGACATGGTCGTCAACCAGATCGCCAAGACCCGCTACATGACCGACGGCCAGGTCTCGCTGCCGCTCGTGCTGCGGACCGCCAACGGGGCCGGCCTGCGGTTCGGGGCCCAGCACAGCCAGAGCGTCGAGAACTGGGCGATGGCGATCCCGGGGCTCAAGGTCGTCGCGCCGTCGACGCCGGCCGACGTGGTCGGGCCTGATGGCCGCCGCCGATCCGCGACCCGGACCCGGTCATCTTCTGCGAGCACAAGGCGCTGTTCGCGATCAAGGGCGAGGTCCCCGACGGCGAGCATCGTCGACACGCTCGGGACGGCCAGGATCGTGCGGGCCGGCTCGGACGCCACGATCGTGGCGCTCGCGGCGATGGTCCCGAAGGCGGTCGAGGCCGCCGACCGGCTGGCCGCCGAGCACGGCGTCGACGCCGAGGTCATCGACCTGCGCTCGCTCGTGCCGCTCGACACGGCGACGATCCTCGCCTCGGTCAAGAAGACGAGCCGGCTGTTCACCGTCGAGGAGAACCCGCGGCTGTGCGGCTGGGGCGCGGAGATCGCCTCGATCGTCGCCGACGAGGGCTTCTACAGCCTCGACGCCCCGATCGTCCGGATCACGACCCCGCACATCCCGCTGCCGTCGGCGGCGGCGCTCGAGGACCTCGCGGTCCCGTCGGTCGAGCGGATCGTGGAGACCGTCAAGCGGCGCCTGGACGACGCCGCGTGACCGGACCGGGCCGATGGCTGACCCGACCGTCGCGGTCCTCGGCACCGGCCGGATGGGCTCGGCGATGGCCGAGCGCCTGGCCGACCAGCGGCGTGCACGGTCGTCGTCTACAACCGGACGCCGGACCGGGCCGACGGCCCTCGCCGAGCGGATCGGGGCGACCGTGGCCGCGACGCCGGCCGAGGCGGCCGCGCGCGCCGACGTCGTCATCTCGATGGTCGCCGACGACGCCGCGGTCCGGGACGCTGTACGACGGGCCGGACGGGGTCGCCGCCGGGCATCCGCGCCGGGGCCGTCGCGGTCGACATGAGCACCGTCCTGCCCGACACGATCCGGGCGGTCGCGCCCGGCCGTCCGGGCCGCGGCGCCGGCATCCTCGACGCGCCGGTCTCGGGCAGCGTCGCGTCCGCCCTGGCCGGCGAGCTGACGATCATGGTCGGCGGCGACGCGGCGGACCTCGAGCGGGCCCGGCCGGTCCTCGAGCGCCTCGCCGAAGCGGGTCTTCCACCTCGGCGCTCGGGACCGGGCGCGGCGATGAAGCTCGCGGTCAACACGCTGATCTTCGGGCTCAACGGCGCGGTCGCCGAGGGCCTCGTCCTGGCCGAGCGCAGCGGCATCGACCGGGCGCTCGCCTACGACGTCCTCGCCGCGAGCGCCGCCGGCGCGCCGTTCGTCGGCTACAAGCGCGGCCGCCTTCGTCGAGCCCGAGACGACGCCGGTCGCCTTCTCGCTGGCGCTCGCCGAGAAGGACCTGCGGCCTCATCGCCGGCCTCGCCGCGGCCTCCGGCGACGTCGATGCCGCAGGCCGGCGACCAACCTCGAGCGTGATCCGGGCCGCGGAGCGGACCGAGGGCGAGGACGCCGACTTCTCGATGGTCGCGAGTCACCTGCGTGAGGAGGGCCGGCGATGACCGATCGGCCATGAGGAGGAGCCAACCCCGAGAGATCCGTCGTGGACGTCGACGCAGCCACCACCGATCCGACCACACCGAACGAGGAACGATCGATGACCGACCGAATGCTCATCAAGGGCGGGATCGTCCTCACCCAGGACCCGGCGCTCGGCGAGATGGCCGGCGCCGACGTCCTCATCGAGGACGACACGGATCGCCGCCGTCGGCAAGGACCTGTCCGCCGACGGCGCGCGGACGATCGACGCCACCGGCGACATCGTCATCCCGGGCTTCATCGACACCCACCGCCACACCTGGGAGACGTCGATCCGGACCTGCGCGCCGGACTTCGCGCTGATCACCTACTTCGGGTCCATCCTCGACAAGTTCGCGCCGCACTACCGGCCCGAGGACGTGCTACGCGGCCAACCTGTGGGGCTCGCTCGAGTGCATCAACGCGGGCATCACGACGCTCGTCGACTGGTCGCACATCATGAACACGCCGGCCCACGCCGACGAGGCCGTCCGCGGGCTCCAGGAGTCGGGGATCCGGTCGGTCTTCGCCTACGGCTTCCCGAACACGTCGCTCGTCGACTGGTGGTTCGGCCCGGACTACACCGGCAGCGTGCTGACCTCCGACGGCGCCGAGGCGCGGCGGCTCCGCAGCCAGTACTTCAGCTCCGACGACCAGCGCGTCACGATGGCGCTCGCGACGCGCGGCCCGACTTCTGCAAGCCCGACGTCGTCCGCCACGACTGGGAGCTGGCCAAGGAGCTCGAGATCAACATCACGGTCCACGTCGCGATGGACCGGTTCGGCTACACGAAGATGCAGGTCCTGGCGCTCCGCGACATGGACCTGCTGTACCCGAACACGACCTACATCCACGCCTCGCACTTCACCGACGAGGAGTGGGCGCTCGTCCGCGACTCGGGCGGCAACGTCTCGTTCGCGCCGCAGATCGAGATCCAGATGGGCCACGGCTGGGCGCCGGCCGATGACGGCCCTCGAGTACGACATGCCGATCGGCCTGTCGTCCGACGTCGCCACGACGGCGTCCGCGGACCAGTTCACCCAGATGCACGCGATCTTCGGCTCGGAGCGCGGCCGCAAGCACCAGGAGGCCTGGGACGCGGACCTCGACGGGCTCGACGGCCGTCACCCGGCCTCATCACCTCGCGCCAGGTCCTCTCGTGGGCGACGCTCGGCGGGGCCGAGGTCGCCGGCATCGCCGACCGGACCGGCTCGCTGACGCCCGGCAAGAAGGCCGACATCGTCATCATCGACGGGTCGGCCGTGAACGTGGCGCCGATCATCGACCCGGTCGGGGCCGTCGTCTGCGCCGCCGACGTCTCGAACGTCAAGACCGTCATCGTCGACGGCGAGATCCTCAAGGAGGACTTCAGGCTGAAGGCCTCGCTCGCCGCGCCGCGGCAGGCCGTCGAGGCGTCGCGCGACTACCTCGTCTCGAAGTTCGGCGAGCCCGAGCCGGGCTGGGTCGTCAGGACCTAGCCTCCCGAGCCCCCAACGCAACGGCCGTCGTCCCCGCACGGGGCGGCGGCCGTTTCGCGTCCGTGGCGGCAGCGGCGTGGCCTGCCGGGCGCCTCAGGCGTGCCGCGTCGTGCCGATCCGGTGCAGTCGCTCCGGCGTGATGACCGCGGCCAGCACGACCATCAGGACCGCGAGGCCCACGAGCAGCCACAGGCTCGTGCCGAAGTCGCCGGTCACGTCGCGCGCGAGGCCGAGCACGAACGGGCCGATCGCCGACAGCACGTAGCCGATGAGGAGCATCCGCGCGGCTGTCGCGGCGACGTCGCCGGCCGTCCCGCCCGCGTCCACGGGCAGGGTCAGGACGATCGGGAAGATCGCCCCGGTCCCGAGGCCCAGGATGACCGCCCAGAGGACGGCCGGACCCGGGCACCAGCGCCAGGCCGATGAGCCCGACGAGGGTCGTCAGGGCGGACCCGACGAGCTGCCCGCGCCGCGTCCCGACCCGATCCGCGACCAGCGGCAGGGTCACGGTCGCCACCAGGCCGAAGGCGATGAAGATCGCGACCAGCTGGGCGGCATCCGCCTCGGTCCAGCCGAGGTCGACATACACGGCGGCCAGCCAGGCGGCAACCCCGTAGAAGACGATCGACTGGAGCCCGAACAGCAGGCCGAGGACCCAGCCGGCCGGGTGCGACCAGGCGATGTGCGGCGGGACGACCTCGCCTTCACGCGGCCGGTCGTGCGGGGCGAGGATCAGCCAGATCGCGAGGGACACGCAGGCCCGCGACGGACATGATCGCGAGCGACCGCCGCCAGTCGCCTTCGGGGCCGGCGAGCGCCACCGCCAGGCCGGCGGCGCCGAGCGACCCGACCACCAGACCGGTGGCGTACGCGCCGGTGCCGAGCGCCGGATGACTGGGCAGGTTGCGGCGGACGACCATCGGCAGGATCGGGCCGGCCAGGCCCATGCCGAGGCCGATCCCGAAGGTCAGCAGGAGGACGAGCCACGCAGTCGGGGCGGCCGACCCGGATGAGCCCGAACGCGATGACAAGACCGGCACACAGGGCCAGGGCGTTCCGACCGCCGAGTCGCCGGCCGACGCGAGCGCCGAGCGGCGCGAACAACCCCATGCACAGGATCGGGATGGCGCTCAGTGCCCCGACGACCCCGTGCGAGACGTCGAGATCCGCCTGGATGGCCGGCAGGAGCGGCCCGATCGCGATGATCTGGGGTCGGAGGACGAGCGCCACGACGACAAGGGCGATGAGCGTCGAGACGAGCGATCGTCGATCCGCGGGGTGGGTCTCCACCTACCCCCGCCTGCGCCGGATCTCCGCGCTGATGGCGGGCAGGATCTCGTGCAGGTCCCCGATGATCGCGTAGTCGGCGGCGGCCATGACCGGCGCGTCGCGGTCCTTGTTGATGGCCAGGATCTGCTTGGCGCCCTTGCAGCCGGCCATGTGCTGGGTCGCCCCGCTCACGCCGGCCAGGATGTACAGCTCGGGCGCGATCTTCGTCCCGGTCTGGCCGACCTGTTCGGTGTGCGGACGCCAGCCGGAGATCGTGACGGCGCGCGAACAGCCCACCGCGGCGCCGAGGAGCTCGGCCAGCTCGACGACGGGCTCGAAGCCCTGCGCGGATCCCGCCCCGCGACCGCCGGTCACGACGACCTTGGCCTCGGCGAGGGAGACCCCGCTCGCCGCGGCCGGGATGCGCTGGACGACCCGGACCGCGAGGTCGGCCTCGTCGATCTGGGGCGTGAAGGTCTGGACGGTGGCACTGCCTCCCGTCCGCTCGGCGGTCAGGGCGTGCGGCGCGACGCTCAGCACGGCGCGATCGGCCCGGATCACCGACTCCTCGAGCAGGCTGCCGCCCCAACGCTGTCGCGTGACGACCAGCGGGTCGCCGGCCGTGACCGCGACGCAGTTCGCGGCGAACGGCAGTCCGGCTCGCGCGGCGACGCGGCCCATGACGTTGTTGCCGGCTTCCGTGCCCGCCGCGACGATGACGGTCGCCCCGAGGCTGGCGGCGAGGTCGTCCACGACGCGGGCGACCGCATCGGGTGCGACCGAACCGACGGCGAGCGCCGGGTGATCGGCGACATGGACGGACGTCGCGCCCCACTCGCCGACGCCCATCGGCCAGCGACGCGTCACCGACCAGCACGGCATGGACCGGGCCCGCCGGCCGCCGCCGCGTTCGCGAGGGTCAGGGCCTGGAGTGAGACGCGGTCGAGCGCGCCGTCCGCCGTCGTGACGAGGACCAGCACGGTCGCCATCACAGCACCCCGATCCGGTCGAACAGGTCGACCGTGGCGGAGGCGGCCGCGGCGCCGTCGCCCAGGATCGTCACCTCCTTGACCGCGCCCTGCGGCACGATCAGGCGGCGCATCTCGAGTCGCTGGGCCGGGCGGGTCGGTTCCGACGTCGCGACGGGCTTGCTCTTCGCCCGGATGCGGCCGGGGACCGAGGGGTAGCGCGGCATGTTGAGCCCCTCGAGGACGCTCGCGACGGCCGGCAGCGGGACCTCGTACACGTCGCGTCCACCCGGCACGACCTGCTCGCCGTGCACGACACCATCGGCGACTGACAGCCCCTTCAGCCCGGTCAGGACCGGCCGGCCGAGCGCGCGCCCGATCCGCGCCGCCACCTGGTAGCCGCCCGTGTCGCCCAATTCATTGCCCAGCAGGACCAGGTCGAACCCGCCGCTCTCGGCTTCGTCCGCCCGGATGGCGTCCACGATGGCGGCGGCGGTGGACTCCGGATCCCACTCCTGCCCGTCGGTGACGAGGTGGATGGCGCGCGAGACGCCCATCGCCATGGCGTCGCGGAGCTGCTCGAGCGACTCCGTCGGGCCGAGCGTCAGGACGACCGATTCGCCGCCGTTCGTCTCGACGAGCTGGACCGCCGCTTCGACCGCGCACTCCTCGTGCGGCCCGATGGCGAAGCCCAGGTACTTGCTGTCGATCGCCCGGTCATCCTCGGTGAGGGTGATCCGACCCGCGACGGCCGGGACGCGCTTGATACCGACGAGGATCTTCATCGTCAGGCCCGGATGCGCAGGTTGTCGGGGTCGAACAGCGGCCGCGCCCCGACGACCGCGACGGTCACCGGGTAGCGCTCGGCGAAGTACTCGACGAAGAGCTTGCCGCCCTCGACGGCGTGCTCCGGCGGCAGGTACGCCAGGAGGACGTGCTTGCCGGTCGAGGGACTCGCGCCGGCCGAGGTCGCGTACGACCGGCGACCCTTCGCGTCGACGATCGACGAGCCGTCCTCGAGCACGATCGGCTGGCGGCCGAGCATGTAGCGCCGCTCCCCGGAGGCGGAGGTGTGGTCGTCCACGACGAGCGTGCACAGCTTCGCGGCGGGCGCCGCGGCGAGCTGGCGCAGGACGGCGTCCTTGCCGACGAAGTCCTGGGCCTTGATCTTCGGCGGCGCCATGTCCGCCTCGACGACGTCGTAGTCGGCATCCAGCTCCGCGCCGTACGCGCGATAGCCCTTCTCGATGCGGCCGGTCGTGCCGTAGACGCCCATCCCGCAGGCGGTCAGGCCGTGGGCCTGGCCGGCCTCCCAGAGGACCTCCCACAGGCGGCGACCCTGCTCCATCGGCACGTACAGCTCCCAGCCCAGGTCACCGACGTACGAGATGCGCGACGCCAGCACGAGCTGCGAGCCGATCTCGATCGTCCGGCACGTCCCGAACTTGAACGCCTCGTTCGACAGGTCCGCCCGGGTCACAGACGCGACGATGTCGCGCGCGCGCGGGCCCCAGACCCCGATCGTCGTGTAGGCCGTCGTGAGGTCGACCACCGCGGCGTCGGCCGGCAGGTGGTCCTTGAACCACTTCAGGTCGCTCATGCCGTGGGCGCCACCGGTGACGACACGGAAGACGCTGTCCTCCAGGCGCATGATCGTCAGGTCGCTCTTGAAGCCGCCCTCCGCCGAGAGGACGGGCGTGTAGACGACCCGGCCGACCGGCACGTCCATCTGGCGCATCGCGACCGACTGGACCGCGGCCAGCGCGCCCGGCCCGACGATGTCGAAGATGGCGAACGCCGAGAGGTCGAAGATGCCGGCCGACTCGCGCATGGCCAGGTGCTCGGCGTTGATGATCGGCGACCACCAGCGCGCGTCCCACTCGTTCGGGCGGGTCTGGACGCCGTAGCGCTCGACGAGCGCCGGCGTTGGAGCGGAACCACTGCGGTCGCTCCCAGCCGGCGACCTCGAAGAACTCGCCTTCGTGGGCTTCGTGCCACTCGTGCATCGGGGACTTGCGCAGCGGGCGATCGGACAGGTACTGCTCGGCCGGGTGGACGATGCCGTACGTCTTCGGGAACGCCTCGAACGCGCGCGCCTTCGTGTGCTGGCGCGTCTTCTGGTGGCTGTGGAAGCGGCTGATGTCGGACTGGTTGCAGTCGATCTCGGGCTCGCCGTGGACCATCCACTCGGCGATGGACTTGCCGACCGCCGGCCCTTCCTTGACCCACACGGCGGCGGCGGACCAGAGGCCCTTGACCTCGGGCGTCTCGCCCAGCAGCGGCATGCCGTCCGGAGTGAGCGCGATGAGGCCGTTGATCGCGTACTTCACGCCGACCGACTCGTCGCCGACGATCTCGGGCATGAGCGTGAGGGCGTCCTCCATCTGGGGATCGAAGTCCTCCTGGGTGAAGGGGAACTCCGTCGGCGACAGGGCGGCGTCCTCGAGCGAGGGGATCTCCTCGGGGTCGTGCAGGATGGAGCGATGGGCGTACGACCCGATCTCGAGCCCGATGCCGTCCTGGCGCTCGTACATGAGGACGTCCATGTCGCGGACGATCGGGAACTCGATGGCGCGCGAGGTGGTCTCGAAGCGCGGCACCGGCCCGACGTCGATCATCTGGTGGACGGCCGGCGTCAGCGGGATGCGCGCCCCGGCCATCTCGGCGATGAGCGGCGACCAGACGCCGCAGGCGATGACGACGTACTCGGCCTCGATCGTGCCCTTCGATCGTCTCGACGCGGCGGATGCGGCCGCCTTCGACGCCCAGCGCGGTGACCTCGGTGCTCGGGAACGACGTCAGGGCGCCCATCGCCTGGGCCTTCTCGCGACACAGCGTCCCGAACTGGAGCGAGTCGCACACGCCGACGCCCGGCGTGTAGAAGCCGCCGACGAGGATCGACTCGTCGATGAACGGGACGAGCTCCTTGATCTCGGCCGGGGTGATGAGGCTGGACTCGATGCCCCAGTTCTTGGACGAGTCCATCCGCCGCCGGAGCTCGTTCATGCGCTCCTCGGACCGGGCGACCTCGATGCCGCCGCACTCCGTGTAGACGCCCCACTCGCGGTACTGGCGGGCGCTCTCGAGGGTCAGCTCCGCCATCTCCTTGTTGTGGTCCACGAGGAACAGGAAGTTGGACGCGTGGCCGGTCGAGCCGCCGGTGTTCGGGAACGGGCCCTTGTCGATCTGGACGATGTCGGTCCAGCCCAGGTTGGCGAGGTGGTACGCGACGCTGTTGCCGACGATGCCGCCGCCGATGATCACGACCTTCGCGTGCGTCGGGAATGCGCCCATGGCTCGACCTCTCCTCGATCCGACCTGACACGCCGGCATCCCGGCCTGTTGCAAGTATTGCAATCGTGTTGCCGCATCTGCGACACTAGCGGCGATGGTACACCACGGCGGCCACCCGTCCAAGGGGTCCGACGACGCGACCCGCGCCGCTCGTCCAGGCGTGGAGCGGATCGCGGCCGCCCTCGACATCGTGGCACAGCGGGGGTGGGTCAGCGCGTCCGAACTGGCGGTCGCGATGGGCGTCGATCGCAGCACCGGGTGGCGCCTGGCGCGCTCGCTCGAGGGGGTCGGCTGGCTGCATCACGACGCGCCGACCGGTCGGTATCGGCTCGGGCTGCCGCTGTTCGAGCTCGGAACGCGCGCCCTCGACACCGTCGACGTCCGCGACGAGGCACGACGGGTCATGACCGAACTGGTCGCGACGACCGGCGAGAGCGTCGACCTGGCGATCCGCGACGGCGACAGCGTCGTCTTCATCGACAAGATCGACGGGACCGGCGAGGTCAGAGCGTTCACCCGGACCGGGCAACGGGCGTGGCTCCACGCAACGGCGGCGGGCAAGGTCTTCCTGGCCCACCTCGCCCCGGCCGAACTGGCCGGCTATCTCGCCCGCCCGTTGTCGGCCTCGACGCCGGCCACGATCACGGCGCCGGATGTCCTGGCGGCGATCGTCGAGGAGACGCGGCAGCCGAGGCTGGGCGATCAATCGGGGCGAGCTCTTCCCGGAGGCGGGCGCCCTGGCCGTGCCAGTCCTCGACGCGGCCGGAGCCTGCGTCGCCGCGCTCGGCCTGAACATCCCGCTGTCGCGGCTGACCGACGATCGGGTCCGCGTCCTGGTCGATGACCTACAAGCCGCCACGCGACGCCTGACACCGGCGTTCGGGTTCGGCCTCGGCGGACCGGACGGCGGCGCGCGGCCCGGGACGCGCGTTGACCGCCGTGGGCGCGCCCGCCATCCTCAGCCACCCCGAACGACATCACGAGGTCTCCGTGCCAAGCCTGTACATCGACGGCCAGTGGGTCGCCTCCGCCGACGGCACGACGCAGCCGCGTCATCTACCCGTCCGACGGCTCGCTCGTCGCCGAGGTGGACGTCGCGACCGACGCCCAGGTCCAGGCCGCGATCGCGGCGGCGCGCCGCGCCTTCGACACGACCGATTGGCCGCGAACCCCGACCGGCGACCGCGCCGCCCTGCTCGATCGCGTCGCCGGCGCTGATCGACCGCGACCTCGAGGAGATGGCCCGGCTCGAGACCATGAACACGGGCAAGGCGATGCGCGAGAGCCGCTGGGACATGGCCGACGTCGCGCGCGTGTTCCGCTACTACGCCCAGCTCGCCGACAAGGACCTCGGCCGCCTCGTCGACTCGAGCACGCCGACGGCCCTGTCGCGCATCGTCCATGAGCCGATCGGCGTGTGCGGCCTCATCGCGCCGTGGAACTACCCGCTCCTCCAGCTGAGCTGGAAGGTCGCGCCGGCGCTGGCCGCCGGGAACACGGTCGTCATGAAGCCGGCCCAGGTCACGCCGCTGACCGCCATCCACCTGACCCGGCTGCTCGAGGAGGCCGGGGCCCCGGCCGGGGTCGTCAACCTGGTCCTCGGGCCGGGCGAGCGCGTCGGCCAGGCCCTCGGCGACAGCCCGGACGTGGACATGGTCTCGCTGACCGGCGGCCTCGACCGCGGGTCGCTCGCTGATGCGTGGCGCGGCGGTCAACGTCAAGCGCGTCGCCCTCGAGCTCGGCGGCAAGAGCCCCAACATCGTCTTCGCCGACAGCGACTTCGAGACGGCCGTGGACAACGCCCTGACCGCGGCGTTCACCCACTCCGGCCAGGTCTGCTCGGCCGGCTGCCGGGCGATCGTCCAGGACGAGATCTACGACCGATTCGTGGACGAGATCGCTCGTCGAGCGGACCGCATCAAGCTGGGCGCCGGCCTGGACGACACGACCGAGACCGGGGCGCTCATCAGCGCCGACCATCGAGCCAAGGTGGAGGCCCACGTCGCGAGCGCGATCGCCGAGGGCGCCCGCCTGGTCGCCGGCGGCCGCCGCCCGACCGAGCCCGAGCTCCAGGACGGCTACTACTACCGCCCGACCGTGTTCGCCGACTGCACGACGACGATGGAGATCGTCCAGCAGGAGGTCTTCGGGCCGGTCCTGACGATCGAGCGCTTCAGCACCGAGGAGGAGGCGATCGCCCTCGGCAACGACACGACCTACGGCCTGGCCGGCGCCGTCTGGACGGCCGACGCCGGGCGCGCCCAGCGGGTCGCCGGTCGGCTGCGCCACGGCACGGTCTGGATCAACGACTACAACACGTACCTGCCGCAGGCCGAGTGGGGCGGCTTCAAGCAGTCCGGCATCGGGCGCGAGCTCGGCGTGACCGGGCTCGACGAGTACCGTGAGGCCAAGCACATCTGGCAGAACACCTCGCCCGGCCCGAGCGGCTGGTTCGAGGGCTAGGTCCAGCGACCCGACGCGCTCGCCCACCCGGCGTCGGGCGCTCTTGCCCTGTTCCCCGCCGTCGCTCGCGTCGTACGATGCGCGGACCGTCGGGGACGGGATCGATCCGGGGACCACTTCGCTTCTCAGGAAGGATGGCGGCATGACCGAGGTCGCGACCCAGGACGTGGGCACGCAGACGGCTCCCGATCGGAGTGCGACGTCGTCCACGATCGCGGTCAAGCACCTCTGGAAGGTGTTCGGACCGGCCGAGCACAAGGTCATCGGCACGCCCGACGCGGACCTGTCGCGCGAGGAGCTCAAGGCCAAGACCGGCTCCATGATCGCCATCCGCGACGTCTCGTTCGACGTGAAGCCCGGCGAGGTCTTCGTGGTGATGGGCCTGTCCGGCAGCGGCAAGTCCACCCTGGTGCGCTGCATCACCCGCCTGATCGAACCGACCGCGGGCGAGGTCCTGCTCGACGGCGAGGACATCCGCAAGGCGGACGACGATCGACTGCGCGAGCTGCGCCG
This sequence comes from uncultured Chloroflexia bacterium, assembly GCA_963738475.1. GTDB lineage: Bacteria > Chloroflexota > Limnocylindria > Limnocylindrales > CSP1-4 > SPCO01. The sequence goes on from CAVTWU010000014.1 coordinate 137,683, forward strand.
GCGCCGATTCTCGATGGTCTTCCAGCACTTCGGCCTGCTCCCCCACCGGCGCGTCATCGACAACGTCGCCTATCCGCTCGAGATCCGGGGCGAGGGCAAGGCCGCCCGCCACGAGAAGGCCCAGGCGATGATCGACCTGGTCGGGCTCAAGGGCCACGCCAACAGCTACCCGGACCAGCTGTCGGGCGGGATGCAGCAGCGGGTCGGCCTGGCCCGCGCGCTGGCCGTGGACCCCGAGGTCATGTTCTTCGACGAGCCGTTCAGCGCCCTCGACCCGCTCATCCGGCGCGACATGCAGAACGAGGTCCTGCGCCTCCACCACGAGGTCGGCAAGACGATGGTGTTCATCACCCACGACCTGTCCGAGGCGCTCAAGCTCGGCGACCACATCGTGATCATGCGCGACGGCGTCGTCGTCCAGGCCGGTCGGCCGGAGGAGCTCGTCGGCGCCCCGGCGGACGACTACGTGGCCGACTTCGTGCGCGACGTCCCCAAGGCCCACGTCCTGACCCTGCGCTGGATCATGCGCGACGCGACGCCGGACGACGCCATGGACGGCCCGTCGTTCCCGGCCGACACGCTCATCCGGAGCGCCGTCCACGTCGCCGCCGAGACCGACAAGCCGATCCGGGTCATGGACGGCGACCGCGTGGTCGGCGTGGTGGACCGCGCCCAGATCCTGACCGCCATCGCCGGGGTCATCGAGGGCGAGGCATGACCGCCGTCTCCGTCACCAGCACGCGCGGCCCGGATCGATCCGCGCACGGGCCGGCGGATCCTGGCCCTCATCGCGACGATCACCGCCGTCGTCCTGTACCTCGCCTTCCAGAACCAGTGGACGCTGCCCCACGACGAGAGCTCCCCGGTCTTCACGGCGCTCAACGGCGATCCGCGACTGGGTGGACGCGAACCGGACGACGAGCCCGCTGTTCGTGTACGTGTTCGACCCGATCCGCGTCGGGGTCGCCGCGCTGGTCGACGGCATCGACGCGTTCCTGGCGCTGCTCGGCTGGCCCGGCATCCTCGCCGTGTCCGGCGCGCTCGGCCTCATCTTCGGCGGCTGGCGCCTGGCCGTCCTGACCGTCGCCGGCTTCGTCGCCCTCGGCGTCCTGGGCCTGTGGGAAGCCAGCATCATCACCCTCGGCCTGGTCCTGGCCGCGGTCGTCCTGGCGCTCCTGATCGGCATCCCGCTCGGGATCATCGCCGGCCGCAGCAAGCGGGTCGCCGCCTTCCTCAGCCCGATCCTGGACGTCATGCAGATCATGCCGACGATCGCCTACCTGGCCCCGATGACGCTGCTGTTCCTGATCGGCGGCCCGTCGGCGACGATCGCCACGCTCATCTACGCCATCCCGCCGGCGATCCGCATCACCGCCCTGGGGATCCGCGGCGTCGGGGCCACCACGGTCGAGGCGGCCGTCTCGCTCGGCTCCACGCGCTGGCAGGTCCTGACCAAGGTCCAGCTGCCGCTGGCCCGCCGGACGATCGGCATCGGCGTCAACCAGACGATCATGATGGCCCTCTCGATGGTGGTCATCACGGCCCTCATCGGCGCACCCGGGCCTGGGCGATTCGATCCTGCGGGCGGTCCGAGCGGTCGACGTCGGCGCGGCCTTCGATGCCGGCCTGGCCATCGTCATCCTGGCCATCGTCCTCGATCGCCTGACCGACCGGGCCGGCGTCTGGATGGATCCGCGCCACCGCCCGACCGACTCGGATCGCCGTCGTCGCTGGATCGTCGGCGGGTCGCTCGCCGTCGTCATCGGGGCGATCGTCCTGTCCCGCCTCCTGCCCGAGCCGACCGTCTTCCCGGACGGCATCCGGATCTCGTTCCTCGAGCCGATCAACGCCATCGTCGACTGGATCCGCGCCAACCTCACCGGGATCACCGGCGCCATCAAGGACGTGGTCAGCTACGGGCTCCTCAACCCGGTCGAAGGCGTCCTGACCAGCGCGCCGGTCTGGCTGGTCATCGGCGCGATCTTCGGGCTCGCCTGGTTCATCTCCGGCCTGCGGTCGGCCGGGATCGCCGCTCGCCTGCCTGATCCTGCTGGTCGGCCTGTCGCTGTGGGAGCACAGCATGCAGACGCTGACCACGGTCATCGTCGCGACCGCCATCACCCTGGCGATCGGCATCCTGCTCGGGATCCTGTCGGCGCGCAGCGACCGGGTCCGCTCGGCCATGCGCCCCACCCTGGACCTCGCCCAGACCATGCCCGCCTTCGTCTACCTGATCCCGGCCGTCGCCCTGTTCGGGCCGACCCGCTTCACGGCCATCGTGGCGTCGGTCATCTACGCCGCCCCGGCCGTCATCCGGCTGGTGGACGCGGGGATCCGCGAGGTCTCGCCGACGATCATGGAGGCGGCCACGGCCGCCGGGTCGACGGAGCGCCAGCTGCTCTGGAAGGTCCAGCTGCCGCTGGCCCGGCACGCGCTCCTGCTGGCCGCCAACCAGGGCATCGTGCTGGTCCTCGCGATGGTCGTCGTCGGTGCGCTCGTGGGGGCCGGCGCCCTCGGCTACGACGTCATCGCCGGGTTCGCCCAGCGCGAGGACTTCGGCAAGGGCCTGGCCGCCGGGATCGCGATCGTCCTGCTGGGTATCATGCTGGACCGGATCACCCAGGGCGTCGGTGGACGCCGACCGGCGGACGTCAAGGAGGCCGTGAGGCCGTCACCGGCCCGGCGCCGTCATCTAGCGACGCACATCGGCGAGGTCGCGAGTGGCGACCCGCTCCAGCTTCCGGCGCCGAAGGACGGCGACCGGTCGATCGAGGAGGAGAACGCAGGATGAAACGAACCGGAACGGCGCGGCTGCTGGCCGTGTTCGCCGTCGTGGGCCTCGTGCTCGCGGCGTGCTCGAGCGGCAGCGGCGCGCTCGCCGTCGGTGGCCAGCAAGGGCACCGTCAAGATCGCCATCAACGAGTGGGTCGGCGCCGAGGCGAACGTCGCCGTGGTCAAGAACCTGCTCGAGGGGCTCGGCTACACGGTCGAGACCCCGACCCTCGCCGAGGAGGTCGCCTGGCAGGGCTTCGACACCGGTGAAGTCGACGTGATCCTCGAGAACTGGGGCCACCCGGACCTCGAGAAGCTCTACTTCGAGGACAAGAAGGTCGCCCAGGATGCCGGCGCGAACGGCGTCACCGGGATCATCGGCTGGTACGTCCCGGAGTGGATGGTGACCGAGTATCCGGACATCACCAACTGGGAGAACCTCAACAAGTACGCGGAGATGTTCAAGACGTCCGAGTCCGGCGACAAGGGCCAGTTCCTGGCCAGCGACCCGACCTTCGTGACGAACGACGAGGCGCTCATCACCAACCTGGACCTCGACTACAAGGTGGTCTACAGCGGCAGCGAGTCCGCCAGCGTGACCGCGTTCCAGCAGGCCGCCGCGGACAAGAAGCCGCTCATCGGCTACTTCTACACGCCGCAGTGGCTGCTCGCCGAGACCAAGCTGGTCAAGATCGACTTCCCGGCCTACACCGACGGCTGCGACGCGGACCCGAAGAAGGTCGCCTGCGACTACCCGCCGTACACCCTGAACAAGGCCATCCGGACCGAGTTCGCCGACGACGAACGCGGACGCCGCCACCGCTGGTCAAGAACTTCAGCTGGAGCAACGACGACCAGAACACGGTCGCCGACTACATCGCCAACAAGGGGATGAGCCCGGCCGAGGCCGCCCAGAAGTGGATCGACGAGAACGAGGCCACCTGGAAGGCCTGGATGCCGTAAGGCGCGAACGCGCGACACGCACCGACGGCGGCGGGCCCCACGGGCCGCCGCCGTCCTGATTCCCGGTCCCGTGACGGATCGTTCACGATGCGGAAACAGGCGGCCGCGACGGTCGACGAAGTCGGTGCCCACGAGCCTGACCGGTGGCGTATGGTTGCCCCTGCGCGGTCGGGCCGAGGAGGGACCGACGGCCCTCGCACGAGCGAGGATCACACGATCGGACATAGTGGAGGATCGACCTTGTCGAACAAGCGCACCATGACCCGCCTGGCGGGTCTCCTGGTGGTGGGGACGTTCGTCTTCGCCGCCTGTTCCGGGAGCGGGAGCTCCAGCGCCCCGTCCGTCGCCGCCGGCGACATGGACGCGCTCATCGCCGCCGCCAAGGCGGAGGGTGGCCTCACGACCATCGCCCTGCCCCACAGCTGGTGCAACTACGGCGAGGTCCTGTCGACGGCTTCACCGCCAAGTACGGCATCCCGATCAACGAGCTGAACCCGGACGCGCGGCTCCGGCGACGAGATCGAGGCCATCAAGGCCAACAAGGACAACCCCGGACCCGCCTCGCCGGACGTCATCGACGTCGGCCTGAGCTTCGGCCCGCACGGCCAAGGCCGACGGCCTCATCCAGCCGTACAAGGTCTCCACCTGGGACACCATCCCGGACTCGGCCAAGGACGCCGAGGGCTACTGGTACGGCGACTACTACGGCGTCCTGGCCTTCGAGGTCAACACCGCCGTCGTCAAGAACGTCCCGAAGGACTGGCCGGACCTGCTCAAGCCCGAGTACAAGGGCCAGGTCGCCCTCGCCGGTGACCCGACCGTCTCCAACCAGGCCATCTCCGGCGTCTGGGCCTCCGGGTTCAGCGACGGCGGCTCGCTCGACTCCGCCCAGGAAGGCCTCGACTTCTTCAAGAAGCTGAACGATGCCGGCAACTTCGTGCCGGTCATCGCCAAGACCGCGACCGTCGCCTCCGGTGAGACCCCGATCCGCATCGCGTGGACCTACAACGGCCTCGCCGACAAGGACTCGCTCGCCGGCAACCCGCCGATCGAAGTCGTCGTCCCGACCACCGGCCGCTTCGGTGGCATGTACGTCCAGGCGATCAGCGCCTACGCGCCGCACCCGAACGCCGCCAAGCTCTGGATGGAGTACCTGTACTCCGACGAGGGCCAGAACCTCTGGCTGAAGGGCTACTGCAACCCGATCCGCTATGACGACATGGTCGCCAAGGGGACCGTGGACAAGGACGCCCAGGCCAAGCTCCCGGATACCGCCGGCACCGAGCTGCCGACGCTCGCCCAGATCGAGGCGGCGACGAAGCTCATCACCGAGGGCTGGGCCGACCGCCGTGGGCGTCACCGTCAAGTAGCGTCGACCACGTCGACCGTCACACACGGGTAGCGCGGTGACCGCCGCGATGCCAGCGGACGCCCGGGGCGCGCCTTCATCGGCGCGGCCCGGGCGCCGTCGTTTCAGCTGTCTCGTGGCTCGGCCTCGCTGCCGTTCCTGCTGTTCAGCGTCCTGTTCCTGATCATCCCGACCAGCTACCTGGTCGTCGGCAGCTTCCAGGACGCCGCAGGGCCAGTTCACGCTCCAGAACTACGCCGACCTCACCCAGCCGCTCCCGCTCAACGCGTACCTCAACAGCATCGAGATCAGCCTCGTCACGGCCGTCCTCGGCGGGATCTTCGGCTTCCTCATGGCGTACGCCGTCATCCGCGGCGGCCTGCCCGGCTCGTTCCGGGGCGGCCTGCTGACCTTCTCGGGCGTCGCCTCGAACTTCGCCGGCGTCCCGCTCGCCCTGGCGTTCATCTTCACCCTCGGCCGGGTCGGCTTCCTGACGGTGTTCCTGAGGGACATCCTGGGCATCGACATCTACGGCAACGGGTTCTCGCTCTACTCCAAGCTGGGCGTCGAGATCGTCTACCTGTACTTCCAGTTCCCGCTGATGGTGCTGATCATGGCGCCGGCCATCGACGGGCTGCGGCAGGACTGGCGCGAGGCGTCGGAGAACATGGGCGCGAGCACGTTCCAGTTCTGGCGGTACGTGGCGCTGCCGATCCTGACCCCGGCCATCCTCGGCACGATGATCCTGCTGTTCGGGAACTCGTTCGGCGCCCAGGCCACCGCCTACCAGCTGACCGGCGGCCAGCTCAACCTCGTGCCCCTGCTGATCGGCCGCCAGATGAGCGGTGACGTGCTCCACAACACCGGTCTCGGGTTCGCCCTGGCGATGGGCATGGTCGCGATCATGGGCGTCACGATCCTGATCTACCTGTGGCTCCAGCGACGGGCGGAGCGCTGGTACCGATGAAGTGGAGCCGGCTCCTGTGGGGCCTCGTCTTCGCCATCGGCGTCCTGTACTTCGTGCTGCCGCTCATCGGCACGTTCGAGTTCTCGCTGGGCCATCCGACCGGCGCCGGGGCACCGCCGCCGTCGCTTCGCTACTACGAGAAGGTCCTCAACACGCCGGCGTTCTGGAGCAGCCTCGGCTACTCCTTCGTCATCGGCCTCATCACGATCGTGGTCAGCATCGCGCTCATCGTGCCGACCGCGTTCTGGGTCCGGCTGAAGGTGCCGCGGGCGCGCCCGTTCGTCGAGTTCATCACGCTGCTGCCGTTCGTCATCCCGCCGATCGTGCTGGTGTTCGGCCTGCTGCGGACCTTCAACAAGCCGCCGCTCCCGCTGACCCAGTCACAGACCGGCAGCGACGTCCTGCTCATCGCGGCCTACACGATCCTGTCGTTCCCGTACATGTACCGGGCGGTCGACACCGGCCTGCGATCGATCGACGTGCAGAGCCTGGCCGAGGCGTCGCAGAGCCTCGGCGCCGGCTGGGTCCGGACCTTCTGGCAGGTCATCCTGCCGAACCTGCGCGTGGCCCTGCTGAGCGGCGCCTTCCTGACCCTCGCCATCGTCGTCGGCGAGTTCACCATCGCCAACTTCCTGGCCCGTCCGGCGTTCGGGCCGTACCTGAGTCTCATCGGCGGCAACCAGGCCTACGAGCCGGCCGCCGTCTCGCTCATCAGCTTCGGACTGACCTGGATGGCCATGTTGCTCATCGCCCGGATCGGCCGCGGCTCGCGCACGCGCGTCGCCGTCACCGGCGCCCGCTAGGAGGACGGATCGACCCATGGCGTTCCTCGAACTGACCGGCGTCCAGAAGCAGTTCCCGGGCGGGGTCATGGCCGTGCAGGACTTCAACCTGGAGGCCGAGCGCGGCGAGTTCGTGTCGTTCCTGGGCCCATCCGGCTGCGGCAAGACGACGACCCTGCGGATGATCGCCGGGCTTCGAGAAGCCGACCGCCGGCACGATCGTCGTGGACGGCACGGACATCACCTACCGCGCGCCGAACCAGCGCAACGTCGGGATGGTCTTCCAGTCGTACGCGCTCTTCCCGAACATGACCGTCGCCGACAACATCGGGTTCGGCCTGAAGGTCCGCAAGAAGCCGAAGGCGGACATCGCCCGGCGGGTCGAGGAGCTCATCGCCCTGATGCACCTCGAGGGCCGGGCCGGCCGCTTCCCGTACCAGATGTCGGGTGGCCAGCAGCAGCGCGTCGCGCTCGCCCGGGCGCTGGCGATCGAGCCGCAGGTGCTCCTGCTCGACGAGCCGCTGTCGGCCCTCGACGCCAAGATCCGGATCGTCCTGCGCAAGGAGATCCGGTCGATCCAGCGCCAGCTCGGGATCACGACGGTCTACGTCACCCACGACCAGGAAGAGGCCCTGTCGCTGTCGGACCGGGTCGTCGTCATGAGCGACGGCAACGTCGAGCAGATCGGGACCCCGTCCGAGATCTACAACTTCCCGGCGACCCCGTTCGTGGCGTCGTTCGTCGGGACGCTCAACCTCGTCCCGGCCGGCGTCATCGACCCGGCGACCGGGCGCGTGTCGGTCGGCGGGCAGGAGATCCGCACGTCCAAGGCGATCACCGACGCCCGGGCCGGCGACCGGATCACGCTGGCGCTGCGGCCCGAGGGCATCGGCCTGGGCGAAGGCGACCCGGGCGAGAACCGGCTGCGCGGCACCATCGACGACATCAGCTTCCTCGGCTCGATCGTCCGCCTGCGCCTGAGCGTCGAGGGCGACGCCGGCGCGGCCCCGAGCGAGGTCTCGCTCGACACGTTCAACGAGCCGCACCTGGCCCTGCCGCCGATCGGCGGCGCTCGTGACCGTGTCGTTCCCGCCGGAGGCGTGCTTCGTCCTGGCCGGCTCGGCCGGGGCGGCCGTGCCGGCGCCCGAGGCGGTCGGCGCCGAGGTGTGACCGGACGGTCCGACCCGCTCGACGGGATCGACCTCGTCGTCTTCGACAAGGACGGCACGCTCATCGGGTTCGGGACGATGTGGAGCGACTGGGCGATCGAGCTCGGGACGCGCCTGTCGGACGCCGTCGGACGCGACGTCCGCGGACCGCTCGACGCGATGCTCGGGTTCGACCCGGTCACGGGCGCGGTCTCGCCACACGGCGGCCTGGCCGCCACGCCGATGGCCCGCCTGCGGGAGATGACCCTCGCGGTCCTCGCTGGCGGACGGGATCGCCGAAGCCGGCGGCGGACGCGGCGGTCGCGAGTCGCCTGGCACGCTCCGGATCCCGAGGCGCTCGCCCAGCCGCTGGCCGACCTGCGGCCGCTGCTGGCGCGGATCCGCGCGACGCGGCCGACAGGTGGCCATCGCGACGAGCGACGACCGCGAGCCGACGGAACGGACGCTCGCGGCGCTGGGCGTGGCCGACCTGGTCGATGCGACCGTGTGCGCCGACGACGGCATCCCGGTCAAGCCCGCGCCGGACATGGTCCTGCGGCTCTGCGAGGCATGCGGCGTGGCGCCCGAGCGCGACGGTCGTCGTCGGCGACTCGCCCGCGGACCTGCGCATGGGGCGGGCGGCCGGGGCCGGCCTGGTGGTCGGCGTCCTGACCGGGGTGGGCGGCGAGGACGACCTGGCGCCGCTCGCCGACCGCGTCATCGGGTCGGTCGAGCAGCTCCTGGCGGGGTAGCCCGGGAGCTGGGACGCGCCGGGCGAGCCGTTCGGCGACGCCCGGCGTGACCCTGATGAGCGGCCGGTCAGCCCGCGCTGCCGGCCTTGCCCTTGGCCGGCGAGACGGACGGTCGCCGCGCCCGACGGCGTCGGCATGCTGCTGGAGCATCCGGACGTTCAGGCCGACCGGTCGACCGGCCAGGCGCGACGTGCACCGACGCGCGAAGCGCCTGGACATCGACGGACGCGTGACTGGCCCGCGCGCGGCGGGCAGCGGTCTTGTCGGCCATGTCAGTTCAGCACGAACCAGGCGACATAGGTCGCCGAGGTGACGGTGGTGTTCAGGTAGATCGTGAACGAGCCGGTCACCGGCACGACCGACTGGACCCAGCGGCCCGTCCGGTTGCTGTGCAGGACCGCGAAGACCCGGCAGCCCGAGTTCACGCCGGCCAGCGTGACCTTGATGTTCGACTTGCCGGTGGCGATGGTGGCCCGGCCGGATCGGCTGAACTTGACCTTGCCCTGGACCTCGAGCGCGACGTCGGTGGCGGACTGGGCCAGGGCCAGGACGCCGGCCGAAGCGCTGGCGCTCTCGCCGATGACACCGATGCCGCCGTAGCCGTAGACCCCGGCGCTGCCGGAGCCGAAGACGCCGATGTCCGGGCTGTCGCCCCAGACGCCGGTCGCGAACTGGGTCACGGGGTCCGCGGGCGCGGAGCCGAAGACGCCGGTGTAGGCGGTGCTGGTGGCCGGGTCGTACCAGCCCGGATCGGGGGCTTCGACGCTCCAGCCGAGGACGCCGGCCGTCCCCGTGCTCGAGCCCTGGAAGCCGATGCTCGTGCCGGAGTTCGTGATGGACGTCGTGGCGGTCGTCGGCGTTGTCGGTGCCCTTGACCACGTCGTTCGGGTCGTGCGGCGGCGGCGGTGAGGGGCAGGGCGGCGGAAGCGGCGAGGGCGCCCGCGGCGCCGGCGGCCGCGGTCAGGAGCGCTCGTCGACTTCGGGGGGCGGCGGCTTCGTCAGCCATCTGGTCAGGTCCTCCCGGGTATCCGTGGACCTGCCGCAGATCGACACGCCCCACGATGCCCGCAGCATGGCACGTCGGCGTCTGGCCCGCGTCTCAGCGGCGACGCCTCTCGGCCTCGTCCGGGGGTACCGATGGGCTATCGCCCGAGCACGCGCCGCCGCCGTACCGTTGCCAGACGGCGCCGGCTTCTTGTCCGGCGCGTTCCGCCGTGCCCATGGAGTACCCGTCCAGCCGCATGGTCCTCGCCCACGATCCCGACCGCGCCACCGCATCCGACGGCCCCCTCGGCCCGGACCGCAGCGAGGCCCTGCGCCGGATCGCGTCGGTGGTCTCCGGCCAGCGCGACCTGGCGCACCTGTTCGCCGACGTCATCGACGAATCCTTCTCGCTCTTCCGCGTCGACCAGGCCGGTCTGTGGACCTACCGCGATGCCGAGCAGCCGCTGACGCATCGCCGCCCATCGCGGCCTGTCGAGCGAGATCCTCGCCCTGGTCGCCACGCTGACCCGCGACGCGACGACCGCCGGGATGACGGCCATCCGCGAGCAGCGCGTCCAGGTCATGGACGGCGACCTGTCGTCCACGCTGCCGGAGCTCCGCGACATCTACCAGCGCGCCGGCATCCGGACCATCTGCTTCGTCCCGGTCGTGTTCGCGCGGCGAGCCGCTCGGCCTGCTCGTCCTCTACCACCACCAGCCGTACGCCTGGACCGCCGAGCGAGACCGGCGCTGGCCCGCGCGTTCGCCGACCAGATGGCGACGGCCATCGGCAACGCCCGGCTTGACCGAGTCGACCCGGACGCTCGCCGAGCGCCTGCGCTCCATCTCGGACCTGGCCATCCGGCTGAACCGGATCCACGACGTCGAGGGCATCGGCCAGGCGATCGTGTCCGAGGCGCGCGGCCTCATCGACCACGACACGATCCGCGTCTACCGGGTGGACCACGAGGCCGGCACGTGCGAGCCGATCGCCTTCCAGGGCACGTTCGCCGGCATGGAGCGACCCGGACGCCGAGAACCTGCGCGTCCGCGATCGGCCAGGGCCTGACCGGCTGGGTCGCCGAGCACGGGCGGATCGTCCGGCTCGGCGACGCCGCCGACGATCCGCGGAGCCTCATCGTCGGGCCGACCGACGGCCCGGAATCGATGCTCCTCGTCCCGATGATCTACGAGGAGGTCGTCCAGGGCGTCCTCGTCGTGTCGAAGGCCGGCGCGCGACCGGTTCGGCGCCGGACGACGAGACGACGCTGGCCATCTTCGCCGGGCTACGCGGCCCAGGCGCTGGTCAACGCCGCGAACCTCGGCCGCCTCCAGCGCCAGCAGGCGGAGCTGGAGCACCAGCTCGACGAGCCAGCGCCGCCTCCTCGAGGTCAACGAGCGGCTCCTCGTCCACGCTGGACCCGGGCGGCGTCCTGGACCTCATCGCCGACTCGCTCAAGGCCGATCGTCCCGTACGACTCGCTGACGATCTACCGCGTGGACCGGGTCGCAGGCGTCCGCCGGGCGGTCATCGCCCGCGACCGGTTCGCCGAGCTGATCCTCGCCCACGAGGGCCCGCTCGGCGTCGGGCATCACCGGCTGGGTCGTCGACCACCGCGAGGCCGTCCTGGCCAACGAGGCCCACCTCGACCCGCGCTCGATCCAGGTCCCGGGCACGCCGTTCGAGCCGGAGTCGATGATCGTCGTCCCGCTGCTGGTCAACGGCGAGGCGATCGGCACGCTCAACATCGGCCGGATGGGCGAGGACGAGGCGCACTTCACGCCGAACGAGTTCGAGCTGACCCAGCTGTTCGCCGGCCAGGCGTCGATCGCCCTCCAGAACGCCGAGACGCACGGCGCCGTCCAGCTGCGGGCGGAGCAGGACGCGCTGACCGGCCTGCGCAACCACGGGGCGTTCCAGCGCGAGCTCGGCGAGACGCTCGAGGCGAGCGGCGACGACACGCCGTTCGCCGTCCTGATGATGGACCTCGACGCGTTCAAGGCCTTCAACGACTCGCGCGGCCACCCGGCCGGCGACGCGCTGCTGGTCGAGATCGCGCGGGCGATGGCCGGCGCGACCCGCGACGGCGACCGGCTCTATCGCTACGGCGGCGACGAGTTCGCGGCGATCCTGCCCGGCGCCGACCGGGTCGCCGCCCACGAGGTCGCCGACCGGATCCGGCGCGGCGGTCGCCGAGGTCTCCGCGGACGTCTCCGGGCCTGCACGTGACGATCAGCGCCGGCGTCGCCTGCTACCCGGACGACGGCCGGACGAAGGACGCCCTCGTGGCGGTCGCGGACCGCGCGCTGTACCTCGCCAAGACCGCCGGCGCGCGCCGCCGAGGCGGCGCCGGGCACCGACGACCCGTACCTGCGCGCCCTCGACGAGACGACCCTCGCCCTGCTCGACCGGCGCGACTCGACGGTCCTGCTCGAGACGATCCTGACCCGCGCCTGCGCCCTGCTCGGGACGCCGCACGGCTACATCCACCTCGTCGAGCCCGACGGGACGGGCCTGGAGGTCCGGCACGGCTCGGGCGTGTTCGCGCCGTTCGTCGGCGATCACCTGCGAGCTCGACGAGGGCGTCGGCGGGCGCGTCCTCGCGGACCGGCCTGCCGTTCGCCATCGACGACTACGACGCGTTCGAGACCGCGCGCCCGAGGGGTCCCGATGGGCGTCCTCGGCGCCGTCGTCGGCGTCCCGCTCAACGCCGGCGACGAGGTGGTCGGGGTCATCGGCCTCGCCTCGGGCGCCAGCGGGCGGCCGTTCCGTGCCCGCGAGATCGACGCGCTGTCGCGCTTCGCCCAGCTGGCGTCGATCGCGCTCGACAACGCCCGGCTGGTCGACGACGCCCAGCGCGGCGCCCTGTACGACCCGGCTGACCGGGCTGCCCGAACCGCGAGCTGCTGACCGACCGCATCGCCCACGCCCTGGCCTGGGCGTCGCGAGGACGAGGCGGACCCGATCGCGGTCATCCTGCTCGACCTCGACCGGTTCAAGGTCATCAACGAGAGCCTCGGCCACGCCGTCGGCGACCGGCTGCTGATGGCCGTCGGCCAGCGGCTGGTCGGCGCTGCCTGCGGCCGGGCGACACCGTCGCGCGGTTCGGCGGCGACGAGTTCGGGATCATCCTCGACCCCGTCGACGACGTCGACGAGGCCCGCCGCATCGCCGACCGGCTCGACGCCGAGCTGCGCGCGCCGTTCCCGCTCGACGGCCGCGAGTGGTTCATCAGCGCATCGATCGGCATCGCCATCGGCCGGCCCGGGCGGACGACGCCGGGCGAGCTCCTGCGCGAGGCCGAGATCGCGATGGTCCGGGCGAAGTCGGACCCGGCCGGCCGCCAGGCCCTGTTCGAGCCGTCGATGATGCGAGCCAGACGCTCGAGCGGATCGACCTCGAGAACGACCTGCGGCGGGCGCTCGAGCGCGACGAGCTGCGGCTCCACTACCAGCCGCTCGTCGACCTCGCGACCGACGCCGATCGTCGGGTTCGAGGCGCTCGTCCGCTGGCAGCACCCGACCCGCGGGCTCGTCCCGCCGCTGGCGTTCATCCCGCTGGCCGAGGAGACCGGGCTGATCGTGCCGATCGGCCGCTGGGTCCTCGAGACCGCCTGCCGGCAGGCCCGCGCCTGGCGCGCCGCCGGTCCGGGCGGCGCGCCGCTGGTCATGTCGGTCAACCTGTCGGCCCGCCAGTTCGCCCAGGCGGACCTCGTCGACAGCGTCGCGGCGATCCTGGCCGCGACCGGCCTGGACCCGGCGTCGCTCGAGCTGGAGATCACCGAGAGCGTCGTGATGGACCAGTCCGAGGTCGGCATCCGGGCGCCTGCGGCGGCTGCGCGACCTCGGCGTCCGGCTCGTCCTCGACGACTTCGGGACCGGCTACTCGTCGCTGGCGTACCTGAAGCACCTGCCGCTCGACACGATCAAGATCGACCGCTCGTTCGTGGCCGGCCTCGAGAGCCCGGCCGACCGATCCATCGTGGAGGCGGTCATCGCGCTGGCCCACGGCCTCGGCATCGGCGTGGTCGCCGAGGGCATCGAGACCGACGAGCAGCGCCGCGTCCTGGCGAGCTGGCCTGCGACCTCGGCCAGGGCTACCTGTTCTCGCGGCCGGTCCCGGCCATGGAGGCCGACCGCCTGCTGACACCGGTCACGGTCGACGTCGTCGGCGGCTCGGCGCGCGGCCATCCGGCGAGCGGCCACGCCGCGGCGATCACGGGCGAGAGCCGAGCGCCCGGCTCCTGCCGCGCCGCGCGCTCGAAAGGGTGGCCCGGTCGGTCGCTAGTTGCGACCGCCGAAGAGGCGCAGGAGGAACAGGAACAGGTTGATGAAGTTCAGGTAGAGGTTCAGCGCGCCGATGACGGCGCCCTTCTCCATCGAGCCGTAGCGCGCCGCGAGGTCGCCGGCCTGGATCCGCTGGACGTCGTAGGCGGTGAGGGCCGTGAAGATGCCGACGCCGGCGATCGAGATGATCCACGTTCAGCGCGTCCCAGCCCAGGAACATGTTCACGATCATCGCCGCGATGAGCCCGATCAGGCCCATGAACAGGAAGCCGCCCATGCTCGCGAGCGAGCGCTTCGTGACCGCGCCGTAGATCGCCGCCGCCGCCGAACATCGCCGACGCGCTCAGGAACGCCTGCGCGACCGATGCGCTCCGTGTAGCCGTAGACGATGAGCGCCGAGGGTCAGGCCGACGGACGCCGCGTAGACGAAGAACAGGCCGAGCGCGGTCGTCGCGCTGATCTTGCTGATCGCCGCCGAGATGGCGATGACCAGGGCGAACTGGGCGATGATGATCAGCAGGAACCAGTTCTGCGCGAACAGCAGGGCCTGCGGATTGTTGCGAACCGCCCAGGCGACGCCCGCCGTGAGCAGGAGTCCGGCGAACATCCAGGCGAAGGCCTGGGTCAGGAAGGCGCTCGACAGCCGGGCGTCGGGCTTGACGCCGACGGCCGAAGGCGTCGCGTACGGCGTCCGGGTCGGGTCGTTGATCATGGCGTCGATGACTCCTTGTCGATCGATCCGGCGAGGCCCTTCGGTCGCCGGGCTGGTGTGGATGCTCGGGTCTCGGCCTGCTCGGCCGCCCGGGCCAGGACCCACAGCAGGTCCGCGGTCCGGTTCAGATACGGTAGCAGATGGGGTCCAGGCACCAGTCCGGCGGCCTCGAGCGTGACGGCCCGCCGCTCCGCCCGGCGGAGGATCGTCCGGGCCAGCTCGAGGGCGGCACTGACCGCGGTCTCGCCCGGGACGACGAACTCGTGCGGCATGACGATGCTCGCCTCCAGCTCCTGGAGCCCGACGTCCATCGCCGCGACCATCGCGGCCGAGACGCGGGTCTTGCCCTCCTCCTGGCGGTCCCAGGCGTCGGGTTGGTGGCGAGCTCCGCGCCGGCGACGAACAGCTCGCGCTGGATGCGCCAGGATCATCGCGGCCGAGCTCGGGGAGCGGCCCGTCCGGGTCGGCGTCGAGGCAGGCGGCGCGGGCGAGGCCGAGGGCGGCGACGGCCTCATCGATCGTGCCGTAGGCCTCGGTGCGGAGGTCGTCCTTGCGGATCCGCTCGCCCCCGAACAGGAGGCCGGTGGTGCCGTCGTCGCCCTTGCCGGTCGCGACGGCGGAGTCGAAGCCGGGCGAGGCCGGAACGCCGGGGCGATCCGTGCCGTCGGTCACCGGGCGATCACCACATCAGGCCCGCGTCGCGCGGATCCCAGCGCTCGGCGAGCAGGGTCACCTTGACGTCGTGGTCCACGACGGACTCGGCCTGTTCCTTGACCTGCGCGATCATCGAGCCGGCGTACGGGCAGAACGGCGTGGTCAGGATCATCTTCACCTCGGTCGAGTCCGGCCCGAGGATGATCTGCTTGATCAGGGCCAGCTCCACCACGTTCATCCCGATCTCCGGGTCGACGACGCTGCGCAGCGCATCGAGGATGGCGAGCTCGGTCGCGCGCCGCTCGGCGTCGAAGGCGGGTGCGGGGGCGTCGCCGGACGCGGAGGCGTCGCTCGGGGCGGTCGCTGCGGTCTTGGGGTCGATCTCGGTGGTGCTGTCGGTCATGCGGCTCTCCGGTGTGTCACGGGAGGGTACCACCGGTCCGCGCTGGAGCCCGGCGCGGGCCGCGGTCCACGGGCGCCGCCGGTCAGCCGGCGGCCGCGGCCTCGGACTTGACGACGATCCCGGCCGTTCGGTACTGGGCGGGCAGGCCGGCCGCCTCGGCCGCGGTGTAGCCGGGGCCGGCCAGCGAGCCGTCGGCCTCGAAGAAGTCGGCGTAGCGCTCGCGGTGGTCGGCGGCGTACGTGTAGGCCGCGGCGATCCCGACGCGTCCGCAGCTCCGGGTGGTCCTTGAGGATCCGGGTCAGGTCGTAGCCGTTCGAGCGCAGCTCCAGGAGCTGGCGGACGGTCAGGCGCGAGCCGTAGCAGAACGGCTCGCCGTTGAGCACGAGCGGATCCTGCTGGACCCACTTGATCGTCACGCTCAGGCGCCCTTGTACAGGAACTGGAGGACGGCGTTCTTCTTGCGCGCGTCGCCGGCCAGGCGGCGGTGCCACTTGAAGACCGCGATCGCCTCGTCGAGCGCCTCGCCGGCGGCGGGCTGCTCGTCCGGCGTCAGGACGCCCGGGCAGGGCGGCGCGGAGGCCGTCGCACAGCGCGATGAGGTCGTCGAGCGGGACCGGCCGGCGCCGATAGACGGGCGAGACCATGTCCGCGTAGTGGCGCGCGAAGTACGGGTCGCCCGAGGCGATCGACAGGGCGACGCGCTCGATCAGCAGCGCCGCGTCGCGCTGGAGCTGGCGAAGCCCGGCCTCGTCGTAGCGCTCGCGCATCGTCGGCGTCGCGGCCAGGGCCGATTCGAGCGCCCGGCCCGCGACGCGATCGCCGGCGGCGCGCAGCCGTTCGGCGGCGTCCGGCAGACCGGCCGTCATGTCGGGCGGCGGCAGGCCGAGGGAGGGGTGACTCATGCCCGGAGTCTACCGTGCGACCGAGGCCGGTGCCACGCCGGTCGCCGGGCGAGCGGCTACGATGGCCGGGATGGACGATCCCGACGGCGACCCCCGAACCGGCACCGAGCCCCATCCCCGGGGAGCGTCGCCTCGAGCGGCCGCCGTCCGACCGCTACCGCTCGGCGGCGACCGCCGGCGGGACCGGTGCCCGACGCGGCGAGCCGGGCTCCGGCGCGGCGCCGGCCCGCGGGATCGTGTTCGCGGTCCTCGTCGCCATCGTCCTGGCCGCCCTCATCACGATCCTCGGTGGCGTCGTGCTCGTCTCGGCCGGGCTCGTCGTCGTCGCGGCGGCGGGCGGCTGGGCCGTGGCGACGGCGCTCCGGCTCGGCGCCGGCACGACGCTCACGCCCAGGTCGGCGCCGCTGGCTGGCGGTCGGTCTCGCCATCGGCGGTGTCCTCCTCGGCCAGATCGGCCTGTGGCTGTTCGCCCGGACCGAGGGCGGCGTCCTGCCGATCGCTCGACTACCTCGGCCAGACGTTCGGTCCGCTCGTGCCGCTCCAGGTCGTGGCCGCGGCGGTCTGGCCGCCGCGTGGGCCGCCCGATGACGACCGACATCACGTTCCGCCGCCCGGTCGAGGCCGACCACGCCGGCATCGTCGGCCAGGTGGACGACTGGTGGGGCGGCCGGCGCCTGCACGACCTCCTGCCCCGGCTGTGGTTCCAGCACTTCACCGGGACGTCCTGGATCGTCGAGGACGCGTCCGGGTCGCGTCGTCGCGTTCCTCGTCGGGTTCATCAGCCCGGACCACCCGACCGAGGCGTACATCCACATGGTCGGCGTCAGCCCGAACCACCGGCGGTCCGGGCTCGGGCGCGCTCTGTACGAGCGGTTCATCGCCGACGTCGCAGGCCCGCGGCGTCCGGCGGGTCCGCGCGATCACCTGGCCCGGCAACCGGACGTCGGTCGCGTTCCACACGCGCGATGGGCTTCCGCCCGTCCGACGGCCCCGGCACGCAGAACCTCTACGGCACGCCCGCCTACCCCGACTACGACGCCCACGGCGAGGACCGGGTCGTCTTCGTCCGCGGACCTCGACGAGCCGTCAGCCGCCGGTTGAGGCCGCGTCCAGGTCGGCGGCGATGGCGCCGGGCGTGAGCTGCTCGTGCAGCAGCCGGCCGAAGCGGGCCGGACGATCCGCCTCCGGCACGAGCGTCCAGCCAGCGACGGAGGAGCGCCTCGCCCTCGGCGTAGACGAAGACGTACGTCCGCCAGAGCGGGTGCTCGATGAACTCGAGCCGCTTGGCCGCGACCGTCGGCGAGTAGCGCCCGACCGCCACGAGGTAGTCGAGGACCTCGTCGTGCGACCGGCCGTCGGCGTGGCGCAGGAGCGCGGCGTTGCCCCGGATGGCGAGCGAGGGCCCGCCGCGGGCGCCAGCAGGGCGACCGAGCGCTCGGCGGCGTCGCGGGCGGCGGCCGGGTCGTCGGCCGATCGGCCAGCCCGGCCCAGCCGTAGAGCTCGACGAGCAGGTCCGCGACGGTCGTCGTCCGGGGCCGCGAACCGCGCGCCGAGCGTCCGCGAGGCCCTCGCTGATCAGGCACTCGGGCGTGTTGATGAGCAGGATCGAGGCCTCCAGCCGGCCCTGCGCGTCGACCAGGTCCGCCTCCTTCCAGGCGTGCTCGAGGTGGTGGCCCGGGTACGTCTCGTGGGCGACCGTGTGCGAGGAGGTCCGGCGGCGCGGACCGGCAGGTCCGTGTTGATGTCGACGCGCGACCGGCGGCCGCCGTCGAACCAGTTGTAGCCGGACCACGGCTGGCCGGTCACCAGCGAGACCCGCAGGTCCTCGCCGTCGGGCAGCCCGAACAGCCCGGCCGCCCGGTCGCGGAACCGCTCGACGAGCCAGTCGACGACGGCCGGCAGGCGCTCGACCGGGATGACGAACCGGGCGTCCCAGGCCGCCAGCCGATCGTCCAGCGGCCCGTCGCCCGGCAGGAGCTCGTCGATGCGGGCGGCCGCGGCCTCGAACTCGCCGTCGTCCCGGCGTGGCGGCGCGAACGCGAAGCAGCGCTCGACGTGGTCGAGGTACGGCAGCGGGTCGCCCGGCGAGGCCCGCCGCCTGGGTCTCGAGCGCGACGAGCTGGGCGTCGAGCCAGTCGCGCCGGTCCGGCTCGGCGACCTCGTCGGCGAGCCGGGCGCGCAGGGCCACCGCGTCGTCGCGCAGGCGGGCCGGCGAGCGGAGCTGCTCCATGTCGACCTGGGCCTTGAGGTCGGCCGGGCCGAAGTAGCCGTCGACGAGGCCCGGGATGTGCTGGTCGAGCCGGAGCGCCGAGGAGGAGGTAGTCGCGGGCGATCGGGTCGGGCGTCGGGACGGTCCGGGTCCCGCCCATGGCCAGGGTCATCGCTGCATCCGATCCGGTCGCGGGGCGCGCTGGGCGCGTCGTGGTCGTGGTGCGCGTCGGCCGCGCGACGGGCTTCGGCGAGACGCTCGGCGAGGCCGGGATCCATCGGCAGGCCGGCCCGGTCCGGGGCGCGATCCACGACCGCGCGACGACCGCCGCACGATCCGGGACGGACCCGCCCTCGCCGAGCCCGGGGCCGCCGGTCTCGCCGACGAACGGCATCCCCTGGCGCTCGACCGCATCGAGGCTCATCCGCAGCGCGGCGGTCTTCTGCTCGGCGACCTCGCGGACGTAGGCGGCCTCCTCGTCGGCGGTCATCGGGCGGCCGCGGACGATGCCCTTCGGCTTGCCGACCATCAGCCAGGCGAGGTGGTAGCGGTCCATGCTCCCCCAGGCCGTGGCGAGCAGGTCGTCCGAGCGCTGGAGCCACATCTGGAGCGACGGCAGCGACGGCGCGCGCCTGCAGCCGCGTCGCCCTCGTCGATCAGCTGGCGCGTCGCCGACGATGAGCTCGTCGCGGGTCATCCGGCGCCTCGACTCGTGGATCAGCGCCTCGCGGTCGGCCCGGGCCCGGAGCGTCCACGGGCCGGGCCGTGCCGTCGCCGATCGGCGCGCCGTCGAACCGGGTCACGGGCAGGACGCCGGCCACGCTGGAGCACAGGAACGCCTCGTCGGCGGCCGCCAGATCCGCCGCGCGTGAGGTGGCCCTCGACCGGCCGCAGGCCGACCCGCTCGCGCCCAGCCGAGCAGCCACGAGCGCGTCGTGCCCGGCGAGGATCGCGCAGTCGAGCGACGGCGTGGCGAGCTCGTCGCGGCCGTCCGTCGGCCGATCGCCGGACGAGGAAGAGGTTGGCGCTGGTCGCCTCGGACAGGCGGTCGTCGATCGGTCAGGAAGAGCGCATCGTCCGCGCCGGCGCGGCGGGCCTCGAGCCGGGCGTAGACGTAGTCGGCGCGCGACGTCGTCTTGAGCGCCGCCAGCGGGCTCTGCGGGTCGCGCCGGACGGCCGAGGTCGCCGAGGTGGAGGCCGGTCGCGAGGTGCCCGCTCGGCGCCGCCGCGACGGGCCAGGCCTGGATGACGATCGTGGCGGCGGCGACTCGTCCGGCGGCAGGACGCCGCGACCCGCGAACACGCCGCGCGAGACCGTGATCCGGACCGAGGCGTCGCCGTCGGGCCCGCCGAGGCCCTCGGCCTCGAGCAGCGTCGCGATCCCGGCCGACACGATCGCGCTCGAGGTCGTCCGGGAGCGGCGATCTCCAGGCCGGCCGCGGATCGGCGGAGCCGGGCGAGGTGCTCGGCCAGCTCGGTCGGGCGGCCACCCGCGGCCCGCAGCGTCTCGAAGATCCCGTCGCCCAGCTGGAACCCGCGATCGAACGCGGAGATGTGGCGCGTCCGCCGGCGACAGCAGCCGGCCGTCCACCCAGGCGAACGCGCGGGCCGCTCACGCCGACCTCCACGCCGCCGATGGCGCTCAAGCGGGCCGCGCGCCTTGGCGACCGTCTCGTCCCACTCGGCGGCCGGGTCGCTCCGCTACGTGATGCCGCCACCGACGTGGAGGGTCAGCCGCCGCCCGTCGGCCACGAACGTCCGGATGAGGATGCTGGTCTGCATCGCCCCGTCCGGCCCGATCCAGCCGAGCGCGCCGGTGTACGGGCCGCGGCGGACCGGCTCGAGCTCCTCGAGGATCTCCATCGCCCGGATCTTGGGGGCGCCGGTGATCGAGCCGCCGGGGAACGAGGCCGCGAGCAGGTCGAACGCGTCGTGGCCGTCGGCCAGGACGCCGGTCACCGTCGAGACGAGGTGCTGGACCGCGGCCGTCCGCTCGAGCCGGCACAGGCGCGGCACGCGGACACTCCCCGGGCGACAGACGCGACCGAGGTCGTTGCGCAGGACGTCCACGATCATCACGTTCTCGGCGCGGTCCTTGGCGCTGGCGAGGAGCTCGCGGGCGAGCGCCCGGTCCTCGTCGCGCGTCGCGGCCGCGCGGCCGGGTGCCCTTGATCGGGTCGGTCGAGACGACGCCCGTCGGCATCGACCGACAGGAACGGCTCCGGCGAGGCCGACAGGAGCCCGCGCGGCCGGCCGCTCAGCGGCCCGGTGCCGAGGTCCAGGAACGCCGAGAACAGCGACGGGTCGCCGGTCCGGAGGCGCCGGTACAGCTCCCACGGGTCGCCATCGAACGGCGTCTCGAGCCGGCGCGTCAGGTTGGCCTGGTAGATGTCGCCGCTGGGCGATGTGCTCGCGGACGGTCTCGACGCCGGCCTCGTACTGCGCCCGGCTCAGGCCGGAGTGGAACCGCAGGCGCGCCTCGACGGGCGGGTGCGACGCGGCCGCCGCGGCCGATGCGACCGGTCGCGACGGCGGGTCCATCAGGCGGGCGTGGACGTCGTCGAGCCGGCGGGCCAGCCGGCGACCGTCGCCATCGAGCGCCCGCCCGCCCAGCCAGGCGAAGCCGGTCCGGCGATCCCAGGCGACGACCCAGTCGTGGAGCGCGAGCCGGAGCGGCGGCAGGTCCTGGTCCGGCGGCGGCGATCGCCGGCAGGCGCTCGAACGCGCCGCCCAGGTCGTACCCGAGGAACCCGACGAGCCCGCCGAGGAACCGCGGCGCATCGGCCGGCACGACCGGCGTCGCGTCCAGCCGACTCACCAGCCCGCGCGCGACCGCGAACGGGTCCGGCCCGGCGGCGGCGACTCCAGGACCGCGATCGGGTCGGCGGTCAGGTAGCTCCAGCGCGCGTTGCGCCCGGGCCGCGCGCTCTCGAGCAGCGCCAGCCCGGCAGGTCGCGGAACGCCTCGGCGGCATCGATCGGCCGGGTGGCCGCGACCCGGTCGGGCAGGCGGCGCAGCCGGAGCGTGGCGGACGTGTCGCGCGGGTTCGGGCTGGGGATCACCGACGGATGATACGGCTGCCTCCCGAGTGAGCGCCGTCGGTGGCGGGCCGCTAGCATCCTCGGATGCGTAGTCGCGACCTTGGCATCGTCATCGGGCGTGGCCGGCCCGGCCCGCTCAACGCCATCACGGACGTCCCGGGCGTCCGCGTGGGCCACACCACGCTCATCTCGGGCGACGGCCCGCTGGTCGTCGGGCAGGGCCCGGTCCGGACCGGCGTGACCGTGGTCGTGCCGCGCGGCGACGGCGACTGGCGCGAGCCGGTCTTCGCCGGCTGCCACCGACTCAACGGCAACGGCGAGCTGACCGGCCTCGAGTGGGTCCGCGAGTCCGGCATGCTGACGACGCCGATCGCGATCACCAACACCCACAGCGTCGGCGTCGTGCGCGACGCGCTGGTCGCCGCCGCCCTGGACGAGGGCGAGCCGACCGAGCTCGTGGTGGTCGCTGCCGGTCGTCGGCGAGACCTACGACGGGCTGCTCAACGACATGAACGGGTTCCACGTCCGGGCCGAGCACCTGCACGCGGCCCTGGCGGCCGCGACCGGCGGTCCCGTCGCGGAGGGCGGCGTCGGCGGCGGCACGGGCATGGTCTGCCACGAGTTCAAGGGCGGCATCGGGACGGCGTCGCGGGTCATCCCCGACGAGCTCGGCGGCTTCACGGTCGGGGCGCTGGTCCAGGCGAACTACGGCAAGCGCGAGTGGCTGCGCGTGGACGGCGTGCCGGTCGGCGCCGAGATCGGCCGCGACGAGGTCCCCAGCCCGTACGACCAGGCCGAGGCGCCTGCGGACGCCGACCCCGCCGCCCGGTTCGGGCTCGATCATCGTCGTCCTCGCGACCGACGCCCCGCTGCTCCCCCACCAGTGCGAGCGGCTGGCCCAGCGCGCCGGGCTCGGCATCGCCCGGGCGGGCGGCACCGGCGGCCACACGAGCGGCGACCTGTTCATCGCGTTCGCGACCGGCAACCGGCTGCCGCAGGAGACCGAGGGCCGGTCGAAGACCGTGACCTACGACGTCAAGGCGGTCGGCGACGGGGTCATCGATGCCCTGTTCGACGGCGCGATCGAGGCGACCGAGGAGGCGATCGTCAACGCCCTGGTCGCCGCGCAGACGACGGTCGGCCGCGACGGCGTCACGGCCCACGCCCTCCCCCACGATCGACTGCTCGACGTCATGGCCCGCTACGGCCGAGGGCCGCAGCCCGCCTAGGCGCGACGCGGCCACCCTCCGGGGCCGGCGTTGCCCGCCTCGATATCGCTGCCATTGCTACGGCTGGCGCAACTGCGGCCCTAAGCCACCCGAGACGGCCCGATCCGGTCGCGGCCACGCTCATGCCTGGCTGATTCGGCGGCTCCGAGCCCGTTACGGCCGTCGTAGCTCCCCGATAGTGATGGCGTTGATATCCGAGAGGCTGGCCAGCGACCGCCCGCGGACCCCACGCAGACGCGCCGGGATCGAACGACGGGCCTCGAGAGGCCCGTCGTCACGGTCGCAGCGATCGACCCGGCGAGACCGGGCCAGCGGTCGGCTAGACGGCGACCGGTGCCGGCTTCTCGATCGGCACGCCGATCAGGCTGCCGTACTCGGTCCACGAGCCGTCGTAGTTGCGGACCCGCTTGTAGCCGAGCAGCTCGTGCAGGACGAACCAGCTGTGGCTGGAGCGCTCGCCGATCCGGCAGTAGGCGATGACGTCCTTGTCGGCCGTGATGCCCTTGGCCTCGTACAGCGTGGCGAGGTCCTCGGCGCTCTTGAAGGTGCCGTCTTCCTTGACCGTCTGGGCCCACGGGATCGACGCGGCGCCCGGGATGTGGCCGGCCCGCTGGGCGGTCTCGCTCATGCCGGGAGGGGCGATGATCTCGCCGTTGAACTCGGCCGGCGAGCGGACGTCCACGAGCGCGAGGGCCGGGTCATCGAGCCGCGGCAGGATGTCGTCGCGGAAGGCGCGCAGGCTGAAGTCCGCCTCGGGCAGCTCGTAGCCGGTCGCGTCGTACGTGACCTCGTCGACCGACAGCGGCAGGCCGTTGTCCAGCCAGAACTTGCGGCCGCCGTTGATGATCCGGACGTCCTGGTGGCCGTACAGCTTCAGCTGCCAGTACGCCCAGGCGGCGAACCAGTTGTTGTTGTCGCCGTACAGGGCGATGGTCGTGTCCGGGCCGATGCCCGACGCCGACAGCAGCGCGCTGAACTCCTCGCGGCCGGCGATGTCGCGGCGGATGCCGTCGGACAGCTGGCTCGTCCAGTTCCAGGCGACGGCGCCCGGGATGTGGCTCTGCTCGAAGCTGGTCGTGTCGACATCGACCTCGACGAAGCGGACGTTCGGGTCGGTCAGGTGGGCCTGCGCCCAGGCGGCGTCGACGAGGGCGTCGTCGTTGGCGTATCCGAGACTCATGGGTTCGATCCTTTCAGGGGCTGGGTTGGGGGTCGGGCTGGGTGGTCGGCCCGATCCGATCCGGTCGGGCTCGTTCGCTGGGGTCGCGGCTGGTGGTGAGGGTCAGTCGCCTGACGACGGTCGGTCGCGGCGGCTGAACTCGGCCAGCCGCTCGGTACAGGACGCGGCTTCGCGCGCCGCCTGCCGGACGATCCAGGGATCGACCCGGCTGGAGTCCTCGATGGTCAGGGTCGGACCGGACGGGCCGTCCTCCACGACGATCCCGGAGCTGTTGCGGTAGTCGGTCATCCAGTTGGCCTGGAGCTGGAGCGCCACGTCGGCGACCACCGGCACGCTGAACAGCCAGTCGAGGTACGTCGCGTTCAGCCGATCGACGATGTCGGCGAGGCGGACCGGCCGGCCGCGCTCGACGCGCGCGAGCAGGTCGATCACCCGGACGGCCGTGAACGGGTCGCCGGATTCGGCGATCGTCGGCGGGGTGAACGACGGGTCCGGCAGGCCGTCGGGGGCCGGGCGCAGGGCGCCGAGGCCGATGGTCGCGAGGGGAGCGGCTGTCACGGGGTCGGTCATCTCCGACTGGTTCACTAGGGATTGCGAAGCCTACCACCCGGCCCGGACGCTCGCCAAGGGCTCACTCGGCCCGCGACACGGTCAACGAACCTTCACCTTCCCGATATCGCTTCTGGCGACGTGGGTGCGACATGCTGGCCGTGGCCGGTCATGATGTCCGGCGATGGACCGCTTGCGGGCCATCTGATCGTCGCCACGACACGAGAGTTGATGACCTTCATGGACCCCGAACGGATCCAGGCCTTTCCGACCACCGACGCCGAACCGCCGGCTGCGACTTCTGTCGTGACCGGTCCCTCCCAGGTTCCGACGTCTCCGGCGGGGGGTCGCGGACGCCGATCGTGGGGACGTCGAGCGTTCGTCGGCCTCGCGCTCGTGGCGACGTTCACAGTCGGGATCGGGGTCGGCCAGCTCGCGCCGTCCGCCTTGGGCGGTGGGACTGCCACCCCGAACCCTTCCGCCGCCGAACTCGAGCGTCTTCCAGGAAGCCTGGGACTCGATCCACCAGAACTACGTCGGCCGGGCCGACCTCGACGACCAGGAACTCATCTACGGCGCGATCAACGGCCTGACCGAGGCCGTCGGCGACACCGGCCACACCTCCTTCATGACCCCCGAGGAACGGGCCGCGCGCAACAACGCGCTGTCCGGCTCGTACGTCGGCATCGGCGTCCGCGTGGACGCGACCGAGGACGGCCTCCCGAAGGTGGTCAGCGTCTTCCCGAACAGCCCCGCCGAGAAGGCCGGCATCAAGGCCGGCGACGTCATCGTCAGCGTCGACGGCACGCCGTCCGAGGGCAGGACCCTCGACGAGGTCGCCGGCACGGTCCGCGGCGAGTCGGGCACGCCCGTCACGGTCGTCGTCAAGGCGGACGGCACCGGTCCGGAGCGCAGCTACACGATCACCCGGGCGGACGTCGCCCTCGAGCCGGTCACCTGGGCGATGGTCCCGGGCACGAAGACCGCGCAGCTCCACCTCGACTCGTTCTCGACCGGGTCGGCCGACCTGCGTCATCGCGGCGCTCAAGGAGATCAAGGCCGCCGGCGCGGAGGCGCTCATCTTCGATCTGCGCGGCAACCCGGGCGGCTACGTCAACGAGGCGGTCGCCATCGCCAGCCAGTTCCTGCAAGGGCGGCGTCGTCTACATCGATCGCGACGCCGACGGCAAGGAGACGCCGCAGAACGTCACCGAAGGCGGCATCGCGCAGGACATCCCGATGGTCGTCCTGGTCGACGAGAACTCCGCCAGCTCGTCCGAGATCGTCTCCGGCGCCCTGCAGGACGCGGGCCGCGCGCAGATCGTCGGCGTGACGACGTACGGCACCGGGACCGTCCTGGGCGAGTACGTCCTGTCGGACGGGTCCGCGCTGCGCATCGGCACGGTCGAGTGGCTGACCCCCAAGGGCCGCCAGATCTGGCACAACGGCATCACGCCGGACGTGGTCGTCGAGCGCGCCAGCGACGTCCAGCCGCTGCTCCCGGACGCGGTCCGGGACCTGACGGCGGCCGAGGTCAAGACGATCGCCGACCCGCAGCTGGCGAAGGCCATCGAACTGAGCCGGACTCGCCTCGGCGAGACGCCGTAGCACTCGCCCGGCCGCGGCCGTAGCGGGCGCCAGTTCGCGCGGACGATGTGCTGCCGGTGATGGTTGTCGGAGGCATCAAGATCGCTTGCGGGCGGACTGCCGCTGCCCGAGCCGCTCGCCGCTTGATGCCGCTGATAGTCATCACGACTGGACGTGGATGCGTCGCGGCGCCGAGTGGCTCGGCCACCTGCCTGGGCGAGACGCCCTAGCTAGCGCTTCGCGGAGTCGTCGCTGCGCGCGCCGCGTGGCGGTTCGAGTTCCGGCATGCCGAGGTCGAGGATGCCGCCGTCATCGGCCGCGACCGGCTTGGCAGGCTTGGCGCTCTCGACCTGTTCGGCGGGCGGCTTGCCGGTCTCGCATGATCATGTAGTCGAGACCCACGAGCACGCCACCGATCGCGGTCCCGATCGAGCCCTTCTTCTTCGCCATCAGGCCGAGAGTCTAGCGCCGACTTCGCCGAGGCCCCGGATCCGCAGGGCCAGGGTCAGGTCGAAGACCGTCCCCGGATCGCCGAGATCCACTTGAGCAGCTCCTCGATCCGGCGGATCCGGTACGCGACGGTGTTGACGTGGATGAAGGCACGCTTGGCGACCCGGCGCTGGGAACGGTCCTCTTCCAGGTACATCCGCAGCGTCGACAGCAGCTCGCTGCCGCGCGCGTCGTCGTGCTCGACGAGCGGCCGAAGGGTCCGCCTGGCGAAGGCGTCGAGGTCGTCCCGCGAACTGACCCTCAGCAGCAGGGCGTACGAGCCCAGTTCGGCGGCGCCGACGACCAACCCGTGGCGCCCGAGACGCAGCATGAGGTCGAGGGCGTCGCGGGCCGCGCGATAGGCCTGGGCGTAGTCGTCCGGCCGGGCGCACCGCTCCCCGATCGCGACGGTGACGGTCCCGTCGCCGACGATCGCTTCCAGGCTCGCGCGCAAGTCCTCCGCAAGCACTCTGCTGTCGCCGGCCGACCGACCACGGACACCGGCCAGGACCACCACCGCGTCGACATGCGCGATGGCGAGGCTGCGTGGCGCTCGCGCCGACAGTCGTTCGCGGACGAGCGCGAGGAGCGGCGGTTCATCGGCCTCGTCGCCGCCGTCCTCTTCGCGTCGCGTTCGATGGATGACGAGCACCTCGCGCGGCTCGGCCAGGTCGTACCCGAGGCGGGCGGCGCGGGCGGCGATCGTGGCCTCGTCGGTATACGAGCCGGTCAACAGGTCCGTCACGGCCTCGCCGCGCAGTCGCTCCTCCACCTCGGCTGCGGCCCGGGCTTTGGCGAACTCGAGCGCGACCCCGGTCGTCGCGACATCGACGAGCGCCCGGTCGGTCGGCCCGAGCTCGTCGTCCGACAGCACGAGGAATCCGACGACTTCGGCGCCGACCCGGATCGCCGTCGTGGATGGCGCCCTCGAGCCTTCAGCGTCCTCGACCAGCCGTCGCCAGCCCTCGCCGCCACCGGGCTCAGCCCCGGCGATGGGCCGCCGCAAGTGATCCTGGATGACGACCTCGCGTTCGAGGTGCTCGGCAAGCACGGTCGCGATTCCGGCCGGCCCGGCGTCCTGGAGGACCTGTTCGGCGAGCTGCTGCTGGACCGCCAGCGACCGCGTGAGATCCCGGTTGGAGGTCGCCAGGTCGCGACCCAGCCGGACTTCGTTCTCGAAACGCCGGGCGTGATCGATGGCGATCGCCGCGTGGGCGGCGAACGCGCCCAGCAGGTCCGCGGCGTCCGCCGGGAAGCTCCGCTGGTCGGCGCGGGCATGGACGTTGATCGTCCCGATGGCCTCGCCGCGGAAGATGAGCGGCGCGCACAGGACCGCCCCGAAGTCGTAGCGGTCGAGGGCCCGGGCTCGATGCTCGTACGTCCCGTAGGCGTCCACCTGGATCGTCCGCTGGGCCTGGATCGCCTGCGTCGACACGCCTTCGCCGAACGGCAATTCGAAGCCGAGCATGTCCGGCTCGAAGTTCGCCATCGCGACGACGCGCAGGACGTTCGCCGCTCGCGATCCCACAGGAGGATGTCGCCGCTGTCGGCGCCAAGCAGGGTCGTGGCGTCCTCGACGATCGACGTCAGCACCGTGTCGAAGGTCCAGGGATTCGGCGACCTGGCGCGCGGTCGCGAGCAGCCGACTGACCTGGTCACGCTCGGAGGGGAGCATGGCCACAGTCTAGTGGGTCACCCACAGCTAGCGTGCAGACTTTGTGGGTACGCCCCATACGCTCAGAGCGTCGTGGCTGGTAGCGTCGAACACCGGCAGTCGACCCTTGGAGGAGCGCGACCTTGGACCAGTCCACGGATGTCCTGATCATCGGCGGCGGGATCGTGGGAGCCGCGACGGCCTACCACCTCGCCCGGCGCGGGCGTGGACGTCATCCTGCTCGAAGCGGACCGCCTGGCGTCCGGCGCGACCGGGTCGGAACCTCGGCTACATCTGGGTCCACACCCGCCGGCGTCGGCCCGGAACTGGACCTGGTGATGCCCACCCGGAACGAGCTCGAGGGGCTGCCGGACGAACTCGGCGCGGACTTCGGACTGCGAACGAACGGCGGCCTGATCTACTTCACACCGAGGCGCAGGGCGAGGTCATGCGCGAGTTCGTCGCGACGCGGATCGCCGATGGCGTCCCGATGGAGCTGCTGGACGGGAACCAGGCTCGCGAGCTCGCCCCGATCCTGCCCGACACGGTCCTCGGCGCCTCGTTCTGCCCGCTCGATGCCCAGATGGACCCGACGCGCTACGTCCGCGCGTTCGCGGCCGCGGCCCAGCGCGCCGGCGCCCGCGTCGTCGAGGGCGCCTCGGCCCGGACCTTCGAGACGACGGACGGGCGGATCACCCGCGTCCAGACCGACATCGGGCCGATCTCCGCCGGCAAGGTCGTGCTGGCGGCCGGTGCCTGGAGCCCGTCCTTCGCGGCGCAGCTCGGCCTGGACCTGCCGATCCGACCGATGCGCCTCCAGGTCGTCCAGACCGAGCCGATGCCGCCGCGCCTCGATGTCCTCCTGTACGGGCCCGGCGGCGGTCAAGCAGTACGCCATCTTCCAGGCGCTGTCCGTCGTTCCGGACCGAGACCTTCGCCACGGAGCTGGAGGACCGGCTGGGCCTGGCCCTCCTGGAGTCGGCCTGCCAGACCGCGGACGGCTCGTACCTGCTCGGGCATCGCCATGGACTTCCTCGGGCTTCGACTGGCAGCCGGACCTCGCCGGCATCTCGCTCGTGTCCGAGGGGATGGTCGCCGCCCTGCCCGAGCTGAAGGCGGCGCGGTTCGCCCGGGCCTGGGCCGGGATCCTGCCGCTGACCGCGGACAGCCTGCCGATCATCGGCCCGGCGCCGGGCTTCGACGACCTCATCGTCGCGGCCGGGCACGTCTTCGGGAATGCCGCCGGGCCGACGACCGGCCGCCTCGTGGCGGACCTGGTCTGCGGGCACGGAACCCAGCCATGGACATGACCGCCGTTCCGGGCGGACCGGCCGAGCCTGATCGCCGGTCGGATCCGGCGAAGGACCTGGTAGTGGAGGCCGCCATGGAACGTCGCATCGCGTTCATCAACCCGTTCGGCACGGCGGCCTTCGACGCCATCATCGAGGAGACGCTGGTCCCCTACGCGGCCGTCGGCACCGTCGGTGGACGTCATCCACCTCGAGGGCGTCCCGGCGAACATCGACTACTACTACCCGATGCACCTCATGCAGCTGGCGATCTTCGACGAGGTCCGGCGGCTCGAGGCGCGCGGGCTACGACGCGGTCGTCGTCGGGTGCTGCTACGACCCGGGCGTCCGCGTCGCCCGCGAGCTCGTCGACATCCCGGTCGTCGGTCCGCTCGAGGCGGCGATGAACCACGCGTCGTACTTCGGGCACTCGTTCACGGTCGTGACGGACCACGCCAAGGCGCGGCCGTGGCTGGAGGACCTGGTCCGGATCCACGGCGCGGGCAACTGCCGCGGCGTGCGCTGCATCGACTGGTACGTCACGGACATGATCGAGGACACGACCGCGGTCGCCGACGACGCCGCGGCCGCCTGCCTCCAGGCGCTCAAGGACGACCAGGCCGAGGTCGTCATCCTCGGCTGCACGATCATCGGCGGCTGCCTGGAGCGCGAGATCATGACGACCGGCCGCCATCGCGACCTGCCGATCCTCAACCCGAACCTGCTGGCCCTGAAGGCGGCCGAGACGCTGGCCGACCTGCACCGGATGGGCAAGTACACCATCAGCCGGGTCGGGCCTCTACCAGCGCCACGAGCAGCACGACGCCGGCCGAGGCCGAGAGGTCCGCCGGCGCTACCGCCTGGTCGATCGCGAAGCGGTCGAGAGCCGCCCGTGACGGCTCGGGTGCCACGAGCGCGGACGTCGCGACGGTCGCGGAGATCGCCGAGCGGGTCGTCGGGACTACCTGGGCATCGCGCCGGGCGAGCGGTTCGCGATCGTCGTGGACACGCGGACGGACCGCGGAGATCCCGGCCGAACTCGCGCGCGCGGCACTGGAGCTCGGCGGCGACCCGGTCGTCGTGACGATCGCGCCGCGGGCACGGAGCGGGACGGAGCCACCGGCCCCGGCCGCGGCGGCGATGGCCGCCGCGGATGTCGTCCTGTGCGCCGCCAGCACGTCCCTGTATCACACGACGGCCAAGGCGGCGGCGCAGCATGCCGGGGCCCGTGGCGTGTTCAACGCCCCGTATCGGGCCGACGCCTGGCGGAACGGCGCGATGACCGCGGACTTCGTCGCGGTCCGGCGGCGGGCCGAGACGCCTGGCCGCGCTGTGGCGGCGTGACCCGCGAGGTCCGCATCACCTCCCCGGCCGGCACGGATCTGCGAGCGACGGTGGCGGGGCGTGAGCCGATGGCCTGGCTGACCGGGATCTGCCGGAACCCGGGCGAGGTCTCGGCGCTGCCCGGCGGCGAGGTCTCGCTGCCGCCGATCGAGGGCACGACCCAGGGCGTCGTCGTCTGGGAGCGGGTCGCCTCGGACCTCGGCGCCCTCGATGCGCCGGTGACGATCACGATCCGGGACGGCCGGGCCGTCGCCATCGAGGGCGGCGCGTCCGCCGATCGCCTGCGAGCCATCGTGGCCGACATCCGCGACGCCGACAACATCGGCGAGATCGGCATCGGGCTCAACCCGGCGGCCCGGATCGCCGACGAGATCACCGAGGCCAAGAAGGCGTTCGGGACCGTCCACATCGCGCTGGGCGATTCGGCCAACGAGTACGGCGGCACTGGTCGAGTGCGACGTCCACCTCGACGGCATGGTCATGGAGCCGACGATCGAGTTCGACGGGGTCGCCGTCGTCGTCGGCGGTCGCCACGTCTACGACGCTGCCGTGACCGCGACGCGGACCGATCCGCTCGTCGTCACGCCGTACCCCGGGCCGCGGGCGCGCGCGCTCATCGAGCGGATGCGCGCCGTCGAAGGCGCCGGGCCGCGAACGGGCGGCGCGGAACCGCCGCTCGTCGTCGAGTCGGCCTCCGGCTCCATCCTGACCGACCCGGACGGCAACCGGTTCGTGGACCTCGCCGGCAGCTTCGCCGCGGCGACGATCGGGCACTCGCCATCCCGCGGTCGTGGAGGCCGATCCGCGACCAGGTCGAGCGGCGTCGGCCACGTCTCGTCCGGCGTCGGCCAGCGAGGCCCGGGTCGCGTTCGAGGAGGCGCTCGTCGCGATCGCGCCGCCCGGCCTGGACCGGGTCCTGCTGGGCCTGAGCGGGTCGGACGCCAACGACACGGCCGTGAAGCTGGCCCGCACGCTGACCGGGCGCCACGAGGTCATCGCCTTCTCCGGCGGCTATCTCGGCCGGTCCAGCGGCGTCATCGGGCTGAACGGCAAGTCCCGATTCCGCGACGCCGCCGGGATCGCCGCCGGACGCGCACTTCCTGCCCTATCCGTACCGCTATCGCTGGCCGCTCGGTCCGGACGACGGACGCCGGGGCAGGCGCGCTCGCCCTCGTCCGCGCACGCCATCGAGGACCCGGCGTCCGGGATCGGCCTGCCGGCGGCGATCGTCGTCGAGTCGGTCCAGGGCAACGGCGGCATCGTCATCCCGCCGGACGGGTTCCTCGCCGGCCTGCGCGAGCTGTGCGATCGCCACGGCATCGTCCTCATCTTCGACGAGGTCCAGTGCGGCTTCGGTCGGACCGGGCGGACCTGGGCGTGCCGAGCACTGGGACGTCGTGCCGGACCTGATGACGGTCGGCAAGGGGATCGGCGGCGGGCTGGCCGTCTCGGCGGTCGCTCGGTCGCGCGGCGTTCATGTCGCACTGGACGCCCGGCACGCACACCTCCACGTTCATGGCCAACGCCGTCCATCTCGCCGCGGGCTCGGCGGCGATCGGCGTCCTGCGCCGACGAGCGCCTGGCCGAACGGTCGGCGCGACTCGGCGCCTCGATGCTCGAGCGCCTGCAGGCCGCCCTGGCGGACGAGCCGAGCGTCGGCGAGGTCCGCGGACTCGGCCTGTTCGCCGGCATCGAGATCGTGACCGACCGCGACTCGCGGGCGCCCGACGCGGCCCGCACGGCCGCGATCCGCGCGCGCCGCCTTCGAGCGCGGCGTCGTCCTCGGCGTCGGCGGCTCGTTCGAGAACGTCATCAAGCTCTGCCCGCCCCTGACCATCGAGGAGGACCTCCTCGAGACCGCGCTCGACCTGACCATCGACAGCCATCCGAGGGACCCGATGACCCAGACCGCTCCCACCGTGATCACCGTCGCCAACTACATCGACGGCGGCTGGTCGCCGGCCGCCTCCGGCGCGACGCATCGAGAGCCGCGATCCGGCGACCGGCGACCTCGTCGCGATCGCGCCGCTGTCCGGCGTGGAGGACCTGGACGCGGCGATCGCCGCCGCCCGGCGCGACCTTCGACGACGGCGCCTGGCCGGCGACCTCCGGCCGCGAGCGCGTCGTCGATCCTGATGGAGCTCGCCGGCCTGCTGCGCGAGGAGGCCGAGCCGCTGGCCCGCCTGGTCGCGATCGAGATGGGCAAGCCGATCCGCTACGTCCGCGAGCGCGAGATCGCGCCGGCCATCGATCGGATCCAGTTCTATGCCAGCCGCCGCCCGGATGATCCGCGGCGAGGTGACCGCGTCGGCCCCGAGCCACCTGCTCAACTTCATCCTCAAGGAGCCGGTCGGCGTGTGCGGGCTCATCACGCCCGTGGAACGACCCGGTGGACCTGCCGCTGCGCAAGATCGGCGCGGCCATCGCGACCGGCTGCACGTTCGTGCTCAAGCCGGCCAGCGA
Organism: uncultured Chloroflexia bacterium; assembly: GCA_963738475.1. Taxonomy (GTDB): domain Bacteria; phylum Chloroflexota; class Limnocylindria; order Limnocylindrales; family CSP1-4; genus SPCO01. The sequence goes on from CAVTWU010000014.1 coordinate 171,391, forward strand.
CGCGCCGGCCTCCTCGATGGCGATCTTCGGGCTGCTCGACCGGATCGAGCGCCTGCCGAAGGGCGTCGCGAACGGCGTCGTCGGGGCGGGCGATGTCGTCGGCGAGGCGCTCGCGAGCGACCCGCGCGTCGACAAGATCAGCTTCACCGGGAGCAGCGAGGTCGGGCGCCGGCTGATGGAGCTCGGCGCGCGGACGTTCAAGCGCGTCTCGCTCGAGGCGGGCGGCAAGGCGCCGGTCATCGTCTTCCCGGACGCGAACCTCGACAAGGCGATGGACGCCGTCGCGGTCGGGATCTTCCTGTACGCCGGCCAGTCGTGCACCGCGGGATCGCGGCTGCTCCTCGAGCGCTCGATCCAGGACCGGTTCCTCGAGGGCCTCATGGAGCGCGCCGCAGGCGCTGCGGGTCGGGATCGCCGCTCGACGAGGACGACGCAGCTCGGGCCGATGGTCTCGCGCCGCCAGCTCGATCGCGTGCTCGGCTACGTCGAGCGCGGGCCGGTCGGAGGGCGCGACGGCTCGTGCTCGGCGGCCGCCAGGTCGGCGGCGAGTGGGCGGCGGCTCCTGGATGGAGCCGACGATCTTCGATGACGTCGACGCCGTCGATGTCGATCGCGCGCGAGGAGATCTTCGGGCCGGTCCTGTCGGTCATCGCGTTCGACACCGAGGACGAGGCGCTCGCGCTCGCCAACGACAACGAGTTCGGGCTCGGGAGCGCGGTCTGGACGAGCGACCTGGACCGGGCGATCCGGGTGGCCCGGCGGCTGCGCGTCGGCGACGTCTGGGTGAACACCCACTACGTCCGGCTCGCCGAGAGCCCGTTCGGCGGCGTCAAGCAGAGCGGCATCGGGCGCGAGCTCGGGATGGAGGGCCTGGACGCCTACCTCGAGTCGAAGCGCGTCTGCATCGACAGCTCGCCGACCTTCCACATCCGCTGAGGTGACCGCTCGGCGGATCCCTGGGGCGCCGTCGGGGCCGCCGGTCACGTTCACGTTCGACGGGCGCGAGATCGAGGGGGTCGAGGGCGAGCCGCTCGCCGTCAGCCTGCTGGCGGCCGGCCGGCCGATCCTGTCGCGAGCTTCCGGTTCCACCGGGCGCGCGGGCTGATGTGCTCGACCGGGCAGTGCGGCTGGTGCGAGTGCGAGGTCGACGGCGTCCCGAGCGTCCGGTCGTGCCGGTGCCGGTCCGCGAGGGTCTGGTCGGCGCGCGGCGAGCACGCGCTGCCGATCGTGTCGAGCGCGACCTGCTGTCGCTCGTCGGGCTCGGGTCGCGCTGGATCCCGCCGACGTTCTATCACCACCGATTCCTGCGGCCGCGGCGCGCTGCGCAAGCGGTACCTCGACGTGCTGCGCTGGTTCGGCGGGCGGGGGCGGCTGCGTGTCGAGGCCGAGCGGCGCCGGCCGGACGCGGGCGGGTCGCGCGACGGATCGAGACGGACGTGCTCGTCGTCGGTGGCGGCCGGGCCGGGCTCGCCGCGGCCGCGGACGCCGCCGAGCGTGGCGACCGGGTCGTCCTGCTCGAGGCGGAACGCGAGCTCGGAGGCCGCTGGCGGGTCGGAGTCGGCCGGAGCCGCTCGCCGGCGCGGGCCGCCGCGGCCGGCGTGCGAGGTCCTGACCGGCGTCGACCGCCGTCGGCTGGTACGACGGGATGGTCGCGGCGATCGGCGACGACGCCCACCTCGAGATCCGGCGCGGGCCGCGTGGTCGCCGCGACGGGCTCGTACGACCGCGTGCCCCTGGTGCCCGGCGCCGACCGGCCGGGCGTGATGGCGGCCCGGACCGTGATCGGGCTGGTCGAGCGCTTCGGGGTCGTGCCGGGCGAACGGGCGCTGCTCGTCGGCGACGGGCCGGAGCTGGACGACGCCGGCGAACGGCTCCGGCGGGCGGGCGTCGACGATCGTCGCCGGGCCGGTCCCGACCGTCGTCGCTCGTCTCGATCCGCGGGCGGCCGGCACGTGACCGGCGCCGACGACGCGGACCGGCGGACGCGCGCACGACGCCATCGCGGTCGATCTCGTCGTCTTCGGCGATCGGAGCCCGAACCTCGACCTGGTCCTGGCGGCCGGGGCCGCGGTCGAGCGGCGCGGCGACACGCTCGTCCCGGTGCTCGACGAGCGACGGCCGGACGCACGGTCCCGTCGCTCGTCGGTCGGTCGGCGTCCGCGGCCGGGCGCGACGGGCATCCGATGCGCGGCCACCGGCATGCTCGGCTCGATCGCCCGCGGCGCGATGGTCTGCTTCTGCGAGGACGTCCGGGCCGGCGAGGTCCGCGACGGAACAGGCCGCCGGCTACACGGACCCGGAGCTCATCAAGCGCCGGACCGGCGCGCTGACCGGCCCGTGCCAGGGCAAGTACTGCCTGCAGGCGTTCGCCTGCCTGGCCGGGACGGACCGGCCGACGGCGAGCCGTCCCCTGCCCACCGCGCGACCGCCGCTCCGCCCGATCCGGCTCGGCGACCTGGTCGCTCGCGATGACGACGACCCCGTGAGCCGGCCTGACGGCAGCGGCGCCTGCTCGACCACGGTCCGCTGCCGTCCTCGGCCGACGTCGTCATCGTCGGGGCCGGGATCGCCGGGCTCGCCTTCGCCCGCGAGCTGGTCGGCGCGCGGCGTCCGCGACATCGTCATCGTCGAGCGCGGCTATCCGGGCGGCGGCGCGACCGGCCGGAACGTCGCCCGCATCCGGGCGATGCAGCTGACCGAGGAGCTGACCCACGTCGCCCTCGCCTGCCAGGCCAAGTACGACCGGATGGGCGAGGAACTCGGCTTCAACGTCCTGTTCTACCGGCTCGGCTACGCCTGGGTCCTGTACGAGGCGGACGAGGTCGAGCGGATGCGCCCGATCGTCGACATGCACCACCGGATCGGCGTCGCCAGCCAGCTCCTGTCGCCCGACGACACGCTCCGCCGGCTGCCGATCCTGCGCGGCGGCGAGCCGGTCGCCGGCGCGGTCCTCAACGACGACGCGATCGTCCACCACGACGCGGTCGTCTGGGCGCACCTCGAGCACCTGGCCCGGACGTCCGTCCGGATCCACGCGGGACACGACGGTCCGGGCGATCGAGCGCGAGGGCGACGCGGCGTCGACGGCGGTCGTCACCGATCGCGGGCCGGATCGCGACGCGCGCCGTCCTCAACGCCGCCGGCGGCTGGTCGACGCGAGCTCAACGCGCTGGCCGGCGTGTCGGCCCCGAACCGGCCGCTCCGCCGCGAGGTCCTGGTCACGGCCCCGCGTCCAGCGGTCGATCGAGGCGGCCGTCACGTTCTACCGCCCGAGCGAGGGCTGGTTCAACCAGACGCTCCGTGGCGAGATCGTCATGGGCGTCGTCGATCCGGACGAGCCGGTCGGGCGTCGACCAGCGCTCGTCGTGGGACTTCCTGCGCCGGACCGCGGCGCTCATGACCCGCAAGGCGCCCGCCCTCGCGGACGTCTCGGTCATCCGCCAGTGGGGCGGCATGTACGACGTCAGCCCGGATCACCAGCCGCTCGTCGGCCCGACCGTCCAGCTCGACGGCTGGTGGCAGGCGAACGGCTGGAGCGGCCGCGGGATGCTCCTGGCGCCGTACCTCACGGAACTGCTGGCCGAGCGGTTCGTGACCGGTGCGACACCGGACCGCCTGGCCGCCTTCGACCCGGACCGATTCCCGCCCGAGGCGCCTGCCGACGAGGGCCCGAGCGACTACTACGCTCGGTATGCGCAGCGAACTGGCTAGCGTGGCTCCTCGGTGCCGCGGCGCAGCGGGCGCAGCCGGCCGGACCTGACGTCGATCCAGGCGATGCCGGGGCGAGCCGGGGCGGTGCTGCCGGTCATGAGCGCCCGGACCCACCGCGGTCGACGATCCGCCGAACCGCGCCTGCGAGGATCGCCGGGTAGCGGCGTACAAGTTCGTGGTTGGCGCTCGTCTCGACAAGCAGCCAACACGACGACACCGGGGTCTGCAGGGCTCGTCGGCGAGCCAGGTCGGCCAGCTTTCGGTCGCTCGACCGGACGGCCGCACCAAGGTCATCGAGCCGGTTCCAGATCTCCAGGAGGACGATCCGGCCGTCTGGCGCGGTCAACTCGATGTCCGTCGAATGGCGCGGTGCGCTAGGGTCGCTTGGCGCCTCGAAGCGCCCTTGCCAGCCGCCGTGTGCCGTCAACCGAAGCGTGAGCTCCTGCGCCGCGAGGTGGCCGGCGTCCAGTGGCGTCGGGTCGACCACGTCGCGGGAGAACCCGATGGCGATCGGCCGTTGCAGCGCGATCCCGATGGCGATCCACGTCTCGATCGACGTCCGCGCGCCGTGCCCGCGTTCGAGGTGGCTGATCTCCGACTGGCCCAAGCCCACGAGATCGGCCGAGCTCGGCCTGCTTGAGCCGACGGCGTTGCCGTGTGGTCTTCGAAGTCCCGGCCGAGGTTGGCAGCGATCAGCCTGGGCCTCCCGGAGGCCGGTCATGACGGCTGACGGGCGCCTGATCCGTCGCATATCGACGCCATCATTACCAGCCGGGCTTGCACGGGCACTTATCTCGGCCGAGCGGCTGAGAAGGCGAGCTCGATCCGTGCTTGGCGGCCCAACCATCGCGGGCCTGTCGTCGAGCCCGTTGACCGGCCCGAAGCCGCCACCAGAGCGATGGCGTAGATATCGATGAGGATCGAGGCGCGGGTCAGGGGTGTGCCCAGCGGCGTCCGGCGACCGGGCCCGGACGCCGACGGACCCTAGAGCAGTTCGCCGTGGGCGGACGCGGTCGGTTCGCCCTCGCGGGGACGTGGCTCCTCGCCGGGCGCGTAGTCCGCGGCGGCGCCTCGGACCGGAGCCGCGGCCGACGCGGCCACGTCCCCGGCCTCCAGCACGGGGAGTGCCTCACCCGCCACGCCTTCGATCGCGCCGACGCCGAACGGCACCCACTTCGACGGGTCCTGGAGGCGATGCGCCTCGGTGTTGCCGCGTGAGTGGGTCTCCTGGAAGCCGCGCGGCTCGATCCACATCCGCTCGCCCTCGAGCAGGCCCAGGATGCCGGACTGGCCGGGCTCCGGGCGCTCGTGCTGGCAGTACTGGCAGGCCGCCTTGTCGTGCTGCCGGTACGTGGCGGGTTCCTCGTACGTGGTGATGTAGCCCTCGTAGTTGCGCAGCACCACCTTGTGATCGCTGTAGCTGATCAGGTAGTTCGGCATGACCGGGATCTTGCCGCCGCCACCGGGCGCGTCGATCACGTACGTCGGCACCGCGTAGCCGGACGTGTGCCCGCGCAGGCCCTCCATGATCTCGAGGCCCTTGCCGACCGGCGTCCGGAAGTGCCCGGAGCCCTCGACCAGGTCGCACTGGTACAGGTAGTACGGCCGGATCCGGTTCGCGACCAGCTTGTGGACGAGGCCGCGCTGGATGTGGACGCAGTCGTTCACGCCCGCCAGCAGCACGCTCTGGTTGCCGACCGGCAGCCCGGCCTTGGTCAGCTTGTCGACGGCGCGCGAGACCTCGGGCGTGATCTCGTTCGGGTGGTTGAAGTGCAGGTTGATCCACAGCGGGTGGTACTTCTGCAGCATCTCGCACAGCTCGTCGTCGATGCGCTGCGGCAGGAAGACCGGCACCCGCGAGCCGATCCGGATGATCTCGATGTGCGGGATCTCGCGCAGGCCGCGCAGGATCTTCTCGAACAGCTTCGGCGCCAGGGTCAGGCCGTCGCCGCCCGAGATGAGGACGTCGCGGACCTGCGGGGTCCGGCGCAGGTACTCGAGCTGCGCCTCGTGGTCGCGGCTGTTGAAGTTCTGGGTCGGGTCGCCCACGATCCGCGACCGCGTGCAATACCGGCAGTACGACGCGCACTGGGTCGTGACCAGCATCAGGACGCGGTCCGGGTAGCGGTGGACCAGGCCCGGCACCGGCGAGTGGCGGTCCTCGGCGAGCGAGTCCTCCATCATCCCGGTGAACGCGCCGTGCTCCTCCGCGGTCGGGATGACCTGCAGGCGGATCGGGTCGTTGGGATCGTTCGGGTCGATCAGGCTCATGAAGTACGGCGTGATGTCCACCCGGAAGCGGTCCGGGACGGACAGGCCCTCGCGCTCGGAATCGGTCAGGTTCAGGATCTGCTCGATCTCGGCGAGGTCGTTGACGCGGTGGCTGAGCTGCCAGCGCCAGTCGTTCCACTGCTCGTCGGGGACGTCCGCCCAGATCGGGGCGCGACGGCTGACGGCCGGGCGACCGTCCGGCCCGAGCGCCTTCGCGGGGTCGGAGGGGTTGACGAACGGCGCCTCGGCGGCGGCACGGGCCGCGTCCTGGTGGGCGACGGCGGTCTTGATCTCCTGGGCGTCCACGGTCGACCTCCGGGTTGCGACGCATAAAGTCTATGCAGTCTGCAAGTCCGCGCATGATAGCGCGACGTGTGGCGAGTGGTCCATCGAAGCCGGGCCGAATGGCACGGGACCACCCCCCGTCCCCGCTCGTATCGTCCGATCAGAGGCCCGTCCGGGTCTGCCGAACGCCGACGACCAAGGAGACCGCCGACCGTGCTGCCACGACTGATCCAGGGCGGGATGGGCGCCGGCGTGTCGAGCTGGACCCTCGCCCGAGAAGTGTCCCGCCTCGGGCAGCTCGGTGTCGTCTCGGGGACCGCGCTCGACTCGATCCTCGTCCGCAAGTTGTGGGACGGCGATCCCGATGGCCACGCCCGACGGGCCATGGCGGCCTTCCCATCGCAGGCCATCGTCGGTGGCGTCCTGGACAAGTACTTCCGCGAAGGCGGCGAGGCGGCCGGCACCCACAAGGGCGCTCGCTACAAGCTCGCGCCGCTCCTCCGGGCGCCGCTCAAGGCGGATCGGAACAGCCTCATCGTCCTGGCCAACTTCGTGGAAGTCTTCCTGGCGAAGGAGGGCCACGACGGCGTCGTCGGGATCAACTATCTCGAGAAGATCCAGCTGCCGACGCTGCCCAGCCTGTACGGCGCGATGCTGGCCGACGTCGATGTCGTCCTGATGGGCGCGGGCATCCCGATCGAGATCCCGGACGTCCTCGATCGACTCGCGGAGCACGCTCCGGTGTCCATCCGCCTCGACGTCCAGGAGGCCGGCGACCGGACGTTCGAGCTGTCATTCGACCCGCGCTCGATCGGGCTCGGCGAGGGGATGGCGGACCTGCGCCGCCCCGCCTTCCTGCCGATCGTCTCGGCGGCGACCCTCGCAAAGGCGCTCCTGCGCAAGTCGCCGGGCGGCATCCAGGGCTTCGTCGTCGAGGGCCCGATCGCCGGCGGCCACAACGCCCCACCTCGCGGCAAGCTCCAGCTCAACGATCGTGGCGAGCCGGTCTACGGCGAGCGCGACGTCGTCGACCTCGAGCAGATGCAGGCGTTCGGTCTGCCGTTCTGGCTGGCCGGGGCGTACGGCAGTCGCGCCCGGTTCGCCGAAGCCCTGGCGGCCGGGGCGCATGGCGTGCAGGTCGGCACCGCGTTCGCGTTCTGCGAGGAGTCGGGTCTGGACCCGGCCATCCGCACCCGCTTCCTGACGGACCTGGCCGGCGGCGACGGCGACGTCTTCACGGATCCCGTGGCGTCACCGACAGGCTTCCCGTTCAAGGTCGCCGAACTGGCCGGCACGCTCTCGGAAGAGGCGCCGTACGAGGAGCGCCCGCGGCTGTGCGACCTCGGCTACCTGCGGCGCGCGTACGTCCGGCCGGACGGCCGGCTCGACTATCGATGCCCGAGCGAACCCGTCGACGACTACGTCCGCAAGGGCGGCGCGCTCGAGGACACGGTCGGGCGGAAGTGCCTGTGCAACGCCCTGGTGACGAACATCGGGATGGGCCAGCGGCGGGCGGATGGCTACGCGGAGCTGCCGATGCTGACGGCGGGCGACGACATCGCGTCCGTGCGGGCGTTCATCTCGCCGGGGCACCTGTCGTACCACGCGAGCGACGTGGTCGCGGCGCTGCTACCGGTCGAGGCAGGCCAGGTCTCCTAGGGCTCGGGCCGCGCCCCGGGCACGGCGACACGGCGAACGGGGCCGCTACTCCCCGATGATCGCCCAGAGCAGGCCCATCATGATGAAGAAGCCGCTGAACAGCGCGATCAGGCCGAGCGCGCCGTACGGGCGAGTTCGCCCCGGTGTGCGGGACGAGCTGCAGGCCGATCCCGAAGACCACGGCCCAGCCGATGAACAGGAACGTGAAGAGGAACTTCGCGTTCGGGTTGGTGATCTTCTTGACCCAGGTGGCGCCGCCTTCGGCGACCATCGCGGACCGCAGGATGATCCAGATCATCAGGACGACGAGGGCCGTCGAGATCCCGAACGGGATGGGCTGCTGGAAGGCGATCAGGAAGAGCTGCATCTCGGCGCGATGCTAGCAGATGGCGTGGCGGCCGTTCCAGGGATTCACGACTACGATGGACGCACCGATGTCGTCGCCCAGCTCGTTGCGCTCCAGGCCGCTCCTGCCGCCATCCGCGACGTCGGCGCACCCGAACCACTGACGTGAACCCCTTCGAACGCCTCGGCCGGTTCATCGTGCGCCGCGCCTGGTGGGTCGTGGGCGTCTGGGCGCTGCTCCTCCTCGCCGCGCTCCCACTCGCGCCCCAGGTCCCAGGCTCGCTGAGTGCCGGCGGGTTCATCCTCGACGACCTGGAATCGGCCCGCGCGAAGTCCCTCCTGGAGGCCGAGCTGGACCTCCCGCCGAGCGCGCTCGTCATCGTCTTCAGCAGCCCCACCCTCGAAGCCGGGACGCCTGAGTTCGAGCTGGCGGCAGCCGCCGCGGTCCGCGACATCGCGACCGCGCCGCACGTGGCCCGTGTCGTGACCCACCTGCTGTCGCCGCGCCAGATCTCGGCCGATCGCCACACCGCCTACGACATCGTGTTCCTGGACCTGCCGCCGGACGATTCGCCCGAAGCCCTGCCGATCCTGCGCGAGCGCCTGCGCGAGGCCCCGGGCCTGGAGGTGGAGCTCGCCGGTGGCCCCGCGTTCTACGGCGACGTCCAGACCGTGTCCGAGGCGGACCTTCGCCGGAGCGAACTCATCTCCCTGCCGCTGGCGGCGCTCGCCCTGATCGTGGTGTTCGGGTCCGTCGTGGCGGCGGGCGTGCCGCTCATCGTCGGCGGTTCGGCGGTCATCGTCGCCCTGGCCGCGATCTTCCTGGTCGCCCAGGTCACCCCGATGAGCATCTTCGTGCTGAACCTCGCGACGCTCCTCGGCCTCGGACTCGGGGTGGACTACTCGCTGCTCATGACCAGCCGGTTCCGCGAGGAGATGGCCAAACGCCCGGGCAGCGAGACACAGGTCGCGGATTCGGTCCGGGTCACCGTCGCGACCGCCGGACGGGCCGTCTTCTTCAGCGCCGTGACGGTCCTGCTCGGGCTCCTCGGGCTGATCCTGTTCGAGTTCATGATCCTGCGCTCGGTCGGGATCGCCGGGGCGATCGTCGTCGGCCTGGCCGGCGCGGCGGCGCTCACCTTGCTGCCGGCCGTCCTGACGATCCTGGGCCCGCGGGTGGACCGCTTCGCCGTTCGCAAGGTCACCGTCACGCCCGAGCCCGACGGGCCGTGGTCGCGGCTCGCCCGCCGGGTCATGCGCCACCCGATCGCGGTCCTCATCCCGACGCTGGGGTTCCTGCTCCTGCTCGGCTCGCCGTTCCTGCACGTCCGGTTCAACGCCCCGGACGCATCGATCCTCCCGGCGTCCGTCCCATCGCGGGCCGCCTTCGATCGGCTCCAGCGCGAGTTCGGCGAGGGCGAGTTCGCGCCGATCGTGATCGCCATCCGGACGACCGGGGCCGCGACGACCCCGGCCAACCTGGCGGCGCTGTACGACTACTCGCGTCGGCTGGCGGCCGACGAGCGGGTCACCCGGGTCGACAGCCTCGTCGACGTGGATCCGCGCCTGACCCTCGAGCAGTACACGCTCCTGTACGGCGATCCCGAACGGCCCGCGCGACCGCTACGTCGCGACGACGTTGGCCGCCACGACCGCCGCCGACCTGACCGCCTTCACCCTCTACACGCCGTACGGCCCGAACCGCGACGAGGGCAAGGCGCTGGTCGCCGCGATGCGCGACCCGTCCAGCGGCCTGGCGCCGCCGCCGGGCACGACGATCCTCGTCGGTGGCGGGGCAGCCGATGTCACCGACGTCGTGGACCGGGTCGCCGCGGACTTCCCGCGGACGGCCCTGTTCATCATCGTCAGCACGTACCTCGTGCTGTTCGTGCTGCTGCGTTCCGTCGTCCTGCCGGCCAAGGCGCTGGTCATGAACACGCTGTCGATCGTGGCCAGCTTCGGCGCGCTCGTCTGGATCTTCCAGGACGGCAACCTGTCGTCCGTCCTCGGGTTCCAGCCGCTCGGGTACGTCGAGACGACCCAGCCGGTCATCCTGTTCTGCGTCCTGTTCGGGCTGTCCATGGACTACGAGGTCTTCCTCCTGTCGCGGATGAAGGAGGTCTGGGACCGGACCGGCGACAACACCGAGGCGGTCGCGCGCGGCCTCGAGCGGAGCGGCCGGATCGTCACGTCGGCGGCCCTCATCGTCGTGGTCGTCGCCCTGTCGTTCGCCTTCGCGGACATCGTCCTGATCAAGGCCCTCGGCATCGGCATGGCCATCGCCATCGCCCTGGACGCGACCGTCGTCCGGGCGCTCCTGGTCCCGGCCACCATGCGACTCCTCGGCAAGTGGAACTGGTGGATGCCGGTCTGGCTGGGACGCGATCGTCGCCGGCCACCTGCCGGCCGCCGAGTCCGATGTGGAAGCGGCGGTGCGGCCGTGAGACGGCGTGCGGGTCGGACCGCGGCGATCCTGCGGCTGGCGACGGTCGTCGACGGTCGTTGCCATCGCTGGCCGCCGGCTGCACCGGCGGGACACCGATCCTGGCCAACCCGGTGGCGCCGCGGCCGTCCGTCCCGGTCGCGACCGCGCCGCCGGTCGCCATCGCCGATCCGCTCCCCGTCGTCCTGCCGCGGGACGACGGCCCGCACGACCGCCTCACGGAGTGGTGGTACTACACCGGCCACCTGCGAGCCGCGAACGGCGACGAGTACGGCTTCGAGTACGTCATCTTCCGCGCCGAGCGCGGCGCCTTCCCGACATCGTGGGTGTCGCACCTGGCCATCACCGACGAGGCCGGCGACCGCTTCTTCTACGGCCAGCGCCTGGAGGTCGGCCCCACCGTGGACCGTTCGCCGCGCGGGCCCGATGGCGAACCGACCGGCTTCGACCTCGCCCTGGCCGGCGCGGATCCGTCCGACGCGACGACCCAGGGTCGCGAGCCCTGGACGATGGCCGGCTCGGACGGCACGGATCGTCCTCGCCGCCGCCCTCTCGCCGGACGAGGCGGCGGCCGCCGGCAGCCCGGGCGGGCTCGGGCTGGACCTGCGACCTCGAGGCCACGAAGACACCGGCGCTCCATGACCAGGACGGCTGGATCGACTTCGGGGCGGCCGGCGGGTCCTACTACTACTCGCGCACGGCGATGGACGCGACGGGATCGCTGACGGTCGCCGGTGCGACCTTCGAGGTCACCGGCGACGCCTGGTTCGACCACCAGTGGGGCGACTTCATCAGCATCGGTGGCGGCGGCTGGGACTGGTTCGCCGTGAACCTCGACGACGGCACGGACCTGACCCTGTCACTCGTGCGCGACGCGGACGGCAGCTACCCGCTCGTGTACGGCACGGTCGTGGACCCGGACGGGACGGTCCGCCACCTGGACCGCGACGCCTTCAGCGTGACGGTGACGGACCACTGGTCGAGCCCGAGCACCGGGGCCGTCTACCCGTCCCGCTGGGAGATCGACCTGCCGGACGAGGACCTGCACATCACGTTGACCCCGACGGTCGCGGACCAGGAACTGGACACGCGGGCGACGACCGGGGTCATCTACTGGGAGGGATCGCAGGTCGTCCGGGCCACGCGCGGCACCCGGCTCGCTCTCGGGGGCGAGGCGTACGTCGAGCTGACGGGCTACGGGGCGGCGGAGACGGCCGGGACCGTAGGGGCCGGTGTGAAGAGTGGCGCGAGCCCGGCCTCCGTCACGAGCGCGGCGGCCGTCGCGTCCAGCGCGGGCAACTTGGCCAGCAGCGTGACCATCCGCTTGCCGGCGGCGCGGTAGGCCTTGTCGTTGGACACCGATGCACGCAGGCTCGCCTGTGACGAGTCGCGGACCGCGCGGTAGAACGAGCCCAGGTCGTAGGACAGCTTGGCCGCATCGGTCCACGGTGCGATGGCCGGCGCGAGGTCGATGCCGAAGGTCGCGTCGGAGTTGAGGGTGCGCAGGATCCGCGCGATGTCGATGCCCTTGACGTTGCTGTTCTTCATCAGCGTCTTGAGCTTGGCGCCCTGGCTGGCCAGTCGGGCGTCGAGGATCGCCGCCTGACGGAGCGCCGAGACGGCCTTCGACGGGATGCCGACTTCGCGCGGCGTGAGCGGCTTGGGGCTCGGGCTGGCGACGATCCCGCCGGGCGTGATCCCGTCCCCACCCGGATCGACGATCGCGGCGGAGCCGGCGGCCGGGCGAGCCGCGTACATGATCCCGCCACCGAGCAGCGTCCCGATGGACACCCCGACGACGAGGAACGACAGGGCCAATCGAGCCCGCACACCGAAGATGAGCCTGGTCCCACAGCCCGGACAGACCGGGGCGCCGGTCGCCAGCGGGCGCGTGCAGCGCGGGCAGTTGAAGACGTGCGTGTCGATCTCGCCGACGGCCAGCGGCTCCGGGCGGCGAGCCGCCTTCGGTCCGCGGCTCGGTCGACTGAACCGGCGCAGGGCGTTGTTGATCGTCATCTGGGTCCAGTCTGGGGAGGACCGGTGCGCTATGCATCCACCCTGATGGTCCCGTCGGAGGTCGTACGTTCGGTGTGGTCCTGCACGGTCGGGGATACTGCCGACATGCGTCTGACCTTCTCGAAGCAGGGCGACTACGCCATCCGCGCGATGCTCGCCCTGGCCGGTGCGGAGCCCGAGACGTGGTTGAGCGTGTCGCGCATCAGCGCGGCGATGGCCATCCCGGAGCGGATCCTGCCGCGGGTCATGCGCGATCTCGGCGCGGCGTCCCTGGTGGATGCCCGGACCGGACGCACCGGTGGCTACCGGCTGGCGCGGCCGGCGGGCACGATCACGCTGCTCGAGGTCATCACCGCCGCGGACCCGGAGGACGACGCCCGTCGCTGCGTGCTGCGCGGGATCCCGTGCGGATCGGACGGGCGCTGCGCGGTCCACGACGTCTTCGATGAGGCCCGCCTGGCGCTCAACGATCGACTGGCCCAGACCACGCTGGCGGAGCTGGTCCCAGCGCCGATCTGAGCGCGTCGGGCCGAGCGGCCCGTCCCCGACAGGCCGAATGGCTCATGGCGCAACGTCAGGGTCCGGCGGACTATTCACATACCTCGTAAGTATGTGTTTATCGTCCACCGGAGGACCACGATGCGCCGACCATCCGCCGCTCTGACCATCCTGCTCGGGGGCATGCTCGTCATCTCGGCCGGGTGCGCCACCGCCAAGGCACCCGACGTGGACGTTCGCGCCGGGCACGCCGCCCCCGGCCGCCGGGGCCTCGTCGTCGCCGGCTCAGTCGGAGGCTCCCGCAAGCTCCGGCGCCGTCGCGGGCGACGTCCTCGGCACGCTCGAGATCGAGGCGTTCGACCTGGGCTTCACGCCGTCGGAGCTGACCGTCGATGCGGCCGGTACGTACACCATCAAGTTCACGAATACCGGCGCCATCCCCCACGACATCACGCCCGAGGGCGGTGAGACGCATACGGCGCAGGCCGGCGAGGCGATCACGTTCGACGTCGCGGTCCCGGAGGGTGGCCTGCCGTTCATCTGCGCCGTCCCGGGGCACGCGCAGGCCGGGATGACCGGCACGATCTCCGTCAAGGGTGCCGCCGCCGGTGGCGACGACCACGGCGGCCCGGCGCCGTCCGGCGATGTCGCCGCAGACCCGAACGCCCCGGCCCCGGTCGTCTACGACGCGACCGCGCCCGAGCGCCTTCCGGAGGGCGAGGTGCACGACATCGACCTCGTCATCACCGAGTCCAAGATGACCGTGGCCAAGGGGTTCGTCCAGACCGTCTGGACCTTCGGAGGCACCGTCCCGGGCCCGGTCATCCGGGTCACCGTCGGCGACACGATCCGGATCCACCTGAAGAACCCGGCCACGAACCAGCTCCCGCACTCGGTGGACTTCCACGCCAGCCAGGTCGCCTGGAACGACGAGATGACGTCCATCAACCCTGGCGAGGAGAAGCTGTACGAGTGGACGGCCGACTACGCGGGCGTCTGGATGTACCACTGCGGGACCTCGCCGGCTCTCCATCACATCGCCAACGGGATGTTCGGGATGGTCATCGTCGAGCCCAAGGGTGGCCTGCCCAAGGTCGACAAGGAGTTCGCCCTCGTCCAGAGCGAGTGGTATCTCGGTCCGCAGGGCGAGATCACCAACCTTGAGAAGGCGTCCGCGGGCGCCCCGGCACCGGACTTCGTCGTCTTCAATGGCGTCGCCAGCCAGTACGTGGATGCCCCACTCAAGGTCGAGACCGGCGAGCGCGTACGGATCTTCGTCCTGGATGCCGGGCCGAGCATCGACAGCTCGTTCCATATCGTCGGGACGATCTTCGACACCGTCACCAAGGAAGGGATCCACCTCGTGAAGGGCAACGAGGGATCGTGGGGTTCGCAGGCGATGGACCTGTCGCCGGCGCAGGGCGGGATCGTGGAGTTCACGACCGCCGAGGACGGCCTGTACCCGATCGTGACCCACGCCTTCAACTTCGTCGGTCGCGGTGCCCTGGGCCTGGTCCAGGCGGGCGACGGCGATCCGCTGAACTAGCGATCCGATGACCCGGGACCTGCCGATCGCGACGCCCGCGGTCCCGGACGGCGCCTGCTGCGCGGCCTGTGCCGCGCAGCCCGTCGTCGAACCGGCGGCGAAACGGCCGCCCGCCCCGCTTCCCACGGTGGCGGTAGGCTCGACGATCGGGCCAGCCCGGGTCATCCGGCGAGCCGACGATCGCCGAACGACCTTCGCGGGACTCATGGTCGCCGCCGCGTTCGTCGGGCTCGCCACCTCTGGATCGGCCTGACGTCGGTCCGCGGCGGGCGGGACTTCCTGGGCGGCCCTGCACATCCTGCTGGCGGGCGCGGCCGGGACGGCGATCGCGTCCGTCCTGCCGTTCTTCACCTCTGCCTTGGCGCAGGTCCCTCCGGCCGACCGACGGATCCGGGTCGCCGCCATCGGCCTGGTGGCCGGTGGGGCACTGGCCGTGACGCTGGGCGTCTCGGCCGGCCACTCCTGGCTCGCGACCCTCGGCGGCCTCGCCTACCTCGTGGGGATCGGGCTGGTCGCGGTCGCCGCCTTCGCGCCGCTTCGGTCGCGGGTCGGGTCCGGGACCGGCATCGTCCCGATCGCGTAGCCGTCGCTCTGGCGAACGTGGCCGTCGGTGTCGCCATCGCCACGGCCGCGGTGGCCGGCTGGGCGCCGGTCGTGTCGGGCTGGGCACAGGTCAAGCCCGCCCACGCGTGGCTCAACGTGTTCGGGTTCGTCTCGCTCATCGTGGCCGCCACGCTCGTCCACCTGGCACCCACGGTGGCCGGCTCCAGGATCCGCCCACGCCGGAGCACGACCGTCGCGCTGGTCGCGATGATGGCTGCGCCACCGCTCGTCGCGGTCGGGTTCATCGCTGCGTCGGCGGCGCCGGCGGTCGTCGGGGCCGGCCTCGAGGTCGTCGGCGGCAGCCGCCCTCCTGACCGCGACCATCGGCATCCGGCGCGACCGTGGGCGCTGGACGAGCGACCGCGAGTGGCACCGCTTCACCGGATGGAGCCTGCTCGTCGCACCGGCCTGGTTCCTCATCGCGACGATGATCGCCGCCGCCCGGATCGTGTCGTTCGGGCCGACGCCCGAGGCGTGGTCGATGGCGGTCATCGGGGTCCCGCTCGCGGTCGGCTGGATCGCCCAGGTCCTCATCGGATCGTGGACCCACCTGGTGCCCGCGATCGGCCCGGGCGATCAGGTCGCCCACGCTGCCCAGCGTGTCCGGCTCGGGCGCTGGGGGACCGTCCGCGTCGTCAGCTGGAATGCCGCGGTCGCCGCGATGACCGTCGGCGTGCTCGTCGACGTCGGGCGCTGGTGATCGCCGGCGCGGTCATCGTCGCGGCGTGCATCGCCCTGGCCATCGGCCTCCTCGTGCTCCCGGGGACCATCCGCCACGCCGGTGTCCAGCCGGTGTGAGACGCAGATGAGACTGTGTCTCAACTCTGCTAGTCTCCCGCCATGCCGCACCCCACACCGATCGTCGATGCCCTGGACCGAGCCGGCTACCGCCTGACCGAGCCGCGCCGATCCCTCGCGTCGCTCATCGAGGCCCAGGACGGCCACTTCACGGCCGCGGCGCTGGTCGAGGCCGCCCGGGAGCGACGGCTCGGCATCGGCCGGGCGACCGTCTTCCGGACGCTCGAGGTGCTGGAGGTGCTGGGCGCCGTGGAGCGGCTCGACCTGCCGTCGGGCGTGCATGCGTACGTCGGAGTGCGCGCCGGCCCATCACCACCATCTCGTGTGCTCCGGCTGCGGTCGCACCCAGGAGATCGACGACACGGGCCTCCGCGCCGTGGTCGCCGACATCGCGACCCGGACCGGCTACCGCGTGGATGCCCACCGGCTCGAGCTGTTCGGGCTGTGCGCCGCCTGCCAGGCCGAGGCGCGCGCCTGATGCCGTACGCCGCGCTGCTCGTCTCGTTCGGGGCGTTCGCGTCCGCCTTCCTCGGCGGCTGGATGGCGCTGCGTGCCGTCCGCTACGTCGGGATCATCATCGCGGTCGGGGCCGGGATCCGGATCGGTGCGGCCTTCTTCGACCTCATCCCGGAGTCGGTCGAGTACCTCGGCTCCCTGGCGACCGCGATGCTCTGGACCGCCATCGGGTTCCTCGCGTTCTACGTCATCGACAAGCTGACGTCCCTCCACGTCGGCCACGAGGCGGCCGCCGAGCTGGACCACGACGAGGCGAGCCACCAGCACATCGGCGTCGCCGGCGCGGTCGGCATGGGCATCCACAGCTTCCTCGACGGCGTGGCGCTGGCCGCCGGCCTGGCGGTGGGCGGCGGGACCGCGATCGTCATCGCGGCCGTCGTCATCGTCCACCGGTTCAGCGACGGGATCGGCGTGGTGAGCTTCCTGGTCGCGGGCCGCGTCCCGATGCACATCGCGTATCGCTGGCTGACGCTGGTCGCGATCGCCCCGATCGCCGGCGTCCTCCTGGGCTTGGTCGTCCAGATCCCCGACGAGGCCCTCGGTGCCCTCCTCGCGTTCTTCGCGGGCTTCTTCCTGTATGTCGGGGCGGCCGAGCTCCTGCCGGAGGCGCATCGGCGCGACCGCTCGCGCTGGATCGTGCTGGCGACGGTGGGTGGCGCGGTCGCGATCTATGCCTTCTCGCTGGCCGTCGGCGCGATCGGCATCGAGGCGCACTGACCCAGCCAGGCCGCCGCGGCCATGCCGACCGAAGCCGTCCCGGTCTCGCTGAAACCTTTTCGCGGCGCGTTGACTCGATGGGGTAGACGTCCCACGTCGCCATCGGGGAGTACGCATGTCGGTCGAACGGTCAGCCGCACCAGCCCTGTCAGTCGCGCCACCGCCGACGAGGCGAGCGAACGCTTCGCCGCGCCTGTCGGGTCGTGCGACGGTCATCCTGCTTGCGATCCTCGCCGTCGTCGTGATCTACGCCACCGACCAGGTCGCGCCCGCCAGCTCTGACCGGCAGGCACAGATGCGGATCTGGCTCGCCGCTCGCGCGACCGGCGTCGTGACCCTCCTGCTCCTGACCTTCCAGATCTGTGTCGGCCTCGTCCTGTCACACCCGACGAACAAGTCCACCTGGCGCCTGTCGAAGCGGATCTTCCCGTGGCACGAGAACCTGTGGGTCTTCGTGACGGCGTTCCTGGGCGTCCACATCGTCAGCCTGCTGCTGGACCCGTACGCCGGCGTCGGCATCGCCGGGACGTTCATCCCGGGCCTGTCCGGCTACCGCTCGTCGCCGGTCGCCCTCGGGACGCTGGCCCTGTACGCCTTCCTGATCACGGCCGTCAGCGCTCGCTGGACCAGGCTGCTGCCGGCCGGGATGTGGCTGTCGATCCACCGGCTCGCGCTGATCGTCTTCGGGCTCTCGCTGGCTCCACGGGATGCTGGCCGGGACCGACTCGGCTGCGCTGCGCGGCCTGTACATCGTGACCGGCCTCGCCGTCGTGCTGGCCGGCGCCTATCGCTACTGGGCGTCCCGCAAGGGGCGGCCGTCATTCGAGACATCTCGCACGGAGGTCAAGATCCCATGAACATCGGCTCGCTCCACATCCGCCGCTCCTTGACGGTGTTCGGCGTCGTCGGCGCCATCCTGCTCGGCCTGGCCGCCATCCAGGGCGCGGCCGCCTGGACGGCGACCTCGGCGCCACTGTCGGTCGTGCCCGTGTCGGCGACCTCGATCGAGGCGCAGCTGCTCGAGGAGCAGGCGCGCTCCGCCGACCTGCAGGCGCAGCTGCTGGACCTGTCCATCAACGCGGGCCAGCTCTCGACGGCACTGGAAGCGGCGCAGGCCAGGATCGATGCCGACTCGACGCACGCGAAGGACCTCGAGCGCGACCTGCAGACGGCCAAGAAGAAGCTGGCCGCCCTGCAGCGATCCATCCGGGTCACGTCCGCGACAAGCACGTCGGCCAGCGCGGCCAGCGCCCCGTCATCGGGCGGCCACGACGACGATGACGACGAGGACGAGCACGACGAGGAAGAGGATGACTGAGCGCCGGCTGCCGACCCACATCGCGGTCCTGATCGGGGCCTCCACGGCGGCGTACGCCATCAGCCTGGCGGGGATGACCGCGCTGCAGTCGAGCGCCGACCAGGCCGTGATCGAGGTCCAGGCCCCGACCGATGAGGCGGCCGCCCGACTGAGGATCGAACACGATCGGCTGCAGGCGGAGATCGACCGGTCCGTCGCCATCTACACCGCGTCCGCGGCGCGCTTCGAGGCGGTCGCCGCCGGTCTCGATGGCCTCGATTCGTCGCTGGCGGCCTATGCCGGGCGGATGGAACGCGTGACCGGTGCTGCCCGCGCGCTGCCCGGTCGGGTCAACCTGCCGACCGTGTCACGCACGACGACCACTCGAGCCAAGCCGGCCACCAGTGCCTCCACCGGTGCTTCCGGCGGGTGACATCCTTGGCGCCATGACGGCGTCGACGGCGGGCGAGGACGATCGCTTCGAGGGACGGGCGATGGGCTCGCCCTTGCGCCTGACGGTCGGACGATCGCCTGGAGCGGACCCGGTCGATGGCGCCAGGGCCTGGCAGACGGTCATCGCGTCCTTCGAGGCGTCCGAGCAGGCGATGTCGCGGTTCCGTGACTCGAGCGAGCTCACCGGCGCTGAACCGCCTCGCCGGGACCGGCGCCGTCACGCACGTGTCACCGGCGTTGCGCCGAGCGCTGGCGGCGTCGGACCGCGCCCATCGGCTCACCCAGGGACGCTTCGATCCGCGCGTGCTGGCGGACCTGGAACGGCTCGGATACGCGGGTGCGGCGCTGCCGGACGACGTCCGTCCGGCAAGGACCGGATCCGACCGATCCGCCACGACCGCCGGGCGGGTCATGGGACGAGTCGGCCGCGACGGCGTCTGCCTCGAGCGGCCGGTCGACCTGGGCGGGATCGGCAAGGGCCTCGGCCTGCGCTGGGCCGGCGCCCGGCTGGACCGCGACGGCGTCCCCGACTACCTGCTGGAGGCCGGCGGCGACCTCGTCGCCCGTGGCCTGGACCCGTCGGGCGGCCCGTGGCTCATCGGCGTCGAGGACCCGACCGAGGCCCGCGACCATCTCGCGGTCATCGCCGTCGTCGACGGCGCCGTCGCCACATCGTCCATCCGGGTCCATCGCTGGACGGTGGACGGTCGGGAGGTCCACCACCTGGTCGATCCGCGGACCGGCGAACCGGCGGCGGGTGGACTCCTGTCGGTGACGGTCGCCGGGCCGGATCCGGCCTGGGCCGAGGTCTGGTCGAAGGTGCTGTTCGTCGGCGGACGCGGCGGCATCGCGGCGGAGGCCCGGGCGCGCGGCCTGGCCGCCTGGTGGATCGCGGATGACGGATCGCTGGAGATGACCGCCGATGCACGGCGTCGGACCGTGTGGGTGGCCGCCGAGGACGACCCGGCCGGCTGACCTGGGCGGCGCCTCGGGTCAGTCGAGGACGGCCTCGAGTTCCGCGGCGGTCGGCATGCCCTCGCGGGCCCCGGCGCGCGTGACGGCCAGCGAGGCCGCCGCGACCGCCCGTCGAGCCGCCGTCTCCAGGTCGAGGCCGGCCGCGAGTCCGGCTGCGAGCGCCCCGTTGAGCGTATCGCCGGCACCGACCGTGTCCACGGCCTCCACGCGGAGCGCCGGGATGGCGATCGTGCCGTCGGGGCTCGTCAGCCGCGCCCCGGCCGCGCCGAGGCTGACGAGGTAGGCGCGCCCGGCACCGGCAGCCAGCAGGACCGCCACGATGTCGGTGCCCGCGGCTCCGTCGCTCGACCCCAGCCTGCCACCGAGCGCGCCGGCCAGGACCGCCAGTTCCCCGTCATTCGGCGTCACGATGTCGGCCTCGGCGAGCGTGGCCGTCGTCAGGCCGGTGGCCGGTGCCGGGTTCAGGATGGTGGTCGCCCCGGCCGCCCGGCCGAGGGTGAGGGCGGCCTGCGCGGAGGCGGTCGGGACCTCGTGACCGACCAGGACGACGTCGCCTGGTCCTGGTCCGATCGCGGCGAACGCCGCCTCGACCTGCGCCGGGGTCACGGCCGCATTCGCACCGGACGCGACCGAGATGCTGTTCTCACCGCGCCCATCGACGAGGATCAGCGCGACGCCGGTGGCCTCACCGGGCAGGGTCCGCAGCTCGGTCAGGTCGATCCCTTCGGCCTGCGAGTGCCGCCCGTGCCTGCGTCCCGAACGGGTCGTCGCCGACCGCGCCCACGAACCGGACATCCGCCCCGAGGCGGGCCGCCGCGACCGCCTGGTTGCCGCCCTTGCCGCCGTGGTGCTGGCTGAACCGCCCGCCGATGACCGTCTCGCCGGGCGCGGGCAGGCGGTCCGAGGTGACCACGAGGTCCACGTTGACCGACCCGACGACGATGACCCGCCCCATCGCGCGGTCCCTACGAGCCCGTGATGAACTCGCCGCCGTCCACGCTGATGATGTCGCCGTTGATGAACTCGGTGCCGTCGCCGGACAGCGCCAGGATCGCGTTCGCGACATCCTGCGGCGTCGTCATCCGACCGGTCGGGTTCCGCTTCATGGTCACGTCGATCATCAGCTGCGACTCGGGGATCTTGAGCAGGGCCGGGGTGATCGTGACGCCTGCCCGGATGCAGTTCGCGGTCGCGCCGGTGCCGTGCCGGGCGAGCTCCATGGCCAGCTGGCGGACGTGGGACTCGAGGGCGGCCTTGGCCGACGACACGACGCCGTACGAGGGCACGACGCGGGTGGACCCCTCGGAGGTCATCGCGTAGATCTTCGAGCCCTGCCCCAGCATGCCGGCGCGCCAGATGTCCTGGACCCAGTAGACGAGGCTGTTGGCCATGACGTCCTGGGTCATCTCCATCTTCTTGCGGTCGACGCCGCCCTTCGGGTCCTCGCTGAGGAACGGCACGAGCGACCCGAAGGCGAGCGAGTGCATGACGACCCGGATGTACGGCTTGCGACCGGCCGCCTCGGACGCGGCGAACCGCTCCTGGATCGCGGCGATCGCGGCCGCCCGCTTCTCGTCGTCGGCGGCGTTCATGTTGATGTACAGGGCCTGCACGCCCTTGGCTTCGATGGCCGCCTTCAGCTCCTCGACGTGGGCGAGGGCGGCCCGGAAGTCGAGGTGGATGCCGATGATGTGGTAGCCGGCGTCGGCGAGCGTCAGCGCCGTCGCCTCGCCCATGCCGGACGATCCGCCCAGGATCAGCGCCCAGCGCTCGCGGTCGTCGGTCATCGGGAAGGCCTCCTTCGAGTGGCGCGGACCGGCGGTCGTCGCGTCGTCGCCGGGCGGCCCGAGTCTAGCAGGGGGTCGACGGCCGTCCGGAGGGTTCGGTGCAGCCGTGCAGACGGTTGCGGATCCGGTCGCCCTCTGGCAGCGCCGATGCCCGGTTCCGGGCGCTTCGGCGGGTCCCTTCGGGTCATTCGGCCGGTCGACGAGCGGCTGCGCGGGCGCCTATCGTGGACGTCGATGAACGATGGCACCCTGATCCTGCTGCTCCTCCCGATCATCGCGATCCAGCTCGGCCTGACCCTCTTCTGCCTGTGGGACCTCACTCGGCCTGGGAGACGCGTCCGCGGCGACAGCAAGTTGATGTGGGGGATCATCATCGTCCTGGTCGGGACGATCGGACCGCTCATCTACCTGTTCGTCGGTCGCGAGGACGGATGAGCGGCGTCGGTGTCGCCAGCCGAGCCCTGACCAAGCGATTCGGCGGCGCGAGCGGGGTCCTCGCCGTGGACAGCCTGGACCTGGACGTCCCGGCCGGCTCCGTGTTCGGCCTCCTGGGCCCCAACGGCGCGGGCAAGACGACGACGCTGCGCCTCCTGACCGGCCTGGCGACCCCGACCGGCGGCTCCGCGTCCATCGACGGCGCCACGGTCGATCCGCGCGATCCGACGACGCGGCGGGCGATCGGCGTCCTCGACCAGGACCCGCGCTACTACGGCTGGATGACCGGCCGCGAACTGGTCCAGCTGGCAGGTCGGCTGCAGGGCCTCGGGGCCGCCGACGCCCGGACGCACGGCGACCGCGTCCTCGAGCGGGTCGGGCTGGCCGAGGCGGCCCGACGGCGGATCGGCGGGTACTCGGGCGGGATGCGCCAACGACTCGGGATCGCCCAGGCCCTCGTCGCCGAGCCGACCCTGCTCATCCTCGACGAACCGGTCAGCTCGCTGGACCCGGAGGGCCGGCGGGACCTCCTCGCCCTCATCGCCGAGCTGCGCGACAGGGCGACCATCATCTTCTCGACCCATGTGCTCTCGGACGTGGAGCGGATCTGCGACCGGGTGGCCATCCTGGACCACGGCCGGCTGGTGACCGAAGGTCCGCTGGACGCGTTGCTCGCGCGCTATGCCCTGCCCATCTATCGGCTGGACCCGGAGCCCGGGCAGGCCGACGCGGTCGCCGCCCTCGCCGCCCGTTTGCGCGGACTCCCATGGGTGGACGGCGTGACCGAGTCCGGCGGTGGCCTGGTCGTGTCGGTCTCGGACGAAGGGCAGGCGTCGGCCGAGCTGCTGCGCGCCGTGGTCGCCGCGGACCTTCGCCTGGCCGCCTTCGAGCGCGTCCGACCGGACCTCGAGGACGTCTTCCTGCGGCTCGTCGGGCGGGACGCCTGATGGCCGGCCTTGGCGTGCTGCTCCGCAAGGAGTTGCTCGAGTCGTGGCGGACGATGCGCCTGCCGGTCGTCGGCGGCCTGTTCGTGTTCGTCGGCCTGAGTTCGCCGCTCCTGGCGAAGTTCCTCCCCGAGATCATCAAGGCGGCCGGTGGCGACCAGTTCCCGACCATCGACATCCCGACTCCGGTCATCGCCGATGCGGTCAGCCAGCTCTGGAAGAACCTCGCCCAGTTCGGCGCGTTCGCCGCGATCATCCTGGCGATGGGGGCGGTGTCCGGGGAGCTGGACCGCGGGACCGCCGCCTTCGTCCTGTCCAAGACCGCGACACGTGGCGGGTTCCTCGCCGCGAAGGTCGGCGCGATCGCCGCCGTCCTCGGCATCTCCACGCTGCTGGCCGTCGTCCTCGCCTGGATCTACACGGCGATCCTGTTCGAACCGCCCCCGATCGGCGGCTGGATCGCGTTCGCCGGGCTGGCCTGGCTGGGGCTCTGCGCCTGGGCGGCCATCACGTTCGCCGGCAGCGCCGTCACGGCGTCCACCGCCGCCGCGGCCGGGATCGGGTTCATGGCGCTGCTCGTGCTGTCGATCGTGTCGGCGATCCCGGGCGTCGCGCGGTTCGTCCCGGGCGGACTCGCCGAGCCGGCCACGGCGCTGGCCGCGGGCCTCCCGGTCGACGGCGGATGACGTGCTCGTCCCGGTCGTGCTCGACGCTCGCGATCATCGCCCTCGCCCTGGCCGTCGCCGACCCGCTCGTTCCGGCGGCGCGAGCTGTAGCGGTCAGGGAGTCAGACGACCCCGGACGCTCGCAGTGCGGCGATCTCGGCCGTGGCGTAGCCCAGATCCGCGAGGATCACGTCCGTGTCCTGGCCGAGCAACGGCGGCGGGATCCGGATGGACGCCGGCGTCCCCGACAGCTCGAACGGCACGCCCGACCTGGCGGATGACGCCCCACGCCGGGTGGTCCATCTCGACCGTCATCCCGCGGGCGACCGCCTCGGGCGCCGCGAACGCGGCGATGACGTCGTTGATCGGGCCGGCCGGGATCTCGGCGGCTTCGAGGACCGCGAGCCACTCCCCGGACGAGCGCTCCGCGAAGCGTTCCGCGAGCGTGGGCCGAAGCTCCGCCCGTCGTTCCACGCGGTCCCCGTTGGTCGCGAAGCGGGGATCGTCGGCGAGGGCCGGCAGGCCCAGCGCGACGCACAGGCGCGGCCACTGCCGCTCCGACCCCACCGCCACCGCGATCTCGCCATCGGCCGTCTCGAACGTCTCGTACGGGACGATGTTCGGGTGCGCGTTGCCGCGACGGACCGGCGCCACGCCACTGACGAACGCGTTCTGGGCCTGGTTGACGAGGGCCGACAGCGTCGCCCCCAGCAGCGACACGTCGATGCGCTGGCCGAGCCCGGGCCGCGGTCCGGCCGCCCGCTCACGGGCCACGAGCGAGCCCAGGATGCTGACCGCGCCGAGCATCCCGGTCATGACGTCGCTGATGGCGACCCCCACCTTCGACGGCCCGCCGCCGTCCTCGTCGGCCGCGCCGGTGATGGACATGAGCCCGCTCGAGGCCTGGATGACGAAGTCGTAGCCCGGCCGGTCCGCCGCCGGGCCGTCCGGGCCGTAGCCGGAGATCGCGAGGTGGACGAGGGCCGGGTTCAGCCGGTCGAGTGCCGCATCGTCGAACCCGAGGCGGGCGAACCCGCCGGTCCGGAAGTTCTCGACCAGGACATCGCCGCGCGCGAGCAGCCGGCGCAGGACGTCGGCGCCGTCGGGCGACTTGAGGTCGAGCCGGATCGAGCGCTTGTTGCGATTGACCGCCAGGTAGTAGGCCGCGGTCCGCGTGCCGTCCTCGTCGGAACCGACCCACGGCGGACCCCAGGCCCGGGTCCCGTCCCCCTCGGGCGGCTCCACCTTGATGACGTCCGCGCCGAGGTCGCCGAGCAGCATCGTGCAGTACGGGCCGGCGAGGACCGTCGAGCAGTCGACGACGGTCAGGCCGTCGAGCGGACCCGGAGCCGAGCTGGGTGCCATGGGGCGATGGTACGGCGCGCCGACGTCGCCGGTCGGATCGGCCCGCCCGCGCTAGCATCCCCGCATGACCGATCAGCCCGATCCCGCGCACCACGACCCGCACACCGACGCCCCCGCCGACGCCACGGGAGGCGCGCCCGCCCCGCACCGACCGACCCTGATGACCGTCCACGCCCACCCGGACGACGAGACGATCGGGACCGGCGGGGCGATGGTCAAGGCCGATCGACGCCGGCCATCGCGTCGTCCTCATCACCTGCACCCGGGGCGAGATGGGCGAGATCGTCGTGCCCGAGATGGACACGCCCGAGAACCACCGACGCCTCGGCGAGATCCGCGCCGCCGAGCTCGAGCGGGCGATGGCCCACCTCGGCGTGACCGAGTGGGAGAACCTCGGCTACCACGACTCGGACATGATGGGTCGGCCCGGCAACCACGACCCGCGCTGCTTCTGGCAGGCGGACCTGGACGAGGCGATCGGTCGCCTGGTCTGGTTCGTGCGCCGCTACCAGCCCGATGTCATGACCACGTACAACGACTTCGGCGGGTACGGCCACCCGGACCACATCCGGACCCACCTCGTCGCGGTCGGGGCGTTCGAGCGGGCCGGCGATCCCGCCTGGTACCCGGAGCAGCTGGCACCGGAGGATGGCGGCACGGGGCTGCCGCGCGCCGAGGGTGGCCTGGCGCCATGGACGCCGTCGAAGCTCTACGAGCAGGCGATCCCGGCGTCGGTCCGCCAGGCGATGTCGGAGAAGCTCAAGGAGCTCGGCCAGCGCTCGTTCTGGGAGCCGCCCGAGGACGCGACGCCCGAGCAGATCGCCGAGTTCGAGGCGTACGCCGCGAAGATGCTCGTCCCCGACGACCAGGTGACGACCTGGCTGGACATCTCCGGCGCCCCGGTCGACGCCAAGTGGGCCGCCATCCGCGAGCACGTGACCCAGATCAGCGACCAGAGCCCGTTCATGCTGCTGGGGCTGGACGGCTGGCGGCACGGCTGGGCCAAGGAGGCCTACATCCTGCGCGAGTCGCGGATCGAGACGTCGCATGCCCGAAACGGACCTGTTCGCCGGGATCGCCTAGTTCGCGGAGCCGCATCACCAGGGGAGCAGCCCCTTCGACGCGCCGTAGACCTGGCCCATGACCACGCGTCCGTCGCCGGCCGGGTCGAGGAAGTTCGGCTGGGCCTTGTCCAGGATGATGTGCGGCCGGAGGCGGGCCTGGACGAGCTCGGCGCCGCGGAAGGTCAGCTCGAGGGTGATGCCCTCCATCGTCGGCTCGGACCAGGTCTGGTCGAACACGAAGTTGCCGAGGGCGTACCAGATCGGCTTGCCGTCGTAGACCTCCATCGCGGCCGCCCAGTGGGCGTGGTTGCCGATGACCATGTCCGCGCCGCTGTCGATGATCATCCGGGCCAGCTTCTGCTGGGAGCTGAACGGCGTCGGGTCGTACTCGGTGCCCCAGTGCGGGAACACGATGACGACGTCGGCGCCGGCCTTGCGCGCGGCGGCCACGTCCTGCTTGACGTACGTGCCCTTGAGCGGCGCGCTGCCGATCCGATCCGACTTCGCGTAGTAGTAGCCCGCGATCGCGTCGTACGCCAGGATCGCGACCTTCGACCCGCCGGCCTCGAGGATGGCCGGCTTCCGCGCGGCCTTGAGGTCCTTGCCCGCCCCGGACACGGCCAGGCCGCGCTTCGTCAGGTTGGTGATCGTCTGGAGGAGGCCGTTGCCACCGGCGTCGCGGATGTGGTTGTTGGCGAGGCCGACATAGTCGATGCCGGCGTCGACGAGGCCGTCGACGAGTGACGGCTCGGCCGAGAAGACGGTCCCCTTCGTGTGCCAGCTCGGGTCGTTCGGGGCCGGGTTCTCGAAGTTGGCGATGGCGATGTCGGCGCCCGAGATGAGATCGCGGAAGGCGCCGGCGTTGCCGGTCCGCTTCGTGTACGGCAGGTCCCACCCGAACGCCGAGCAGTCCTTGCAGCGGCCGGTGATCTCGGCGGTCCCACCATCGAACGGGAAGTCCGCCCCCTTGCCCTTGACGACGAGGGTCTCGTAGACGCCCCGGTCCAGCATGATGTCGCCGCCGGCGAACAGGGTCCACGTCGTGGCGGGGTCGTAGGCGGCGCCCGCCGCGGGCGCCGGCAGCTGGGCCTGGAGCGGCCAGTCGCCGACGTCTCTCAGCCGGTCCACCCCGAACAGCTCGTCCTTGCCCCAGGCCAGGGCGCGGACCTCCGGACCGACCGCGTCGGCGCGCAGGAAGGCCAGTCGCTTCCGGTTCGCGGCGAGGTCGGACGCCAGCGTCGCGGCATCGGGGGCCTCGATCAGGCGGGTCGCGTCGGTCGGTCGGTCCACGCCAAGTTCGGCGAGGATCGCGTCGGCCTCGGCACCGACCAGTTCGAGCGCCTCGTACCGGTTGCTGGTCCCGGCGAGCACGGAGACCACCTCCGCCCGGGTCGTGCTGGACAGGACCGTCCGGAAGTGGGTGACCGGCACGATCGGGATGGCGGCGAGCTCGACGCCCGGGGTGGGCGTGGCGGCGGGAGCGGACGGGCTCGCGGCGGGTGGATCGCTTGCGGGCGGGTCGGACGCCACATCCGGTGACTCGGCCGGCGCGACCGGCGAGGCGCTCGGCCCCAGGCCGGCCACTCCCGACGGCGACGAGGACGCCGCACTCCCGAAACCCAGCTCGCCACCGGCGACGGGCACGATCAGGGCGATCGCAAGGAGGCCGAGGACGACGAGCAGGGGACCGCGCTTCACGTCCGGGAGTCTGACAGAAGATGCCGGAACGGCCTGTCCGCGGGCAGAGGAACGCCCCGTCCGGGCGGGCGGACGGGGCGTAGGAAAAAGCGTTGATGGCGGACCCGACCGGATTCGAACCGGCGATCTCCAGCGTGACAGGCTGGCATGTTGGGCCGCTACACCACGGGTCCAGAGGTGACGAGGGCGGAGCATAGCAGGTGCGCTCGCGCTTGTCGCCGTCGTGCGCCGCACGCGAACGAGGTCCCAGTAGTGATGACTATCGGAGGCATCAGGCGCCAGCGGGGCGCGCTGCGGCGCGGCGCAGTCCGGCGCGGGCGACCAGGTCCACGCTCCGACCTTCCGGAATATGACACCGACGATCATCAAGACTGGAAGTGACTTGGCGCGCGACGGGCCGGGCAGACCGGCGCCGCGCCCGTCCTATACTCGACGACCCATGGCCCTCATCGACCTGCGCAGCGACACCGTCACCCATCCGACGCCGGCGATGCGCCGCGCGATGGCCGAGGCGGAGCTCGGCGACGACGTCTTCGGCGACGACCCGACGATCAACGCCCTCGAGGAGCGAGCCGCCGAGCTGCTCGGCAAGGAGGCCGGCCTGTTCGTCGCCTCCGGGTCCATGGGCAACCTCGTCGCCCAGCTCGCCCACCTCGGTCGCGGCCAGGAGACGATCGCCGGCCGCGAGCACCACATGGTGCTGGACGAGGCCGCCGGCCATGCCGTCATCGTCGGCACGAGCATCCGCGCCCTGGCCGACCGACCGGACGGCACGCTGGACCCCCAGGAGATCGAGGACGCCTTCCGCGACCCGCTCGACCCGCACGAGCCGATCACCGGCCTCATCACCATCGAGAACACCCACGCCCACTCGATGGGCCAGCCGCTCTCCCCCGCCTACACCCGCGAGGTCTCGGCCATCGCGCGACGGCATGGCGTGCCGCTCCACATCGACGGCGCGCGGTTCTGGGACGCGGTCGTCGCCCAGGGCGTGACCGCGCGCGACCTGGCCGACCCGGCCGACACCGTCACGTTCTGCCTGTCGAAGGGCCTGGCCTGCCCGGTCGGCTCCGTCGTCGTCGGCTCGCGCGAGGTCATCTGGCGCGCGCGACGCGGTCGCAAGCTCGTCGGTGGCGGGATGCGCCAGGCCGGGATCCTCGCGGCGGCCGGGCTCGTCGCCCTGTCCGACGGGCCGGACGGCACGATCGCACGCCTCGCCGAGGACCACGCCAACGCCCGCCGCCTCGCCGACGCCCTGAGTGCGATGCCGGAGATCTCGAGTGCCGGCGGGATCACCCAGCCGACGCCGGGCCCGCTCGATCCGGGCCGCGTCGCGACCAACTTCGTCGTGTTCAAGGTGGCCCGCGACCGGGCGGCGTTCCTGGACGGCCCTGCGGGCGCGAAACGTGCTGATGGTGGAGTATCCGCACGGACAGGTCCGCGCCGTCGCCCACTACGGCGTGACGGCCACCGACATCGACACGACCATCGCCGCGGTCCGCGACGTGCTCGCCGAGACGAGCCCGCGACCGCTCGACCCAGACCCCATCGGCGCCTCCGCCTGACGGCTCGCGCCACTCGAACACACGGGCGACAGCCCTGTCGCCCGGAGGACGACCACCTGTGACCGACCCGACTCCGCGCGGCGCTCCCGCGCCCGGCCCCGGCGCCCGATGCCGGCCCGCTCGACGACCGATTCCACGACCTCGTCGAGACGCGCGTCCGACGACTCCTGGAGCAGGAGCCCACCCTCGCGACGTGGCTCGGCATCCACGATCGTGACGACGAACTCGGCGATGGCAGCCGCGAGGCGGTCGAAGCGGAACTCGCCGCCGACCGGGCGCACCTCGCCTCGATCGAGGCCCTCGACGCGGCCGGGCTGTCCACCGAGGCGCGCTTCGAGCGGGACCTGGAGATGCACAACCTGCGCCTCAGCCTGTTCGAGACCGACGAGATCCGGCTGTGGGAGCGCCGATCGCAGGCGCTCGACCACGCCGGCGACGGCCTGTTCCTGCTGTTCGCGCGAGACCACGCCCCCCTGCCCGACCGCCTCGACCGCGATCGCCGGACGCCTCGAAGCGCTGCCCGCCTACCTGCTCGAGACGCGGTCCCGCGCGGCCGTCCCGCAGGTCCGGCTCCTGCCAGTCGAAGGCGATCGAGACCGCCGAGGAGCTGCCGATCTTCATCGACGAGATCGTCGCGGCCGGCACGACGTCGCTCCCGCCGGCCGAGCTGCGGCGGCTGACCCGGGCGGCCGAGTCGGCCAAGGTCGCCATCGAACTGCACGCCGCCTGGCTCGAAGGCACGCTGGCGACGGGCACCGACGAGTGGGCCATCGGGCGTGAGCGCCATGACGCCCTGGTCGGACACCGGGCCTTCGACGGGCTGGATGCCGACGCGATCCTGGCCATCGGCTGGGAGCGGCTGGCCGAGGAACACGAGGCGCGCATCCAGGTCGCCCGCGAGATCGACCCGGACGCCACGCCCGAGGACGGTCATCGCGCGGGTCAAGGCCGACGGTCCGGCCGACTTCGATGCGGCGCTCTCGAGCTATCGCGAGTCGATGCTTCGGGCGCGCGCCCACCTCATCGAGCACGACCTCATCACCGTCCCGTCCGACGAGCGGATCGACGTCATCCCGACGCCCGAGTACCTGCGCAACGTGCTGCCGTTCGCCGCGTACTTCCAGCCGGCCGCCTTCGATGCCGACCCGAAGGGCATCTACGTCGTGACCCCGTCGGTCGGCCACGACCCGCACGCGATGCTCGAACACAACTACGCCTCGATCAGCAACACGAGCATCCACGAGGCCTACCCGGGCCACCACCTCCAGCTCGACATCGCCCGTCGCCACCCGTCGCTGACCCGGCTGCTCACCGAGGCGCCCGAATTCGTCGAGGGCTGGGGGATGTACACCGAGCTGCTGATGCGCGAGCACGGCTTCGACGACGGACCGCGCTTCCGCCTGATGCTCCACACGGACGCCATCTGGCGGGCGTGCCGGATCATCCTGGACGTCCGGATGCACCGCGGCGAACTGACCGTCGACGAGGCGACCGACTTCCTCGTCGAGCAGACCGGCTTCCAGCGTTCGAACGCCCGCGCCGAGGTCGAGTGGTACACGTACAAGCCGACGTACCCGCTCTCCTACCTGCTGGGACGGACACTGCTGCTCGGCCTCCGGGCGGACGAGCAGCGTCGCCTGGGCGACGCGTTCAGCCTGAAGGCGCTTCCACGACACGCTCATGCGCAACGGCTCGATCCCGATCAGCTTCCACCGGCGACTGCTGGAGCACGCCCTGCCGACCGGCGCGGCCGCCACCGCACCTGGGGCCTGAGCGACACCGTGCAGATCATCCCGTCCATCGACCTGGAGCGCGGTCGCTCGCGGACCGTGTACTGGCCCGGCGCCGCCGCGGGCATCGGCGCTCCGACCGATCGACCGGAGCGGATCGCCGAACGCTTCAGTGCGATGGGAGCGAAGGTCATCCACCTGGTCGACTTCGAAGGCGCCCGCAACGGCACGCCGGGCAACCTCGAAGCCGTCGGCGGGATCGCGGCACGGGTCGGCGTCCCGCTCCAGCTGGCCGGCGGCGTGGATACCGCCGACGGGATCCGGCTCGCCTTCGCGGCCGGCGCGACCCGGGTCGTCCTGACCACGGCCATCGCGGACCGGCCGGACGACCTGCGCGAGTGCCTGTCCGTCGCCGGCGACTGGCTGGCGGTCGGCCTGGATCCGCGACCGGAACGTCTGGCCGCCTTCCGCTGGCACCGTGCCGACCCACCGGGGAGTGTCGACGACCTCATCGGTGAGCTCGTCGGCGCCGGCGTGGGGCGCCTCGTCCTGTCCCACGGCGGCACCGACGCCGGACCTGTCGCGGGTCGCCGATCTCGTTCGCCGGTACGATGTGGACGTCCTGATCGCCGGCGGGGTCACCGACCTCGACGGCATCGGCCGCCTGCGCGATACCGGCGCGGCGGGCCTGATCCTGGGAGAGGCCCTGCTCTCGGGCGCCATCGACTTCAAGACCGCCATGGAGACCGCCGCGTGATCACCGTCCCCTTCCGCCGCCTGACCCTGCCCCTCGTGGCGCTGTCGCTCGCCGCGATCTTCGCCGGCTGCACCGCCGCACCGGGCGCCAGCACCGCCCCGTCCACCGCGCCGTCCGCCGAAGCCGGGGCGTGCCCGACCAGCCAGCCCGACCCGCTGCCCGCCGGCGAGACCCGGACCGTCACCCTGACACGGAGCAAGGGCGCGATCGTCATCGGCATCCAGGCGGACCTGTCGCCGATCGCGGCCGGCAACTTCGTGGCCCTCGCCGTCGTGCGGCTACTACGACGGGTCCCCGTTCCACCGCCTCGTCCCGGAGTTCGTCATCCAGGGCGGCGACCCGACCGGCACCGGGACGGGCGGACCCGGCTACGAGATCGAGGACGAGCCGGTCACCACGACCTACCATCGCGCGACCGTGGCCATGGCCCGGACCGCGGCGCCGGACTCGGTCGGCTCGCAGTTCTTCATCGTCCTGACGGACGGGGCCGAGGCGTCCTGGCGTCAGGCCAACACCTACCAGATCATCGGCGAGGTCACGTCCGGGATGGACGTCGTCGACGCCATCGCAGCTATGCCGAACAGCGGCCGCCGAGCGGGAACATGGCCCTCGAGCCGGTCATCATCACCACCGCCACCGTCACCAACCCGTAGCGCCAGACCCAGTCAGCCAGAGGAGGCCACGCCCATGACCAGCGCCACGATCGCCACCGAGATCGGCGACATCGAGATCGAGCTCTACGACGAGAGCGCCCCGAAGGCGGCCGCGAACTTCGCGACGCTCGCGAAGAAGGGCTACTACGACGACGTCATCTTCCATCGCGTCATCCCGGGCTTCGTCATCCAGGGTGGCGACGGGCAGTACGGCAAGAAGTCGGACCTGCAGAAGAGCCGCGTCGGCCAGGGCGGCCCCGGCTACAAGTTCGAGGACGAGAAGGTCCAGGGCGACTACCTGCGCGGCGCGCTCGCGATGGCCAATGCCGGGCCCGAACACGAACGGCAGCCAGTTCTTCATCTGCCACCAGGACCTGACCGGCAAGCTGCCGAAGAACTACACGCTGTTCGGCCAGGTGACCAAGGGTCTCGATGTCGTCGACAAGATCGCCACGGCCCCGCGAAACGGCAACGACCTGCCCGATTCGCCCGTCGCGATGACGTCCGTGACCATCCACGACGCCGCCGAAGGTTAAGGAATTTACATCGAGAAGTCTGCCAAAACCCTTGGAAAACGGCCCCTGTTGAGGTAGGCTATCGGAGCTGTTAGTTCAGCCAGCGCTGCCCCAGCGGCAAGGTCATGGGTAGGTAGGGTCAGGGTAGTCGGTGCAGCCGACGTGATAGATGCCCTTACCGCGTGGCAGAAGGTGTCCGTCTTGTACGGACTCGTTCACCGGGACAGCATCGAGGCCGGTTCCTTCGGGAGCCGGCCTCGGCTTTTGCCCTCGGTTCGGGCCGACCGGACCGCCGTCGGGGGCCGGATGGACCTCGGACATGACTCGTCGACCCCGCTACGCTGAGGATCGGCTCCCCGTTCCCAGGAGGCTCAGATGCGTTCGCCCCGAACCTGGCTGCCAGCGGCCCTGGCGGTCTCACTGCTCATCGCGGTCGCGGCCTGCGGCGGTTCAAGCAGCTCGCCCGACAGTGGCGGTCTCCCGGTCGTGTCCGACGCGTGGGTCCGACCGCCGGTCGGTGCTGACCGGCCCGCAGCCGGGTACATGACGATCACCAATCCGGGCGTGGATGCGGACCGCTTGATCGGCGCATCGAGCCCGATCGCGACGATCGGTGGAGATCCACGAGACGGTGGCCGGCGAGAGCGGGATGATGGGCATGCAGCCGGTCGACGAGATCGAGGTGGCACCGGGCTCGCCGGTGGTCCTGGAGCCGGGCGGCTACCACCTGATGCTGATGGGCGTGACCGAGATGCCGGCTGTCGGCCAGACCGTGCAGATCACGCTGACCTTCGAGCTGGCAGGTGACATCGTCATCCAGGCCGAGGTTCGCGCCGACTGACATGGCCGAGCACCAGGCGACCCCGGGCCGCTCCGACGAGCCGACCGCACTGTTCGACGGTGCCTTCCGGCTGGTCGTCGTCCTTGGCGTCATCCTGGTCGCGCTCATGGCCATCCGGCTCGTCGCGGACGCCGGCCGGGGCCCCGGTGACGATGGATCGCCTGGTGGCGCCGTCGGAAGCGCGAGCCCGTCGGGGTCGGAGCCATCGCCGGCGGCCTCGATCGACGTCGCCGCATTCCTGGAACCGGACGTCCGCACGGCGCCGGCCCT
The DNA here is from genome assembly GCA_963738475.1 of uncultured Chloroflexia bacterium. Lineage (GTDB taxonomy): Bacteria > Chloroflexota > Limnocylindria > Limnocylindrales > CSP1-4 > SPCO01. Next base: position 205,813 of record CAVTWU010000014.1, read on the forward strand.
CGACCTGACCGGACCGGACGGGACGTCTGTCTCGCTGGCATCGATGCGCGGCGGTCCGGTCCTCGTGTTCTTCGGCTACACCCACTGCCCGGACATCTGCCCGGCCACCATCGGGACCGTCGGGCTGGCGATCGACGCGTACGGCGACGACGCGCGGGCCCTGTTCGTCAGCGTGGACCCGGAGCGGGACACCATCCCGTGGCTCGCGGAGTTCGTGCGGTTCATGCCGGCCGGGTTCACGGCCGTGACCGGCACGCCGGACGAGGTGCGGTCGACCGCCGACGATTGGGGCGTGCGTTACGCGAAGGTCGAAGAGGACGATCCCGCGGCCTACACGATGTCGCACACCGCGGACGTCTTCCTCATCGACTCGGCCGGGCAGCTCCGAGCGCGATTCCCGTTCGGCACGGAGGCGGAGACGATGACCGCGGTCGTCCGGGCCGTCGAACTGGATGCCCAGAGCCCGAGCCCGACCCCGTCCGCCGTCGCGACACCGACGCCGACCGCCACCGCCGCCCCGTCGTCCGAGGCCCTCGATCTCTGGCCGCGAGTGGTCTCGAGCTCGGTCTGGGCCGGCGGCGCTAGTCCGGTCATCCTGACCCTCCACGATCGGCGCCGGCACTCGCCTGGACGATCCGGTCGCTGCACGTCACCGCCCAGGTCCTCGACTCCAGCGGGACTCCGCTCGGCCCGACGGTCGAGGCGGTCGCCGTCCAGCCCATCGGCATCCCGGCGGTCTCGTTCGTCGCGACGCTGGACCTGCCGACGGCCGGGCGCTGGACCCTGGCGGTCGAGGCGCAGGACGCCGCCGGCACGCGCCATAGCGGCGTGGTCGGGATCGTCGCCCTGGATCCCGGTGGCACGGCCGCCCTCGGCGCGGCGGCACCGGCCATCCGGACACCGGCCGCCGCCGACGTGGGTGGCGACCTGACCTGGATCACGACCGACCCGCTGCCCGATCCTCGGCTGTCGGCGACATCGACCGCCGATGCCCTGGCCACCGGTCAGCCGTTCGTGCTCGTCGTCGATTCGGTCCGATTCAAGGTGACGCCGGCCTGCGGCAAGGCCGTCGTGCTCGCCAAGAACCTCGTGGACCGCTGGCGTGACATCGCGTTCATCCACCACGAGCCGTATCGCTACACGGTCATCACCACGGAGCCCGTCCTGGAGGGCACGCTCAAGGCGCCCGTCCTGACCGAGCCGGCCGAGGCATGGGGCGTCGGGAGCGAGCCGTGGGGCGTCGGTTCGATGCCATGGATCTTCATCGTCGACGGTGACGGGGTCGTCCGGGCCAAGTACCAGGGCGTCGTCGGCAGCGCCGACGTTGACGTCATCCTGTCGCTGCTCGACCAGGAGCGCTGAGCTCGGGTCGTCGACGTCTGGAGTGGAGCGGTTCGGCCCGTGCTGAAGGTGCCACTGGTCACTCCACGGACCCGCACGCGGAATCGTAGGCTTCCACCCATGGATACGCAGCCGCAGGATGACCTGCACCTCCCGCTCCTCGACGACCCATCCCTGTCCCGCCGCCGGTTCCTGCGCGGGGCGGCGATCGCCGGAGGCGGCCTGATCGCTGCCGGCATCGCCGCCTGCGCACCCGCCGCGGGCGCCCCGAACTGGACCTTCGGTCCAGGGCTCCCGTCGACAGCCCCGGCCCCATCCGGGTCGCCGGTCCCGAGCGCCGTCGCGAGCGCGTCGGCCGGTCACTCGATGGACCCGAGCGCGTCACCATCGGCCGCGCCGTCCGCCTCCGCGGGCACGGGCACGATCCCACCCGGCTGGAGCGCCCATGACGTCGAGGCGCGCAACAAGGTGCGCCGCTACCTCGGGGATCTCGTGAAGGCGCTGCCGGCGGTCTACCCGGAGCCGGTGGTCGCCAAGCTCGCCGCCATCCTCGGCGTCGAGGACGGCTATCCCGAACTCGACATGAAGCCCGCCTTCGTCCAGGTCCCGCAGATGGTCCTGAACGACGTCCTGACGCCGCTGAAGCCGACCGTCGTCGATGGGGTCAAGGTCTTCAATCTGACGATCGACGAGTTCGAAGCTCGGATCGACGAACTGATGCCGCCGGTCGCCGCGCTCGGCTTCAACGGCCAATGGCCCGGCCCCACGATCCGCGTGAACCAGGGCGACAAGGTCCGGGTCATCTTCAAGAACAACCTCCCGGAGACGACCGGCGTCCACTTCCACGGCGTCGAGTTCGACGACTTCTTCCAGGACGGGGTCCCGTTCGTCACCCAGTTGCCGATCATCCCGGGCGAGGAGTACGCGTATGACTTCGTGGCGAAGAACGCCGGGTCGCTCATGTACCACTCCCACCACAACGCCACGGACCAGGTGGGACGCGGCCTCCTCGGCGCGTTCATCGTGGATCCGAAGCCGGATCCGGTCGAGTACGACCGCGAGTACGTCTGGATCTCGAACGATGAACTGGGTGGGTTCACGATCAACGGCCACGGCTTCCCCGCCGTCGTGCCGGTCCTGGCCGCGGCCGGCGAGACCGTCCGCGTCAGGTTCATGAACGAGGGGATCATGATGCACCCGTGGCATCTCCACGGGATGCCGATGCGAGTCATCGCCCGAGACGGCTGGCCACTCGGCTCGGCCGAGTTCGACTGCGACACGCTCGGGGTGAACCCCGGCGAACGCTACGACGTCCTGATCAAGGCCGAGACCCTCGGCGTGTGGGCGTTCCACTGCCACATCCTGCCGCACGCGGAAGGAGCGGACGGGATGTTCGGGATGGTCAGCACCCTGATCGTGGTCCCGGAAGCCAAGGACGTGGACGCGATCATCGCCGCGCTGCTCGCCTAGGCCGCCCTCGGGCGGCGAATCCAGCGAGGCCGGACCGCGGAGGAGCGGGCCGGCCTCGTTCCATGATCCGGTCGCACCGACGGGCGCGACCCGATCAGCTCAATCGATGGGCTCGAAGTAGTGCTTGTCGACCCACTGCGCAACCTTCTTGCCGATCCACGCCCCGGCGACGTCCGCCGTCCGGAAGTGGAAGCCCGTCAGGATGCGGCCTTCGATCGTGTCCCGGATCACCCCGCTGAACCGGGTGTAGTTGCGGGTGGAGCCCGCGACTCCCACCGGATTGCCGGCCGTGGCGTTCGCCGCGACCCCGGGGCTGGTGAGCTGGAAGGCCATCCTGTCGGTCCCGAAGAACGCCCGGGCACTCTGCCAGACACCGGCGGTGTAGCAGTTGTAGCCGGACGACTGGTCGGGGTAGCCGGGCGTCGCGAAGAGCGACAGCCAGCTGCTGTCTGCCCGCGTGAGCGGGTTCCCGTCGGTGGCCGCCTCACGGATCGCCGTCTGCGGGCGCCAGAAGTCCCAGTGATCCTTGTCGTCGAAGCAGGCGATCAGGGCGTCGGCCGATGCCATGCTCGTCATGACGAAGAGCCGAGCCTGCTGGACCGTCGTCAGGCCCCGTGCGACCGCGATCTCGCGCAGCCCGCGGTTCATGTACGGCACCGGGTTCGCACCGACGAAGCCGGCGAGGGATGTCTGTGCCTCCGTCCGGCTCGAGCCGGTCTGCGACCCGAGTCGCTTGACCTCGTAGAACTCGAGGGTGTATCGCAGACTCTTGATGGGCGGCGGGCCCGCGGTCGGGAACTGGTCTGCGCTCTTGAGGGTGAGCGGCGTGACATCGCCGAAGTGGGCGGCCACGTGGTTGTTCGAAGGCGCCACCGGCCGCCACTTGCCGGGGGCGGTGCCGACATCCCACAGCGCGCCCGTGACGTTGCGGCCGTCAGTGCTCCGGACGCGGAGCATCTCGGCTGCCGCCTGGGCACCGATCTGGATGCCGGCCGCCTTGGACGGGCGGTCCGGGATCAACAGAAGGGACGCATCAAGCATGTCGTCGATCCGGTCGCGCACCATCGTCTGCGACGCGGATGTCAGCCCGTACAGGACGTCATGAGCCGCCTGCGCGGCGGCTGCGGCCTTGGACGCCGTGGACGGCGCGGACAGGCCGTCGAGGTACGGCTCGTATCCACCGTCGATGGCGTTGACGGCGTCGTAGATCGCGCCCTGGACCATCGCGAGGTGGAGCGGCGACAGCGGCGGGCCCTGGCCGAGCCCAGGGGGAACGGCCGTCGCTGGCGTGCTGATGATATTGACGGCGTTCTCGTTCCAGACGAGGACCATGTTCGTCGGTTCGTCGGTCGGTTCGACGGCGGCGACCGAGGCGACGGGCAAGAGGCTCGCCGCGAGAACCAGGGCAGCGGTGGCGGCCACCCCTCCCGGCCGTCTACCTCGCCCCTTCACGCGTGCGTCGGATGAGCTGCTGGAGCGGCGTCGCAGCATGGCGACCTCCCTCGTCCGCCGGGTGCCCCACCACGACTGGGTGTCGCTCACACCTGACGGTCGTACTAGTTAGGACTCGGTGACGTGCCGAATCGTTCAATCTTCGTCCGAGCTGTGGCTATCCACAGATGGACGACGCTGGCCCGGAGGCCGCCGGGGGTGATCATCGGGCAGGTGTGCTAGGGTCAAGCCTCGCCGCACTGCGTGGCGTGCTCCGCCTGGTCGACCTCTTTTCGAACGGACCGTGCGATCTGCAATCCAAGTTCGGAAACCCAAGGAGGTCATCATGGCCACCGGTACCATCAAGAAGGTCGTCTCCGATCGCGGATTCGGCTTCATCACCGCCGACGATGAGAAGGAATACTTCTTCCATCGCGACGGGCTCGATTCGTCCCTCACCTTCGAGCGCCTGATCGGCGGCGAGAAGGTCGAGTTCGACATCGAGCAGAGCCCCAAGGGCCCGCGCGCCTCGAAGGTTCGCGCCGCCTAGGCGGCCTGGTCGGGTCGCCTTCACGGGCGACCCGCCACTCCCTCCGGTCCCCCGGGCGCGATGCCTGGCCGCTGACCGGTCCCCCACCGCCCGTCCTGTATCCTTTCGCCCTCGCGCGCCTGTAGCTCAGTGGATAGAGCGTTGGGTTCCGGACCCAAAGGTCGCAGGTTCGAGTCCTGTCGGGCGCGCCACTTCAACCACTTCAGGCAGAGCCAGCGCCAACCCGAACGCATAGGCCGCGGCTGATCGGGCCTATTTATCAGGCTCCGGCACGTCTCAAGCGCGACCCTTCGGCTCGCCGGGCCGGTGGAGCTCGGTCGCCGGATCAGCTCCCCACAGGACCCGTCCAAGCCTGAAGGCCAGGATCGGGTATCCGATGTAGAGCGCGGCCAGCACTCCGGTCCCGACGCCGTACGGGAGAAGTCCGGCACCGATGTATCCGGACAGGACGAACCAGCCACCCAGGACGAGGAAGGCGACCGAGACCGGACCGATCTGTTGTTCGAACGTCAGGCCGCCGACGACCAGCTGCCATTGCAGCACCGTGATCGCGGCGATCGCCGCCAATGCGAAAAGACCGGCCGCCATGGTCAGGCCCGGTCGGCGGGCGTGCAAGACGGCCATCGTCGCGACGACTCCCGGCGCGGCGAGAAGGTACGCCACCAGGATGAGTCCGTCGTTGATCGCTCCGAAGGCTCGTCCGACGGACGCCGCTCCCACCCCGAACGCGACGAACATCGCGATCAGGAAGCCGAGCGCCACGGCAGAGACCATCGCGCTCACAAGGGACACAAGCCCTGCGAGGCGCATCAAGCCACGCGGGCCCGTTCAACCAATAGAACGCCCGCCACGGCGGCAACGGCAAGGACTGCGTAGAAGACAGCGATGGCGGGCTCGGATGTGCCGGTCACGATCACCACCGCGATCAGGTACGCCGGGAGGATCGAGTGCCAGCGCTCCCGGCGACCGCCTGACCGCGGCGCCGACCGCGCAAACCCGAGGGCGAGGAGGCCGACGGCGACGTTCGAAAGTCCGAGCAATCTCCCCACACGACGCAGGTGCTCGGCGACCGTCGGCTGCGCGCTCGCAAATGCATCCCAGTCCACGTCCGTAGCCTGGGCGAAGGTGGCGCCGTCCACCGGCACCGCGAGAACGAACAGCCCGCCCAGGGACACTCCGACGGCCGCCAGCGTCGTGAGCCCGGCTCCGACACGTGCAGGGGTCATCGCCAGCTCCCACCGGCCCCTCGGCCGGCGGCGTGCGGCGTCCGGCGCGCACGACGATGGGTCTTCACGGCGAGGTCGGTCGCCTGACGCCCAGGGCGTCGAGGTACGTGGCGTACTCCGGGTAGTGGTCCAACAAGAACCGTTCGCGGCCGCGCCATCGGCCGATCGACGCGAGAGATCGCATCGTGACGTGGAAGAGCCATCGTGGCAGCGGCGGGAAGTAGAGGCCTCCCCGGTCGATCAGCACGGCGCCGAGCAGGAGGTCCTTGGGCGGTCCGCCACCCGGGACCGGGATGTAGCCGTCACGCGACATCATGAACTTCATCCGAAGCCCGAACTCGGCCTCGGCCCCAGGGGTCGCGACGACGCGAAGCACGACCGGCTCGTCCGACATGTTGCGCATGCCGTGGACTTGGCCAGGGGCGGCCGTGACCGCGTCCCCGGGGCGGAGCTCGGTCGTGCGGCCGTCGAGCCGGAATTCGGCTGTGCCGACCTGCAGCTCGAAGGCCTCCTCGATCGGGTGAGCATGGGGTGGGACGACGGTCCCCGGTGCGAGCGAGATCTGCGTGACCACTCGATGCCCACCGGTCTCGGCTGAGGTCTCGAGGAACGTGATGGTCTCGCCGGTATTCGCATCAGCGATCGTGCGATCCAAAGCGGCAGTCGACATCGGGCGACCCCTCCTGCTGGACCACTTCATTAGTGGACGACACTAGCGAAGCATGGTGGTAACGTAACCGGCGACATGGCAGCCGTCAAGACCCGACCCACCCGCCGGCAGGAGCAAGCAACCGCGACTCGCCGGCGGATCGTCGACGCCGGCTACCGCCTCTTCTCAGGCGACGGGTACACCCTGGCGACGATGGATGCCATCGCCGCCGAGGCGGGGGTCGCAGTCCAGACCGTCTATCACGTGTTCAACACCAAGGCGATGCTGCTGAAGGAAGTCATCCAGGTGGCCGCGGCCGGCCAGCACGATGCACCGCCGGAGCCCGAATGGCTCGTGGAGTCACTGGATGCGACTGACGGACGACGCGGTTTGGCCCTGATGATCGAGAACGGCATCAGCTCATCCGCTCGTGTTGCACCGCTCATCGGCGCGATCAATGCGGCTGGTTCAACGGATCCAGCGTTCGCCGACTTCTGGGATGCGAGTTGCACCGCGCGACGAAACGGCACCGCAGGGCTCGTTGCAGGACTCGCCGCCCGTGACCAGCTGCGCGCGGGACTGCCGATCCAACGCGCGGCGGATATCCTCTATGCGATCGGAAGCCATGAGACCCTTTCGGCCTTCCTCACCACGTGCGGCTGGCCGCTCGACGACGTGAAGGGTTGGTACTACGACTTCGCCTGCAGCCAGCTGCTGTCCGAGGCGGCCCGCTCTGCAGTCGGCGTGGGGCCGGAACGCCCGACAAGAGGGCTGTCATTCGATCGCATCGTTGCCTAGATGACGTTCACCTGGTTCGCCGGAGGGCAGCGACAGCGGCCAATTCGGTAGCTCCGGCCCCGCGTGCTCCGCCGGCTTCGGCAGCCGCGCGGCGAGATCCACACGAGCTGCGCCGTCGTCGTCGGGCCTACCCTGGACCGGGCGTTCGCCAGGTGATGCTTCACGGTGGAGTGGGACTTGGGGTCCCTTGATTCGGGCTCGAGGCTCGGAATCTTCAGCCATCCCTCACCTCGTCCGGCGTAGATGATCGAGGTCGATCCATTCGAGCTGCGCCCGGGACACGGGGCTCCTGGATCGCGGGTGTCGGGTCCCTCAAGATTTCGTGAGCCGGTCGACTAGGCACTTTGCCCGGTTCCCGCGTCGATAGGGTGTGACGGAATTGCAGCCGGTCGTGATCAGCGGAGGCCACGCGAGTCCCATCGCCCCCGATGCGGCGATGGTGACCGAGCTTCACGACGCCCATGGAACGGCGTTGTATGACTTCGCGCGCCACCTTGGCTTGAGCGACGAGCAGGCGGCGGATGCGCTCCAGGAGGCGATCCTGCGCCTCTGGCGCGAGCTCTCGCGTGGCACGCTCATCGAGCGCCCCCTGGCCTGGCTCTATCGCACGCTGTACCGACTCGCGATGGAGCAGCATCGCTGGCGCCATCGACTGTCGCTGCTGCTTCCCCGACTCGCGCCGCACCGCACCGACTACGCTGGGCCGGAGACTTCCGACCGGGTGAGTGTCTGGGCGGCGGTCGACGGCCTCCCTCCTCGACAGCGCCAGGTGCTCTATCTCCACTACGTCGCGGACCTGACGTTCGACCAGATCGCCGACGTCGTCGGCATCTCCGCCAGCGCGACCCGGACCCATGCCAGCCGCGGGGTCGCGACGCTGCGTGAGCGCCTCGGCAGCGGGGAGGACTCGTGATGGACGAGCGGCGCCTCGAGCGTGCCCTGCGCCATGGCCCGCCCTTCGCGACCGGGTATGTCCCCTCTTCGTTGGCACTCGACGAACAATCGGTCGTGCGCAGTCGCGTCAGCGTGGGCCGGCTGGTGCTGACCATGGCGGTGACGGCACTCCTCCTTGTTGGCATGCTGGCGGCGCTGGCCGCGGTGGGGGGCTTCCGGGAGGATCACCGCCCGATCTCGAATGGGTGGCTGGCGTTCGTCCGCGACGGCTCCGGCCCCCAGGGCCCGAATGGGTGGGTCGAGCGCGACATCTACCTCCTTCGGCCGGGTGGGGACGCCCACCGGATCGTCGGGTCCGATGCCGAGACCCGAGACCAGGTCTGCCCGGCGTTCTCGCCAGACGGGCGACGGCTCGCCCATGGCGAGGCCGAGGGAAACTTCGATGTCGGCTACCACGAGGCAGCACTCGTCATCTCCGACCTCGACGCGGCCGGAAACGCGTCGGAGTCGCTGCGGATCGAGGTCGGCGGGACGTTCGCACCACCGTGCGCCGTGTGGTCGGCCGATGGTCGCCGAGTCGCCTTCGGCGTCTCACGGTGGGCTTCAATCAATCCCCATGGATCGGCGGCGGACAGTGCCGTGTGGGTCGCAACGCTCGCGGACGGCCATGTCGGGGTGTTGTCGGACGTGTTGGCCACTGACCTTGAGTGGTCGCCCGACGGCTCCTTGCTCGCCGTCGCGAGCGGCGAGGCCGATCTCGTCCAAGGCGAGGTGCGGAACGGGTCCATCCGCCTCTACGACGCGGACAGCGGCGACATGCGGACCCTTGTCGGACCGTCGGGCGCCTCGTCGCTGACATGGTCACCGGACGGCAGTCGGATCGCCTACCAGCGTGGTAGCAGCGACGGCGGTGGGATGGGCCAGGAGATCCGCGTGGTCGATGTCGACGGTGGCGGGGAGTACCTGATCGACCGTGGGTTCGGAGCCATCTACGGTGTCGGGCCCGTGTGGTCGCCGACCGGAGATCGCATCGTCTACCAGAAGATGAAGGGCGCCGGGACGGAAGCGCACTACGTGATGCTCGCGACGCCCGATGGCTCGAGCAAGGTCGTCCTGCCCGATCTGCACCTGCCGGGCGAGGGTGAGTCAGTCGACCGGCGCCCGGACAGCGTGACCTGGTCGCCTGACGGCAGGGAACTCCTCTACTCGGTGTGGGTCAACGGGCGCACGGGAAGGGCACTGATCTCACGTCCGCTCGATCCAAGCGCAGACCCGGTCGTGATCCAGGAGGGCATCGACCCAAGGGGCGAGAACCGTTCGTGGGGAAGGCTCCCAGATGACTGACAACGGCAGGTCTTTGCGCCTCGGCCCAGCCCGCCAGGCGAGCCTGATACTCAGATGGCGGGGCTCGGCAGATCGCTACTAATCCGCCAGAGCTCGGCCCTCGGCCTTGGTCAGCCGCGGTGCCAGGATCCACACCCAGCGGCGCCGTAGTCGTCGCGCCCACCTTCGACCGAGCGTTCGTGCTTGACCGTCGAGTAGGAGAGACCAAGACGGTGGGCTGCCGCATTCTCGGTGCCAGCGACGCAGCCAGCTTCGATGACCCGAACTCGGGGTCGGTCGCCCGCTCGCCTAAACGATGGCCGGCCCGGGTTCTCACGCCAGCCACCTCGCCGCCCGCGACCCACCCATCCTGTCCCTCGATCGGGATCTCGTAGGTTGCTAACGCGCGCCCAACACCTGTCGGGCGTGCCATGACATATGTTCTGTCTGTCCAGCTCGGCGACCGTGCCGACACACGCATCGCGAGCGACGAGTCGCCGCGGACAGCAAACGCTTATCCGAAGAACGATCGGACACCCGGCCGTACTGGGACCAGATCGGGGCGACGATCGTCGGCCGCCACGTCTTCGACATGACGGACGGCTGGGACGGGAAGCCTCCGGGCGGGGTCGACCACGTGGTCGTCGTGACGCACCGGCCGAAGCCCGAGGGCCGGGGCCCCGAGGCGCCGTTTCACTTCGTCGACGGCATCGAGGCGGCCGTGACCAAGGCGCAGAAGCTTGCGGGTGACCGCTTGGTCGAGGTTGCCGCTGGCGACGTCGGAGGACAGGTGCTTGCCGCGGGCCTGATCGACGAGGTGCGCATGGACGTCGTACCCGTCGTGTTCGGGTCCGGCAAGCGCTACTTCGGGTCGGTCCGCGAACAGCACCTGTTGGAGGAACCTGACATGGTGATCCAGGGCGACCGGGTGCTTCACCTGCGCTTTCGGGTGCGTCGTTGACTGCTGGATCTGCTCATCGGGCGGATCCCGGCCGCGGGCCGACAGGTCAGTCCGAGCGGGCAGCCAAGACCAGCGGTCTGCCCAGTTCGAAGATGTGGTCGTCCTCGAAGTTCCTCAGGACGACGACGATCGCATGGTCCTCGGGCAGGCAGGCGGACCATGAGCTGTAGCCGAAGTTCGCACCGAGATGCCCTACGCCCTGCGCATACCCGGCGGCAGGGTTGAACAGCCCGAGCCCGTACTCGTTCCCCAGGAGCGTCGACATCTCGGTGAGCGAGGGCCTCGAGACGATCTCGCCGGCGCAGAACGCTCGCCACCAGCGTGCGAGCGAGACTGAGTCGGACGCCATGCCGCCAGCAGCCCCATCGACCGTGTCCGAGATGGATGGCAGGTATCCGGCGCCCTGCTCGAGCGCGTCGCGCGACTCGCCGCGGGGCATGGCCATGGGGTCGGTCGGCGCCTCGTCGGGCTGCCAGATGAGCCGCTCCGTCCCCTCGACGCGGAGGACGCCATCGCGCAGTACCTCGACGAGCGGTCGCTGGCCAACGTGCTCGGTCACCAGCCCGAGCAGGTTGTAGTTGGTGTCTGTGTAGTCGTGGGCGACGCCGGCGGGACGGCGAGTCGGAGGCACGAGCGCGAGGACCTCATCGAGCGTCCAGACGCGATCCCTGTCCACCGCGAACTGCTCCTTCATGGCCGGGTACCAATCGGGGATCCCTGAGCGATGGCTCAGGAGCTGGCGGATCGTCGCTCCGTTGGTGTCGAAGCTGAAGTCGGCAGGGAGGTAGTCGGTGGCGGCTGCGTCGAGCGAGATCTCGCCCGCCTCGACGAGCCGCATCACCTGGGCGGCGACGATCGGTTTCGTGCCGCTGCCGATGCCGAACTGGCTGTCAGGCTGCATGTCGTGGACGCCATCTGCCTTGCCCGCCGCCCCGGTCCACGTTCCATCGGGAGTGATCACCGTGGCCGTGATCCCGCCCGTGCCTGCCTTGACGACCATCTCGGCCAAGGCCGCCTGGAACTTCGCGGCCACGTCCGCAGGGACGGCGTCGTCGCTAAGCGCGGCGAATGCCTCGCTCGGGAACGCCGTCGGGATCGGCGTCGGGGCGACTGTCGACGCTGGCGTCGGCTGAACGGACGCCTGAGTGTCTGTGGCGGCCGGCGTCATGGCCGGGCCTGGCGATTCTGGGGAGGCGGAGCCGCTGCAACCGGAGACGACCCCGATCACGAGCGCGGTAGTCAGCAAGCAGCTCGCACGCGTCACGGGGCGACGCGCTGCCAGGTGGGCGTGCGATAGAGGTCCCAGGCCAGTTCGGTCACCCGGCCGGTCGTCGGGTCCGCCTGCAGGAACGTCTCCATGGGTCCGCCGTAACTCGACACGATGTGTTCGGTGGAGCCGAGGAGCATCGAATCGTCCGGCGACCAGGTCCAGGACTCGGCGCACGGGATGGCCGTCGTCGGGCCGCAGGCCAACTGGACGGATCCCCCGCTATCCGTCGTGCTGACGACGAATGCCTGCAAGTCCGCGATGCCATCCAATTCGCGGTTGACGACCACCCTCGTCCCGTCGTTGGACCACGGGCTGGTCTGGTTGTCGCCTGGCTCGCCCGGCGAGTCGTCCCGCACGCGATCGTCCGACCCGTCCGCGGCGACGACGCGGTCCTCAGCGTCCAGACGGTAGTGGATTTCCTCGCCGGTCGGGGACCACACGACACCGTGCACGTAGCATGCAGGTGCCCACTTGGTGTCGTTGCTGCAACCAGCCGGCTCCACGATCTTCCGGAGGTCGCCCGTTGCAAGGTCGTACACGTAGATCCCGGGAGGCCCGGCTGGCTCCGGCTGCGCCTTGACGAGGATCTCCTGTGGGTTCGTCGGTCGGAACCTGGGACCCCCCCACTCATAGAGCTCCTGCCCGCCGAACGGCAAGTCGATGTCCAGCACGGTGGATGCCGCCGCCGGGTCGAGGGGGCGGACGATGACTCGCGGTTCGCCATCGATCTCTGTGACGCCGACGACGGACCGGCCATCCGGCGCAAAGCTCCACAACTCCAAGGGTTCCGGCATGACCTCGACGACATTCGTGCCGTCGGCATCCGCGACCATCAGCAGAGGTTCGGCGTCGGTCTGACGCAGGAAGACCATCCGGGTGCCGTCCGGCGAGAACACCGGGCCGAAGTCGAACTCCGGACCGGCCACGAGCGGACGGGTGTCGCCACCGGGCCGATCGGCGGAGAAGATGTCGCCGTCCTTCGCCAGCGCGATGATGCCGTTCCCAGCCGGGCCGATGGGGGGCGCCGTGGGAGTCGGCTTGGTCGGGTCGGGTCCACCGGGGACGGCGTAGCCGACGACCGCCACCACCAGCACCGCGGCGGCAGCGGCGGTCAGTGTCGCGTAGCCCCTCGTCCGGTCGGACCGCCAGGTCGGCCGCGCGGATCGGCGCTGGCGAGTGGCGTGGATCTCCTCGAGGGTGGACGACACGGCGTAGTCGGACATCCGGGTCGGGCCGTCCTCGAGGTAGGCCCGGGCGGCCAGGTCGAATTCGTTCTCGTTCATGCCATTCGCTCCACGGAGGTGGTGTCGGGTCGTTCGGCATCGGCATCGATCGCCGCGCGGAGGGTGGACGTTGCGTAGCGGAGCCTCGACTTGATCGTTTCCGAGGGGACGCCGAGGTTCTCGGCGATCTCGGCGACCGACCAGCCGAGGTAGTGGTGGAGCACGAACGCCGCGCGTTGCTCCGTCGGCAACCGGCGGAACCCGCGATCGAGCGCATCGCGCGTGACGATGTCCTGGGTGGTGTCCGGCGTCGCCGGCCCGTCGATGGGCAGGACCACGACGTTGGCGGACCACTTCGAAGCGCGCTTGGCCTCGGCATAGCAGGCATGGACCAGGATCCGATGGAGCCAGGCCTCGAAGCGTTCGGTCTCGCGGAGTGTCGGCAGCTCCCGCCACGCGGTGACGAGCGTTTGCTGGACGGCGTCCTCGGCGCGCCCGACGTCACGCAGGATCCGATGGGCGACGACGAACAGCCGGTCAGAGGAGCCGCGAACGATGGAGGCGAAGGCCTCTTCGTCCCCAGACCGTGCCGCCTCGACGAGGGCGGGGTTCATCCATCCAGCTCCCAGGCTCGCGGCCCCGGTGGGACGCTTCATCCACTATGAGTGTCGCCCATTGGGAATCGGGGTGAAGATCGCGGCGCAGGCCAGGCGGTGACCGTGGCGGGGGCGCCACGTTCGGCGCCAGAGAGCAGTCGGGCCGGCCGCCCGTGAGGGTCGGGCCGGCCGACGGTCGCGTGGGCGTTGCGGGGCTTCGCCTATTGGTCGACGCTACGGACCAAGCTCGACGGTTCCCTCGATCGGCTCGAGGCCTGGATCGCCCTTCTCGATCTTGATGCCCTCGACCAGCGCCTGGCACGTTGCCGCCGGGGCCTCGTCGACGGCAGCGAGCCACCAGACGGCCTTCACCGGGGAGCCCGGCTCGAAGATGACCGCGACGCGGTGGCCCTCTGGGAAGTGGTCGTCAAACGTCGAACCGCCGACCAGGCCGCCGATGATGATCAAGCCGTCCGTCGTTCGGGAGCACTCGAGATCGACGGTCGCGCGGAGGCCCGAATCGGACACGGTCAGCATGCCGGTCACGCTGTCACCCGCGCCGCGGGCATCGAGCTGGGCGGTGACCCCGTGGGAGATGAAGTTGCCGACGGGCGAGCAGCGCCGGGCTCGGCGATGGCGCGACCGTCGGCTGGCCGCCGACCCGCCACTGCCGGGCAGGAACTGGTAGCCGACGACGGCCACCACCAGCACCGCCGCGGCGGCGGCGATCAACTTGGCGTAGGTATTCATCGAGTCGGTCCTCCACGCCGGCCACCAGGACCGGCGCTGTGGCGTCGCGTCCACCTCGTCGAGGGCGCGCAGGAGCACGCGCTCGGCGTTCTCATGCGCGTCCTCGCGAAGCCACGACAGGACGATGCGCGTGCGGGGATCGTGTTCGGTGGTCATCGGGAAGCCTCCGCTCGCCGCCGGGCGTTCGTCGGCATCGAGTGCCGCCCGCATGGCGCGCATCGCGTGATGGAGTCGTGAGTAGACCGTGCCGATCGGGATGTCCAGGATCTGGGCCACCCGCTCGGCCGGGATGTCGGCGTAGTGATGGAGGACGAGCACGGTCCGGTGGTCGACCGACAGGCGTCGGATGGCCGTCTCGAGCTCGTCTCGATGGATGACGGTGTCGAACCCGCCAGACGCCGCCGGCTCGTCAGCCGGCAGGATCCGCAGGTTCGGCGACCAGTGGCGCGAGCGCCGGCCCTCGGCATAGCAGGCGTGCACGAGGATCCGGTACGACCAGGCGTCAAAGCGCGCCGGGTCGCGAAGGCGCGGCAGGTCCCGCCAGATCGCGACCAGCGCCTGCTGCGTCGCATCCTCGGCGAGATCGAGGTCGCGCAGGATCCTGCGCGACACGGCGAGGAACCTCGTCGCGAGTTCGGTGGCAAGCAGCCCGAAGGCTTCCCTGTCGCCGTGCTGGGCCCGCTTCACGAGTTCGGTATCCACGCCCCTCATCCGCTTC
The DNA here is from genome assembly GCA_963738475.1 of uncultured Chloroflexia bacterium. GTDB lineage: Bacteria > Chloroflexota > Limnocylindria > Limnocylindrales > CSP1-4 > SPCO01. Next base: position 221,013 of record CAVTWU010000014.1, read on the forward strand.
GTGGCGACGGTCACGTCCGACGCCTTCGTAGGGTATGGGTCGGCGACACCTGCGGTCCCTTCAAAATTCGATCGCCCGGTTGCGACGAGTGGCTACTACCATGTGCCCGACATGGTCGAAGACGCCCGCTCCGATGTCGCGGCCACCTCGTATCGCGGGTTCCTGTTTTCCGACGTGCGCGGCTTCACCGCCTTCGCGGAGCGCCGGGGGAATGCTGCGGCGGCCGAGATGGTCGCCCGGTTCCTCGCGATCGCGCGCCAGGCGATCGCTCGGTGCGGCGGCGTCGAGATGAGCACCGAGGGCGACGCGATCCACGCGGTGTTCGAGTCGGCCTCGAATGCCGTGCTGTGCGGGCTGGAGATCGTCGAGGCCGCGGCCGAGGCGACTTCCGGGATCCGGACCGGCCGCTTCGGATCGGCGTCGGTGTCCACGCCGGCGAGGCGGTCGAGACCGCCGAGGGCTACATCGGCCGGGCCGTCAACATCGCCGCCCGCCTGTGCGCTGCCGCCCAACCCGGTGAGGTCCTCGTGAGCTCGACGGTCAAGGGCATCACGCAGTCCAGCATCACGGTCGGCTTCGTGCCTCGAGGGCGGCGGCGGCTGAAGGGCATCGCGGACCCCATCCTGGTCTATGCCGTGACTCGCGACCCGAACGCGCGGGCGCCGCGTGCGATCCCACGGTCCGCGGTCCTCGTCGGTGGCGTAGCGACGGCCGTCCTCGCGATCTCGATCGTGATCGCGCTTGCCGGATCCCAGCTCGGCGGCTTCGCGACCCCGACCCTCGTCGGCGAAGGCGAGTCCGTCTGCGCAACCGGTCGTCATGGGACCCCTCCGATCGGGGGGTACGCGACCAGCGAGTTCCGTCCGTCGTTCACGTTCGATATCGCGGACCAGGGCTGGGTCGCGAACCGCGATGGAGCCGACGTGTTCGGCCTGATCCGTGATCTCGCCCCACTGGGAGGCGTGCAGCTCCTCCGGGTCCAGGAGGTCATCACCAGCCCGTGCGTCGCAGGCGGCGAGGGCGCGTCGACGGGTTCCGTTCTGGCCGACCCGCTCGGCGTGCTCGAGGGCCTCGACCATCTCACCCTGCAGGATCCGAAGGCGACGACCATCGGCGAGTATCAAGGCGACCAGGTGGATGTCACCGTGTCGGAGGGCGCGCTCGCGGCATGTGGCGGTCTGGTCGGGGCTGACGTCCCGATCTTTCGGGCCGGCGACGAGGTCTGGGGTGCGTCGCCGGGCGAGCGGTTCAGGCTCATCACCGTCGACGTCGGCGATGAGGTCGTGACGATCGCGCTGAGCACGGACTGGGCGGAGACGCCGTCGGTCCAGGAGTCGGAGGAACTGCTGGCCGTCGGCCAACGGCTTCTCGACAGCGTGCGGTTCTGTCCAGCTGCGGACGGGACCGACCCGTGCTGAGTCAGGTCGCAAAGGGCTTGCGCTTACCGTCGAAGTCGTAGATACTGAACCGCATGGTTCAGTTTACGAGCGCTCAGCTCGATACCTCGTTCGCGGCGCTGTCGGACGCCACCCGGCGTGGCGTGCTGGAGCAGCTCGGACGAGCCGACGCGTCGATCACGGATCTGGCCGAACGGTTCCACATGACCCTCACGGGCATGCGGAAGCACGTCCGCGTCCTTGAGCAGGCCGACCTCGTCTCCACGGTGAAGGTCGGGCGCGTGCGGACGTGCACGCTCGGCCGGCTCCGCCTGGAAGACGAGACGGTCTGGATGGAGCGGTACCGCCAACGGTGGGACGCACGGTTCGACGAGTTGGACAAGTTGGTCGAAGAACTACAGCGGAAGGAGCTGGACGATGAGCGCCATGACCGAGACTGAGGTCGGCAGCACGAAGGACCGCATGACCGTGGAGCGGACGTCCGAGCGTGAGCTGGTCGTCACGCGAACCGTCAACGGCCCGGCGCGCATCGTGTTCCGGGCATGGACCGAGCCCGAGCTGCTCAAGCGGTGGTGGGTGCCGAAGTCGATCGGCGTCACCCTCCTCTCCTGCGAGGCGGATGTCCGGGTCGGGGGCCGGTACAAGTTCGTGTTCAGCCACGAGTCCGCCCCGGAGCCCATGGCGTTCTTCGGTCGATACCTGGAGGTGACGCCGCACTCGCGCCTCGTCTGGACCAATGAGGAAGGTGATGACAGCGCGGTCGTCACGACGGTCACCTTCGAGGACGCCGCGGGCCGGACGCGGCTGATCGTGCACGATCTCTATCCCTCGAAGGACGCGCTCGACGAGGCGATGGCGTCCGAGGCGATCTCCTGGAACCCGGAGACCTTCGATCAACTGGACGAGTTCCTGGCCACGCTGGACGCGAGCGAGGGACGGCCATGACGTCGTCGATCGCCGATGCGTGAGGTGACGGTCCGACTTCGTCGTTGAGGCGGACAGGCTGCGTCAGGCCGCCGTTCGCAGGGATCAGCGGGCGGCGGCGACCAGCAGCTCGGCGAGGCGCTGGGGCTGCTCGCGGAACACCCCGTGATCCGTGGCGATCTCGACGATCTCCGCGCCGACCGATGCCGCCATGGTCCGCTGGAGCTCCGGCGGTACCAGCGTATCGGCGGTGGTGAGGATGTAGGTGCGACGGACGGATGTCGGTAGATCGCCGTGCCACTGCTGGCGCAGCGCGGCGATGCCCTGCGGGCGTTGCGTCCGCTCGAGATACGAGCGAACCGCGTCGCGCTCGGCCGGATCTGCCGCGGCAACGTACTGGTCGACGTTCAGGGCACACAGGCCGGGACCTGCGCTGACGAACATGCCCCCGAAGGCGGCGAGCCCTGCCGCCTCGTCGCCGCCCGCGAACGGATCGCCACCGACGAAGATCTCGAGCACCGATGCGCCCGGCCGCGGGATCCACGCCGCGACGTAGACCACCGGCAGCTCGGGGTGCTCCACCGCGATCCTCGATGCGGTGAAGCCTCCGAACGAGTAGCCGACCAGCACGACGTCGGCCAGGTCATCGGGGAACGCGGCGCGCACGGCGTCCGCGTACTGCTCCAGGGTCGCGGCGGCGTCGTCACACGGCAGATCGACCACGATCACGTCGTGGCCGGCCGACTCCAGCGGCTCGACCACCGGCTCCATCGCGGCCGGCGTGTCCCAGGCTCCGGGAACGATGACGAATGTCGACAAGCTGACCACCTCCGCGCTGGAGGATATACGCCCGGACGGACGCGTCGTCCTGCCTCGCACGGCAGGGCCCCGGTAGCCCGCCCGGTACTTGAACATTCGTTCATGTGCTACATTGCACAGCTCCAACCCCTCCGCCGAGAGGCCTCGCCATGCCCGTCCCGCTGTACCAGGCCAAGGCCGAGTTCTTCCGAACCCTCGGGCACCCGGCGCGCATCCGCGTCCTCGAGCTGCTGAGCGAGCGGGATCACGCCGTCCACGAACTCCTCGACCAGATCGAGATCGAGCCGAGCAACCTGTCCCAGCAACTGGCCGTCCTGCGACGGGCGGGTCTCGTGGTCCAGCACCGCGACGGCGGCGAGGTGGTCTACTCGATCAGCGTCCCCGAGGTCCGCGACCTGTTGCTCGCCGCGCGGACGATCCTGCTCGGCCTCATCGCCGACCAGGACGACCTCAAGGCCGAGCTCCGAGCGTCCGCCATCGCCGCGTCGCCCCGGTGAGTGACGGGATCACCGCCACCGCGCTGGGTGGGGCCGACGCCATCCTGGACACGGCCATCCGTCGGGCGCGCGCGCTCGCCCCGCGGCGGAGCGACCTCGACGCGGCCCGTCGCCAACCTCGCCGCGACATCCTCGCCGGCATCACGGTCGCCGTCGTCGCGCTCCCACTGGCCCTCGCCTTCGGGATCACCTCAGGGCTCGGCGCGGAGGCGGGGCTTGTCACCGCCGTGATCGCGGGGGTCCTCGCGGCTACGTTCGGGGGCAGCAATCTCCAGATCAGCGGCCCCACCGGGGCGATGACCGTCGTGCTGGTCCCGATCGTCGCCGAGTTCGGGGCGAATGGCGTCCTGGTCGTCGGCCTGCTCGCGGGCGTGATGCTCATCGGCCTCGCGTTCGCCGGCGCTGGCCGGTACATGCAGTACGTCCCGCTCCCGGTCGTCGAGGGGTTCACGGTCGGCATCGCGGTGATCATCGCCCTGCAGCAGCTCCCGGCTGCGCTCGGCGTCCCGGTCGTCGCGGGCGAGTCGGTCCTGGCGACGGCCGTCGAATCGCTGGCCGCGTGGGCAGCATCGCCGGAGTTCGCCTCCATCCTGATCGCGGGGCTCGTGGCCGGCTCGATGCTCCTGGCCGCCCGGCTCCGACCCGGCCTGCCCGTGTCGCTGGTCGCGGTCGTCGCGGTCACCCTGGTCGTCGCCGCCGTCCATCTCCCGATCGCGACGATCGGTCCGATCCCGGTCGGACTCCCCTCCCCGTCCCTGCCCGGGATCGAGCCCGGCCAGCTGAGCAAGCTGCTGCTGCCGGCCGTGGCGGTCGCGGCATTGGCCGCGCTCGAGAGCCTCATGTCGGCGACCGTCGCCGACGGGATGACCATCGGGGAGCGGCACGACTCGGACCGCGAGCTGTTCGGGCAGGGCATCGCGAACCTCGCGGTCCCGCTGTTCGGCGGCATCCCGGCCACCGCCGCCATCGCCCGGACGGCGGTCAATGTCCGGTCCGGCGCCCGATCGCGGCTCGCGGCCGTCTCCCAGTCCGTGGCGCTGCTGCTCGTGATCCTGTTCGCGTCGCAGTGGGTCGCCTGGATCCCGCTGGCGGCGCTGGCCGGCGTCCTCCTCGCGACCGCCATCCAGATGGTCGAGGTATCGAGCCTGGGCGCCCTGCTGCGCTCGACCCGAGGCGATGCGGTGGTCCTCGTCATCACGGCGGCCGCGACCATCGCGCTCGACCTGGTCACCGCGGTCATCCTCGGATTCATCGTGGCCGGTGCGTTCGCCCTGCAGCAGATGGCGCGCTCGGTGCGGCTGGACGAGATCTCGCTCGACGAGAGCGATCACGCCGACGAGGAGCAGGCGCTCATCGACGAACACATCGTCGCCTACCGTCTGGACGGACCGCTGTTCTTCGGCGCCGCCCACGCGTTCCTGCTCGAGGTCTCGGAGGTCAGTGACGTCCGGGTGGTCGTCCTGCGGCTGTCCCGGGTGGCGTCCCTGGATGCGACCGGCGCGTCAGTCCTGGCCGACACGATCAAGCGGCTGGAGGCTCGCGGGGTGACGGTCCTGCTCTCGGGCGTCCGCGCCACCCATGCCCCGATCCTGACCCGGCTCGGCGTGTACGACGAGTTGGCCCACGAGCGCCACGTGTTCGACACGACGCCCAGCGCGATCGAACATGCCCGGGTCCATGCCGCGCGGGTCGCGCACTCGGCGAGTCCCGTCGCCCGGTAGCGCGGGCGGCTCCGCTCAAGGAAGGAGTTCGAACGCCTCGACGTGGCGCGGTCGGATGATGGCGAAGTCGCGACGATCCAACGTGAACAGCCGCGTCGCCCCGAGCCGCTCCGCGATCGCCACGATCGTCGCGTCGGCAAGACCGATGTTCGCGTCGGCGTAGGTCCCGAGCAGGTCCGCGACGCGACCCAGGTCGTCATCCGTGACCGGCATGCGTCGCCAATCGGTCGCGACGAGGTGGCGGATCAGCCGGGCTTCTGCCGTGGACCCGAACCGCCGACCGACGAGCTGCGCCGACTCGAACAAGACCGGGTCCGGCAGGATCAGTCCGCCGACGTGGGCACCGATCGCACGTACGACGTCGTCGTGGCGCGGGTCGCTGGCGATCGCAAGCGCCAGCACCACGCCCGTATCGACGACGGCGATCGTCATCGGGCTGTGGGCGGTTCCGTCTCGCGAGCGCCGTCGGCTCGGAGGCCGTCATCGGCGATCTCGGCCAGCATCTCCTCAGCGCGCTCGGCGAAGGGTTCGCCATCGCCCTGGAACATGCCGACCCAGTCAGGCAGGGGAAGGGGCTCCAGCTCGCGTTGTCGCTCGGTCACGTAGCGCTCCATCGCGTCGCGGACGAGCCGGGCCGTCGCCACGCCGTCCCGGTGGGCCAGGTCCTCGAGCAGTCCGTAGGTGGCCGTATCCACCGTGGTCGTGATCCGTTTCATGGTGGTGATGGTGCTGCATGCAGCATCATCAGTCAAGCCTTGCCCCCGCAGAGACCGCGCTGAGGCGCCCGTGACCGAGCAGACCCTCGTCTGTCGCGGCTCAGACCGCGGCTGGCCGCACGCTGGTGAGCCCCACCGGTGTCTCGCCGGCAGGCTCGGTAGCGATCGCACGCGGATCGAAGCCCTTGGCGATCAGCCAGACGGCCAGGACCATCTCCTGCACGGCCAGGGGCAGCGCCAGCACGACCTGGGTCGTCGAGAGGTTGTCGATGACACCGAACATGACAAGCAGGGCGGACACCGTCAGCAGCGGGATGGCCACGAGACCCCAGACCGACAGCCAGCGAGGCACCAGTCGCGATCGGTAGAACACCCAGTAGTACATGATCGCCCCGAGTCCGAAGGCCAGCAATGAGACCGGGCCCAGCCAGGCCCGTGTGGCGATCACCATCGAACCGGCGACCTCGTAGGCGGAGGCCGTCGCAGCCCCGGCGCCGACCCACGCCCGGCTCACGGAGACGAGCAGCAGGATGCAGATGGCGATGAGGAGGTGGAGCGCTCCCTCGATGGTCCGGAAGCCGACCGATCCAAGGGCCAGACCTTCGCCGCGCTTCCGGAGGACCGGGTACAGGGCGATGGCGATGGCCGGGCAGGCCAGGGCTCCGATCGACTGCAGGAGCGCCCCGAGGATGACCCGCTCCTGGTTCACCGAGATCTGCGTGAGGTAGTCCTGACCCTGGAGGATCGGCCCCGTCAGGGCGACACCGATCAATTGGGCGACCGTCGCGACGATGAACGCGACTCCGGCCGCGACGGCGAACGTGCGGTTCCTGTCCATGTGCTTGACTCCGATCCCTTGGCGGCGCCACGGCGGCCGCCCGAGCCGACCCATCGAGGTCGAACGACCGGTGGGTCTCCCCCGGTCCACACCGTAGCCGTGGGTCGGCGGCACGGGAAGTGCTGGACGGCCCTCGATCCTCGGACCGAAGGTCGCCTCCAGTACTCACGTGTGCAGCGTCGATGACCGGCCGCGCCACGCCACGGCACGGTCCGCGGCGGGTACGCTGGCCATCCCCGTCGCCGCCAGCCCGCCGAGGAGAGCCATCGATGCGCGTCACCGTCTCGCCCGAGCAGATCCAGTCCGCCTTCGAGGCGATCAAGGACGACCCGTCCTTCGACGAGAGTCGCGCGTTGTGGGCCCTGGGACGACCGCCGGTCGAGATGATCCAGGCGATGTGCCTGCGGCCCGAGATCCTGCGCGGGTTCGCCGGGTTCGGGACCTGCGTCTACCCGGGCGGGCTGCTGGAGCGGCGGGTCAAGGAGCTGGTGATCATCACGTCGTCGCAGACCAACGAGTGCCAGTTCTGCACGAACTCGCACTGCGACCTGGTGGACCTCTCGGACATCGTCAAGGATCCGCTGGTGGTCATCGACCACACCGAGTCGCTCGTGCCGCGCGAGCGGATCGCGATCGCCTATACGCGCGCCGTCATGACCGACTCGAACCACATCCCCGATGCGCTGTCGCAGGAACTCCACGCGGCATTCAGCGACCCCGAGGTCGTGGAGCTCACGTTCCTCATCGGCTTCATCAACATGCTGAACCTGTTCAACAACGCGATGGGCGTCCGCTACAACGGCGAATACAGCCTGCTGCGCCCGTCGCTGGCTGACCTCACGCCGCCGGGTCAGCCGATGAGGGCGGCGCGCTCGTCAGGTCTCGGGGTCCGGGTCTCCGCGACGCGGCGGCGGCTCGACGTCGAGCAGGTAGCCGATGCCCTGGAAGGTCTTGATCCGGCCCGGGCTCGCCGGGCTCCGCGCCGAGCTTGCGGCGGACGCGGCGTGACCCAGACCCGCAGGTACTGCAGGTCGTCGCGGTACTCCGGGCCCCAGACCTTGGTCAGGAGCTCGGTGTGGAGCACGACCTTGCCGGCGTTGGCCGCCAGGTGCTGGAGCAGCAGCCACTCGGTCCGCGAGAGCTGGACGAGCTCGCCGTCGCGCGGTCACCATCCGCCGCTCGAGGTCGATCTCGACGTCGTCGAAGCGCGAGGATCGCCGGCGCCCGGGCGCGGCACCGCTGCGATCGGCGCAGGACCGCCCGGACGCGGGCCGCCAGCTCGTCGGGATGGAACGGCTTGGCGATGTAGTCGTCGGCGCCGAGGTCGAGGCCCTTGGCCTTGTCGGCGGTGGAGCCCTTGGCGGTCAGCAGGATGACCGGCACCGGCCGCCGCTCGCGCAGCTGGCGCATGACCTCGATGCCGTCGAGGTCCGGCATGACGATGTCGAGCAGGACGATGTCCGGCCGGAACTCCTCGGCCTTCGCGGAGCGCCTCCTCGCCGCCGCTCGCCGTGATGACGCGGAAGCCCTCCTCGGCGAGCGACGATCGACGACGAGCTTGGTGATCCGCGGCTCGTCGTCGGCGACGAGCACGAGGGGCTTGGTACTCACGAACGACCTCCGGGGGTCGACGCCTTCTGCATGCTGACAGCATGGCGCCGCACGGACTCGCAGGCCGGCATCGCCGGACGAGGCGAGACATTGCAGCCGCATCACAAACACCTCGTCACGCTTCCGCTGACTCGATCGCGAGCGGATCCTCGTCGGCCGCGAGGACGGGCAGGCTGAAGGCGAACACCGAGCCGCCCTCGGGCCGACGGTGGGCCTCCATCCGACCGCCCATCGCCTCGGCGAGGATGCTTGCAGATGAACAGGCCGATCCCGCTGCCGGACGCCGTTCGAGATGAGCCCGGGTCGCGAAAGAACAACTCGAACAGGTGGACGGCAGGGCATCGTCCGAGACGCCCGGGACCGCTGTCCGTCACCGACGACGAGGACGTCGGGTCCGTCGGCCGCCACGGCGCACGACCTCCACCTTCGTGCCAGCCGGCGAGTACTTCGCGGCGTTCTCGAGGAGGTTGCGCAGGATCTGCTCGACGTAGGTCGCCTCGCCCGACACGATCGGGAGGGCTGTCGGCGATCTGCCAGGACGATGTCGATCGACGGCAACTCGGCCGGGAGCTGCGCCACGCATCGCTCCAGGAGCCGGCGAAGTTCGAGCGGCTCGACATCGACGACCAGTCGGCCGCGCTCCACGCGGCCGAGGACGACCAGGTCCTCGACCAGCCGGTACAACCGCTCCGATTCGGCGCGGGCGTCGGCCAGGATCGTGGCGCGCACCTGCGGATCCTGGACCCGGTCCGGCCGCGACAGGATCTCGGTCGCGCCGAGGATGGTCGTGATCGGCGTCCGGAGCTCGTGGCTGATGACGTCGATGAACGCCTCGCGGAACTCGGCGGCTCGCCGCTCCTCGGCGATGAGCCGGTCGCGCTGCGTCCTCGAGGGTCTTGCGCTCCGTGATGTCCTGGCCGGTCCCGACCATCCGGACGGGCTCGGCCGGCCCGGTCTCGGAAGAGCCGACCGGCACCATGCGTCCAGTGGACGCTGCCGTCCGGCCAGAGCAGGCGGAACTCCAGGTCGAAGGCCCCCGCGCCGGCAGCCGTGGCCGCGATGGCGGACGCGAAGCGTCTCGCGATCGTCTTCGTGGATGACGCCGAGGTACGTCTCGAAGTCGGGGGCACCGTCGGCCGGGTCGCGTCCGTGCTGCGCGAAGATCGCGTCCGACCACTCGAGCGTCCCGGTCCGCAGGTCCCACTCCCAGAAGCCGGTGCCCGACGCCGCCAGCATGAGTTCCAGGCGGCGATCTCGGGACTCGATCGCCTCGGCGAGGGTGGCCACCTCCTCGAGCGCACGCTCCGAGGCGATCACGCGACGCCCGACGCGACGAGACCAGCAGGACCGACCGCGACACAGGTCACGACGAACAGCACCTGACGAGCGAGCGACACAGGGATCGCCGCCGAGCGGATCCCCGTACGCATCCGACGAACAGCGCGGAGTTGACCAGGAAGCTCACCGAGGGTCGCGGTCAGGCCGGCCAGGTAGCCGCCGAACCACGAAGCCAGGATGGCGGCGGCGACAAGGAGGATATAGCCGGTCTCACCGCCGGCGATCTGGTTGGTGAGTCCCTTCAGGACGATCGCGACCAGCCCCACGAACGCACCGGCCGCGACCGCTCGGGCCCCGGTGAGCTGGAGCTCCTGGGCCCGCGCCAGCTCGTCGCGGGCGCGCTGGCCGAGGGGCGCTCGGGGGCTCGAACGTTCGTGTGTCACGCGACCCTCCCGGTCCGTAGGTGCGGATGGCCAGTATGGCGGGACGAGAAGAACCCCCGGACCCGAAGGTCCGGGGGCCTCGACGGTCGGGCGCTCCGTCGAATGTGGTCAGGCCGGTCGAGGCTGGCCGTCGGGGGTCGGCTTGAGGGCGTCATCGACGGTGTCGCCGATGTTGCCGAGGCTGTCCTTGATGTCGTCGCCGATGTCACCGACCTGGTCGGCCGGGGTCTCGCCGTCGATCTTGCGGACCTGCTCCTTGACCGTGTTCTTGACCTCTCGATAGCCCTGCTTGACGTCGTCCATGTCAGACCTCCTTGGTCGTGCTGGTTCGTGCGCCCGCATCGGAAGCGGGCCTGTGCGACCACCGTACGAGGACCGATGTCGCAGGCGGTCGCACCGCCACGACGGGCGGTATCGCAGCCGCGTTACACCGAGCGGCGGCCCGCCAGGACCATCGCGACCATCGCCGCCGGGAGCAGCGAACCAGCACGAGGAGGCGATTGGCGCCGGCGGTGAACAGGCCGACCGACGACGCCGATCGCCGCTGCCGTCACGAGACGCAGGGTGTCGTCGGAGCCGGACCGGATGATCCGGTCGACCTCGCCGGCCGCCTCCGGCAGACGGGCCGTGACCTGCTCGGCGGCACCGACCGCGGCATCGGCTGCCGCGCCGGCCGTCTCGCGGGCGTGTCGGACGATGCTCGTCGCGCGGTCGTCGTGGACGGTCGATCCTCGATCGCCTCGGTGGGCTTGGTGGTGATCGTCATGTCAGTGCCTCCTCGAATGCTTCGGACGCGGCGAGGCGCCACCCGGATGGGTGGGCGGTTCGCCACGGATGGGGACGTGCTGTCCCCGTGGGTCACAGGGATCCGGTGCCTCGGCGGGTGCGGCCGGTGACCAGCCCGACCACCAGGACCGTGATGATCGCGCCGATGGTGGCGGCCACGATCGAGCTGATGTCGAGCGCGCCGTCGATCGGCTTGGTGTTCAGCAGGACGCTGGCGAGGAACCCGCCGACGAGCGCGCCGACGATGCCCAGGACGATATGGCCGATGACGCCAAGGCCTTCATCGCCCTTGACGATGAACCCGGCCAGGTAGCCGGCGATCGCCCCAAGGACGATCCACGAGATGATGCCCATTGCAGTCTCCTCCACTCGATATCGCGGGCAAGCCGCCCGCAGACCTGTCTTCGGTGCTCCGTCGTCGGAGCCTGTGGGCATGGTCGGGGGTCGAGGGTCGTCGGCCGGTTGCGGGAACCGGCAGCGGCATTACAACGGCGTGAACGAACCAGCCGGGCGCGGTACGCACTTGCGATGGATCCGTCACGCGGGGCGCGGGACCGACGCGTATCGCCGTCACCGATGCCGGTGGACACTCGACGTCCTACGCATGGATCGAGGAGACCCACATGGCCACCAGGCACGCAACCGACCCGGACGTTCAAGACGAGCGTCGACATCCCCGCCGCGGACCGCGCCAAGCTGAACGCGCTGCTGAACCAGCGGCTGGCGGACAGCTTCGACCTCCAGAGCCAGATCAAGCAGGCGCACTGGAACGTCAAGGGCGCCGACTTCTGGCAGCTCCACAAGCTGTTCGACGAGACGGCCGAGCGAGCCGCGAGTGGGTCGACGAGACCGCGGAGCGGATCACGGCCCTGGGCGGCTACGCCAACGGGACCGTCCGGATGTCGGCGGCGACCAGCACCTGACTGAGTTCCCGACCGACATCACCGACAGCCTCGAGTACGTCCGTGCCGTGGCCGACCGACTGGCGACGTACACCAACGCCACGCGCAAGGCGATCGAGACCGCCGACGGACTGGACGACGCCGACACGGCCGACCTCTTCACCGAGATCAGCCGCTGCGCCGACAAGTACCTGTACTTCCTCGAGGCGCACCTGCAGGCCTGAACGCGGCGGCCCGCCGACCGCCGCCCGCGCCGCGCAGCGACTCGATCGGACCGCCGCGATGGTGCACTATCGCTGGGCCGGTGACGGTCAAGCGATAGGAGGTGATCCGTGGGTGAGGCGATCGGCCAGGTCCTGCCGATGGCGGTCGGGGTCGCCCTCAGTCCGCTCCCGATCATCGCCGTGATCCTCATGCTGGTCACCAGGCGGGCGCGGGTGAACGGGCCGATGTTCGTCATCGGCTGGCTGATCGGGCTCGCCATCATCGGGATCGTCGTGATCGGCGTCCTCGGAGGCGCCGGCAGCGGGTCCGGTGAGACGGCGACCTGGATCCTGTGGCTGGAGGCCGTCCTGGGCGGGCTCCTCCTGCTGGTGGCCGCCCGCCAGTTCAAGGGCCGGCCGCACGACGGCGAGACCGCCCCGACACCGGCCTGGATGGGCGCCATCGATTCCTTCACCCCGGTCAAGGCGCTCGGCGCGGCCGCGCTGCTCTCCGGGCTCAACCCGAAGAACCTGCTGCTCGCCGTGGGCGCTGCGGCCTCGATCGCCGCCACCGGCCTGCCGACGAGCGAGCAGGCGATCGCCTACACCGTCTTCGCGCTCATCGCGACGATCGGCGTGGCCGCACCGGTCGTCATCTACTTCGTCCTCGGCGACCGGGCACCAGCCGTCCTCGAGCGGATGAAGGGCTGGATGGGCCAGCACAACGCGGTGATCATGGCGGTCCTGTGCCTGATCATCGGCGTGAAGCTCATCGGCCAGGCCCTCGCCGGCCTCAGCGCGTGATCGCCCAGCGCCATGCCGTGACCGGTCCGAGCGGGTGCGTCAGTAGGTGATCGTCCGCCCGGCGTGATCGACGAGCGACGGTCGATCGATCCGGAACGGGTCGTCCGGGTCCGTCACACCGGCCCCGCCAGCGAGGACAGCCGCCGCCAGCCGACGCCCGCCCTCGGGCGCGGACTCCACGCCCCAGCCGTTGTCGCCGCCGTGCATGAACAGGCCGTCGATGGTGCCGGTCGGCCCGATGATCGGACGGCCGTCGGCGGTGACCGTGTACTGCCCCGCGCCGACGGAGACCTCGGGGCCGGTCAGGCGATCGGCCAGGTCCCGCCAGAACGGCACCAGGCGACCTGCGGCGTCCATCGCCACGGCCGGGAAGGTCCAGTCGACCGGCACATCGATCGCGGGCTCGCTGGGCGCCTCGGGCAGTCCCAGACCGAGGAACGCGCCGCCGCCCTCGGGTCGCCAGTACGCATGCGTGTCCATGTCGACGGCCATCGGGCCATCGGCGGGGATCTCGGGGCGTGCCGCGATCATCGCCCGGTGGCGACGCAGGGCGGCCACCGGCAGGCTGACGCCCGCCGTCGCCGCCAGCGCGGCTGAGAACGGCCCGCCGGCGAGGACCACCCGGCGCGTGGCGATCGTCCCCCGGTCCGTCTCCACGCCCGCGACCGCGTCCCCCTCGGTGACCAGGCGGCTGGCGGTCGTGCGCAGCAGGCAGGTCGCGCCGCTGGCACGGGCGAACCCGTAGGTCACCTCGTATGGCGACACCCAGCCGTCATCCGCGCGATAGGACGCCGCCGTGACGTCCGGGCCAAGCCAGGTGAACCGACGGCGCGCCTCGTCGCCCGCCAGCGCCTCCGAGTCGTGGACGCCGAGGCGACGATGACCCGCCACGAACGCCTCGACGTCGGCCGGTCCGGACTCGGCGCCGGTGATGAACAGCCAGCCACCCCGGCGCAGGCCGATGTCCCAGCCCGGCAGGCCGATGCGCTCCGCGAACTCGCCATAGAACTCGATACTCGGGAGCACGAGCGCGGCGTAGTCGGGTTCGTCCCATTGCGCCCGGAAGCAGGCCACCGACCGCGCCGTCGTCAGCCCGGCGAGTTGCTCGCCTCGCTCGACGACCACGACGGTCAGCCCCGCCTGGGCCAGGAAGAACGCATCGCTCGCCCCGGCGATGCCGCCTCCGACGATGACGACGTCGGCGGTCCCTGGGACGGTGTCCGGCGCACTGATGATCGACCCCATGCTGGCCTCCCGCCGTGACGATACAGGCGGAACGGGGCGCATGCGCCGTGGTCAGCCGGCGAGCGAGGCGACCTCGTCGGTCATCCGCCGGGCGACCCGGACGACCATCCGCAGGAGGTTCTCGAGGACCGCCGCCTTCAACGCGGGATCCTCGCGCCCGAGCTCGGCGAACGCGTCGCGCGTGAGCACATACGCCTCGAGGGGCCCGTCGGCCACGACATCGGCCGTCCGGCGGTCACCGCCCAGGAACGCCAGTTCACCGAGCACGCTGCCGGCCCCGACCGTCGAGAGGCGCCGGCGTCCACCTCCCACCAACTCGACGCTGGCCGTGGCCTCGCCCGCCGTCACGATGAACAGCTCGTCCGTCGGGTCGCCCCGACGGACGACGAGCTCGCCATCGGCCCACCGGCGCGAGTCGAGCCAGGGGAGCAGCCGGACCACCGCGTCCGGCCCGAGGCCGGCGACCAGGTCGTGGTCCGCCAGTCCGATCGCGGTCGGGACGTTCGGCGACCTCGTCGTCGAGGCCGAGGAGGTGGTCCTCCGCCCACTCCAGGGCCGCATCGATGTCCGCGAAGCGCAGGGCGGGGACGGCGGCGTCAGGATCCGGCGGGCCCAGCCCGACCAGGGTCTCGGCTCGGCCGGCCAGCGCCAGACGTCCGCCGGCCGAAGCCAGCGACGCCGCCAGCCCATCGAGCATGGGGCCGGCCCCACGATCCAGTCGCCCCACCCGGCGCAGATCGAGCAGGACCATCCGCGGCACCGTCGGGCGACCCTCGACCGCGCGCGCCACCGTCTCCGCGGCCAGGAACGTCAGCTCACCCTGCAGTTCCACGACGAGCACCTCGGCGCCCCGGTCCGCCAGTCGCGCGGCCTGGGCCGGTCGACGGGTGCGCGTCGAGCGACGCGTCACCAGGTCCGCGCTGGAGCGGATCGGTTCGCTGCTCGGACCGCCGTCGGCGACCAGATGCAGGCCCAGTTCCCCGGCCAGCTCGCGACACACGGCCACGCCGCGAACGCTGTTCCCGCGCGGATCCAGGGGCGGCGAGAAGACGGCGATCCCGAGCTGGCCGGGCAGGACCGCGAGCAGTCCACCGGAGACACCGCTCTTGGCCGGCAGACCGACATCGAAGAGCCAGGCCCCGGCGCCGTCGTACATGCCGCAGGTCGCCATGACGCTCAGCATCGCCCGGACCACCGCCGGGTCCGCGACCCGGACGCCGGTCAGCGGGTGCCGCCCGCCGGCCGCGAGGGTCGCCCCGATGAGTGCCAGGTCGCGGGCGTCCACGAGCACGGAGCACTGCCGGAAGTAGCGGTCGACCGCCGCATCGGGGTCGCCCTCGAGGGCGCCCGTGCTCCGGAGCAGGTGGGCGATCGCCCGGTTGCGATGGCCCGTGTCCCGCTCCGAGCGATACACGGCCTCGTCCACCTCGAGTGGCCGGCCGGACCAGTCGCCATACGCGGCCAGGATCCGGTCGAAGGCCGCGCGCTCCATCGTCGGACCGATCAGGCCTGCCGCGGCGATCGCGCCCGCGTTGACCATCGGGTTGAGCGGGATCCCCCGACCGGGCGACAGGGCGATGGCGTTGAACGCGTCGCCGGTCGGCTCGACCCCGATGCGGGCGCGGACCGCGGCTTCGCCGAGATCGGCCAGGGCCAGCCCGTACGTCAGTGGCTTCGAGATCGATTGCAAGGTGAACGGCTGGCGGGTGTCCCCGACCTCGTAGAGGGCCCCGTCGACCGTCGCCACACAGATGCCGAATGTGGCCGGGTCCGCCTTGGCCAACTCCGGGATGTAGGACGCCAGCTCGCCGGACGAGTCGGCGGCGTGCCGCGCATGCGATCGCTCCAGGTAGGCCAGGACGGGCGAGACCAGGCGGTCGAGCGCGACGGGCGTCGGGACTGGCGTCGAGACCGCGTCGGACGCCGGCGGGTCCGCCCTGCGCGCGTCGACGCGGACGAGGCCCCGATCCTCGAGTCCGATGCCGATGGCGGTCGCATCCACGGTGGCGCTCCCTTGTGGCGGTCTGCCGCCTGAGGGTAGGCAGGCATCGCGCGCCACCACAAGGGCTCGGCCGCCACCGTTCCAAAGGGGCCCCGAGCCGTCACCGGTCCGCAACGGGCCGCGGCCTGACGACGCACGCACGGGCCCGGGCCGAAGCGCCCATTGCGCCTGCCATTCCAGACCATCCGGCAGGGTGGCACCGATCGGGCCCATCGATACGCTCGACGTGGCTGGTCGATGCCGCAGCACCGGGCCAACCACACGCACGACCCCGGACGACCTTGGAGGCAGCGGTGAACCAGCGATACGAGTGCCTGGACGGCAACGAGGCCGCCGCCCGCGTCGCGTACGCGGTCAGCGAAGTGATCGCGATCTATCCGATCACCCCGGCGTCCCCGATGGCGGAGCACTGCGACGACTGGTCGGCGGCGGGCCGGCCGAACCTGTGGGGCAAGGTCCCGGACGTCGTCGAGATGCAGTCCGAAGCCGGCGCGGCGGGGGCCCTCCACGGCGCGCTCCAGAAGGGCGCCCTCGGGACGACGTTCACCGCATCCCAGGGCCTGCTCCTGATGGTCCCCAACATGTTCAAGATCGCCGGCGAGCTCACACCCGCGGTGATCCACGTCGCGGCCCGGACCGTGGCCACGCACGCCCTGTCGATCTTCGGCGACCACAGCGACGTGATGCACGCTCGGACGACGGGCTGGGCGATGCTGGCGGCCGGGTCGGTCCAGGAGGCCCACGACTTCGCGCTCGTGGCCCACGCCGCAACGCTGCGGGCGCGCATCCCGTTCCTCCACTTCTTCGACGGCTTCCGGACATCGCACGAGATCGACAAGATCGCGGTCCTCGAGGGCGACGACATCGCGGCGCTCGTCCGTGACGAGGACGTCCTGGCCTTCCGCACGCGTGGCCTGACGCCCGAGGCGCCCGTGGTCCGGGGCACCGCCCAGAACCCGGACGTCTTCTTCCAGGCCCGCGAGGCATCCAACCCGTATCACCTGGCCGTCCCCGGCATCGTCGAGGAGGTCATGGACGAGCTGGCGGCACGGACCGGGCGCCGCTACGGGCTGGTCGACTACCACGGCGCCCCGGACGCCGAGCGCGTCATCGTCGTCATGGGCTCCGCGAGCGGCGCCATCGAAGAGACGGTCGATGCCCTCGTGGCCGCCGGCGAGCGCGTCGGCATGCTGCGCATCCGCCTCTTCCAGCCGTTCCCCGCCGACCGGATCCTGGCCGCGCTGCCAAGGACGGTCCGCGCCATCGCGGTCCTGGACCGGACCAAGGAGCCCGGCGCGGTCGGCGAGCCGCTGTACATGGGGGTCGTCGCCGCCCTCAGCGAGGCCATGGACAGCGAGACCCCGCCGTTCGAGAGCGCGCCGCGCGTGATCGGGGGCCGCTACGGCCTGTCGTCGAAGGAGATGACGCCGTCGATGATCGCGCCGATCTTCGCTGAGCTGGAGGCCGCCCGGCCGAAGCGCCACTTCACGGTCGGCATCTACGACGACGTGACGCACCTCAGCCTGCCGATCGACACCGGCTTCCGCCATGTGGCTCCTGCCGGCGAGGTCAGCGCCGTGTTCTTCGGGCTCGGCTCGGACGGGACCGTCGGCGCCAACAAGGCGTCGATCAAGATCATCGGCGAGAGCACGGACCTGTTCGCCCAGGGCTACTTCGTGTACGACTCCAAGAAGTCCGGCTCGGTCACCGTCTCGCATCTGCGCTTCGGCCCGGAGCCCATCCGGTCGACCTATCTCATCGACGAGGCGGACTTCGTCGCCTGCCACCAGTTCGGACTGCTCGGCAAGACGAAGATCCTGGAGCTCGCGAAGCACGGCGCGACCTTCCTGCTCAACGCGCCGTACGGACCGGACGAGGTGTGGGGCCACCTGCCTGCCGTGGTCCAGCGGCAGATCGTGGACAAGGACATCGACGTCTGGGTCATCGACGCCCTGGCCGTCGCCGCCGAGGCCGGCATGGGCAGCCGGATCAATACCGTGATGCAGCCATGCTTCTTCCAGCTCGCGGGGATCCTCCCTCCCGACGAGGCCATCACCCGGATCAAGGGCTTCATCGAGAAGACCTATGCGAAGCGTGGTGAGGCGGTCGTGGCGCGCAACTTCGCGGCCGTCGATCGCGCCCTGGCCGGGCTCGCCCATGTCGCCCCGGGAGCCATCGCCGATCCACTCGCCGCACCCCAGCCGGCGCCCGATACCGCGCCCGACTTCGTCACACGGATCACGTCGCGCCTGATCGCCGGAGAGGGCGACCTGCTGCCGGTGAGCGCGCTCCCGGTCGACGGCACCTTCCCGACCGGGACCACCAGGTACGAGAAGCGGGCCATCGCCCAGTCGATCCCGATCTGGGATCCGACCATCTGCATCGATTGCGGCAAGTGCGCGATGGTCTGCCCGCACGCCACGATCCGGATGAAGGTGTTCCCGACGGCGGCCGTCGATGCGGCGCCGGCCGACTTCCCGCACAAGGAGTTCAAGTCGAGGGACCTCGCCGACCACCGGCTCACCATCCAGGTCGCCCCCGACGACTGCACGGGCTGCGGCGTCTGCGTCGACGTATGCCCCGCCAAGAGCAAGACCGACACGAGCCACAAGGCCATCAACATGGCCCCGGTCGCGGAGCACCGCGATGTCGAGCGGTCACGGTGGGACTTCTTCCAGTCCATCCCACTCCTGGACCGCGGTCTGATCGCCCACGACACGGTCAAGGGCAGCCAGGTCCTGGAGCCGCTCTTCGAATTCTCCGGCGCGTGTGGTGGCTGCGGCGAGACGCCCTACATCCGGCTGGTCAGCCAGCTCTTCGGCGACCGGATGATCGTGGCCAACGCGACCGGCTGCTCGTCCATCTACGGCGCGAACCTGCCCACGACGCCGTGGACGGTGAACGCGGCGGGGCGCGGCCCGGCGTGGGCCAACTCCCTGTTCGAGGACAACGCCGAGTTCGGCCTCGGGATGCGGCTCGCGCTCGACGCCCAGACCGACCAGGCCCGCCAGCTGCTCGAGCGCCTTCGGCCGGCGCTCGGTGCCGAGGTCGTCGATGGACTGCTCGGCGCGCCGCAGGACACCGAAGCGGAGATCGTGGCGCAACGCGAGCGCGTCATGGCCCTGCACGGGGCGCTGGCCGCCATCGACGGCCCGCTCGGTCCCGACGCACGACACCTGGAGACGCTCGCCGACGACCTCGTCCGCAAGGGGGTGTGGATCATCGGCGGCGACGGCTGGGCCTACGACATCGGCTTCGGCGGTGTCGACCAGGTCCTCTCGTCCGGGCGCAACGTCAACATCCTGGTCCTGGACACGGAGGTCTACTCGAACACCGGCGGCCAGGCCTCCAAGGCCACCCCGCGGGGCGCCGTCGCGAAGTTCGCGGCCGCGGGCAAGGGCACGGCCAAGAAGGATCTCGGGGCGATCGCCCGGGCGTACGGCAACGTCTACGTGGCGCAGGTGTCGATGGGCGCGAACGACCTCCAGACCACGAAGGCCCTGCTCGAGGCCGATGCCTGGCCGGGACCCTCGCTCGTCATCGCCTACAGCACCTGCATCGCCCACGGGATCGACATGGGCAAGTCCATGACCCACCAGAAGGACGCGGTCAAGAGTGGCTACTGGCCGCTGTACCGCTTCCAGCCCAGCGAGGCCGAGGGCGGCCGGCCATTCAAGCTCGATTCACATGCGCCGTCGATCCCGATCGCCGACTTCGTCGCGACCGAGACACGGTTCGCCGTGCTCCAGCGGACGGACCCGGACCGCGCGGCCGAGCTGGCCGGACTGGCCCAGGAGGATGCCGACGAGCGCTGGCACTACTACGAGCAGCTGGCCGGCATCGAACGCACCGTGCCGCACGTGCATCGACCCGACCCGGACATCCTGCCCGATGTCGAGAGCGACGCCGGGTATCGCTACGAGAGCGAGAAGGACCCTCATGAGCGTCGATCTCCGCACCACCTACCTGGGCCTCGAGCTTCGCTCGCCGATCGTCGCCTCCGCCGCGCCACACAACGGGGAGCCGGCGACGGCCCTCCTGCTGGAGCGGGCCGGTGTCGGCGCGATCGTGCTGCCGTCGCTGTTCGAGGAGGAGATCCTGGCGGAGCAGTTCGAGCTCGACCGTGCGCTGGACCAGGGCACGGAGCAGTTCGCCGAGGCCCTCGACTACTTCCCGGCCGTCGATCCGTTCCTGAGCGCGGCGGACCGGTACATCACCTCGCTCGAGCGGGTCAAGGCGCGGGTCGGTGTGCCGGTGATCGCGAGTCTCAATGCCAGCACGGCCGGTGGATGGGTCGACTACGCCCGTCGCATCGAGGCGGCCGGCGCCGATGCGCTCGAACTCAACCTGTACCACATGACCGCCGACCCGAGCCGCACGGCCGCCGAGAGCGACGCGCTCGACCTGGCGCTCATCGCCGCCGTTCGCGCCACGATCTCGATCCCGCTGGCGGTCAAGCTCAGCCCGTTCTACTCCGCGATGGCGCACTTCGCCGCCGCCGCGACCAGTGCCGGCGCCGACGGCCTCGTCCTGTTCAACCGGTTCTACGGTCCGGACCTGGACCTCGAATCGCTCGACGTGGTCCCGCGCCTCGACCTGAGCGCCGCCTGGGAGCTTCGCCTGCCCTTGCGCTGGATCGGCATCCTCCGACCGCTGTTCGGGCCGGGCGTCTCGCTGGCGGCGACGTCCGGCGCGCAGACCGGCCTCGACGTGGTCAAGGGGCTCATCGTCGGCGCCGACGTGGTGATGATGACCTCGGCCCTGCTGCGCCACGGCCCCGGGCATGTCGCGACGGTCGAGACGCAGCTCCGGGACTGGTTGATCGACCACGAGTACGAGTCGGTCCAGCAGATCCGGGGGAGCGCCAGCCAGGCCCGGGTGGAGGATCCGTCCTCCTTCGAGCGCGCGAACTACATGCGGACCCTTCGCTCATGGGCGACGCCCAGGGCCTGATCGTCGATGGGCGCCAGCGCCCTGCCGAACGGCTCGGGCCGACCGGCCCGCCGGGACGGGCCGCAGGGCACTGTTGCGCACATGCGCATACGTCCAGGCTCTGGGCATGGACCACAACGACGAGATCGACGCCCTCCAGGCTGAATTCCTCAAGACGCTCGCGAATCCACGGCGCCTGCGGATCCTGCACCTGCTGGCCGCCGGACCCGTCGGCGTCGCCTCCCTGGCTGCCGAGCTCGGCATCAGCCAGCCCAACGCCTCGCAGCACCTCGCGGTGATGCGATCGGCGGGCGTGGTCGAAGCCGAGCGGGACGGCCGCGAGGTCCGGTACCGCATCGCCGACCCGGAGATCGTGGTCGCCTGCGGCATCGTGCATGCCGTCCTCGAGCGTCGGTTCGGGCGCCTGGCCGGCCTGGCCAGCGCCACCGTGCCGACCGCCCGGACCCTCGAACCGTCAGCCATCCCCACGAGGTGACCCCGATGGAACAGCCGCTCAATCTCGTCCTCTTCTCCGGCACCGATGACAAGCTGCAGGCCGCCGCGGTCCTGACCGCCGGCGCCGCCGCGCTGGGAAAGCCGGTCCACATCTTCCTGCAGTACTGGGCCCTGGACTCGTTCCGGGCCGACCGCATCGCCCTCGACCATGGCCTGGCGCCGGAGGCTGGAGCCGCCGGGCGCGCCGCCGTGGACGACCTGGCGAACGCCGGACAGGCCAGCTGGGCCGACACGCTCCGCCAGGCCAAGGACCTGGGCGAGGTCGACATCCAGGCCTGCTCGCTGTCCATGGACCTGCTCAAGCTCGACGAGTCCGACCTCGATCCGCTCGTGGACGGGGTCGAGGGCGTGACCGCCTTCTACCTCAACGCCGACGAGGGTCGGATCGTCTTCATCTAGTCAACGAACCACCAGGAAGGAGCCACCGCGATGCCGGTCATCGAGATCACCCAGTCGATCGATGCGCGCGGGCTGTCGTGCCCGATGCCGATCGTCAAGACCGCCCAGGCCGTCAAGGCCATCCCATCGGGCGGTGCCATCGAACTCCTCGCCACCGACGCCGGGTCCATCAAGGACGTCGCCGCGTGGTGCCGAGCCACGGGCAACGAGCTCGTCGAACAGACATCGGACGGCGCGGTCTATCGCTTCGTCATCCGCCGGAAGTGAGGGACACGATGACCACCGAGACACCGACCGCCTTCGATCCACTGGCCGAGGCGATCGCCGCCGCAGACGGCTGGCCCGAGGCCACCGAGGCGACCCTCCCGGACCCGGCACGCTGCCGCCGATGGCGAGGTCAAGACCAAGGACTTCCTGATCATCGCCTACAGCGGTGAGCTGGAGAAGGTCTGGGCCACGATGATCCTCGCCTCGACGAGCGCCGCGATGGGCGTCCGGACGCGCGTCTTCGTGACGTTCTGGGGCCTGCAGGTCTTCGTCAAGGACGAGAAGCGCATCACCGGCGAGAACGCGATGCAGAAGATGATGTCCGGGATGCAGCGACCCGGCGTCAGCCATCGCAAGCTCTCGAAGATGAACTTCTTCGGGATGGGCCCGTGGATGATGCGGCGCCTCGCCAAGCAGTACGGCGTCGCCAGCCCGAAGGAACTCCTCGAGGCCGCCCAGGCGCTCGGCGTCGAGTTCATCCCGTGCCAGATGACCATGGACATGTTCGGGCTGAAGCCCGAGGACATGATCGAGGGCATGGGCGAGCCCGCCGGTGCCGCCACCGTCATCGGCCTGCTGACCGACAACTCCACTCCCCTCTTCATCTAGGAAGCGTGACCGACATGACCGATACCGCCGTCACCATCACCCGCACCGTCGACGCCCGCGGCAGCTTCTGCCCGGGGCCGCTGATGGAACTCATCCGCTCGATCCGCGAGAGCCAGGTCGGCGACGTCATCGCCGTCTACTCCTCGGACAAGGGCTCCAAGACGGACATCCCCAAGTGGGTCGAGAAGGCCGGGCATCGCCTGGTCGCCCTCGAGGCCCGCGAGGGCTACGACGAGATCATCGTCGAGAAGCAGCGGTAGCCGCGTCATGCAACGGATCCTCATCCTGGGTGGCGGTGTCGGGGGCACCCTCACCGCCAACCTCCTGGTCAAGAAGCTCCGCGCCCGGATCGACCGGGGCGAGGTCGAGATCGTCGTCGTCGATGCGACCGGCCAGCACGTCTACCAGCCGGGCTTCATGTACATCGCGATGGGCGGCGAGCAGGCCTCGAACCTGTCCCGCCCGGAGCGGAGCCTGCTCGACAAGCGCGTGACCCTGGTCATCGGCGAAGTGGCGAGCGTGGACGAGGCCGAGGCCAAGGTCGTCCTGACCGACGGCCGAGAGCTGGAGTACGCGCACCTCGTCCTGGCGACCGGCTCGCGCATCGTCCCGGAGGCCATCGAGCACTTCGAGACCGAGGCCCAGCACTTCTACACCGCCGACGCGGCGGCGAAGCTGCGAACGGCGCTCGACGCGTTCACCGGCGGTCGGATCGTCATCGGCATCGCCGGGATGCCCTACAAGTGCCCGCCGGCGCCGCTGGAGGTCGCATTCCTCATCGAGGCCGAGCTGCGCGAGCGGCATCTGCGCGACGTGACGGAGCTGCACTTCTGCTCGCCGATCGGGCGCGCCTTCACCATCGAGAGCGTGTCCGACATGGCCACGCCGATCCTCGAGACCAAGGGCATCGAGCTCCACACGTTCTTCAACGTCGAGGCCATCGACCCGGAGCGCAAGGTCGTCGAGAGCCTGGAGGGCGAGGAGCTGCCGTACGACCTGCTCATCCTCGTCCCGCCGCACAAGGGCCAGCAGTTCCTCATGGACTCGGGCCTGGCGCCGGCGCCGGGCGGCTGGCTGCCGACCGACCGCCACACGCTCCTCGTCGGCGGGCGCGCCAACGTCTATGCCCTTGGCGACGCGACGGACCTGCCGCTGTCGAAGGCGGGCTCGACGGCCCACTTCGAAGCCCCGGTCGTCGCGGAGCGCGTCATCGCGGCCATCGAGGGCCGGGCGCCGGCCGGCAAGCATGCCGACTACGAAGGCAAGGTCATGTGCTTCTTCGAGATCGGTGACGGGAAGGGGACCCTCCTCCAGTTCGACTACGAGCACCCGCCCCGCCCGCCGAAGCCGAACCAGCTCTGGCACCTGGGCAAGATCGTCTTCAACAAGACCTACTGGCACACGGTCCCCAAGGGCCGCGTCTGATACGGCGCTGACTTCCTTCCCGGCGCCTGCGCGGCGCGGTCCCCCACCGGCGGGCCGCGCCGCTCGCCGTCTCGCCGTCTCCGGGTCCGGGTTCAGAGCTCGTGCGTCGCGCGCGCCTCGCTCCTGAGTCGATCCCGGAAGTCCGGGTGGGCGATCTCGATGAGCGCCCGCGCCCGCTCCGGCACGCTCCGCCCGAACAGCTCCGCGATGCCCCACTCGGTCACGACGGTCCGAACGTGGGCGCGGGTCGTGACGACGCCGGCGCCCGGCGCCAGGGTCACCGCGATCCGCGAGCGCGTGCCGCCGGCGGCGGTCGATGGGAGCGCGATGATCGCGCGGCCCTCCTCGGCCAGGGCGGCACCGCGGATGAAGTCCATCTGCCCACCCACGCCGCTGTACATCCGGTGGCCGATGGAGTCGGCCACGACCTGGCCGGTCAGGTCCACCTCGATGGCCGAGTTGATGGCCATCATCCGGCTGAACGAACGGATGACGTGGGTATCGTTGGTGAAGTCGACCGAGCGCATCTCGACCATCGGGTTGTCGTCCACGAAGTCGTACAGGCGCTTCGTGCCCATCATGAACGCGGTCACGATCTTGCCGCGGTTGCGCTCCTTGCGTGCCCCGGTCACGACCCCGGACTCGACCAGGTCCACGATCGCGTCCGTGAACATCTCGGTGTGGATGCCCAGGTCGCGCTTGCCGTCGAGCGCGAGGGCCACCGCCGACGGGATGGCCCCGATGCCGAGCTGGAGGGTCGCCCCATCGGGAACGAGCTCCGCCACGTGCTCGCCGATGCGCCGCTCGACGTCGCCGATCGCGCCGATCCGGTGCTCGTAGGGAGGCACGTCCACCTCGACCGCGAGGTCGATGTCGTTGACGTGGATGAAGCTCTCGCCGAGGGTGCGCGGCATGGACCGGTTGAGCTGGACGATGACCGTCTTCGCGGCCCGGATGGCGGCGTGCATCGCCTCCACGGACGTGCCCAGCGAGCAGAACCCATGGCTGTCGGGCGGGGTCGCGTTGACGAAGACCGCATCGAGCGGGAGGGCGCCCGAGTCGAACAGCCGCGGGACGTCGGACAGGAAGATCGGGACGTAGTCGGCGCGGCCGTCGTTGACCGCGGCTCGCGCGTTCGGCCCGATGAACAGGGCCCGATGCCGGAAGTGCGGGGCCATCTCGGGCGCCAGGTGCGGGCCCGGACCCTCGCAGTGGAGATGGACGACGCCCACGTCGTGCAGGTCCGGCGCCCGCGCGACGAGCGCGTCCAGCAGGACCGACGGGGTCGCGGCCGCACAGTGCAGGTAGACCTGATCGCCCGACCGGATGCCGGCGACGGCCTCCGCGGCTTCGACGATTCGCACGTTCGCAGTCTGCACCATGGCGGGCGTCCGGGATGTGAGCCATTCGGCCCTCGATTTCGGGCCCGTCGCCCCTCCCGAGCCAGGCAGCGCACGACCAGCCTGTAGACGTGATCCCGGCGAGGCTCGTCCCTGCCCCGGCGCCCGCCGAGCCCCGGATCCAGCGGCGACGCGGATGGAGGTGGATGTGATGATGGCCACTGCATACGACCGGTCCCACCGTCGAGAGCGTCATGACGGTCTCGCCGGTCATCATCTCGGAGGACGAGGCCATCGCCGGCGTCGCGGAACTCCTGGCCGGCTACGAGATCAGCGGCCTGCCCGTGGTGGATACCGCGGACCGGTTGGTGGGGGTCATCAGCCAGACCGACCTGATCCGCCTCCAGGCGGCGGCCATCCCGTGGCACGGCTGGCACGGCCTGATCGTCCGCGACCTGATGACCAGTCCGGCCCAGACGATCGATGGCACGGCCAGCCTCGATGAGGCCGCCCGCCTGATGACCGAGTCGGGCATCCATCGCCTGGTGGTGGTCGATGACGACCTGGCACCCATCGGGGTCATCTCGGAGAGCGACCTCGTGCGCGAGATCGCCGAGGCGTGTGACGACTGCTGACGAGCCCGCGACGGTCGGGGCGCTCATGTCGCCCGATCCGATCGTCGTGTGGCCGGACACCTCCGTCGCCGAGATCGCCGAGGTCCTCGATCGGGCGGGGATCAGCGGTGTACCGGTCGTGGACTGGAGCGGCTACCTGGTGGGCCTCGTGAGCCAGTCCGACCTCCTGCGCGTGCGCGCCACCGAGGAGCTGTGGGCGGACTGGTCCCGACTGAGTGCCCGCCACATCATGAGCCGGCCGGTCCTGACCGTGACCACGGATACCCCGGTCGACGAGGCGGCCCGGCGCATGGAGGCGCAGCACGTCCACCGCCTGGTGGTCGTCGCGGACGACGGGGAGACGCCCGTGGGCGTGCTGTCGGCGACGGATCTCGTGCATGCGATGGCCGAGCGAGCCGCGAACGACTGAGCCCCCGGAACGCGCGGGCCGTCGGACCGTCGCGGTCAGGCGGGTGGCGCGGCCCGCAGGTCGATGGTGACATCCTCCGTGCCGGATCCAGCGTCACGGGTCCGGGCCGGCCAGCCCAGGCCGGCCAGGAGCCGGTGGATGGGGCCGTTGCCGATGTAGGACGTGGCCGTCAGCGTCGTGAAGCCTTCTGCCCGGGCCCAACGCACACCCGCCTCCATCAAGCGCCGACCGATCCCCTGGTGCTGCACGGCATCCGCCACGGCGATCGCGACCTCGGCGACGTGGCCGCCGGCGGGCTCCAGGCAGAGGTGGCCGACGATCGGCTCGTCACCCGGCTCTCGACCGTGGGCGACGGCCACGAAGCCCTCGCGGTGGTCGTGGTCCGGGGTGCAGAAGGACACGGACTGCTGGTGGCTCAGGACGGCGCCGGAGGCGAAGAAGCGCGTCCGGCGACTCTCGTCGGACAGCCCGGCATAGAACCGCTCCAGCTCCGGGATGTCGGAGCGGCGGATCCGGCGGATGCTGACGCCGCCGGTCGTTCGAGGGGCGGCGCGGTGGGTGACGGGTCGACTGCGGGTCATGGCTTCCATCACCTCGACCATAGCCGTCGCCGTGCGGGCGCCACAGGGTCGGTCGGCCCCTGCGACAGGGTCATCGGACCCGAAGGTGGCGGGACGCGCGCGTGTCAGCCCTGGCGACCTTGGTGACCACCGGCGCGACCACTGGGGTCGGCGCCCGCGGCGAGTGGGCCGCGGGCGCCGGGTGCAGCCCGGTGAGCTAGCGAGCGACGACGACCGTCGCGGTCGCGTGCGTCGCGACGTGCTCGGAGACGCTGCCCTGGAGCAGGCGATCGACCGAGCCGAGGTCTCGAGTCCCGACCACGACCGTGTCGTAGCCGCCCTTCTCGGCCATGCGCTCGATCATCAGCGCCGGGTCACCCATCGGCTCGAGCAATTCGGCCTCCAGGCCCTCGGCTCGCAGCAGCTCACGCGCTTCGACCAGTTCGGCGGCATGGACGCGACCGTCGTCCCAGGGATCGACCGGCGATCGGCCGGGGTGACGCGGTACGACGCTCACGACACCGATCGGGGCGTTGAAGGCTTTGCTCAGGGTCGCGGCGGTCTGCAGGGCCCGCTTCGACGGGTCGGTCCCGTCATAGGCCACGAGGATCTTGTCCATCTCGGACTCCTTTCGCGAGGAGTCGACGTCGGACCCCGACTCCTGCCCAAGCGTGGGCGTCCGGTCCGGCCCGGGCTACGGCCATCTGTCACGAATCGCGTCGCCAGATGGCTGCAGGAACGGTGCCGCGGTGGACGTCAGTCGACGCTGAGCGTCCCGTCCGATCCGATCGTCAAGGTCGCGCAGGCGGCCGCCGCGGCGTAGTCCGCCGGATCCAGCAACACGACCGGGCAGTCGGCGCCGTACAGCTCTCGCGCGACCACGGCGCCCACGACCAGGATCTCGTCCGGTTCACCCAGGAGGATCCCGAGTGGACCGAGCCCGGCGCGGAGGAGCTCGGCCAGGATCGAGCTCGACGAGCTGGACCCCCGGACCGCCGGCATCGCCAGGATGTGGCCGGCCACGGACCGGCCGTGGTCGGGGTGGCGGGCCTCGATGATCCGCCCGGTGGCCGGGTCCACCCCACCCCAGAAGCTCAGCGGCTCGGCCAGCGCGAGGACCGGACCGGCCGCCGCGCCCGGGACCAGGACGGTCCCCTGCAGCCGCGACGTCACGAGCGACTCCGCACGACGCGTCCGGCCTTGGCCGACAGGACGCACTCCCGCAGGGATCCGTACACGACCCGGGCATCCAGGTTGGCCGGCGCGTAGTACGCCCACTTGGCCGAGTTGGTCATCGTGATCCCGGCTCGGGTCGCCGCATGATCGTCGGGAAGAGGTACGTGCAGGTGTCGGTGACGACGATGACGCCGGCAGCCGCGAGCTCGTCCAGCCACCCACGCTCGGTGATGTCGGCCAGGACGCCCCGGGACGTGTTCACGGTCAGCTCCACCCGCAACGGATCGTCGGTCTCGGCCAGGAACCCGCGGAGGCGGCCGAACTCACCGACCGAGAAGTGCGGCGTCCCGACGGCGACGGCATCGATCGGGCCGTCGGGGACCGTCGCCAGGCTCGCCAGCGCCGCCTGGAGCGTGGCCACGTCCACGCGGATCCGATCCGGCTCGCGACCCGCGCCGACGGCCGCCTCGAGCGTGGGTGCCTCGGGGGTCAGCCCGACCGCGTGGAACATCGCGACCGAGCCGGACGAGGCGGCGCCGGCGCCGAGGGCCTTGAGCGCATCCTCGGTCGTGTCCGGCGGCAGCCCGACGATCGCGGCGACCCGGCCCGCGGCGAGCCGACCGACGACGACACCGAGCGCCCCGACACCCGACTCCTCCGACAGCCAGCCTTCCGTGTCGGCGTCGAGCTCGACGACCAGGCGGGCGAGCCGCGCCTCGGGGCGATGCAGGCCGGCATCCGGGACCCATCCCGCCACCGCGGCCGCGGCGTCGGAGAAGTCGCCGTAGCGCGCCGTGCGAGCCCCGAGGACGGAGTTGACGAAGACGATCGCGTTCGACTCCGCCCAGGCGACATCCTCGCCCAGGCCGGGCCGGTCGGCCGCCTGGTACGGCGCGCAGGTCATCGTCGGCTGGCAGCCCAGGGCGAGATAGCCGTCGACCAGGCGGCGGCCGGCCGACGCCTCGGCCTCCGTCCCGTGGAAGAGCCACGGGTGGACGAGGTCGAGCGCCGCGACGTTCAGGGTGGTCGGCACGGCGACCCGGGCATCGACGGATGTCAGCCACTCGACGAAGTCCTGGCAGGCCTGCCCGTGGTACAGGACGCTGTCGACGTGGGCGCGGCTGACGGGGATCAGGCGATCCGCGCCGGCGGCCCGGGCCAGGGCCAGGATGATGCGCATCGCTCGCGCGACGCCTTCGCCACGTCCTCCGGCCGCGGCATCCGCCTGGGCGTCGGTCAGTCGAAGCGGGGCCGTGTCGGTCACACCGCCGAGGATACCGGCGCTACCCCCGGTACGCGGCGTCCATCACGCGGCTCGGCTCGGGTGGCGGCGGCGCCTGGTCGTTCAGCCGCTTCACCCAGATCGGTGCGGGCGCCCCGTCCGTCCCGGTCGCGGAATCGCCGTCCTGGGGTGTGCCTCGCCGCGCGGGTTCGCCACCGGGCCGGCCATCGGGACCCGGGCGAGTGGACCGCATCAGGGCCTCGAGGTCGGGCGGCGGCGGGACCGCTTCGATCGGCTCGTCGACGTCCTTGCGGCGGCCGAGCAACAGGAGGATGAACCCGGCGAGGCCACAGGCCCCGAGGACGGCCAGTGCACCGAGCGGCGAGTCGGTCGGGGTGGCGGCCGCGGCGCTGGGGGCCCACCCCGGGCCGGGGCCGACGATGGCTGCGCGGTGGACGGAGGCGCTGGCGGGGCCGGCGGCGCCGAGAGCCAACGCGGCGGCGAGTCCGGACGGTCCGGCCAGTCGGGCACGGATCCGTGGCTTGCGCGGCGATGGCATCGGCAGATGGGCTCCCAAGTCGCGTCGGTGACCTCGCGATCGCGTCGTCATCCGATGCACCGGACTGTGCGCCAGAGGTCCCAGAAGGGCCATGACGCGTTCGTCATCGAGGGTCCGGTTTACGCACGCACCACCGTCGTTCCAGGCCGGTGCACCGATGCACGTCCCGGTCAAGGGCAGGACTTTCGTACCTGCCCGGCGTCGAGTCCGTGCTCAGGCGGGAGCCGCACCACGCTCGAGCCGAGCTCGCAGCAGCTCGGCGCCATCGCGTTCGGACAGGCGATAGCTCCAGCCATCGTCGGCACGCCAGGCATCGCCCGACAGCGATGCGGCCCGTTCCGCCGACCGGGCGTACTCCAGTCGGACCAGGCGCGGGACCGCCGCGAGGTCCGCCGCGCCGCCTGCGGCCAGCACGCCCTCCTCCAGCCAGTCGGCGTAGACCGCGTTGTTGACGTGGTCCATCGGGTCCAGTTCCTGGGGTCGGACGGTGAAGTCGAGCCGGGCGGCATCGGCTGGCGTCGGGTCCAGTGGCACGCGACCGAGGGGGAACGTGGCCTGCGGCGTGCCGAAGGCCCGCTCGAACTCCGGCGGGATCCGGGTCGGTCCGCCACGTCCGTCGAGCAGGACCCAGTCGACGTGGGTCCACGCCACGAGCGTGCCGTCACCGTCCACGAACTCCGTGCGCCGTCGTGCCCAGACACGCCGCTCGCCGGTCACGAGCGTGGTGCCGGTCATCGTCGTGCCGTGCGGGATCGGTCGCTCGACCGCGACGACCGCGGCCCGGGCGAGCCAGGCCAGGCCCCGTTCGGCGTACCAGGCGCGATCGAAGCCGCGTTCGGCCGAGTGGAACGACGCGAGGTCCTGGGCGTACCGAAGCAGGCTCGACGTGCGCAGCAGGCCGTCCGGACCGGCCTCGTCGAAGCGGACCCGGAACGGGACCGAGCAGGCATGCTGGACTGCCGCCATCAGCCGCGCCCGGCCAGGCGATCGAGGGACTCCAGGCTGATCAGCCCGGTGCCGCCCACGGGCGCCGTCTGGCGTTCGAGTCGGACCTCGCACGACAGCCTGGCATCGAAGACGACCAGCGCGACGTTCAGGCGCTCATCCTCCTCGCCCGCATGGGTCCGCGCGTCGTCGAGCTGGTGGAGCACGTCGGCGTTGATGCCGCGCGCGCCCCACTTGCAGTCGTAGGCCTCGGCCGCGCCGGCGCGCTCCACGGTCACGTCGTATGGGTGGATCTCCGCGCGGACCCCGTCGAACAGGATCCGCCGCTCGCGCCGGACATCCGTCGCCCCGACGCGCGAGGCCAGGAGCCGCTCGGTCAGCGCCTCCACGACGGCGCCCCGGAGCTGGTTCCGGATCTCGTCCCCGCGGTCCGCGATGGCCAGCGCCGACTCGAGCAGCGCCTCGGCATCGGCCCGCCCGGGCGCGCCGGCCGCGAAGACCGTCGGGAACATCTCGCGCCAGCCGACGGGATCGAGCGACTGGCCGTTCATCACGGCCCGTGCCATGACCCGCTGGCCGTGGGTCGCGCCGGCCAGCAGCTCGGCGGTCCGGCCCACGACCGGGTCTGCCTGGATCCCGGCGTAGACGACCGTGCGTGCGTCCCTGGCCGCGTCCTGGAACCTCACGGCTGCTCGCCGAGGGCCAGCAGGACGACCTGCGGGAACGTGGACAGCCAGTCGATGGCTCGGTGCGGGTCCTCGATCAGGTCCACCTCGACGATGGCCCGGTCGATCGCGCGCGGCGGCCATGCCGGCAGGCTCACCGCCGCGGGCCGCATCGACCGCCTCGAGGCGGGTCCGCCAGGCGGCGCCGAGGTCGGTGACGTAGGTCCACTCGTCCTCGATGTCCTCGCCGAGCTCGCCCAGCCGGTCGTAGGCGTCGAGGGCCGCGGACAGGGCGTCGTGGACGGTCGGGCCGGTCATGCCGGTAGCGTACGGGCTGGGGACGTCGGCGGCGGTGCCGCCTGGGTCAGGAGATGACGGCCGAGCGCGGACCGGAGCGGCGCCGGAACCGGAGTCCACCGCGAGGGCGGACCTGGCGGCCGGAAGCCGGACGGGCGTTGCGGAGCAGGAGCCCTTCGAGACGCCGTCGGGCCTTCTCGTCCCAGGCGCGCGAGTAGATCTGGGTCGCGGTCGCGCGCACCCGGGCGGCCTCGACGCGATGGCCGTCCGCTTCCAGCTCCGCCACGCGATCCAGGATCGCGCGGTACAGCGCGGGCAGTTCCTCAGCGAGAGAGTTCGGCTCCATCCTCCTCAGGATGGGGGACGTTCGTCGGTGGTGGAATAGCCCACCCGTCCGGGTCCAGCTTCGGCGATGGGATCAACGTCGGAGCTCGGCCGGCGGTCCCTTAGTCACCCCGATGGGCGCCGCTGCGGATCCCGAACCCGGCATACGACTCGCCGTTCGGCGCTCGCCAATCGAGGTCCAGTCGATCCACCCGCCCGGAAGGTGGCCCTTCGCGAAGCCGATCCGCGAAGGCCTCCAGCGTCGCGCGCGGCCCGATCGCCAGGCAGCGGACGGACCCGTCGGGCTCGTTCGCGACCCAGCCGGCCAGGTCGAGTCGGCTCGCTTCCCGCTGGGCGAACCAGCGGAAGCCCACGCCCTGGACGACGCCGTGCGCGACCGCCTCGAGGACCTCGTCCATCAGGCCGCCCGCGGACGCGGCCAGGCGAGCACGAGCGAGTCCAGGACGAGCTCCGGCGCCACATTGCCGGCCACCAACTCCGCGCCGCGAGCGAGGCGCCGCAGGAACTCCGCCGGTGCGTCGGCCGCCAGTCCGGCGGCGGCTGTCCCGAACTCCTCGAGGAGATCGGGATCGCGGACCGAACGCGCGCCATCGGCGGCGACGAGGGCCAGGTCGCGGGCGACCTCCATCCAGACCTCGATGAGCGCCTCGGCGGCCCGGCGGCGGCGGGCGGCGGGGACGGCACGGGCCGGGGTGTCGTCGTCGCCGTCCGGGTCGACGTCCGGAGCGGGTCCGGGGTCGGCGGAGCTTCCACTCGCGGCGGACCGGCTGCCCGCCGTGGCGGCGCGCGTCGTCGACCGGGCCCGACCACGGCCCGAGACCGCGCCCGGGATCGCCTCGGCTGACGCGGCCGGGTCCGCGGCGTCGTCCTCGGCCGCGGCGGCCGCCTCGAGCGCATCGAGCAGGTCGGCCGCCGTCGGCGTCGCCCCACGGACGGCCGCCAGTCGAGCGGATGGCGTGGCCTCGAGCCAGTCGAGGAACCCGCGCGCCAGCTCCCCGCGCGCCCGGACCGCATCCGGCGACCGGGCGTAGGCCAGGGCCACACCGGGTCGCCCGCCGGAGATGCGTGCGAGTCGTCCGGCCAGCGCCACGTCGTCGATCCCGCGCTGCAGCAGGATGGCCTCGACGTCGCGCCGGGCGACACGGCCCAGCCGGAGCCGGGCGCAACGGGAACGGACGGTCGGGAGGAGCCGATCCTCGTCGTCGGCGCACAGGATGATGGTCACGCCGGCCGGCGGTTCCTCGAGCGTCTTGAGCAGCGCGGCCTGCGCATCCTCGTTCATCCGATGCGCCGCGCTGACGATGGCCACGCGCGCGCCGCCCTCCATCGGCATCATCGCCAGCGCCTCGGTCAGGTCGCGGACGCCACGGGCCTTCGCGTCACGACCGCCGATGACGATCTGGGCGCCCGGTCCCTCGGGTCCGAGGAGATGGAGGTCCGGGTGGCCGCCGTGCGCGACCATCCGGCAACCGCGACACGCCCGGCACGGACGATCGGCACGGAGCGGGCGCGGTGCAGAGCAGGCCGGCCGCGAGGTCCAGCGCGAGCGTCGTCTTGCCGACCCCCGCCGGTCCCGAGAGCAGGACGGCGTGGGGTGCCGGGCCACGGACCATGGCGCCAGCCGCCGCGAGCGCGGCGGCGTGGCCTCGAGTCCGGGCCTGGTCCATGCCCGTCAGGCGGGGTCGGACTCGGCCGGCTTGCGCGTGGACGCTCGCTTCGGCTTGGCCGGGGCGGCATCGGCGTCGGCGGGTCCGGTCGCCTCGGCAGCACCCGGCTCGGCGGCAGACGCCTTCGCGGCGGCCGGCTTGCGCGTGGACGCTCGCTTCGGCTTGGCCGGGGCGGCATCGGCGTCGGCGGGTCCGGTCGCCTCGGCAGCTCGGCTCGGCGGCAGACGCCTTCGCGGCGGCCGGCTTGCGCGTGGACGCTCGCTTCGGCTTGGCCGGGGCGGCATCGGCGTCGGCGGGTCCGGTCGCCTCGGCAGCTCCCGGCTCGGCGGCAGACGCCTTCGCGGCGGCCGGCTTGCGCGTGGACGCTCGCTTCGGCTTGGCCGGGGCGGCATCGGCGTCGGTCGCGGTCGCGGTCGTCACGGTCCGGAGCCGGAGCGGCTGCCTTCGGCGACTGGGCCAGCTGCGCCCGGAGCTGTTCCTCGAGCTCCGGCGGGACCTCGGACCACTCCCCGGACCCGCGCGGCGGAGCCGGTGCCTGGTCACGGCGACCGAAGCCACCGCCGGCCGTTCGCTGGGCCTGATCGTGGGCGGGTGTGGACCGGGCGCTGACGTCCGGATAGCGGTTGATCCCGCCGGAGCGACCGCCGCCATAGCGCTCGCGCTCCATGGCCGACCGATAGGCGGATCGTCCACCCCGGGCGCCGCCGCCGCCGCCACCGGACCGTGCGGCCCCGCGACGCTGCTCGGCGATGAGGTACTCGGGGATCTCCGGCTCGTCGAAGTCCTCGTCGTCCGTGACGGGCGCGCGGCCCGCTCCGGACGCCGCGGGCGTCCCGATCTGCGAGTCCCAGACGGACCCGAACGGGTTCGTCCGCGGGGCCCGCGGGGCCACGGCGGCCGCCTCTTCATCCTCGGCCAGCTCGGCCTCGATGTCGGCGACGAGGTCCGCTTCGGTGAGCGGCCGAGGCTCGGCATCGCGATCCGTCACATCGGCGTCGACGCCGTCGAGGCCGTCGGCGCGACCACGACCGCGACCACGACCGCGACCACCGCGGCGACGTCGACGGCGCTGGCCGTCCTCGCCCTCGGTCTCGCCATCGCGTGCGGCGCCGTTCGACGTCGTCCGCTCGACGACGTCGCCGCCGGCATCCTCGAGGTCGTCAAGGGTGAAGACCTCGGCCGCGGCCAGGTCGGCCTCGGTCAGCGAGCCGGGCACACGGGCCAGCCGCTCCCCGGGGAGGGCCACGACCCCGGCCGCGCCGGATGCCGCGACGGCGTCGCCGCTGCTGCTCCGGGTCCGGCCGCGCGAACGCGAGGCGGCGGTCGCCGCCACGGGCTCGGCCTCACCGGGTCGCCCGCGACCTCGGCCTCGTCCTCGGCCACGACCGGCGCCGGTCCCGTCGGTCTGCTTGTCCGGCACCTCGGTCATCGACAGGTCCTCGCCGTCGTCGGAGACCCGGCGTCCGGATCGGGACCCCTTCTCGACTCGGGCGAGCTGGATGATGTCGGTGAACAGGTCCGCGACCTCGATCAGGTCCGAGCTGGTGTTGCCGCGGAAGCTGATGACCTCGACGCGGACGCCCTGCTCCTGGACCGCCCGGATGGCCGGGGCGAAGTCGCCGTCGCCCGACACGACGATGGCGATGTCCAGGTTCCGGGCCGTCTTCATCATGTCGACGACGAGCTCGATGTCCAGGTTCGCCTTGACCTTGCCGTCGCCGTACTTGCGGATGTCCTTGCTGACGACCTTGTAGTTGCTGCGACGCAGGAAGTCATGGAAGTTGCGCTGGTTCTCGTTGTCCGGATCGAGTCCGGTATAGGCGTAGGCGCGCACGAGATCGCGTCCCGCGGTGGCCGACTTGAGCAGCGTGACGTAATCGATGTCCACGCCGGCGGCCTTGGCCGCATAGAAGATGTTCGCGACGTCCACGAAGACGGCGACGTTCTTGCCCACTGGTACTCCTTGGGTTCTAGGGGGTCCGCCCGACCGGCGCGATCACGCAGCTCGGCAGGACGGTCATGAGGGGCGACGCGCGGCGGCTCCCGCCGCGGTCACGGTTCGTTGGAGACGGGGTCCGGCCTGGCCGAACCCGAGTCGTTCGAGTCGCGTCCGCTCCATCGGATCGTCCGGCTGGACCGTCTCGACGACGGAACAACCCTTATTGCTGGCCGATCGAAGCAGCTCCTCGACGAGGGCTTCGGTGACGCGGTCCGCATCGTGCCCGGGATCGACGACCAGCAGGTCGATGGTCCCGACATAGCCGCCGGCGATGACCGACGGCCGAAGGGCGAGGACCGCCCCTCCCACGACATGGCGCTGCG
The DNA here is from genome assembly GCA_963738475.1 of uncultured Chloroflexia bacterium. Taxonomy (GTDB): domain Bacteria; phylum Chloroflexota; class Limnocylindria; order Limnocylindrales; family CSP1-4; genus SPCO01. Next base: position 257,489 of record CAVTWU010000014.1, read on the forward strand.
TCTCGGCGACGACGACGCTGGCCTGCGGCAAGTACACGAGCTGGCGAAGGAGATCCGCAGCATCGAGCGCGCTCTCGCCACGTCGCACCCGACCACCTTCGTCGCGCAGGGCGACGATGCGGTCGATGTCCGTGACACGGGCTGCTCGGACCAGGTATTCCACGCCGATCGGGTCGTACCTCGCAGGGCTGGCGCTCCGGACTCCCTCGGCCGGGTTCGGTCGAGGCTGATCGAGGCCCGCGGTCCCTTCGTCGGCGGCGAGCGATGTGACGCTCGCGACGCGCTGACGGGTGCGGCCATCGACTCTGTTGCAATCGGATCGCCGGTGGGTAATATACGGCATCGCTTCGGCGACCATCTGCGCGCCGCCCGCCATGGACCTCGTGACACCACCCGTCACGCACCATCTGCACCGTGATCGTCGACTCCGGAGGGGAGACGACCGAACCGGGCGGACGGGCGTCGGGTGGCTGACCGAGTCACCGTGTCCGGTCCGGGGCCGGAAGGATTCGACCGGTGATCTTTGGAGGAGTATCGGATGAAATTGCACAAGGTGAGTGCGCTCGCGGCCGTCAGCATCCTGGCGTTCGCGGCGTGCAGCAACAGCGGCGCCTCGACGGCGCCGAGCACGGCGCCGAGCACGGCGCCGGAGAGCGTGGCGCCGAGCACGGCGCCCGTCGACGATCCGCTCGGGACCGTCGAGATCCCGGCCGGCGAGCCGGTCCATATCGCCTACTGGGGCGTCCTGTCCGGGGCCGATGCGTCCCTGGGTGAGGACTCCAAGCAGGGCGTCGAGATCGCCATCGACGATCTTGGTGGCAAGTTCAAGGACCACGACATCCAGCTGACCACGGAAGACGCCCTGTGCACCCCTGAGGGTGGCGCGACGGCGGCGACCAAGCTCGCGGCCGACAGCACCCTGGTGGGGCTGATCGGGTCGTCCTGCTCCGACGAGGTCGTCGGTGGCATCAAGTCCATCACCGAAGCGGGCCTGACGACGATCTCGCCGTCCAACACCCGCCCGGCGCTGACCGCCGAGGATCGCGACGCGACGTACGCGGGCTACGCCCGAACGGCGCACAACGACGCGTTCCAGGGCAAGGTCGCCGCTGAGTACGTGTACAACGAGATGGGCCTCAAGAAGGCCGCGACGATCCACGACGGTTCCGGCTACGCCGAAGCCCTCGCCGGTGTCTTCGCGACGGAGTTCAAGGCGCTCGGAGGCGAGATCGTCGCCGAAGAGGCGATCGCCAAGGGCACCACCGACATGAGCACCACGCTCAAGACGATGGCCGCGGCTGGGCCGGAGCTCATCTACATGCCGCTGTTCATCGCCGAAGCCGGCTTCCTCAAGGCGCAGATCCCGACCACGACCGGGCTTGAGAACGTCAAGACCCTGGGCGCGGACGGCCACTACTCCGCCGACTTCCTCAAGGCTGCCGGCAGCGCCGCGGTCGGCCACCTGCAGACCAGCCCGAACTTCTCGGCCTTCACCGGCGACTACGCCGGCTTCCTCGAGAAGCGCGCGGCCAAGTTCGGCGGTGACCCGCTGAGCGCCTTCCATGCCCAGGCCTACGACGCGACGAACATGCTGTTCGCCGCACTCGAGAAGGTCGCCGTCGTCAACGCCGACGGATCCCTCACCATCCCGAAGGGCGCGCTCCGCGACGCCATCTTCGCGACCAAGGACTTCGTGGGCCTGACGGGCACGCTGAGCTGCACCCCGACGGGTGACTGCGGCGCGCCGGTCATCGCGGTCTACGAGATCACCCAGGCCGACGTCGACGCTGCCAAGATGCCGTCGACACCGATCTGGCCGTAACCCAGCACTAGCTCTCAGGAACGAGCGGGCCCCGCCCGCTCGTTCCTGCAACCGCCGTCAACCCCAGACGGAGCCAACCCAGTTGAACGCCCGAAGACTGGATCGGTTGACCGACGTCGCGATCGACGTCTTCATGTTCCTGTTCCGCGCGATCATCATCGTGGTGGTCGTGCTCGGGTCCACCCTGACCCTCATCGGCGGCACCTACACGCCGGCCGACTGGTTCGAACTCGTCGGCGCCGGCCTGACCCAGGGCTCGATCTACGCGATGATCGCCCTCGGGTACACGATGGTCTACGGCATCCTGCGCATGATCAACTTCGCCCACGGCGAGATCTTCATGGCCGGATCGTTCGGCGGCTACTTCGCCATCGTCGCCCTGGCGGGCATGGGCATGTTGGACAACGTGGCCACCAGCCTGATCGCGATCGCGATCGCGATCCTCGCGGCGATGGCCGTGTCGGTCCTGCTGGCGATGGGCGTCGAGCGGGTCGCGTACCGACCGCTGCGCAATTCACCGACCCTGGTCCCGCTCATCAGCGCCATCGGCGCCTCGCTGTTCCTGCAGTACTCGTTCCGTGGATTCTTCGGCTCGGGGATCTACGCCTATCCGACACCCAAGTGGCTGCAGGAGCCCGCGCCCATCCCACTGCTCAGCATGCGCTGGGTCGACGTCCTGGTGGTCGTCGCCTCGCTGGCGATGATGACCGGGCTGTACCTGTTCGTGATGCGTTCACGGACCGGCACCGCGATCCGGGCCGTGTCCGAGGACAAGGGCACGGCGGCCCTGATGGGCATCGATGCCAACCGGGCGATCGTGCTGACGTTCGTGATCGGGGCGGCGATGGCCGGCGCGGCGGGCGTCCTGTACGGCCTCGCCTTCATCCAGGTGACGTTCGCGATGGGCATCTTCCCGGGCATCAAGGCCTTCACGGCGGCCGTCCTCGGTGGCATCGGCAGCGTCCCGGGTGCCCTCCTCGGTGGCCTGTTCCTGGGCCTCATCGAGGCCATCGGCCCGACCCTGTTCCTGACCGGGTTCGGCGTGCCGGCGACCAACCAGCTGAAGGACGCGGTCGCATTCACGATGTTGGTGCTGGTCCTCGTGTTCCGACCATCCGGCATCCTCGGTGAGCGCGTGACAAGGAGCCGAGCGTGAGCACCACGTTCGGGGTCGACGTCAAGAACCGGCGTCGACCCAACGAACTGCTGCCGCCTGACGGATCCGTCGCGGTCGGCGCGTCCAGCTGGCACATCCGCCAGCTGCTGCGGATCGGCATCATCGGGGGCGCCGTCGCCATCTACCTGTGCCTGGTCGGGATCGTGCCGGTCTTCGCGGAGCGTCCGCTCATCGTCGGCGTCGTCGAACTGGGCCAGGCCGCCCTCCTCATCACGTTCGCAGCCGCCGGGTATCTCGCCGCCCGACCCTTCGTCGGCGTGTCGCGGGTGCGGGCGATCGCCGCGGCCGCCCTGGTCGGCGCGATCGTCGGCGCATTCCTGACTGCGCTGGTGCTGCTCGGGTCCGTGATCGACATCCGCGAGGTGTTCCTCAATGCCTCGCCGGATCTGTACGCCCTCCTGACCAACGGGATGGGGACCGCCGGAGCGTGGTTCCCGATCGTGGTCGGCGCGATCACCGGCGCGATCGCCGGTGTCGTGATCTGGCTGCCCGCTTCCGTCCGGATCCCGCTCCTGTGGAGCCTGGGCATGCTGGTGTTCTTCGGCCTGTTCGCGGGCCTGCTTCGGACACCGATGCTGGACTTCCCCGCGATCGCGGGCCTGGCCCGCTTCCTGTTCGCCTCGGAAGGCCTGACCGTCCCGGGGGCGCTGATCGCCTTCTTCGGGACCTTCACGATCGTCGCGCTGGTCCGCGCGACCAAACCGAAGCAGAAGGTCGACGCGCTGCCGACCACCCAGCGGCGCCTGGTCGTGGCACCCCTGGCGATCCTTCTCCTCGCGGTGGTCCTCCTCTTCCCGCTCGCCATGGGCCCGTTCTTCGCCCAGGTCATCGCGATCGTCGCGCTGTTCGTCCTGCTCGGCCTCGGCCTGAACATCACGCTCGGCCTGGCCGGTCTGCTGGACCTGGGTTTCGTGGCGTTCTACGCCGTCGGCGCCTACACCGTCGCCCTCCTGACCTCGAGCGCCGAGTACGGGATCGCCGGGTGGTCGTTCTGGCAGGCGATCCCGTTCGCGGTCCTGTTCGCGATGTTCTTCGGGCTCCTCCTCGGCCTGCCGATCCTGCGGATCCGCGGGGACTACCTGGCGATCGCCACCCTGGGCTTCGGCGAGATCATCCGGATCCTCGCCGGGTCGGACCTGCTCAAGCCGTGGCTGGGCGGGCCGCGCGGGATCCTCAACATCCCGAAGCCGTTCGACGTGCCACCCACCCACTTCCTGGCGGGACCGGTCCAGATCTACTACATCGCCCTCGCCTGTGCGGCCGTCGTGGCGTTCGTGGCGTGGCGCCTGCGTGGCTCCCGCCTCGGCCGCTCGTGGATGGCCATCCGGGAGGACGAGGACGTCGCTGAGGGGATGGGCGTCAACCTCGTCCAGACCAAGCTGCTCGCGTACATGCTGGGCGGCGGCTTCGCCGGACTGGCCGGCGGGATCTCGGCGGCCCTGGTCGGGTCGGTGTTCGCATCGAGCATCCAGCTCCAGCTGTCGATCAACGTGGTCGCCATCGTCATCGTCGGCGGCATGGGCAGCATCCCGGGCGTCATCGTCGGGGCGCTGTTCCTGATCGGGCTGCCGGAACTGTTCCGCGAGTTCTCGGACTATCGGCTCCTGTTCTACGGGATCGCCCTGATGGCCATCATGGTCGTGCGTCCCGAGGGACTCCTGCCATCCAAGATCGCCCGGCGCGAACTGCACTCGGCGGAGGAACTCATCGACGTGCCCGACGAAGAGCTGCTGACGGCGGCCGAGATCGACGCAGCGGAGACGCCGGAGTCGGCGGCCGCCACGGCCGCGGCATGGGTGGCCTCGGATGGACCGGAGGTCGAGGACCTCTATGACGGCGACCTCAGACCGCCGACGAGCCCCGGAGGGCCGGCATGACGACCCTGCTCGAAGCCACGAAGGTCACCAAGCGGTTCGGTGGGCTGACGGCGGTCAGCGAGCTCGACTTCGAACTCGAGGAGGGGTCCATCGCGAGCGTGATCGGCCCGAATGGGGCCGGCAAGACGACGTTCTTCAATTGCCTGACCGGGTTCTTCCACGTCGACGAGGGCAGCATCACGTTCGATGGAAGCCCCATCCACGCGCTGCGCCCCGACGAGGTCGCCCACTTCGGGATCTCACGGACCTACCAGAACATCCGACTGTTCGCGAGCATGACCGCCATCGAGAACATCCTCGTCGGCCAGCACAACCACCTGCACGCGACGTGGTTCGGGGCGATCGTGCGGACGCGATCCCAGCGACGGGAAGAGGCCGAGGCCCACGCCGAGGCCCTGCGCCTGCTGGACTTCGTCGGCCTGAAGGGTCGCGGCGACAGCCTGGCCGTCAAGCTGCCGTATGGCGACCAGCGCCGCCTCGAGGTCGCTCGGGCACTGGCCAACAAGCCGCGCCTGCTCCTGCTCGACGAACCGACAGCCGGCATGAACCCGTCCGAGTCGCTCCAGATGACCGACTTCTTCCGCAAGCTGCGCGGGGACCTCGGGATCACCGTCCTGCTCATCGAGCACGAGATGCGGGTGGTCATGAGCATCTCCGAGAAGATCACCGTGCTTGACTACGGCCGCAAGATCGCCGAAGGGACGCCCAAGGAGATCCAGCAGGATCCGCGCGTGATCGAGGCGTACCTCGGCCGCGATGCCGCCGCGGAGGCCGCCGCGGGCGCCGAGACGGCGCCGAGCCCGACCGCCGGCGGCGGGGCCGGGATGGAGGCCTGATGGACGCTTCCGCGACGCCGGTCCTGTCGGTCGATGACGTCAACACGTTCTACGGGAGCATCCACGCCCTGCGCGGGATCACCCTGGAGGTCGGCCAGGGCGAGATCGTCGCCCTGATCGGCGGCAACGGCGCGGGGAAGAGCACGACCCTCAACTCGATCAGCGGCCTGGTCCGGCCGCAGTCAGGGCAGATCAAGCTCGACGGCGAGGATCTGGCGAAGTATCCGGCCCACGAGATCATGGCCAAGGGCATCGTCCAGGTCCCGGAAGGACGCCGGATCTTCGCCCGGCTGACCGTGACGGAGAACCTCAAGATGGGGGCCTTCGTGGTCAAGGACAAGGCCGTCATCGCGGAACGGATCGAGCGGGCGTTCGTCCTGTTCCCGCGCCTCAAGCAGCGCGAGCACCAGGTCGCCGGGACGCTGAGTGGTGGCGAGCAGCAGATGCTCGCCATGAGCCGCGGATTGATGTCCGATCCCAAGGTCCTGCTGCTCGACGAGCCGTCGATGGGTCTCGCCCCGAACCTGGTCGACCAGATCTTCGACACGATCAGTGACCTGCACAGCCAGGGCACGACGATCCTGCTCGTCGAGCAGAACGCCAAGAAGGCGCTCGAGATCGCCGACCGCGGCTACGTCATCGAGACCGGCCAGATCGTCCTGTCCGGTCGAGGCGAGGACCTGCGCGACGACGAGTCCGTCCAGAAGGCCTACCTCGGCATCGACTGACCGAGATCAGGGCCGGGCGTCGACCGTCGATCAGGGCGTCGCGGCCGGCGGCCCGAGGGTCGGGAAGCCCACGACATCCACGAGCTCCGGATCGCCGACGCGAACCACCGGCCAGCCGGACGACGCATCGTGGACCGTGACTGAGGGCCCCCACTCCGCCGGTCCGCCCGTTGCCGTCACCCCGGGTCGACCGAGGGCCGCCAGGAAGCGACCGTTCTCGAAGAGCGTCAGCGTCTCGTAGGCGGCGAGCGCGGGCCAGCGCTCCAGGACCGCGAGCGTCTCCGTGTCAAAGACCCAGATCCCGGACGTGCTGTCCGTCGCGGGGCCGTTCCCCACGGCGTACAGGAGCCGCCCGTCCGCGGAGCCGACCATGGACCGTGACCCTGACCAGTGCGTCGCCGACCGCCCATTCGACCAGACGACCGGGTCGCCGCGATCCGGGCGGGCCTCCAGGAGGCTGACACCGGCGGGAGGCGTCAGGTCGTCCTGCGGCATGCGGGCGCTGCGCAGGCCTCCGTCGACCAGATCCAACGCGAGCAGCCGATGACCGTCCGGCGCCCAGGCGTAGGCCACGCCGTTGGTCGTGTCGAGCAGGACTCGACCGAGGGCGTCCCCGATGTCGTCAGTCGGCACGTTCCCGAGGACATTTCCGGCACTGTCGTACCGCCGGATCTCGAAGACGTCCGTATCCGGGTCCGCGCCCGTGGCGTAGCGACAGCCCTTGGCGATGACGTCCGGGCGGACGAAGTCGATCCAGGCGCAGGCCTCGATGGCCATGTCGACGGCGGCGTCGGCGATCGCGTCCGCCGGAACGACCGTCCCGAAGCTGCCGCCGTCGAGTCCGACGACCCAGGCATGGCGGGTCGAGGTGACCGTCCCGAACGACGTGAGGCGCTGGATCTCGGCCATCGCCAGGGCATGGCGTCCATCGGAGGCGACCCGCAGGGTCGGCGCCTCGGCCGACAGGATCACGGATGGGTCGTCCTGGGGCAGCACGAGGAGGTCCACGTTCGCCACCAGGCGGCCGGCAAGGAGGTCGAAGCTGACCAGCCGCACTCGCCACTGGTCGATCCCGCGCTCGGACAGCAGCAGGTATCCGGTCCGGCCGTCCGGGGACGCATCGAGAGCGACCTGGTACGCGGCCGGCATGTCGCCGGCGACCGGCGAGCCTTCGATCTCGAACACCGTCGTCCGGGCCAGCTCGTGGAGCTCATCGTCGCGCCGGATCAGGACGAGCCGGGTCGGCCCGTCGATCCCGTCGGGCAGCTCCCAGCACAGGCACACGGTGACGTCCTGCTCACCGAGCAGGAGGAGGTCGTCGGTCGGCGACGCCACCGTGTCGTCGGTGTGGATGGCGTTCCCCAGTCGCAGCCATCGGGTCCCATCGATGTAGGTCACGAGGACGTCGTCGATCGGCGCCTCGGGCGCCGTGAACCATTCGCGCGGCGGCATGGGCGTCGCGGTCGGTGCGGCCTCTGCCACGGCGGGAGTCACGGTCGGCCGCGGTGTCGGGGATCGGCTCGGAGCCGCCGACCGGGCCACCTGGGCCGGCTCCGGCTCGGGCGTCAGGCGGGCGACGACGAACGACCCGACGACCAGTCCGACGACCAGCATCCCCACGACCAGCGGCCGCCGCCCGCCGCCCGGCGCGACCGGGACGGTGGCGAAGCTGGAGCCGTCGCGGTCCGACATCGGCAAACCCTACACCGGGGGCCGTACCATGGCGCGATGGACCTTGGATTGACGGGCGCTCGCGCCCTGGTGGGCGGCGGGAGCCGCGGGCTCGGTGGGGCGATCGCGGAGGCCCTCGCGGCGGAAGGTGCGAAGGTCGCGGTCGTCTCCAGACCGGGTGCCGGACTCGACGCCCAGGCGGCGCGACTGGGCGGGCTGGCGGTCGGCGCGGACCTTTCGACGAAGGACGGTCCCGCCGCCGCGGTCGAGGCGGCGACCGGCGCGTGGGGCGGACTGGACCTGCTCGTCGTCAACTCCGGCGGCCCGCCGCCTGGACGCTTCGAGGAACTCGACGAGGAGACCTGGCTGCGAGCGGTGGACGGCACCATGCTGAGTGCGATCCGTCTCCTGCGAGCGGCCCTGCCGTGGCTCCGCCAGGGGCGTGACCCGGCCATCCTGATCATCCTGTCGAGCTCGGTCCGCGAGCCGATCCCGGGCTTGACGACGTCCAACCTGATCCGGCCCGGATTGGCCGGGCTGCTCAAGTCGCTGGTCGACGAGATCGCCCCGGTCCGCATCAACGGCGTGGCCCCCGGTCGGGTGGCCACGGACCGGATCAGCCAGCTCGATGGAGCGCGCGCGGTCGCAGCCGGCGTGGAGGTCGAGGAGATCCGGCGCCGGACGATCGAGCGGATCCCACTGGGCCGGTATGGCGATCCCGCCGAGCTCGGCCGCGTCGGGGCGTTCCTGCTGTCGCCCGCGGCGTCATACGTCACCGGCTCGATCGTGGCCGTCGACGGCGGGATGATCCGCTCCCTGCCGTAGGAAGACCGGGCGGCCGCGCCGTCGGCCGGGTTTCGGTCAGATGCCGCCCCGGGCAGCACGTAGCGAGCGGTTTCGGTCAGCCGCCGCCTTGGGCAGCACGTGGCGAGCGGTTTCGGTCAGCTGCGTGGTCTGCCCGGCAGGTGACGGGCACGCGACCCTCACGGGTGAGGCTGAGGGCCGATCCAGCCGACAGATCGTCGTCCCGTGCTGACCCTGGCAGCATCTGACCGAAGGGTCTGGTCACGAGACCCAGGGCGACTGGTGGAGCCTCCGGGCAGGCTGGCCGGCGGGCAGGCTGGCGGCGGGCAGCCTGGCCGGCGGGCAAGCCGTCCCAGGCACTAGGCCGGGCTGAGCCGGTCCGCCAGGCCGACGGCCTCCAGCACCATGTCAAGGTCGGCGATCGTCCCGGCATCCAGCGCCGGGCCCGGCGCTCGCAATCGCTCGGAGGCGATCGCGCCGCGGCGCCGGTAGATGTGCTTGCGGATGGCCAGGTTGATCCCCGGCTGGTTCTCGAACCGGATGAGCGGCATGATCCGGTGGAAGGTGGCCTGGGCGCCGGCCTCGTCGCCCGCCCGGAACGCCGTGACGATCTCGACCAGCAGCTCGGGAAACCCGAAGCCGGTCATCGTCCCGACCGCGCCCCGGCGCAGCTCCTCGACGAGCATGATCCCGCCAAGCCCACCGAGGATCCGCAGGTCCGAGCGCGCCGCGAGCAGCCGACCCACCTTGGGCGGACTCGGTTCGTCCTCGAGCTTCACGACGCGGCACGAGGGCGAGCGCTCGGCGATGGCGGCGAGCACATCGACCGTCATGTGGACGCCGCTGCTGGCCGGGTGGTCCTGGACCACGACCGGGATGGCGATCGCGTCGGCGACCGCCGCGTAGTGGGCGAGCAACGCCGCGTCGTTCGGCCGGGCCAGGGCCGGCGGGGCAAGCATCACCGAGTGGGCTCCGGCCGCTTCGGCCTCACGGGCGAACGCGACCGCGCGGTCCGTCCCGGCGTGGCTGACGCCGACGCACACGGGCAGGCCGTCGGCGGCCCCAAGGACCCCGTCGATCACGGTGCGTCGCTCGACGTCGCCCAGGCGGCCAGCCTCGCCGAGGACCCCGAGGATGGTCATGCCGTCGACGCCGCAGCCAGCGACGAACCGGGTCAGCCGTGGCAGGCTCGCGTCGTCGAGCGCGCCGTCGGCGGTGAACGGCGTGGGCACGATGGTCCAGACGCCTTCGAGTCGCTCGGGGCCGCCGCCTGCCGTCATCGTGCGTCCGCGATCACGGGTGTCCCGCCGTCACCGGTAGAAGGACTCGCGCGACATCGTGTACGCCGACCGCGCCAGCATCGCCAATCCGGCGGCCGTCACCCACAGGCCCGGACCGTCCGTGAACACCTCCGCCGGCTGCGCGAACTGGAACGCGCCGTTCCCGATGAGCACGATGATCCGGATCGCGAACGCGAGCCAGCCGACGATCGCGAGAACGGCGAACGACAGCCAGCGGTCGAGGCCGAGCGGCCGATCGCCGGCCGCGTACGGCAGCGCGACGAGGGCGAGGGTCACGATCCCGCACAGGAAGACGACGATGCCGCTGCCGTCGAGGCCGTTGCCGCTGACGGCGGGGATCCCGGTCGTGCCGCCGACGGTCCACCACGGCAGGACGCACCCGATCACGATGGCCAGGCCGGCCAGTGCCGCCAGGGTCCGCCCCCGACCGAGTGGGCGACGCTGCATGCTCACTCGGCGGCGTCCGGTGCGTAGGCCTCGGGCTTGAGGACGCCGACGTAGCGCAGGTTCCGGTACAGCTCGCCGAAGTCGAGCCCGTAGCCCACGACGAAGCTGTCCGGGATGACGAAGCCCGTGTAGTCGACCGGGATCTCGACGAGACGCCGGGCCGGCTTGTCCAGCAGCGTGCAGATCCGGAGCGAGGCCGGGTTCTTGCCGCGCAGGTAGCGGATCAGGTAGTTGAGCGTCAGCCCGGTGTCGATGATGTCCTCGACGATGAGCACGTCCTCGTCGACGATGCTGGCCGACAGGTCCTTGAGGATCCGCACGAGGCCTGACGATTCGGTGGAGGTACCCCCGTATGAGCTGACCTCCATGAGATCGATGCGGACGGGGATGTCGATGGCGCGCATGAGGTCGGCCATGAACGGGAGCGAGCCCTTGAGCACCGACACGAGGGTCAGGTTCCGACCGGCGTAGTCGGCGCTGATCCGGGCGCCGAGTTCGACGACCTTGGCCCGGATCTCCTCCTCGGTCAGGAGGATCTCCCCGATGTCGGCGTGCAGGTCCCGAGACGTCGTCATCGGTGGGCCGCGGATCCTTCCGGCGTGGTTTCCAGGGTGGCGCGCCGGCGGCGGCCGGCGGACCGGCGGATCGATGGCCGATGCGGCCGGCGCGAGGCGAAGGGCGGCCGCGGCTTCGTCGGCGGCGGCCGCATCGGCGGCGATGGCCACGTCCGTGGCGGCGGCGAGTTCATGCGGTGCGGCGACCTGGCCGGAGGTCCCGGAGAAGGCGTCGGCGAGCGCCAGCCGGCCGTACTTCAGCATCAGCGCTCGGAAGTCGCGCGCGTAGAAGAGCTTGATCTCGACGTTCGGGTAGAGCTCACGCAGCCGGCGCAGCTTGCGGTTCTTCTTGCGCACGAGCTTCTGGCGGAGCGTCGTCATCTCGAGGTACAGGTCCAGGTCCGGCAGGTAGAAGTCCGGCGAGAAGCTCTCGACGACATCGCCGTCCGTGTTCCACAGGATCGGGAAGGTGTCCGGCTCGTACTCCCAACGGACGGCGTAGAAGTCCAGGATCCGCGCCATCTCCGCCTCGCTCGCGTGCGCGAAGGCAGGCGTCACCGGCCACCCGCCAGGAGTCCGCGGATGTCGCCGTCCCAGGCGGCCAGGTAGTCGCGCATCGCGGTCACGTCCGCGGCGCCGATGGCCGGCGTGGTCGACGTCGGGGAGGGATCCGAAGCGACGTCGAGGACGGGCGGGTGGCCCGGTTCGTCCGCCGCCAGGAGGAGGCCGAGGGCGGAGCTGCCGCAGCTGGCACAGGCGAGCTCGACGAAGGCCAGATCGTCACGGTGGGCGAGGATGCGGATCCGCCTGGCCGGGACGCCGGCGCCGCAGGCGGTGCACGTGGCACCGTCGGGAAGTGGGCCGAGGCGATCGCCGGGATGCATCGGAGGCAAGTGTAGCCGAATCCGGGTCCGTGCCGCCCGACGAGTCTTGCGACGGATACCCCCAGGGGGTATGATCGAGGCATGAGCGAGACGACAGGTCGGCGGGCGGCGGCACCGGTCGACCCCAGCCATTTCCGACACAGCTACTCGAAGGACAAGACCCAGCTCGTCCGGCGTCTGTCGCGGATGGAGGGCCAGGTCCGCGGGATCGCCCGGATGATCGAGCGGGAGGAGTACTGCGTCGACATCCTCCAGCAGACGGCGGCCCTCCGAGCGGCCGTCGACGCGCTGTCGATCCTCGTGCTCGAGGACCACGTCCAGGGCTGCGTCCGGACGGCCGCCGAGCGCGGCGAGGCGGATCAGTACGTGGACGAGGTCATCGATGTCGTCCGCCGGACGCTCGGTCGACCGGTGCGGGGGACCGCCCGCTCCTAGTCGCTTCGGCGTCGACTCGACACGGCCCGCGAGGCCCTGCGATGGATCCGTCACGGTACTTCCGTCCCTGACCGGCGCGCCCGTCGGGTGGTGTCCGGCAGGCTCGTCGCGCGTGGACGATACGCACCACGTGATCGAATCCCGCGCGAGATCCCCGCTCCAGGCCCCCGACCTCCAGGCGCCCCCGCCGCTGAAGGAGCGCCGGTCGTCGTCGCGCCGTGCCGAGGACCAGATCGCCTCGCAGGAGACGCTCCTGCTCGCCCGTGCGCTGGACATCCTGGCCGAGGATGCCGGCGCGGAGACGCGCCTGGCCGACCTGCTCGACCTGCTCGCCCGCACGGTCGGGGCCCGTCGGGCGGCTGTCGTGGCCGACGGGTCAGAGCGTCGGGTCGTCGTCGGGATCGGCCGCGCCGAGGATCCGGCGGCCGGTCTCGCCCTCGCCTCGTGGCTCGATGGGGCGGCGCCACGAAGCCGGGCCGACCGGGCCGCCTCGGCACCCGCCCGGATCGCCGTGGCCGAGGGCTCCCATCCGCCGCGCGGCGCCCGTCCGCTCGCGTCGCCCAGCTATGCCCAGGTCGCGGTCCCGACCGCCGGCCACGTCTCCCTCGGGTTCGCCTTTGCCGACGCCGCGGACGCCGCCCTCGCCGATGTCCGCCTGCCGCGCAGCCTGGCTCGGCATGCCGCGGTCGCCCTCGCGCTCGTCACGGACCAACTGGCTGCGGAGCAGGAACTGACGACGCTTCGAGCCAGGGAAGGCGAGCGGGCGACGTTCGTCTCGACCGTGGCCCATGAACTGCGGACGCCCCTGACCGGTCTGGCCGGCTACCTCGACCTCATCCTCGGCGGCTCGGTCGACGACCCGGAGGTCCAGCGCGAGTTCATGGAGCGCGGTCGTGGCATCGTCACGACCATCGCCGATCTGGTCGGCGACCTGCTCGAGCTGTCCCGGCTGGAGTCCGGTGCCCTGGCCCTCGCGAGCCGGCCGTTCTCGCTGGCCGATGCCATCCGCCACGTGGCCGACGGGCTCGATGCCATCGCGATGGATCGCGGGATCGCGCTCGACGTCTCCCTCCCGCCCCGCCTCCAGGCGGCGACGGGCGATCGGCGGCGGGTCGAACAGATCGTGACCAACCTGGCGGCCAATGCCCTGAAGTTCAGTCCGGCCGGCTCGACCATCGGGTTGACCGGCTGGTTCGACGGCTCGGTCGCGCTGGTCGCCATCCGCGACGAGGGTGGCGGCATCGACGCCGAGGATCGCGCTCGCATCTTCGAACGCTTCTACCGGATGGCCGGTCACGACCGCATCACCGGCACCGGCCTGGGCCTGCCGATCGCGCGTGACCTGGCCCGGTCGATGGGTGGTGAGCTCGCGGTGGCCAGCGTCCCGGGTTCCGGCTCCACGTTCGTGCTGGCACTGCCTGGACCGACCCCTGTCGCGCCGGCGTCGATCGCGGCGTGCCTGGAGCGAGCGCTCGCCGACGAGGAGCTGGCGCTCGAGGAACGGGCCGTCCTGCGCGCGATCCGCGGCCCCGGCTGAGGACAGGCGGCCGACTTATCCACGAATCCACGTCGCCGGCGCGACTTCGTGGATAACCCCGTAGACGCCCGGCCACGACGACGCGTACCGTCCGACATCCGCACTGGGGTGGGCAGGGTAACGCGCGCCGGAAGGGGTTCGAGGAGACTCGGCCGGGAACCGAACGGCGCGCGGAAGACCGATCCCGATCCTTCGGTGCGAGACGATGCCGACGCCGGGAGTGGCGCCACGCGAGGTCGCGCGGCACGCAGACATCAGGAGGCGTGCCCTGGATCCAGCGCGTGAGCCACTCCCGACGCGCGTCGAGGACGTCCCCGACCTGCCGGCGGCGGCCGACGATGCCCTCGATGCCGGGCTTGCCGCCCTCGATCTGACGCTCACACCCGAGGCTCGACTGGCCATCGAAGGCCACGCGCGCCTGCTGCTCGCCTGGACGAGCGCGATCAACCTGACCGCCATCCGTGAGCCGGTCGACATCGCGACGGCGCACATCGTCGACAGCCTGACCGCGGCCGGCGTCATGGCCGCACGCGGCCTGGACCGGTTCCTCGACCTCGGGTCCGGCGGCGGCTACCCGGGCCTGCCGCTCGCCGTCGTCCTCCCGGCGGCCCGCGCCCTCCTCGTGGAGCCCGTCGGAAAGAAGGCGCGATTCCTCGACACGGTCATCGCGGCGACGGGCCTCGGAGGGACCGTGGAAGCGGCGGCCGTCCGGGCCGAGTCCCTGGCCGCCGACCCGGAGCACCGCGGCCGCTGGCCGGCCGTCACCGCCCGGGCCGTCGCCGCGCTGCCCGAACTCGTCGAGCTGGCCTTCCCGCTGCTGGCCGTGGATGGCAGCCTCATCGCCTGGAAGCGCGGCGACCTGGCCGACGAGGTGGCGGCCGCCCAGCGCGCCGTGGTCGCGCTCGGAGGCGGGACGATCGAGGGCGTGCCGGTGGACGTCGCGGGCCTGGAGGGCCACGTCCTGGTGGTCGTCACCCGGACCGGCCACGTGCCGGCGGCCTATCCCAGGGATCCGGGCGTGAGGCGCCGGCGACCGTGGTGACCCTCCCGCTGCTACCCTGACCGGCCATGCGGATCGCGGTCGTCTCCGACGTCCACAGCAACCTCGTCGCCCTCGACGCCGTGCTCGCCCATGCCGGTCCGGTCGATGCCGTCTGGCACCTCGGCGACATCGTCGGGTACGGGCCTGACCCGGATGGCGTCGTGGACCGCCTGCGCGAGCTTGGCGCGATCGGGGTCCGCGGCAATCACGACGCGGCGGCGCTGGGTGGGCCCGAGATCGAGCAGTTCAACCCGGAGGCTCGCGCGGCCATGGAGTGGACGCGAGCCGCGATCTCCGAGGCGACGCGATCGTGGCTCCACGCCCTCCCGTCCGTCCGGACCGACGGCGACCTGACCCTGGTCCATGGAAGCCCGCGCGACCCGACCTGGGAGTACCTGACGTCCGCCCCGATCGCGCGCGGGTCGTTCGAGGCCCTGTCCACCAGCCACGGCCTGAACGGGCACACGCACATCCCGGCAGCGTTCGTGCTGGCTGACGATCGCATCACCGTGGTCCGGCCGCGCGACGGCGACCAGCTGGCCATCGCCGGCGTTCGGACCCTGCTCAATCCGGGCAGTGTCGGACAACCGCGCGACGGCGACCCGGCCGCGAGCTACTGCATCCTCGACCCGGACGGGGAGGTGGTGACGTTGGCACCGGGTGCCGTACGACATCCCGGCGGTCCAGCTGGCGATGATCCAGGCGGGGCTGCCCGGGCGGCTGGCGGCTCGGCTGGCACACGGCGTCTAGGGTCGGTCGATGATCGGTGGACGACGACCGCTCCAGGGCCGCAAGCCCGGCGACCGACGGGTCCGGCTGGAGCGCCCGCACGCGCCGTACTTCCGCTACACCGCTCCGGGCCAGCTCACGGCCAAGGAGGCCGCCAGCACGCCGACGAGCGGCACCGGCAAGGTCCTTGCGTCGGTGCGCGGGTTCCTGGTGGGGCGGCCACTCGCCAGCGAGGACGAGCTCGGCGAACGCCTGGCCAAGAAGAAGGCGCTGGCGATCTTCAGTTCGGACGCCATCAGCTCGTCCGCGTACGCCACCGAGGAGATCCTCCGGGTCCTGATCCTGGGCGGGGTCGTGGCCCTGGCCTACGGGCTGCAGGTCAGCATCGCCATCAGCATCCTGCTGGCGATCGTCGCCTTCAGCTACCGCCAGATCTGCATCGCCTACCCGACGGGCGGCGGGTCGTATGCGGTGTCGCGCAAGAACATCGGCAAGACCGTCTCGCTCGTGGCGGCCGCGGCCCTGATGATCGACTACGTCCTGACCGTGGCGGTGTCCACGTCGTCCGCCGTGGAGCAGATCACGTCGGCCTTTCCCGGGTTGATCGACTGGCGGGTGGTCATCGGGGTGGGCGCGATCGGGCTCATCACCGTCGGCAATCTGCGCGGCCTGCGCGAGGCGGGCAACATCTTCGCCATCCCGACGTACCTGTTCGTGTTCTCGGCCCTGCTGATGATCGGGGTCGGGTCGTTCCGGATCCTCGTCCTCGGCGAGGGCGACGGCTACCAGGAGCAGCTGATCGGCCAGGTGGAGGGCACGCTCCAGCCGCTCTCGCTCATCCTGCTGCTCCGCGCCTTCGCGGCAGGCGCCGTGGCCCTGACCGGGACCGAGGCGATCGCCACCGGCGTCCCGGCGTTCAAGCCGCCCGAGTCCAGGAACGCGGCTTCGACGCTCGGCTACATGGCCGCCCTGCTGGCGGTCCTGTTCATCGGGATCACGTTCCTGGCCGTCAGCTTCGGGATCACCCACGTCGAATTCCCGAGCCAGACCGTCATCTCGCAGGTGGCCCGGGCGGTCTACGGCGACGGCGTCATGTTCTACCTGTTCCAGGCCTTCACGGCGCTCCTCCTCTTCCTGGCCGCGAATACCAGCTTCAACGCGTTCCCGAGGCTCCTGGCGATCCTCGCCCAGGACGGTCACATGCCGCGCCAGTTCGCCCTCCGCGGGGATCGCCTGGCCTACTCCTACGGGATCCTCGTCCTGGGTGGCGTGGCAGCCCTGCTGGTCATCGGCTTCGGCGCGGTGACCCACCTGCTCATCCCGCTCTACGCGGTGGGCGTGTTCATCGACTTCACGATCAGCCAGTCCGGCATGGTTCGCCACTGGTTGCGCGAGCGATCGCCGGGCTGGCGACGACGCCTGTCGATCAACGCGTTCGGGGCCGTGCTCACCGGCGCGGTGGCGATCGTCGTGACGACCGTCAAGTTCACCTCGGGTGCCTGGCTGGTCCTGGTCCTGATCCCGATCCTGGTCCTCATCATGTCGTTCATCTTCCGGCAGTACGAGGGCCAGGCCGAGGAGCTCCATGTCCGCGACGACGGCATCCTGCCAGGGCCTCACCGCGAACAGCGGGTCGTGGTCCCGGTCAACGGGATCAACCGGGCCGTGGTCCAGGCGATCAACTTCGGCCGCGCGTTCGGGACGGACCTGCGGGCGGTCTACGTGACGGACGACATGGACAAGGCCGAGGCACTGCGCCTGCGCTGGAATCGGCCAGCTGCCGGATGTCCCGCTGGTCGTCGTCGAGTCACCGTATCGAGCGGTCATCTCGCCGGTCGTCGCCTACCTGGACGTGCTCGACCAGGCCTGGCCCCCGGACCGCGAGGCGCCGATCACCATCGTGGTGCTCCCGGAGTACGTGGCCCGCCACTGGTGGGACCGATTGCTGTATAACCAGACAGCCAAACGCCTCAAGGCCGCCCTCGTCGGGCGCGAGCACACGGTCATCGCCGACGTCCCCTACCGTCGCGGCCACTGACCGGCGAGCGCCCGACCGCAACTAGATGGAGTCCTCGTGATCGGTGGAAGGCGACCGCTCAAGGGTCGCAAGCCGGCGGACCGACGCGTCCGGGTCGAGCGCCCGCACTCCCCCTACTTCCGCTATACGGGACCGGGCCAGATGGTCGCCAAGCCGGCGGCCAGCGTCGCCCTGACCCCGGCCGGGCGACTCCTCGACCGGACCCGGGCCATCCTGTTCGGGCGACCGCTTGCGAGCGAGGAGGAGATCGGCGAACGCCTGTCGAAACGCAAGGCGCTGGCCATCTTCAGCTCGGACGCCATCTCCTCGTCGGCCTACGCCACCGAGGAGATCCTGCGGGTCCTGCTCGTGGCCGGCGCCTCGGCGCTCTTCCTGTCGGTCCAGGTCGCGATCGCGATCACCATCCTGCTCGCGGTGGTGTCCGTCTCCTATCGACAGGTCTGCCGTGCCTATCCGAACGGCGGCGGCGCCTACGTCGTCGCCAAGACCAACCTCTCCCCGATGGTCGGCCTGATCGCCGCCGCCGCCCTGCTGATCGACTACGTCATGACCGTGGCCGTTTCGACGGCAGCGGCGATCGCGCAGATCCAGTCGGTCATCCCGGCGGCCTACGACTTCCGGATCGAGATCGCGTTCGTGTCCATCTCGCTGATCACCATCGCCAACCTGCGTGGCCTGCGTGAGTCCGGCAACATCTTCGCCGTCCCGACCTACCTGTTCGTCGGCCTGACCCTGACGATCATCGCCATCGGCTTGGTCAACATCATCGGTGGCACGGTCGTCCAGGCCGTCCCACAACCGGACACCGTCCCGTTCCCGCCGGTCCCGGAGGCGCTGACGCTCCTGCTCCTGATGAAGGCCTTCGCCGGCGGCTCGGTCGCGTTGACCGGCGTCGAGGCGATCGCCAACGGCGTCCCGGCGTTCAAGCCACCGGAAGCCCGGAACGCCGCGAACACGATGACCGCGATGTCGATCCTGCTCGGCATCCTGTTCATCGGCCTGACCGTCTTCGCGGTCCAGTACGACATCCGACCGACGCTCGAAGGCGGCCCGTCCGTCGTGGCCCTGATCGCCGAGTCCGCCTTCGGCAAGGGCTCCGCCCTGTGGGTGACCTTCGCGGCCAGTACCGCACTCATCCTGTTCCTGGCGGCAAACACGAGCTTCAACGCGTTCCCTCGCCTGGCCGCGATCCTGGCCGAGGACGGCTACATGCCGCGCCAGTTCTCGTTCCGTGGCGATCGCCTGGCCTACTCGTGGGGCATCGTCCTGCTGGCCGCCATCGCCTTCCTGCTGCTGTGGGCGTTCGGCGGCGACACCCACGCCCTGATCCCGCTCTACTCGGTCGGCGTCTTCGTATGCTTCACCTTGAGCCAGACCGGGATGGTCCGGCATTGGCTGACGGTGCGGGACAGCGGCTGGCGCTGGCGGATGTCGGTCAACGCGTTCGGAGGGCTGCTGACGGCCGTCGTCCTGGGCATCGTCGTGTACGAGAAGTTCTGGGACGGCGCCTGGATCGTCGTCATCCTGGTCCCGGCGCTCGTCGGGAT
Organism: uncultured Chloroflexia bacterium; assembly: GCA_963738475.1. Lineage (GTDB taxonomy): Bacteria > Chloroflexota > Limnocylindria > Limnocylindrales > CSP1-4 > SPCO01. Next base: position 276,918 of record CAVTWU010000014.1, read on the forward strand.
GATGCTGTTCATCCATCGCCAGTACACCCTGTCGCGTCGCGAGCTGGCGGTCCGCCCCGAGCTCGTCTTCCGGTCGCCCCATCGCGAGGAACGGGTCGTCGTCCCGATCCCCGGCCTGACCCGGGCCGTCGTCCAGGCGATCAACGTCGCGCGCTCCATCGACGACGATGTGCGAGCCGTCTACATCACGGCCGATCCCGACTCCGCGGCCACGGTCCGCGAGGACTTCGAGCGCCAGCTGCCGGGCGTCCCGCTGGTCGTCGTGGAATCGCCGTACCGGGCCCTCGTCGGGCCGTTCCTCGCGTACCTCGACGTCCTGGACGCTGCCTGGCCGCCGGACGAGGATCCGCCGATCACGTTCATCGTCATCCCCGAGTACGTCGCCCGACACTGGTGGGAGCGGATCCTCTACAACCAGGCCGCCAAGCGCCTGCGGTCCGCATTGCTCGGCCGGCCGGGGACGGTCGTGGTCAACGTGCCGTATCGACGCGAGGATCCGGAGCTGTTCGATGCGGCCATGGGCGGCCGGCGCGAGGAGGGCTGACCACCCCGGTCGCGCCGGACCGGTGGTATCGTGACGAGCCATGTCGGACAGTCAGGCCTACGTCTACAAGCGCGTCGTCGTCGCCCTCAACGGCGGCCCGAGCGACGCCCGCATCGTCCGTCTCGCGGCTGAGACCACCCGCGATGGCAAGGCCGAGCTGATCGCCATCCATGTCGTCGAGATCGACTGGACCCTGCCCCTGGACGCCGACATCGCCGGCCGTTCCGAGGAGGTCCAGCGGGTCCTCGACATGGCCGAGGCGGTCGCCGAGAACGCCAAGCAGCGGCTCGAGCCGGTGCTGCTCCAGGCCCGCGACGTCGGCGCGGCGATCGTGGATGAGGCCGCCGAGCGCGACGCCGACCTGATCGTCCTCGGTGTCCCCTTCCGGACCCGGTTCGGCGGCGACTTCGCCATCGGCCGGACGATCCCCTACGTCCTGCAGAACGCGCCGTGTACCGTGTGGGTCGTGCGCGAACCGATGCCCGAGGAGACCCAAGCGTGAAGATCGTCATCGTGGGCTGCGGCCGCGTCGGGGCGGCCATGGCCGAGCTGTACGACAAGGACGGGCACGAGGTCGTCATCGTGGACGAGTCGACCTCGGCGTTCGACCGCCTGCCTGACGGATTCCGTGGCCGGGCGGTCCGTGGCGACGGAACGGACGAGGACGTCCTGCGCAAGGCCGGGACCGAGGGCGCGGACGTGTTCCTGGCGCTGACCCAGGGCGACAACCGCAACACGATGGCGGCGCAACTGGCGTCCGAGGCGCTCGGCGTCCGCAAGGCGATCGCCAAGCTCAACGACCCGGTCCGGGCCGCGGCCTACGCGGACCTCGGGATCGCGACGCTGTGCCGCACCGGGCTGATGCTCGACGCGGTGAATGCCTACCTCGGGCTGCCGGCCTCCGGCCTGCCGGGGATGCAGGCCCCGACCGGCCACCACCCGGGAGCCGCCCATCACGGCGCGGCCGCCGACGACGCACCGCTCACCGAGCCGGTCGCCGCGGCCGCCACCCCATCCGGACAGGAGGCCTGACCCGTGTTCGTCCTGGTCGTCGGTGGCGGGAAGGTGGGCTACTACCTCGCCAAGGAACTCATCGAAGCGGGCCACGAGGTCGCGCTCATGGAGAAGGACCCCGGGCGGGCGCGGGCGATCGCCGACGAGATCGGCTCGATCGTCATCGGGCACGACGGCTGCGAGGGCAAGTACCTGGGTGAAGCCGGCGCGAATCGGGCAGATGTCGTCGCGGCGGTCACCGGCGACGACGAGGACAACCTGGTCATCTGCCAGATGGCGAAGCATCACTTCGACGTGCCGCGCACGATCGCCCGGGTCAACAACCCGAAGAACGAATCGCTCTTCCGGCATCTCGGGGTGGATGAGCTGATCAGTCCCACCCGGATGATCCTCGGCTCCATCGAGCAGGACATCCCGGTCCACGAACTGCTCCACCTGGCGGCCCTCGGCGAGAACGAGCTGGAGCTGATCGAGGCGCACCTGCAGTCCGGCTCGCCGGCCATCGGCAAGGCGCCGCGCGACCTGGCGATCCCGGATGGCTGCTCCCTGTTCGCGGTGATCCGAGACGGTGTCGCGACCCCACTCCGGCCGGACACGGTCATGCTCGAGGGCGACAAGATCATCGCCATCGGCAAGCAGGAGTGCTCGGACCTGCTCCACGACCAGCTCATCGGCGACCCGGAGATCACCCAGGCCGCCGGCGCCTGACGCCTGGCCGAGCGCGATGCGCTCCGTCAACACGCATATCCGGCAACACTCTTGACAACATCATTGTCAGGGTTCTAGCCTACGGACATGACATTCGGTCGTCCCGAACGAGATCCCGAACGTCCCGTCTACGTCATCAGCGTGGCCGCGACGCTCGTGAGCGCCCACCCGAGGACCCTCCGGATCTACGAGGACGAGGGCCTGCTCTGCCCGGCCCGGACGCCCACCAACATCCGCCTGTACAGCGAGAACGACATCCGGCGCATCACGTGGATCCGCCACCTGACCCGGGTCCGCGGGGTCAACCTCGCGGGGATCAAGCTCCTGTTCGAACTCGAAGAGCGGCTTGGCGCACGCATCCTGGAAGCGCTCTACGCCGAAGGGACGGCTGACGCCGAAGAAGCCGCCGCGACCGCCGCCGAGGCGACGTCGACGCCCACCGAAACCACCCCACCCACCGCAGCCACCCCACCGACCCCGAGTCCCAGCGCCGAGCGAACCCCGGCATCCAGCACCGTAGGAGACACCTGATGGCCAAGCGACCGTCCACCCCGGTCGACGAGCAGCCCGAGCCGCTCGATCAGCCCGAACCGATCAGCGGACCGCGCGAACTGCCGCTCGTCGCCCTGCGCGAGACCGTCATCTTCCCGGAGATGATCGTCCCGCTCCAGGTCGGTCGCGACAAGAGCGTCAACGCCCTCAATGCCGCCGTCGCCGATGGCGGCCCGATCGCCCTCGTGACCCAGCGCCAGGCGGACCAGGAAGACATCGAGGACGCCGCCGAGCTGTACACGATCGGCACGCTGGCCAAGATCGCCCAGGTCGTGCAGCTGCAGGACGGGACCGTCCGCGCCATCGTCCAGGGCCAGGGCCGCATCCTCGTCCATGGCTTCACGTCCACGGACCCGTACCTGAAGGCGACCGTCGAGGAACTCCCCGACGAGACGCCCGATGGCGTCGAGGTCCAGGCCCTGATGCGCACGGTGCAGGCGCAGATCGAGCAGTACGTCGCGAACGGCGCGCCCGTCCCGCCCGAGGCGGCCGTCGCCGCGCGCAATATCAGCGAACCCGGCCTGCTCGCCGACATGGTCGCCTACAGCCCGGACATGACCACGGAGCAGCGCCAGGAACTGCTCGAGACGATCGACGTCGTCGAGCGCCTGAAGCTGGTCAGCACCTTCCTGGCCAACCAGATCGAGATCCTCGAGCTGAAGGGCCGCATCCAGTCCGAAGTCAAGTCGGAGATGGACAAGACCCAGCGCGAGTACATCCTGCGCGAGCAGCTGAAGGCCATCCAGCGCGAGCTCGGCGAGGACGATCCGCAGCAGGCCGAGATCAACGAGCTGCGCGAGAAGGTCGAAGCCGCCGGCATGCCGGACGAGATCAAGGCGCGAGCGATCAAGGAGATCGACCGGATGAGCCGGATCCCGTCCGCCTCGCCCGAGGTCGGCGTGATCCGGACGTACGTGGACTGGCTGGTCAGCCTGCCCTGGGACGTCTCGACCGACGACCAGCTCGACATCAAGGAAGCCGCGCGGATCCTCGACGAGGACCACTACGGCCTCGAGAAGATCAAGGAACGGATCCTCGAGTACCTCGCCGTCCGCACCCTGGCCGACGAGATCCGCAGCCCGATCCTCGCCTTCGTCGGGCCCCCCGGCGTCGGCAAGACCTCGCTCGGCAAGAGCATCGCCCGCGCCATGGGCCGCAAGTTCGTGCGCATGAGCCTGGGCGGCATCCACGACGAGGCCGAGATCCGCGGCCACCGCCGGACGTACATCGGCGCCCTCCCCGGCCGCATCGTCCAGAGCATCAAGACGGCCGGGTCGAACAACCCGGTGTTCATGCTCGACGAGGTCGACAAGATCGGCATGGACTTCCGCGGCGACCCGAGTTCGGCCCTGCTCGAGGTCCTCGATCCAGAGCAGAACAGCACGTTCCAGGACAACTACCTCGAGGTGCCGTTCGACCTCAGCAAGGTCCTGTTCGTCGCCACGGCCAACCTGCTCGACCCGATCCCGGCCGCCCTGCGCGACCGGATGGAGGTCGTCCAGCTGCCCGGCTACACCGAGACCGAGAAGATCGAGATCGGCAAGCGCTTCCTGGTCCCGAAGCAGATGAAGAACCACGGGCTCAAGGACAAGCACATCGAGATCACCGACGAGGCCATGACCGAGCTCGTCCGCTCGTACACCCACGAAGCCGGCGTCCGCAACCTCGAGCGCGAGCTCGCCAACGTCATGCGCAAGGTCGCCCGGCAGGTCGCCGAGGGCCGCAAGCGCAAGACCATCATCGACGTCAAGAAGCTGCACGACCTGCTCGGGCCGACACGGTTCGAGTACGGCGAGCTGGAGGCCGAGGACCAGACCGGCTCCGCGATCGGCCTGGTCGTGACCGAGGTCGGCGGCGACGTCGTCGCCATCGAGGTCACCCGGATGGAGGGCCGCGAGGACTTCATCCTGACCGGCCAGCTGGGCGAGGTCATGCGCGAGTCGGCGCGAGCCGGCCTGTCGTGGACCCGCGCCCACGCCGCCGAACTGGGCATCCACCGCGAGGTCTTCGAGCAGAACACCCTGCACATCCACGTTCCCGCCGGCGGCATCCCGAAGGACGGCCCGTCCGCCGGGATCACGATGGCCACGGCGATCGTCAGCGCCCTGACCGGCATCCCCGTCCGCAAGGACGTGGCGATGACCGGCGAGATCACCTTGCGTGGTCGTGTCCTGCCGATCGGCGGCCTCAAGAGCAAGATCCTGGCCGCGCATCTGGCGGGTGCCAAGATCGTCATCCTGCCGCGCAAGAACGAGAAGGACCTGCGCGACATCCCCGACGAGATCCGCAAGTCGATCAAGCTCGTGCTCGTCGACAACATGGACCAGGTCCTCGAGAACGCCCTGCGGCGCAAGCCCAAGGGCCTGCCGTCCACGACGACCGACAAGACCAAGATCGTGAAGGAGGGCGCGACCGACACCAAGCCGGCCGCGACCCGCGTCCCGCTCCCGGACTATCCGCCGGCCGACCAGCCGCCGGTCGTCGTCCGGGCGCCCTAGAGGCGCGACCCAGGTGGCGGGCGGACGGCCCGGAGCGCCTGACCTCCAGTACAAGGACTACTACGCGGTCCTCGGCGTCCCGAAGACCGCGTCCCAGGCCGAGATCAAGAAGGCCTTCCGCAAGCTCGCCCGGCAGCATCACCCCGATGCGAAGCCGGGCGATGTCGTGTCGGAGCAACGCTTCAAGGAGGTCAACGAGGCCAACGAGGTCCTGTCCGACCCGGGCAAGCGCAAGACCTACGACCGCCTTGGTGCGGACTGGGCCGCGTACGAGCGCGCCGGCGCCGGCGGGCGTGGCGGGGCGACCGGGGATCCGTTCGGCCCGGGCGGTCCGTTCGCGGGATACGCACGGTCGGCCGGCGGCGGGCGGCGGCAACGTCCGCTACGAGTTCCGGACCGGTGGCCAGGGCGGCGAGGGCTTCTCGGACTTCTTCCACGTGTTCTTCGGGGCGGACGGTCCGGCCGGCGCCACGACCGGCGGAGCTGGCGGCGGTCCGGCCCGCGGCACCCGCCCGACCGGCGGCATGGGGTTCGAGGACATCCTCGCCGGCATGGGCATCGACGGCCGGTCCGTCGGCAACCCGCCACCCAGGCCCGCCCCGCCGGCCAGGCACGAGGCCACCGCCGAGCTGACCCTCGAGGAGGCCTTCCACGGGACCACGAGGCGGGTCGAGGTCGAGGGCAAACGGCTCGAGATCACCATCCCGCCGGGCGCCGACACCGGCACGAAGATCCGGCTGACCGGCAAGGGGCCGGGCGGCGGCGACCTCGTCGTCGTGACCCGGGTCCTCCCGGACAAGACCTTCACCCGCAAGGGCGCCGATCTCGAACGCGAGCTGCCGCTCACCCTGGAGGAAGCCCTCCTCGGCGGCGAGGTCTCGGTCGGGACGCTCAAGGGGCGCGTCCTCCTGACGATCCCCGCCGGCACGCAACCCGGGCGGTCGTTCCGCCTCCGCGGCCAGGGGATGCCGCGCTTCAAGGGCACAGGCCACGGGGACCTGTTGGTCAGAGTCAAGGTCATGCTCCCGACCGACCTGTCCGACGATGCCAAAGCGGCCGCTCGGGCCTTCCTTGACGTGGTCGACCGTTCCGATCCCCGCGCGAACTGATCCCGTCCAGACGCACGGTCGGTTCGAGGCCTTGCGCTCCCCGACATACTGCTGAGACGTCCGGACCGATCCGGCGAGGGCCAACAGGAGGGACGCACGTGGCAGCGTGCCGCTGACCTCGTTCATCGGCCGGCAGCGCGACTTGGCGGCCGTCGCGGACCTGCTTGCCGGCGACGACGTTCGCCTGGTGACACTCCTGGGTCCGGCCGGGGTCGGCAAGACGCGACTGGCGATCGAGGTCGCCACGGCCGTCGCGGATCTGTTCCCGGATGGCGCCCGTTTCATCGAGCTGGCATCCGTCCTTGAAGAGCCGCTCGTGATACCGACGATCGCCCGTGAGCTGGGTGTCTGGGAGGCTGCGGATCGGCCGGTGTCGGAGCTGCTGCTCGAACGTCTCCGGGATACCCGTCTGCTGCTCGTGCTCGACAACCTGGAGCAGGTCAGTGGCGCGGCCATCGGGCTGAGCGAGTTGTTATCCAGCTGTCCCGGCATCACGATGCTCGTGACGAGCCGGATCCTTCTCCGGATCTCGGGCGAACATGCCTACCCGGTGTCCCCGCTCGCCATCCCGGAGGGCACGCTCCAACCGTCCGTTGAGGCGCTCGCCCGCGTGGAAGCCGTCCGGTTGTTCGTGGAGCGGGCCGGAGCGGCACACGCGGGCTTCACGCTCGACGACGAGAACATGTCGGCCATCGCCGGGATCTGTCGCCGTCTGGATGGCGTACCGCTCGCCCTTGAACTTGCCGCGGCACGGATCGCGCACCTGCCACCCAAAGCCATCCTCGCGCGCCTGGAACCGACGTTGCCCCTGCTGACCGGTGGGCCGACGGATGCGCCGGTTCGACATCGCTCGATGCGCGGGGCCGTCGCGTGGAGCTATGACCTGCTGGACGAAGCGGGCCAGCGCGCGGCCCAACGGTTGTCGGTCTTCGTCGGTGGGTGCAGCCTCGATGCGGCGGCTGCGGTCGTGCTGCTCGACGGGGGCGACGACATCGACATCCTGGATCGAGTGTCGGCACTGGTCGACAGGAGCCTGGTCGCCCAGGGTGAGGGCCCGGGCGGCGAGCCGCGGTACACGATGCTCGAGGCCATCCGCGAATTCGGCCTTGAGCGGCTCGCCGCCAGCGGCGACGAGCCAGCGGTACGTCGTGCCCATGCCGGCCACTATCTCGACCTGGTCGAGTCCGCGGCACCGCACCTCGTCGGAGCGGATCAGCGGGCGTGGATGGATCGGCTGGAGGGTGAGCTGGCCAACATCCGGGTGGCCCTGACGTGGCGTGACGAGTCGGACGACGGCCAGCACGGGCTGCGCATGACCGCCGCGCTGGCCATGCTCTGGTACGTCCGCAACCACCTAGCCGAAGGGACCGCGATGGTGGATCGCGCCCTGACCGAGTCGAGCGACCGGCCGACGGCCGCACGGGCAGGAGCCCTTCGCGCTGGGGGGATGATGGCGTTCGCCAGGGGGGAGTACGCCGCGGCCGCGGCCGCTCTAAGCGCCAGCTTGCCTATCGCGGAGTCCCATGCCGACGACCGGGGCGTGGCGCTCGCGTGGTTCTGGCTCGCCCTGGTGGCCGAGTACCAGGGCGATGAGGTGACGGCCACCGCGGCATACGAGCGAGCGGATGGCCTGTTCAAGGCCCTCGGTGATGGGGTCTGGACCGCGCTCACCGTCAGCGCGCTCGGCGATGCCGCATGTCGGCGGGGAGATCTCGCGCAAGCCGAGGCGCTGTGCGATGAGGGTACGCGTCTGGCCCGGGAGACAGGCGACAGATTCGTGCTGTGGAATACCCTGCAGACCCGAGGCAACGTGGAGCTCGCACGCAACCGCTGGGACAAGGCGACGTTGACGCATTGGGAAGAGCTTTCGGTCGCCCTCGAGATCGGCGACCTTCGCGGCGTGGCCGACGGGCTGGCCGGTCTGGGCGCCGCGGCCATCGGCCGTCGCCGAGCGGATGTCGGCGTTCGTCTCCTGGGAGCGGCGGACCGTCAGCTTTCCGAGATCGGTCGCGCCAAGCTACCGGGACACGCTCAGTTCGCTCGTGCCGTCGGTACGGCCCGCACGATGCTCGGCGACGCCGCGTTCCAGAGCGCGTCGGACGTGGGTGCCTCGTTGCCTCTCGACGAGGCGATCGCCCTCGCGCGGACCACGCTGCCGGATGCGGGGCCTACGACGACCTCGCCAGACGCTCGCCCAGCGTCGCATCGACTGTCGCGCCGGGAGGTCGATGTCGTGCGACTGTTGGTGCAGGGTCGGTCCGACCGGGAGATCGCTGCCGAGCTGTTCATCAGCCGCCGGACCGCCGCGGGGCACGTGGCCAGCATCCTCCGGAAGCTCGACGCGGTGTCACGGACCGATGCGGCCGTCCGTGCTGTCCGGAGCGGCATCGTCTGACCTCGACCGAGCGGGCGACGGTCGCGCCGTGGTGCGGATCGCGCACGTTGACCGGCCTGGCCGGGCGGCTTGCTCGAAGGAAACACGTCATCTGCACGGTGCCGTGCGATCGCATCGACAGCAAGCTTGTGCGACAAGTGCTGCGCGACCGCCATGGGTCCTTGACCGCGTGAGACCGCACAGCCGCATCTGGACCACGAGGTGACCGTCATGCATGCAGAGATGCCGGCGATCCGCCCGATCCGCGGGGCAGCGATCCTTCTTGTGACGATGTTGGCGGGTTGCGCCAGTGGATCGGCTCCGAGCTCGACCGTCGGCGGGGGCGAGTCGACACCCAGCCCGGGTGCCACCGCCACGGCCGGCGCCGACACAGCGACCCCACGGCCAACGCCGACGCCCGACGCGGTCCAGACCTGCGTGACCGTCGGAGACCAGGCGTGCGCTCTGGAGGCTGGCACATACCGGACCATGCACTCCTTCCCGGGAATGACGTACTCCGTCCCCGACCGCGGGTGGGGCAGCGTCGACCAGGCGGGGGCACCCGGCAACTTCCTCCTGGTTCCTCCGGGAGCCTCGGTCGAAGGAGCGCTCAGCGGTGCCAGCGACGACATCATCCTGTTCGGCGCAGTCGCCATTCCCGGTCCATGCACTGGAGAGCCAGCGTCCACGGCGCCGACGACATTCGATTCGTTCGTCGCCTTCATCACGACCCACCCGCATCTGGTGGTGAAGGACGTCCGGGACGTTTCGATCGGAGGGCTGAGCGGAACAGCCGTCGACCTCGAGATCGACGAGACCGGCGACGGCTGTGTGGACATCCCCCACGTCGACGTCCTGGCCGCGGTCGACCCGGCGCATGGGAGTTGGGGGATCGAGGGAACGCCGGGCCACACGATCGCCCGGATGTACATCCTCGACGACAACGGCGTTCCGTTCGTCATCGAGGCCGACGACGTGGCGGCCGGAAGCGAGTACGGCGATGGAGCGGACTGGCTGGATGTCGCCGACGACGTGGTCTCGTCGTTCGACTTCGCCAAGTGAGATCGGGTGACTTCGGAGCGTGGATCAGGCTCCACGAACTGGGGGCGCGCGAGGGTCGGAAGAACCTCGACACCGATTGACACGTAAGAACCCTAACAATATGATTGTCAAGGTTGTTGTTTACCACTCCGCTCGGACACGGGTCTCATGCAACTCGATCGCTTCACCCAGAAGGCCCAGGAGGCCATCGTCGCCGCCCAGGCCACCGCCGCCCGACTCGACAGTCCCGTCCTGGACGCCGAGCACCTGCTCGACGCGCTCGTCGAACCCGATGACGGCATCCCCGCCGAGACGCTCCGTCGCCTCGGGGTGGACCTGCCCGCGTTCCGTGGCGAACTGGCCGCGGCGCTCGCCCGGCGGGCCCGGATCAAGGGCGGCTCGCTCGCCCTCGACCCCCGCGCCAAGCGCGTCATCGAGCGTGGCGAGGACGAGGCCCGGCGGCTCGGCGACGAGTACGTCTCGACCGAGCATCTGCTCATCGGCGACGGCCGAGGTCGGCGGCGAGGCCCAGTCGCTGCTCGAGAAGCACGGCGCCGGCAAGGAGGCCATCCTCGGTGCCCTGCAGAGCGTCCGCGGCGGCCAGCGGGTCACCTCGCCGAATCCCGAGGGCACGTACGCGGCCCTCGAGAAGTACGGCCGCGACCTGACCACCGAGGCCCGGGCCGGCAAGCTGGACCCGGTCATCGGGCGCGACGACGAGATCCGCCGCGTCATCCAGGTCCTGTCGCGCCGGACGAAGAACAACCCGGTCCTCATCGGCGAGCCCGGTGTCGGCAAGACGGCCATCGCCGAGGGCCTCGCCCAGCGGATCGTCCGCGGCGACGTCCCCGAGACGCTCAAGGACAAGCGCGTCGTGTCACTGGACCTGGGCGCGCTCATCGCCGGGGCCAAGTTCCGCGGCGAGTTCGAGGAGCGCCTCAAGGCCGTCCTCAAGGAGATCAAGGACGCCGAGGGCCAGGTCATCCTGTTCATCGACGAGCTCCACACGGTGGTCGGGGCGGGCGCCGCCGAGGGCGCGATGGACGCCTCCAACCTGCTCAAGCCGATGCTCGCCCGGGGCGAGCTCCACACGATCGGCGCGACGACGCTCGACGAGTACCGCAAGCACATCGAGAAGGACGCGGCGCTCGAACGGCGCTTCCAGCCGGTCCTCGTGGACCAGCCGACGGTCGAGGAGACCATCTCCATCCTGCGCGGCCTGCGCGAGCGATACGAGGTCCATCACGGCGTCCGCATCACCGATTCCGCGCTCGTCGCGGCGGCGACCCTGTCCGATCGCTACATCACCGAGCGCTTCCTGCCCGACAAGGCCATCGACCTCGTGGACGAATCGGCGTCCCGTCTGCGGATGGAGATCGACTCGATGCCGATCGAGCTCGATGAGCTCGAGCGCCGCCGCATCCAGCTCGAGATCGAGCGCGAGGCCCTGCGCAAGGAGACCGACGACGCATCCAAGGCGCGCCTGGCCATCCTCGAGAAGGAGCTGGCCGACCTCGAGGAGGAGTCGGGTGGCATGAAGCAGCGCTGGGAGGCCGAGAAGGCCGCCATCGCCGCCATCCGCGACGACCAAGTCGGAGCTGGAGGCGCTGGCGACGCGGATCGAACAGGCCGAGCGGGAGGCCGACTTCGCCACCGCCGCCGAGCTCAAGTACGGCACCCACAAGGAGCTGATCGACCGGATGGCCGAGCAGGAGGCGACGCTCGCCGCCCTGCAGGGCGCCGGCGCACTGCTCAAGGAGGAGGTGGACGCGGACGACATCGCCGACATCGTCGCGGCCTGGACCGGCATCCCGGTCAGCCGCCTGCTCGAGGGCGAGACCGCCAAGCTCATCCACATGGAGGAGCGCCTGCACGACCGGGTCGTCGGCCAGGACGAGGCGATCCAGGCCGTGTCCGACGCGGTCCGCCGCGCTCGGGCCGGACTCAAGGATCCGGGTCGCCCGATCGGCTCGTTCCTGTTCCTCGGTCCGACCGGTGTCGGCAAGACCGAGCTGGCGCGGGCCCTCGCCGAGTTCATGTTCGATGACGACGACGCGATGACCCGCATCGACATGAGCGAGTACATGGAGAAGTTCGCCGTCTCCCGGCTGGTCGGCGCGCCTCCCGGCTACGTCGGCTACGAGGAAGGTGGCCAGCTGACCGAGGCCGTCCGGCGGCGGCCGTACCAGGTCATCCTGCTCGACGAGATCGAGAAGGCCCACCCGGACGTCTTCAACGTCCTGCTCCAGGTCCTCGACGACGGCCGCCTGACCGACAGCCAGGGCCGGACGGTGGACTTCAAGAACGCGGTCGTGATCATGACCAGCAACGTCGGCAGCTCGGCCATCGCGGCCGCGAGTGGCGATGCGGGCGACGCGGCCTACGACGCGATGAAGGCGCGCGGTGACCGATGCGCTGCGGATCCAGTTCCGGCCGGAGTTCCTCAACCGGATCGACGAAGTCATCGTGTTCCACCCGCTCACGTCCGAGCACCTGGGGGCGATCGTGGACCTGCTCCTGGCCGACCTGTCGCGCCGGCTCGCGACCCAGGACCTGACCCTGGAGGTCACCGCGGCCGCCAAGTCCCTCATCGTCCGCGAGGGCACGGATCCCGCGTACGGGGCGCGTCCCCTGAAGCGGACGATCCAGCGGCTGGTCGAGAACCCGCTCGCGCGAGCCCTGGTCGGCGGGGAGTTCTCACCGGGCGATCGGATCCGCTGCGAGGCGGACTCGACGTCCGGCACGATCGTCTTCTCGACCGAGCGATCCACCGTGGTCACGGACGGGTCCGCGACCCGGGATGCCCGCGCCAGGCCGGAGGCGGCAGCCGGCGCCGGGGCTTCGAACGGGAAGCGCTCGCCCCTGGACCTGCCCGAGACGCGGCCGCCTCGCGGCGACGGCGAGCTGGTCAACTAGGCCGGTGCGGTTCGACGAGGCGGTGGGGCGGCTTGCCCGGTTCCCGGATCCCCTCCCGAGCGGCGCGGACGCGCTCATCCCGGTCCTCGTCGGCACGGACGTGGCCGGCGCCGATGGCCGCCGTCCGCGCTGGCCGAGCGGCGAGCGGCCGATGCGACCGGCCGGCGTCCTCGTCCTGCTGTTCCCGGACGAAGCCGGCCTGGCGCGGGTCGTCCTGACCGAGCGGGCGACGCGCGACGGCCATCACAGCGGGGAGGTCAGCCTCCCCGGCGGCAGGGTCGAGGCGCACGACCCGGACATCGCCGCGACCGCCCTGCGCGAGGCGGCCGAGGAGGTCGGGCTCGACGTGATCGCCGCCCGCGTGCGGGTCATGGGGCTCCTGGAGCGGTTCATGATCCCGGTGAGCGACTTCGAGGTGACACCGGTCGTCGCCATCGCCGAGCGCCGGCCGATCCTGGTCGCCTCGGAGGCGGAGGTCGCCCGGATCGTCGAGCCGCCCGTGACCGCGTTCCTGCCGGGTGCCCCGATCACCATGGTCGAGCGAACCATCGGCGAGTGGCCGCTCCGCTACGGCGCCTACGACGTCGAGGGACTGTCCGTCTGGGGCGCCACGGCGCGGATCCTGAGCCAGCTCGGGGCGGTGCTGGCGTCGTGACCGAGGCCCGTCCGGTCCTGATCCGCCGCGCCGACGAAGCCGACGCCGTGGCCATCACGGCGCTCGTCGCCGACGCGTACGAGAAGTACATCGAGCGGATCGGCCGCCGCCCGAAGCCGATGACCGCTGACCAGCATGCCGCCGTCCGCGATCACGAGGTCTGGGTGGCGGTGGACGCCGGCCGACGACACGCTGGCCGGCGTCCTGGAGCTCATCGTGACGCCCGAGTCGTTCTTCATCGAGAACGTGGCGGTCGCCCCGAGCCGCCAGGGGGCGGGCCTGGGCCGCCAGCTGCTGGACCTGGCCGAGTCCGAGGCGCGGCAGCGCGGCTACGCCGAGATCGGCCTGGAGACGAACGAGCGGTTCGTGGAGAACCTGGCCATCTACGCGCGGCGCGGCTACATCGAGACGGGTCGCACGCTCGTGGGCGGCACGGGGGTCATCCAGCTCACGAAGGGCCTCGACCGAGCCTGATCGACTCGCCTGGGCCGGTGCGGCGGGTCAGGTCGGTTCGCCGCTCGCGTGGTCGCGGGTCGCCGCGTGGCCGTCGTCGGCCAGGGATCCGTCGGCGGGCGGGGCCTTGGTGACCCCGGCCGCGAGGGCGAGGGCCTGACCATCGAGCACGCTCTGGTCGTCCGCACCGGCGAACTCGACGACGAACGCGCGCATCTCCGAGTGCTCGGTCCAGGCGGCGTGAGTGAGGTCGGCGGGCCACAGGACGGCCTCTCCAGCCGCCACGCGGGTCCGCTCGTCGCCTACCCCGACCCAGCCGCCGCCCTCGATGACGATGAACCAGGTCGTGTTCGGGTTGGCGTGGGGCTCGATCCGCGCGCCGCGCGTGAACGCCAGTTCGCTGACGACGCCGCGCGCATCCGAGTGGATGACCTGTCCGGTCAGTCCCTGCGTCCCGATCGGCCCGTCCGGGCGGCGGTGACCGACGCCGAAACGGCGGATCTCGATGGGCACGTCCCGGTCGCCGATGTGGCGATCAGCGCCGGCGGCGCTGCCGGCGGCCGCCGCGCTTGCGGATCGTGGCGTCCGGGTCGCGAGAACTTGCGGGCCGAGGCGTACTTCTGCTTCGCCAGCTGCTTCTCGTAGGCCGCGAGGAACGGCGGGAAGCGTCGGAACCGGACCCAGACGAGCGTCCCGATGCCGGCGATCTCGATCGCCAGCACGAGGAAGAAGTCGAACACGAACACGCAGGCGATCAGGATCATGCTGAACGTGATCAGCCCGGTCCACCAGATCCACTCCCACATCTCGAGGTACGGGGCGTGCCGGTGCAAGGCGCGCGTCCGGGTGATGTACAGGACGACCAGGACGATCAGGAGGCCGAGCGCGGCGATCCAGGTCAGGTTGAACAGGTCCGGGAAGTTCCGCCGGTTGAAGGCTTCGAACAGGTATTCCCAGGGGGGCAGGGTCACGCGGACGGTCTCCGTTGCGACGGGTGGATGAGACGGTCGGAGTATGCCATGCCGCACGGTATACTCGGCCGGACGGTCGCGGTGACATCCCGACCCGCCCGGCCGCGCGCCCAAGCAGCGCCGCCGACGCATCGCCTGCTCGGGGAGGAGAAACGGGTTGCGAGCCCTGCTGTCGGTGGCGAACCGCGACGGGATCGCCGCACTGGCCCGCGATCTGCGTGCGCTGGATGTGGAGCTCTTCGCGACGGACGGAACGCGTGAGTTCCTGGCTGCCGAGGGCGTCGACGTCGCCTCCGTCGCCGACCTGACCTCGGGCGAGCCGACCGTCGGTGGGCAGGTCAAGACGTTCCACCACGCCGTCTACGCCGGCATCCTGGCCCGCCGCGACGTCCCCGCCCAGCTCGAGGAGTTGGAGGCGCAGGGGATCGGGCTCATCGACCTCGTCGTCGTCAACGTCAAGCCGTTCGCACCCGCCATCGGGGTGAAGCTCATCGGCCTGGACGAGGCGATCGAGATGATCGACGTCGCCGGTGCCGCCCTCTTGGGAGCCGCCGCTCGCAATGCCGCCGGGGTCGCCGCGGTCGCCGATCCCGCCCACTACGGGCGGGTCACCAACGAGATCCGCGACATGGGCCAGGTCAGCCCGGAGACGCGGGCGCAGCTCGCGGCCGAGGCCTTCAGCACCGTCGCGGCGTACCACGCGGAGATCGCCGCCTACCTCAACCAGATCTCCGGCAACACGTTCCCGCGCCGCCTCGCCATCGTCCTCGAGAAGGTGGACGACCTGCGCTACGGCGAGAACCCGCACCAGCGCGCGGCGTTCTACCGCGAGACGACCCACCGGAGCGGCACGCTCGCCGACGCGACCCGCATCGCCGGCGACCTGCCCAGCTTCAACAACCTGATGGACCTC
This sequence comes from uncultured Chloroflexia bacterium, assembly GCA_963738475.1. Taxonomy (GTDB): domain Bacteria; phylum Chloroflexota; class Limnocylindria; order Limnocylindrales; family CSP1-4; genus SPCO01. The sequence continues at coordinate 292,666 of CAVTWU010000014.1, forward strand.
GATGCCGCGTACCGGATCGCCCGCGACTACACGGCCCCGACCGTCGCCATCGTCAAGCACACGGACCCGGTCGGCCTCGCGTCGCACGACGAACTCGTCGAGGCCTACCGGCACGCCCTCGAGACCGATCCGGTCGCGTCGTTCGGCGGCATCGTCGGCGTGAACCGGGAGCTGGACGGCGCGACCGCTCGCGAGATCGCGGCCAACGCGTATGAGGCGGTCGTGGCGCCCTCGTACAGCCAGTCCGCCCTCGGGATCCTGCGGGCCAAGCACGGCCTGGAGATCCTGGCCGTCCCGCCCGACCCGACCGAGGGGATGCGCGACTACGGCATCGCCAACCTCGACTTCAAGCGCGTCGCGGGCGGCCTGCTCGTGGAGAGCCTGGACGATCTGGGTCTCGATCGCGGCCGGCTCCAGGTCGTCACCCAGCGCCGGCCGACGCTGGAGGAGCTGACCGATCTGCTGTTCGCCTGGCGCGCCGTCCGGCACGTCCGGTCCAACGCGATCGTCCTCGCCCGCAACGGCGCGACGGTCGGGATCGGCGCGGCCCAGGCCTCGCGCCAGGTGTCGGTCGAGATCGCGCTCCGCCGGGCGGGCGACCGGGCGAAGCTGTCGGTCATGGCTTCGGACGCCTACTTCCCGTTCCCGGACGGGATCTCCGCCGCGGCCAATGCGGGCATCACGGCGATCATCCAGCCGGGCGGTTCCATCCGCGACGAGATGGCCATCGAGGTCGCCGATCGCCACCACCTGGCCATGGTCTTCACCGGCCGACGCCACTTCCGCCACTGATGCTCCGCTGATGCGCCGCGTCCGCGGCGTTGGCCACTCCGCTCCGTCGCTCACGCACCTTCGGGTGCGCTCGCTCCTGTGCTCGCGGCCGCCTTGCGGCCACGGCACCTGAGCGTGACGCTGGACATCGGCTAGATGGAGCAGCTGCTCGCGCTCGACATGGCCCGGGTCACCGAAGACGCGGCGATCGCGTCCGCGCGATCGATGGGCCGCGGTGATCGAAACGGCGCGGACAAGCTGGCGACCGAGGCGATGCGCCGCACGATGGACGAGATCGACTTCGCCGGCCGGATCGTCATCGGCGAAGGCGAGCGCGACGAGGCCCCGATGCTGTACATCGGCGAGGAGGTCGGCCGGGCGTGGCGCGACCCGGACGCGCCACGGATCGACATCGCCGTGGACCCGCTGGAAGGCACGAACCTCGTCGCCCATGGCCAGGCCGGTGCGATCACCGTGCTCGCCGCCTCGGAGGCCGGCGGCCTGACCCACGCGCCCGATACCTACATGGAGAAGCTGTGCGTCGGGCCGGTCGTCGCCGGGAAGGTGGACATCCGCGACTCGCCGACGGAGAACCTCGGCCGCATCGCCGAGGCCCTCGGACGGCGCGTCGGCGACATCACCGTGGTCATCCTGGAGCGGCCGCGCCACGACGCGCTCATCGCCGAGGTCCGCGAGGCCGGGGCTCGCATCAAGCTCATCGGCGACGGGGACCTGTCGGCGGCGATCAGCTGCGCGGTCTCGGGCACCGGCGTGCACGCGGTGATGGGGACCGGCGGCGCGCCGGAAGGGGTCATCACGGCCGCCGCGCTGCGCTGCCTCGGCGGGGAGATCCAGGCCCGCTTCCGGTACCGGAGCGACGACGAGCGTGAGCGCGGCGCCCGGATGGGCCACGGCGACGAGGACCGCGTGTACATGACCGAGGACCTCGCCCCGGGCGAGAACCTGGTCTTCGCCGCGACCGGCGTGACCGCCGGCGACCTCCTCCAGGGCGTCCGCTTCTTCGGTGGCGGCGCCCGGACCCACACGCTGACGATGGCGTACCAGGCCAAGCAGGTCCGGTTCATCGACACGGTCCACATGTTCGACCGGACCAGCCCACCGCGCGTCCGGCTGTAGGTCGCGGACGGCGGTCCGCTCGGAACGACGACTGGAGGCACCCGCGATGGCACTCGACTCGATCAACCTGGCCGACTGGATCGAACAGAACCGCGACTCACTCAAGCCGCCGGTCGGCAACAAGCTGCTCTACGGAGACGGCGAGTTCCAGGTGATGATCGTCGCCGGCCCGAACACCCGCCGCGACTTCCACTGCGAGCCGGGCGAGGAGCTCTTCTACCAGCTGAAGGGCGACATCATGCTCAAGCTGATCGAGGACGGTGTCCCGCGCGACGTGATCATCCACGAGGGCGACACGTTCCTCCTCCCGGCCAACACGATCCACTCGCCGCGACGCCCCGCGGGCACGCTGGGCATGGTCGTCGAGCGCCAGCGGACCGAGGACGAGGAGGAGACCATCACCTGGTACTGCGAGTCCTGCGGGAACCTGCTGTACCAGTTCAAGGGCGTCATCACGGACCTCGGGACCCAGCTGAAGCCGGTGATGGACGCGTTCTGGGCGACCCCGGACCTCCATACCTGCAAGGCCTGCGGCGCGGTCATGCCGCCACCCGCTCCGGCCACCCTCTGAGCCTTCGTGCCACTCGATCGGATCGACGTCCACACCCACATCCTCCCGCCGGCCTGGCCGGACCTCCGGGAGCGCTTCGGGTATGGCGGCTGGCCGCAGCTCGAGCCGATCGGGCCGCGGCGGGCGCGGATCGTCATCGATGGGCGGTCCTTCCGCGAGATCGATGACGACTGCTGGGATCCGAGCGTCCGGCTGGCCGATTGCGACCGCGACGGCGTCGCGCTCCAGGTCCTCTCGACCGTGCCCGTGATGTTCGCGTACGACAAGCCGGCGGCCGACGCCGCGGTGGTCGCGCGGCTGCTGAACGACCACATCGCCGGGGTCGTCGCGGATGGGGCGGGCCGGTTCGCCGGTCTCGGCACGATCCCGTTGCAGGACGCCGACCTGGCCATCGCGGAGCTGGAGCGGTGCGTGACGGAACTCGGCCTCGACGGCGTCCAGATCGGGACCCACGTCGGCGCCCGAGACCTGGACGATCCGGCGATCGAAGCGGTCCTGGCCGCCGCCGACGCCCTGGGCGCAGCCGTGTTCGTCCACCCGTGGGACATGCTCGCCCCGGAACGGATGACCCGCCACTGGTTGCCGTGGCTGGTGGGGATGCCGGCGGAACTGGCCATCGCGATCGCCTCGGTGGTGCTCGGTGGCGTGCTGGACCGTCAGCCGACGCTGCGCCTCCTGTTCGCCCACGGAGGCGGCGCCTTCCCGGGCCTGCTCGGGCGGGTGGAGGCCGGGTTCCACGCCCGCCCGGACCTCGCGGCGACGGCGACCGCGACCGAGCCGCGCGAGTCCGTACGTCGCATCTACGTGGACTCGCTGACCCACGACCCGGACACCCTGCGGTTCATCGCGGGCATCGTGGGCGAGGACCGGATCGCGCTCGGGACGGACTACCCATTCCCGCTCGGCGAGGCGGTCCCCGGCGCGACGATCGAGGCGCTGACCGAACTCCCCCAGGCGATCCGGCAGCGGATGCTCTCCGGGACCGCCGAGGCGTTCCTCGGTCGGTCCGCGGTGCCGCTCGCATGACCACCGCCGACGCGGCCGTCCGAACCGATGAGGCGTTCGCGCTCGAGCAGGACGCGACGGACCCGCTCGCCTCGAACCGAGAGCGCTTCCACATCCCCGTCGGGCCGGACGGATCGCCGCGGGTCTACCTGGCGGGCCAGTCGCTCGGGGCCCAGCCGAAGACGCGTCAAGGCGGCGGTCGAGGCCGAACTCGAGGCGTGGGCCCGGCTCGGCGTCCAGGGCCACTTCCACGAGGGCGCGACGTGGGTGTCGTTCGACGAGCCGCTCCGCGAACCGACGGCCCGCCTGGTCGGCGCGCTGCCGGACGAGGTCTCGACGCTCAATACGTTGACCGTCAACCTGCACCTGCTGCTGGCGTCCTTCTACCGGCCGAGTGGTACCCGGACGAAGCTCCTCATCGACGCGCCGACGTTCCCGTCCGACCGCTACGCCGTCGAGTCGCAGCTCATCCACCACGGCCTCGATCCCGCCGAGCACCTCATCGTCGTCGGGCCGCGCACCGGCGAGTCGATCGTCCGGATCGAGGACCTCGAGGCCGCCATCCACGACGCCGGCGACCGGCTCGCGGTCGCGCTGCTGGCAGGCGTCAACTACGCGACCGGCCAGGTCCACGACATCCCTCGCCTGACCGCCGCGATCCATGCGACCGGCGCGCCTGGCCGGGTGGCAGCTCGCCCACTCGGCCGGGAACGTGCCGCTGGCCCTGCACGACTGGGACGTCGACTTCGCGATGTGGTGCACGTACAAGTACCTGTGCGCCGGGCCGGGCTCCATCGCCCAGATCTTCGTCAACCGCCGGCACGGCTCGGATCCTTCGGTCCCGCGCCTGTCCGGCTGGTTCGGCAACGCGCTGGCGACACGCTTCCGGATGGCCGAGACGTTCGACCCGGAACTCGGCGCCGACGGCTGGCGGATGTCCAACCCGCCGATCCTCGCCCTCGCCCCGGTCCGTGCCGCGATCGCCATCTTCGACGAGGTCGGGATGCCGGCCCTGCGCGCCAAGACGCTCCAGCTCACGCCGTACCTGGCCGGCCTGATCGATGCGGTGGGCGGGGTCGAGATCGTCACGCCGCGCGAGCCCGCCGGCCATGGTGCCCAGCTGAGCCTGCGGCTGCCGAACGCCCGAGCCAGGCTGGATCGGCTGGAGGCGGCCGGCATCGTCGCCGACTTCCGCGAGCCGGACATCATCCGGGTCGCCCCCGTCCCGATGTACAACTCGTTCCACGATGCCTGGCGATTCGCCCAGGCCCTGTCGGAGACCTCGTGACCACGGTCCTCGCCAACCACATCGACGGCCGGGCGACCGAGCCGCTCGACGGCACGTACCTCGACGACATCGACCCGGCGACCGGCGCGGTCCATGCCCTCGTGCCGGCGTCCGAGGCGGCCGACGTCGACCTCGCCGTCGCGGCGGCCAAGCGAGCGTTCCCGTCGTGGTCCGCCACGCCCGCCGCCGAGCGCTCGCGGATCCTCGTCCGGCTCGCCGACGCACTGGAGGCCCGGCTCGAGGACTTCGTCCGCGCCGAGAGCATCGACGCCGGCAAGCCGGTGGCACTGGCTCGGCGGCTGGACATCCCGCGGGCGGTCGCCAACCTGCGCTTCTTCGCCACGGCCATCCTGCATACCGGCTCGGACCTGTTCCCGACCGACGATCGAGCCCTGAACTACACGCTCCGCCGGCCGCGTGGCGTCGCCGGGCTCATCTCGCCGTGGAACCTGCCGCTGTACCTGTTCACCTGGAAGATCGCGCCGGCCATCGCGACCGGCAACACCGTCGTCGCCAAGCCGTCCGAACTCACGCCCTGGACCGCGGCGATGCTGGCCGAGCTCAGCGCCGAGGTCGGCCTGCCGCGGGGCGTCCTCAACGTCGTCCACGGACTGGGGGCCGGCGCCGGCGCGGCGATCGTGGATCACCCGGACGTGCCGGCCATCTCGTTCACCGGCGGCACGGCCACCGGCGCGACGATCGCTCGAACCGCCGCGCCGGTGTTCAAGAAGCTGTCGCTCGAGCTCGGCGGCAAGAACGCGACCGTCGTCTTCGGCGACGTGGACCTCGATGAAGTCATGCCGGGCATCGTCCGGTCCGCCTTCGAGAACCAGGGCGAGATCTGCCTGTGCGGCTCGCGGCTGTTCGTGGAGGCCCCGCTGTACGACCGGTTCGTGGCGGCCTTCGCCGAGGCCGTCGGCCAGCTGCGGATCGGCGACCCGCTGGACGACGCCACGGAGCAGGGCGCGCTCGTCTCGGCCGGCCATCGCGACAAGGTCGAGTCGTACATCGAGCTCGCGCGCGAGCTCGGGGGCGAGATCGTGACCGGCGGCGGTCGCCCGACCGGCCTGCCGGCCCGCGTCCGCGACGGCTACTTCGTCCAGCCGACCGTCGTCACCGGCCTGCCGGTCGACTGTCGCGTGAACACCGAGGAGATCTTCGGGCCGGTCGTGACGATCACCCCGTTCACGTCGGAGTCGGACGTCGTCGCCTGGGCGAACGGCACGCGCTACGGCCTGGCGGCGTCGGTCTGGACGAACGACCTGCGGCGCGCCCACCGGGTCGCCGGAGCGCTGGACGCGGGCACGGTCTGGATCAACACGTGGCTGCTGCGCGACCTGCGCGTCCCGTTCGGCGGGATGAAGGACAGCGGCGTCGGGCGCGAGGGCGGCGACGAGGCGCTTCGATTCTTCACCGAGCCCAAGACCGTCGTCGTGGCGCTCACGTGACCGGCGGGCGCGATGAGGCCGTCGTCAGCGAGCGGGCCGCCGAGCCGGTCGGGCCGTACCCGCACGCCCGGCGGGTGGGCGACCTGCTGTTCCTGTCCGGCATCGGGCCGCGCGAGCGAGGCACGTCCACGATCCCCGGCGTGACGCAGGACTCGACCGGCGCCGTCGTCGCACGCGACTTCGAGGTCCAGGCCCGCGCGACCTTCGCCAATGTGCGGGCCGTCATGGACGCCGCCGGCGCCGGCTGGGACGACATCGTGGACGTCACCGTCTTCCTGACCCACATGGACGAGGACTTCGGCGCGCTCAATCGGATCTGGGCGGACCAGTTCCCGGACGAGGCGACTCGGCCGTGCCGGACGACGGTCGAGGTCAACCGCCTGCCGACCCCCATCGATATCGAACTCAAGGTCATCGCCCGCACGAAGGCGACGGGGTCGAGATGAAGGAGTCGAGATGAGCGAGATCCTCCAGTACGACCCGCAGCGCCGCTGGGCGGCCGCGTCCCGCGTGGGAGACGTGCTCTACCTCGCCGGCGAGACCGGGACGGACCCCGAGACGATGCAGGTCGTCGAGGGCGGGATCGAGGCCCAGACCGAGCAGGTATTCACGAACATCCGGACGACGCTCGCGCACTTCGGGGCCGATCTGGGCGATGTCGTCAAGATCACCGTCTTCCTCACGGACATGGCGGACCTGGCGGCGGTCGGGGCCATCCGCGCGAAGCATCTTCCTCGACCCGTCCCGTCGAGCGCGATCGGCGTGGTGGCGCTGGCCTCGCCCGACATGCACGTCGAGATCGAGGTCATCGCCGAGGTGCCCGGGACGGACTGATCCAAGGTCGGGCCGTGTCAGCCGGCCGACGCGGTAGGCTTGGGGTCGGCGCCCACCCTCGCGCCCAGGATCGAACCGGAGACCACATCACGATGACCAAGATCGGCTACGCCGCGATGCTGGAGCAGTTCCAGCCGACCGAGCTGCTGGACTACTGCGCCGCGGCCGAGGATGCCGGCTTCGAGGCCGGCTTCATGGTCAGCGAGCACTTCCACCCGTGGACCCCGCAGCAGGGCGCGAGCGCCTTCGCCTGGGCGTTCATGGGCGCGCTCGGCCAGCGGACGTCGCTGCCGTTCGGGACGGCCGTCACCTGTCCCGGCTTCCGGTACCACCCGGCGGTCATCGCCCATGCCGCGGCGACGCTCGGCGCGATGTACCCGGGTCGCTTCTACCTGGGACTGGGCGCGGGCGAGGCGCTCAACGAGCACGTCATCGGTGGCGTCTGGCCGGAGGTGCCGATCCGCAGCGCGATGATGTTCGAGGCCATCGAGGTCATCAACAAGCTGTTCACCGGTGACGTCGTCCGGCACGACGGCAAGTACTTCACGCTCGAGCGAGCGAAGCTCTACACGCGACCCGAGACGCCCGTGCCCATCTACGTCGCGACGGCCGGCCCGGTCAACGCCAAGAAGACCGGCAAGTTCGCCGACGGGATCATCACGGTCGGGGCCGCCGACGAGAAGATGCAGATGATCTGGGGCAAGTTCGAGGAAGGGGCCCGCGAGGTCGGCAAGGATCCGACGGGCGCCCCGAAGCTGCTCCAGATCCACATCTCGTGGGCCCGCACCCAGCAGGAAGCCGTCGACAACGCGATGGTCGAGTGGCCGAACGGCGGGATGGCCTTCTTCCCGAAGCAGGACATCAAGAACCCCGAGGACTTCGAGGGCATCGCGAAGCTGGTCCGGCCCGAGGACTTCAAGAACCGCGTCCTCATCAGCGACGACCTCGAGGTGCATGCGGCCCACATCCAGCGTTACGTGGACATGGGCTACGACGAGGTCCACCTCCACAACGTCGGGCGCAACCAGGCCGAGTTCATCGAGGTCTTCGGCCGCGAGGTCATCCCGAACCTGCGCCTGGGCTGAGGCAGGCGCGGAGCGCGGCCGCGGGGACGGGGGCGGGGCGGCCGCACCGCGCATGATCGCTGTGATCTATCGGATCGAAGCGAACACGCTTGCCAGACAGGCAGATCCGACCAAGTCGGACGAGGGCCACGCTCGTCCAGATCTCAAGCGATCACCCTGAGCGATCACCTGCCACGACGGGTCGTCAGTCATGACCCCAGGCGGATCTGGCCGCGTCCCAGCTCCCGATCGGGCGGACGGCATCCTCGCCTTCGACGGCCTCCTGGCGGAGGCGGGCGGTCGTGACCGTCTCGTGCCAGCGGGGCGGCACGAGCCAGCGGGCGACATCCGAGAGTGGCGCGAGCACGAACAGCCGCTCGTGGGCCTCCGGGTGGGGCACGACCAGCAGCTTCGTCGCCTTCGCCGGATCCGCCTCGGCGTCGTTGGAACGAGCCTCGGGTGGCCGTTCGATCGAGATCTCGGCCCGCCCGAAGATGAGCAGGTCCAGGTCCAGCTCACGCGGACCCCAGTGCCCCCGTGGCTGGCGACCGGACCGACGCTCCAGGTCCTTGAGCGACGTCAGCAGCGCGAGCGCACCCATCGCCGGGTCCGGGCCTGCGGGCACATCCAGCGCCACGACGGCGTTGTGGAAGTCGGGCTGGTCAGTGACCCCGACCGGCGTCGTGACGTACAGGCGCGACACGGCCCGAAGCTTGACCCCGGGGAGTGCCGCCAGGTCGTGGACCGCCCGGGTCAGCGTCGCCCGCGCGTCCCCGACGTTCGCCCCAAGGCCGATGTAGGCCCGCACCCGCCGCTCGCTCATCGGCGCAAGACTCGCATATCGGCGGGACCTATCATCAGCCGCGATGCGTGACGTGGCCGAGACCCGCGACGGGGGTGCCGTGGACGACGCCGGCGGGGCGGGCGTCGGATTCGATGCCATCCTCGCGTCCCGACTCCCCGACTTCACCGAGTCGGACGCCGTCCGGATCGCCGGCCGAGACGTTCGCGCGTCGAGGCCGCGTCCGCGACGAACCTCGGCAGCGAACGCGACCAGACGTTCCTGCTGTCCGGTCCCGCCGGCGAGTGGCGTGGCGATCATGAAGGTCTCGAACTCGGCCGAGGACCCGGCGACCCTCGACATGGAGGCGCTCGCGGTCCTGCACGCGCGCCGGGCGGACCCGACCCTCCCCGTCGCCCTGCCGCGGATCGCGCCCGGAGCGGATCCGGAGCGCGATCGGCGCCGCCGCCTACCGAGCGCGGACCGCCGGCGCGACCGAGGGTGAGACCCACCTCGTGCGCCTGTACGACGTGCTGCCCGGCAGCGGTCGAAGCGACCCGCTCGCCTTGTCGGATGCGGCGATCGCCGACTGGGGCGAGATGACCGCCCGCCTGGCCCGGGCGCTGCGCAGCTTCGCCCACCCGAAGGCGCATCGCACGATGCTGTGGGACATCCAGCACGCGTCGCGGACCCGCCCGATGCTGGCCGACATCCGCGATCCGGACCGGCGGGCCGTCGGTCGCCGAGGTCCTCGACCGGTTCGAGGCGGTCGTCGTGCCGCTCTGGCCGACTGCTGCGCGCCCAGTGCGTCCACACGGACTTCACCATCGACAACGCGCTCGTCGACGACGACGGGCCGGATCACCGGGATCGTCGACTTCGGCGACATGAGCTATTCGGCGCTGCGCCGTCGACATCGCGTCGGTCATCGATTCGCTGGCGAACGGCCGCGACGGCGACGAGCTCTTCCGCGTCTCCCGACTCGTGCTCGACGGGTACCAGCGAGTGACCCCGCTCGAGCCGATCGAGCTGCGGCTGATGGGCGAGCTGCATCGCGACGCGTTCGGCGGTGACGATCGCGATCCCGGCCTGGCGCGCCGCCCGCGGCCTCGAGGACGCCGAGTTCGCCGAGCGCTACACGGCCTCGGCCGAGGCGATCGTCCGGACGATCCTGGAGACCGGCTGGGACGAGGCGGCCCGACGGCTCGGTGCGCCCGGGCGGCCGCCCGACCAGCGCGTCGCTGGCCGCCCGGCGGGAGGCGGTGCTCGGGCCGGCCCTGGAGCCCCTGACCTACGAGCACCCGATCCACATGGCCTCGGCGCGCGGCGTCTGGATGACCGATGTCGATGGCCGCCGCTACCTCGATGCCTACAACAACGTCCCGTGCGTCGGGCACAGCCATCCGCGCGTCGCCGAGGCGACCGCGCGCCAGGCCCGCCTCCTGAACACGAACCTGCGCTATCTCCATGCGTCCGCGATCGAGCTGGCCGAGCGCCTGGTCGCGACCTGCCCGCCCGGTCTGGACACCGTCCTCTTCGTCAACTCCGGGTCCGAGGCGAACGACCTGGCCTGGCGGATGGCCACGACCTGGACCGGCAACCAGGGTGGCCTGTGCACGACCCGCGCGTATCACGGCATCTCGGAGGCGAGTGCCGCCCTCTCCCCGGAGAGCTGGGAGGGCTCGGCGCGGCCCTCGAACATCGAGACCTGGGCGCCGCCGGACACGTATCGCGGCACGAACGGCGACCCGTCCGGCTTCGCGGCGGCCATCGCGCGGCTGGCGGCGCGCGGCATCTCCCCGGCGGCGACGATCCTCGATGGCGTCCTGACCAGCGACGGCTTCTACGACCTGGACCCGGCGTACGTGGCGGAGCTCGTGCGCCTGACCCGCGCCGCCGGTGGCCTGTGGATCGCCGACGAGGTCCAGGGCGGGCACGGCCGGACCGGGGAGCAGCTGTGGTCGTTCGCGCGCTTCGGGATCGTGCCGGACTTCGTGACGCTCGGGAAGCCGATGGGCAATGGGCACCCGGTCGCGGCCGTCATCACCCGACGCGAGATCGCCCAGCAGTTCGCGGCCGAGACCGTCTTCTTCAGCACGTTCGGTGGGAACCCGGTGTCCGCGGCAGCCGGCCTGGCCGTGCTGGACGTGCTGGAGGACGAACGCGTCCTGCCGCGGGTCCAGGCCGCCGGCGAGGCGCTCCGCGCCGGGATCCGCGAGGTCGCCGCGCGCCACGCGGCCATCGGCGACGTCCGCGGGATGGGCCTGGCGATCGGCGTCGAGATCGTCAGCGACCGGGTCGCGAAGACGCCCGACCCTGACGCGACCGCCGCGATCAAGGAGGGACTGCGCGACCGGGGCGTGCTCGTCGGGACGACCGGCACGGCCGCGCAACATCCTCAAGGTCCGCCCGCCACTCGCCTTCACGACGGCCGAGGTCCCCGTCTTCCTCGAGGCCCTCGACGGAGCCCTGACCGGCCGCTGACCGATCGCAGACAGCTCGCGAAGATCGCTCGCCGGTCGACTCACCCGTTTCCGTGACGTCGTGCATCTAGGCTTCTGAGGGGCGGGTGTGTCGCCCGATCGTGGAGGAAGGATGACCGTCGAGGCGCTCCGGCGCGGACGGCCCGAGGTCCTGGCCACCCTGCTCGACGAGTACGGGCGGGAGATCCAGGGCGTCGCGTACCTGATCCTGCGCGACCGGGCAGCGGCCGAGGACGTCCTCATCGATACGCTCATGACCGCCCTCGACCGTGGCTCTCAGCTCCGTGACCCCGCGGCGCTCCGAGCCTGGCTCCTGCGGATCGCCACGAACCAGGCCCTCGGCTGGCGCCGAAAGGGTGCCCGGGTGGTCTACCTCCACGTCCTGCCGGACGTCCAGGCACGTTCGGTGTGGCCGGACCAGGCCGAGCGGACCGCCCTCTGGGAGAGCGTCAGCGCCTTGCCGCCTCGGATGCGTGCGGTCGTCGTGCTGCGCTACTACGCGGACCTGCCGGTCGAGGGCGTCGCGACGGCGATGGGCATCAGCCCGAACACGGTCAAGACCCAGCTGAAGACCGCGATGCAGCACCTTCGGGCGGCCCTGGCGGATGGACCCGATGCGACCGTGGAGGTCAGTCATGCGTGAGCTCGACGACCTCCGGCTCGAGCGCCTCCTGCGCGACACCTTGCACGCCGAAGCGGACGCGATCCCGGTCGAGGTGACGGCGTCCCTGGTCCTGGACCGTTGGCGGGTCGGTCGTCGTCGTTCGTCTCGTCGGACGTTCGCGCTCCTCGCGGCCGCGGCCATCCTCCTCGTCCCGTTCGGGCTGCTGGTCCAGAGCGGCAGCCGTCCGGCCGTCCTGGTCGGACCGTCGCCGAGCCCGAGTGCGTCGGTGCCGCCCGCCGTGTTCGAGCCGGCTGACTACTCCGGCTGGATCGCCTATTCGGCCGGTGGGGCGGGTCCGGATCCCGGCTACCGCGAGGTTCGGTTGCTGCGGACCGATGGATCCGGCGATCATGCGATCCAGGTCCCGTGGACCGAGCCGCTGGACGAAGCCGATTGGGCCCGGGACGGCCGGTCGATCCTGCTCGCCCGCGAGCGAGTCGCCGAAGGTGTGCTGGACATCCTCGAGTTCGACCTTGCCAGCGGCACCTCGCGGGAGCTCGTCCACTGCGATCCCAAGGCGGCGATCCCCTGCGCTCAGACGAACGAGGCGTCGTACTCGGCCGACGGACGTCGGATCGCCTACTTCTTCGCGGAAGGCGCCGTCGATGGACAGGGCATCCCGGCCGACTGTGGCCTGCGGATCCTGACGATCGAGGGCGGGGCCACCGAGGACGTCACCCGCCACGCCTGCGGCCTCGTGGAGGACCGTCACCCTCGCTGGTCGCCCGATGGCACCCGCCTCGCGTTCTACCGCACCCAGCAAGAGGTCAAGGGCGGTCCGGTCACCGGGTCCGCGCTCTTCATCCGAGACCTCGCGACCGGCGCCGAGCTGCAGTTGACGGCCTGGGATGCTTCGCGGGCCGAGGAGCTCGATTGGTCGCCGGACGGCCGATGGATCGTGTTCATGGATGGAGTCCTCGGGGATCCGACCACGGGGCGCCTGTCGCGCGTGCGGCCCGACGGGACTGGCCTTGAGGTCCTGGCGACATTCGGGGACGGGGTCGCACCCTTCCGACCGCGCTACACGTTCGATGGCGTCTGGATCCTCGTCACGGATCTGCGCGGCGGCCCGGACTCGGCAGGCGGCCATCTGTTCGCTGTCCCGGCCGACGGCGGCGAGCCGGATGAGTTCCTGCTCGAGTTCCCCGGCAATCCGTTCATCTACGGGACGCTCCAGCCGACGCCGTAGGAGTCACCCGTTCTGCCTCACCCGGGCATCTGGTTCGCGAACGACCGACACACGGTCGCAGCGCGTGAGGGGAGATCCAGATGCCAGGCATGCGGATCAAGGCGACGGCCGGGACGCTCGGGATCGCGGCGATACTCGTCGCCGGTTGCGGCGGGACGCCCGGAGCGTCGGTCGGCACCGTATCGACGCCGGCGGTGACCGGGACCTCGGTCCCGACGATGGCGCCGACAGTGGTCCCGACCCCGAAGGAGGTTCCCGGACCCACCCCACGGGTTGGTCATCCGGCGCTCGCCTCGATGCCTGGGTGGCTGGTCTACCAGATCCGACTCGCGACCGGCCAGGGCCTGGACCTTCGGCTCATCCGGACCGACGGCACCGACGACCACACCATCGCGACGGACATCGCACCATCCGACCCGACCCAGCCCGACGATCACATCCTGCCCGAGTGGTCGGCCGACGGATCGACGCTGATCTTCACGCGGTTTCGTGCGAAGGCCGAGCGCCGCGACCTGTTCGCCTACGACGTCGCGACCAACACGAGTCGTGAGCTCGTCCATTGCGACGACCCGTGCGTCGACGCCACGGAAGCCGCCGTCTCACCGGATGGTTCGAGGATCGTCTACTTCTTCGCCGAGGGCGCGATCGATGCCCAGGGCATCCCGGCCGATTGCGGCTTGCGGATCCTGAGCGCTCTCGAGCGGCAGGACCGAGGATCGTGACCAAGAGCCCGTGCGGCCTCGTCGAAGAGCGCTACCCGGATTGGTCGCCCGATGGCGACCGCATCGTCTTCCTGCGAACGGTGCAGGACGTTCGGGGCGGCCCATGGGTGAACACGTCCCTGGTCATCCGCGACCTCAAGACGGACGACGAGACGACCGTCGCCGTGCCGGGCCTGGACGTGGATGAACTGGATTGGTCGCCGGACGGTCGCCGGATCGCCTATGTGACCGAGCGGACGCTCGAGGTCGTCGACCTCGATGCGAACACGACCGCGACGCTCGTCGACCTGGACACCGCGGATACCGGCTTCGACTCGTCGTTCGATCAGATCCGTCATCCGCGGTTCACGCCGGACGGGACTGCCGTGATCGTCGGGATCAACCAGACCGACGGGGCCGGGACGGCGGTCCGGCGCGATCCCTGGGTCGCGTGGTTGGACGGCCGTCCCATCGAGCCGCTGTTCCCGACTCCCACGGCCGAGAACGAGCGCGGCTTCTACACGAGGATCAGCCTCCAACCCGTGCCGTGATCCCGGGGCGGTCGGCCGGAGCTTCGCGAGGGGCTCCGGCTAGACTCGCCAGGTGCCGCCCGTCGTCGTTCGCATCCTCCACCCGCTGCCGGACTCCACGGCGGGTCCGCTCGTCCGGTGGCTGGCGGACGGGCGGGCGACCCTGGCGCAGCGCCACCGGCTCGGCTTCGAAGCGGCCGGCGCCCGGGACGTGGCCGTCGTCGCCGGGTCGGCCGACGGGCGGACGTTCGGGTCGCGGCTCCGAGAGCTCCTGGCGATCGGTGGGGCCGGCGGGCATCGGCGGTCTCGTCGTCCTCGGGTTCGGGCTCGATCCCGCTGGCGACCGCCGCCGATCGGCGGGCCTTCCTCGAGGCCGCCGGCGTCGGACGACCGCGTCGCCCTGGCCAACGATCGCTTCTCCGCGGACATCGTCGCCATCGCCCGCGCGGACGCGCTGCCGGAGATCCCCGATCTCCCCGGCGACAACGCGCTGCCGCGCTGGCTGAGCGAGCTCGCCGGCTACGAGGTCCGGGACCTGAAGCGCCGATGGCGCCTCGGCGTGGACATCGATGGACCGCAGGACCTCGTGCTCATCGGCGAACGCGACGCGCCCGCGGGCGATCGACACGACGCCACTCCGCGAGCCGGCTCGCGGCCGTCCGGCAGGTCGCCGAGGATCGACGCGCCGAGCTGCTCATCGCCGGTCGGACCTCCTCGGCGACCCTGGCCTGGCTCGAGCGCCACACGGCATCGCGCACGCGCGCCCTCGATCGAGGAGCGGGGCATGCGCGCCGGCGCCGCCGACGAACGCTCGACCGGCCGCGTCCGTCCTGGGCGCGCTCCTCGACCGGGACGGCCCCGAGTCGTTCGGCGACCACGTGGCCCGGCTGGGCGACGCCGCCATCGTCGACACGCGCGTCCTCCTCGCCCATCGACTCGGCGCGAACGAGACGCTCTGGCCGGACGCGGAGGACCGGTTCGCGTCGGACCTGCTGCTCCCCGACCGGATCGCGGACCCGTGGCTGCACGCCCTGACGGCCTCCGCCGTCGGCCGCGCCGATCCCGATCCTCCTCGGCGGGCACACGCTCGTCGGGCCCGGCCCGCGGCTCATCATGGGCCGGACATGGACCTGACATGGACCTGACCCCGGCCTCCGCCGCGTCCCGCCACCGGACCTCGCGTCGGTCGGGCAGGACGAGCCGCTCGCGGAACGCATCCGCGAGGAGATCCGACGCGACGGCCCGATCACGTTCGCGCGGTTCATGGACCTCGCCCTGTACGACCCGGACGGCGGCTACTACCGCTCGAAGGAGGCCCGACCCGGCCGGGCCGGCGACTTCCTGACGGCGCCGGAGACCCACCCGATCTTCGGCGGCACCCTGTCGCGCTTCGTCGACGGGACCTGGGAGCGCCTCGGGCGACCGCCCCGGTTCGTCATCCGCGAGCACGGCGCCGGCGAGGGCGCGATGGCGGTGGCCATCCTCGGCGCGCTCCGGGACGCCGGCACCGGGCTCGTCCACGCGATCCGCTACCAGCCCGTCGAGGTGGACCCGCGCCGGGTCGCGGCCCTCCACTACCACGTGTCCGGCGTCGGGATCGGCGACGTCGTGGAACCCGCCGGACGACACGCCGATCACCGGGATCGTCCTCGCCAACGAGGTCCTCGACGCGCTCCCGGTCCATCGCGTCGTCCAGCGCGGGAGCGAACTGCTCGAGGTCCGCGTCGGCCTGGACGGCACGCGGTTCATCGATGTCGAAGGGGCGCCATCGACGCCCGCCCTGTTCGTCCGGCTCGCCGCCGAGGGCATCAGCCTGGCCGACGGCCAGCGCGCGGAGGTCTGCCTCGGCCTCGACGCGTGGGTGGCCGAGGCCGCCGCCGGTCTCGCCAGGGGCGTCCTGCTCCTCATCGACTACGGCTATCCCGCCGCCGAGCTGTACGACCCGGTCCGACGTCGCGACGGCACGCTCCGGGCGTACGTCCGCCATACCGTCCACGACGATCCGTACGCCCACGTCGGGCGCCAGGACCTGACCGCGCACGTCGACGTGGATGCGGTCGTGCGGGCGGCGGAGGCAGCCGGCCTGACCCACCTCGGGACCACGACCCAGGCGGAGTTCCTCGTCGGCCTCGGGATGGACGAGCGACTGCTGCGGGCGATCCAGACCGACCCGTCGACGACGATGGAGTCGTACCTCGCCGTCCGCTCCGTCGGTCATGCGCCTGCTCGACCCCGCGGCGACCGGCCGCTTCCGGGTCATGGCCTTCGGGCGCGACTGGCCCGAGGACCACGATGGCTCACCCGTCGCCCTGCCCGGCTTCGACTACCGCACGAACTGGCGCTGACGCAGCCGATCCGAGGTCGATCCACGCTCGGACGACCCGTTCCCGACTAGGGCATGTGCCCTATTGCGGCCGATTCGACCGAACCGCCACGCTTCGGCTGGCCGCGACCTGCGGCCAACCCGCCGGGGAGCGGGGCGTGGACTGGCACGCGCGCTCGGTGCGCCCCGCTCCCCGACCTCCTCTCCACGCCCTCACCACCCTCGATGCGGCCGCCCGCCACGCTCGGCGACGCCGTCCCGCGAGGCTCGCCACGGTCGTCCCGCTGATAGAATGAGCGCGCCTCGGTGGGCTGCCCAAGCTCGTCCATCGATCGCGACAAGGGGTTCCTCGGGTCAGCGGCGCCACCCGGGCGCGTCGCTCGAAGGGAGATCGGTTGACCTCACTCTGGTACATCGTCGGCTTCGCCTTCGCGGGCGTGTCGTTCGTCTTCCTGACGATCGGGATGGCCTGGCTCATCTCCCACCGCAATCGCGGCGATGAGCACAAGGGCCTGCCGTACGAATCCGGGATCGACACGTACGGCGACACCCACGGCCGGTTCGGGCTGTCGTTCTACATCTACGCGCTGCTCTTCGTCGCCTTCGACATCGAGGTCATCTTCATCTACCTCTGGGCGATGGACTTCCGCTACCTGCTCCTCGGCGGACTCGTGAGCATGGGCATCTTCGTCGGCGTGCTGCTGCTGGGTCTCGCGTACGCCTGGCGGAAGGGGGCGCTGACATGGCGGTGACCCCGGACCGGCCGACGGACGCGCTCATCCCCACCGAGGGCGACGACGCGGACGCCCGCGCCCTGACCTCCCCGATCATCGTCCCGAACACCCTGTGGCAGGCCGCCGATCCGCTCGCCTACGACGGCGGGCGCGACAGCGACATCACCCACCTGCGCGAGTACGAGGCGAGCGGGCTCGGCCGACGCGACGATGCCCGCTGGGGTGGCGTCCTCGAAGTCATCCCGACGAAGGCCGACTACGTCCTGGACCTCATCCGGATGAACAGCCTGTGGCCGCTGCTGTCCGGCCTGGCCTGCTGCGCCATCGAGATGATGTCCGACGGCCACCTCCAAGAACGACATGGACCGCTGGGGCATGTTCCCGTTCCGCGCGAGCCCGCGCCAGGCCGACGTCCTCATCGTCGCCGGCACGCTGACGACCAAGATGGCCGGCCCGCTGGTCCGCCTCTGGGAGCAGATGCCGGAGCCCAAGTGGTGCGTCGCGATGGGCGACTGCACCTGCTCGGGCGGCCGCTACAAGCGCAGCTACTCGACGGTCGAGGGGATCGACCGGGTCATGCCGGTGGACGTCTACATCCCCGGCTGCCCGCCCCGTCCCGAGGGCCTCATCTACGGGATGATGAAGCTGCAGCAGCTGGTCAAGGACCGGCGCGGCCACTGGCCGGACCGGGCGATCGGCCCCACCGTGCCGACGGACCTCTGAGATGGATCGAGCCGTTCAAGGCGCGTCTGGAGACCCGGTTCGGGCCGACCCTGACCGGGCCCGTCCGCCAGCGCCATGACGAGACCGAGATGCGCATCGCGCGCCGGGCGACGTCGTGCCGGTGCTGACCGCGCTGCACGACGAGCCGGACCTCCACTTCGAGTTCCTCGCGGACCTGGCCGGCGTCGACACCGGCGAGGTCATGCAGGTCGTCTACCACCTCTGGAGCGAGACCACGCCGGACTGGCTGCGGGTCATCGCCGACGGCCTGTCTCGCGAGGACCCGCGCGTCCCGTCCGCCACGTTCCTGTGGAAGGGCGCGGAGTGGATGGAGCGCGAGGCCTACGACATGTTCGGGATCATCTTCGAGGGCAACCGCGACCTGCGCCGGATCTACATGCCGCCCGACTACGCGAGCTTCCCGCTGCGCAAGGACTTCTTCCTGCCCGACGACGCGGCCCGCTCGCCGGGCGCCGGCGTCCGGCCGATGGAACGGACCCAGGCGCCCAGCAACGTCCCGTCGACCGCCCTCGTCCGGCGCGGTGGCGCATGACGACCAAGCAGCAGCCGCACCAGTCGACCGACGATCCGCGGGTCACGCTGGACCGCGATCTCGGCGTGTTCGAGCCGATCCCGCCGTACCCGACGCGGACCGAGCGCGAGGCCGAGTTCTACACGCCTGGCCGACGGCGAGATGCTCATCAACATGGGCCCGCAGCACCCGTCGACCCACGGCGTGCTCCGGGTCGTGCTCAAGCTCGACGGCGAGAAGGTCGTGGACCTGGACCCGGTCCTGGGCTACCTCCATCGCGGCGTCGAGAAGCTGTGCGAGAACGCCGACTACCACCAGGCCATCTGCTACACGGACCCGCTCGAGTACGTCAGCGCGCTGTTCAACGAGTGGGCGCCGGTCATGGCGTTCGAGAAGCTGCTGGACGTCGAGGTCCCGCGCCGCGCCGAGTACATCCGCGTGCTGTCCGGCGAACTGAACCGGATCTCCAGCCACGCGCTGTTCATGGGCTGGATGGCGCTGGACCTGGGCGGCCTGACGCCGATCCTGTGGTCGTTCATCGAGCGCGACGAGATCGTCGACATGCTGGCGGCGCTGACCGGCCAGCGGATGCTGTTCAACTACTTCCGCATCGGTGGCGTCAACGGCGACCTGAACCACGAGTTCATGAGCCGCCTGGGCGACTGGATGAGCCGGGCGACCGCAGCAGATCGACAACAACATGGGTCTGCTCAACGAGAACGAGATCTTCGTCCGCCGGATGCGCGGCCTCGGCACCATCGACACGGCCACGGCGCTCCGGATGGTCATGTCGGGCCCGAACCTGCGCGCCACGGGCGTCCCGTTCGACGTCCGCCGGGCGCACCCGTACAGCGTCTACCCCGAGCTCGAGTTCGACATCCCGACCCGCTCCGAGGGCGACTGCCTGGCGCGCTACCTGCTCCGGCTCGACGAGGTCCGCCAGAGCATCCGGATCATCGACCAGTGCCTGCACCAGATGCCGGACGGTCCGGTCATGGCCAAGCTGCCGCGGCTCCTTCGCCCGCGCCCGGGCCGGGCCTACGCCGCGGTCGAGGGTCCGCGCGGCCAGTACGCGACCTACGCGATCAGCGACGGCACGGACCAGCCGTTCCGGATGCGCATCCACGACCCGTCGTTCATCCACCTCCAGGCGGTCGGCGTGATGATGCCGGGCCACCTGCTCGCCGACACGATGGCGATCATGGCCAGCCTCGACCCGATCATGGGCGGGGTCGACAAGTGACCGTCATCTCGAAGTCCTGGAACCGGCTGACGCTGCCGGGGAAGGTCATCTTCACGGCCATCCCGGTGCTGGCGGCGCTGACCATCGGGGCGGTCGTCGCGGTCGCCCTGCTCGGCGGGATCCTGGTCGACCTGGCGGCCGCGAACCTCGAGGTCGTCCGGTTCCTCGTCGCGGCGACGGCGATCCTGCTCATCACGGTCCCGACCGCGTTCCTGATCATCTACATGGAGATGAAGATCATCGCGCTGATGAACCTTCGTCTCGGGCCGGACCGGGTCGGGCCGGCCGGGTCGGCGCTGTCCGTCGTGCACGGCCTGAAGGTCCTCATGAAGGAGGACTTCACCCCGACCGGCGCGGATCCGCTCGTCTTCACGTGGGCCCCGGTCGTGACCTATCTCGCCAGCGTCATGACCCTGCTGGTCATCCCGTTCGCGCCGGGCTTCTTCGGCCAGGACATCAACCTGGGGCTGCTGTACTTCTTCGCGATCGGCGGCCTGTCGGTCGTGGGCCTGCTGATGGCCGGCTGGTCCAGCTACAACAAGTACTCGCTGCTCGGCGGCCTGCGCTCCGCGGCCCAGGTCATCAGCTATGAGATCCCGCTGACGCTGTCGGTCGTGGGGCTGATCCTGCTGGCCGGCACGATGAGCCTGAACACGATCGTCGACGAACCAGTCCGGCTGGTTCACCGACTGGTACATCTTCCGCCAGCCGCTGGGTGCGCTGATCTTCTTCATCGCCGCCGCCGCCGAGGCGAACCGCACGCCGTTCGACCTGACCGAGGCGGACTCGGAGATCGTCGCCGGCTTCGCGACCGAGTACTCCGGCATGCGCTTCGGGTTCTTCTTCTTCGCCGAGTACGTCAACGTGTTCATCGTCTCGGCCCTCGCCGTGACCCTGTTCTTCGGCGGCTGGAACGCACCGTTCCCGTTCCCGGAGATCACCCTGAACCTCGATCCGGGCTCGCTCGGGATCGGGCTGCTGCTCCTGTTCCTGGTCATCCCGCCGCTCCTGACCGTCTTCTTCGCCGCCCCGATCTGGCTGGTCAGCAACCGGATCAAGGGCTGGCAGGCGCTCCTCGCCGGCTTCGTGCTGGCGAACGTGTTCCTGATGACCGTCATCGGGGCCATCGCCTTCGTCGGCCTCGACTGGGTCGCCGGCCTGCTCTGGTTCATGGGCAAGACCTACGCGTTCGTGTTCCTGTTCGTCTGGATGCGCGGCACGCTGCCCCGCGTCCGCGTCGACCAGCTCATGGACTTCGCCTGGAAGTGGCTGCTGCCGGCGGCGCTGCTCAACCTGTTCGTGACCGCCGTCGCCATCGTCATCCTCAACGGCGCGGGAGTCAAGGCATGAGCCTGGTCCCCGGCCTCGGGATCGTCCGCGGGATGAGCCTGACCCTGCGCAAGTTCTTCGAGCCCAAGGTCACCATCAAGTACCCCGAGGTGCGGCTGGACCCGCCGCACAAGTTCCGCGGCCGCCTGCAGCTGCTCTACGACGAGTACGGCACGCTCAAGTGCGAGACCTGCTTCCAGTGCGCCCAGGCCTGCCCGATCGAGTGCATCGACATGGGCGGCATGGACACCCGCGGCCGCTACCACGTCCACTGGGGCGCCCCCGAGACGTACGGCGAGCGACGCGAGGAATCCGCGCTGCGCCGCTCCGGCCGGCCCGTCCCGGATCCCGCGTACGTGCCGTTCGCGGCGGTCGACATCGCGAAGGTGGACGCCGTCCTCGAGGACTTCGACCACGACCCGGCCCGGATGCTCGACATCCTCGAGGCCACGCAGGCCGCCTACGGCTACCTGCCGGTCGCCGCGCTCAAGCGCATCAGCCACAAGACCGGCGCCTGGTACGCGATGATCTACGGCACCGCCAGCTACTACGCGCACCTGCGCTTCGAGCCGCCGGAGGCGACCGACCAGGCCGCCGCCGTCCTGGCCCACCGACCGGCCGAGGCGACCTACCTCGCCGCGTTCGACACCGCGCTCGGGGGCCGCGCGTGACCGCGACCCGCCTCAAGACCCCCAAGGCCTGGCCGACGATCCTGCTGGAGCGAGCCGATGCCGCCGACCCGCTGGACCTGGACGCCGCCGTCAAGGCCGGCGCGTTCGAGGGACTCCGCGATCGCGATCCGCGACCTCGGGCCGCTGGCCACGATCGCGACCGTCGCCGCGTCCGGCCTGCGTGGCCGCGGCGGTGCCGGCTTCCCGACCGGACCGAAGTGGCGACTCGCCGCCGCGACCGAGGCGCCCCGCCGCTACGTCGTCGCCAACGGCTATGGCGCGGACCCGGCGTCCGGCACGGACCGGGCGCTCCTGACCCTGGACCCGTTCGCCGTCGTCGAGGGGACCGCCATCGCGGCCGTCGCGATCGGCGCCACGGAGTCGTTCATCGCCGTCCGCGCCGAGGACACCGCCGCCATCCGCGGTCTGGAGGCGGCCATCGGGGCGGCCACGGACGCGGGCTTCATCGGCTTCGACGTCCCGGGCCTCGGGCACGACCTCCTGATCTCGCGTCCGGCCGGTCCAGGGCGCCTACATGCTGGGCGAGGAGACCGTCCTGCTGAAGGCGCTCGAGGGCAAGCGCGGCCAGCCCGAGCAGCGGCCGCCGCACCCGGCCGAACGCGGGCTCCACGGGATGCCGACCGTCGTCAACAACGTCCAGACCCTCGCCGCGCTCGGCTGGATCCTGCGCCACGGCGCGGACGCCTTCGCCGCGACCGGCGCCTACGACTGCCCGGGCACGGTCCTCGTCCAGGTCCGGACGCCGGCCGGTGACGGCATCGCCGAGGTCCCGTTCGGGACGCCGCTGCGCGACATCGTGGCGCTCGGCGGCGCGCTGCCGGCGGGCCGCTCCGTCAAGGCGCTGCTCGTCGGCGGACCGTCGGGCGGCCTCCTGCCGCCGGACCTGCTGGACACGCCGTACACGTTCGAGGGGCTGCGCGCGGCCGGCGCCCACGTCGGGTCCGGGTCCGTGGTCGTCGCCGACGATCGCGCCTGCATCGTGGACCTGGCCCGCCTCCTGACCCGGTTCTGTGCCGGCGAGGCGTGCGGCAAGACGATCCCGTGCCGGATCGGGACGCGCCGCCTGGTCGAGATCGCCGATCGCGTCGTCGAGGGCCGCCCGAAGCCGACCGACGGGGCGCTGCTGGCGGACCTCTCGGCCGACATCGTGGCCTCCGCCCTGTGCGACCACGAGCGCCTGACCACCCTTCCGCTCACGAGCGGGATGCGATACTTCGGTCCCGAGCTGGACGACCACATCCTTCGAAGCACCTGCCCAGCCGGCGTCTGTCACCCGATCGCGGTGACGGTCGGTGCGAGTTCATAAGGCGACCCATGGCTGACCTCATCACCCGCCCCGAGAGCCGATCCGAAACGGTCGACGCGCCGCTGGAGTCCCTGGCGGAGCGCCTGCTGGACACGCAGTCGCCGCAGCGGCCGCAGTCGTCGACGCGCATCCGGATCGAGGTCGACGGGCGCGTCGTCGAGGGCTTCGAGGGCCAGACGATCCTCGAGGTCTGCCGCGACAACGGCATCGAGATCCCGACCCTCTGCTACGAGCCCAAGCTGCCGGGCTTCGGGGCCTGCCGCATGTGCGTCGTCGAGGTCGAGGGCGAGGAGCACCCGCCGATCAGCTGCTCGCGCGTGTGCGAGCCGGAGATGAAGGTCCAGACCCAGACCGAGGAGGTCCGCCGCCTGCGCCGGACCAACCTGGAGCTCATCTTCAGCGACCACAACGCCTACTGCCTGCCGCCGTGCCAGAACAAGTGCCCCAGCCACATCGACATCCCGGGCTTCCTCAAGGCCAACGCCGAGGCGAACTGGCGGGAGAGCGCCCGGATCTTCAAGCGCACCATCCCGTTCCCCTCCGTCCTGGGCCGCGTCTGCCCCGCCCCGTGCGAGGAGCACTGCCGGCGCGACGAGGTGGACGAGGCGATCGCCATCCGCGACAGCCACCGCTACGCCGGCGACCAGGTCCTCAAGCAGATGCTGGACGACGGCATCGACCCGCCCGTCCCGTTCGAGCGCCAGGCGACCTCCGGCCGCAAGGCCGCGGTCATCGGGTCCGGCCCGGCCGGCATGAGCGCCGCGTTCTACCTGCTGCTGGCCGGCCACGACGTGACGATCTTCGAGCGCGACCCCGCCCCGGGCGGGATGCTCCGCTACGGCATCCCGCAGTACCGCCTGCCGAAGGTCGAGGTCCTCGAGGCCGAGTACGAGTCGGTCATGCGCCTCGGCGGCAAGATGGTCTGCAACGCCGGTCTCGGGCGCGACTTCACCCTCGACGACCTGACCAACCGCGGCTTCGATGCCGTCGTGGTCGCGATCGGCTGCTACGACACGAACAAGCTGGGCATCCCCGGCGAGGACGCCGCCGAGTGCCTCGACGGCCTCGAGTACCTGCGGACCGCCACGCTCGGCCTGCCGTACCCGGATCACGCCGGCAAGCGCGTCGTCGTCATCGGCGGCGGGTTCACCTCGATGGACTGCTCGCGCACGTCCGTCCGCCAGGGCGCCGCCGAGGTCACGCTCGTCTACCGCCGCGACATGAAGGACATGCCGGCCTCCGGCGAGGTCCACGAGGCGATCGAGGAAGGCGTCACCGCCATCTTCCAGGCCGGCCCCGTCCGGGTCGTGACCGACGACGCCGGGAACGTCACCGGGGTCGAGTTCATCCGGATGGCGCTGGGCGCCCCGGATGCGTCCGGTCGCCGCCGCCCGGAACCGGCGCCCGGCACCGAGTTCATCATCCCGTGCGATCGCGTCCTGCTGGCCATCGGCCAGGGTCCGGAGCTGACTGGCTCGAGCAGCCCGGGAACGACGGGCCCGGAGAAGACCAAGCAGTGGCGCCTCAAGGCGGACGCGGTCACGTTCGAGACCGGCCGGCCCGGCGTGTTCGGGACCGGCGACGTGCGCATCGGCGCGGCGACGGTCGTCCAGGCCATCGCCGAGGGCCGTCGCTCCGCGTATGCCGTGGATGCCTTCCTCAAGGGCATGGACCTGACCGCCATCCGGACGCGCCAGACGCTGGCCGAGCCGCAGCCCGAGTTCCTGTCCATCGTGCCGTTCACCAGCGAGGTCAAGGAACCGCGCTACCGGATGACGGCCATGGAGGCCGAGGAGCGCAACCACAACTACATCGAGTACGAGCTGCCGTACACCCGCGAGGACGCCGTCGCCGAATCGACGCGCTGCCTCCAGTGCACGTGCGAGGCGATCGGCTTCTGCGACCTGCGCCGCCTGGGCATCGAGTACAGCACGACGCTCAAGACCCTCGAGCCGCAGTACCACCAGGGCGCCGGCTACCGGAGCGTGACCGAGAACCGGTTCACCGGGCTCAACCACGACTACGTCCGCGACGACTCGCACGCGTTCATCCTGCGCGAGCCCTCGCGCTGCATCGACTGCGGCCGATGCGCCCAGGTCTGCTGCCGAGGTGGTCGGCGCGGCCTGCTACGACTTCATGCGGATCGGCTTCGACACGCTGGTCACGACGCCGCTCGACATGAGCCTCAACGACACCCCGTGCGTGTCGTGCGGCCGCTGCGCCGAGACGTGCCCGACCGGGCGCGCTGATGCCCAAGCCGCGCGTCCTGCAGAAGTACGAGGTCGACGAGAGCCGCTGCATCCTGTGCGGCATCTGCGTCGATGCCTGCCCGTACGACGCGCTGCGCGACGGCGCGGACATCGAGCTCGCCCACACCGACCGGAGCGAACCGACCATCGACCTGATGGCCATCGCCGCGATCGATCGCGAGACCGAGGTGACCTACATCCGCCGCGAGCGCGACTGGGCGTCGCGCGCCGAGGCCGCCGGCCGCATCGTCGACCCGGCCCGCCTGCTGCCGATGCTGCCGCCCGCCCTCAACGGCGTCGCGAGCCAACGGGAACGGCAACGGCCACGGGCATGCCGGCCACGATCACGGGTCGGCGGTCGCCGTCATCCCCGCACCGCACGAGTAGCGGACGGCCGTGGGCAAGCTCGTCGCGCAGGTCCTCATCGCCATGATCGTCCTCGGGATGGTCACGGGCGTGGCCGTGCTGATGCTGCTGTTCCTCGGCCAGGACTGGGACGACGCCCTGTTCTGGATCCTGTCGGCGATCATGGTCATCGCCGGCCTGCTGGTCGTGACGATGCGCGACATCATCCGCTGCGGCCTGGCGATGATCGTGTGCTTCGGGTCCCTGGCCGGGATCTACGTCCTGATGGGCGCGCCGCTCATCGGGGCCGCCCAGGTCATCGTCTACATCGGGGCGATCAGCGTCCTGATCCTGTTCGCGATCATGCTCACCCAGACGAAGGACGCGCCGTCGCGCCTCGTCTTCCAGACCCAGGCCGGACCCGCCGCGGTCGCCTCGGTCGTCATCGCGGTCGTCATCGCGCTCGCGGTCGCCGCGACGGACTGGGGCGCCAGCGCGGAACGGGCCATCGCCAGCGCGAGCGCGGTCGCCAAGGAACTCTTCACGAACTACGTCCTGCCGTTCGAGGTGGTCAGCGTCCTGCTGCTGGCGGCCGTCATCGGTGGCGTCTTCCTGGCCAAGCGCGAACCGGGCGGCCCGTCGTGAGCGACAGCCTCGACGCCTACCTGGTCCTCGCCGGGCATCCTCTTCGCGATCGGCACGTTCGGGTTCCTGGCCCGCCGCAACGCGATCAGCATGCTGATGTCCATCGAGCTGATGCTCAACGGCGTCAACCTGTCGATCGTCGCGTTCGGGGCGTTCATCCCGTCGCTCGGCGTCCAGGGCTCGGTCATCGCGCTCATGGTCATGGCCGTGGCCGCCGCCGAGGCGACCGTCGGTCTCGCCATCGTCATCGCCATCTACCGCAACAAGAAGACCCCGCTCGTCGACGAATACGACGCGATGAAGCGATGAGGCGGTCACTAGGCGCGCCGTGGACGGCCGATGCGTGCGTTGCCGGCTGCGCCGCTCGCTCACGTAGCTGGCTACGCTCGCTCGCTCACCGGCGCCTTCGCCTCGACTCGCCGACGGCGCAGGCATCGCATGAACTGGGACTCATCCCGCTCATCGCGGTCCTGCCGCTGGCGGGCTTCGCGATCACGGCGCTCATCGGGCGCCGGCTGCACAAGCAGGCGCACTGGATCCCCGTGCTCGCGGTCTTCGCGGCGTGGGTCATCGCGATGCTCGTCAGCTACAGCTCGCTCACCGGCGCCGAGCCGTTCGGCGAGCACGGCTACGGCCACACGCTGTTCACCTGGATCCCGGCCGGCGACTTCGTGGTCGACGTCGGGTTCTTCGTCGACAACCTGACCGCCTGCCTGCTCATCGTCGTCACGACGATCGGCCTGCTCGTCCACATCTACTCGATCGGCTACATGAGCCACGACCCGGGCTACTGGCGGTTCTTCGCCTACCTGAACCTGTTCATGTTCTCGATGCTGCTGCTGGTCCTGGCCGACAACTTCCTGGTCGTGTTCGTCGCCTGGGAACTGGTCGGCCTGTCGAGCTACCTGCTCATCGGGTTCTGGTACCGCAAGCGGTCCGCGGCCCTGGCCGCCAAGAAGGCGTTCATCGTCAACCGCGTCGGCGACGTCGGCTTCGCGCTCGGGATCATGCTCATCTTCGCGACCCTCGGGACGCTGGACATCCAGACGGTCCTGCACGAGATCGGCGAGGTCGAGCCCGTCGTCGTCGCGGCGATCGCGCTCCTGATCTTCGCCGGCGCGATGGGCAAGAGCGCCCAGTTCCCGCTGCACGTCTGGCTGCCGGACGCGATGGAGGGCCCCACCCCGGTCTCCGCCCTCATCCACGCCGCGACGATGGTCAACGCCGGCGTCTACCTCGTCCTGCGCTCCAACCCGATCTTCGCCAGCGCCCCGGGCGTGATGGTCATCGTCGCCGGGATCGGCATCTTCACCGCCATCCTCGCCGCGTCGATCGCGATGACCCAGACGGACATCAAGCGCGTCCTGGCGTTCTCCACGCTGAGCCAGCTCGGCTACATGTTCGCGGCGTTCGGCGTCGGCGCGTGGACGGCGGCGATCTTCCACCTCATGACCCACGGCTTCTTCAAGGGCCTGCTGTTCCTCGACTCGGGCTCGGTCATCCACGCCGTCCACGAAGAGCAGGACATGCGCAAGATGGGCGGCCTGTCGAAGAAGATCCCGATCACCTACGCCACGATGTTCATCGGCTCGCTGGCCATCTCGGGCATCCCGCCGCTGGCGGGCTTCTTCTCCAAGGACGAGATCCTCGGCGAGTCGTTCAAGCTCGGCTTCTGGTGGGTCTCGCTGGTCGGCTACGTCGTCGCCGGCCTGACCGCGTTCTACATGTTCCGGCTCATGGGCCTCACGTTCTGGGGCTCGTTCCGCGGCCCGAAGGCGGTCTGGGACAAGATCCACGAGTCCGTCCCGGTCATGACCATCCCGCTCATCCTGCTGTCGATCCCGTCCATCTTCCTGGGCATGTTCCTGGGCCTGCCGCTGGGCGACAGCCGCCTCCACCACTGGATGGAGCCGGTCTTCGAGGAGGGCCAGCACATCCTGTACGGCGAGGGCCATGAAGCGGAGTACGCCCTGTTCGGCATCGATGGGGTCGCTCATCCTGGCCAGCGTCACGGTCGCGGTCATCGGCATCGTCCTCGCCTGGCGCCTGTTCGGCGTCAGCCTGCCGGGTCTCCATCGCGACCCGAAGCCGGAGCAGGTCAAGGCCCTCACCGCCCGGGCGCCGTTCCTCTACCGCGCGTCGCTCAACAAGTGGTGGTTCGATGAGCTGAACCACTTCCTGTTCATGGTCGTCGGCGGCAAGGTCGCGTACGCCATGTGGTGGTTCGACCGCGAGGTCGTCGACGGCACCGTCAACTCGCTCGGGACGCGCCACGATCAAGACCGGCCGCGGCCTCCGCCTGGTCCAGAC
Organism: uncultured Chloroflexia bacterium; assembly: GCA_963738475.1. Classification (GTDB taxonomy): domain Bacteria; phylum Chloroflexota; class Limnocylindria; order Limnocylindrales; family CSP1-4; genus SPCO01. Next base: position 321,563 of record CAVTWU010000014.1, read on the forward strand.
CGGCCGGGTGCAGAACTACGCCCTGGGCATCGCCGTCGGGCTCATCGTCATGGCCGTGTCATTCCTGCTGCTGGTCCAGCGATGATCGACATCGGCACGTTCCCGATCCTGTCGCTCATCGCGTTCCTGCCGCTCATCGGCGCGATCGTCGTCGCCATCCTGCCCGCGTCCGCCGCTCGCGCCACCGCCCTCGGCTTCGCGCTCGCTGACCTGGGTCGTGTCGCTCGTCCTGCTGGTCGGCTTCGCGCCGAAGGACCCGGCCTTCCAGTTCGTCGAGTCCATCCCGTGGATCCCCGACTTCGGGATCTCCTACAAGGTCGGCGCGGACGGCCTGGCGGTCGCCCTCGTCGTCCTGACGACGACCATGTCCTGGATCGCGATCCTGGCCAGCTTCAAGCCGATCCAGACCCGGATCAAGGAATACATGATCTCGTTCCTCATCCTCGAGGTCGGGATGATCGGCGTGTTCATCGCGCTGGACCTGTTCCTGTTCTACATCTTCTGGGAAGTCGTGCTCGTGCCGATGTACCTGATCATCGGGATCTGGGGCGGCGTCGAACCGCATCTACGCGACGATCAAGTTCGTCCTGTACACGCTCGTCGGGTCGCTGCTGATGCTGGTCGCCATCCTGGCCACGGCCTTCGCCTACCAGAGCGGCCACGACGGATCGTGGGCGAATGCGTTCGACTTCGAGGCGCTGCGCGACTACGCCCGGACGACGGGCTTCACCGACGGCCTGCAGCTGGCCGCCTTCCTGGCCTTCTTCCTGGCCTTCGCGATCAAGGTCCCGATGTTCCCGTTCCACACCTGGCTGCCGGACGCGCACACCGAGGCCCCGACCGCGGGCAGCGTCATCCTGGCCGCGGTCATGCTGAAGCTGGGCGCCTACGGGTTCATCCGGTTCGCCCTGCCGCTCTTCCCCGATGCGTCCCAGACGTTCGCCCCGGCGATCATCGTCCTGTCGCTCATCGCGATCATCTACGGCGCGGTCGTGGCGATGGTCCAGCCGGACCTGAAGCGGCTGGTCGCGTACTCGTCGGTCAGCCACATGGGCTTCGTGACCCTGGGCATCTTCGTCTTCACCGAGCAGGGCCTCCAGGGCGCGATCCTGCAGATGATCAACCACGGCCTGATCACGGGCGCCCTCTTCCTCCTGGTCGGCGTCATCTACGAGCGGACCCACGACCGGACGATCGCCAAGATGGGCGGCCTGGCGTCGCGGACGCCGGTGTACGCCGCGGTCTTCGGCTTCTTCACGTTCGCCTCGGCCGGCCTGCCGGGCCTGTCCGGGTTCGTCGGGGAGTTCCTCGTGCTGGTCGGCACGTTCGTGGTCCTGCCCGGTGCCGCCGCGATCGCCACGTTCGTCATGATCCTCGCCGCCGGCTACCTGCTGTTCATGTACGGCCGGATCGTGTTCGGTGAGCTGTCCGACTTCCTCGCGGGCCTCGGCGACCACCTGACCGACATGACCCCGGTCGAGATCCTGACCCTCGTCCCGCTGGGCGTCCTCGTGGTCGTCTTCGGCCTCCAGCCGGGCCTGCTGCTCGACCTGTTCGAGCACGACCGTCAGCACGACCCTGGCCGAGGTCGAGCCCGCGACGGCGATCGCGATCCCGACCGAAGTCGCGGCCATCGTGCTGGGGGCTCATCGTCCTCGGCGTCCTGGCCCGCACGGCGTACGCGGTCGCTGAACTCGCGCCCGGCGACCATCGAAGCGGACGGCGGGGCCGCCCATTGAGCTTCCAGGACCTCACCACCATCAGCCCGCTGGTCGCGGCCATCCTGACCGCCTGCGCGGTCATCGTGGTGGACCTCATCCGGCCGGGCAGCAAGCCGCTGGCGATCGCCACGGCCTACATCGGCCTCGCCATCACGGCCGGACTCGTCGCTGAGCGTCGGCCAGACGCCGTCGAGTGCGTTCGGTGGCTCGTACACCGTCGATGCGCTCACGACGTTCCTGGACCTCCTGTTCATCTCGATCGCGGCGCTGACCATCGCGTTCGCCCCGGACTACCTCCTGCCGCGGAGCCTGCCCGTCCCGGAGTTCGCGGCCGTCCTCCTGTTCGCGATGACCGGCGCGATGCTCATCGCCGCGTCCACGGAGCTGCTGCTCCTGTTCATCGGCCTCGAGTTGATGGTCCTCCCGGGCTACCTGCTGGCCGGGTATCACAAGACCGACTCGTACTCGACCGAGGGCGCGATCAAGTACTTCCTGCTCGGCTCGTTCAGCTCGGCCATCTTCCTGTTCGGCCTCGCGTTCGTGTGGGGCATGACCGGGACGACGACCGTGGACGGCGTGGCGGACGCAGCTCGCGAAGATCGTCGCGGGCGAGGCGCCGTTGTCGCCCGGCCTGGCGATGGGGCTGGCGTTCCTGACGACCGGCGTCGCGTTCAAGATCGCGGCGGTGCCGTTCCACTACTGGACGCCGGACGCGTACCAGGGCTCGCCGACCCCGGTCACCGGCTACCTGTCGGTCGGTCCGAAGGTCGGCGCGTTCGCCCTGATCATCCGCCTGTTCGGCGAGGCGCTCTGGCCGCTGGCCGACGTGTGGCTGCCGATCATCCTGGTCCTCTCGACCCTGACGATGAGCCTCGGCAACCTCGTCGCGCTGACCCAGGACAACGTCAAGCGGATGCTGGCGTACAGCTCCATCGCCCACACCGGCTACATGCTGGTCGGCTTCGCCGCGTTCGCCGCCGGCCAGCTGGACGGGCTCGAGGGCCTGCTCTACTACCTCGCCGCCTACACGTTCATGAACCTGGGCGCCTTCGCGGTCATCTCGGCCATCCAGAAGCGGACCGGCGTCACGTCGGGCCTCGGGACGTTCGCGGGCCTCGTCCGACGTGAACCGGTCCTGGCCATCCTGTTCACGCTGTTCCTGCTGTCGCTGACCGGGATCCCGCCGACCGCCGGCTTCTTCGCCAAGGCGTTCGTGATCCTGGCCGCGGTCGAGGCCGGCGGGGCGACCGCCGTCCTGGCGGTCATCGCCGTGCTGAATGCGGCCGTCGCCGCGTTCTACTACCTGCGCGTCATCGTCTACATGTTCATGCGCGATCCGGAGACGGACGCGGCCCCGCTGCGCCACGGCCCGTTGCTGTGGGCCGGCCTGGCGGTCGCCACCGCGTTCACGATCATCCTCGGGCTGTTCCCGACACTCATCCTCGGCATCGTCAGCGATGCCGCCGCCGCGGTCGCGCTCGGGCACTGACCGGGTCGACGACCGTCGGCACCGGCCCGCGCGAGACGGTGCCTACGCCTCCAGGGTCGGTGACGCGTCCGCCCACGCCGGTGGCGGGACCGTCATCGGGATCAGCCGGTAGGCCAGGATCCCCGCCACGAGACAGGCGATGACGCTCAGCACGAGCGCCGCCGGGATCGAGTCGGTCGCGAGCGCGCCGGCGATGACGGCCCCGAACGGGTAGCCCATGAAGTTGAACGCCATCGACACGGCGAACGCGCGCCCCATCCAGGCCGGGTCGGTCCGCCGCTGTCGGACCGTGAACAGGGCGATGTCCAGGGGCCCGTTCGCGAGGCCGAACAGGAACATCGAGACGACGACCAGGCCGAGCCCGACGCCCGGGGCGATCGGCCCGAAGGCGCCGGACGCCGGCAGCAGGAGCGCGACGATCGGGGCACTCAGCAGCATCGGGATCGCCAGCATCGGGACCTCCCGGCCGCGCGTGTCGCGCCGGCCGAAGATCAGCGCCGAGACCATCCCCGAGATGCCGGACGCGGCGAAGGCGATCCCGACCCACGCCTCGCCCTCGCCCAGGACGTCGAGGACGATGAGCGGGACGATGATCGTCATCGCGCCCCAGCACAGGTTGAGGACGGTCATCGAGAACCCGAGCCCGCGGATGGTCCGGTTGCTCCAGGCGTAGCGCATGCCCGTCCATCGAGTCGCGCAGCAGGCGGCCGCTGGTGACCGCGGTCGTCGCGTGGCTCCCGGAGCCCGATGAGCGCCGCGGCCGCCAGGCCGAACGGGATCGCGATCGCGATCATCGCCTCGGGGGCGCCGAGGAACGCGACGAGGCTGGCGGCGATCGGCGGTCCCAGGATCGTCGCGACGACGTAGCCGTTCGCATCGATGGCGTTGGCTCGCTCCCACAGGTACGACGGCACCATCAGCGGGATGATCGTGCGCAGTCCGACGATGCTGAGGATGCTCGTGAGCGAGGTCACGATGACGATGAGGACCAGCAGCCCGACCGGCAGCAGGCCGGCCAGCGACAGGCCGCCGATGAGGACGAGGCTGACGAACGCCACGGCGTAGTCGAACGCCATCAGGCGGACCCGGCCGTGACGGTCCAGGAGGGCGCCCGCGATCGGCGCGATCAACAGGCCCGGGAAGATCGACGCGAAGGTCACGATGCCGGCCAGGGCGGGCGAGTCGTACTCGGCCAGGGCGAACAGGACGATCGCGACACCGAACATCGTCTGGGCGATGCGGGCCAGCTGCATGGACGCGACGACGCGCCCGAGCTGGGGCACCGCGAAGACCGCGCGATAGGAGATCTTCGGCGTCGGGTCGGCCATCGCCCGATGCTAGCGGGTGGCGGCGATCTCAGTCCGGACGGGCCACGTGACGGGCGATGGCGGCCAGGAGGCGCGACGCCTCGTGCGGGGAGGCGAGGTGCAGATCGGCCGCGTCGCGGACGGCATCCGGCATGCCATGGGGTCCGTGGACGGCGACCGCGAGGCCGTCGACGGTGCCCGCCTCGCGCGCGGCGCGCAGGACCGCGAACGCGTCGGCGTCGCTGACGTCGTCCCCGAGGGCGATCGACCACGGCCGGTCGGTGCCGCTCCAGCAGCCGGGCCATCGCCTCCGCCTTGCCGCCGGCGTCGGTCGGCCGCAGGTCCACGACGAGCCGGCCGCGGTAGTGGGCGAGCCCGTGTGCCCCGACCTCGCGCTCGGTGTCGCGCAGCGCCTGGTGGACGGCATCTCGCGCCGCGTCGCGGTCCGCTGCGCCACGGAAGTGGAAGGCCACGGACGGACCCTTCGACTCGACGTAGAGCCAGGCTCGGATGGTCCAGCCGGCCACCGACCCCGGTCGCGAGCGCCTCGGGCGACCGGGACGTGCGCCTCGAAGCCTGGCTGGTACGTGGTCTCGAGGGAGGCGGGCCGGGCGCCGCGCGGCAGCCAGCCGGATTGCAGGCCGTGGTCGCCGAGGTACTCGATGCCGCCCACCCGGATGCGGGCCGCCGCATCGCCGACGGTGCGGCCGGTCAGGATCGTCGTCCGGCAGCGGTCGGGCTGGGTGGCTCCGACGCGCGGCCAGCTGGCGGAGCGAGCGGCGAGCGAGCGGTTCGATGGCGGCGGCCGTCGGGTCGCCCGAACCGCGCGCCAGCGTCCCATCGAAGTCGGACACGACCAGGATCAGGCCGGGCGTGGCCAGGAGGGTCGCCAGCCGAGCCCGGACCGCCGCCCCACCGACCCGGTCGTGGCGAACGGTCAAGGCGTGACGGTGACGTCCGGGAGGATCGTCTGCAGTCCGCGGGCCATGATGTCGGGGCCGATGCCGCCGAGCGCCCCGTCGCGCACGATGCCGTCCGCGTCGATCCAGAAGTGGACCGGCAGGACGATGCGCGTCCCAGTCCGTCGGCGCCGGCCGTCCGTGTCGAGGCCGAGCGGGAAGGTCGCCGACGAGCGACTCGGCGAAGGCCGCGACCGTGCCCTCGTCCTCCTTGACGTCGATCGCCAGGACGACGAGGCCGTCGTCGGCGTAGCGGGCGGCGAAGCCGTTCATCAGCGGGAACTCGTCCTGGCATGGCGGGCAGTAGGTCGCCATGAAGTTGACCCAGACCGGCTTGCCCTTGAGGTCGGCGAGGTCGATCGTGCCGCCGCCGACCTGCGGGACGACGAGGGCCGGGGCCGGTTCGCCGATATGGAACAGGCCCGCGGCGCTCGCCGAGGCGGCCGGCGACGCCGGACGGCGCGACGGACGCGGACGCGACGCCGATGGCGACGGCGCTGGCCGGCGGTCGGACGTGACGGGCGTCGCGGACGGCTCGGCGCTGGGGACGACCGCGGTCGCTTCCGGCGCCAACGTGTAGATCCCGCCGAGCACGAGGGCGGCCACGAGGATCCCGGAGAGCAGGCCGGCCAGGACGGCGAGGCGGGACGACATGGGCCGGAGGGTACCAGTACCAGCGGCCGACGGCGGTCCGCGGGACTCGCTGCTACGATGCCGGTCCCATGGCCGACCTGGCGGATCGCGTCCGCACACGCGTGATCCCCGCCCTCCTGACCGCCGTCGGCGTCACGATGCTCGCGGTCGGGCTGCTCAGCTACACGACCCCGGTGGACGCCGGCCCGCTCGCGTCGGCCGACCCACGCCGCGGCGTCGGCCAGGCCAGCCCGACGCCGCGCATCACGCTGCCGCCGCATCGGGTCCGCCGCGCCGGCGACCGCCGAGCGCCGACCTTCCCGGCCGATCGCGTCGCGACCCGGGTCCGCATCGCGGCCCTCAAGATCGACCTGCCGGTCATCAAGCCGCCGCGCCGGCGACGTCTACCCGCTGTGCGACGTCGCGATGTACCTCGACGGCGAGCGCTCGGCCAGCCCGGCCAGGGCAGGGCGACCTACCTGTACGCCCACGCCCGCGACGGGGATGTTCCTGCCGATCCTCGACGCGTCGAAGATCACGAACGGCAAGAGGATGCTGGGGATGGTCGTCGAGGTCTACACGAGCGACGACCAGCGCTTCCTGTACGAGATCACCGAGGTCCGCCGCCACCAGCTCGACCTCGACGACGCCGCTGACGGCGACGAGCGAGGAGCTCTGGCTCCAGACGTCCGAGGGCCCGAAGGGGACGCCGGGCAAGACCCAGGTCATCGCCGCGTTCCTGTCACAGGAGGCCGCCGATCCGGCCGAGGCGCACCCGACGCCCAAGCCCGTGGTCTGCGGCTGACGCCGGCGGCTCAGATCCAGTCGATCTGGCGCAGGAACGGCGAGGCCAGCGCCGCCGCGAGCGACGACGACCGCCGGTCACGACCCAGAACCCGCCCGCCTCGCCGCCGCCGATCGCGGCGCTCGCCTCGCTCATCCCGAAGATCCCGGCGACGGCGCCGATGCCGGCCAGGATGACCGTCACGCCGGTCAGCCGCTTCATGATCACCGACAGGTTGTTGTTGACCTGGGTCAGGTAGACGTCGAGCGTCGCTGACGCGAGCTCGCGGTAGTTGTCGAGCTCGTCGGTCAGGCGGATGAGGTGGTCGTAGACGTCGCGGAAGTAGACGATCTCGCTCGGCGTCGATGAGCGGCAGGTCGCGGTTCGTCAGCTGGTTGAAGACCTCGCGGACCGGGCTGATCGCGCGGCGGACCTCGATGAGCTCGCGCTTGAGCTCGAACAGCGCGCTCGAGCGTCTCGCGGCGTCGCCTTGCGCGATGACCTCGTCCTGGACGTGCGTCGATCGCGTCGCCGAGCTGGTCCGAGAACGGGAAGTAGCCGTCGACGAGGTCGTCGCAGAGCGCCCACAGCAGGTGGTCCGGGCCGTGCGCGAGGACGGCCTCGATGCCGCCGCCGCAGGTGGTGCGACGCGTGCGGGTCCCAGCTCGGCGTCGTGGACGGTCAGCAGGAAGCCCAGGCCGAGGACGATGTCGAGCTCCGAGCGCGACGACCCGGTCGCCGTAGTCAGGTGGAACATGACGATGTGGACGACGCCGTCGGTCGACTCGATCTTGGCCCGCTGGTTGCCCTCGAGGACGTCCTCGACGATGAGCGGGTGGAGCGCCGAGCGCCGCGCCGACCGGCTCGACCTGCGCCGTGCGTCGGCGCGGTGAGGTCGACCCAGACGCTCGCGTCCGGGCTCGCGCAGGAGCGCCGGGAGGCCGCGTCAGGGCCTCGGCGCCGCTCGGACTCGCGGAGGCGTCGCCGTCGACCGATCGCGCGACCGCGGATCGTCCCGGGCGTCGGCCGGCGCGACCGGGCGCGCCGTCGGCGTCGACCGGCTCGCCGGCTCGGCAGGTCGCCTCGGGTCAGAGGGCGGGGCTCGGGCTCGTGGCTGGGTCGGTCGCCATCGGGATCGGGCCTCCGGCACTGGCCGCGCGGGCAGCGGCCGCGTCGTCGGCCAGCATACGCGTCCGCGCCGCCGAGCACGAGCGACGGCGGGATGGCCACGGCGGTCACCACGGCCGCGACGACGAACAGCCCGACCATGATCCGGGCCGCCTCGCGCGACGCCCACGCCTCGAGCGCGTCGACGACGAGCGGGTCGCGCAGCGGCCGGTCGCGCAGCTCCTCCGGGATGAACTGGAGGTAGGCGTCCGGGGTGGCGTAGACCTGGTCGGACAGCCGGTCGATCGTCGTCGAGCCGTAGGCGGTCAGGATCGCCAGCCCGACCGCCATCCCGACCATCCGGGCCACGGTCACGACCGCCGAGGCCATCCCGAACGCGCGCCGGCCGGCCGCCTCGACCGCGGCCGTCGAGCGCGGCGTGACCGTCAGCCCGAAGCCGAGCCCGAACGCGGCCGAGCGCCGAGCGCGACGCTGCTCGATCGCCGTCGTCGGGCGTCCAGCGCGACATCGACGAGCAGGCCGCCGATGCTCAGCGCGAGCCCGACGAGCGTGACGAGCCGGAGCGACAGCGACGCGGACCAGCGAAGCCGGACGACGAGCGCGCCGACGGCGGTCGCGCCGGCCAGCGCGCCGAGCGCGAGCCGCTGCTCGTCCGGGCCGCCGTACAGGACGCGGTCGACGAAGACGGCCGCCGCCGATGATCGCGGTCGCGAAGGCGTAGCCGGTGAGCAGCGAGACGAGCGCCGCGGAGCTGAACGGCAGGCTGCGGAACAGCCGCGGGTCGAGGAACGGGTCCGTCGGCGCGCAGGCCGACGCACGACGACGGCGATCGACGGCCGCGACGCGCGACGGCGAGCAGGACGACGCGTGACGGTCGTCGGGTCCAGGCCCGTGCCGGCGATCTCGGTCGGCGCCGAGGAGGGTCAGGCCGAGCAGGCCGGCCACGAGCGCGACGCCGAACAGGAGCGCGCCCGACGAGGTCCACCCGGCCGGCCCGGCGCGGCGTCTCCCAGCCGGCGCGCGGCCGCCCAGGCGAGGACCAGCGCGACGAGCCCGATCGGGACGTTGAGGTAGAAGACCCAGCGCCAGGCCGGCGCCAGGACGTCGGCGAGCGGCGCTGTTCGCCAGGCCCGGCGCCGACGAGCGCGTCCTCGGGGTGGACCGACGACAGGATCGCGGCGCCGACGAACGGGCCGGCGGCCATGCCGAGGAACGTCAGCGCGCCGATCACGCCGAGCGCCCGCGGCCGCGCGTCGCCGCCGAACAGGTGCGCCGCGGCGGCCGTCCCGACCGGGACGAGCACGCCGCCGCCGACCGCCTGGACGAGCCGCGCGGCGATCAGCTGGTCGAGGGTCTGGGCCGCCCCGGCCAGCGCCGACCCGACGGTGAACACGACGAGCGCGCCCAGGAACAGCCGGCGGGCGCCCCACAGGTCGGCCAGCCGGCCGGCCAGCGGCATCGTCACGATGTAGACCAGCAGGTAGCCGTTGATGATCCAGCTCGCCTTGCGCAGCTCGATCCAGGCGGAGCTGCCGGCCGAGTCGGCCAGGTCGGCCAGGATCGACGGCAGGGCGACCGCCGTGATCATCAGCTCGAGGCCGGCCAGGAACACGCCGGCCCCGAGGACGGCGAGCAGCACGAGGGCCGAGCGGCGGTCCATGGGCGGAGTGTAGTGGCGCCGCGGCGCCGGCTCGGGACTCCGGGCCGCGGACCCGTCGGACGTCGCTCAGCGGAACCGTCAGCGATCCGGCCGCTCGCGTCTGCATCGTCGCGCCGCCGTCGCTCGCGGATACATCAACATGACCGATTGATCATCGAACCGGTCGCTGACCGCTTGACACGGCTCGCCGCATAGCATCAACGCGATTGATATAAACCGTGGTTGATGCGACCGCGAGCCCGTCACCGGAGCCCGTGTCCCCCTCGCCCGCCCGGGTCCGCGGCACGATCGCCGCGGCCGTCGCCCAGCCCGAAGACCTGCGCCAGCTGCGCGCCTTCCACAAGGTCATGGCCGACGTGAACCGGCTGCGCATCGTGCGCCGCCTGGCCGACGGCGAGGCCACCGTCGACCGAGCTGATCGACCACGTCGGCCTGTCCCAGCCGCTCGTCGTCCTGGCACCTCGGCCGGCTCCGCGCCGCCGGCGTCGTCGAGACCCGCCGCGAGCGGCCGCGAGACGATCTGCCGCCTGCGCGAGGAGGCGTTCGACGAGTTCGCCGCGCGCGAGCGCGCCGTCCTCGGGCTCGCGAGCTAGGCGTCGCCGATGACGATCTCCAACGAATCCCGCGACGCGGATCAAGAAGGTCTTCGAGCCGATCGCGCTCGGCATGGGCCGGCTCGGCCTGACCCCGGACGGGCTGACCCTCATCGGCTTCGGGATCACCGTCGTCGGCGCCGTCCTCGCTCGGCGCCCAGCTGTGGCTCGTCGGCGGGATCGTCGTCTTCGTCGGCGGCGTCTTCGACATGTTCGACGGCACGCTCGCCCGGGCGACCGGCAAGGTCAGCCCGCTCGGCGCCTTCATGGACTCGGTCTTCGATCGCTGGGGCGAGGCGATCGTCTACCTCGGCATCGTCGTCGGCGGCGGCCTGCGCCGGGTCCGACGCGCGTCGCCGATCCTCGCCGCGGCCGCCATGGGCGCCGCCTTCATGGTCAGCTACACCCGCGCCAAGTCCGAGGGCCTCGGCTTCACCGCCGGGACCGGCATGGCCGCGGTCGGGGTCATGCCCCGCGAGGTCCGGCTCGTCATCCTGTCAGCTCGGCCTCGATCCTCGCCGGCGATCGGCCGGCGACCTCACTGCATCCTCGCAGCTCGCCCTCGGCGATCATCGCCGTCGGCGCCACCATCACCGTCATCCAGCGGATCCTCCATGTCCGCAGCCAGGCCAAGTCGGCCGCCACCACCAGCCCGACCCAGTAAGGGAGCACGGAGAGCACACGTGAGCAAGAACGGCAACGGCAAGCAACGGCACGCACGCCGACGCAACACCTGGGCCGGCGCCGGGCGGCGCGGCGACGGCAAGATCCGGGTCGCCATCGTCGGCGTCGGCAACTGCGCCAGCAGCCTCGTCCAGGGCCGCTACTACTACGAGAACGCCAAGGAGGACGACTTCGTCCCGGGCCTGATGCACGTCGACCTGGGCGGCTACCACGTCCGCGACATCGAGTTCGTGGCCGCCTTCGACATCGACAAGAACAAGGTCGGCAAGGACCTGTCCGAGGCGATCTACACGAAGCCGAACAACACCTACGTCTTCCAGCAGGTCCAGCACCTGGGCGTCACCGTCGAGCGCGGGATGACCCACGACGGCCTGGGCAAGTACCTCAGCCAGATCATCGAGAAGGCGCCCGGGCCCGACGGCCGACATCGTCGGCATCCTCAAGGAGCGCGAGGTCGACGTCATGGTCTGCTACCTGCCGGTCGGCAGCGAGGAGGCGACCAAGTGGTACGTCGAGCAGGCGCTCGAGGCCGGCGTCGCGTTCGTCAACGCCATCCCGGTGTTCATCGGCCGCGAGCCGTACTGGCAGCGCCGCTTCGCCGAGGCCGGCCTGCCGGTCATCGGCGACGACATCAAGAGCCAGGTCGGCGCGACGATCAGCCACCGCGTCCTGACCCGCCTGTTCATGGACCGCGGCGTCCGCCTCGACCGCACCTACCAGCTCAACTTCGGCGGCAACACGGACTTCCTGAACATGCTCGAGCGCGAGCGCCTCGAGTCCAAGAAGATCAGCAAGACGAACGCCGTCACGTCCATGCTCGACTACGAGCTCGACCCGGACGACATCCACGTCGGCCCGAGCGACCACGTGCCGTGGCTGCTCGACCGCAAGTGGTGCTACATCCGGATGGAGGGCACGACCTACGGCGACGTGCCGCTCAACGCCGAGCTCAAGCTCGAGGTCTGGGACAGCCCCAACAGCGCCGGCGTCATCACCGACGCCATCCGCTGCCTGAAGCTCGGCCTCGATCGCGGCCTGACCGGCACGCTCGTCGCCCCGTCGAGCTACTTCATGAAGAGCCCGCCGCACCAGATCCACGACGACATCGCGTTCAACCGGGTCGAGGCGTTCATCCGCGGCGAGGACAACGAGACGCTGGTCGGCACGGAGGCCCCGAAGAAGCGGACGCTACCGCAAGCTGGCCGGCACCAAGGCCAAGGTGGCCGCCGCCGCGCAGTGACCGGCGCGCGAGCGCCGGCTCGAGGCGCCGCACCGGCCGCGGAGGCGCCGAGTCCGCAGCGAGCGTGGAGCGGCCTCGGTCGTCGACGTCGGCCTACCGCGCCACGGCCTGGCGTCCTGCGCACCCTGCCGGCCCGTCCGGCCGGCGGCGCGTCGATCGGCCTCGGTCGCCCAGGCGTCGTACCTCGCTCTGGCCGACGAAGCGGCGCTGGTCGAACCGGAACTTCGGGCACGTCCTGGGGCTGCCGCCGGACGACCCGCGGGTCCGCCGGCTGGCCCTGCGCGCGTACCGGGACTACGGGCGCTACCTCGTCGAGCTGATGCGCGTGCCGTGCATGCCGACCGAGCGAGGTCGTCGCGCTGATCGAGCCGACTGGACGCCGACGAGGTCGAGGCGGATGCGGGCGACGGCGCCGGCGGCGCGGCATCATCTGCACGGTCGGCCACGTCGGCAACAACGAGGCGATCGGCGCGGCCATCGCCCACCACGGGCTGCCGCTCAGCGTCGTCGCCGACGACTCGTCGTTCCCGGAGCTGTTCGAGCTGCTCGCGCGCCAGCGCGAGCAGTGGGGCGCGACGATCATCCCGTGGCGCAACCTGCGGGCGATCTTCGGCGTCCTGCGGCGCCGCGAGATGCTCGCCCTGCTCGTCGACTGGGGCTACCGCAGCGACGGCATCCCGGTGCCGCCTGTTCGGCGCCTGGACGACGCTGCCGGCCGGCCCGGCGACGCTGGCCGCCAAGACCGGAGTCGCGGATCGTGCCGATCATCACCACGCGCCAGCCGGACGGCCGGCTCCGACGTCGACCTGGGCCGACCCGATCGAGGTCGCCGTCCGTCCGACCCGGCCGAGCTCCAGCGGGCGACCCAGGCGATCGCCGACGCGCTCGGCCGTGACCATCGGCGCCGCCCCGGAGCAGTGGTACAGCTTCAAGCCGATCTGGCCGGCGACCGAGGCCGAGGCGCCGACCTGGAGCGGCGCGCGCGCGCGATGCAGGCCGGCACGCCGGATCCGGGCCCGAGCCGCGGGCCTCGCGCGCGATCCGGACGACCAGGCGCCCGAGCCGAGCGGCCCGACGAGGCGGCATGAGCGGCCGCCGTCTCGAGCGTGCGCGGTCGGCGCTCATGGCCGCCTCGTGGCTGGCCTGCCGCCTGCCCGAGGGCCCGCTCTTCCGCGCTCGCCGAGCTCGCCGGCGACCTCTGGTATCGCGCTCGCCCCGGATCGCGCGGCCCAGGCCCGGCGCAACCTGCGGCGCGTCTGCGAGTCGCTGGCCGCCTCCGGGCGCGGCACGCCGCGCGTCCGGGCCGCCGCGACCGACCCGCGCGCCCTGGAGCGCCTCGTCCGGTCCGCGTTCCGCCACAACGCCCGCTACTACCTCGAGGTCGCCCGGACGCCGGCGTCACCCGGCCTGGATGGACGAGCGGCTGGCGCTCGACACGCCCGAGCTCATCGCCGAGGCCGTCGCGCCGGGCAAGGCGGTCCTCTTCGTCGGCCTCCACTTCGGGTCGCGTCGAGCTGCCCGGTCCTGTTCCTCGCGTTCCGGGTCGGCGGCGACGGTCACGCCGATGGAGACGATCGACGACCCGGGCCTGCAGGCCTGGTTCGAGCGGACGCGCGGCGTCGAGCGGCGTCCAGCTCGTCGGCCTGCGCGAGGCGCGGCGCGACGCTCCAGGACGCGCTGCGCGACGGGACGCCGGTCGGGCTCGTCGGCGACCGCGACCTGACCGGCGGCGGGATCCCGATCCAGCTGTTCGGGGCGCCGGCGACGATGCCGATGGGCCCGGCGATGCTCGCCGTCGAGAGCGGCGTGCCGGTCTACGGCGATGGCCGTCCGGCGGACCGGCACGGGCCACTACCGCGGCCGGCTCGTCCCGGTCGACGGTCCCGGCCGACGGCACCCGGCGCGAGCGGGTGACGACGCACGATGACCGCGGCTGGCCGACGTCGTTCGAGCGGATCATCGAGGACGCCCCGGACCAGTGGTGGGCGGTCTTCTTCCCGATCTGGCCGGACCTCGAGGCAGCGGCATGAGCGGCATCGGCGACGGCCGCGGCGCCGGCGAGCCGTCGGCGGCCGCACGGCCGCGCGGACCTGCACATCCACACCGTCGCCTCGGACGGCACGGCGGCCGTCGACGCAGGTCCTCGACCGCGGCGCGTCGAGCTCGGCCTCGACGTCATCGCCATCACCGACCACGAGCGGATCGATGCCGCCGTCGCCGGCCGGGCGATGGCGCAGGACCGCGGCCTGCCGCTCGAGGTCGTCGTCGGCGAGGAGGTCACGACCCTCGGCGGCCACCTGCTCGCGCTCGGCCTGACGCGCCGGTCCGGCCGTACCGCTCGCTGCGCGCGACGATCGCCGAGATCCACGACGCAGGGCGGCGCTGGCCATCCCGGCCCACCCGCTCGTGCCCGTATCCGCTGTGCGCCCAGGCCTGCGTCCTGCGCCGGCTGCTGGACGACCCGCGACGCGGCCGTCCACCCGGACGCCCTCGAGACGTTCAACCCGACGTCGCTCGGCCGGCCGCGGCACGCGAGCGTCGTCCGCTTCGCCGAGCGGCACGGGCTGGCCCAGGTCGGCAACAGCGACGCCCACGCGCTCGATGCGGTCGGGATCGGCTGGACGACGTTCCCGGGCCGGACGGCGGACGACCTGCGAGCGGCCATCGCCGCCGGGCCGACCGCGCCACCACGGGACGTTCCACGAGACGCTCGGCCAGCTCGGGACCTTCCGGCGAGCAGCTGCGCAAGCGCGGCCGCGACGCCCGCGACGAGGTCGCCGGGCCGGGTCCGCAGCGACGGCACCGGGCGCGACCACGGCTATCCGGGCGGGCGGCAGCGGCCGCCGCGCTTCGAGCCGCCGGGCGACCGCGACCGAGGCGCGGCCGATGAAGATCGGCCTGGTCTGCCCGTACATCTACCCGGAGGCCGGCGGCGTCGCCCAGCACGTCCGGTTCCTGTACGAGAACCTGCGCCTGCGCGGCCACGACGTCCGGATCATCACCGCCAGCCACGGCCCGCAGCGCTCGTCCGAGGGCGACATCATCCGGCTCGGCGATCGGCTTCTCGCGTGCCGACCAACGGCTCGGTCGGGACGCTGACGTTCTCGCCGCGCTACATCGGCCAGGTCGAGCGGATGCTCGACCGAGGAGCAGTTCGACCTGCTCCACTTCCACGAGCCGTTCGTGCCGTTCCTGTCGCTCTTCCTGCTGCGCGAGTCGACCAGCGTCAACGTCGCCACGTTCCACGCCTACGCCGGCTTCTCGCCGTCGTACGAGCTCGGCAGCCGGGTCATGCGCGGCCACGCGGCCCGCCTCCACGGCCGCGTCGCGGTCAGCGCCGCCGCCCGCCACTTCATCGACCGCTTCTTCCCGGGCGACTACAAGGTCATCCCCAACGGCGTCGACGTCCCGCGCTACGCCAACGCCGTCCCGATCGCGCGCTGGCAGGACGGCACGCCGAACATCCTGTTCGTCGGGCGGCACGAGCCGCGCAAGGGCCTGCTGGACCTGCTCAAGGCGCACCGCATCCTGCGCAAGGCCGGCTACGGCACGCGATTGCTCGTCGTGGGCTCCGGGCCACAGGAGCGCGAAGCGCGCCGCTACGTGGCCACCCGCGGCCTCCAGGGCGTCGTCTTCCTCGGTCGCGTGACCGACGCCGAGAAGGCCCAGCTCTTCCGGACGGCCGACGTCTACGTGCTCGCCCGCGACCGGCGGCGAATCGTTCGGGATCGTCCTGCTCGAGGCGATGGCCGCCGGGACGCCGATCGTCGCCTCGGACATCCACGGCTACAAGGGCGTCGTCCGGCGCGGGCGCGAGGGCCTGCTCGTGCCGCCGCGCGACCCGAAGGGGCTGGCCGAGGCGATCGGCCGGCTGCTCGACGACCCGGAGCTGCGGGCCCGGATGGGCGCGGCGGGCCAGGCCCGGGCCGAGGAGTTCAGCTGGCCGCGCGTGACGGCCAAGGTGGAGGAGTACTACGGCTTCGTCATCCGCCGGCTCGCGGCCAGTGGCTCCCTCCCGTCCGGCTTCCACGCCGAGGTGCCTCAGGCGCCGCCGCCGCTCCGGGCCGAGGCCGTCGCGCATCGTCCGACGGACGCGCGGCCCCGGGTCCGGCTCCGGCCAGCGACGAGCCGCCAGGACCAGGCCGAGTAGGCGACCACCAGGCAGGTCACGACGATCGCGACGGTCAGGACCGCGAACATCGGCGTCAGCAGCGGCGTCGGCGACGCTCCGGTCCACGGTGCTGACCGGGAACTGGAACGCGTACAGGTAGGTCGGCAGGATGCCCTGGTACGCGGCCACGACCGCGGACGGCAGCGGCAGCGCCGAGATGTTCGGGTAGAGGATCGCGAACCAGCCGACGACGGCCACGCCGAAGCCCGAGCGACGAACCGCCGCGGCGTCGCGCGAGCCGACGATCTGGATGGCCAGGTAGGCCGAGCGGCAGCAGCGACGATCAGGGCGATCGGCTCGACGGAGACGTTGGTCAGGGTCAGGATGGCGGTGTCCGGCAGGCGCGCGGCGATCGCCGAGCCCGATCGCCACGCCCGAGCCCGGTCAGGGCCAGCGGCCGGAACGAGTCGCCAGCGGCGGCCGTCCTGCGAGCCTTCGACCTCGCTCGAGGCGCGACGAACTGCGCGGACGAGCAGCACGAGGCCGCCCACGACGACGACCGCCAGCGCCAGCGGTCCGCAGCGGTCAGGACGGCGGTCGGGATGACCGCCGGGCAGGCCGCCGAGCCCGGGTTGACCGACTCCACGCCGACGAACGCGCACAGCGGCCGGTCCAGCAGCCACATGCAGGGCCGGACCCATGATCGCGAGGCCGGCCGCGACCCGGGCGAGCAGCCACGTCCGGCGCGAGGCGCCGTGCCAGATCTCGGCGATGAAGTAGGCCAGGGCCAGGACCACGAACGGGAGGGCCGTGTAGTAGTGGTACTGGAAGGCGGCGCGGTCGATGCGGGCCCACGGGACCCACTGGGCGGCGAACCCGACGGCGATGAGGGTCAGCGCCAGGCTCCGGCGCTTGAACGCCATGTAGCTGACGAACGCGAGCGCCGGGACGCCCAGCCACCAGATGACGAGGCTGCCCGGCGTCGTACAGGGCGGCGCTCGTGCCCGGCCGCCAGGCCCTCCTGGTAGAACCAGACCGGCTTCAGGTTGAACGGCCAGGCCCACCACGGCGACGACGCCGGGTGCGCCGCCGTCAGGCCGTTGTGGTAGCGGTACATCTGGCCGGTCAGGTCGAGCAGGGTCTGGCCCGTCGTGGCCGGCCGGCCAGCCCGGCGACGATCTGGTGGCCGTCGATCAGCGCCCACGGGATGTACGAGATGACGTACACGCCGAGCGGGAGCGACGACCAGGCAGATCGCGGCGTAGACGACCGGGAGCCCGAGCAGCCAGCCGGGCCGGAGCCAGCCGTCCGGCGCGGGCGTCGGCGGATCGAGGTAGCTGCGCCGGGTCGCCCGGCGGCGGGCGGCGACGCGAGCGGCCCGAACCCGAGCCGACCGCCGAGCCAGAACAGCGCCGGCCACGACCCCGGAGCCGAGGGCCAGCGACGAAGCGCGACCTGGAGCGGCGTGAACGCGAGCGGCCCGAGCGTGATCTCGGTGCTCGCCGTCCCGCGCGCGGCCGCGACCGACGAAGACGAGCGCCCCGAGGACCGCCGGCGCCGCCACGGCGAAGCGCATCTCCTCGTCGGTCCAGGCGACCGGATGCAGGATCGCGGTCACGACCCCGATCAGGGTCAGCCCGACCATGATCAGCAGGAACGTCAGGTTGCCGAAGCCCTGGCCCTCCGGGACGGTGATGGCGAGGTAGCCGAGGACCGCCGTGATCCCGATCATGCCCGAGGATCGCCAGCGACCCGGCCGAGCGCGCTGCGGACGAGGATCAGCAGGACCAGCGCCCCGATGGCGTAGGCGGCGACCCACTTCGAGGACGAGGGCGAGGCCCAGCAGCAGCGCCGATGACGGGCATGGCGATCCAGAACGCCCAGCGGCCCCGCCACCAGCCCGTCCAGATGCGCGGCGAACAGGGTGTAGGCGGCGATGATGAACAGGCCCGACGTAGACGTCGTTCATGCCGATCCGCGACTGGACGAAGAACATCCCGTCGAACACGCACGAACAGCGCGACGAGGCCGGCCACGTAGCGGCGCCGGAACAGGATCCGGGCAGCAGGTAGAGCAGGGCCGCCGTGATGGCCCCGGCGATGACCCCGGGGAGCCGCCAGGCGAACGCGTGCGACCCGGCGTCGATCGACGCGGACGCGCCGTCGGCCGTGAACAGGAGCAGCTGCTGGCGGTCGTCGGACGGGTACTCGGGCTCGAAGTCGGCCGCCCAGGACGCCGGCGTGAAGCCGTCCGGCAGCCGCGCGTCGGCGAAGACCGCGTTGCCGTGCGGCTCGATCGACGTAGACCGTCCACGGTCCGCGTCGCCGACGCGTCCGGGCGCCAGGCCGAGGACGTGGACCATGCTGGGTGGCGCGGTCGTAGATGACCTCGGTGCCCGGGCCCGGCAGCGGCGTTGCGGTCCGTGGACGACCGGCCCGTCCTTGGCCCGGTCGCCGCCGACCGCGATGACGTCGAACTTCGGGTCCTCGGCGGTGCCGACCGTGGCGTAGATCTGCGGGATCGTCCACGTCGGTGACGAGCGCCAGCCCGTGCGCGCCGCCCTCCTCGGCGATGGTCTCGATGATCGCCGGCGGTCGCCGGGTCGATGAACGTCACGCCGTCGGCCGTCGCCGTCGCGACGCGCGTCGACCTCGGTGATCTCGATGCCCGGCAGCGTCCCGTCGTCGATGGCGGCCTGGATGTTCGTCTTGCGTCGTCGCCATCGCCGGGGCTGCCGAGCACGACCGTGTCGGTCCGCCGTCGCGCAGCTTGGCCTCGAGCGCGCCGGCATCCCCGTCGAGCAGCTCCGCGAGCGTGGCCGCGACGGCCGCCGGGTCGTCGATCGCCGACGGCGTGCCGACGAGCGCGGAGCCGGTCCCGCCGGGCGCCATGTCGACGAGCTGCGGCAGGTCGAGGCCGCGCAGTGACGTCGCCGGAGTCGACGTCCACCATCGACAGGTGGTCGCCGGACGCGACCAGCAGCGTCGTGGCGTCGTCGAGCGGCGAGCAGGTCGTCCACCCGCGATCCGACGCCTGGCCCGAGGTCCACCGGCGCGAGGCCGACCTCGAGCCCGCCGCGGCCCATCGACTCGACGTCCATCGTCGCGATCCGGCCGTCGTCGTAGCCGACGATCAGCTCGGAGCCGGTCGCGCTCATCGCGAGGGCGGTGGCGCCTGGTGCGGCCATCGCGCCGATGAGCGCCCGGGTCCGCAGGTCGTACGTGCGGATCTCCGTGCCGGTCGCGACGTGCAGCCGCTCCCCGGCCCGCCCGCCGTCAGCGCGTCGTCGCGGCGCGGCTCGACGACCGACGGCCGTGACCGGCGACGCCGAGGTCGCTCGTCGCGCTGACGTCGTCCTCGCCCCACAGGACGAGGCCGCCGGCCATCGACGTACTTGGCGAGGTGCGGGTGGGTCCACTCGTAGATGTCGTGGTCGATGCCGTAGCGCCAGCCCTGCAGGAACTCGGTCGCCGTCCGCGCGTGGTAGACCTCGTCGAAGTGCATCTGGTACGGCTCGGCGAGGCGGAACGTGCGCAGGCCCATCGTCGCGACGACGAGCACGACCATGAACCACAGGTCCAGCCGGTCCAGGCGGCCGCCGCGCTCGCCGAGCGAGCTGCCGCGGTCCGGTCGGCGCGGAACGGCGCGCGCGTCCAGCAGTCCGCGGAACCAGCCGCGGTACCCGGCTCAGCTCGATCGACGGGCGCGCGGCTCCAGGTCGGCACGGCGACGGTCGCGGCGGCCACGGCGGCCGGCGCCGGACCGGCGGCGAGGTCACGCCCGGTGCGGCACCCGCGGCCGAGACGAGCGCGGCGGCGGGCACCGCCGGTCGCGTCGCGTCAGGCGAGCGTCCGGCGGGTTCGGTCTCGGGCCAGTCGGGTCCCGTCTCGTCTTCCGGGTCGGGCGCCGCCGCGACCAGGTCGTCCGCCAGGCGCGCCCGGGCGCCGCTCCGGAGCTGGACGAGGACCCAGACCATGACGCCCCGTTGAGCAGCGCGATGAGCGTCGACACCCGACCTCGGTCCGGATGGCCGAGCCGATCCCCAGCCAGTCGTCGACGCCGGGGTTGGTCGTGTACAGGGTCGTCAGGACGACGTACATGTTCAGGAACGTCGTCACCGATGCGACCAGGCGTAGGCGATCCGCCAGCGCCACGAGATGGCCGCGAGCATGATCGCGAGCGCGAAGAACGGGAAGCCGTAGCGCTCGTGGACGCGGGTCGGGACCGCGAAGAAGGCGAAGGCGATGACCGTCAGGCCGAGCAGGATCGTCAGCCGGTCCGGACGGCGGGCGACGACGAGCAGGACGACGACGATGACCGACGCCAGCAGGGCGGACCCGATGGCGACGGCCGGGATGGACCCGATCAGGGCCACGCCCGAGCCGCACCGCTCGGCGCCCCACGGGCCGTCGCAGACCCACAGGCCGGAGTTGGCGAGGCTGTTCCCGGTGTCGCCGAGGACCAGCGCCCAGGGGTTGTAGGCGTTGACGGTCAGGTACGGGTAGCCGCTCGCCGTGCGACAGGATCTGGTCGAGCAGGCCGGACGTGACGTACGGCGGCGTCGCGGACAGCTCGAGGACCGACAGGCCGAACGGCAGGCACATGGCATAGACTGACGCCGACGCCGACCAGGCCCGTCGTGACGATCCGGATCGGCCGGTCCGTGCGCCGCTCCCACGCCCGCAGTCGGTCCAGCAGGCCGGGCCGCCGCGACGCGTCGGCGTCGTCCGGCCGCGGTCTCGGGCGGCCACAGCGCGCGGCGGATCGTCACCACGGCCAGGATCGGGACGAGGATCCCCAGCTGTGGCTTGATGAGCGCCGCGACGACCGTGAAGACGCGGCCCGCTCCGGCCGGTCGCGCCAGAGGTCGCGCAGGCCGAGCAGCAGGAAGACGACCCCGACCGAGTCGACCTGGCCCCAGACGACGCTGTCGAACCAGGTCACGGGGTTGAGGACGGCCACGAGGGCGGCCCCGAGCGCCAGGCTCCGTCGGCCGCCGAGCTCCAGGATCATCGACCAGACGAGCCAGCCGATGGCGAGGTCGGCCAGGATGGCCGGGACCTTGATCAGGTCGCCGATCCCGCCGATCGCGTTCCCGACCACGCCCACCAGCCACAGGACGTAGAGGTAGCCGGGCGTGTAGTCGTGGAAGAAGTCGCGGTCGTAGAAGCCGTACAGGCCGTTCGTCGCGAGGTCGTTCGCCCAGAACTGGAACGCGCTCAGGTCGACCCCGAAACCGGAGCCAGGGAGCAAACGTGCGATGATGAGTCGGAGGGCGAGACCGAGCGCGAGGACCAACAGGACCGCGCCGACGGCTCCCTGCGTCCCGGTCGACCGCGACGGCGCTCCTGTGCCTCGCTCGATCCCTACGGAGGCGGGGCCAGTCACCGGGAACGGCTCCTGCACGAGCGTGGAAGGTGGATCGGAGCGTAGCACAGGGTCGCCCCGCGGACCCCACAGCCCCCTGGCCTCACCCGCGGGCGACTCGCCTGCTGTCGCTGGCCGTCGGCGTGGGCCTGATCGCGGTCGCCCTGGCCGTCTACCTGTCGACCCGGACGGAGCGCTTCTACGACCACTTCGTGTGGCAGGCGCGGCCTTCCTCGAGGGCCAGGCGGCGATCCGCTACCCGGTCGTTCGCGTCGGACGCTGACCGCCGGCAACTGTCTACTTCCAGGACGTCCTGCCGGTCGTCGTCAGCGGACGGCGATCCCGCGCGGCGCTCCTGCCGTTCCCGCCGCTGCCGGCGGTCGTGCTCCTGCCCTTCGTGGCCGTCTGGGGCCTCGCCACGGACGACCACCTGCTGTTCACGGTCCTCGCCGCGGTCGATGTCGGCGATCTGCTGGTGGATGCTCGGGCGCCTCGACATCCGCGTCGCGATCCGGCTGGCGACCACGCTGTTCTTCGCGTTCGGGACGGTCTTCTGGTACTCGGCCCAGCTCGCGACGACCTGGTACCAGGCGCACATCGTCGCGATCGGGCTGACGATGCTCGCGATCGGCCTGGCGCTGCGGGCGGACCCACGAGCCCAGGTCGACGAGGCCGCGGAGCCGATCGACGACCTCCCCGTCGGCGGTGACCCGGGTGTCGGTCGGCGGCGGCGACCCTGGTCGGTCGAACGACGCCAGTTCGTCAGCGGGCTCCTGTTCGGGCTCGCCTGCACCGCGCGGCTCACGGTCGTGCTGGCCGCCCCGTTCTTCCTGCTGGTCGGAGCCGGCGGGAGCCTCTGGCGACGGGGCTGGTCCGCGGCCCTCGGCGCCGTCATCCCGATCGGCCTGCTCGTCGCCTACAACGTCGTGTCGACCGGGCACGTCATGAACCCGGCCTACGACTACCTCTACCGCATCGAGGCGGCCGGCTACCCCAGCCTCGGCTATCACCCCGACTGGGCCATCGAGGACGCTCGCTACCTGCCCCAGAACCTCGGCGATCATGCTGTTCACGCCGCCGGACATCCTGCCGACCCACCTGCCCGACGCCCTGGGCGTGGCGAACACGCCGGTCTGCACGGAGCCGGGCGCCCAGCGCGGCCTGTTCGACGCTCGCTGCCCGCTGGCGGTGCCCTCGGACATCGGCATGAGCGTGCTCCTCGTCGAGCCCCGCGTTCCTGCTCGGGCTCGCCGCGTTGCGCGACTACGGGCGGATCCGGCTCGTGACCGGTGCCGCGCTCGCGGTCCTCCTGGTCGCCGTCGTCAACCTGATGCACTTCAGCCAGGGCTGGGTCCAGTTCGGCTACCGGTTCAGCAACGACTTCGTGCCGTTCGCCCTGATCCTGGTCGCGCTCGGCTTCGAACGCCTGGCGCGTCGCCACGCCTGGGGGATGCCCCTCGGCATGGCCCTGGTCGTCATCTCGATCGCCGTCAACTTCTGGGGCGTCGCGTGGGGGAGACTGCTCGGATGGTGACCCGGGGGCGACTGCTTGCCTGGATCGCGCCGGTCGCGGTGGGCGTGGCCGTCTTCGCGGCGGCCCGCGCCGCCCTCCTGCCCGGCCTGGCGTTCTGGGACACCGGCGAGTACCAGGCGGTCGGACCGCTGCTGGGCACCGCTCACCCGACCGGCTTCCCGACCTGGGTCATCCTGGCCTGGCTCGCTTCGATCGTCCTCCAGCCGTTCGGCGACCCGGCCTATCGGATGAACCTCCTGGCCGCCATCTGCCTCGCCGTCGCCGCCGCGGTCACGGTGGACCTCACGCGCGTCCTGACGCGGTCCACGGCGCTCGGGGTCATGGCCGGGCTCGCGATGGCCCTCGCGCCGGCCGCCTGGGCGATCGGGACGCACGCCGAGACGCACGCCCTGCACCTGGCCCTGGTCGCCATCCTCCTGTGGCTCCTGGTCGGCTGGGAGGACCGGGCCCGGGATGTGGACGACCGCTCGCGCCGGGATCGGGCCGACCGCTGGCTGCTGGCGGCGACGGTCGTGTTCGCCCTCGCGGTCGGCAACCACTCGCTCACGTTGCTGCTCGCGCCGCCGATCGGCCTGTTCGTGCTGGCGGTCGCAGCCGGACATCCTGCGCCGGCCCGGGTTGGTGGCGCGGTGCGTCGGCGTGCTCGCCGTGACCCTGGTCGTGGTCTACCTGGAGCTGCCCCTGCGAGGCGGTGCGATCGCCGGGCTGACGGCCCCGCTGGTGTACGGCCGGCCGGCGACCTGGGATGGCTTCTGGTACGTCGTCCTGGCCGAACAGTTCCGGGGCAGCGTGGTCGATCCGTTCGGCGATCTCGGCGGCAAGGCGATCGCGCTGGTGACCCGCGCGACGCGGGAGTTCGGCCCGCTCACGCCGCTCATCCCGCTCGGGTTCCTCGCGACGGCGGTCCGTCGGCCCCGGTACGCGCTGCTCACCGGCAGCGCGGCGGCCATCACCTGCTTCTTCGCCGCCTCGTACCTCAACGCCGACATCGGGCGGTACTACCTGGTCCCGTGGCTGGTCGCCTGGACGTGGCTGGCGATCCTCGGGTCACTCGTCGCGATCGCCGTGGCGAATCTCGTGGCGTCGCCCGGGGACTCGTGGGACGGGACGGGCTCGAAGGCGTATCGCCGGACGGCGATGGTCGTCGCGATCGGGACCGCCGCCGTGCTCATCGTGCCGACGCTGGTCGCCGTCCCGGCCCGCTACCGGGCGGTCGACGAGAGCCGCGACCGGAGTGCCGTGTGGTGGACCGACCATGCCCTGTCGGTCATGGAGGACGATGCCCTTATCGTCAGCTGGTGGAGTTACTCCACGCCGCTATGGTATGCACAGCGCGTGGAAGGTCGACGACCGGACCTCGCGATCATGGACGACCGGACCATCCAGGATCTGGAGCTTGGGGACATCTACGACGTGATCGACCAGAACCTCGGCAAGCGACCGGTGTACGTCATCCGGGACGACCAGCAGCAGATCGACGAGCTCGCTCGCCGCTACGAGCTCGAGTTCATCGACGGCAACTCGGCGCGAACGCTGACGCGGGTCATCGGCCTGAAGGCGGCGACCGAAGTGACGGCCGTGGCCGAGCCCGGAGCGGCGCCGACCCCGGCCGCGGCGAAGGTCGCCCGGCTGTCGTACTTCTTCCCGGCCCACAACGAGGAGGCGAACCTCGAGGGCCTCGTCGAGGAGGCGCTCGCGACCCTCCCCGGACTGGCCGACACGTTCGAGATCATCGCGGTCAACGACGGGTCGAAGGACCGGACCCGCGAGATCGCCGACGACCTGGCGGCCCGCTATCCGGATGTCGTGCGCGCCGTCCACCACCCGACGAACTACGGCTACGGCGCCGCGCTCCGATCCGGCTTCGCCGCGTCGCGCTACGAGCTCATCACGTTCACCGACGGCGACCGCCAGTTCAAGGTCGCCGACATCGGGCGCCTGACCGCTCGGCTGGCCCAGGCGGACCACCCGGACGTCGTCGTCGGCTTCCGGATCAAGCGGGCGGACCCGCTCGTCCGGACGCTCTACGCGCGGGCGTACCGGCTGGCCAACCGGATCTTCTTCGGGCTCAAGGTGACCGACGTGGACTGCGCCGCGAAGCTGTTCCGGCGCGAGGCCCTGGCCGACATCCACGTCGAGTCGGGCGGCGCGTTCTTCTCCGCGGAGCTGCTCATCAAGTTGCGCTCCGCCGGGCGAAGCGTGGTCGAGGTGGGGATCCCCCACTACCCGCGAACGGCCGGCTCGGCGACCGGGGCCAAGCCGTCGGTCATCCTGCGCGCCGTCCGCGACTTCTGGCGGCTCCGACTCAACGCCTGGGTGAACAAGCGCCGGGCGTTCAAGCGCGGCGGCGCGATCCTCGGGGAGTAGCGGTCAGCGGGCGCACCCCCTGGTGGCCCGCCTAGCTGGCCCGCCCCTCGCCGCCGCCCGGATCGGTGTCGAGCGAGTTCACGAAGTCGCGGAACATGTCCAGGCGCGGATCGACGATGCCGCCGCCGAGCGTTTCGAGCGGCTGATCGTCCGTCCCGTCATCGGTCAGGCCGGGGCTGCCCTCGCCGAGGCCGGCCTGGTCCATCAATTCGACCGTGGCGAAGATCTTCGAGCCGGTCCGGACCGCCAGGGCCAGGGCATCGCTCGGGCGGGCGTCCACCTCGATCAGCCGGTCGCCCATCGCCAGGACGAGGCGGGCGTGATACGTCTCCTCGGCCATCTCGACCACGACGACCCGATCCACGTGGGCGCCGACCGCTTCGAGCGCGGACGCGAACAGGTCATGGGTCAGCGGGCGCTCCGGCGTCAGGCCCTGGAGCTTCATCGCGATCGCGCTGGCCTCCCACTGGCCGATCCAGATGGGCAGGTAGCGGTCGCGGTCCGCCTCCTTGAGGATGACCACGTGGCGGCTGGAGAGCATGTGGACTCGTACGCTCTCGACGACCATCTCGACCAGGATCGCGTCTGCCATGACCGGGATTATCCCACGGGCGTCAGGGCCGGCGGCCGCGTGCCGCGACGCCGTCGCAGGACCAGCAGGAGCCGCGCGGCCACGACCCCGGCGACGAACCCGCCGATGTGGGCGAAGATCGCCACGCCGCCGTCGGTGCCGGCCAGTCCGAGCGACGCGATCCCGTCGATGAGCTGGAGCAGGAACCAGAAGCCGAGCACGATGACGGCCGGCACGTCGATGAGCTGGTAGAAGAACCCGAGGAAGACCAGCGAGGTGATGCGCGCCCGCGGATACAGCACGATGTAGCCGCCCAGGACCGCGGCGATGGCGCCCGAGGCGCCGATCATCGGGATGGTGGACGTCGGATCGATGGCGACCTGCGTGAGGCCGGCGGCGATGCCACCGCCCAGGTAGAAGGTCAGGAACGCCAGTCGCCCCAGGTCATCCTCGATGTTGTTGGCGAAGATCCACAGGAACAGCAGGTTGCCCAGCAGGTGCAGCCAGCCGCCGTGAAGGAACTGGCTCGTGATGAGCGTGAGCGTCTCGACGGTCAGGAAGCCGCTCGACGTCCAGGCCGCGGTCAGGTCCGCCGGGACCAGGCCCCACTCGGTCAGGAACGCGTTCAGCGCCTCGTCGCCGCCGCTGACCTGCAGGCCCAGCTCCCAGGCGAAGGCGACGAGGCAGGCGACGACCAGGCCGATCGTCACGACCGGCGTCCGCCGGGTCGGGTTGGCGTCCCGGAGCGGGATCACGGTCCGGGCCCCCGGCTAGGGGGACGGCTTGGCCGAGGCGGCCGGACTGGCCGACGGGTCGACGGACGGCACGGGCGTCGGCGCCACGTCCGGCACCGGCCTCCAGGACGGACTGGCGCAGGCCGTCCTTGGTGATCCAGACGACGGTGGCCGGCGACTCCTCGACCCCGGGCACGACGTAGAACCCGCGCATGTCGTCCCAGCCGGCGACGCCGCCGGCGAGCCGGTACTGGGCCTTGTAGCGTGCCGTCGGACTTGTCGAACGCGACGAGCCGGGCGTTCGGGCGGTCGTAGGCGTAGACCCAGCCGGTCCGCCGCTCGGTGCCCTCCCCGCCCATCACCATCGAGTACACCGCGGCCGGCCGCAGGAGCGTGTCCTCCGGGCGACCCCGGATCCCAGCCATCGCTCTTGCCGGTGACGAACCGGACGAGTTCCCCGGCGTCGGTGGCGAACACGTCGCCATCGATGTAGATCGAGCTCATCGCGCTCACGTCGCGGGCGGTCGCCAGCCAGGCCGTTTCCCCCGAGGCCGGGAACCCGCCGCCGTCCGCGGACGGCGAGTACGCCCGGATCTGCTGCTCGGACGGATCGACGACGTACAGGTTGTAGAGGCTCTTGTCGGCGTCACGCAGGAAGGTGCCGAAGCCCTTGATGTCGTCGCCCCACGAGGTCGACCATCGACGTTGATCTTGACCAGCGTGCCCTTGCCGGTGCTGTCGGCCGGGCGCCAGCGCCACAGGACGTTCTTCGAGTCGAGGATCAGCAGGTCCTGGCCGCCCACGCCGATGAACCGCGGCGAGGCGACCGTCCCGCCGCCGGCCTTCTGGCCGAACCGGGCGACCAGGGTGGCCTTCTTGGCCTTGAGGTCGATGCGGTAGACCGACCGGGTCGACCGGTCGATCACGTACGGGGCGCCGTCCGGACCGCGGACGACACCGCGCAGGTCGATCGGGTCCGCGCCCTCGGCCGGCGTGAACGTGAAGAGCGGGGTGCTCGTGACCGGGACGACGCCGTACAGCCGGTCCAGGCCGGCCTCGACCTTCACCCGCAGCGGGTCGATGACGGTCGCCTTGACCTTGGCCTCCTCGGCGAGGTCCAGTTGCTGGTAGGCGTGGGTGAGCAGCTCCTGGGCCTGGCCCGGATCGTCGGCGACGAGGTCGATGCCGGGCCCGGACACCTTGGCCAGGTCCGCCTTGGCGGCGTCGAGCGCCTGCTGGCCGGCGTTGACCGAACTGATCGCCTGCTCCGGCGTCGAGCCGCCGAACATGTAGACCGCGAGCCCGAGGCCGCCGACGACGATGATGAGCGCGAGCGCGGCCATCGCGGCCCGGCGCTGGGTCTCGCGACGGGTCGCCAGCGGGCGTCACACGGCGGTAGGCCGGCTTGCGTCGCGGCATGAGGTCCTGCAGCCGGGCGACGAGCCGGTCGATGCCCGTGCCGGCGGCCGCCCTGGCGCTGCTGGCAGCGGCGGTCACCGCGCCGCCGGCGGCCGCGACGTTGTCGGCGAGCGGGATCGGCGAGCGATCCGGGGCGCCGGCCAGCGGCTCGGCCGGCTTGACCGGCACGAGCGTCCGCGACTTGGACGTGGCCGAGACCTCGGCCGCCTCGAACGCGATCGCCCCGTCGCTGCCCGACCCGTCAGCCGCCACGAACCGGTGGTGGAGGTGCTCCATGGCCGACTGCGGGTGGAGCGTCAGCATCGCGTCCTTGAGCTCGTCCACGCCGAGCTTGGACATGACGTTGGGCGAGATCAGCACGAGGGAGTCACCGACGGCGACCTCGCCGCGCCAGACATCCGGCTCGAGCTCGCCGGCCGGCAGGCCGCGGTCGCGCTGCGGATCCGGAAGCGTGGACAGGCGCGCCTGGCGGATGAGGTACGCCTCGGCCGGCCCGACCGTCGCCACGTACATCTCGTTGCCGCGGACGACCGCCACGGCCACCCCGATCGGCCCGTTCCCGTCGGTCGTCTTGAGGCCCAGCCGGTCCGCCTGGTGGGCGAGCCGCTTGTTGGCGGTCGCGATGGCCTTCTGGAGGCAGACCCGGATCCCGGCGGACTCGTCGTAGTAGTACTCGTTGCGGATCGTCTCGGCGGCGAGGCGGGTCGCCTCGAGGCCGTGGCGCGACGCCAGTGCGCGACGTGACCAGCAGGTACAGCAGGCCCTTGGAGCGCGCGACGGAACCGACGGTCGGCTCGACCACGACGAGCGTGTCTGGCGAGTCGATGAGGCGGTCGTGCTCGGCGACGACGCCGAGCTTCATCTGGAGTCGGACGGCCATGCGGGCCTCTCGTTGGTCAGGCTGGGCCTCCGCGCACCGGACTGGCGCGGACGGGCGGAGCGGGAGCGGGCGAGCGACGGTGATCCCGGTTCGATCGAGGACGTTCGCCCCGAGATGGCTGGCAGGTGTCGCGGATTATACGCGGGGACCCGAACGACGCACGTGGACCCGAAGCTGGCGCACGCCGAGCCCGCCCGGACTGGCCGCGAAGGCCGCCAGCAGCTCGGCCTGGTGCAGGCGCAGTTCCTGCGCCACGATCGGCGCATCGGCCTCCACGTCGAGGGCGAATCCCTCGATGTGGGTCACCCGGCAGGCGCCCGCGACCGACGGCAGTCGCTCCGCCACGATCGCCTCGAACGTGGCCATCGCCTTCGACCGGCGCAGCTCGTCCTCGAGGCCGAGCGCGCGGGCGGCATCCGGGATGAGGTCCCCGAGCCGGACCATCGGCCGCTTGCGGACGGTCACGACGGCACGCCCGCCGCGCGGAGCGCCGCGCCGTCCGGGCCACCGACCACCTCCCAGCTCGTGGCGATGGCACGCAGGGCGGGATCGAGGTCGTCCGGGGTCGTCGTCGTGATGAACGCCTGGGGCAGCTCGGCGATCCGGCGGACGAGGTGCGCCCGGCGCTCGGGATCGAGCTCGGAGAAGACATCGTCCAGCAGGAGCAGCGGCGGGCGACCGTCCAGTCCGGTCAACAGGTCGAGCTCGGCCAGCTTGAACGCCAGGATCGCGGTCCGCTGTTGGCCGCGCGAGGCGAAGCCGGCCAGGTCCCGGCCGCCGAGCTCGAACGCGATGTCGTCCCGATGCGGACCGACGAGCGTGGAGCCGTTCCAGACCTCCTTGTCGGCCGTCTCGGCCAGGCGCCGCGTCAGGCTGTCCCGTGGCGTCTCGCCGGGGAGTGCCGGGGCGTTCGTGACGTAGCGCAGGCCGAGTCCGCTGTCAGCCGCGGCCTCGTCCGGGGCGATCTCCGCGTGGGCCGCGGCGAGCGGGCCGGCCAGATCGGCGAGCAGCTGCAGCCGTTGCGCCACGATCTCGCCGCCAGCCTCGACGAAGCTCGTGTCCCAGTAGCGCAGCTCGTCGCGCGAGGCCCCCTCCTCGCGGATCGCGCGCAGGAGGCTGTTCCGCTGCTGGAGCGTTCGGGTGTACGTCGTCTGGGCGTCGGCGAAGCGCGGGGACCGCGCGGCCGCGACCTGGTCCAGGGCCGCCCGTCGGAGCGACGGTGACCCGGCCACGAGCAGCATCTCCTCGGGGGCGAAGACGACGACCCGCAGGTGGTCGCTCAGGCTCGCGGCGCGCCGGGCGATGCCATTGACCCGGATCCGCTTGCGACCGGCCGTCCCGGTGGCTCCGGCGCGCACGACGGCCAGCTCCAGCGTGTCGCCGCCGAGCCGCCCTTCGATGCGGGCGAGGTCCGTGCCCCAGCGGATGAGCTCGCCGTCCGTCGACGTCCGGTGGCTGCGGCCCCAGGCGAGGAGCACGATCGCCTCGAGGAGACTGGTCTTGCCGGCCGCGTTGGGGCCCCACACGAGCTGCGGTCCGGCGCCGAACGTGGCGTCGAGGGCGGCGTACCCGCGCAGGTCGCGCAGGCTGATGGAGTCGAGCAGGATCCGCCTCAGGAGGTCGTTCGGACCGGCATCACGACGTGGACGTAGTGGTCGTCGCCGATGGGCTTGAAGACCCCGGGCGAGAGCGGGCCGTTGAGCTCCAGCGCGAACTGGTCGGCATCGACGTTGGTCAGGACATCGGCGAGGTAGCGGGCGTTGAACGCGATCGTCGTGCCGTCGCCCTCGACCGCGGCTTCCACCTGGCCGACGTGGTCGCCGACCTCGGCGTTGGCACTCACGGTGATCCCGGACTCGCCGTCGCCACCGATCTGGAGCTTGACGATGTTGGCCGACTCGTGGGCGATCAAGGCTGCCGGACGGACCGCCCGGAGGAGCTCCTCGCGGTCGAGGATCGCCCGGGTCGTGTGGCTCGACGGGACGACCTGCTGGTAGTTCGGGAACTGGCCGTCGATCAGGCGGCTGACCAGGTCCACGCCGTCGATATGGAACAGGACCTGGTTCCGGGCGCCGGCCAGGATGACATCGACCGGGTCGTCGACATCGGACAGGACCCGGGCCAGCTCGTTCAGCGCCCGCGCCGGGATGACGACGCTCGTATCCGTGACGGCATCGAGGATCGGGATCGTCTTGACCGCGATCCGGTAGTTGTCGGCGGCGGCCAGGGTCAGCTGGTCGCCTTCGAACTTGGCCAGGACGCCGGTCAGGATCGGCCGGGCCTCATCGGACGCGGCGGCGAAGGCGGTCTCGGCCAGCGCGCGCTTGAGGACGTTCTGGGCGATCCGGGTCGTGGGTCGCTCGCCGGCGGTCTGGATGGCCGGGAACTCGTCGGCATCGATGCCCTTCACGTGCGTCTCGAACCGGCCGCAGCGGATGTGGAGCGACTCGCCCGTCCCGAGCTCCAGGTCCACTCGATCACCTGACGGCAGGGAGTTGACGAGGTCGGTCAGGAGCTTGGCCGGCACGGTCGTCGAGCCGTCGGTCTCGATCTTGCCCGGGACCCAGTAGGTGATGCCGATCTCGAGGTTCGTGGCGGTCAGCTTCAGGCCGGCATCCTCGGTCTTGAGCAGGACGTTGGCCAGGACCGGCAGCGTGCTCCGGCTGGACACGGCTCGACTGACCACGGACAGGCCGCGCGCCAGGTTCTCCTGCATGACCGAGAGTTTCACGTCGGGCTTCTCCAGTCGGATCCGCTCATGGGATGGAGGTCCGGGGGCATCTGCCAGGCTGGACCGCGCCATCGAGTGGGTAGTGGGTATCTTCTCTCTATCTTCTCATCCCGTCATCATCACCATCATGGTGTGGACGGTGTGGAGCCACGTGCTTGGCGGCGCTCGGCCGGGCGGTGGACCACCCCGGCGCGACGGTGGAGGCGGAGCCGCCTGACGGGGACGTCGACCCGGGACGACCGGGGGATAAGTCGAGCGGCCGTCCACGGACCACCTCGGATCCGTGCCCGGTCGCTCCACCGCTGGCGGCCGGTCGTGCACGCGCAGCGTCGCGATCGTCCACAGCAGGGAGGGGTTGTCCACGATCTCGGCGTGGTTATCCACCGCGGCGACCGCGGGCGAGCCGGTCAGTCGGCGTAGATCAGCTCGCGGACCGCGGCGATCTCACGGCGCAACTCGTCGTTGACGGCCGACTCGCGGGTGATCTTGTCGCAGGCGTGGAGGACCGTGGAGTGGTCGCGTCCGCCGAGTTCGGCGCCGATCCGCAGGAGCGAGACATCCGTCTCCTCGCGCATCAGGAACATCGCGATCTGGCGCGGCATGACGATGGCCTTGTCGCGCTTCTGGCCCTGCAGGACGTCCATCGGGACGCTGTAGTAGTCCGACACGGCGCGGGCGATCCGCTCCGGCGTGACCTGGCGCTTCTTGGGGTTGTACAGGACGTTCGAGAGGACGGCCTGGGCCAGCTCGATGCTGATGGGCATCGCGCCCATGCTCGCGTAGGCGACGATCCGGTTCAGGGCGCCCTCGAGCTCGCGGATGTTGCTGACGACCTTGCGCGCGATGAACTCGATGACGTCCGACGTGATCGGGACCGCCCCCTCCTCCGCCTTGGCGCGCAGGATGGCGATGCGGGTCTCGAGGTCCGGCGCGGTCAGGTCCGCGATCAGGCCCCACTCGAACCGGCTGCGCAGCCGCTCCTCGAGCGTCAGGATCGCCTTCGGCGGGCGGTCCGAGCTCAGGACGATCTGCTTGCCGTCCTCGTGGATGGCGTTGAACGTATGGAAGAACTCTTCCTGCGTCCGTTCCTTGTCCGCGATGAACTGGATGTCGTCGATCAGCAGCAGGTCGATCCGGCGGTAGCGCGCCCGGAAGTCGTCGATCTTGCCCTGCTGGATGCTCGTGATGAATTCGTTGGTGAACTTCTCGGACGTCGCGTAGACGACGCGCTTGCGCGGGAACTTGGCCGCGACCTGGTTGCCGATGGCATGCATCAGGTGGGTCTTGCCGAGGCCCACGCCGCCGTACAGGAAGAGCGGGTTGTAGGCGTGTCCCGGGCGCTCCGCGACCGACAGGCTGGCCGCGTGGGCCAGGCGGTTGGCGGACCCGACGATGAAGTTGTTGAACGTGTAGCGCGGGTTGATGTTGGACGTCCCGCCCTCGCCACCGACCCGGGTGGGTTCGAGGCGGACCTGCGCCGTCGTCCCGACGCGAGGCGACGCCTCGGCCTCGTCGGTCCGTTCGGTGGCTTCGGCCGGCGTCGCCTCCGGGGTCGCCCCGACGACGAACTCCACCTGGACGCTGTAGCCGACGATGCGGGCGAGCGTCTGGCTGATCAGGGACCGGTAGCGGGTCTCGAGCCAGTCCTTCGCGAAGCCGTTGGGGACCGCGATCTTGAACTTCTGGTCGTCGACGTCGATGAGCTGGGTGTCGCGGACCCAGGTCTCGTAGTTGGCAGGCGACAGCGATACCTGCAACTCACCCAAGGCGGCTCGCCAGACCTGCTTCGCGTCCATTCGTTCGATCGGATCCTGCGGTGTCGGGGGGGACCGTGGATGGTGTCTTCGTCCAGTTCCCTGGACGACCGGAGTCGGGGCCGCGAGCGTCTCGAAGTTGCCGCTGTGCACCGGGTGTCGCGCGTTGGTTCGGGGGTTTCGGAGGGTTCCCCGGAGTGCTCCGCCAGCGTTCCCGGCGCCGAAGGTCCGGAGAGGATAGCACCGGCTCGTTCGGCGCTGCAAGGCGATTCTGCTATACCCTGGGGGAGTATCGGTGCATGGCGTCCTCCGGGGCGGATCGGCCATCCAGTATGGACGTATCCGGCCGTCTGCGGGTACCCCGTACGTTGGTCCAGGGCCGAGCGTCGGCCGTCCTCGCGCGCGCGAGCGTCGGAGGTTTGACACCCCTTCGAGGCGGGCCGTATCATCCGCCGGACGAAGACGCGCCTCGCGCTATCTGGCGCCCGGCGCGTTTGCGTGCCTCTAGGGGTCGAGACAAGATCGCCCCGAGGCCGGCAAGAGAGGATCCCGGACAGTCCCGATGAAGCAGACCTACCAGCCCAAGAAGCGACACCGCGCCAAGGAACACGGCTTCCGAGCCCGGATGCGGACTCCCGGCGGTCGACGCGTGGTCGCAGCACGACGGGCCCGCGGTCGAAAGCGGCTGACGGCCTGACGACCGAGCGCGGCACCCACGCGCCGCGGCTCACGATGCTCTCCCACCCGCAGGACTTCGCGGCGATCCAGGGCGCCGGTACCTCACGGTCCCACCCCTACTTCTCCGCTCGGTTCCTCCGGACCGACCTCGAGACGACCCGATTCGGTCTGTCGACCGGGCGCAAGCTCGGTGGAGCGGTGGTCCGGAACCGGGTCCGACGAAGGCTTCGAGAGGCGCTACGGGCGATGGCTCCGTCGTTCCAGCCCGGCTGGGACGTCCTCATCATCGTCCGGCCCGCGATCGTCGAGGCCGACCATGACGCGCTGGTCGGGGCGCTTCGCCGGCTCCTCACCAGGGGCGGCGTGCTCGGAGGACCCACGGGGTGAAGTGGTTCGGGATCGGGTTGATCAGGATCTACCGGGTCGTGTTCGCCTGGTTGCCGGCCAGCTGCCGATACGAACCGAGTTGCTCGCACTACACGGAGCAGGCCATCCAGAAGTACGGGCTCATCAAGGGGAGCTGGCTCGGTGCGAAGCGCATCGCGCGATGCCAGCCATGGGGCGGGAGCGGCTATGACCCCGTCCAGTAGCGAGCCATGCCCCTCGTGCTGACCACCTGGCGACCCATCCTGCGGCGGGCGGCGCCGTTCCTCTTCCTCACCCTCCTCGTCCTGGTCGTGGCCGCCTGTGCCGCGCCCGGTACGGTCGGCAGCCCCGGCGCATCGGGTGCGCCGAGCGTGTCCGCGACACCGATCCCGCCGCTCGAGCCCGCCCAGCCCGGGAGCGATCCGGTCAGCTTCATCTGCCTGGATCTTCACGCCGATCTTCCAGGCGATGTTCATCGTCCTGTGCGCGGTCTACCAGTTCCTCGAGAACCTGGGCGTCCCGGCGGCCATCGGCTGGGCGATCGTCGTCCTGACCCTCCTCGTCCGCGTCATCGTCATCCCGCTCTACCGCAAGCAGCTGGTCTCGACCAAGCGGACCCAGATGCTCCAGCCCGAGCTGCGCGAGATCCAGAAGCGCTACAAGGGCGACACGATCAAGGTCCGCACGGCCCAGCAGGAGCTGATGAAGGAGCGCGGGGTCAACCCCCTCGCCGGCTGCTTCCCGCTCCTGCTCCAGATGCCGCTGCTGCTGATCATGTATTCGGTCATCAGCACGGGCCTCACCAACCCGGACCCGACCGCGATGCTGACCGTCGCCGGCGTCGAGGTCGTCGACCTGCAGTGCACCAACTACGAGATGGTGGATGGTGTCGAAGTCCAGAACATGTACGAGCCGTGCATCGACACGATCATCCCGATCTTCGGTCTGACCGAGATCGACGTGAGCAAGCCGTCCACGATCTTCAGCGTGACGATCGCCGGGTTCATCCTCGGCCTGTCCATCCTGGCCGTCGATCTCCGCAGCCCTGCAGCTCGTCCAGTCACGGATGATGCTGCCGATCGCCGATCCGGAGAACGACGATCCCAATACCCGGATCCAGCGCCAGACGATGCTGTTCCTGCCGCTCATCTCCGTGGCCTACGGCGGATTCCTGCCGGCGGGCCTGTTCATCTACTGGATCACCGCCAACATCTTCTCGATCGTCCAGCAGTACCTCATCGTGGGCTGGGGGGCGATGTTCCCATTCTTCGGCTGGACGCCCAAGTTCGCGCAGGATCACACCCCGCGATTCCCGGTGACCATGCCACCCGTACCAGAGGCAAGCAAGCGTGCGGCCATCCTGACCGACGCCGACAAGAAGACCACGGCCGAAAAGACGATCCGCCCCCGCGAGCGGGGCCGTCAGGGCCGACGAGGGAGACGACGCTGATATGAGTGCGTACAAGGAATTCTCCGGGAAGACCGTGGAAGAGGCCCTGCGCCTCGCCCGCGAGGAGTTCGGCGTCGAGCTGAACGACCTGGACTTCGAGATCCTCACCCCGGGCAGCCGCGGTGTGCTGGGGATGGGCGCCGAGTCGGCGCGCATCGTCGCCGCGCCACGGGCCGAGCTCGGTGGAGCCGCCCCCAAGCGCGAGGCGGCCGCCTCCAAGCCGCTGCCCGCTCCGGCGCCTGCGCCACGGGACGACCGGCCGCGCGACGACCGACCGCGCGACGACCGCCCGCCGCGCCAGGAGGCTCCGACCCCGGCCGCGGCCGAGGCTGCCGCACCGGCGCCCCGCGCCGGATCGTCCGCCGCGCCGCGATGACCGGCCGCGCCGCGACGACCGCGGTCCCCGCCGCGATGACCGTGGCCCGCGACGCGACGACCGCGCCGCCCGACCGGCATCGGCGGACCTGTCCGCGTCCGAGGCCGCCGAGGTGGCGGCCGCCCGCGGCTCCCTGGCCGCGGAGCGTGCGGATCTCGAGGCAGCCGACGCCTCGCCCGAGGCCCTCGCCGCCGGCAAGGCCATCCTCGAGCAGCTCATGACCCACCTCGGCTTCGACGTTCGCGTCGAGGTCCAGGCCGGCGAGACCAGCCGCCTCAACGTCGTCGGCGACGGCGACGAGCGGGAAGCCCTCGGCGCCCTCATCGGCCGCAAGGGCGAGCGCCTCTCCGCGCTCCAGCACCTGGTCAACCTCATGCTCTCCAAGGAGATGGGGAGCTGGACGCGCGTCCTCGTGGACGTCGAGGACTACCGCGGCCGGCGCGAGCGCCAGCTGCGCGACCTCGCCGAGCGCGCCGCGGCCCGCGTGGTCGAGACCGGCAAGATGCTCCAGCTCGAGCCGATGCCCGCCCTCGAGCGGCGCTGGATCCACCTCACGCTCCGTGACAACCCCGATGTCGCCACGCAGTCGATCGGCGAGGAGCCGAACCGACGAGTCGTGCTCGTGCCGCGCGGCGGCGGCTGAGTTCGTCGCGATCGACGGTCCCTCGAGCGGGACCGTCACGGTCGTCGCGATCGAGGCGTCTCCGAGACGCACCAGTCGCCACGAGGCCGTGTCGCGAACGCCTGATAGGATGGCGCCCCGGATATGAGCAGGAAGAAGCGCACCCCCGCCCCGATCGCCACGGACCCCGTCCAGTCGGACCCGGTCCCGACGGAGGTCGTCCCTGTCCCTGAGCCGGCCGTCGCGACGCCGACCGTGGCTGCGGCCACCCAGGTGGCGCCGGAGCTCGTCGCACCCGCCGTCCCGGTCGTCGCGACGGCGTTCGAGACCCCCGCTCTGCCCCGTCGCCCCGTCGCCGGTCCTCGATCGCGCTGCGCTTCGGCGTCGCGTTCCTCATCGGCCTGCTCGCGGCGATGGCCCTCGGCGTCGGTGCCCTCTACGCGTACGACCAGCAATACGTCGGGCGCGTCCTGCCCGGCGTCAGCGTCGGTGACGTGGACCTGTCGGGCATGACCGAAGCCGAGGCGTCCGCCGCCCTGGCCTCCGCCTACGCGTCCATGGGCGAAGGCACCGTGACCGTGACCGGACCCGATGGCGACGTGACCTTCACCTACGCCGAACTCGGTCGCGCTCCCGATGTCGCCGCGATGACGGCCGCCGCCCTCGCCGCGGGTCGGAATGGCAACCCCGCCGAGCGGGCGATCTCGAATGCCCGGGTCGCGCTCAAGGGCCTGACCATCGAGCCGCGCGTGACCGTCGACCAGGCGGCCGTCGGCCAAGCACCTGGAGTCGCTCGCCGCGTCGCTCGAGCGTGCCCCGACCGAAGCGTCCATCACCGCCGACG
This sequence comes from uncultured Chloroflexia bacterium, assembly GCA_963738475.1. Taxonomy (GTDB): domain Bacteria; phylum Chloroflexota; class Limnocylindria; order Limnocylindrales; family CSP1-4; genus SPCO01. Next base: position 359,565 of record CAVTWU010000014.1, read on the forward strand.
ACAAGTTCGTCTACACGGTCGTCCCAGGGACGGTCGGACGCACGGCGGACCCGACGGCGCCGATCGCCGAGATCAACGCGGCGCTCGCCGAGCTCGAAGCCCCCAGCGCCATGACCGTCGACCTGCCCGTCGCCGCGGTCGACCCGGCGGTCACGACCGAAGAGGCGACCGTCGCGAAGGAGACCGCCGAGCGGGTCGCCGGCCGGATCGACCTGACCGTCGGCAAGGACGTGTTCGCCATCCCGACCAGCCGCCTCCGCGCCTGGGTCACCTTCGCCCCGACCGATGACGGCGGCTACCGCCCGATCCTCGACACCGCGCCGCTGACCAAGCTCCTCGAGACGATGGCGCCGCGCATCGACAAGCCGGCCAAGAACGCGTCCTTCACGACGAGCGGCGGCCGGATCACCGGCGTCACCAAGAGCGCGCGCGGCCACACCCTGGACGTACCCGGCACGATCGCCCGTGATCCAGACCATGCTCGACACGCGGTACGCCGGTCCGACCGGCAAGGTCCTCTACCCGGCGCTCACCAAGATCGACCCGGCGCTCACGACCGCCGAGGCCGAAGCCGTCCGAGCCGAAGATGAAGAAGGTCTCCGAGTGGACGACGTACTTCCCGATCACGATCAAGAACGGGTTCGGGGCCAACATCTGGATCCCGGCGCTCACGATCGACGGCTACGTCGTCGGGTCCGCGCGAGGAGTTCAGCTTCTGGAAGGCCGTCGGGCCGGTCACGCGTGAGAAGGGCTACAAGCAGGGCGGCGCGATCATCAACGGCCGGACCGAACCGCAGGGCGCGCTCGCCGGCGGCATCTGCTCGTGCTCGACCACGCTGTTCAACGCCGCCCTCCGGGCCGGCTACGAGATGGGCGCTCGCCGCAACCACTACTACTACATCGACCGCTACCCGCTCGGCCTGGATGCGACCGTGTTCATCAGCGGCTCCGGCTCCGTGCAGGACATGACCTGGACGAACGACACGGACTACCCCGTCCTCATCCGCGGCTACAAGATCCAGCAGGGCAGCAGCGGCTACGTCAAGTTCGTGCTGTACAGCGTGCCGACCGGCCGCAAGGTCATCATCGGCTCGCCGACCGTGAAGAACGTCCGCCAGGCGACCGACACGGTCCAGTACACGACGAGCCTGCCGGCCGGGTCGAGCCAGCGCATCGAGTACCCGGTGGACGGCAAGCAGGTCTGGCGGACGATCACGGTCAAGGACCGCAACGGCAACGTCATCCGCACCAAGACCTACTACTCGAACTACTCGCGCATCACGGGGATCACCCTGATCGGGCGAGCGGCGGAGTAGGTCGAGCCGACCGGCGCATCGTGCGCCGTCGTGACCACCCACAAAGAGGTGGTTGGTGGAGATGGGGGAGAGTCGAACTCCCCGTCCAGAACCCTTCTTCGGAGACCACTACGAGCGTGTCCGATGGTTTGTCGTCGACCGCCCGGACGGGCATCGGCACTCTGCCGGACGGTCCAGTCACGTGCCCCTAGATCGGGCTTGACTCCGGACTACGTGACGCTGGTCCGGATCGCAGCCTCGCTAAGTGACGCTTCCACTACCCGCGAGGCGGAGGTAGCTTCCACGCTCACTCTACTGCCTAAGCAGCGAGAGCGAGAGTCGACTGGCGGTTGCCAGGTACTTCTTTTTGCCACCTGATTTACGAGGCCCAGTGGCGTCCTCGGCTCGCGTTCCCCGGTTTCCAGACCCTGTCGAAACCACACATCCCCACAGGTCCAAGCACCGGCTCGGACGCGGGATGCTACACCACGATCGTCGATCCGGCCACTCGCCGGTCGAGCGCCGGCAGGACCCAGGACGATGGAGCCATGCTGCACAGGACCGGGATCGGGCGGTTCCAGCGCGACGCCCGGCTGTTCCTCGTCACGACCTTGGTCGCCGGCGCGGCGCTCAGCCTGTACTGGATCGACTTCAACCTCTACCTCGTCGTCGCTCGGGCTGTCGACGGCGACGATCGGCATCATCTCGACGGTCGCCGTCGGTCGCCGGGGCGCTCGTCGCCTTCCCGGCGAGCGCCGCCTCGGACCGGTTCGGTCGGCGGGCCGATCTTCGCGGCCGGGCATCGCCGTCGGCCTGGTCGCCCTCGTCGGGCTGCTCGCTGACCGAGGCGCTGCCGCTGATCGTCGTCTTCGCGGCGCTGCTGGTCGATCGGCTAGCCAGGCGTTCCAGGTCGTGCATGTCGCCGTACCTGACCGAGCACAGCGAGCCGGACCACCGCAACGAGCTGTTCGCGATCCAGTTCGCGATCCAGAACGTGACCAACATCGTCGCGGCGATCCTGGGCGGCGGTCGTCGCGGCGGCTGATCGCCGGCGTGGCTCGGCCTCGACCCGGCGGGCCCGGGACCTACCGGGTCATCCTCGTGATCATGGCCGTGCTGATGGTCGCGGCGCTGGCGACCGTCGCGCGCCTGACCGACGACCGGCCGCGGACCGTCGTCGGGCCGCGGCTGCGGCGCGCTCGGCGAGCCGGCGGCGTTCCCGCCGGATCCGCGCCGGTCGCGGATGCGGCTCGGGCATCGTCGATCCGCGACCGCGGCGCTGTTCGCCGAAGCTGCGTCGTTCCCGGGCCTCCTGATCTCGATCGGGCCGGCCAGGTCATCCCGTTCCTGAACCTGTTCGTCCAGCGCAAGTTCGGGCTGGACCTGACGTCGCTCAACGCCGTCTTCGCGCTGACCAGCCTCGGGCACGGTCGCTCGCGATCCTGGCCCAGCCGCGGCTGGCCCGGCGGTTCGGGCAGATCACCTCGGTGGTCATCGTCCAGGGCGCGAGCATCCCGTTCCTCGTCGTGCTCGGGTTCTCGCCGGTCCTGTGGACGGTGATCCTGGCGATGGCGGTCCGGAACTCGCTGATGAACGCGGGCAACCCGATCTTCAACGCGTTCGCGATGGAGCAGGTGACGCCCGGCGAGCGGGCGACGCTGTCGGCGGCGATGAGCGTCCTGTGGCAGGTCGGCTGGGTCATCGGCGGGCTCGTGGTACGCGGTCCTCCAGGCGACGCTCGGGTTCGAGGCCGGCTACACCGTCAACTTCGTCACGATCATCACCCTGTACACGATCGCCACCGTGCCTGTACTGGATCTGGTTCCGCGCCGTGGACCGCCGGGCGCTGGCGGAGCGGGCACCTGACGCTCGGAGCTCGTCGAGCCCCGTCGCCGCGTCACGGTCGGACAGGGTGGTTGGTGGAGATGGGGGAGAGTCGAACTCCCCGTCCAGAACCCTTCTTCGGAGACCACTACGAGCGTGTCCGATGGTTTGTCGTCGACCGCCCGGACGGGCATCGGCACTCTGCCGGGCGGTCCAGTCACGTGCCCCTAGATCGGGCTTGACTCCGGACTACGTGACGCTGGTCCGGATCGCAGCCTCGCTAAGTGACGCTTCCACTACCCGCGAGGCGGAGGTAGCTTCCACGCTCACTCTACTGCCTAAGCAGCGAGAGCGAGAGTCGACTGGCGGTTGCCAGGTACTTCTTTTTGCCACCTGATTAACGAGGCCCAGTGGCGTCCTCGGCTCGCGTTCCCCGGTTTCCAGGCCCTGTCGAAACCACACATCCCCACAGGTCCAAGCACCGGCTCGGATGCGGGATGCTACACCACGATCGTCGATTCGGCCACTGCGCCGGTCCGGCCGGCGGACCCAGGACGAAGGGGCCATGGCCGCCGAATCGGCTCCGGCTGGTACGATCGCACCTGGCCGAACCTCCTCATCGAGGACGGGGGACCCACCCTTCCGGGGCGAATCGCACCAGCGACGGCGATCCCAACGCCGAGCCCGACAGCTCACCTCGCAGGCCACGCGGGCGCTTCGAGGTACGTGGTGTTCAGGCCGCTCAGTCCACTCAGCCCATCCGCGCATCGGCGCGAGGTCGGGCGGAATCTCGCCCTCGACATGGTCGGTTCGGTCGGCGCCGGCGTGAGCCTGGCGCTCGTCGTGGCGCTGCTGCCGACCATCGCCCGTCGCGGCGGCCTCGATCCGATCGGCCTGGCCGCCCTGGCCGCCGCGCCGTTCATCGCCAACCTCCTCGGCGCGTTCGCCGGTCGGGTCGGACCTCGTTCGGCTCGCCAGATGGCCGTCATCCGCGTCCTCGGCGCGGCGTCGCTCCTGCCCCTGTTCGTGCTGCCGACGCCGCCGGTCATGGTCGCGGCCGGCATCGTCTTCTGGGTCAGCCTGTCGCTGAGCAGCCCCTTCCAGCTTCGACTCTGGGGCGCGATGTATCCGGCCCGACTTCGCGGCCGGATCGTCGGGTCGCTGGGCATGGGCCGGTCCGCGGCGATGGCCATCGCCTCGCTCGCCGGCGGCGTCATCGCCGACCAGATCGGCGGTCCGGCCGTCATCGCCCTCGGCGGCCTCGTCGGGGCGGCCTGCGCGATCGCCTACACGGGCCTGCGGGCGCCGGCCGCGGCCGAACCGCCGCGCTTCTCGGCGCGCGACTCCCTCCGCTCCATCCGCGGCCGACCCGTCCTGGCCCGCATCACGCTGGCGCAGGGGTTCTACGGCGGCGGGCTCGTCGCGGCGATCCCGCTCTATGCCCTCGTCTACGTCGACCGGCTCGATCTCAGCCTCGGCGACGTCGGCCTGATCGGCGTCCTCGCCGCCGTCTCGACGACCGTCTCGTTCCTGCTCTGGGGCGAGGTCGTGGATCGCGCCGGATCCATCGTGGCCCTGCGCCTCGGCGCCCTGTTCGGGTTCGCCTCCCTGGCGATCTACGCGTTCGCGCCGAACGTGGCCTTCCTGTGGGTCGCCGCGATCGCCGGCGGTGCCGCCGGGGCCTCGATCGATGTCGGCTGGGCGGCCATCGTCAGCGAACACACGTCGATGGCCTCGCGCTCGGCGGCCGTCGCCGGGATGAACGCCATCACCGGCGCGCGCGGCATCGTCGCCGCGTTCGCGATGAGCGCCCTCCTGCAGGTCGGGATCCTGGACGTCACGTCGGGCCTGGTCGTCTGCACGGTCGTGACCGGGATCGGGGTCGTGCTGTACGCCCGGACCGATGTCGCCGCCATCGAGGCGAAGGCCGCGGCGCAGCGGCCGTCCGGCGATCGCCGCACCCGTCGCGCCGGGTCGTCCCGCCTCCGCCTGACCGGCGGCCCTGCGGCGCCCTCCGCGGCGTCCCGCGGTCGCTACGATGCGGCCATGCGACTGACGGCCTGGGAGGAACAGCGACTCCTGGTCTTCAGCGCGGCCGAACTGGCTAGGCGCCACCGCGACGCCGGGCTCCTGCTGAACGCACCCGAGGCGATCGCCCTCATCTGCGACGCGCTGTTCGAGGCCGCCCGGGCCGGGCTCGACTACGAGGCGGTGGAGGAGGCGGGACGCGCGGCCGTGGATCCGACCGAGGTCATGGCCGGCGTCCGCGAGCTCGTCGACGAGGTCCGGCTCGAGGTCCTGCTCGGCGACGGGACGCGGCTCGATCGTCCTGAGCGACCCGATCGGGCGGCCCGGGATCCCGCTGGACGCGGATGGGCCGGGGGCGATCCGGGCGGTCGAGTCGACCGGCGACCCGGCCCCGGCCGATGCCGCCGACCCTCGGCCGACGATCGACCTCGAGGTGCGCAGCGAGTCCGACCCGCGTCATCCGGGTCTCGTCGCACTACCCGTTCCATCGCGTGAACCCGCGGCTCGTCTTCGATCGGGCGGCGGCCGAGGGCTTCCGCCTGGACCTGCCCGGCCGGCGCGTCGATGCGCTGGGCGCCGGGCGAGACGCACACGGTCCGGCTGGTCCGGTTCGGTGGCGATGAGGGCCGCCGATGACCGCGCGGCTCTCCCCGGACGAGCGCCTCGCCCGGTACGGGCCGTCCACCGGCGACCGCGTCCGCCTCGGCGACACGGACCTGTGGGTGAAGGTCGCCGAGGACCGCCAGGCGCCTGGCGACGAGCCGATCTGGGGCTACGCCAAGACGATCCGGCACCGGATGACGCAGGGCTCGGCGGGGCCGTCGGAGCTGGATGCGGTCATCGCCGGCGTGCTGGTGCTCGATCCGGTCCTCGGCTGCGTCAAGGCGGACATCGGGATCAAGGACGGACGGATCGTCGGGGTCGGGCGCGCGGGCAGCAGCGCGATCAGCGACGGCATCGAGCTCGCCATCGGCCCGCACACGCGGCCGTACATGGGCTACGGCCTGATCGCGACCGCCGGGCGCGGTCGACAGCCACGTCCACCTCATCAGCCCCGAGCTGCTGCCGGCCGCCCTGTCCGGCGGGGTGACGACGCTCATCACGGCCGGCTTCGAGGAGCCGCCGTGGGCGATGGAGCGCACGCTCGCCGGCCTCGATGGCTGGCCGGTCAACGTCGGGCTGCAGGCGGGCGCGCGAGCGGAGGACGACTCGAGCCTCGACGCGCTCCTGGACGCCGGCGCCTGCGGGTTCAAGATCCACGAGGACTACGGCGCCTACCCGGAGATGATCGACCACGTGCTGCGGTACGCCGATGCGCACGACGTGTCGGTCTCGCTCCACACCGACGGGCTGCACGAGTCGGCCGAGCTGGAGGACACGATCGCGGCCATCGCCGGCCGGACCGTCCACGCGTATCACGTCGAGGGGAGTGGCGGCGGTCACCTGCCGGACCTGCTCGGGCTGGTCCGCGAGGCGAACATCCTCTGTTCGTCGACGACGCCGACCGTCCCGTTCGGGGTCAACGCCGCGGCCGAGCAGATCCCGATGATCGCGCTCAACCACGGCGCATCGTTGGCGGTCCCGGGCGACGTCGCGCTCGTCGCCGAACGGGTCCACGCCGCCACGATGGCCGCGGAAGGGCCGCTCCACGAACTCGGGGCGATCGGGATCGTGAACTCCGACTCCCAGGGGATGGGCCGGATGATGGAGACGGTCCGCCGGACGATCCAGCTCGCGCACGTCATGCGGGCGTGGCGTGCGACGGCGGCCGGTGCGGGTCATCCGGGTCTGCCGGACGATCCGGACGACGCCTTCGATTCGACCGATCGCGTCCTGCGCTACCTGGCCAAGGTCACCATCGAACCGGCGATCACCCACGGGATCGCGGAGCACGTCGGCTCGCTCCAGCCGGGTCGCCTCGCCGACATCGTGCTGTGGAGTCCGGCCTACTTCGGGGTGAAGCCGGCGTTCGTGCTCAAGGCCGGCTACCCGGCGTGGGGTCCGCTCGGTGAGGGCAACGCGACGGTCGAAGGCGCCGAACCGACGCGCTACCGGGCGGACTTCGGCGGGTCGGGACGAGCGGCGGCCAGCCTGTCGGCGACGTTCGTGTCCGCGCAGGGCGCGGCGGATCCGGCGGCCGCGGCCCGGTGGGGTGCCGGCGGACGACGCGTGATCCCGGTGAGCGGGACCCGAGGCCTGACCCGCGCGGACCTGGCCCGGAACCGCGCGACGGCCCCGATCGAGATCGACCCGCGCGAGGGCCGCGTCACGCTGGCGGGGCGGCCGCTCGAGGTCGAGGCGGCCGACGGACCTGCCGCTCAACCGGCGCTACTTCCTGCGATGAAGGTACCGTGCGGACGGTTGCTACGTCTACGTGTCCTGACGGGCGTCAGGCCCAGATGTCGCCGATCGTGAAGCCGTCGGGGAACGGGTCGGTCGGGTCCACGACGTAGTCGGCGAAGCCGGTGATCCAGGCCTGGCCGGTGATGCTCGGGACGATCGCCCGGTACGGCCCGATCGCGGCCTCCTCCAGGACGCGCCCGGTGAAGACCGTGCCGAGGATGCCTTCGTGGCGGAACTCGTCGCCGACGGCGAGCCGGCCCTTCGCGGCGAGCGTCGCCATCTTCGCGGACGTCCCGGTCCCGCACGGCGAGCGGTCGATCGCGCCGGTCCAGGTCGCCGGTCGCTCCCAGTCCAGCGCGCCGGTCGAGACGGTGACCACGTTCCGCCGGCTGTTGGCCGGATCGTGCGGCGGCCCGGAGAGCTGGCCGATCGTGATCCCGGCGAACCCGGGCTGGTCCGGGTGGACGACGGGGAGCTGGTCGGCGGCCGCCGCCTTGATCATCTCGGTGATGCGGGTGATGTCGGCGCCCTCGTCCGGCGTGAGCCGGAGCCCGAACGGCTCGGCGTCGGCGATGACGTAGAACATCCCGCCGTAGGCCACGTCCACCGTCGACCGTGCCCAGCTGCGGCACCTCCACGGGCACGTCCAGGTGCGTGGCGAAGGCCGGAACGTTACGGAACGTGACGCCGGTCACCTTTCCGTCACGGCACGCCGCGCGTGACCCGGATGAGGCCCGCCGGGGCCTCCAGCGCCAGCTCCGTGACCGGCTCGGTCATCGGCAGCATCCCGGTCTCCAGCAGCACGGTCACGACGCACATCGTGTTCGTGCCGGACATCCCGGGGTACTCGACCTGCTCCATGATCACGTACCCGGCGTCGGCCTCCGGGTGGTTCGACGGCAGGATGAGGTTGCAGTTCGCGGCCGGGTAGCCGCGCGGCTCGCGCACCATCCGCAGGCGCAGGTCGTCCCGGTTCGCCTGGAGCCAGGTCATCTTGTCGAACATCGAGGCGCCGGGGACGTCCTCCACCCCGCCGACGATGACCCGCCCGGGCTCCCCCGCCGCGTGCGCATCCACCGCCCGGATGACGGGTCCGACGCGCAGGCGATCCGGGACGTGCTCATGCCGCGCCCCTACCGGCCGCGACGGGCGTCGGCCATCTCGCGGGCCACGTCGCGCTTGGCGTCGCGGTCCGCGATGTCCCGACGGTGGTCGTGGAGCTGCTTGCCGCGGGCCAGCCCGAGCTCGACCTTGGCCTTGCCCTTGGGCGTGATGTACAGCCGGAGCGGCACGATCGTCTGGCCCTTGGCCTTGGCGCGCCCGAGCAGCTCATCGATCTCGGAGCGGTGGAGCAGGAGCTTGCGGGTCCGCTTCGGCTCGTGGTTGTAGCGATTGGCCTGCTCGAACGGCGCGATGTGCGCCCCGATCAGCCAGGCCTCGTCCTTCTCGACGCGCGCGTAGGCATCGGACAGGTTGGCCTTGCCCATGCGGATGGACTTGATCTCCGTCCCGTACAGGACGATGCCGGCCTCGAACGTCTCGTCGATCGTGAAGTCGTGGCGGGCTCTTCGGTTGAGGGCGACGGTCTGTTCGTCGCGCATGTCGGTCTCCTCTGGGTTCGTGGGCGCGTCCTTCGAGGCTAACGCCCCGGGCGCACGAACGCCGGTCCTGGCGGACCGGCGCTCGAGTTGCTTACCCACCCACAGGGTGTCCGACTAAACGGCCATCTCCTGCGAGGTGGTGCAGCTACGCGTACTGTCGATCACTGCACATCACCTCCTTTCGTTCCCGCGAACCGTACCCGAACCGGAAAGCGGGCGCAAGAGGGCCGTTCGAGGATCCCGCGCGGACGATCAGGCGGCGATGCGCCACGCCCCGCGAGCGGACTCGCCGAGGAGCTCGAGCGCCTTGTCGAGGGTGAGGTCCTGGTCGGCCGGCGTGCCCTCCGGGATCGTCACGACGACGTCCGGGGTCAGGCCGACGTCGTGGATCCAGCGCTTGTCGGGTGTCAGCCAGCGGGCGATCGTCAGCTTGAACGCGCTGCCGTCGCCGAGCTCCTGCCACTGCTGGACGGTGCCCTTGCCGAACGACTGCTGGCCGACGAGCCTCGCCCGCTTCGTGTCCTGGAGGGCGCCGGCGACGATCTCGCTGGCCGACGCGCTGCCGGCATCGATGAGGCAGATGACGGTCAGGTCGTCGCTGGTCGCGACGCCGCCGGACGTCGGCCGACGTGGGCGTCTGCTTCCCGTCTGCGTCCTGCTCCCAGAAGATGACGCCGTCGGCGATGAAGTCGCTGGCGACCGACCGGGCGGCGGTGACGAAGCCGCCCGGGTTCCCGCGCAGGTCCAGGATCAGCTTGGTCCGGCCGGCGTCGATGTGCGCCTTGAGGGCCTTGCGGACCTCGCCCGCGGCCGCGTCGGAGAAGCCGGTCATCCGGACATACCCGACCTTGCCGTCGGCCAGGGCCTTCGTCTCGACTTCCTTCTGCTGGATGACGTCACGGGTGATCGACAGCTCGAACGGGGCGTCCGTCGCCGCGCTGGATCGTCAGCACGACGGTCGTGCCCTTCGGGCCGCGGATCTTGTCGCGGGCGCCGTCCACGGTCAGGCCGTCGAGCGGCACGCCGTCCGTGGCGAGGACCAGGTCGCCGGGCAGGAGGCCGGCCGCCTTGGCCGGGGAGCCCTCGATCGGGGCGACGACGACGAGGTGGCACTCCGGCCCAAGCGTCGAGCAGCCCTGCGTCCCGTCGGCCGCCTCGCTGGCGATCTCCGCGCCGATCCCCTCGAACTGGCCGTTGATGCCCTGCAGGCTGTCGCGGTACTCCTCGCGAGGTGAGGTACGAGGAGTACGGGTCGCCGAGGGCATCGATCATGCCCTTGATGGCGCCCTGGACGAGCGCGTCGCGATCGATGTCGCCGCCGGCGTAGCGCTGGTCGATGGAGTGGTAGGCGTCCCAGAACGGCTGGAACGCCTCGACCTCCGAGACCGGCGTGCCGGGCTGGGACGCCGACTTCGCGCCGAGCGAGTAGCCGGACATGAACAGCGCGCCACCGGCGAGGATGGCGACGAGCGCGATCGCGAGGGGCAGGATCGGGAGGCTGCGCGGGGGTGCCGGCCTGGACGGGGGCGGTCGGCGTCGGCTGCGCCTCGGTCGAGCGGCTCGAGGTTCGGCGACGGGTCGAAGCCCTCGAGGTCGGGGCGCTCGGGGTCGGCTGGGATCATCGCTCAGTCAGTCCTGCGTTCGGCGTCCGGGTGAAGGTCCCACAGGGTACAACGGGTCCTCGTGCGAGGCCCTCGGCCGATGGTCCGGCCCGCGTCTGCCCCCGCTGTCGGTCGCCCGGCCGGCGTGTCAGCGGATGAGATAGGTCCGCACGGAGACCCACGAGCCGAGGATCCCGAGCCCGACGCCGGCGCCCATCACCAGCACCACGAGGTCGCGGGTCAGCGAGCTGAACTGGATCGGCAGGACGCGGAAGAAGTCGACCATGAAGCCGCTGATCGGTTCGGCCGCCAGGGCGAGGATCCCGAGCGAGATGGCCGCCCCGAGGAACCCGACGAACGCACCCTCGAACACGAACGGCCAGCGGATGAAGGCGTCGGACGCCCCGACGAGGCGCATGATCTCGATCTCCTCCGCGCGGGCGACGACGGCCAGGCGGATGGTGTTGACGATGATGAACAGGGCGATGACGCCGACCACCAGCAGCAGGACCGTGCCGGCCGTGCGCAGGATGTTGGTCACGGTCAGGACGCGCTGGACGAGGTCCTCGATGTTGATCACGTTGCGGACCTGCGGTTCGTCGCGCAACGCCTGGGTCACGACGGCCACCCCGGCCGGATCGGCGAGCTTGACCTCGAGACTGGCGTAGAGCGGGTTGCTGTCGAGATAGCGAGTGAGGTCCTCGCGACCCTGCTCCTTCATCGAGTCGCGAAAGTCGGTCAGGGCCTGCTCGCGGCTGACGTAGACGACCGACGCGACTTCGGGCATCGCCTCCAGGCGCCCCTGCATCGCGGCGATCCCGGCTATCGGGGATGTTGGGCTGGAGGTACGCGACGACCTGGACCTTCTGCTCGGTGAACTGGAGGCCGGCCAGCAGCCCCGCCTGGATGATGAAGAAGCCGGCCAGCAGCAGGAGCATCAGGACCATCGTCGCGGTCGCGGCGAGGCTCATCAGGGCGTTCCGCCAGAACCCCTGCCAGGCGCGCTTGAAGCTGAACGCGACGAACGAGATCACCCGTCAGTCCTCGTGATGGTAGGCACCGCCCACCTCGTCGCGGATGATCCGGCCTTCTTCGAGCGCCACGACCCGGCGGCGCAGGGCGGTCACGACGTCGGCGTTGTGGGTCGCCATCAGGACCGTCACACCCAGCTCGTTGATGCGCAGCAGGAGCTGCAGGATCTCCCAGCTGATGAGCGGGTCCAGATTGCCGGTCGGTTCGTCGGCGATGATCAGGCGCGGGTCGTGGACGAGCGCCCGGGCGATGGCGGTCCGCTGCTGCTCGCCGCCCGACAGCTGGTTCGGCGTCTGCAGCGCCTGCGCGGTCAATCCGACGAGGGCGAGCACGCGGTCCACGGCCGGCTTGATCTGGCGGCGCGGTGTCCCGGTGACCTCGAGCGCGAAGGCGACGTTCTCCCAGACCGTCTTGGTCGGCAGGAGCTTGAAGTCCTGGAAGATGATGCCGATCTTGCGGCGCATCTTGGGGACCTTGCGGCGCGGCAGGCGGGCGAGGTCCTGGCCGTCGAGGACGACCTCGCCGTGGGTCGCGATCTCGTCGCGGATGAGCAGCTTGATGAGCGTCGACTTGCCGGCGCCGGACGGCCCGACCAGGAACACGAAGTCGCCTTCCGGGATGACCAGGTCCACGTCGCGCAGCGCGACCTTGCCGTTGGGGTACTGCTTCGTCACGTCGTGGAGCACGAGGACGGCCTTCTCCGGGGCAGCCTGGTCCACGGGTCGGACCGAAGGGCGGCTGGAGGAGCGCGCCGCAGGCGGCGCGGGGGCGATGGTCACATGTGTCTCCGCGGGCGAGTCATCCGGCGCGAGGAGGCGCCGGATCGTCAGGCAGGGCTCCGTCCGCGGGCACGGCAGGGAGAGCCACGTCCCCCTGACCCTACCACCCGACCATGGGACCGGCAAACGTGACGAGCGGTGCACCCGGACACCGGACCATGGTCCTGTCCGGTGCCGTTCGGTGAGGTTCGGGGGTGTCCCGGAAGCGACATCCGAGGCCATCGCCCCGGTCAGGATCGCGGTCGGTCAGGCCGGTCGCGGGCCGCCGTCGTGGTCCGGCTTCGGGATGCCGGTCGCCGCGCGATACGCCTTCACCGCGGTCCCGACCGTCGGGTAGAAGGCCTCGCGGTCGGTCAGCCACGCGACGCCATAGCTGCCGATCTTCTGGCGGACGGCGTCCTTCATCTCGGCGAAGACCAGGGTGATCCCGGCCGCCTCGAGCTCCTGGTCGAGCTCGTCGAGCATGTCCGCCGCTGTCGTGTCCACGTCGGTCATCGGCTCGGCCGCGACGATGATCCAGCGAGGCGGCGGATCGGCGCGGGCGAAGGCGCGGACCTCGGTGCGGAAGGTCTTCGCATTCGCGAAGATGAGCGGCCCGTCGAACCGGTAGATGACGAGGCCCGGCAGCTCGATCGCGTCCGGGTACATGGTCACGTCGTGGTAGCCCGCGACGTCGGGCACGTCGCCGAGGCGGGTCCGATACGGGTTCCAGACGCGGACGAACACGGCCAGGATCGACAGCGTCACGGCGATCGCGATGCCGGGCAGGACGCCGAACAGCGCGACCCCGAGGAACGCGGCCATCGACAGCCCGAATTCGGCATGGCGCTGCTGCCACAACCGGCGGGTCGCGGGGATGTCGGCGAGCGAGATCGAGGCGACGATGACGACGGCTCCGAGGGTCGGTTGCGGCAGGTACTGGAGGAGTCCCGGCACGAGGACGAGCATCACCGCGATGGCCGCGGCGCCGACCACGCCGGTGAGCTGGGTCTTCGCGCCCGCCCGCTCGGCGACGGCCGTCCGGGACCCGCTCGTGCTCACCGGGAACCCGGCGAACAGGCCGGCCCCGACATTGGCGGCCCCGATCCCGACCATCTCCTGGTTGGCATGGACTTCCTGGCCGGTCCGCGAGGCGAACGCGGACGAGGTGGAGATCGTGTCGGCCAGCGACACGACGCGATACCGACCGCCCCCGCCACCAGGAGCGGCATGTCGCTGAGCGGCACCAACGGGATGGTGAACGGCGGCAGGCCGCTCGGCAGGACCCCGACGAGGGCCACGCCCTTGGCGGCCAGGTCCAGGCCGTAGGCGAGCACCATCGCCGCGATCACCGCCACGAGGACGCTCGGCACCGCCGGGACGACGCGGGTGAGCGACGACCATCAGGACGAGGCTGAACAGCCCGATGGCGGCCGCGGCCGGGACGACCTCGCCGGCCTGCACGCCCTGGACGAACCCGACCGTCTCGCCGATCAGGCCGTCCGCATCGACGGAGAACCCGAGCAGCTTGGGCAGCTGGCCGACCAGGATCGTCAGGGCGAGGCCGTTCATGTAGCCGATCTGGGTCGGCTTCGACAGCAGGTCGGCGACGAAGCCCAGACCGGCTCGTGCGCCGATCAGCATGAACCCGCCGACGAGCAGGGCCAGCATCGACGCGTAGGCGACCGCCATCTCGGGATCGCCGTTCGCGGCCACGAGCGGCAGGATCGTCGCCGCGATCATCGGGCCGAGCGCGGAGTCCGGCCCGAGGACGAGGATCCGCGAGGGCCCGAAGACGGCGTAGCCGAGGAGGCACAGGATCGACGTGTAGAGCCCGGTGATCGGCGGCAGCCCGGCCAGCTCGGCATAGGCCATGCCCTGCGGGACGAGGAGGCTGGCCAGGACGAGGCCCGCCACCACGTCCTTCTGCAGCCACGGACGCTGGTAGGTCGACACCGCCTGGAGCCCCGGGATCATCACCTACAGCAGGCCCGGGGAGATCGGCAGATAGCGGGTCCAGTCCGTCCGCGCGTCCGTCCAGCACAGCAGGATCGGGAACGGCTCGAGACGCAGGCCGGCCTCGAGGAGCATCCGGACGGCGTCACCGGCATGGCCGGGCGTCCAGACCGCGAACGCCCCACGCGCCGGGATCGTGCGCAGCAGGTGACCCAGGATCGGGGCGACCAGGGTGGCATCCATGACCGCGACGGGACCGACCCGCCCGACCGGCGAACCATAGCCGTAGCCGAGGACGTCGCCACCGGCCGAACGATAGAGGAACCCGCGACGCTCGGTGGTGCGCATCCAGGCGTGGTCCTGCGGGTGCTCGACGCCGAGCGTGGCGCGGTCGAGGCCGTTGACGATGGCGGCGAGGGCTCGATGACCGGCGCCATCCGCCCCTCCGTCGGCGACCACGTCCTCGAACGGCGTGGCGGTCACGCCATCCGGCAGGGACGCCAGCCGTTCCGGACGCCGCAGCTCCCCGGTCAGGTCCAGGAGCGGCATCCGCGGGACCATCCCGTACCGGCTGTAGAGCGCGTTGGAGATCGGCTGGGCGCTGTCCGTGGCCGTCCCCAGGGTCATCCCCCGGGCCGGGTCCGGCAGGACGCGTTCCAGCAGCAGGCGGCCGATGCCGGTCGCCTGCTCCTCCGGCAGGACGAACAGCATCGAGAGGAACCACAGGTCGCCACGCTCGATCGCCGAGACGAAGGCGATGATCCGCTCCCGGTCCGGCTCGGCGTCGGTCGCATCCGACCGCGTGGCGACGAGGAACCGGTCCGGATCGGTCGCCCGCGTGTGCCGGAAGAGCTTGATGATCCCACTCAGGTCGTCCGGCACGCCGACCTGGTGGAGCCGCGCCAGGTAGTCGTTGGTGGCCAGACGCCAGACCGTCGCGCACGCCTCGAGGTCGTCCGGCGTCGCGGGCCGGATCTCCGGCACCTGCATCCCGCGAGGGATCGGCGCGCCGGTCATGCGGCGGGCCCGTCGCCGCCGATCACGCGTTCGAGCTCGGCCTGCATGAACTCGTCGAGGTCGCCGTCCAGGACGGCCGTGGTGTTGCCGGTCTCGTGGTTCGTGCGCAGGTCCTTGACCATCTGGTACGGGTGCAGCACGTAGCTTCGGATCTGGTTGCCCCAGCCGGCCTCGACGTGCTCGCCCTTGAGCTTGCGGACCTCGGCCTCGCGCTCCTCCAGCGCCCGCTCCAGGAGCCGCGACTTGAGGACCTTGATCGCCATCTCCTTGTTCTGGGTCTGGCTGCGCTCGTTCTGGCTCTGGGCGACGATGTTCGTGGGCAGGTGGGTGAGCCGGACCGCCGAGTCGGTCTTGTTGACGTGCTGGCCCCCGGCGCCCTGGCTGCGGAACGTGTCCACCCGGATCTGGTCCCAATCGAGTTCGATCTCGACGTCGTCCTCGGCCTCGGGCAGGACCTCGATCAGGGCGAACGTCGTCTGGCGACGGTTCTGCGAGTCGAACGGCGAGATCCGAACGAGCCGGTGGACGCCGCGCTCGGCGCGCAGCCAGCCGTACGCCCGACGGCCCTCGATCTCCACGGTCGCGCTCTTGATGCCGGCCTGGTCGCCTTCCTGGCGATCGACGATCTCGGTGTGGAACCGGTGGCGCTCCGCCCAGCGCAGGTACATCCGCAGGAGCATGTCCGCCCAGTCCGTCGCCTCGGTGCCGCCGGCGCCCGCGCTGATCGACAGGATCGCGTTGCGATCGTCGTACTCGCCGGAGAACAGCAGCGCCGTCCGTTCTCGGACGAGGTCCTTCTCGAGGGCGGCGGCATCGCGGGTCAGCTCGGCTTCGAGCTCGGCGTCGGGGCCTTCGTCGAGGAGCTCGAGGGCGGCCTGCAGGTCCTCGGCGCGGGTGGCGAGGGCTCGCCAGGTGGTGATCTCCTCGCGCAGGCCGTTCGCCTCGCGAAGGACCTTCTGCGCGCCGCGCTGGTCGTCCCAGAACCCGGGTTCCTGGGTCAGCGCCTCGAGTTCGGCGACCCGTGCGTCCTTGGCCTCGAGGTCAAAGATGCCCCGAGGTCGACCGGATCCGTTCGGTCAGGTCGCGGATGGTGGACGCGTCCACCTAGTTCCGGGCCTGCAGATCCTGGAGCAGGATGGGGCGCAGCTCGATGAGCCGGAGCGCCGTCTTGCTACGGGCGACGACGGGGTTGACGCAGGGGCAGTAGCCGTTGTGGGGGCAGACGCCGCAGTTGCCATCGCAGTCCAGCGCGGCCGCGTAGCTGCACGAGCGGCAGTCCCGCTCGCAGGCGATCAGATCGACGAACGCCGCTTCTTCGGCCTGCTTCACGGACTCCCTCTCTTAGCGGCTGGGCACGGTCGCTGTTGGGCTGGGGACCCTCCTGCCGGGGAGCTCGAGCGGTCCGGGGTGGCAGGCTTGGCCCAGTATACGGGGCCAAACCCCTATCGCCAAGAGGGAATTTTCCGGAATCGAGCGTGATTCGGTCGCCGATCGGCTGGTCCGAAGGTCCCAGCGTGTCGCGTCGGGTCGACCAGCGGTCGCTCGGGCGTCGGGCCGAACGGATCTCTGCCAGATGTGCCTCACGCGGGCACTCGTCAGGGGGACCCCGTCAGTCGTGTCGTTCAGCGCTCATCTGCCGGTGATCCTGGCCATGGGCATCGATCCTCACGCTCGCGACCGAGCGAGTTCGGGGACCGGTCGCTGACCAATGCTCGCCGGGGGTTCATCTGTCACTTCTAAGGCGAGCTGCGAGGCGAGGAAAGGCACGAGGTGAGGCGAGGCACGGGAGCCGCGAGGCCGGGCCGCCGCGAGGCTGGGCCGCCGCGAGGCCGGGCCGCGTCAGCGGCTCAGCGGCCGTGGCACTTCTTGTACTTGGCGCCGGAGCCGCACCAGCACGCGTCGTTGCGGCCGATCCGGGCCCCGCTCGGGGTGAACCCGAGGGCCGGAGCGCCACCTGCTGAAGCCGCGCCGCTCGCCACGCCCGTGGACCCGGCACCGGCGCCCGCCGCGACCGGTGCGTCGCCGAGCTGCTCGCGCGCCGTGGCGATCTTCGGGGCCGCCGGGAGCGCGCCCTTGACGATGGCCGAACCGGGGGATCCGGCGGCGGGCATCGGCGGAGCCGTCCGGCCACCGACCGGCGCCGCAGCGGCAGCGCCGGGTGAGATCCCGGCCGCCGTCCGCCCGTTCCCGCCACTGAGCGCCGCCGCGCCCGCGGCCAGGCTCGCGGCCACGGCCGGATCGCCGCCCGGGACCGGTGCCGGCTGGCGCGTGACGGTCACCCGGAAGATGGAGCTCGCCACGCCGTGGCGGATGAGGCTGCGCAGCTCCTCGTACAGGTCGTACGCCTCGCGTCGGAACTCGTTGAGCGGGTCCTGCTGGGCGTAGCCGCGCAGGCCGATGCCGCGGCGCATGTCGTCGATCTCGGTCAGGTGCTCCACCCAGAGCGAGTCGATCGTCCGGACGAGGACCATCCGCTCGACCGTGCTCCAGTCGGCCTCGCCGATCTCCGCGGCGCGGGCCTCCAGGCGCGCATCGGCGAGCTCCAGGAGGTGCTCGGTGATGGCGTCGCGGGTGCCGAGCTCCCAGAGCTCGTCCGCGCTGGTCCCCTCGCCGGTGATGCCCATCGTGTGCAGCGCGTTGGACAGGCCCTCGAGGTTCCACTCGTGCGGGTCGTCGCCGACCAGGTCGGTCGCGACCAGCGCGTCGATCTCCTCGTCGATGAACTGGCGGATCGTCTCGGTCAGGTCCTCGTTGTGGAGGACCTTGTCGCGCTCCGCGTAGATCGTCTCGCGCTGCTTGTTGATGACGTCGTCGTACTCGACGACGCGCTTGCGCATGTCGAAGTTGAAGCCCTCGACGCGGCTCTGGGCGGACTCGATCGTCTTGGACACCAGCCGCGACTCGATGGCCGTGTCCTCGTCCAGCCCGAGGCGCTCCATCAGGCCCGCGACGCGCTCGTTGGCGAAGCGCTTCATCAGGTCGTCCTCGAGGGACAGGTAGAAGCGCGACGACCCGGGGTCGCCCTGGCGACCGGCACGGCCGCGGAGCTGGTTGTCGATGCGGCGGGAGTCGTGCCGCTCGGTGCCGATGATGTGCAGGCCGCCGGACGCGACGACCTCGTCGTGCTCGACCGACGTGATGGCCTTGGCCTCGGCGAGCGCCGCGGCGTAGGTCTCCTTGTCCACCTCGGCCGGGTTCAGGCCGCGCTTGTGGAGCGACTTCGGACGCGAGGCCGGCCGGATTGCCGCCCAGCAGGATGTCCGTGCCTCGGCCGGCCATGTTCGTGGCGATCGTCACGGCGCCGGCCCGGCCGGCCTGGGCGACGATGCCCGATTCCTGCTCGTGGAACTTGGCGTTGAGGACCTCGTGCTTGATCCCGCGACGCTTGAGCATCGTGGCGACCAGCTCGGACTTCTCGACCGAGATCGTGCCGACCAGGACCGGCCGCCCGGCCTCCTGCATCTCGACGATCTCGTCGATCATCGCGTTGAACTTGGCCTTCTCGTCGCGGAAGACGAGGTCCGCCTCGTCCTCGCGGATCATCTCGCGGTGGGTCGGGATGGCGACCACTTCCAGCTTGTAGATCTTGTGGAATTCCTCGGCCTCGGTCATGGCCGTACCGGTCATCCCGGCCAGCTTGTCGTACAGGCGGAAGTAGTTCTGGAACGTGATCGTGGCCAGGGTCACGCTCTCGCGCTGGACGCGCAGGCCCTCCTTGGCCTCGACCGCCTGGTGCAGGCCCTCGCTCCAGCGCCGGCCCGGCATCTGGCGGCCGGTGAACTCGTCGACGATGACGATCTCGCCGTCCTTGACGATGTAGTCGCGGTCGCGCTTGTAGAGCGCGTGGGCCCGGAGCGCCTGCTCGAAGTGGCGGGCGAGCCGCGGGTCCGCGTCGTACATGTTCTCGACGCCGAGCCAGCCCTCCATCTTCTCGATGCCTTCCTCCGTGGAGGAGACGGCCTTGTCCTTGAGGTCGATGAAGTAGTCGCCGCCCTCCTCGGCGCCCTCGGGGCGCTCCTTGAGGCGCGGCACGAGCCGGGCGAACGTGAAGTACAGGTCCGCGGATTCCTCGGCCTGGCCGCTGATGATGAGCGGCGTCCGGGCCTCGTCGATGAGGATGTTGTCGACCTCGTCGACGATCGCGAAGCTCTTGTCGCGCTGGACCCGCTGGTCGAGCTCGATGACCATGTTGTCGCGCAGGTAGTCGAAGCCGAACTCGTTGTTCGTGCCGTACGTGACGTCGGCGGCGTACGCCTCGCGCCGATCGACCGGGCGCAGGTTCAGCAGCCGCTCGTCGGACGTCGGGAAGTCCGGGTGGAACACGTACGACGTGTCGTGGGTGATCATCCCGAGGCTGACGCCCAGGAAGTGGAACACCGGGCCCATCCACTGCGGGTCGCGCCGGGCGAGGTAGTCGTTCGGGGTGACGACGTGGACGCCGCGCCCGGTGAGCGAGTTGAGGACGGCGGCGAGGGTCGGCAGGAAGGTCTTGCCTTCGCCGGTCCGCATCTCGGCGATCTTGCCCTGGTGCAGGACCATGCCGCCGATGAGCTGGACGTCGTACAGGCGCATCCCGAGCGTCCGCTTCATGGCCTCGCGGCTCATCGCGAAGACTTCGGGCAGGGCGTCGTCGAGGGCCTTCTGCAGCCGCTCGTTCTCGCGCTTGCGGCGTTCGCGCTTCAGCTCGCGGCGGCGCTCCACCTCGGGGTGGTGGAGTTCGTCCTCGGACGGGTCGTCCGGCGTGGCGACCTCGTGGATCTCCGCCCGGATCTCGGCGAACTGGGCCTTGATCTGGTCGTCGCTGAGCGCCTCGAATTCGGCTTCGAGGCCGTTGATCTCATCGACGAGCGGTTGGATCCGTCGAAGCTCGCGGTCGTTGGAGTCGACGAAACGGGAAAACAGGCGCATGGCCGACAAGTATAGGCGGACTTGGCGTCAGCCCCAGAAACCGGACCCGTAGCCGAGCACGAGCACGACGAACGTCACGGCGCCGAGGCCCAGCCAGAACAGGATGGAGCGGGCCGTGGAGGTCGGGTCCATCTCGGGGTTCTTGAGCTTCGGCAGCGCGTCGCCCTTGAGCGACGTGCCCCAGCGCGGCGACTGCAGCTCGTTGTGCCAGTCCTTGTCGGCGACCGGCTTCGGCTCGAGGCCGCCCTCGCCGTCCGGCCGATGGAGTTGCAGGGTCATCCGATCTCCTCGTCACGACGCGTGTCGAGCGTCGCTTCGGTGCCATCCTCCCACAGCAGCATCTCCTGGGTGAGGGAGACCTCGCTGCTGAACAGGGCGCCGACCGACTCGCCGCGGTGGATGCGCTTGATCGCCTCGCCGATGAGCGGCGCCACGGACAGGGTCGTGATCTTGGGGATGCGCTTGCGCTCCGGGAGCGGGATCGAGTCGGTCAGGACGACCTCGCTCAGGGCCGACGCGGCGATCCGGTCGACGGCCGGGTCGCTCAGCACGCCGTGGGTCGCGCAGGCGTAGATCTCGGTGACGCCCTCGCGCTCCAGGGCCCGGACGATCTCGACGAGCGTCCCGCCGGTATCGATCTCATCGTCCACGATGATCGCGCGCTTGCCCTTGACCTCGCCGATGACGTTCATGAGCTCGGCCCGGTCCAGGTTGCCGACGCGGCGCTTCTCGATGATCGCCAGCGGGGCGTCCAGCAGCTCGGCGAACGTCCGTGCGCGCTTGGCGAAGCCAAGGTCCGTCACGACGACCGCGTCCTCGATGTGCTTGTGGCGGAAGTAGTTGCTGAGCATGTGGACGGCCGTCAGCTCGTCCACCGGGATGTTGAAGAAGCCCTGGATCTGGCCCTGGTGGAGGTCCATCGAGAGGACCCGGTCCGCGCCGGCGACCGTGATCATGTCGGCGATGAGCCGGGCCGTGATCGGGACGCGCGGCTGGTCCTTCTTGTCCGACCGGCCGTAGGCGTAGAACGGGATGACGGCGGTGATCCGGCCGGCGCTGGCCCGCTTGAACGCGTCGATCATGATCAGCAGTTCCATGATCGACTGGTTGACCGGCGTGCTGGTCGGCTGGACCAGGAAGACGTCCTTCTCGCGGACGTTCTCCAGGATCTTGACGAAGATGTTCTCGTTGGCGAACTGGAAGACCTCGGCGCGACCCGGCTGCGTGCCGAGATAGCGGCAGATCTTCCGGGCGAGGCCCGGGTTCGAGTTGCCGTGGTAGATCTCGAACTGGTCCGCGTACAAGGTGGACGCCTCTCGCTCGCCGAACCCCCTCACGACGGTGTCGCGGGATCGCTTGCCGGCGGGCCGTCATCGTCGCCGACGCCGTCCTGCTCCGCAAGTCCGGCGCGGAACGCGGCGATGGCCACGACCCGGTCGCCTTCGGCCAGGCGCATGACGATGACGCCGCGGGCGCTCGACGAGTAGCGGTTGATCGTGTTCGTCTCGGTCCGGATGACCTGGCCGCCGGCGCTGATGAGGAGCAGTTCCTCGTCCGACTCGGTGACCTGCTGGACGGCCGCGATATCGCCGGTCTTCTTGCCTTCGAGCGACATGAGGCCGACGCCCTGGCCGCCGCGATGCTTGCGTCGGAACTCGGTCAGCGGCACGCGCTTGCCGTAGCCGGTCTCGGACAGGACCAGGATGTCGCTCTCGGGCTGGACGATGCTCATCCCGACGACCGCGTCGCCCAGGCGGGCGAGCCGGATGCCGATGACGCCCGCGGCGTCGCGGCCCATGGCCCGGACCTCGGTCTCGGCGAAGCGGGCGAGCTTGCCCTTGGCCGTGGCGATGATGACGTCGTCGTCGCCGGTGGAGACGTCCACCCAGGCGAGCTCGTCGTCGTCCGCGATGGTGATCGCCCGGATCCCGGACGAGCGGACCTTCTCGAACTGCTCGAGCGGCGTCTTCTTGATGATGCCCTTGCGGGTGGCGAGGACGAGGTACGAGCCGGCCTTGAAGTCCTTGAGCATGATCGTGGCCATCGGCAGCTCGCCCGACTCCACCTGGACGCCGGGCAGGTTGATGATCGGGATGCCCTTGGCCTGGCGGCTGGCATCCGGGATGGCGTGGACCTTGGCGCTGAACACGCGGCCGCGGTTCGTGAAGAACAGGGCCCAGTGGTGGGTGTTCGCGACGAGCAGGTGCTCGACCGCGTCCTCCTCGCGGGTGACGTGCCCGATGATCCCCTTGCCGCCGCGATGCTGGCGGCGGTAGGTGTCGACCGGCTGGCGCTTGATGTAGCCGCGGCCGGAGATGGTCACGACGACGTCCTCGTCGGCGATGAGGTCCTCGTCGGTCATCTCGCGGCTGGCGTCGTCGGCGACGCGGGTCCGGCGCTCGCCGGCGTACTTGCTTCTTCAGCTCGAGTCAGCTCGTCCTTGATGATCTGGGACACGCGGGCCGGGTTGGCGAGGATGTCCTCGAGCTCGGCGATGAGCTGGATGATCGCGAGGTACTCGTCCTCGATCTTCTTGCGCTCGAGCGCGGCCAGGCGCGCCAGCCGCATGTCCAGGATGGCCTGCGCCTGGAGCTCGGACAGCTTGAAGCGGGTCATCAGGTTGGTGCGGGCGAGCTCGACGTCGGCGCGACTCGCGGATCGTCTTGATGACCGCGTCGAGGTTGTCGAGCGCGATCTTGAGCCCTTCGAGGATGTGGGCCCGACCGCGCGCCTTGCGCGAGGTCGAACTCGGTGCGGCGCCGGATGACATCGCGCCGATGGGTCAGGTAGTGGCTGACAGGACGCTGCGCAGCGGCAGGGTCTGCGGCTGCCCGTCGACGAGGGCGAGCATGTTCATGTTGAACGCGAGCTGCATCGGGGTGTGCTTGAACAGGTTGTTCAGCACCTTGTGCGGGTTCGCGTCGCGCTTCAGCTCGACGTAGATGCGCATCCCGTCGCGATCCGACTCGTCGCGCAGGTCGCCGATGCCCTCGATCCGCTTGTCCTTGACCAGCTCCGCGATCTTCTCGAGCAGGCTGGCCTTGTTGACCTGGTACGGGCAGCTCCGTGACGATGATCGCCGTCCGGTCGCCCTTGACCTCCTCGAAGGCGACCTGCGCGCGCATGACGACCCGGCCACGGCCGTGGGCGTACATCTGGCGGATCGCGTCGACCGTCTCCCACTCCCCGGTCAGCAGGTTGCGCTGCTTCTCGAAGCGGTAGATCGTGCCGCCGGTCGGGAAGTCCGGGCCCTTGACGTACGTGCACAGGTCGTCCGAGGTGAGGTCCGGGTCGTCGATGAGCGCGATCGTCGCGTCGGCGATCTCGCCGAGGTGGTGCGGCGGGATGTTGGTCGCCATGCCGACGGCGATGCCCGGAACTGCCGTTGACGAGCAGGTTCGGGAGCTTGGCCGGCAGCACCGACGGCTGCTTCTGCGTGCCGTCGTAGTTGTCGACGAAGTCGACGGTCTCCTTGTCGATGTCGGCGAGCATCTCGGCGGAGATGCCGGTCAGGCGCGCCTCCGTGTAGCGCATCGCGGCCGCCGAGTCGCCGTCGACCGACCCGAAGTTGCCCTGGCCGTCGACGAGCGGGTAGCGCATCGAGAAGTCCTGGGCGAGGCGGACGAGGGCGTCGTACAGCGCGTTGTCGCCGTGCGGGTGGTACTTGCCCATCACCTCGCCGACGATCGCGGCGCACTTGCGATACGAGCTGGTGGACGACAGGCCCATCTCGCCCATCGCGTACAGGATCCGGCGATGGACGGGCTTCAGGCCGTCGCGGACATCCGGGAGCGCGCGGGACACGATGACGCTCATGGCGTAGTCGAGGTAGCTGACCCGCATCTCGTCCTCGATGCGGATCGCTCGGATATCGCCCAGGTCGTCGGTCACGGTCGGCTACTCCTGTGTCTGGCCACGGTCAGGCGAGCGGGGGTTCGGGGTGGGTGATCGGGTCCGGCAGACCGCCGAAGCGGAGCGCCGCGAGGGACGCCTCCGAGGTGGACGGCGCGCCGGCGTGCTTGCGGATGCCGGCCAGGCGGTCGCGGAGCGCGTCGGCGACGGTCGGATCGAGCTTGGGGAGCGTGTCGCGGATGACCCAGGCGCGGTGGCCGTCGTCGGTCCGGGCGGCGAGGTCCGTCTCGCGCTCGAGCGCCGCGACGGTCGCGGGCATGTCGACGACGGTCAGCGAGCGATAGGCCCACGACAGGGCCTTCTGGACGTCGGGCTCGGCGTCGCCCATGAGCTGGGCGAGGAGCGGCAGCGCGTGGACGGCGACCTGCGGATCGCGGCCGCGGCGACGGTCCACGTGGGTCATCGTCGCGATCGTGGAGCCGACGAGGCGGCGTTCCCAGCGCGACGGGCTGTAGACGAGCTGCTCCAGCTCCGCCCAGCGGTAGGTCTCGGCGGCGATGCCCTTGCCGTACGGATGGGCGAGCGAGTCGACCGTGATCCAGTCGCCGGATTCGCGCGCGGCCCGGCGGAGGAGCTGCCAGGTCCGCTCGGTCTCCGTCTCGAGCGTCCGCTCGAGGAGGCCGAACGCGAACCAGCGAGGCTCGAGCTCCGGCTCGTGGAAGAGGCGGTCCGCGACGAAGAGGAGCGGCGTGGCTCGGTCCTGGCGGGTGGCCTGCTTGAACGTGCGCGACACGGCGGCCAGGAGCGGCCAGCGCACGCCGTGGATGGCGCCGATCCCTGGGGCGATCCGCTGTTGCCCGGCGAGATACTCCGGGTCCGAGAGCGCTCCGGAGACCGGTCCGGAGGGCGTCCGCGAAGGCGTCCGGGTCGCCGATGTGCTCGGCGAGGGCCGTGCCGAGGGCTTCGGCGGCCGGCTTGTGCTCGGCGACGAAGGCGACGGCGCGCGCGGTGACCTCGCTGGTCGGAGCTCGGTGCGGTGGCGGTGGCGGTCGTCATCGCTGGTCCGCTCGACGCGTCCACGCGGTCGGGCGTACCCGCCGCGTCGCTCGACATCGCTCGGCTCACCGGCGAGCGGGCGGACGCCGTAGGCCTGGCGCGAGTTCGCGCTTGCGCGACTCGCTCGCGGCGACGTACCGGCCGGTCGACTCGGCGAGCAGGGTCCCGGTCGCGGCGTCGACGATCCGTCCCTGCGTATCCACGACCCGACGGCGGGCCTCGGTCGATCCACCCTTCGGCGCGGATCGGCCGGCCGATCGGCGACGGGCTTGCGGAAGTCGACCGCCATCCGGGCGGTCACGCCCCAGTTGTCGGCCCCGACCAGGGCCCAGGCCATGACCTCATCGAGGATCGTGCACAGGATCCCGCCGTGGGCCATGCCCTCCCAGCCCTCGAAGCGCCGGTCGAGGGTCGTCTCGATCCAGGAACGGCCGGGCTCGACGTGCATCGTCAGGCCGAGACCGCCCGTGTTGAGCGTCCCGCACGCGAAGCAGTGGTGCGGCGCGAACTCGAACGGGGCGACGTCCGCTCGGTCGAGCGGGCGCAGCAGGTCAGACGTCAAGGTTCTGCACCTTGCGAGCCTCGGACTTGATGAAGTCCTTGCGCGGACCGACCTTCTCGCCCATGAGCATCGTGAAGATCTGGTCCGCGGCCGAGGCGTTCTCGCCGTCGACGCGGAGGAGGGTCCGCGTCTCCGGGTTCATCGTCGTCTCCCAGAGCTGGTCGGCGTTCATCTCGCCGAGGCCCTTGAACCGCTGCACGGACAGGTTCTTGACGTTCATCTCCTTGATGACGCGGTCGCGTTCCTTCTCGCTCTGGGCGTAGCGGGTCACCTTGCCGGTGCTGACGCGGTACAGCGGCGGCTGGGCGATGTAGAGGTAGCCGTTGTCGATCACCTCGGGCATGTGCCGGTAGAAGAAGGTCAGCAAGCAGGGTCCGGATGTGGGCGCCGTCCACGTCGGCGTCGGTCATGATGATGATCCGGTGGTAGCGGAGCTTGGCGAGGTCGAAGCTCTCGCCGATCCCGGCGCCGAGCGCGATGATCAGCGGACGGACGTTCTCGCTCGAGAGGATCTTGTCGAGGCGGGCCTTCTCGACGTTCAGGAGCTTGCCGCGCAGCGGCAGGATGGCCTGGTTGCGACGGTCGCGGCCCTGCTTGGCCGAGCCACCGGCCGAGTCGCCCTCCACGAGGTACAGCTCGCTCCGGGCGGGGTCGCGCTCCTGGCAGTCGGCGAGCTTGCCGGGGAGTGACATGCCGTCGAGGGCGCCCTTGCGGATGACGAGATCGCGCGCCTTGCGGGCGGCCTCGCGCGCCCGGGCAGCGGTCAGGCACTTCTCGATGATCCGGCGGCCGTCGCCGGGGTTCTCGTCGAGGTACTGGCCGAGACTGTCGGCCACCGCGGTCTGGACCTGGCCCTTGACCTCGGCATTGCCGAGCTTGGCCTTCGTCTGGCCCTCGAACTGCGGCTCGGTCAGCTTCACGCTGATGACCGCCGTGAGTCCCTCGCGGACGTCGTCGCCGGACAGGTTGCCGTCGGCATCCTTGAGGACCGCCGCGCGCCGCGCCCAGTCGTTCAGCGAGCTGGTGAGCGCGGCCCGGAAGCCGGTCACGTGCGTCCCACCGTCGACGGTGTTGATGTTGTTGGCGAACGCGAGGACGTTCTCGGTGTACGAGTCGTTGTACTGGAGCGCGACCTCGACGGCGGTGCCGCCTTCCTTCCGATCGACGTAGATCGGGCGATGGTGGAGCGCTTCCTTGTTCCGGTTGAGGTGGCGGACGAAGGACTGCAGGCCGCCCTCGAAGTAGAACGAGCGCTCCCGATCGCGTCGCTCGTCGTTGAGCGTGATCCAGACGCCCTTGTTGAGGTAGGCGGACTCGCGCAGGCGCTGGCTGATCGTGTCGAACTCGTAGTCGGTGGTCTCGAAGATCTCGGGGTCCGCCCGGAAGCGGTCCGGGTGCCCTTGCGGGTGCCCTGGGCGCCGATCTTCTTGACGGCGCCCATCGGCTTGCCGCGCTTGTATTCCTGGGTCCAGACGTGGCCGTCGCGGGCGGATTCGACGCCCATCCACTCGGACAGGGCGTTGACCACGCTCACGCCGACGCCGTGGAGGCCGCCGGACACCTTGTAGCCGCCACCACCGAACTTGCCGCCGGCGTGCAGGACGGTGTGGACGACCTCCATCGCGTCCTTGCCGGTGGAGTGCTTCCCGACCGGCACGCCGCGGCCGTCGTCCTGGACGGTGACCGTGCCGTCGGCGGCGATCGTGACGATGATGGTGGTCGCGTAGCCCGCCATCGCCTCGTCGATCGAGTTGTCGACGACTTCCCAGACGAGGTGGTGCAGGCCGCGGACGTCGGTCGAGCCGATGTACATGCCCGGACGGCGGCGGACCGCCTCGAGGCCCTCGAGGACCTGGATGCTGGCGGCGGTGTAGTCCGAGCCGGCCTTGCCGCGCTTCGGCTTGGCGGCGGCCGCGATCGGCGGCGGGCTTCGCGGCCGCCGGCTTCGGGGCCGCCGGCTTCGTGGCCGCCGGCTTCGCGCTGGCGGTGGCCTTCGGCCGTCAGCCGGCTGCCTTGGCCGGTCGGCGGCTGCCTTGGGGGTCGCGGCGGCCTTCGCGGCCGGGGTCTTGCGAGTGGCGTCGTCGGTCACGCGATCCCTCCGGTGAGGCGCTCGTAGAGGCGCCCGAGTTCTTCGTCGCTGTAGTACTCGATCACGATGCGGCCACCCTTGCGGGACCGCGCGAGGCGAACCTTGGTGCCGAGCGATCGGCGCAGGTCCTCCTCGACCCGTTCGAGGTCCGGGTCGCTGGGTCGTTCCGGTCGGGTCGCCGCCACGGGGCGCGGCTCGCGCATCCGGCGGACCAGCTCCTCGGTCTGGCGAACCGACAGTTCCTGGCTCAGCGACCGAGTCGAGGACGCGATCCTGGAGTTCCGGGGTCAGGCCGCCCAGCGCCCGACCGTGGCCCTCGGTCAGTCGCCCGTCCACGATCGCCTGGCCGGATCGACGGGGCGAGATCGAGGAGTCGCAGCGTGTTGGCGACCGTGGACCGGGCTCGTCCGACGCGTTCGGCGACCTCGTCCTGCGACAGCCCGAACTCATCGATGAGCTGGCGATAGGCCAGCGCGGACTCGATGGCATCGAGATCGGAGCGCTGCAGGTTCTCGACCAGTGCGAGCTCGAGCTGTTCGCGATCCGCGAGCTGGCGGACGACGGCCGGGATGCGCTCGAGGCCGGCCGCGATCGGCTGCGCGCAGCCGACGCTCGCCGGCGACGAGCTGGTAGCCGTCGACGATCTCCGTGACCAGGATCGGTTGGATGATGCCGTGCTCGAGCACGCTCGCCGTGAGCGCGGCCAGCTCCTCCTCGTCCCAGGTGCGGCGTGGCTGGTACGGGTTCGGCCGGATCCGGCCGGTCGGGATGTCGAGGACGCCGGGCTGCCCGGGGTGTCGCTGCGGGATGAGGGACGAGAGGCCGCGCCCGAGGCCGGTCGATCGGTCGGGTCGGATCGTCATGCCGCCCCCAGCGCAGCGGCTTCCGGCTCCGGAGCCGGGCGTGGCCGTAGCGGTCGTCCCGGTGCGTCCATCGCGCGCCCGGAGCTCATCGGCCAGGCGGCGATAGGCCGCCGCGCCCACGGAGTCCGGGCTGTACAGCGCGATCGGCAGGCCGTGGCTGGGGGCCTCGGACAGGCGCACGTTCCTCGGGACGACCGCGTCGAACACGAGGTCGCCAAGGTGGCGGCGGACTTCCGCCGCGACCTCCGCGGACAGGTTCGTCCGGCCATCGAACATCGTCAGGACGACGCCCTTGATCGCGAGCGGTGGATTGAGGTGATCCCGGATGAGATCGATCGTGCCAAGCAGTTGGGTCAGGCCCTCGAGTGCGTAGTACTCACATTGGAGCGGGATGAGCACGGAATCGGCCGCCGTGAGCGCATTCACGGTCAACAATCCGAGCGATGGCGGGCAATCGACCAGGACGTAGTCGTAGCTGGGAGCGATCGCTCCGATGAGGCGCGCCAGTCGGCGCTCACGGGATTCGAGCGGTGCGAGCTCGACTTCCGCTCCAGCCAGCGCGATGGCCGACGGAACGACGTCGATGCCGAGCGGACCCTGGACCGTGACATCGGCGAGGCCGAGGCCGTCGATCACGCCGTCATAGACCGACGTCTCGAGTGACGACCGATCCAATCCGAGGCCGCTCGTCGCGTTTCCCTGTGGGTCGAGGTCGATGACAAGGACCCGGTCACCTGCGATGGCCAGGAAGGCTGCCAGGTTGACCACCGTGGTGGTCTTGCCGACGCCGCCCTTCTGGTTTGCGCAGGCGATCGTCTGGCCCACTCAGGAACCCACTCGGAACGCACTCACGGTCGTTGATTCTACCATCGCAGACCCTCCAGCCTCGGTTCGACAGGTCGTCCCGATCATGCGCGCGGCCGCGTAGCTGCGACGTATCGCGGCGCTGCACGGTCGATGCACCGTGTTTCACGTGAAACGTGGCAGTGATCAGCGCGTGGCACGTTCGGGCACGAGGCGGCACTCAGCCGCGTGGCCCGGCGTGACTCCGCGCTGGCGCGTCCTCGGCACGTCGCGCGTCGACACGTGGCGGGTCGGCACGTGGCGGCTGCCGGCGCGGACATCGGCCTCGTGCGGCCTGGCCTGTTTCACGTGAAACAGGCCGCCTCACGCTGGGACTTCCCTCCCGTTGCCGCCTTTGCGGGTCCGTGGGATACTGCCGCCAGTCGTCGCCGCCAGTTCGATCTCTCGAGTGCCGCGTAGGCGGGCGCGCGACCTTTGGCCGTTTCGCCGAGGTTCGATCGCTCAATGACCCTGCTACTCGCTGCGGTCGGCGCGACGGGGGCGGCCCTGTTCGAGTTGACGGTAGGTCCGTATCTCCGGATCGGCGATGCCCAGCCCCACTTCGTGTTGGTGCTGGGTATCGTGCTCACGATCGCGGTCGGTCTCGAGACCGGACTCGTCTGGGCCTTCGTTGGCGGGCTGGCACTTGATGTCTTGGCACAGCGACCTCTCGGATCGTCGTCGTTCGCACTCCTGTTGTGCGTCGGCGGTGCGTTCGTGCTCGGTCGGGTGTTCGCCCGGGTGCGACCGCTCGCTCCCGTCATCGCGGTCCCGGTCCTGAGTCTGCTCTATTCGATGGTGTTGTTCGTGGCTTTCGGTGCTCTCGGTTCGCCGCTCCCGGTCTCCGATCCGATCCAGGCCGTGCTGCCCAGCACCGTGTATGACACCGTCCTGGCCATCCTGATCGGCCCGCTCGTGGTCTCGATCCACGACCACCGCGCGATGCAAGAGCGGGTGGACTGGTGAACACCTACCTGGACGGCCGCGTGGAGCCGTCGAAGCGCCTCTCGCGCTTCCTCGTCTTCGGGCTGGCCGTGCTCATCGGCGTCAGCGCGCTCACCGCTCGCCTGTTCTACCTGCAGATCGCCAACGGCACCGAGTACGCCACGCTCTCGGCGCAGAATCGGACGGTCCTCCAGGCCATCGCCTCGCCACGCGGCCTCATGTACGACCGCAACGGCCGGATCCTGGTCACGAACGTGCCGACCTTCACGGTCAAGGTCCGGCCATCGGATCTGCCACAGCCACGTCGCGAAGAGGTCGTCCGTCGCCTGGCGGCACTGACGGGCGTGCCTGTGGCCGACATCAATACCTCGATCGACAGCAACCCCGGCTCGTCGTTCGACCTCGTCCGGGTCGCCGACGACGTCGACAAGGCCACGGCGCTGCTCATCGCCGAGGCCGGCTCAGACCTGCCCGGGCGTCGAGGTGGTCGTCGAAGCCCGCCGCCAGTACACCGACGGACCGCTCATGTCCCAGCTCCTTGGGTACACAGGCCCGGTGTCCGCCGAGCAGCTCGCCGATCTCAAGACCCAAGGGCTATCTGCCCGGACGACCTGATCGGCAAGACCGGCCTCGAGTCGACGTACGAGTCGGAACTCCGAGGCACGTACGGCTCCGAGAGCGTCGAGCGGGACGCGTCGGGACGCCAGATCCAGGTCCTTCAGAAGGTCAGCGAGGCCCAGCCGGGCGATTCGCTCACGCTCACGATCGACACGAAGGCCCAGAAGGACGCCGAGAACGCCCTCCGCTGGGCGATGCGGCAGGTCGGGATCAAGCGCGGCACGGTGATCGCGATGAACCCGCAGAACGGCGAGATCCTCGCGATGGTGAGCCTGCCGACCTACGACAACAACCAGTTCGCGCGAGGCATCAGCAACGCGGCCTACAAGAAGCTCCTCGAGAACCCGGACAAGCCGCTGATCAACCATGCGACCCAGGCCTGGTACCCGCCGGGCTCCACGTACAAGCTCGTCACCGGGACGGGCGCCATCGACGATGGCAAGGTGACTGCCGGCACCCGGGTCGCCACGAAGGGCTACCTCACGCTCGGCACCACCAAGTTCTACGACTGGAACCGCCGCGGCTTCGGGCCGTGCGACATCTACTGCGGCTTCGGCCACTCGAGCGACACGTACTTCTTCACGCTCGCCGGCAAGCTCGGGATCGACCGCCTGGCCTACTGGGCGGAGCAGTACGGGTTCGGTTCGCCCACCGGGATCGACCTTCCGGGCGAGGTCAGCGGGATCGTCCCGTCCAACCAGTGGAAGCAGGACACGCTCGGAGCGGAGATCTTCCCCGGCGAGACGTACCAGGCCGGGATCGGCCAGGGCTACGACGTCGTGACGCCGATCCAGCTGATCAACGCCTACGCCGCGCTCGCGAACGGCGGCACGCTCTACCAGCCACACCTCGTGAAGGAGATCGTCGGGCCGGACGGCGAGGTCGTGAAGACGGTCGAGCCGACCGTCATCCACGAGATGGACGTCAAGGCGAGCGTGCTCAAGACGATGCGCAACGCCGCCCGGGCGACCGTCACGCTCCGGCACACGTACAACCTCGTCGACATGCCGATCAAGGTCGCCGGCAAGTCCGGAACGGCCGAGTTCGGGACCCGCGACAGGCAGGGCCGCCTGCCGTTCCACTCGTGGTTCGTCGGGTTCACGCCGGGCGACCCGTACAAGGGCTCGTTCGACAAGGCCGATTCGAAGCTGGTCGTCCTCGCCTTCGCCTACGACTCGCGCACGAAGAGCAACGCCGCGACCGAGATCGTGAAGTACTTCCTGCAGGAGCACTACGGCATCGAGAAGAACTACCTGAACCCGCTCGACCGCGGCAACTTCTACCAGAGCAACTGATGGGCGTCATCCGAGCCGAACCCGCGCGCATGACCGACTGGGCGGCCAAGTCCGTCGGTCTGGCCTGGCGTGCCTTCGACTGGCAGCTCCTGACCTATGCCGCCCTGCTCGGCGCGATCGGCCTGGCGATGGCCTACACGAACAGCGTCGAAGACGGCAAGATGCCGCTCGAGGCCGGGACGACCTTCACGCGCGGGCTCATGTGGGCCGTCATCGCGGTGGTCGATGTACGCCGTGGCCACGGCCTTCGACTATCGCTGGCTCAAGACGCTCGCGTGGCCGATCTACGCGCTCCAGCTCGGGCTGCTCGTCCTGACGCTCGCCATCGGCGACGGCGTCGGCGGATCCGCACGCTGGGTGAGCGTCGGCCCGTTCACCTTCCAGTTCAGCGAGCTGGCGAAGGTCCTCATGATCATCGTGCTCGCGAACTACCTCGGCTCGCGCCAGGGACGGCTCGATTCGCTCGGGGCGATCCTGGGCGCGTGCGTCCTGGTCGTGCCGCCCCTCGCGCTCGTGATGCTGCAGCCGGACCTCGGGACGTCCCTCGTGTTCGCGGCGATCCTGGTCGGGATGCTGTGGATGTCCGGGGCGAGCCTGAAGTGGCTGCTGGCACTCGGCGCGCTGGTCATCGCGATGATCCCGCTCGCGTGGACCTACGTGCTGCGCGACTACCAGAAGGAGCGCCTGACCTCGTTCCTGAACCCGAACCCGGACATCCAGGGCGCCGGCTACCAGCTGTACCAGGCCCAGATCTCGGTCGGGTCCGGTGGCTGGCTGGGCAAGGGCCTGACCAATGGGACAGCCGGCGCAGAGCGGGTTCCTCCCGGTCCAGACGACCGACTTCGTGTTCGCCAAGCTCGCCGAGGAGCTCGGCTTCCTCGGCGCGATGGTCACGTTCCTGCTGTTCGTGCTGCTCATGTGGCGGATCCTCGCCGACGGCTGGCGGTCGCGCGACTCGTTCGGGACCATGTTCGCCGCCGGCCTCGCCTCGATGATCCTGTTCCAGCTCGTCGTCAACGTGGGGATGGTCCTCGGGGTCATGCCGATCACCGGCATCCCGCTGCCGTTCGTCACGCACGGTGGCGCGTCCCTGGTGAGCCTGGCCATCGCACTCGGGATCATGCAGAGCATCAACATCCGCCAATCGAAGGCCGAGTGGTGACCGCGCCGCGGGGCGGAGGCGATATCCCCGGCTGCGTGGCATGACGCGAGCGGACTCGCCTGGCCCGTGACACACCCGTCGCGGTCTGTCAGGCCCTCCTGGCCATCGAGCCGCTGCTCGTCCACGCCGAGGATGACGTGCTGGTCGCGATGCGGCGCTCGGCGGCGCAGCCCGAGACCCGGCTGCTCGGCGTCGTCGACACCGCCGGGACGCTCGTGGGTGTGCTGCCGGTCCTTCGCCTGGCCGAGGCCGTGATCGCGCGTGTCGCTCCGGAATCCCTGCTGACCGAGATCACCGACCTGGCCGACGTCGAGCGCTTCAAGGCGGCCGTCGAAGCCAAGGTCGTCGGTGACCTCATGGCGCCTCCGGCGACGATCCAGGGACATGCGACGGTCGATGCAGCCTTCCGCGAGATGCACCGGCGTCATCTCTCGGCCCTGTACGTGGTCGATGGGACGGGACGCCCCACCGGCTACCTCGACCTGCTCGAGCTGGCCGTCAACTACGTCGATGCGCTCGAGGCAGGTACGGCAGACCAGACGACGTGACGATCGAGCCGGTCGTCCTCCTGACCCTCGTCATCTTCGTCGCGACGTACGCCCTCATCGCGACGGAGCGGATCGACAAGACGATCGCCGCCCTCCTGGGCGGGACCGCGGTGGTCCTGCTCGGCATCGTCGACCAGGAGGAGGCCTTCGGGGCGATCGACCTGAACGTCATCTTCCTGCTGTCCGGGATGATGGTGATGGCGGCCATCCTGCGTCGGACCGGCTTCTTCCAGTGGCTGGCCATCCGCTCGGTCAAGGTCGCCGGTGGCGACCCGTTCCGGCTCCTCGTCGTGCTGTCGGTGGTCTGTGCGGTCCTGTCCGCGCTCGTCGACAACGTGACCACCGTGGTGCTCCTCGCGCCGGTCACGCTGTACATCGCCTCCGTCCTGCGCGTGTCCCCGGTCCCGTTCCTGATCGCCGAGATCCTGGCCTCCAACATCGGGGGAACGGCGACCCTGATCGGCGATCCCCCGAACATCCTCATCGGATCGGCGGCCGGCCTGTCCTTCGTCGACTTCCTGGCCAACATGACCCCGATCGCCGTCGCGATCCTGCTCGTCTTCCTCGCCCTGCTTCGCCCGATGTTCGGGCGGGACCTGGCCGTCGCACGCCGACGTGCGAGAGGCGGTCCTGGCGCTCGACGAGCGCGAGGTCCTCACCGACATCGGGCTGCTGCGGCTCAGCCTGGTCGTGCTCGGCGCGACGATCGTCGGGTTCGTCTTCGCCACGCCACTCGGGCTCGAAGCCGGCACGATCGCGCTGTTCGGTGCCGCCGTCCTGACCCTGCTCTCGCGCCTCGAGGTGGAATCGGTCCTCCGCGAGGTCGAGTGGCCGACCCTGTTCTTCTTCGTCGGCCTGTTCATGCTCGTGGAGGCCGTCGTCCACGTCGGCATCATCGACTCGGTCGCCGCGTGGCTGATCGACCTGACGGGCGGCGATCCGACGGTCACGACCCTCGGTCTGCTCTGGCTGTCCGGCATCGCCTCGGCGATCGTCGACAACATCCCGTACACGGCGACGATGATCCCGGTCGTCAAGGAGCTCGGCGCAGCCGGCCTGCCGATCGAGCCGCTGTGGTGGTCGCTGGCGCTCGGAGCCTGCCTCGGCGGGAACGCCACGATCGTCGGGGCGTCGGCCAACGTCGTCGTCGCCGGGCTCGGCGGGCGAGCGGGACACCCGATCACGTTCGGGACCTTCGTGCGGTACGGTGTCGTCGTGGCTGTGATCTCGCTCGTGATGTCCACGGGCTACCTGTATGTCCGCTACCTGGCCTGACCGGGCGTGCTCGCGCACCTGATCGCATCCGCCGCGCCCATCGGTCCGATCGCGCCCGGCCTCCCCAGCGCCTCGGCGGCCCCGCTCGACGGCCTGTTCGCGGTCTTCCTCCTGTTCGTCGGAGCGAAGCTCGGGGAGGAGGCGGCCAGACGCCTGCGTCAGCCGGCCGTGGTCGGCGAGCTGTTCGGCGGGTTCGTCGTCGGGACGTACGGTCTCGGGTGGGTCACCCCGGATCAGACCGCGCTGGTCCTCTCGGAGATCGGCGTGGTGATCCTGTTGTTCAGCGTCGGCCTGGAAGTCCGGATGGACGACCTGCTCGCCGTCGGGCGTCCGGCCGTGCTGACCGCCGTGCTCGGCATGGTCCTGCCCATCGGTGCCGCCGTCGCGCTGGGCCTGGCGATCGGCAGCGAGATGTCGACGGCGGTCTTCCTCGGTCTCGCGCTGGCCGCCACGAGCATCGGGATCACGAGTCGCGTCCTGGCCGAGATGGGCGTCCTGGACCGGACGTTCGCCCGGGTCATCCTGGGCGCCGCGGTCATCGACGACGTGGCGTCGCTGATCCTGATCGGCCTGGTGTCGAGTTCCGTGACCGGGGACCTGTCCGCGTCGACGATCCTCGTGGCGGTCGCGGCGGTCGGCCTGGTCGGACTCGGCTTTGCCGCCGCGCGCCGCGCTCGCGGCCTCTCGCGCGACGTGTTCACCTGGCCGATGTTCGCCGACACGCCGCTCGTGCCGGCGTTCATCCTGATGTTCGCGCTCGCGCTGATCTCGGCGGCCATCGGCCTCGCGGCCATCATCGGCGCGTTCGTGGCCGGCCTGATCGTCGCCGAGACGGAAGCCCGCGAGGAGCTCGAGCACGAGATGCACTCCCTGGGCCAGATCTTCATCCCCTTCTTCTTCGCCGTGACCGGAGCCCAGCTGGACCTGGGTGCGTTGCTTGATCCGGCCGTCGCGGGTCTGGCCGTCGCGCTGGCCGTCATCGGGATCCTGACCAAGCTGGCCGGCGGGATCGGCGGCGCCTGGACGACCGGACGGTGGTCGTCGATCGCGGTCGGATCAGGGATGGTGCCTCGCGGCGAGGTCGGCATCGTCGTCGTGAATCTCGGTCTGGTCGCCGGCGTGCTGTCCGGCGCCACCTTCAGCGCGGTCCTGGTCGCGGTCGTCATCACGACCGTGGCGGCCCCGTACATGCTGGCCTTCGCGGTGCCGCGCGCCACGAAGGAGGCCTCCGTGGCGGCGGCCGGCACGCCCAGCGCGGCCGGCCCTTAGCGCCGGCGGAACAGCCCTCGTCGATCCGCGGCCTCGGCCTCGACCGACTTCCGCCGCCCGGTCCGCCGCAGGATCGTGTCGACCTCCTCGCGATACGGCCGCCCGATCGGCGTCCGGTCGAGCCACTCGATGTACTCGAGGTCCCGGCGCGCGATCTCGCCGAGCGACCAGCCGGCGTAGCGCCCGAAGTTCAGGACGCTCCCGGCCGGGTTGCCGGGTGGGACGCCGGCCGCGCCGTAGCCGTCGGCCGCCCGCATCGATTCGTCGTAGCCGCCGCCGACGTTCGAGCGACCGGACGTCCAGTCCCGGGAGACCTCCTCGGGCGGCCGCGGCGGCGTGCGAGGCGGCGAGCCGGCGCGAGGCGACCTGGTCCGGGCGCCGGTCGGCCGACGACTCCGGCCGGCTCCCAGCGTGCGCGACTCGCCGCCCGCTCACGATCGAACGCCGCCCGAGCGAGCGGGTCGCCGAGTCGTGCCCAGGCCGCGTTGATCGCCGCCATCCGAGCTTCGGCCTCGGTGCCGGGCGCGAGGTCCGGGTGGTACTTCCGCGCGAGCCGGCGGTAGGCGGCCTGGATGACCTCGTCCTCGGCTTCCGGGTCCACCTGGAGGATCTTGTAGGGGTCCCTCGGGTCAGTCACCGGCCGGCTCGGTCCGTCCCATGGCGGGCTCCGCTCGTGCGGTCGGCAGCGGTCCCAGCCTGGCGACCAGCGTGGCGAGCGCCTCCGGGTCCTCCGGCGACATGCGGCGGAACAGGTAGCGCACGACGTCACGCCCCGCAGCCGTGACGGGCAGGGCCAGGATCGCGCCGAGTAACCCGGCCAGCGAGCCGCCGATGATGATCGCGGCCATGACGATCGCCGGATGGAGTTCCACCGCGTCGCCCTGGATCTTCGGCACGAGGAGGTTGTTCTCGACCTGCTGGACCAGCAGGTACAGGCCCAGGGCCGCGGCGACCGGCACGGGGCCCGCCGTCGCGGCGAGCAGGACCGCCGGCACCGCCGAGATGATCGGGCCGATGATCGGCACGAGCTCCAGGACGCCGGCGATGATCGACAACAGGACGGCGTACCGGCCGAACACCGGGTCCACGGTCCGGCTCAGGATCATCAGCCCGATGAACGTGAAGATGCCGACGGCGAAGCCGAGGATGATCTGGCCACGGACCCACTGGCCGAACACGCGCTCGACGGACCGGATCAGGGCCCACACGTCGAACCGCCAGGCTGACGGCAGCGAGCGGTCGAACGACGCCGTCAGGGCGACCCGGTCCTTGAGCAGGTAGAACACGAAGACCGGCAGGATCAGGTAGGCGAAGACCGCGCCGATGAGGCTCCCGGCGCCGCTCACGAGTGGGAGCAGGAACGACAGATCCAGGCCCGCGCCGCCGCCTCCGCCACCGCTCCCGATGCCCGCGATGATCTGGTCGATCCACTCGCGCAGGGCGGCCGGCAGTTCCAGGTGCGAGTACAGGTCGTACAGCTTCTGGAGCTGGGCGCTCAGCTGTTCGGCGAGGGCCGGGAAGTCGGCGATGAAGCGGACCAGCTCATCGATCAGCGGCCCGACGGTGACCCACAGGAACGCGATGAACGCCGTGATCGCGCCGGCGTACACGATCAGGATCGCCAGGCTGCGACGGATCCCGCGAGCGGCCAGCCGCTTCACGAGCGGATCCAGGAGGTAGACGAAGAGGAGCCCGATGATGAACGGGCGGACCGCGTCGCGCGCCATCCACAGCAGCAGGCCGAGCACGATGGCCGCGCCGATCAGGACGACGACCCGTGGCGAGAGCGGCGCGAACGCCGTGGGCTGACCGGCGACCGGCGGGCGGATGAACGGCGGCGGCGGGATGCCGGCCGCGCCAGCGCCTTGAGGGGCGGCCGGACCGGTTCGGGCGGGCTCGTTCATCGTGCCGCAGACTACCAGACGTGGAGTCCCGCTCAGCCGAGTCGCCCGAGCCGCGCCCGGCCCCCCCGCTCGAACCCCGACAGCGCTGGCGACTCACCGTCCGGCGCGCCGCCGAGGCTCCGCCGCTCTCGCAGCGCGAGCTCGCGGAGGCGTGGGATCAGGCGATCGCCGCGAGCGGATTGCCGATCTTCGTGGGCGACCCGGCCAAACCGAAGGCGCGCGTGGTGTTCGGGGCCCCGCTGACGGTCGGGATGGCGTCCGACGGGGAGCTGCTGGAGATCGTGCTGACGGAGCGTCTGCCGGCCTGGCAGGTCCGCGAGGCGCTCGAACCCCGTCTGCCTGCCGGCTGGACGCTGGTGGACCTCGCCGACGTGTGGCTCGGGGGTCCGGCGCTGGCCGGACGCGTGGCCGCCGCGGACTACCGGATCGTGCTGGCAGGGGAGGCAAGCGGCCGACGCCGTCGCCACGCGCCGCGCAAGCCCTGCTCGCGGCCCGGTCCCTGCCGCGCGAGCGAGCCAAGGGCGACACCGTCGTCCGCTACGACCTGCGGCCGTTGCTGGCGGACATCCAGGTCGTCGACCCGGGCCCGCCGGTCACGATCGGGATCCGGACGCGGTTCCATCCGGAGCTGGGGACCGGGCGGCCCGAGGAGGTCGTCCTGGCGATCTCGGACGAAGCTCGCCGTCCCGCTGACCATCGAGTCGATCCGGCGCGAGCGCCTGGTCCTGGCCGACGACTCCGGCGATCGCCGGCGATCGACCTGACGATCGGCCGTGATTGACCGTTGAGCGAGCGTGGCCGTACACTACGCGTTCGCGCCTCGGCCCGGTCGAGCGCATCGCCATGTCCGTCGTCGCATCCCTCGCGGCCGGACCCTGAACCGAACCACCCTGAGGATCCATGTACGCAGTCATCGAGACCGGCGGGAAGCAGTATCGCGTCGAAGTCGGCACCCAACTCGAAGTCGAGCTGCTCGACGTCGAGCCCGGCGCGACCATCAACCTTGACCGCGTCCTGCTCGTCGCCGACGGCGACACCGCCAGCATCGGCCAGCCGGTCGTCACGGATGCCCAGGTCAGCGCCGAGGTCGTCAGCCAGATCCGCGGTCCCAAGACCATCTCCTTCAAGTACCGCCCGAAGGCCCGCAGCCGGGTCAAGAAGGGGCACCGCCAGGAGCTGACGGTCCTGCGCATCAGCGACATCGTGCTGGCCGGCAAGAGCGCCGCCGCCGACTCGAAGAAGGCCGCCGACGCCGCCAAGACGGAGCGCGCCCGCCTCGAGGAGGCCGCCGCCGCGCAGGCCGCCAAGGATGCGGAACTCGCTGCGAAGCTCGCGGCCGCCGCCGAGCCGGCCAAGAAGGCCGCCGCTCCGAAGAAGGCGCCGGCGAAGGCGTCCACGAAGACCGAGACCGCGAAGACCAAGACCGACCGACCAAGGCCGCCCCGGCCGCCAAGAAGCCAGCCGCCAAGGCGAAGGCCGCTCCCGCGGCCGAGGCCAAGGACGACGCGCCGGCGAAGAAGTCCACCCGCGCCACGAAGAAGGACGAGTAGACCCGATGGCACACAAGAAGGCAGGCGGCAGCGTCAAGAACGGCCGCGACAGCGTCGGCCAGCGACTCGGCGTCAAGGCCGGCGACGGCCAGACCGTCACGCGCCGGCTCGATCATCGTCCGCCAGCGCGGGATGACGTTCCTGGCCGGTCCCGGGACGGGGCTCGGCAAGGATTACACCGTCTTCGCGACGGTCGCCGGCAAGGTGAAGTTCGAGCACGCCACCAAGTCCAAGAAGCGCATCCGCGTCGTTGCCACGGATGCACCCGAGCCGGTCGCCGCAGGCGCCTGACCCGGCACAGTCGACGACCACCGGCCGGGCTCAGACCTGGTGCGGACGGCGTTCGAGGAGTAGAGATCCCGTGAAGTCCGACATCCATCCCACGTACTACGAAGACGCCAAGGTCCACTGCGGCTCGTGCGGCCGCGACTGGACGGTCGGGTCCACCCGGGCCGAGCTGCGCGTGGACGTGTGCGGCAACTGCCACCCGTTCTTCACCGGCAAGCAGACGATCATCGACACGGCCGGCCAGGTCGAGCGCTTCACCAAGCGCCTGGAGCGCCAGGTCCGGACCTAGTCGCCCGGTCGCCCCGCGGCGACCTTCGCGGATCCGTGCGGCGGGCCTCGACGGCCCGCCGTTCCGATTCCCGGACGGCGCGGACGCGGTCCGGGCCGGGTAGACTTCCCGCCATGCCCAGATACACCTACGGCGGCCAGGCCCTCATCGAGGGTGTGCTCATGCGCGGTCGCGACGCCATCGCCGTGGCCCTGCGCCATCCGGACGGCCGGATCGTCTTCGCCACCGAGCGCCTCGACTCCGGGATGCACGCCCATCCCGCGGCCAAGTGGCCGCTGATCCGTGGCCTGATCGTGCTCTACGAGACCCTCGTCGTCGGGACCCGCTGGCTCATCCGCAGCGCGAACGTCCAGGGCGAGGAGGAAGGCATCGAGATGGGTCGCGGCTCGGTCGCGATCATGCTGCTGATCACGGCGGCGCTCGGGATCGGCGTGTTCTTCCTCCTGCCGCTGATCATCGCCAGCGTCACCACCGCGAGCATCGACAACGGCTTCGTCCAGCACCTGGTCGAGGGGTTGGTCCGCGTCGCGATCTTCCTCGGCTACCTGATCCTCATCTCCCGGTCGGCCGAGATCTCGCGCGTCTTCCAGTACCACGGCGCCGAGCACATGACGATCCATGCGCTCGAGGCCGGCGATCCGCTGACGGTCACCGAGGTGCGCAAGTACCCGACCGCCCACCAGCGCTGCGGCACGGAGTTCCTCGTCATCGTCGTGATGCTGTCGATCATCGCGTTCAGCCTCGTCGGCCGGCAGGCGCCCATCGTGATGGTGCTGAGCCGGATCCTGCTGATCCCGGTCATCGCGGCCGTCGGGTATGAGCTGCTCAAGTTCGGGGCTCGGCATCGCAGCAACCGGATCGTCCACTGGCTCCTCTACCCGGGCCTGTTCGTCCAGAAGATCACGACCAAGCAGCCGACCGACGACATGATCGAGGTCGCCATCGTGTCGATGGAGCAGGCGCTCGAAGCGGACGGCGAGGTCATCCCGGAGGGGTCGTCCATGTTCGACCGCTCCCCGATGGTGCTGGGACCGACGACCGAGACCGCGTGAGCGATCTCGATACCAAGCTCGGCGA
This sequence comes from uncultured Chloroflexia bacterium, assembly GCA_963738475.1. GTDB lineage: Bacteria > Chloroflexota > Limnocylindria > Limnocylindrales > CSP1-4 > SPCO01. The sequence goes on from CAVTWU010000014.1 coordinate 401,413, forward strand.
GATCGCCGCGCAGTACGACGCGGTCCAGGCCGAACTCGGCCGCCCGGAGGTCCTGTCGGACCCGTCGGAGATCCGCCGCCTCGGCCAGGAACTGTCCCGGCTCGAGCCCGTCGTGGAGGCGTTCCGTCGGCTGGAGTCCACCCGGTCGGAGCTCGTCGGCGCTCGCGAGATGCGCGACACCGCCGAGGGCGACGACGAACTGAAGGCGATGGCGCGCGAGGAGATCGACAGCCTCGAGGCGGACGAGACGCGCCAGATCGAGGAGCTCAAGGTGCTCCTCCTGCCGCGCGATCCGAACGACGATCGCGACGTCATCCTCGAGATCCGGGCCGGCGCCGGCGGCGACGAGGCGGCCCTGTTCGCCGCCGAGCTGTACCGGATGTACGTCCGCTACTCGCAGCGGCACCGCTACACGCCGGAACTGCTCAGCCTCAACGAGACCGGCATCGACGGGATCAAGGAGGCGATCGTCCAGGTCCACGGCGACGGGGCGTACAGCCGGCTGAAGTTCGAAGGTGGCGTCCACCGCGTCCAGCGCATCCCCGCGACCGAGTCGTCCGGGCGGATCCACACCTCCACCGCGACCGTCGTCGTGCTGCCGGAGGTGGACGAGGTCGAGATCGTCATCGACGAGGAGCGCGACCTGCGCATCGACGTGAAGCGCTCGTCCGGCCCCGGCGGCCAATCCGTGAACACCACCGACTCCGCCGTGCGCATCACCCACCTGCCGTCCGGCCTGGTCGTCGAGATCCAGGACGAGAAGAGCCAGCACAAGAACAAGGCCAAGGCCATGGCCGTCCTGCGCTCCCGGCTGTACGACCTCCAGCAGCAGGAACAGCGCGCGGCGGACTCGGCGGCGCGGCGGTCCATGGTCGGGTCGGGCGACCGCTCGGACAAGGTCCGGACCTACAACTTCCCGCAGGACCGGGTCACGGACCACCGGATCGGCCTGACCGTCCACAGCCTGCCGAGCGTCATGGACGGCGACCTCGATCACCTCATCGATGCGCTCCAGATGGCCGACCAGGCCGAGCGCCTGTCCACGCTGACGGAGGGCGACGGCGCCGACTGACATGGCGACGACCGGCGAACTGCTGCAGGAAGGCACCGAGCGTCTGCGCGCGGCGGGATCCGAGTCGCCGCGGCTCGACGCCGAGCTGCTGCTGGGGTACGCGCTCGGCGTGGATCGGACCACGATCGTCGCGCATCACGACGCGCTGGTGGGAGCGGGCGCCGAGTCGACCTACCGGGCGACCCTGGACCGTCGAGCCGCCGGAGAGCCGGTCGCCTACATCCGCGGCATCAAGGAGTTCTACGGCCTCGCGTTCGTCGTCGACGCGCGAGCCCTCATCCCGCGGCCGGAGACCGAGGCGATCGTGGCCGCCGCCGAGGCCGAGGTCATGCGGCGGCTGACGGCCACCGTCCGGCCGGCCGGCGCGCCGCCCATCCGCGTGGCGGACGTCGGGACGGGGAGCGGCGCGATCGCGATCTCGCTGGTGGTCGCGCTTCGCCGACGTCGTGCCGCCGAGTCGATCACGGTGATCGCGACCGATGTCTCGCCGGACGCCCTGGAGCTGGCGCGCGAGAATGCCGCCGGCCATGCCGTCGCGGACCACGCCCGGTTCATCGAGGCGGACCTGTTCCCGCCGGTGGTCGTGGATCCCTTCGACCTGGTCCTCGCCAACCTGCCGTACGTCCGTCGTGATGCCATCCCCGGGCTGCCGGTCGCCACGTCATTCGAGCCGGTGCGGGCCCTCGATGGGGGAGCGGACGGGCTGGACGTCATCGCCCGGTTGCTCGCGCGGCTGCCCGAGGCGCTGGCCGAGGACGGGATCGCGTTCCTCGAGATCGGGGCGGACCAGGGCGAGGCGATCGAAGCGCGCGTCGCCGCTGCGCTGCCCGGCTGGACCTGCTCGGTGGCGACCGACCTCGCCGGGCTCCCTCGGGTGGCCCGGGTCACGCGCCCCGACGGCGCCGAACGCGAGGGTCCGTCATCATCAGGACGTGCCTGACCCGTCCGCTCGCGTCCCGCTCCTGCCCATCGGGCTGATCGCCCTCGATATCGACGGGACCCTCGTCGGCGACGATCTGGAGATCGGGCCACGCACGCGTGCCGCGGTCCGCGCGGCGATGAAGCGTGGCGTATCGGTCTCCCTGGTCACCGGCCGGATGGTCTCGAGCGCCCTGCGCTTCGCGCGTGAACTCGGCCTGACGGCACCGGTCGTCGGGTACCAGGGCGGGCTCATCCGGGAGATGCCTGCCGAGGCGTCCGGGCGGCTTGGCAAGTTGCTCGTCCACGCCCCGCTCCCCGCCGACGTGGCGCGCGACATCGTGTCGTGGAGCCTGGCCAACGGGCTCGATCCGCACGTCAACCACCTGGAGCGGTTCATCCTGCGGACGAACGACCCGAACGCCGGCGACTACTCGGCGTTCATGGGCGCCCAGGCCGAGTTCATCGACGACCTGCGGGCGATCCAGCACCCGGTGACCAAGGTGCTCGCCGTGGGGACGCCGCCTCGACCGGTGGACGTCGCGCCCATGGCCCGGGATGCGTTCGCGGGCCGCGCCGACGTCACGATCAGTCACCCGATGTTCCTCGAGTTCGTCGCGCCCGGCGTCTCGAAGGGCCGCGCGATCCGGTTCCTCGCCCGACGACAGGGCGTGGCGCTCGGCGCGACCCTGGCGATCGGCGACCAGTGGAACGACCTGGAGATGCTCGCCGAGGTCGGTCACGGGGCGGCGATGCCGTCGGCACCCGCCGGGGTCAAGGCGGTCGCCCGCTACATCGCCCCGCCCGTCGCGGAGGAGGGGGTCGCCACGATGATCGAGGCCCTGGTCCTCGCCGACCCCCGGGACGCGCGCCTCGCCGCCGAGCGCCTGGCCCACGAAGCGGATGCGGCTCGCTCGGCCCGCATCGCCTGATGGCCGGACGCGCATGACGGGGACCGCCGAAGCCGTCGCCGACGATGCCGCCGGGATCGCCGTCGCCGCTGCGTGTCTCCGGGACGGAGGCGTCGTGGCCCTCCCGACCGACACCGTCTATGGGATCGCGGTGGCGCTCACGACGCCCGGCGGCATCGAGCGGCTGTTCCACGTGAAACGCCGGCCGCCCGACAAGGGGATCATGTTGCTGCTGGCGGACGCCGCCCAGGCACCGGAGATCGGCGCCATGACCCCGGCGGCGACCGCCATCGGCGCGACCTTCTGGCCCGGTGGCGTGACGGTCATCGTCCCCCAGCGCGCCGACGTCGCCCTCCCGGCGGTCCTGACCGGCGGCGCCCCGACGATCGGGCTTCGCGTCCCCGATCACCCGACGCCACGAGCCCTTGCGTCCGCGGTCGGGGCCGCTCCCGACGACCTCGGCCAACCGCTCCGGGGTGCCGGAGGCGAGGGACGCCGCCGAGATCGCCGACCAGATCGGCGGGGACATCGACCTGATCCTGGACGGCGGTCCGGCCCACGGCGGACCCGCCTCGACGGTCGTGGACTGCACGGGCGACCGTCCGGCGATCCTGCGGGTCGGCGCCGTCGCGCCCGACCAGATCGGGACGGTCCTCACGGTCGAGGGGATCGCCCACGACCTGCCGCACGGGGACCTCCCGCGCAGCCTGGGCCGCCCGGCCATCCGTGCCCTCGCCGTCGGCGGCCTGGTCCGGATCGACCAGTTCAGCGAGGTCCGGGAATCGGACCTCCGCCGGATGCATGGGGTGGGTCCCAAGGCCATCGACGGGCTCCGTCGCCTGCTCGCGGCCGGCGGTCGCACGTTCGCGGACTGAGCGACGTCATGTCTGGCGGGCGCCGGTTCGTGGGAAGATACCCCGCGAACGGGGCCACACACGAAGGAGTCGGCGCGACATGAGCATCTCGCCCGCCAACGTCCCTGCGCTGGAGTCCATCGCGGACGTGGATCCGGACCTGTGGGAGGCGATGCAGGGTGAGCGCCGCCGCCAGCACGACAACATCGAGCTGATCGCCAGCGAGAACTACGTGTCCGCGGCGGTCATGGAAGCCCAGGGCTCGTGGCTGACCAACAAGTACGCCGAGGGCCTCCCCGGCAAGCGCTACTACGGCGGCTGCGAGTACGTGGACGTCGCCGAGCGCCTCGCCCAGGACCGAGCCATCGCGCTCTACCCCGGCGTCCGAGCACGTCAACGTCCAGCCGCACAGCGGCGCCCAGGCGAACATGGCCGCCTACTTCAGCGTCCTGACGCCGGGCGACCGGATCATGGGCATGAACCTGGCCCACGGCGGCCACCTGACCCACGGGATGGCGCTCAACTTCTCCGGGAAGATGTACGAGGTCCACGCGTACGGGGTCCGCCAGGACACCGAGCGCATCGACTACGACGCCATGGAGGCCCAGGCCCACGAGGTCCGACCGCGGCTGATCGTCGGTGGGGCGTCCGCCTACCCGCGCCTCTGGGACTTCGAGCGCATGGCGGCGATCGCCCGCGATGTCGGCGCGCTCCTGTTCATCGACATGGCCCACGTCGCCGGCCTGGTCGCCGCGGACGTCCACCCGAGTCCGTTCCCGCACGCCGACCTCGTCACGACCACGACCCACAAGACCCTGCGCGGCCCGCGCGGTGGCCTGGTCTTCAGCCGCAAGGAACTGCCCGGGCACGTGGATGCGGCCGACTATCCCGCGGTCAAGGGCTCGCTGGCCGCCTCGCTCGACCGGAACGTGTTCCCCGGCATCCAGGGCGGTCCCCTGATGCACGTCATCGCCGGCAAGGCGGTCGCCCTGAAGCTGGCCGGCGAGGAGGCGTTCCGCGAGGATCAGCGCCGGACGATCGCCAACGCCCAGGTCCTGGCGACGACCCTGACCAGCCTCGGCGCACGGGTCGTCTCGGGCGGCACGGACAACCACCTCCTGCTCGTGGACGTGACCCCGCTCGGCGTGACCGGCAAGGAAGCCGAGCACCTGCTCGACGAGATCGGGATCACGGTCAACAAGAACGCCATCCCGTTCGACCCGCTCCCCCCGAACACCGCGTCCGGGATCCGGGTCGGGACGCCGGCGACGACGTCGCGCGGGTTCGGGACCGCCGAGATGGAAGCCGTGAGCCGGATCATGATCGAGGCCATCAAGGGCCGCGACGACCCGGCCATCCAGACCGGCCTCGCGGCACAGGTCCGTGAGATCGTGGAGCGGTTCCCGGTGCCGGGGTTGCCCGCGGCGTGAACTTCATCTCCGGCGCGGGGGCGTTGCTCTGGCCCATCGTCGCCGTCTTCGTGATCGCGGCCGTCCTGTCCCTGGCGATCACGCCGCTCATCCGCCGCTTCGTCGTCCACCACGAGATCGTCGACCTGCCGGAGGAACGCCGGGTCAACACGATCCCGATGCCGCGCGCCGGCGGGCTCGCGATCGCCGCCTCGTTCCTGCTGACCAGCTCGCTCTTCCTGCTGGCCAATCAGCAGCTCAACGCTCGTGGCGGAGGTCATCGCCCCGAACGAGCTCGCGGCCCTGCTGCTCGGCGGGGCCGCGGCGGCGGCACTGGGCGCCATCGACGACTTCCTCGACCTCCGGGCTCGCTGGCAGCTCGTCGGCCAACTCGGGCTCGCGCTGTTCGCGGTCTGGGCCGGACTCGTCATCGACTTCATCAACAACCCGTTCGGCGAGGGCGTCATCCGGTTCGCCGGTCCGTTCGCGGCGGGCTTCACGGTCTTCTGGATCGTCGGGATGATCAACAGCATCAACTTCATCGACGGGCTGGACGGGCTGTCGTCCGGGATCGCGTTGATCGCGTCCGTGACGCTGGGCCTGATCAGCCTGTCCACGCAGGTCGGCCAGCCGCTCGTCGCCGTCCTGTGCTTCGCCCTGGCCGGCGCGCTCCTGGGGTTCCTGCGCTGGAACCTCCACCCGGCGACGATCTTCAGCGGGACCAGCGGGGTGCAGTTCGTCGGCTACACCCTTGCCGTCCTGTCGATCCTGGGGACCGCGAAGGTGGCGGTCGCGCTGCTGGTCCTGGGCGTCCCGATCATCGACACCTTCTGGATCATCGTCCGGCGCCTGTCCCAGGGCCGCTCGCCGTTCAGCCCGGACCGGAACCACATCCACCACCGGCTGCTGGACCTCGGCCTGTCGCACCGCCAGACGGTGTTCGTCATCTACGGGATCTGCCTGGCGCTGGCCCTGCTGGCACTCCTGCTCAGCGGGGTCAACCAGCTGTACGCGTTCCTGGCCATCTTCCTGGTCTTCGGGCTGGTCCTGTTCATCCCGACGCGCGGGTCGTTCGCGCGACCGGAAGAGCTCGAAGCGGAGACCTACCAGTCCGACGAGCGGACCCCTCGCGGGCCTGCCTGACCGCCTGACGGAGGGGTCGCGGGGGCGGATCCGTGCGGTTTCGGGCGCCTTCGCGCACCGTTCGGATGAGCTTCGGGTGGTCCGGTGCGGTCCGCTGAGGTACTGGTGGATGGGCACTCCAAAGTACCGGTGCTAGCATCTGGGCCCGGGCTCCACCACCAATCTCGCGTGGGTCCGGTCGGGGAGTCAATTGCAGGACGTCTTCATCGTCATCGGCGCCGCCATCTTCGCCAACGTCCTGTTGTTGGGGGCGATCGGGTGGTACCTGATGCGCGCCCATCGCCCGCCGAAGGCCCCGGTCGAACCTGTCGTCACGCGGGTCGAGACGGTGGCTCCGGCCGTCGCGGCTCCCGCCGAGGTGATCGCGCGGGCTGATCTCGCGCAGGCCGACGCCGATGCGCCGCTCTCGCCCAAGCCCGTCCGGTTCGCCGGTCTGCGCCGCGTCATCGATGACTCGGTCGGGATGTTCCTGTTCCGACGCCTGCTTGGCCGGCCGACCACGCCGCCGGACCCCCGAGTCGGATATCCCGCTGACCTATCTCGACGCGGACGTGGTCGCGAGCCGGATCGGGGCTGCGCCGCACGAACCGGGGGTCGCTGCCGGTGTCGCCGCCGTGGCCGCGACGGTCGGTGCGTCGGTGCCGTCGGCGTCCGCCTCGTCGGCGCCCGTGGCGGCGTCGATCGCCGTGCCGCTGGCCGAGCCCGCCGGTCCCGTCATCAAGCAACCGACCCGGATCGTCGTCGCCGGGTCCGGTGCGGCCGCGTCCGCGACCCCGATGGCCGTGCCCGTCGCGCCCGTCGCGGTGCTGAAGAAGCCGGCCGCGCCGCCGCCTGCTGCCGACCGCCGTGGGCTGTATCGCGACACGTTCGTCGCCGTCGCCGGGTTCGCGGTGGTCCTGCTGTTCGCGGCCGCGTTGCTGCCCGGGATGCTCCAGAAGCCGAGCGGCGACGTCCTGGGCGAGACCGCCACGCCCGAGAGTTCCGCGGCCGTCATCATCACCGCCGCGCCGACCCCGTCCGATCCGGCCGTCGTCGTGACGCCGTCACCGTCCGAGTCCGCGCCGCCGGAGTCCCTCGAGCCGATCCCGACGGCGACCGAACCGACGCCAGCCCCGACGAGGAGGCCCGTCGTGACGCCCCGGATCACGCCGCGACCGACCGCGAACCCGACGCCCACGCCGACCCGAAGCCGACACCCAAGCCCACCGCGAAGCCGACCCCGACGCCGACGCCGGTGCCATCGCCTCCAGTTGCCGTCGTTCACCTGGTCTCAACGGCTTGCATGGTCGCCGACTTCGACGGCAGCTCCTCGCTTCGCGAGACGTCGTACTCCTGGGACTTCGGTGACGGCAACGGCGGAGCTGGAGCGACGTCCGTCGCACACCTACGCCGAGCCAGGTATCTACCAGGTCACGCTGACCGTGCACGGCCCTGGCGGGTCCGACTCCGATGACCCGAACGGTGACCGTCCCATGAACCGTCTCGCCGCTCGCCTCGGCTCCGAGCCTGCTCGCGGCCCTCCTTGATCGTCGGCCTGCTGCCGATGACCGTCCTCGCCGCCGCGCCGGCCGCCGTGGCCGACAGCTGTCTCGACCAACGAGGACGTGGCCAAGGTCATCACGCTCGTCGGCACGGACGACGACGGCGATGGCCTGACGTTCTCGATCGCGTCTGGCCCGTCCAACGGCACGCTCGGCACGATCGCGGCACCCGACTGCAACGGCAGCCCGTCGACCTGCACGGCCTCCGTCACCTACACGCCCGATCCGGACTTCCACGGCCCCGACGCCTTCACCTTCGAGGTCACCGACGGCGCCGACACGGCGTCGGCCGTGATCGACATCACCGTCGTCTCACAGAACGACGACCCGGTCGCCGTCAACGACCCGATCAACCCGATCGCCGAGGACGTCGACGACGACGCTCGACGTCCTGGCCAACGACACGGACGCCGATGGCGACACGCTGACGATCACCGGAACGTCCGGCGGTCACGCTGGGCGTCGTCACGATCATCAATGCCGGCGACTCGACCTGTCCTACAACCCGAACGCCAACGCGACCGGCACCGACAGCTTCACCTACACGATCAGCGACGGCCACGGCGGCACGGACACCGCGACCGTCACCGTCCAGATCGCATCGCAGAACGACGACCCGGTCGCCAACCCGACTCGAATCGCCCGGTCGTCGAGGACGTCACGACGACCATCGACGTCCTGGCCAACGACACCGACCCCGACGGCGACGCGCCTGACCATCACAGGCAAGACGAACGGCGCCAAGGGGACGGTCACGATCGGCATCGGCGGCGACGACCTGTCGTACGACCCGGACCCGAACGAGACCGGCGCCGACACGTTCACCTACACGGTGAGCGACGGGAACGGCGGCACCGACATCGGCACCGTCACCGTCATCATCGCCAGCGTCAACGACGCGCCCTCGGCTCGAACGGGACGATCTCGCTGATCGAGGGCGCGACCTACACCTTCGACGTGTCCGACTTCGGGTTCAGCGATCCGAACGACAGCCCGGCGAACAGCCTGAACACCGTCCGGTTCGTGACCCTTCCAGTGCTCGGCGTCATCCGCCTGAACGGCGTGGCCATCGACGCCGATGACAGCGTGACCGCGGCGCGATCGATCAACGGGAACGACGTCACGTACACGCCGGCCGCGAACGCGTCCGGAAACGGATACGCCAGCTTCACGTTCCAGGTCAGCGACAACGGCGGGACGGCCAACGGCGGCGCCAACGTGGATCCCTCACCGAACACGATCACGATCAACGTGACGGGCGTGAACAGCGCTCCCCAGGGCACGAACCACGTCGTGACGATGGGGGAGGACACGGTCCACACCTTCGCGACCTCCGAGTTCGGGTTCAGCGACCCCAACGACACGCCCCGCCGACAGCTTGGCTGGCCGTCAAGATCTCGACGCTGCCAGGCGTCGGGGAGTCTGCGGAACAACAGCGTCCTGGTCACCGACGACCAGTTCGTGTCGAGTCGCCGACATCGACGCCGGCCGGCCTCGGTTCACGCCCGTCGCGAACGGCAACGGCTCGCCCTACGCCATCGTTCACGTTCCAGGTCCAGCGACGATGGCGGGACCGCCAGCGGCGGCATCGACCTCGACCCGACCGCCGAACGTCATGACGATCAACGTGACGCCGCAAGACGATGGTCCGACCGCCGTCGACGACACGCGAACCATCGATGAGGACTCCGGCCCCGCGACGATCATCGTCGTCGGGAACGACATCGACATCGACGGACCCGTCCCTGACGGTCACCGCGAAGACCGACCCGAGCCACGGCACGCTGACGCTGATCGCCGGCGTCCTGACCTACACCCCGGACGCCGACTTCCACGGCACGGACGCGTTCGACTACACCGTCAGCGATGGGACGTCCAGCGACACCGGCCACGTGACCATCACGGTCACCCCGGTCAACGATCCGCCGGTCGCCGTCGACGACGCCGCCAACATGACGCGAGGATCCCGGACCCAGGGTCATCTCGGTCCTCGGCAACGACGACGACGTCGATGGCGACGCGCTGACCGTCACGGCCAAGACCGATCCGGCCCACGGCACCCTGACCCTCGTCGCGGGCGTCCTCACCTACACGCCGACGCCGAACTACTTCGGGACGGACGGCTTCACCTACACGATCAGCGACGGCGAGTTCACCGACATCGGCGCCGTCACCATCAGCGTCACCTCCGACAACGATCCGCCGGACGCGGTCGACGACGCGGTCACGATCACCCGCGACACCGCGGCGAACCCGGTCGACGTCCTCACGAACGACACGCGACGTCGAGGTCGACCCCTTGCTCATCACCGGCAAGACCAACGGCGTCGAAGGGCAACGTCGTCATCACCGGCGGCGGGACGGGCCTCACGTACGACCCGTTCACCGGGTACCTGCGGCGCCGACACCTTCACCTACACGATCAGCGACGGCAACGGTGGGACGGACACCGCCACGGTCACGGTCAACATCACCGGCGCCAACCGTGCCCCGAACGCGGTCAACGACGTGACGCTTCTCGGTCCCCGAGGGCGCCGGCCGCCACGGAGCTCGCCGTCCTGCGCGAACGACGACGACCCGGACGGCGACACCTTCACGATCGTGGCGAGGACGAATGGGGCGCACGGCATCGTCGCGGATCACGGCCGGCGGCGGCGCCGGTCTGACCTACGACCCGAACGCCCTCTTCTACGGCACGGACAGCTTCACGTACACGATCCGCGACGCCGGCGGCCTGCTCGATACCGCCACGGTCGTCGTCACCGTCACCCGCGACCGCACGGCGCCGATCGTCGTCGCGCCCGCCCAGCGGTTCCTCGGCCAGACCGTCGGCACGTCGACCATCAAGGTCCGCATGACCTGGTCCGGCGACGGATCCCGGGTCCGGCATCAAGAGCTACCAGCTGCAGGAGAGTCGGAACGGCGGCACCTACACGAACGTCGCCCTCATCACCCCGACCCGCTACTACGCCGATCGCACCCTGACCAACAACGCCTCGTACCGCTACCGCGTCCGCGCCACGGACCGGGAGGGCAACGTCAGCGGCTGGCGCTACTCGCAGACGTTCAAGCCCGCGGTCTTCCAGGAGTCGAGCGGTCTCGCGACCTACACCGGCGCGTGGTTGACGTACAAGACGACCGGCGCGCTCGGCGGCGCCGTCAAGTACACGCCGACGCTCGGCAAGAAGGTCGCGTTCGGCTACACCGTCTACGACGTCGCCCTGGTCATGACCAAGACCGCGTCGAGCGGCTCGGCCGACATCTACATCGACGGCGTCCTCGCGACCCGGATCAACCTGCGGGCCTCCAAGACGACCTATCGCCAGCTCGTCTACACGAAGCACTTCACGACCCTCGGCGCCCACACCATCGAGATCCGCCCGATCGGCACCGGCCGCGTCGACATCGACGCGCTTCGCGGTCCTGCGCTGACCGCTCGCGCGAAGGTTGCGGGAGGGTGTCCGGCTGGCAGCCGCCGCGCTCGCAGCTGCTACACTGCGGGCGCCTTGTCAGGTCGCCCATGATCGAGTCCGGCCGGGGTGTGGCCTACGCCGCCCTCTTCACCGAGATCGGCCTTTCGCTCCTGGTCACGACCCTCTTCGGCGCTCTGGGCGGCCACTGGGTCGACCAGCAGCTGGGGACGAACCCGGTCTTCATGTTGATCGGGTTCTTCGTCGGCGCCGGGCTGGGTACGGTGATCATCATCAGGTTGGTCAGCCGGTTCCTCAAGGCGTTGGACTGAACCGGTCCGAACGGACCGGCGAATAGCGATGAGCGCGGCGTCAAGCCGCGCTCGTGTTGTGGAGAAGCGTGTCGAGCGAGCAGGTCGAGTCCCGCGACGTCGCGGAGGCCCCCGCCCCCCAGCCCAAGTCCGGGCGTGGGTTGTCGTCGCGTTGGTTCCTCATCATCGGCGCGGTCATCGTCTTCAACATCATCGCGCTCATCCTCGTCCCGCCCTTCCCCAAGGAGGGCGCGCCGGGTGACGCCTGCGCCTTCCCGGTCTGCTTCATCGAAGGCACGCTCGAGTTCCCGGCTCCGGACGTCGTCTGGGCACCGGAGGGCTCGACCGCTCCCGCCGGCCAACCAGCTGATCGTCTTCTACCCGAGCATCAGCAACACGATCCTCACGATGTGGATCGTCATGGCGATCGTCCTCGTCGTCTCGATCCTGATGGTCCGCGGCTCCAAGCTCATCCCGGGCCGCGCCCAGAACCTCTTCGAGTGGTTCTACGAGTTCCTGAGCGACTTCGGGGTCGGCATCGCCGGCGCGGCCGCCAAGCCGTACATCCCGCTCTTCGCCGCGTTCTTCCTGCTGATCCTGTTCTCGCAACTGGAGCGGGCTCGTCCCGCCGGTCGGACGCATCGAGGTCAGCTGCGCGCGCCCACGAGCGACGTGAACATCACGCTCGGCCTGGCGCTCGTCAGCTTCATCTACTTCGAGTTCGAAGGGCTTCCGCAAGCTCGGGCTTCCGCGGCTACGCCGGCAAGTTCTTCCCGCTCTACGAGTTCAAGAACGGCATCGCCGCCGGCGGGATCGCCCTGTTCGTGGGGCTGGTGGAACTCATGCTCGAGTTCGTCAAGCCCATCACGCTCTCGATGCGCCTCTTCGGCAACATCTACGGCGGCGAGGTGGCGCTGGGCGTGATCACGGCGCTGACCCTCGCCTTCGTGCCGGTCGGCCTGCTCGGCCTCGAGGTCATGCTCAACGCGATCCAGGCGCTCATCTTCAGCATCCTCACCCTCATGTTCATCGTCCTCGCGATCGAGAGCCATGACCACGAGGAAGGACACGTCGCCGAGGAGGCGATGGAGGCCATCCACGGGCAGGAGCCAGCGCCCCAGCCCGCTCACTGATCGCGCCGCGGGCGCACCCACCACGGTCCCAATGATCCCGAGCCGCAGGCCCGGGGAGTAGGAGGAAGACACACGATGGATTACACAGGCGCCGGACTCGCAGCCCTTGGCGTGATCGGCCCGGGCATCGGCATCGGCATCCTCGGCGGCATGGCCGCCGCGGCGATCGGCCGCAACCCTGACGCAGCCGGCCAGATCCGCGGTATCGCGATCATCCTCGCGGCGTTCGCAGAAGGCCTCGGCGTCCTCGCGATCGTCGTCGGCCTGCTCGCGATCTTCATCCAGCCCGCCTGATCCCAGTGGATATCCTGGCCGTCGCCATCGGGGCGGGCCGCGACGTCATCCAGCTGGCCGCCGAAGAGCGGAGGCTGAGCACGCGCTGTTCCAGATCAACCTGTTCTGGGTCATCGTCAGCGCGCTCAACTTCATCCTCTTCTTCATCATCATCTGGACGTTCGCGTTCAAGCCCGTGTCGGCCATGCTCAGCCAGCGCAAGGAGCGCATCGAGCAGGGCCTCAAGGACGCCGAAGCGGCCCGTCTGGATCGAGCCAACGGTGAAGCGGAGCGCATCGCGACCCTGGCCGAGGCCCGGCGCGAGGCGAACGACATCCTGGTGCGTGCCCAGAAGGTCGCCCAGGAGAGCCGCGATGCCGACATCGCCGCGACCAAGGACGAGCTCGAGCGCATGCGCGTCCGGGCGGCCGCCGAGATCGAGGCCGAGAAGGTCCGTGCCATCGCCGACGTCCGTGCCGAGGTCGCCGACCTGGCGCTCCTCGCCGCTGGGCGCGTCGTGGGCGAATCGATGACCGACGACCGGCAGCGGCGTCTCGTCGAGGAGTTCCTCAGCGGCTCCGCCATGGGCGACTCGAAGAACTGATGGCCAAGCGAGATTCGGCCGCACGGCGCTACGCGGAGGCGGCCTTCCAGGTCGCCCAGCGTGACGGCACGGTCGATGCCTGGCGTCGGGAGCTGGAGGATGCCGCGACCGATCGTCGGCGGTGCCCGCCATCGGCCACACCCTCGCGAACCCGTCCGTGGCTCTCGAGACGCGCAGCGCATCGGTCGAGGCCACGCTCGGGCCGCGTCGCCAGTCGGCCGGTGCTCAACCTGATCCAGCTCATGCTCCGGCGCGGGCGGATCGAGGACCTGCCGCACGTCGCGGCGGAGTTCCGCCGGCTCGACAACGCCCAGAAGGGCATCACCATCGCCACGGCCACCAGCGCCGCCCCGCTCAGCGGGGACGAGCTCAAGGCCCTCACCCAACGACTCGAAGCATTCACCGGTGGTCAGGTCGAACTCGACGTGCACGTGGACCCGAGCCTGCTCGGTGGCCTCGTCGTCCAGGTCGGCGACCGCCTGATCGATGGAAGCGTCCGGGGCCGCCTGGAGCGACTGCGGAACCAGCTCGTTTCGGGCGCCCTCTAGGAGATCTGAGACCCATGGCCATCCGTTCTGACGAGATCACCAGCATCATCAAATCCGCCATCAATTCGTTCGACGCGGTCGCGGAGACGCGCAGCGTCGGCACGGTCGTGGAGGTCGGCGACGGGATCGCCCAGGTCTATGGCCTGGCGGACGCGGTCGCGTCCGAGATGCTCGAGTTCCCCAACGGGCTGATGGGCATGGCCCTCAACCTGGAGGAGGAGACGGTCGGTGCCGTCATCCTCGGCAACGCCACCGGGATCAAGGAAGGCGACATCGTCAAGACGACCGGTCGCGTCGTCGAGGTGCCGGTCGGCCAGGCGCTGCTCGGCCGGGTCGTGGACCCGCTCGGCCGCCCGCTCGACGGCAAGGGCCCCATCGCCGCGACGGCGTCCCGCCCGGTCGAGCGCATCGCCCCGGGCGTCATCGTCCGCAAGTCGGTCGACACGCCGGTCCAGACCGGCGTCAAGGCCATCGACGCGCTCATCCCGATCGGCCGCGGTCAGCGCGAGCTGATCATCGGCGACCGCCAGACCGGCAAGACGGCCATCGCCCTCGACACGATCATCAACCAGAAGGGCAAGGGCCTCGTCTGCATCTACGTGGCGATCGGCCAGAAGCTGTCCACGGTCGCGAACACGGTCGCGATCCTGGAGCAGTACGGCGCGATGGAGCACACCATCGTGGTCGTCGCCGGCGCCGAGGATCCCGCCCCGCTCCAGTACCTCGCGCCGTACGCCGGTGTGGCGATGGGCGAGGAGGTCATGGAAGTCGGCGTGACCGTCGACGGCCAGCTCGTGAAGGACGCCCTGTGCGTCTACGACGACCTGTCCAAGCACGCCTGGGCGTATCGCGAGATGGCCCTGCTGCTGCGCCGCCCGCCCGGCCGCGAGGCGTACCCCGGCGACGTCTTCTACCTCCACAGCCGCCTCCTGGAGCGCGCCGCGCGCCTGAACGAGGAGAACGGCGGCGGCTCGCTGACGGCCCTGCCGATCATCGAGACGCAGGCCGGCGACGTGTCCGCCTACATCCCGACGAACGTCATCTCGATCACCGACGGCCAGATCTTCCTGGAGACGGACCTGTTCAACGCCGGCCAGCGGCCCGCGCTGAACATCGGCATCTCGGTGTCGCGCGTCGGTTCCGCGGCGCAGACCAAGGCCATGAAGAAGGTCGCCGGTCCGCTCAAGCTGGACCTCGCCCAGTACCGCTCCCTGGCCGCGTTCGCGCAGTTCGCCAGCGACCTGGACAAGGCCACCCGCGACCAGCTGACCCGAGGCGAGAAGCTGTCCGAGATCGTCAAGCAGCCGCAGTACCAGCCGCTGCCCGTCGAGAAGCAGGTCGTGATCCTGTATGCCGCCACCACCGGCAAGCTGGACGACGTCCCGACCCCGCGGGTCAAGGAGTTCGAGTCGCAGCTGTACCGCTTCCTCGAGACCGAGCGCCCGGCCATCCTGACCGAGCTCGGCGAGTCCAAGGCCCTCTCCGACGACAACGCCAAGGCCCTCGACGAAGCCGTCGACGCCTTCCGCCTTTCGTTCCTTGCCTGATATGGATACGGCGTGCCGCCGGTCCGGCGGCTCGACGGCAAGGCGGAGCCGAGTACGGGAGCGCAGCGCACCTCGAGGGTGCGTGAGCGAGCGCGCGCAGGCGACAACGCCTGCCGTCGGCGTCGTCCGCAGCGGCGGCTGGGGGTGCTAGGCATGGCTAGCCAGCGCGATATCCGGCGGCGGATCGGGTCGGTCAAGAACATCAAGCAGATCACCCGGGCGATGCAGTTCGTGGCCGCGTCCAAGCTCAAGCGAGCCCAGGACGCGACGCTCGCCGCGCGCCCGTACAGCGAGAAGCTCGATGAGGTCCTCGCCGACCTGGCGGCCGTCCTCGATGGCGATGAGCATCCCCTGCTCGCCGCACCGGAGGGTGGCAAGCGGCTCGTCGTCCTGATCACCACGGACCGGCCACTGTCCGGCCCGCTCAACACGAACATCGTCCGATTCGTCGCCCGCGACATCATCGACAAGCCCGGCGACGTGGCGGTCATCACCGTCGGCCGCAAGGGCCGCGACGCGATGCGCCGGACCGGCGTGCCGCTCGAGGCGCACTTCGCGACGTTCGGCGACCGGCCGAGCTTCGCCGACGTCCTGCCGCTGGCTCGCCTGATCCGCGACGACTACCTGGCCGGCACCTACAGCCAGGTGGACCTGGTCTTCAGCCGGTTCGTGTCCACGCTCATCCAGAAGCCGGAACTCGTGCAGGTCCTGCCGATCACGCCGACGGCGGACACGGAGGGCATCCCCGGCAACCAGTTCATCTTCGAACCATCCGCCTCCGCCGTCCTGGAGCAGCTGCTGCCGCGCTACCTCGCGACTCGCCTGTTCCAGGCCGTCCTGGAGGCGAAGGCCAGCGAGGAGTCCAGCCGGATGGTCGCCATGAAGAGCGCCACCGAGAACGCCGAGGAACTCATCGAGGACCTGACGATCTCGTACAACAAGGTCCGCCAGTCCAACATCACCCGCGAGATGATCGAGATCGCGTCCGGCGCCAACGCGCGCTGACGCTGCCACACTGACCCAGGAGGCCGAACCACCCATGACGACCGCCGCCCCCGCCGCGACCGGCCGCGTGATCCAGATCACCGGACCCGTCGTGGACATCGAATTCCCGGCCGGACAGCTGCCGGCGATCTACAACGCCGTCGAGATCCAGCGCGGCGACGCCGATCCGCTGACCTGCGAGGTCCAGCAGCACCTGGGCAACAACTGGGTCCGCTCCGTGGCCATGACCACGACCGACGGGCTCGCCCGCGGCGCGGCGGTCCTCGACACCGGCGCGCCGATCACGGTCCCGGTCGGCGAGCTGACGCTGAACCGCGTGTTCAACGTCCTGGGCGACCCGATCGACGGCAAGGGCCCGATCGTGACCCCGGTCAACCTGCCGATCCACCGGTCCGCGCCGGCGTTCGACCAGCAGACGACCGACGTCGAAGTCTTCGAGACCGGCCTCAAGGTCATCGACCTCATCTGCCCGTTCAAGAAGGGCGGCAAGGTCGGGATCTTCGGCGGGGCCGGCGTCGGCAAGACGGTCATCATCCAGGAGCTCATCCGGAACGTGGCCCAGGAGCACTCGGGCTACTCGGTGTTCGCCGGCGTCGGCGAGCGCAGCCGCGAGGGCAACGACCTGATCGCCGAGATGACCGAGTCCGGCGTCATCGCCAAGACCGTCATGGTCTTCGGCCAGATGAACGAGCCGCCCGGCGCCCGCCAGCGCGTCGCGCTGACCGGCCTGACGATGGCCGAGTACTTCCGTGACGAGGAGCACCGCGACGTGCTCCTGTTCATCGACAACATCTTCCGGTTCACGCAGGCCGGCTCGGAAGTGTCCGCGCTGCTCGGCCGGATGCCGTCCGCGGTGGGCTACCAGCCGAACCTCGCGACCGAGATGGCCGCGCTCCAGGAACGGATCACGTCCACGAAGGACGGATCGATCACCAGCCTGCAGGCCGTCTACGTGCCCGCGGACGACTACACGGACCCGGCCCCGGCCACCACGTTCGGTCACCTCGACTCCACGATCCGCCTCGAGCGGGCCATCGCGGAGCTGGGCATCTACCCGGCCGTGGATCCGCTGACGTCCACGTCGCGCGTGCTCGACCCGAACATCGTCGGGCAGGAGCACTACGACGTCGCCCGCGAGACGCAGCGCGTGCTGCAGCGCTACCGCGACCTCCAGGACATCATCGCGATCCTGGGCATCGACGAGCTGTCCGAGGAGGACAAGTCGACCGTCGCGCGCGCCCGTCGCCTCCAGCGCTTCATGAGCCAGCCGTTCTTCGTGGCCCAGGTGTTCACCGGCCGAGAGGGCCAGTACGTGTCGATCAAGGACACGGTCGCCAGCTTCAAGGAGATCCTCGAGGGCAACGTCGACACGCTGCCGGAGCAGGCCTTCTTCCTGGCCGGCCACATCGACGACGTTCGGGAGAACGCCGCGAAGCTGGCCGGCTGACATGCCGATCCAGCTCGAGATCGTCACGCCGGAACGACTCGCCTATTCGGACTCGGTGGACGCGGTCGTCCTGCCCGGGATCGAGGGCGAGCTCGGGGTGCTGCCGCACCACGCGCCGCTCGTGACGATGCTCGGCGTCGGGGAGCTGCGCGTCCGCAAGGGCGGCGTCGAGGAGTCGTTCGCCATCGTCGGCGGCTTCCTCCAGGTCCGCCCGGACAAGGTCGTGGTCATGGCCGAGACGGCCGACCTGGCCGCCGAGATCGACCTCGAGAAGGCCCAGGAAGCCCGACGCGAAGCCGAGAAGGTCCTCGAAGGCGCCTCGAACGACGCCGTGGACCTGGCCGCCGCCCGGGCCCAGCTCCAGCACTCCCTCCTCCGGATCAGGGTCGCCGAACGGCGCCACCGCGAGGGTCCGCGGCACCGCGGGTAGGCCGTGGCCGACGCCCGACCGTTCCACTGGGAGTTCCGTCCCGAGCCCGTGACCCGGGAGCTGTTCCGCGTGCAGGGGGGCACGGCCCTGACCGGCACGGTCGCCATCAGCGGCGCCAAGAACGCGGCCCTCAAGCTGCTCGCGGCGGCGACCCTCACCGGTGAGCGCTGCCGGCTCACCAACGTCCCCGAGATCGAGGACGTGCGGGTCATGGCCGAGACCCTGGTCGACCTCGGCGTCGTCGTGGACCATCCCGCCCCGAACGTCTACGAGGTCGCCTCGGGCGACGTCGAGTGGCTGTTCGTGCCCCTCGAGGCCGCCGCCAAGATGCGCGCCAGCTTCATCCTGCTCGGCCCGCTGCTCGCCCGGTTCGGGCGGGTCATCATCAGCAACCCGGGCGGCGACCGGATCGGCCGGCGGCCGGTGGACCTGCACGTGGACGCGATGCGGGCCCTCGGCGCGTCGATCGAGTATCGCAACGGCTACTACTTCGCGACCTCACCGGGGCGTCTGCGCGGCGGCGAGGTGACGTTCCCGTTCGTGTCCGTCATGGGCACCGAGAACGCGATGCTGGCGGCGACGCTGGCCGAGGGCAAGACCATCATCCGGCCGGCCGCCCAGGAACCGGAGGTGGACGACCTCATCGCGTTCCTGTGCGAGATGGGCGCGGCGGTCGAGCGGACGGCGCCGGACACCATCGAGATCGAGGGCCGCAAGCGCCTGCGCGGCGCCCAGCACGCGGTCGTCCCGGATCGCATCGAGGCCGGCACGTTCATCGTCGCCGCGGCGGTCACGGGCGGACGGATCACGCTCCAGGGCGCCCCGTGCGACCACCTCGGGGCGTTCGTCGAGACGCTCGGCCGGGTCGGCGTGGGCGTGTCGTGCGGCACGGACACCATCGAGGTGGATGGCTCGGCGCTCCACGCCGGCGGCTATCGGGGGCTCGACATCGAGACCGCGCCGTACCCCGGGCTCGCCACGGACCTCCAGCCACCGACCGCCGTCCTGCTGACCCAGGCGACCGGCGTCTCCCACGTCCACGAGACGATCTTCGAGGACCGCCTCGAGTGGCTCGCCGAGGTCCGCCGGATGGGCGGCGCGGTCGAGCTGCCGGACCCGCACCACGCCATCATCAGCGGCCCGTCGAAGCTCCGCGGTGCGGAGGTGGAGATCGGCGACCTGCGCGCCGGCGCCTCGCTCATCCTGGCCGCCCTGGCCGCTGAGGGGACCACCGTCATCCACGGTGCGCACCACGTTCGGCGAGGCTATGAGAACATCGAGGGCAAGTTCCGCGATCTGGGCGCCAGTATCGCGCGCGTCGCAGAAGGGACAGCTGTCACCACCTCATGAAGATCGGTATCGACCTCGGCACGGCCAACGTCCTCGTGTACGTCAAGGGCAAGGGCATCGTCAGCACGGAACCCAGCGTGGTCGCCGTCTCGGATGACAACCGCATCGTCGCCGTGGGCGAGGAAGCCCGCGAGATGATCGGGCGCACGCCCGGCAACATCACCGCCATCCGCCCGATGAAGGACGGCGTCATCGCCGACTACGTCATCACCGAGGCGATGCTCCGCTTCTTCATCAACAAGGCGACCAAGGGCCGGATCGGGTTCTCGCGCCCGGAGGTGATGATCAGCGTGCCGGCCGGCGTGACCAGCGTCGAGAAGCGGGCGGTCCGCGATGCCGCCCTCAAGGCCGGCGCCAAGGAGGCGTACCTCATCGAGGAGCCGCTCGCCGCCGCCATCGGCGCCAACGTCCCGATCAGCGGCCCGTCCGGGAACATGATCATCGACATCGGCGGCGGGACCAGCGAGATCGCGGTCATCGCGCTCGGGGGCATCGTCGTCTCGCACAGCCTGCGCGTCGGCGGCAACAAGTTCGACGAGTCGATCGCCACGTACATCCGCAAGAAGTACAACCTGATGGTCGGCGAGCGGACGGCCGAGGAGGTCAAGATCCAGATCGGGACCGCCCTGCCGCTCGAGCGCGAACTGACGATGGAGGTCCGCGGGCGCGACCTCATCGCCGGGCTGCCGCGGACCATCCCGATCACGAGCTCCGAGGTCATGGAGGCCATCGAGGCGCCGCTCCAGCAGCTGGTCGCCGCCGTGCGCTCCGTCCTGGAGCAGACCCCGCCGGAACTCTCGAGCGACATCATCGACAAGGGCATGGTCATGTCGGGTGGCGGGGCCCTGTTGCGGAACGTGGACAAGCTGCTCACCCAGGTGACCGGCGTGCCGTGCCACGTGGCCGAGAATCCGCTCAACTGCGTGGCGCTGGGAACGGGTCTCGCGCTCGAGCACTTCGACTTCTTCAAGAAGTCGCTCGTCCAGCAGATCTAGGCCCGGCTCGTCACGGCGATGGCACGGGCGTTCATCGACCTGCACTGCCACACCCGCGCCAGCTTCGACTGCCTGTCCGACCCCGCCGACGTCGTCCGGCTGGCCGCGCAACGCGGGCTCACCCACATCGCCATCACGGACCACGACCGCATCGACGGGGCCATGGCCGCCCGGGCCGCCGCACCCGCCGGCCTGACCGTCATCGTCGGCGAGGAGGTCAAGACGAGCGATGGCGACCTCATCTGCGTCTTCCTCGAGCGCGCCATCCCGCCCGGCCTGACCGCGGTCGAGACGATCGCCGAGGCGCGGGCACAGGGTGGGCTGGTCGGGATCCCGCACCCGTTCGACTCGTTCCGTGGCTCCCTGTCGAAGAGTGGCGACCTGGCCGAGATCGCGCCGCTGGTGGACTGGATCGAGGGGCACAACGCGCGGATCGTCGGGAACGGCAACGAGCAGGCCGTCGCGTTCGCCGCCGAGCACGAGCGGCCGATCGTGGCGGTGTCGGACGCCCATTCGCTCATCGAGGTCGGCGTGGCCTACACCGCGCTGGACGGCGACCCATCGACGCCGGCGGGTCTGCTCGCGGCCCTGTCCGATGGTGAGTTGGTCCCGGGGCGGGCGACGTACTTCGTGCGGCTGCTCACACCCGTGTCCAAGGTCGTCCAGCGCCTCCGCGGCAACGGGCGAGTGAAGCCGCCGGTCGCCGTCGGCGCTCCACCGGAGCCATCGGCCGGCGGGCCGTCCGAGCCGCGCCCGTGACCGGTCCGACCGACGGGCAGGACCTTCGTCCGATGGCGCCGGGGACCACGGGCCCGGTAGCGTCCGATGCCATGGAGGCCACCCCCACGCTGGACGACGCGCGCGGTCTCACGGGTCCGCTGACGCTCGAACCGGTCCCGGAGATCGATGAGTCCGACGTCGCGCCGGTCTCGCTCGCGCATCGGCTGCGCCAGCCGCGGACGATCCTCTCGATCGCCGTCCCGCTCGCGATCATCGGGTTCTTCCTCTACCTGAACCGCGACCGCCTGTCGGCCGTCCCGGAGCTCATCCTCCAGGCGAATCCGGCGCTCGTCCTCGCGGCGTTCATCGTGTTCTACCTCGGGTTCCCCCTGCGTGGGTTCCGTTGGTCGCGCCTCCTGCGCTCGACCGGCTTCGGGATCCGCGTGAAGGACTCCACCGAGATCCTGTACCTGTCGTGGTTCGTCAACTGCGTGGTGCCGGCGAAGCTCGGTGACGTCTACCGCGCCTACCTGCTCAAGATGAACAGCCCCGCGTCCCTCAGCCGCACGTTCGGGACGGTCTTCATCGAGCGGATCCTGGACATCTTCGCCATCGCCATCCTGGGCCTCGCGGCCGGGTTCTACAGCTTCCGCGTCGAGATGCCGCCGGCCATCCGGCTCGTCTTCGTGGTCGGCATCGTCACCGTCATCGTCCTGGCCGTCGGGCTGTTCACGATGCGCAACTTCGGGCGTCGGATCCTGACCCGACTGCCGCTTCCGCCCAGCATCCTCGAGCTGTACGAACGATTCGAGGAGGGCGTCTTCGGTGCCGTCGGCTTCCGACACCTGCCGATGCTGGCCTTCGTGACCGGCGCCATCTGGATGACCGAGGGACTCCGCCTGTGGCTGGTGGTCCAGGCCCTCGGATTCCCGGACGTGTCGCTCGGGGTCTCCGGCGCCGTCTTCGTGGCGCTGATCGGGTCGCTCCTGACCGCGATCCCGCTCAGCCCGGCCGGTCTCGGGTTCGCCCAGGCCGGCGTGATCGGCGTGCTGACCGTCGCGTACGGGGTCCCGCTGGCGGAGGCGACGGCCATCACCATCCTCGACTGGGCCATCAGCGTCCTGTCGATCATCGTCTTCGGCGCCGTGCTCTACGTGGTGTCGCCCATGCCTCGCGGCGAGGGTCACATCAAGGTCACGCAGGCGCCCGAAGGGGCGATCTCGCCGGCCTGACGGCAGCGTGCCGGTGATCCAGCTCCACGCAGGGAACGTACCTTGGTCATGTGGGAGCGGGTCCCGCCCGCATCCCCGCAACCCCTCGAACCGCACCACACCGGATGTATCCGCTCGCCGGTCGGTCCAGAGCGCAAGTACCAACGGGTGATACAGGGGGTCGAGGGCCGCATCGATAGTTGGGGCATCGCGGCAACGGTCCGCCCGCTCGATCACGGAGCGCCCAAGAAGCATGACGACCCAAAACGGCCGAGCGTTCAATGAATGGCTCCGGACCCAACTCAAGGCCAAGAAGATGTCGCAGCGACAGCTTGCCCAGCAGTCCGGCGTCGACCACTCGACCATCTCGCGCCTGATCCGCGGCGACCGGATGCCCTCCCTGGGCACGGCCACCAAGCTGGCTCGGGGCCTGCGCGAATTGCGCGACGATGCCGACACGACCCAGTACCTGGGCCTGGTGGCGTCGGGCTCGATGAACCCCACCGCCCGCGTCGAGTACGCCCTGCGTGCCGACGACCTCCTGACCGAACCGCAGGTGCGGCAGATCATGGAGTACTACCTCGCCGTCAGGATCCGCCGCTACGGGCGGGCGTTCTCCCCCGACGGCAACACCACCAACAGCACGTCATCCACGGAACGGAATTCCGATCGGCCGATGCGGCCGACCGGGACCGTCCGCCAGATGAGTTCCTCCAGCGGCCCCGTCGGGGTCGGTGCGGGGGGCGTCCGCCCGGTCATCCGGGCCACCGGCCGGGAGCCCGGCCGCTACTAGCAACTCTCGGGGCACGGCCCGGAGCGCCCTCCAGCATCCGGGTCTCGGGGGCAGCGAACGCCAGCGTCTGGGGCGCTGGCGTTCGCGATTCCCGGGGTGTTGCCTCCGGTCCCGACTACTCGTACACCGAGATGATCCGGCCGGGTGCGGCCTCGAACCGCTCGACGAGTCGCAGGCCAGGCGCCGCGCTCGCCGCGGCCGCATCCTCCGCCGGTCCGCCACAGGCGGCGCCGATCGCGGCCTCGAAGCGTGCGTCGCAGACGATGACCAGGTTCGCGGGCTCGACGCCCTCGCAGCCTCGACGCCCTCGGCGGTCTCGTTCACGGATCGCCCATCGCGCACCAGCGGATAGCCGTACGCGTCCACGGACTTGAAGTCCGGCAGCGACTCCAGCCGGATCGGGTCGTCACCGGTCGTCGCGACGATCCGGTCGGCGGCGACCTCGGCGGCGGGAAAGCCGCCATCCGGGTTCACGGCCGGTGGCTGCGTGGTCAGGTTCCAGGCGCACAGGACCGCCACGCCGACGGCGGCCACGGCCCGTGGCAGGTGGGTCAGGACGCCGAGCCCGCCCGTCGCTCGCCACGCGGCTCCGGCTCCCAGGCCGACCAGGATCACGACCATCGGGTCCGCGAAGGCGTGGTAGTGGTCGTTCGGCAGGTCCGGGACGACGACCGCCAGGCTCGGTGCCGCGACGGTCAGGAAGACGCAGGTCCACAGCAGCCCGAGTCCCAGCCAGCGCACGGCCAGCCGCTCGCCATCATCCGACGCTCGCCAGCGAAGCACGACGATGACCACGACGAGCAGGCTGCGATCAGGGCCGGCACGGCGGCCTCGGTGATCAGCCCGGACAGTGGCCAGCTGATGACCCGCAGCGACACGATCGGGAAGCGCTCCAGCGGGCCCGCGCCGCTGCGCCGCTGCCACCGCGCAGGTAGGCCAGGGCCGCCTGGACCTCCGAGAAGTCATTCGTGAGCTCGTGGACCATCAGCGGCACGTAGCTGGCGATGACGATGACCAGCCAGGCGATGCCGGCGCGAGCCACGGATCGCCGGTCTGGGCCGGCCCGCCGCCGCCAGTCAAGGATCAGCAGCCCACCGACGACCGGGGCCATCGCGATGCCCAGGACGTGGCACTGGACGGTCACCGCGGTCCCCGCGGCCGCCAGGAGCCACCAGCGCGGCCGCTCGGTCGTCCACGCCCGCCAGGCGCCGGCCAGGGCGACGGCGCTCGAGAGGGCGATGAGGTTCGGGTTCCAGATGAACGTCGACCCGTCCACGGCCGAGCTCGAGACCGCGAGGACGAGGCCGGCGACGAACCCGGCGACCGCCCCGCCGATGGACCGCGCCAGCCACCAGGTCACGCCGACGGCCGCGATCCCGGCCAGCGCGATCGTCAGGACCACGGCGAGCGGTGAGTCGCCGCCGGTCAGGAACGCCGCCGGGGCGAGCAGGTAGTAGTAGAGCGCTCCGTGGTGGACGTCCCCGATCGACGTCGGTGGTCCGAGGAGCGGGATGACGCCATCCTGGACCCACGCCCGCAGGACGAGCATGTCGTGGCCCTGGTCGGCGTCCCAGGTGCCCCGGGTGGCCAGGTTCGGCAGCCGCAGCACGGCGGCGAGGGCGAGGAGCCCGAGCACGACGACCACGCCGGGGATCCGCCGATCCCGGGTCACACCGGCTCCGCGGCTCGAGGGGCCGTCCTGGCGCGACTCCCGCGGACGGTCATCGCCTCCGGCGGCAGGGTCGCCAGCGGGCGTCCGGCCGCCAGGTCGTAGGCTCGCGCGACGTTGACCGCGTCGTAGCCCTCGTCCATCCCGGGCGTCTCCAGGTAGTACGTGGCGCCCGCGAGTCGCGGATGCGTGAGCAGGTGCGCCAGGCCGGCCTCGCCGATGCGTCCGGCACCCAGGTGCTCGTGGCGGTCGAGATTGGAGCCGCGCTCCACCTTCGAGTCGTTCAGGTGGACCATGACGAGGCGGTCGAGACCGATCCGTCGGTCGAAGTCGTCCAGGAAGCCATCGATGGCGGCCGGGTCCGAGAGGTCGATACCGGCGCCCCAGGCGTGCGCTGCATCCAGGCAGAACCCGACCCGGTCGCGCGGCACGCCGCGAGCCGCGACGGCATCGGCGATGGCGGCCAGTTCGGCCACGTCCGTCCCCAGCCCGAACCCGCTGCCCGCCGAGTTCTCGAGGACGAGCATCGGGGCGTCCACGACGAGCCCCGACCCCCCGTCCGCGTCTGCCGTCCGCGTCCGCGTCCGCCAGCACTCGGGCGATCCCGTCGGCGACGCGGGCGATGCCGGCATCCACGCCGCGCTCGCGATGCGACCCGACATGGACATTCACGTAGCGGGCACGGAACCCGGGCGCGACGCGCAGCTCGTCGGCGAGGAGCGCGATGGACCGCTCGAAGAACGTGGGCTCGGGCCCGGCCAGGTTCACCAGGTACGAGGCATGGATGGCGATCGGCCCGAGGTCGCGGGCCGTCAGGGCGTCACGGAAGGCCGCCTGGTCGCCGGGTGGTGCGGCGCGGCGGCGCCAGGTCGTGGGGTTGTCCGAGAAGATCTGGAGCGTGCCGGCGCCGATCGCATGGGCCCGCTCGACGGCCTTGACCATGCCGTCGGCCAGGGGCAGGTGAGCACCGAGTCGGCGACCGTCGGGAAGCATCCGCGCCATCGTACGATGCGAGACGTGGACCACACGCTCCTCACCGCGCTCAAGGCACTGGCCGACCCGAATCGCCTGCGGATCGCGGGCGCCTGCGCCGACGGTCCTCGGGAGGCTGGCCGACTCGCGGGCGATCTCGGGATGCCCGAGGCGGCCGTGCGCCGCCACCTCGCCCGGCTCGTGGAGGCCGGACTCGTCGAGGCGCTGCCCGGTGGCACCTATGCGTTGCGCGTCGACGCGGTCCACGCCGTCGGGCGGCGCCTCGGTGCCATCGAGGCAGACGATGCGCCCGCATCGGACCTGACCGGCCCGGACGGAGCGCCGCTGCCCGCCGACGAGGCGAAGGTCATCCGGGCATTCCTGCGCGATGACCGCCTCACGACGATCCCGAGCCAGGAGTCGAAGCGGCGCATCGTCATCCGCTACCTGTGCGATCGCGTCTTCACCGAGGATCGGCCGTATCCGGAGAAGGAGGTCAATCAGCGGCTGGCGCTGTTCCACCCCGACGTGGCCACGCTGCGGCGCGCGATGATCGACGACGGCCTGCTCGTCCGTGAGGCCAGCATCTACCGCCGGGCGGGCCCCGCAGGCGCGCGAGAGACCCTAGGCCCGACTGCTGCCGGAGCGGCTCTTGCCCTTGGTGTACTCGCCGGCGACGACCGGCTCGATGAGCCCGAAATCACCGTCATCGCGGGCGTACAGGACGGCCACGCGCTCGGTCTCGGCGTTCACGAAGACGAAGAATCGATGCCCGAGTTCCTCCATCGCGGCGATCGCGTCTTCCTCGAACATGGGCTCGATCCCGAACCGCTTCGTCTTGACGATCCGCCGTTCACGGGCGGGCCCGGCCGAGCCGTCGGCGATCCGGCGCAGGATCTGCTTCTCCTCTTCGGGCCGTGCCCGCAGGCGCGGCTTCTCGCGGTGGTCGACGACCTGGCGCTCGGCCTTGTCGACGACGGTGTCGATGGCGACCTGGTAGCTCGGGCCCGCCCCGTGGCTGTGCAGGTTCTGCCCGTCGATGATCACCGTGACCTCGGCGATGTGCGACTCCGCGGCGCTCCGATGCTGCTCGTTCCAGAGCTCGACGATGGCGTCGGTCTGGTCGTCCAGCTGGCGCTCGAGACGTCGCATCCGGCGCTCGGCATACTCACGGACGCGCTCCGAGAGGTCGGTGTTCTTGCCCTTGACGATCGTGCGCACGGGTCACCTCGGGGTCTTGCTCGGCGGTCGTCGGTCATCGGTCGTCGGGGTTCGAGTATAGCCGTCGTCGTCGTGCGACTCGCCGATCCGGCCGATCAGCGTTCGCGGGCGACGGTGATCGCAGAAACGCCGATCGCGCCCGCCTCCATGAGCACCGTCGCACAGGCGGACAGGGTCGCGCCCGTCGTCATGACGTCGTCCACGAGGACGACCCAGCGGCCCGCGAGCGGCTGGGGCAGTCACGAGGCGGAACGCGCCACGGACGTTGGTCGCGCGCTCGCGTCGATCCAGCTCGAACTGGGCGATCGTCTCGACGTGGCGCTCGAGCAGTCGGGCGTGGGGGAGTGCCAGGTGGCGAGCGGCGACCTCGGCGATGAGCTGCGCCTGGTCGTAGCCACGCTGGCGCGCTCGAGCGGCGTGGACCGGGACGGGCACGATGAGGTCGCCGCCGGCCCCGACCTCGCGCCCAGCGTCTGGCCACCGCGGCCCCGAGTGGCGTGGCGACGCGACGCTCCCCCTGGTACTTGATGGCGTGGAGGGCATCGCGCACGACCCCGACGAACGGCGCACACCACTCGAGCTGCAGGAGCGGATAGGGGAGGTCGACCGGCATCCCGATCAGCACGCCGGGCGGCTCGTCCAGGCGCGCATCGAGGGCGGGCAGGCAGGAGCCGCAGATCGGCGCGCCCTCCCGGCCGCACCCGGGGCACGTGGCGGGAAAGGCCGCGTCGAGGGTCCGCGCGAGGGCGGAACGGATGAGCGTCACGGGCCGAGTCTGGCGACGTGGCCTTACGTGGAACTCACCTCCAGGACGAGCGTGTCGCCGACCGCCGTCCCCGAGCGGTCGATGGTCCCGACCGGGAGCTCCAGGACGCCATGGGCGCCGCGCACGAGTGGGACGAGGCCCGTCCACGTGCGCAGGCCGCGATGGACCGAGATGACCTGGCACGAGCCGGCATCGTCCCGTCGACCGACGAAGACCGCGTCGATCGGGAAGCGCATGAACATCATGTGGATGCCGTTGCTATCGGGCAGCCAGAGCCCCTCGTCGGGGCCAAGCGACGGGCGGCCCATGAGGCCCTTGAACTTGCCCCACAGGCCGGCGGCGACGCCCATCCGGGCGGCCAGGACGGTCCCGCGAGTCGCGTTTCGAGCGACGAGCTCGGAGGTCACGGCACGGATGGCCGGTCAGGTGGGCGTCGATGGCGCCACGGCACGCGTACGCGCCACGGCGTCGGTCGACGCCCGGACCTGGCTCAGACCTTCAGGTTGAGGACGATCAGGATGATGGCCGGCCCGAGGATGACGATGAACAGCGACGGGAAGATGCAGCCGACGAGCGGGAACAGCATCTTGATCGGCGCCTTCGCGGCCTGTTCCTCGGCGCGCTGGCGGCGCTCGATCCGGAGCTGCTCGGACTGGACCTGCAGCACCTTGGAGATCGAGACACCCAACTGTTCGGCCTGGATGATCGCGCCGATGAAGTTGGTCAGCGGCGTGACTTCGGTGCGCGGGACGATGTCGCGGAGCGCATCGCGGCGCGCCTTGCCGACGCGGACCTCGGCCAGCGCCCGACGGAACTCGTCCGACAGCGGGCCCTTGAGCTTGTCCACCACCCGGCCGAGCGCGGCATCGAAGCCGAGGCCGGCGCGGACGGAGATCGTCAGCAGGTCCAGCGTGTCCGGGATCATCAGCAGGATGGCCTTCTGACGGGCCTTGACCTTGCGTCCGAGCCAGAACTCCGGCGCGATGTAGCCGACGACGACGCCAAGCAGGCCCATGAGCGCGCCGCCCAGGAAGCCCATGCCCAGCATGAAGGTGAAGATCAGGAAGAACAGGATGCCGCCGACGACGGCGCCGATGGCCTTGATGCCGAGCCAGTCGGTGACGCCCAGGTCGCCGGGGTTGCCGGCGAGGGCCAGGCGCTTGCCGGTCCGCTCGGAGAAGGACGAACTCGTCACCCGCGACACGCTGCCCGACATGCGGGCGGCCAGCGGGCGCAGCGTCCGCTCGATGAACGGCTGCTGCAGCTCGAGCTCCTCGAGGTTCTTGGCCTGCATGGTGCCCAGCTGGGTCAGCCGTGCCTGGACGGGGTCCACCGGCGAGCCGCCGGCCAGGGCCATGAAGATCAGAAGGATCGCGCCGGCCGCGATGGCGGCGACGATGATGGGAAGGATCATCAGGCTAGACCTCGATGTCGACGATCTTGCGAATGGCGAGGAAGCCCAGGAACATCATGAAGCCGCCGAAGAGCAGGATGATCACGCCGGCCGGCAATCCGAGGATCTCCGGCGGGTTGGCGAACATCGGCTCCATGAAGCCGGGTGCTGCGACGAACAGGAAGGCTGCGAGGCCGATCGGCAGGCCGGCCACGACGTAGCCGGACAGCCGCTGCTGGGCCGTGAGGGTGCGGATCTCGCCCTTGATCCGGACGCGCTCGCGGATGGTGTACGCGATCGAGTCGAGGATCTCGGCGAGGTTGCCGCCGACCTGGTGCTGGATGGAGATGGCCGTGGCCATGAGCTCGAGGTCGTCCGAGCGGACTCGGCGGACCATGTTCTCGAGCGCCTGGTCGAACGGCAGGCCGAGGTTGACCTCGCGGATGACGCGGCCGAACTCCGTGGAGATCGGCGGTCGCGACTCGCGCACGACCAGCTCGATGGCCTGCAGGAACGACGAACCGGCGCGCAGGGCGTTGGCGATCAGGGTGATCGTGTCCGGCAGCTGCTTGTTGAAGGCATTGAGGCGGCCGCTCTTGCGGCGTCCGAGCCAGAAGCGCGGGATCCAGAACCCGATGAGTGCGCCGATGAGCAGGAACAGCGGGTTGCCGAGGGCCGGCAGGAAGAACGAGAAGATGAACATGCCGACCGGGATGCCGATGACCGAGCCGATCCAGATGAAGATGAACTCGGACGGCTTGAGCTTCAGGTCCGCCCGCGCGATGTCGCGCGAGAGGTTGGCCCCGAAGTCGCGGCCTTCGACGACCTTGTTGAAGTTGGCCAGCGCCTGGCTCTGGGCGATCAGGTCGCTGATGGGGCCCTGGCCGGTGGACGCAGCCTTCTTCTCGGGCTGCTTGCCGGAGGCGTAGCGCTCGAGGCGGTCGGAGATACCCGAACCGCCCGACGACGCGACGCCGACAGCGATCAGCAGGATCGCCAGCGCGGCGATCCCGGCGACGATCAGCGTCTCTGTTTGCACGAGCGCAGCTCCTTCCCGGGCCTAGTAGGTGAACCCGAAGAGGCCAGGCGGGAGGTTGATCCCCATGACCTCGAACTTTTCGACGAACTTGGGACGGATCCCGGTCGGCTTCAGCCGGCCCTGGATCTTGCCTTCGACGACACCGGTCTGTTCGAAGACGAAGACGTCCTGCATGACGATCACGTCACCTTCCATCCCCTGGACTTCGGTGATGTTCACGATCTTGCGGGTGCCGTCCTTGAGGCGGTTCTGCTGGACGATGAGGTCGACGGCGGAGGCGACCTGCTCGCGGATCGCCCGCAGGGGCAGGTCCACGCCGGCCATCAGCACCATCGTCTCGAGCCGCGAGAGCATGTCGCGCGGGCTGTTGGCGTGGCCGGTCGACATCGAGCCGTCGTGGCCGGTGTTCATGGCCTGGAGCATGTCCAGGGCCTCACCGGAACGGCACTCTCCGACGATGATCCGGTCGGGCCGCATCCGCAGCGCGTTGCGCACGAGCTCGCGGATGGGCACCGCGCCCTTGCCTTCGATGTTCGGCGGGCGCGACTCCAGCGTCACCACGTGCTCCTGGCGGAGCTGCAGCTCGGCCGCGTCCTCGATGGTCACGATGCGCTCGTCGTTCGGGATGAACGAGGAGAGCACGTTGAGCGTCGTGGTCTTGCCCGAGCCGGTGCCGCCCGAGACGAACAGGTTCAGGCGGGCTTCGACGCACGCGCGCAGGAAGTCGAACATGTCCGCGGTCGCCGTCCCGAACCGGATGAGGTCCTCGACCGTGAACGGCGAGGCGGAGAACTTCCGGATGGTGATGACCGGTCCCACCAGGGACAGCGGCGGGATGATGGCATTGACGCGGGAACCGTCCGTCAGACGGGCGTCCACCATCGGCGACGACTCGTCGACGCGGCGACCGATCGGGGCGATGATCCGATCGATGATGCGCATGACGTGGTCATCGTTCTGGAAGACGACGTTGGTCAGTTCGAGCTTGCCGGATCGTTCGATGTAGACCTGGCGCGGGCCGTTGACCATGATCTCGGTGATCGACTCGTCCCGCAGGAGCGGCTCGAGCGGCCCGAGGCCGATGATCTCGTCGGTGATCTGCTCCAGCATCCGCACGCGTTCGGCGCGCGTCAGGGCCAGACCTTCCTCGTCGATGACCTTGCCGAAGATCTCCTCGATCTGGCGTCGGACCTCGACCTGGTTGGACAGGTCCAGCTTCGGATCCAGGTCCTGGATGACCCGGCTCTGGATCCGGAACTTGACGTCGCGGAACGACTCGCGCGTCGGGGCCTGGCTGGTCAGCCGAGGCGTCGACGACGGAGGCGTCGGCGGGCCGCCGGCCGCGGGAGCCGGCAGGTTCGATCCGGGCGCTGCCGGCGCGGGGGTCCCGGCCGGAGCCGTACCCGGTCGAGCACTCTCGATCCGCTTCAGGAGGGACATCGCCTACACCCCTTCTCGCCCATTCGGGCCCACTACGTACACGGTCAGCGCCATGCGAACAACGACTTCTTCTGGGCGGACTTGCCGGCATCATCGGAGGACGCGACCTGCGCCCGCTCGCCGACCACTGCCCGGGTCAATCTGAGGATGTCCTGGGAGACCTGTGCCTCCCGGTTGGAGAGGAAGAACGGGACGCCACGGTTGAGCGCGTAGACCACGCTCCGACCGTCGCTCACGATGGTGTCATCCACCTTCCGGCCGATCGAGTGCTCGACGTCCGCGACGCGGATGCCCAGCGCCGAGTCGGCGCGGTTGAGGACGAGCCGGACCTTGCCGGTCTCGTACCCCAGCTGCTGGGTGACTTCGAGGAACAGACGCATGTTCTTGATGCTGGTGATCTCCAGGCTGAGCATGGTCAGGATGATGTCGGCACTGTCAAGGATCGCCAGCGTGGTGTCGTTGAAGTAGGACGTGCAGTCCACGACGACCAGGTCGTGGTCGCGCCGCAGCGCTTCGAGGACCTTCTTGACGCCGCCCGGCGTGATCAGCTCGGCCATCTCGGGCGACGGTGGCGCCAGGAGGACGCGGATGCCGGCCGAGTGATTGATGACGAACGTGTCGACGGATTCGAGCTCGCCGGCCTCGACTTCGGGGATGAGGTCGGCGATCGACTTGTTCTTCGGGTTGAGGTTGAGCAGGACGCCGACGTCGCCGAACTGGAACGAGCCGTCGACGACGACGACCTTCTTGCCCAGCTCGTTGACGGCGGCGACGGCCATGTTGACCGCGACCGTCGTCTTGCCGACCCCGCCCTTCGGGCTGAAGACGGCGACGACCATGCCCGGTTCGCCGGATCGGTTGCTCGATGGCGCCGAGGTCGCGGCCGTCGGGGCCGCCGCGATCGGGGCCATCCGGCTCTGCTTGTCGCGCTCACGGGTGTGGACCTGGCGGATGGACGACGTCAGCTCGTCGCTGCTGAACGGCTTGACGAGGAACTCGCGCGCCCCGGCCAGCATCGAGCGTCGCAGGTAGTCCGCCTCGCCCTGGACCGACATCATGACGACGGCCGCCGCGGGGGCCGCCGAGGCGAGCCGTTCCGTGGTGGCGATGCCGTCCATGTCCGGCATGTTGATGTCCATGAGGACGATGTCCGGGTTGAGCTCCACGGCGAGCCGCAGGGCTTCCTCGCCGGACCCGGCAGCGCCGACCACGTCGATATCGCTCTCGAAGCCAAGCAGCTTCGTGAGGTGGTCCCGGGTCTCCGGGATGTCGTCGACGATGAGGACGCGGATCTGGTCGGCCATCTCGCTCTTCAGGGTGTCGGGGATGTCAGGGTGGATACGTCGGGGTGGGGTCCCCGGATCGACGGGCGGAGGACCCGAGGGTCCAGGCGCGCCGCCGCTCCGGAGTGGTCCGACCGGCCGTCAGACGGCCGGTCGGGGTCCCATCGCTACGGGGTGACGGTCTCGACGAGTTCCGGCGGCAGGACACCGTAGGTCTCGACGAGCGTCTTGAGGATGATGCCGGTGGTGGTCGGCGGGACGACGACCGGGATGGACTCGCCCGTGACCGGATCGAGGAAGTCGTCCACCGAGCGCAGGATCAGGGAGATGGATCCATCGAGCTGGGCGAACTTGATGACTTCTGCCTGCTGGGCGTTGACCGCGAGGATCACGATCTCCTGCTGGCCGTTCAGGTTCGTGGCCGTGCCACCGCTGGGGGCCGGCTGGCCGGACGTGTCCGTGGTCGGGGGCGGCAGCAGGGTGCCAAGGACCTGCATCCCGGAGAGGAGCAGCTTGACGCTGGTGCCGTTGAGGCCACCGACGACCTGGAACGAGTCATCGACCGGGTTCTGGGTCACGACCGGGAACTTGTCCGACGCGAAGCCCACGACCATGTCGACGTAGTCGCCGGTCTTGATGAGGGTGCCGACGCCGCTGACCTGGTCCACCTGGACCGAGATCGCGCGCAGGCCCTCGGGCACCTCGATGTCGATGACGGACCCGCCTTCAGCGAAGCTCGCGGAGGTCACCTGGGCATCGGCCGCGATCGTCTGGCGGACGACCTTGCCGATCGACCTGGGAGGTGTCCGTGTAGGCGCCCGGCAGGATGGCCGTCAGGTCGACGGTCTTGGTCGTGACCTGGTCCGACTGCACCTTGGTGGACAGCGGGATGTCGGTCGTGGCCACGACGACCGGGCCCGTCGTGGGCGGTCGCACTGGCCGTCGCCGCCGCCGCCGTTGCCGAGCATGACGATCACGGCGACGAACGCCACGATGGCGAGGAAGACCCCGATGAGCAAGACCAGTCGATTAGAGCGCTTCAACTTGATTCTCCCCGAAGAAGTGGGTTGTCGTATGTGACAGGTGGCAACACTGTAGCACCGGGAAAATGGCGGACGACTATACGAAAGGCCTAGGACCATTGGGAGGAAAGTGGAGGAAATCGTGCACGGTGCAAGGTTCCCTGCAAGGTTGCGTCGGCGAGCTGGCGACCCTGGCCGACCCCTGGAACGGGAACGGCCGCCGGGCCCCCGAAGGGTCCCGGCGGCCGACTCAGGATGGTTGGAACGCGGTGCTAGACCGAGGTGCCGACGGTGCTGAGGATCTTGCTGACCTGGCTGCCCAGGAAGATCAGGGCGACGATCGCCACGATGGCGATGAGGGCGAGGATCAGCGCGTACTCCGCGAGCCCCTGGCCTTCTTCGTCTCGATCAAGGATGTTCATGATTGCAAGGTAGATGTTCGTCATTGCTTCGGTACCTCCTTTCTTCAGATCTCCTCGCGGACAGGCCGAGAGGGACGGTCAAGGTACGGGCGAGTCGGCGAGGCTGTCAAGACGTCGGGGCGACCTAGCGGTGCACCCCGGACACAGACGAACGCCGGGCCCCGTGGGACCCGGCGTTCGTGACTCTGCGGAGTCGGGTCGGTGCTAGACCGAGGTACCGACGGTGCTCAGGATCTTGCTGAAACCTGGCTGCCCAGGAAGATCAGAGCGACGATCGCGACGATCGCGATCAGGGCGAGGATCAGCGCGTACTCCGCGAGCCCCTGGCCCTCCTCGTCGCGGTTGACCGCGTTGAGGACCTTGAGATACAGATCGTTGAACAGTGCCATCGTGGCCTCCTGGATGAGTACTCACCCTCGATCGAGGGCTGCGCCACTATATGAAGATGGAGGCCGGACTCACACTAGCCTGATAGTACCGACGCGTACGGGTGACTCGGGGCCTCGCGGGCAACGCTCCGCGCACCACTCCAGCACGAGGGGATCAGTTGCCGCCGGTGGCCGCGTCGATGGCGCCGCCGATCGCGACCAGGACGTCCGCGAGCGGTCCCCCCGAACACGACCAGGATGAGGATCGTCAGGACGGTCGTGAGGGCCAGGATGAGCCCGTACTCGACGAGGCCCTGACCGCGACCGCGCAGTCACGCCTCGGGTGCGGCCGGATCCGGTGCGGCCGATTCGGTCACCAGCACGAGCTGTGCGCCCTCGTCGATCAGCGTCGCCGTGACGCCGATCGACGCGGCCCGGGTCTGGGTCTCGCGCCAGACGGTCGCCGGCAGGATGACGATCGCCTGCGAGGCGCGCCGCTTCGGCCTCCTCGCGTTCTGCGGCCTCCCGCTCCTCGATCATCGCCGCGAGGGCCGGCGGCAGCTCGTCGGCGACGTCCTTGCCACCCTTCTTCTTCGACTCCGGGGCCGGCGGTGGCGGGGTCGGCTCGGTGATGAACAGCGGGGTCTTCGAGGCCGCGACCCGGACTTCGACCTGGCCGGTCCACTCCAGCTTGAGCGAGACCCGGTCCGGGGCCAGGCTCAGGTAGGCCGCCAGGGCCTCGTCGACGATCCGGAACAGGCCGCTCTCGAGGTCCATCGGCAGGCGCCGGTCCTGGCCCATCGAGTCGAATTCGATGGCGATCCCGGCCCGCCGGCCGCGTTCGCGTGCGGCGCGCCGCAGGGTCGGCAGCAGTCCGAGGTCGTCGAGGACCATCGGCCGGACGTCGAAGATGAACGACTTCGTCGCGTCCAGTGTCTGCTGGACCATCGCGATGAGCTGCGTCACCTCGCCGTGCGCGGAGGCCGGATCACGGGCGACGAGTCGCTCGACGATCTGGGCCTGGAGCACGATGTTCGTCAGGCTCTGGGCCGGCCCGTCGTGCATCGCCCGCGAGATCTCGCGCCGGAGGTCCTCCTGCGCGGTCATGACCATCCGTGAGACCGCGGCCGGCATCGGGGCGTCCGGGTCCAGCGCCGGTCCGTCGTCGGATCCCTCGTCGTCCGCCCGGACCGAGCGATGGGTCGATCGTCGCCGTCGCGGCGGCGTACTCGGCGACCGCCTCGCGATACCGGCCCAGCGCGCGCCGCTTGCCCTCGAGGACGTCCACCTGGGACTCCATCAGGGCGGCGCGCTTGGTGAGGGTGACCAGCTGGGCGCTCAGGTCGAGCAGGTCCTTCGAGTCGGTGGAGCCGCCCTTCTGGAGCGCGGCGAGCTTGTCGGCCGCGGCCGCGCGGCGCGCGACATGGCGCGCCGCCTCGGTCTTGGCCTGGTCGACCAGCAGGTCCACTTCCGCGAGTTCGGCATCGAGATCGCGGACGTCGTCGACCAGCCGGCTGGAGAGCTGAGCCAGGCTGGTCGGCGGCGGCGTGATCGCGGTGTCGGTCATCGGGTCGCGGGTCGCTCGGATGGGGTCTGGTTCGACGATCAGTCTTCCGGCATCCGGATCCAGCCCTGGCGCATCGCGTAGACGACGGCCTGGGTCCGGTCGTTGACGGACAGCTTGCGCAGGATCGAACTCATGTGGTTCTTGACCGTCTGCTCGCTGATCGACAGCGCGTAGGCGACCTGCTTGTTGGTCATGCCCTGGGCGATGTTGTCCAGGATCTCGACCTCGCGCGGGGACAGCGGGGCGAAGATCGGAGCCGCTTCCTGGCCGTAGACGGCCAGCTCGCGGAACTCCTTGAGGACGCGCGACGCGACGGCCGGCTTGGCGAAGACCTTGTCGTTGATGAGGTACTCGCCGTCGACGACGCGCCGGATGATCGTCACGAGGTCGTCCGGGCCGACATCCTTGAGGATGAACGCGGCCGCGCCGGCCTTGATCGCGTCGAACAGGGCGTCCTCGTCCTCGCTGACGGCCAGCACGATGATCGCGGTCGACGGCAGCTCACGCTTGATCCGCTGCGTCGTCTCGATGCCACCGGGGGCCGGCAGGGACAGGTCCATCAGGACGATGTCCGGCGACGTCTCCAGGGCGCGATCCACCGCGCTCCGCGAGTCGTCGGCCTCGCCGACGACCTCGAGGTCCGGCTCCTTGCCGAGGATGTTGGCGATGCCCACCCGGAACAGGGCGTGGTCGTCGACGATGAGGATCCGGGTGATGTCCTCGGGGTTCCGCCGGTCAGGACCGCCCCGACGCCGGTCGGGTCCGCTGTAGTCCGTCGTAGCCATGTGCTCTCCTTACGCTCCCGTCTGGGCTCGGGTTGGGATCGCCAGACGGACGACGGTGCCGTCGCCTGGTCGAGATCGTACGTCCAAGCGGGCACCGATCAGCTCGGCTCGCTCGCGCATGAATTGAAGGCCGAAGTTGCGCCGGCCACGAGCCGCCGCGTCCCCGACATCGAAGCCCCGGCCGTCGTCGCCGACGTCCAGGACCCAGTCCGCGTCCTCGAGCGACGTCCGGACCGTGATGCTGGAGGCGACGGCGTGCTTCCGGACATTCTGCAGGGCCTCCTGGGCCACGCGCAGGACGACCGTCCGCTCCGCATCCGACAGGCGGTCGGACGGGGCGTCGAACGCCGTGGTGACCGTGGCGCCGGTGACCGACCGGACGAGGTCGGCCGTGTCCTGGATGGCGCCATCGAGGCCCAGCTCGTCCAGGACCGGCGGGCGGAGCTGGCTGATGAACGAGCGCAGGTCGCCCAGTTCGCGCCGCAGGAGCTCGCGCAGGGCATGCAGCTCCGTGCGCGCCTGGCGCGCGTCGGTCTCGGACACCCGCTCGATGTACTCCACCTGGAAGATCGCGTTCGACAGCGCCTGGGCCGGTCCGTCGTGGATCTCCTGGGCGAGGCGCAGGCGTTCCGCCTCCTGGGCCTCGACGATGCGCATCTGGACGTCGGCGGCGTCGGGCGCCGTGCTCGGCTCGGCGACCAGCGAACCGTCGCCCCGGCTGAGGAACAGCCACGTCCGCTCCAGGCTCTCCTGGGCCAGGCCCATCCGGGCGAGCTCGGCCTGGTAGTCGCCGACCTCGATGGTCAGGGCTTCGACCTCGGCCCGCAGGCCCGCGATGCGGACGGCTTCCGCATCGGCCTCCGCGGCGCTCGCCGCGGCATCGCCGATCGTCGGTGACGAGCCGCAGGCCCGTGTCGGGCGACCGCCGCTCCAGGCGATCGAGTTCGTCGCGCAGGGCCTGATACCGGGCCACCAGCTCCGCGCCGGCATCGCGGTACCGATCGCGCACGCCTCGCAGCGTGTTCGCGCTGTACCCGACGGCAGCGATCGCTTCCGCGTGGAGTCCGTCGATGCGGCTGTCTCGAGCCTCGGTCCGGGCACGTGCGGCATCCATCGACGTCCGAGTATACGGGTCGCCATTCATGGGCAGCCGATCACGTACACGCGTACGCCCTCCAGCGGGTCCGTCGTCGTGCCCGGCGGCCGGTGGCCCCAGGTCGACGGGCGTGAAGCACTCGGTGCCCGGCGCGTCCGTGTCCAGGATGGCCGGCCAGTCGCCGTGCTCGTCGCCGACGATGACCAGCAGGCGCGTGCCGGGGAACGCCGCGGCCAGGTCCAGGACGTCCTCGGGCGTCTCGTCCGGCAGGGCCAGCGACTCGACCCGCTCGGCCCAGGCCATCCAGATCGGGAAGTTGGCGATGACCGGGCCGCTGTCCTCGTCGAGCGGCTCGCCGGCCAGGGCCATCCGGCGTCCCGAGCTCCGTGTACATCGCGGCGCTGCCCTCCGTGCCCGACGGCGAACGACGGCAGCAGGGCGACCGAGAACAGGAGCGACCCGAAGATGCCGAGCAGCGGGCCGAGCCAGGCGACCGGCCGGTCCCAGCCCAGCCGCGCACCGAGCCGGGCGATGCCGGCGTCCAGCGCGAGCAGGGCCGACAGGACGATCAGGACGTTGACCGGGCCCGACGCGTGCAGGAACGTGCCCCACGTCGTGGACGACCGGGAAGAACAGGGTCGTCACGAGGAACGTCAGCGCGCTCACGAGCACGAGCGGTCGAAGGCGCGGCTCCGCGCCACTGCCACGGCAGGGCGAGCAGGCCGATGATCGAGATGGGCAGGCCCGGCAGGACCAGGACGTTGAACAGGTTGTGGGTGAAGCCCTCGACCCGCATCTCGACGCAGGCGCGCCGGGCCGACGGCGAGATAGCGCGACAGGGTCGGCGGGTCGTTCCAGGCGAAGATGTCGAAGCCGGTCACGCTCAGGGCGTTGGCCGCGGCCTGGCCGGGGAGCGGGCTCCCGAACTCGATCCAGTCGCG
This sequence comes from uncultured Chloroflexia bacterium, assembly GCA_963738475.1. GTDB lineage: Bacteria > Chloroflexota > Limnocylindria > Limnocylindrales > CSP1-4 > SPCO01. Next base: position 441,022 of record CAVTWU010000014.1, read on the forward strand.
CAGCATCCACGGCGCGAAGACCAGGAACGAGATGACGCCGGCGACGCCGATCAGGCGCGCGCGGACCTCGCGGGACGGCCGCGGATCGCCGGCCCGCCAGGCGACGATCACCCAGGCGAGCGCCAGCCAGAGCGCCTCGTTGCGGGTCAGGGCCGTCAGGCCGATGACGAGGCCGAGGGCGATGAGGCGCGGGTCCGTGAGGCGCCCGCCGCGCGGGTCGCGCGACGATGCGGCTCATCAGCAGGCACGCCGTCAGGACGAGGACCGTGTACGGCATCGTCGAGTCGGGCAGGGCGGAGTGGAGGACGAGCGGCAGGTAGACCGCCGTCGTCAGGCCGGTCCCGATCGCGAGCGTCCGGGCGCGGCCGGTCGGCAGGCCGCGATCCGCGGCGACGTCGGCGGCGAGCCGCCAGGCGAGGACCGGGACGAGGGCGCCCATGAGCACCGACGAGATCTGCGCGGCCGCGAACGTGGCGCCCAGCACGGCCATCGGGATCGCGGCGAGGAACGTCGGCAGCGGCAGCCAGACCTCGAAGGCCGGTCGCGGGAACTCCAGCGGCGGCGTCTGGAAGCTCCAGATCGCATCCGACACGAGGCCGCGGCCCTCGACGAGGTTGCGCGCGACATCGACGTAGTAGGCCGTGTCCTCGGGCTTCGGGAAGACGATCTGGCTGGCGAACACGATCCGGGTCACGAGCGCGACCGCGAACACGAGCAGGCCGGACAGGAGCATCTCGCGCCGGCTCACGGGGCGGCCTCGCAGCGGGTGTCGGCCGGCGTCGTGCAGACCGGGTAGACGGCGAGGTCCGGGTCGGCGGTGGACGGGACGAGCGTGCCGTTCGCATCCACGTGGAACTCGGCGACGGGCGGACCCACCCAGGCCGGCCGGTCGCCCTCGAGGATCGGGCGCGGCGATCGGGACCGACTCGCCGCCATCGAGGACCAGCCAGCGGATGTCGTAGGCCTGGGCGACCTCGTGGACCGTGTCGACCGGATCGTTCACCAGGACGACGCCGCCGCGGCCGGACCAGTACTTCGTCGAGGCGGCGTCGATGGACATGACCCGGTCGGTGAGCGGTGCGCCCTGCGGCGTCGAGCGTCGCCGCGACGGCGACGCCGCGCTCACGCCGGCCGTCCCAGACGGCGTGGACGACCAGCGTCCCGAAGACGGCGCAGACGACGGCGAACCCGACGATCGCCGCGGTGAAGAGCCGGGTCGCGACGGCCGCGTCCCAGGTGCGGCGTCGAGCGGCGACCCAGGCGACGCCGAGCGCGACGCCTTCGAGGGCCAGGATGTAGCTGTACGGCGCGAGCGCGACGGCCGAGTGGATGAACGTCCCGCCCGGGACATGGACCGCCGAGACGAGCGCGGAGAACGCGAACAGGAGCGCGGCGTAGACGAAGAACGGGCCGCATGTCGTCCGAGCGCCGGCGCGCCCAGCCGCCGATGACCATGAACGGGGCGAGGACGACGCCGGCGACCAGGGTGATGTAGATGGTCACGGCCGCCACGAGGCCGCCGATGCGCGACAGGAGCAGCGGGCCGATCCCCATCCCGAGCAGGTGCTCCAGGTTCGCCGGGGTGGTGATGGAGTTCCATTCGCCGATGTCGCGGATGAACAGGACCTTGCCGGACGCCGTGGACGGCGAGAGGGACCCGAAGACGGCCAGCTGGCGAGCCCACCAGGGCGCCATGACCAGCACGAAGACGCCGACGCAGGCGACGGCGGCCGCGAACGGGATGGCCGGGGTGCGTGCGCCGGCGGAGCGCCAGGCGCGCCAGCGGTCGAACAGGAAGATGACGCCCGAGGCTGGCCAGGACGAGCATGCCGTCGTTGCGCGACAGGGTGGCCAGGCCGGCCAGCAGCCCGGCGGCGACGAACGCGCGCCCGGCGCTCCTGCCCTGCAGCGCCCGGGCGCCCATCCAGAGCGAGGCGATGACCAGCGGCTGGTAGAGCGAGAAGTTGTCGGGCTGGACGAGGTAGACCGCGCTCAGGAGCGGGATGGCCGTCAGGATGCCGGCGCCGACCGCGACGGTGGACGACGCCTTCGCGTCACGGGCGATCGCCCAGGTCAGCGGGGCCGCGATCGCCCCGATGAGGGCGAACGGCGCGGCGGATGCCCAGGCGACGGTCCCGAACAGCGCCAGGAACGGCAGCTGGACGATGGACGCGAGCGGCATCCAGTGGGCGTTGGACGGGATCGGCAGGACCGGGTTCGCCGGGATCGTGCCGCCGACCTCGGCGAAGATCCAGATGAAGTCCACGTTGAAGCCCTGGCCCGAATGGATGGCCTGGGCTACGTCAACGTAATAGGCCGAGTCCGGGTACGCCGGGTACGGGAAGTGCCAGATCAGCAGAGCCCGAACGGCCAGGGCGAGCCCGTACAGCAGCAGGGGAGTACGCACGGCTGGTGCAATGTAGCACCGGGTCCCCCGTCCGCCGCCCGTACGAAAGGGCTACTCAGGTGGGACGTCCGGACTCCCACAGACGGGGCCATCGATAGCCCGCCGCGAGGGTCCAGGCGACGGCGAAGATGGCCACCCAGATGGCGACCGCGTCATACGACGCGATGAGGATCGCGGCCACCAGGCCGACCTCCCAGCGCACGACGCGCATGGCCGGGAGCAGGAACAGCAACCCGAACATGTGCAGGGACGGGGCCCCGACGAGGGTCAGGATCCCGACCCAGGCGCCGGCCTGGCGGGGCGGCACGATGAGGATGGCGAGGATGGACAGCGACGGACACGACCAGCGCCAGGGGCTGGCCGATGAAGATCGACAGCGGGGCGCCGACCGGCAGCCAGGTCGGATCCCCGGACCGGCCCGCCTGCGACGCCCAGGCGATCCACGTGTCGAGGCCGACCAGCGGGAGCGTGAGCGAGGGCGATCGCCGCGAACGGGGCGAGGCCGATGAGCGCGGCGGCCGGGCCGGCGGCGCAGGACGTAGAACCAGGCGTGGACCTGCGACACCTTGAGGGCACCGACGAACGCGGCCAGGAGACCATCCACGGCGGCCGGTCGTTCCCGGTCCGCCGGATCGAGTTGCTCGACCGCGGCGGTACATGAGCGCCGCGAAGGCCGCGAACAGGAGGACCTGGATGTTGCCGCCCAGGATCGCCTCGGCGAACGGTGGCCAGAACAGGGCCAGGACCGCGACCCAGGGCCCGAAGCCGAGGCGCCGACCGGCGAACCAGCCGCCGCCGATCGAGGAGCGCGGTCCAGGCGACCATGACGACGTCCCGAGGGAGGAACGTCAGCGGCGCGATGATCGGCAGGAGGAACGGCGGATACAGGAACGGCAGGTCCGGGCCGTTCGGCGCGTCGAAGGCGCCGGGCGGATAGGGATCCTCGCCGGCCAGCCAGCGCTCGGCCGCTCGCAGCGGGATCTCCAGGTCCACGCCCAGCGGGTAGCCGGCCAGCAGCTGCCACAGCGCCCACGCGGTCACGACGACGAGGATCGCCGTCAGGATCGCGATGGCAGGCGTCGGGCGGGGCAGGCTCAGCCCAGGGGTCGATCGCATCCGACGCAGTATGTCGCCCGCCGGGGCGTCCTTCGACCGGACGATGGTCGGGTGACCGCCGCTCTCTCCCGCGAGTAGGATGCCGCCCGTGGCCAGCTTCGAGCGCGCCTTCCAGTCGCGAAACGTCCAGCTGGTGCTGGCGGCTTCGGCTGTGCTCGGCGCGCTGATCGGCCTCCAGACGCTGGTCCTGCACCTGACGCTGGACCCGCTGGCGGACGTGCGTGCCTACTACGACGCCGGCGCTCGCCTCAATGCGGGCTGCCGCTGTACGACCAGCCGGCCGGCACGGACGACGCCGGCGTTCTACCGGTACCCGCCCCTCCTGGCCGTGTTCTTCCGGCCGCTGGCCCTGCTGCCGTTCGAGACCGCGGCGCTCATCTGGGAAGCGTTGCTCCTCGTGCTGTTCGCGGCCACGGTCTACCGCTCCGGGTTGCGCAACCGCTGGACGTGGCTGGTCATGGGCTGGCTGGCCGCGCCGATCGCCTGGAGCCTCGCCATCGGGCAGGCGCAGGTGGCCGTGACGTTCCTGGTCATCCTCGGGACGCCGTTCGGGATCGCGCTGGCGGCCAACCTCAAGCTGCTGCCGTTGCTGGTGGCGGTGTACTGGGTCGGCCGGCGCGACCTGCGAGCGCTCGGCAAGCTCGGGCTGTGGCTGGTGGGCCTGGCCGCCCTGTCGCTGGTCCTGGAGCCGGCGGGCACGATCGCCTTCATCGGGTTCCCGGACCTGGGCCAGGTCGGCAACGTGGAGAACCGGTCGCCGTACGCCCTGTCGCCGCTGCTGTGGCTGGCGTTCGTGGCGATGCTGGCGGGCTGGCCTTCCGCTTCGCGCCGACGCGGGCCGGTTGGGCCCTGGCGGTCACCTTGTCCGTCCTCGCCAGCCCGCGACTGCTGATGTACCAGCTGTCGACCCTGCAGGCCACGGTTCGCGGGCCCGACGGTGACGACGCAGCGACGACCGAGCCGGCGAGACCCGCCGCATGACCGCCCGACGACGCCTCATCCTGCGAGCCGTCCGCGACGGCTCGATCGTGGCGGGCCTGCTGTTCACGGCCTACCTGTTCCTCGTCGTCGCGCCGCAGCAGGGCACCGTCGGCTTCGATGCCTACGCGTACTGGTCCGTGGACCCGACCGATCCGTACGTCGTGCCGCCCGGCGGGCTGGCGGCGTTCAACTACTCGCCGCCGATCGCCTGGCTGTTCGGGTGGTTCGGCAACCTCGAGTGGTTCACGTTCCTGTGGCTGTGGCTGGCGCTCCTGCGTCGGCACGATCATGTTCCTCGGCCGGCGCGGGTACCGGGTCCTCTGGCTGTTCGCGTTCCCGCCGGTGGCGCTGAGCCTCTACCACGGCAACATCGACCTGTTCATCGCGGCGGCGGTCGCCCTGGGCTTCCGGTACCCATGGACGTGGGGCTTCGTGCTGCTGACCAAGGTGACCCCCGGCGTCGGGCTGCTGTGGTTCGCCGTGCGACGCGAGTGGCGCTCGCTCCTCATCGCGCTCGGCGTGACCGGAACGATCGTCGCGGTGTCGGTGGCCGTGAACCCGCAGCTGTGGCAGGAGTGGTTCGCGTTCCTCGCGCGACGCGCAGGCCGGTGGGACGGTGGAGCAGTTCCAGATCGGCCTGCCGTTGTGGGCCCGCCTGGTCGCGGCGGCCGCGCTGGTCGTCTGGGGCGCCCGGACGAGCCGGCGCTGGACCGTCGTCGTGGCGGCGACGATCGGACTGCCGATCCTGTGGCCGAGCGGCTTCGCCATCTGCGCCGCCCTCGCCCACTCGGCGATGCAACCGTCCGATGAGTCCGCCGGATAGACTGCGCCGGATGTCCGAACCGTCGAGCCTCGCGCTGATCCTGCCGGCCTTCGACGAGGAGGCCCGCCTGGGCCCGGCCCTCGACGAGCTGTTCGGCTACCTCGGGCGACGCGGCGAGCACGCCCGCGAAGGCGCGCCCGGCGCCGCCAGCCTGCCCGCCGAGATCCGGGTCCTCGTCGTGGACGACGGCAGCACCGACGGGACGGCGGCCCTCGTGACGGCCCGGCCCGAGGCGAACGGCCACGCCCCGGCCGGCACCTCGCTCCGGCTGCTGTCCGTGCCGCACGGCGGCAAGGGCGCGGCCGTCCGAGCCGGGATGCTGGCGGCCGACGCGGACCTGATCGTCTTCGCCGACGCGGACATGGCGACCCCGCCGGACCAGCTGCCGCTGCTGATCGATGCGCTGGCCGACCACGACGTCGCCCTCGGATCGCGGATCCAGCCGGACGGCTCGGACATGCGCACGAGCCAGCCGGCCTACCGGCGGGCGCTCGGCAGGCTGTTCCACCTGCTGGCGTCCGTCTGGGTGGTCGGGCTCGGTCCAGGACACGCAGTGCGGATTCAAGGGGTTCTCGCGGGCGGCGGCCCACGACCTGTTCGAGGCGCAGCGGATCCGCAGCATCGTGTTCGACATCGAGCTCATCTACCTGGCCCGGCGGCGCGGCTACTCGATCGCCATCGTGCCCGATCCGCTGGTCGGACCGGCGCGGCTCGCGGATGCGCCCGCGGCCTGGGCCTCGCCCTGACCGTCGCCTGGGATCTGCTGCGGATCCCGCTCTTGCATCGGGGCGTCAGGCGGATCGGCACCTGACGTGACCCGGGCGCGAGCGTTCCTGCCGCCGATCGCCATCGTCGTCTTCGTCACGACGACCCTCGCGGTCCTGTACAGCGGCTGGATCGGCGACACGCTCGGGTACGACTACGAGGCGTACGTCCAGGCGGCCCAGCGCCTGCTGGACGGCCTGCCGCTGTACGACCCGGCCGTGGACGTCGCGGGCGGGTTCGCGATCTTCCTCTACCCGCCGCCGTTCGCCGTGGCCTTCGTCCCGTTCGCGCTGCTGGGGCCGGCCGGCGTGTGGGTCTGGACCGGGCTGCTGATCGCCTGCGTCGTCGGGGCGATCGCGCTCATGCCGGTGTCCGCGACGATCCGTTGGGGGATCCTGCTGCTGGCCGGGCTGGACTGGCCGGTCCTGTACTCGCTGAAGCTGGGCCAGGTCGGACCGATCCTGCTGCTGCTGTTCGTCCTCGGCTGGCGGTGGCTGGAGCGCCCGTCAGCCCTCGGGGCGAGCATCGGCCTCGGCGGCCTCGTGAAGCTCCAGCCGCTGCTGCTCGTCGGCTGGGCCGTGCTCGTCGGCGCGTGGCGGGCCGCCGTGGTCGCCGTCGGCGTGGTCGCCTTCGTCGTGCGCCGTCACCCTGCCGCTCGTCGGCGTGACCGCCTGGACGGACTACGTGACGCTGCTGCGGTCGGTCAGCGAGCCGGTCGCCACGCCGCACAACTTCACGGTCGGCGCGGTCCTGTACCAGGCCGGCGTCTCGGCCGAGGTGGCGACCGCGGTCCAGTGGGCGAGCGTGGCCCTGGCGCTGGTCCTGGTCGTCGTCGGCGCGCGGCGGCTGACGCTCGCGGCCGGGTTCGTCGTCGCGGTCGTCGCCACCCAGCTGGTCTCGCCGCTCCTCTGGGACCACTACGCCATCGTCCTGCTGCTCCCGACGGCCTGGCTGCTGGCGAACGGGGCGCGCTGGGCGGTCGCGATCCCGCTCGCGACCTCCGTCCTGCTCCTCTGGATCGTCCCGCCGGCCGATCTACCCGATCGTCTTCTGGGTCGCGCTGCTCGGGCCGTTCTCCATCCCCGGCGCGTGGCGCCGGCGGGGGACGGATGGCGCGGTCCGGACGGGAGTCGTCGCATGACGCGCCGACTGCGATCGACCGGCCGGTCGCTGATCGGCGCTGGGCCTGATCGTCGCGTCCTTCGTCATCTACTGGTTCTGTGCCCGCGAGTTCGACGCCGGGCGGGGCGACTTCTTCTATCTGGCCGAGGCCTTCCTCCACGGGCGGACGTACCTGCTCTTCCAGCCCGGCCCGTACGACGTGATCATCGTGGACGGCCGGTTCTACGTGCCGTTCGCCCCGTTCCCGGCGATCGCCCTGATGCCGGTGGTGGCGGTGCTGGGCGCGGTGACCGCGGACCAGGTCGAGTCCGGCGATCAACGCCGCGCTCGCCGCGGCGGGCGTCGGGCCTGGCGTGGTGGATGCTCGGCCGGATGGGCGTGAAACGCCTGACCGATCGCGCGTGGCTGACCGTGCTCTTCGGGTTCTCGACCCAGGTCATCTGGATCACGACTCGCGGCGGGGTCTGGCACACGGGCCAGCTCATCGCCACCATCCTGACGTTCGCCTGCCTGATCGAGCTGTGGGGTGCGCGGCGAGCCTGGCTGATCGGGCTGCTGGCCGGCGCGGCCTTCCTCACCCGGGCGCCGCTGGCGTTCGCGATCCCGTTCTACGCCCTGCTGCTGATGCCGTCGGTTCGCGAGATCCCGTGGCGGCGCTGGGTCTGGCTGGCGGTCGGGGTCGCCCCGTCGCTCGTGTTCTTCCTCGCCTACAACCAGGTGCGGTTCGGTTCCCCGTTCGAGTCCGGCTACGCCCTCGCGACCCTGCCCGGAGTGGCTGGAGCGCCAGCGGCAGCTCGGGCCTGTTCGCGCTCGCCCACCTGCCGATGAACCTGGACTACTTCCTGTTCCACCTCACGACGGTCGTCCCGGAGTTCCCGTTCTTCCGTCCGGACGGCCTCGGCCTGTCCGTGCTGATCACCAGTCCCGGGCTGCTGTACGCCGTCCGGGCGGACTGGCGCGACCGCCGGGCGTGGTGGCTCGCCGGTGCCGCCCTGCTGGTCCTCATCCCGTCGCTCCTCTACTACGGCGGGGGCTGGCTCCAGTACGGCTACCGCTACTTCATGGACTCGGTCCCGTTCGTCATCGCGCTGTGCGCCTCGGCGGCGGCCATGCGCGGGCGGATCGGGCTCGGCTGGCGCCTCCTGATCGTCGTTCGGCGTGATCGTGATGGCCATGGGGGCCTACTGGGCCCATGTCATCTGACCCCGATGGCATCCATCGACGCTCCCGAGCCGAGACCGCGATGCTTGGCCTGGCCGCCCTCATCGGCGCGATCACGGTCATCGGCTGGGGCGTCGCGCTCGCCACATCGGCCGACTGGTTCGGCCAGGTCGTTCGCCATCGACTACGGCATCTACATGGATGCCGTCGAGCGGTGGCTCAGCACCGGGAGGCTGGTACCTGGAGCGCCAGCTGCGACGGTCCGTATCCGATCGAGCTCGGGGACGTCCTGTACCCACCGGTGCTCCTCTACCTGCTCATCCCGTTCCGGATCCTCGGACCGTGGCTGTGGTGGCTGATCCCGGCCGGGATCCTGGCCTGGGTGGTCTGGCGCCATCGACCGGCGCCGTGGGCCCTCCTGGCGATCGCCGCCTGTGCCTGGCCTGGCCCTATTCCCCGGCCAAGTACGTCTTCGGGAATCCGGTGATCTGGGCCGCGGCGGCGGTCGCCGTCGGCACGGTCTGGCATTGGCCGGCCGCCCTCGCGATCATCAAGCCGACGATCCTGCCGTTCGCCCTCTTCGGCGTTCGCGACCGACGATGGTGGTACGTCTTCGCGGCCCTCGGCGTCGCGTCGCTGCCCGTCCTCAGCCTGACGCTCCTGTACCCGCAGGTGCTGCTCGACGCCCAGCCGAACCCGATCGACGGTCGTGGTGGACCGTTCTATTCGATCGCGGAGTTCCCGTTGGTCGCGATCGGCGTGATCGCCTGGCTCGGACGTCGGCTGCAGCCGGGGCTCTTGCGATGAACGGCTGGTCGGACGAAGGTCGGACCACGCTACGGGCCGGCCATCGGGCAGGCGAGAGTCGTGACGACATCCGCGTTCACCGCTTCGGCGCGGCCAGCGGCCTCGCACTCGCACTCGGGCCGAAACCCGGACTCCGCCACACGACGCCGGTCCTGACGGGAAGTCGTCTACGACCGGACGACCGCGGTCAACCCTGAACCGTCGCCGGGACGACCTTCGCCCGCGGACCACGGCAATAGCGGCGTCGTGCGTCGCCACGAGATCCCGTCGCCCAACCCAGACCGGAATGAACGTCCACGTGTAGAGGGCGGAGGAACGGCGAGACCCGCGGCGATCGGCACCGTCCATCGACGATCTGTCAGGCCGCCCCAGGCGACGAGGACGATAGCAGCGCTCAACCGCACGGGCAGGGCGATCGGGACGAGCGCGATCGGCGATTGCTCGATCCGGTTCGTCGTGAGCGAACAGTAGAAGCTGGACCACCGGGTCCGGGCTCAGGACGAAGGATGTTGCGACGACCGCTGCGGTCGCACCGATCGCGACCGAAAGGTTACGCCACTCCCGCCGGACCGCGTGCCAGACCAGACTGATGCCGACCAGCTTTGTCAGGACTCGGCACGAGGGACCAACCGGCCCAACCACGGATCAGCCCTACGACAGCCGCCGCGAGGACGATCTCCGCGTTCCTTGAACCACGGAGGCCGACGAGCTTGCCTCCGAACATCCGGGACCATGATGAAGCTCGCGACCACGACCACCGGGACCCACGAACTCCTCCCCCCCCCCTCCCCTCTTCCCCTCCCTCCTCCCTCCCCCCCCCCCCCCCCCTCCCCCCTCCCTCTCCTCTCCCTCTCTCCTCTCCTTCCCTCTTCCTCTCCTCCTCTCTCCCCTCCTCCCTCCCTCTCTCCTCCTCCTCCCCCCTCCCTCTTTCCCCCCTCTCTTCTTCCCCTCCCTCCTCCTCTCCCCCCTCCTCCTCCTCTCCCCCCCTCTTCTTCCTCCCCCCTCCTCTCTCTCCTTCTTTCTCCCCCCTCCCCCCTTTCCTCTTGCCTCTCCCCTCCCCCCCTCTTCTCCTCTCCCTTCCTCCCTGCCATTCCCTCCCCCTCTCCCTCTCCTTCTTCCCCCTTTCTCTCCCCCTTCTCCTCCTCATCTCCCTTCCTCTCCTCTTTCTCTCCCCCCTCTCCCCCCTCCCCCCTCCCTCCCCTCCCTGCGCGCACCACCCCAAGGCGAAACCGACACAACGTGGTCCATCCGACTGACGAACGATGCCCAACCGATCGATCCCCCCCCCTGACCCTCCCCCCCCCCTCTCCTCCCCACCTTCCCCTCCCTCCCCTCCCCCCCCCCCCCTCGCCTCTCCCCCTTGTCTCCTCTCCCTCCTCCCCCCCTCCCCTCCCCCCCCCGGTCCTCGTGGTCGACGCTCGTCGCCAGAGGTCCGGCGGGACCCTCCCCCCCCCCCCCTCCCCGCCTCCTACTGACCCCCCCCCCCTCCCCCCCCCTCCCCCGCCCTCCCCCCGCCCTCGTTCACGTACCCGTCAGCGAGGCCCCAGACGAGCGGGTAGCAACTTCCTCGCATCAGCCGCCCAGAACCGATAGGCATCGAGGGGGGTCATCGGGACGGACACCGATTCCGCTTGGAACAGTCCTACGATCGGCCGACTGTGATGCTGCCCCCAGGGCGAGCCGATCGACGTCAGGCCCAGGAGTCTCCCGGTTACCAGGGAGTGTGCGCGCGCGGTCGAAAGGATGCTGTGCGCTAGCTGCCCGCTCATACCGGGCGGCTATCGGCGGGACTCCCGCGTCCGCCCGGTCGGCCAGTCCGGCCCGCTGCCAGCGGCCTCGCCCAGCACGAGGTCCTTGTCGGCCAGGAACCGCCAGCGCTGCGAGAACAGGAAGGCGAGGACGTACAGGCCGGCGACGAGCAGCAGCAGCGACCGGAAGCCGGTCAGCAGCGCGAGGTACTCGAGCGCCCCGCCGACCATCGCGCCCAGCAGGTTCGAGGCGAACGCCATGTCGGCCGAGGCCGTGTCGCGGAACGAGTGGGTGAAGACGAGGTTGGCGAAGAAGACCGGCGCGAACGCGATGGCCGCCGCGAGCGCGTAGCGCAGCCTCCGGCGGGTCGATGAGCAGGGCGTCGGCCGGCACCAGGTAGGCGACCGCGATGGCCGCGAACAGGCGCGACGTACATCGGCGCCGGGTTCTTCGGCTTGAAGCCGCACGTTGACGGCGATCGCCAGCAGGACGCTGGCCAGGATCGCGAAGAACGCCAGCGCGTTGACGAGCCAGGTCGTCCCGAACAGCAGGCTGAACGAGACGAGGCTCTTGGTCTCGAGCAGCAGGAACGCGATGCCCAGGACGAAGAAGTGCGGGCTGAAGCGGCGGATCGGGCGTCCGCGTGACGCGCGCGGCGCCGAGGACCGCGACGAGCGCGAAGCCGAGGATGAACGACGAGCGCCGTCAGGTAGTACGGCGCGACGGTCTCGGTCCGCAGGTACAGGAACGGCCAGTCGTCGGTCGCGGGCTTCGGGTCCGGCGAGCCGACGTTCGGGACGCGGGTCCACCCGGTCGCCCGGCGGCGGCCCGCCGGCCAGCGCCTCGACCGTCGGCCCGGCGGCCAGGATCGCCGACGACGAGCCGACCAGCCGGACGCAGCGGATCGTGCCCGAAGACGTCACGGAGCATCGCCGTCGAGCTTCGTGACGAGCCACGGCTCGCGGTAGAGGTTGTACATGGAGAACATGCCGCCCGGCGCCAGGTGGTCCTTCGCGGCCTGCGAGCGACTCCTCGGTGAACAGGAACGACTCGAGCCGGACGCCGGCGGTCGAGCTGACCAGCGTCAGCGAGTCGGTCAGCGCGTAGACGATCAGGTCGTACTGCTCGCGTGAGCCGTTCAGGAAGGCCCGACCGTCGTTGACGTGCGACCGTGACCCGCGGGTCGTCGTAGACGTCCTCCGGGTGGAAGTCGCGGCCGATCTGGGCGAGCCGCGGGTCGATCTCGACCGCGTCGACGTGCTTGGCGCCCTTGCGCCAGCGCGAGCGCGACGTCCGTCCCGGAGCCCGGCCCCGATGACCAGCACGCGGTCGAACGTGCGGTCCGGGAACCACGCGTAGGCCTGGCGATGGAGGTCGCTCTGCGGCGGCCTGCTCCGAGCTCCAGACCTGCTGGTGCGGGATGCCGTCGACCGAGAGGAAGTACGGCGGGTTCCCGTCGGCCGGGTTGGTCGAGGCCCTGGTCAGGTCCGGTCCGTACGCGGAGATCCGGTAGTACGGCGACCACACGTCCAGGCTGGCCTGGGCCGACGGCCGCGCTGGCGACGATGACGAGGACCATCGCGACGCCGCCGGCGAACGACCACGGCGTCGGCCCGGCACCGAGCGCCAGGAGCAGCAGCAGGAGGCCGGTGAGCGACGAACCAGGCGGTCGGGCCCGGTCCCGAGGAACGCCAGGACCGTGAACGCGGCGATGCCGATCATCGAGCCGGCGATGTCGATGGCGTACGCCTTGAGCGGCGGCATCGACCGCAGCAGCGGGCCGAGCGGCAGCGCCAGCGACGCCATGAGCGCCGTGACGAGGACGACCAGCAACGGCAGCACGATGAAGTTGACGTCCGCGCTCGTGGACGCATCGAGGCCGAAGATGATCTCGTTCGGGTCGCGCGCCTGGACGTTCAGCTGGGCGCCGTAGACGAGCAGGACGGTCCCGAGCAGGAGCGGCGGGAACGGCGACATGGCCAGGCGCACGCCGCGACGGCCGAGCAGGATGCCGACGCCGATGCCCAGGAAGCTCGCCATCAGCAGGAAGTTGCTGAAGAAGCCGACGTACTTGACGTTGGCCGGGATCCAGCGGATGAGCAGCAGCTCGACGAACAGGAGCGTCGCGCTGGTCAGCAGCAGGCGCACGGGCGCGCCCGGCCAGGGCCTGGACGGCCGGCAGATGCTCGCGCGGACTCGGCAATCGGGTCATCGGGCGGCAGCCTAGCACCCGTCGCCGGCCGGCGACCTCCGGCCCTGCGGTCCCATCCGGGCCAGCCAGTGGTCCGGGTCCGCTCGAGGCGAGGCCGTCACGCACGCGCGGATCCGGTCGCGGCTCGCGGTTGCCTCCGCAACCATCTTCGAGGGCCCGGTGCTATCCTCGGCCGTGTCCGTCCCTGCGCTCTCCGCGGAGCCTGCCTGTCCGGGCTCCCTCGACGGGAGCCCTCCTGATCCGACGTCGTCGAGCGGGCCCCTGCGTGCCGAGCGGCGACCCCTGGCGACGATCCCCGCAGGCGACCTGGGACGAGCTTCGCGGCGGCGACTCCCTGGGCGACGCCCTTCTCGGACCGAGCCTTCCATGTGGCCTGGTGGGATGCGTACGGCGCGAATGCCCACGAGGAGACCCTCGTCGTCGTGCGATCGGATGAGTCCCGACGCGATCGTCGGGATCGTGCCGCTCATGCACCGCCACGAGGTGGAACCCGGCGACGACCTCATCCACACGACGCTGCGGCACGGGGCGTCCGACGGAGCTGACGCCGGTCCCGCCGATCGGCGACCGCCATCTTCTTCGGGGCGTCGTACCACGCCGACTACGCGACCATCCTGGCCGCCCCGGCCGACCTGCCGGCCGTCGCCGACGCGGTCGCCGACCACCTCCTGGTCCGCGGAGGCCCGGGACTGGGACGTCGTGGACCTGCGCCGGCTGCGTTGCGGCGACCCGGCGGCCGATGCGCTCGCGGCGGCGTTCGGAGCTCGCGAGATGGCCAGCGGCTGGACGCTCAACGTCGAGCGCGAGGATGTCTGCCCGGTCGTGACCCTGCCCGAGGGCGCCGACCTGGACGGCTACCTGTCCACGCTCGGCAAGAAGGAGCGCCACGAGATCCGGCGCAAGGTCCGCCGAGCCGAGGCCGCCGGCGACGTCCGGCTCGACGAGTCCGCCGATCCGCTGCGCGACCTCGACGCCTTCATCGACCTGCACCAGAAGCGCTGGGGCGCGGACGGGCTCTTCCCGCCGACGCCCGGCGGCGACGCAGAGCCGGGTCCTGTTCCGCCGCCTGTTCGAGGCGTTCGGGCCGGACGGCGCCCTCCGGCTCACCTTCCTGACCGTGGACGGGCGCCGGATCGCGGCCGGGATCCACCTCGAGACGCCCGATGGCTACCTCTACTACAACGCCGGGGTCGACCCGGACGCGCGCGACCTGTCACCCGGCGTCGTGATGATCCATCGCTATGTCGAGCGGGCCATCGCGACCGGACGGCGCCGGCTCGACTTCCTGCGCGGCAACGAGCCGTACAAGTACGAGTGGGGCGCCGTGGACGAGCCCATCCAGCGACTGCTGGTCCGACGAAGGACCGTGTGACATGTCCGCCCCACTCCCGTCCGATCCCTGCCTCGAGGAAGTCGCCCGACCGCCCTTGGCCGGCGGGCGGCGGATCCGCGTCGTGGAGGTGCTCGCGACCGGTTCGAACGGCGGCGCCCAGGAGCACCTGTACTCGCTCCTGACGCGGATCGATCCGGAACGCTACGACGTCTCGGTCGTGGCGCTGTCTCCGGGGAGTGCCGTTCGCAAGCTGCAGCGGGCCGGCATCCCGGTCCTCGTCATCGACGAGGTCGACGACGCGATCGCGGTCGGTGCCCTCGCCGCCCACCTCGGCGAGGTCCGGGCCGATGTCGTCCACGCCCACATGTTCCGGGCCGAGACCGTCGCCACGCGGGCCGTCCTCGCCCTCGCCGAGATCGGTCATCGACGGCCCTACCTGGTCAGCACCGTCCACTCCAGCCGCGTCCGGCACGAGTCCGACAAGGACGTCCTGCGCGAACTGACCCCGCACATGGACCAGCTCATCGCGGTGTCGAAGGCGATCGAGACGAAGATCCGCGACGAGGGCCGAGACGTCGTACCCGTGCGGCTCATCTACAACGGCGTGGATCTCGAGCGGTACGACCACCAGGAGGCGTGCTGCACGCTGCCCGAGGAATACGGCATGGAGCCGGGCTCGCAGATCGTCGGCGTCGTGGCCCGCCTGGAGCCGGAGAAGGGCCACCCGACCCTGATCGAAGCCTGGCCGATGGTGCTTGCGTGCCGTCCCGGACGCCTACCTGCTCATCGTCGGCGAGGGCAGCCGGCGCGACGCCCTCGAGGCCCAGGCCCGCGAACTTCGGGTCGCGCACCGGGTCGTCTTCACCGGCCGACGGGACGACGTGCCCGGCCGTGACCGCCGCGCTCGATGTCGCCGTCCTGCCCTCCTATCGCGAGGCGCAGGGCCTGACGATCCTCGAGGCGATGGCCCTGTCGCGACCCGGTCGTGGCGTCCGAATGTCGGCGGCATCCCCGAGATGATCGAGGACGGCCTGACCGGCCTGCTCGTGCCGCCGCACGACGCCGACGCGCTGGCCGCCGCGATCGTCCGCCTGCTCAAGACCACCCTCTCGCGGACACGCTGGGCCGGGCCGGCCACGACATGGTCCACGACCGCTTCTGCATCGAGTTGATGGTCGGCGCGACGCAGTCGATCTACGACGAGGGCGCCCGCGTCGTGCGTCCCGTCCGAGGTCGCCGCCGCGGGCTGATCGCCACCAGGCTTCAGTGCCTGCCTCCGCCGGTACCAGATCTCTCCGGCGGCCACGACCGCGGCGACCGCCGGCAGGCCCTGCACCGGCGGGGCGAGGATCGCCGCCGTGAGCGCGGTCATCGCCGGCATCGCCATCAGGGTGTAGTACCACTGGGTGGCCGGCCAGAGGGCCGGGATGAACCACCACGACGCCTTCTCGCGACCCATCACGACGAGGGCGATCGCGGCGAACGGGACGAGGACCGGGAAGAACCACGCGCTCATCCCGCCCTGCGATTGATCCGTGAGGAAGCCGGCCGTCTCCGACAAGTGGCTGAAGAACGTGCGCCCACGGCAGGATCGGCAGCGTCACGAGGCCGATCGCCACCGTGACCGCCATCATCCGCCAGCGCCACTGGATCGAGCAGCGGCACGATCCCGTACGCCTTGACGACCGGGGCGAGGAAGGCGGCCGGGCCTAGCAGCAACGGGACGATGAACGAGCTGGGGGTTGCCGTTCCAGAGGTTGTCGACGAGCGGCGGCCAGATGATCCACCACATCGGCAGGTGCAGGCAGCCGAAGCGTCCAGAACGAGCGCCGCGATGGCGAGCGCGGTCAGCAGCGACGACGGCGACGGCTTCCGGCAGGAGCGCGAAGGGCGCCATCAGGAGTAGCGACGGCGGCGCGGCGGCGTAGTGCAACGTGCCCATGTGGACCAGCCACGGGTCTTCGCCGTTCAACCACGCCGCCGATCCGCGCAGATACAGGCGAAGGTCGGTCGCGGGCTCGCCGGTCGCGAGGACCTGCAGGCGCATCGACCGAGATCGTCAGGAACCAGGCGAAGAGGGCGATGGTGCCGACGCGGCTCCAACGGATGCCCGAGACATGTCACGGGCGAACGCTACACGACCGCCTGAGGCCCGACCCCCGGACCATCGGGACTGGTGCCACGACGCACCGTCCACGACTAGCATCGCCGCGTGACCCTGTCTCGACTGTGGGCGTTCCTTGCCGTCGCGCTGCCCGTGCTGGCCGCGATGATCGCCAGCCTGTCCACCGTGGACCTGACGTATCAGCTCCGGGCCGGCGGCGAGATCCTCGACGCGCGGGCGATCCCGACGACCGACTCCTGGACCTTCACCGCCTTCGGTCTGCCCTGGACGGACCAGCAGTGGGGCGCGCAGGTGCTCCTCGAACTCGTGTATCGGCTTGGCAGCTGGACGGGCCTGATCGTGTTCCGAGCCGTGCTCATCGCCCTGATCTTCGGCTGCCTGCTCACGATCGGGCTCCGGCGCGGGCTTGGGGCGCGACGTGCGTCCTGGCTCACGTTGGCGGCGTTCGTCGTCGCTGCGCCGGCGCTGGCGCTGCGACCGCAGCTGCTCGGGATGGCGTGTTTCGCGGTCGTCCTGCTCCTTGTCGCGGACCGACGCGAGCATCCGGCCCGCCTGTGGCTGGTCCCCGTCGTCGTCGCGCTCTGGGCGAACCTCCACGGCAGCTTCTTCCTCGGTCCGCTCGTCCTCGGGCTGGCCTGGCTCGAGGACGTCCATGACAAGGTCGCGCGACCGCATCGGACCCTGCTGGTCGCCGCCGTCAGCGCCCTCGCGGCGTGCCTGACGCCGTTCGGCCCGATGGTCTGGGCGTACGCCATCGGCCTGTCCACCAACCCGGGCGTGACGGGCCGGATCACGGAGTGGCAGCCGACCACGGTCCGCGACGTGACCGGGCTGCTCTACTTCGCGTCCGTGGCCGCGGTCGTCGTGCTCATCGCCCGACGTGACCGAGCGACGCCGTGGCCCACCCTGCTCTGGCTCGGGACGTTCGCCTTCATCGGCGCGTACGCCGCGCGCGGCCAGGCCTGGTGGCCGATGGTCGCCGTCTTCGCCATCGCGGGCGTCCTCGTGACGGGTCCCTCGGACGCATCGCCAGAGTCGACGCGCCTTGACCCGCCCGACACGCCACTGATCCGCCGGCTGAATCTGGTCGTCGTGGGTGTGCTCGCGCTCGCGATCGTCGCCCTGCTCCCAGCCTGGCGACCGGTCGAACCGGCGACCGGGGCGCCCGTCGGCGTGCTGACGGACGCTCCGCCGGGCATCACCGCGGCCCTTCGCGACGTGGCCGGTCCAGGCGATCGGATCTTCAACCCGCAGCCGTGGGGCTCGTGGTTCGAGTTCGCCCTCCCGGAGACGTTCGTCGCCATCGATTCCCGCATCGAGCTGTTCCCGGCGTCGGTCTGGGACGACTACGCCAGGGTCGCGGCGGGCGTGGATGGCTGGGAGGCGATCCTGGACGGCTGGGAGGCGGACTTCGTCGTCATCGAGGGCGTCGATGCCGGGTTCATGGCCGCCTGGAGGCCGCCGGCTGGCGCAGGTCGTCGCGGGCGAGACCGGGTCGATCTGGGAGCGAGGATGACGGCCGCGCGGTTCACCAGGTCGACACTCCGACGGCACCTGTTGGCGGCGATACCCTGCGTGGTTGGGCTCTTGATCGGGCTGCAGTACCTGCAACTGATGAACGACCCCCTAAGCACCGTGCCGCCGTTCGCCGATGCCAACACCTACCTGGCGGCTGGCGAGAGACTCAACGCCGGACACGATCTGTACACACTCGGCCCAGGGGATCGGCCGGGTTCGAATACCTCCCGGAGATTTCCTCCGCAGCTCTGCTCTCGCCGCCGCCTATTGCTGTCATCTGGAGGCCGATCGCGGCCTTACCGTTCGGGCTTGCCCTGTGGGTCGCTGCTGCGTGGCTAGCGCTTCTCGGGACGACCTACTACCTGGTCCTGCGCACCGGCCTTAGGGGCGCGGTCGTCGCAACAGCGTTAGCGCCTGCCATCGGCGAACAACTGGCTGCCTGCAACGTCGCGGCCTTCTTTCCATTCCTGTTGACGCTGGCATGGGTCTTACCCGGATGGCGATCCGGGCTGATCGTCGGCGTGATGGCATCGCTCAAACTAGCCCCCGCCGCGATGATTGGGTGGCTAGTCGGCACAGGCTCTTGGCGGGGCGTTGGGGCAGCCTGTCTCGCAATCGTCGTGGCGATTGGACTAAGCCTCGTCGGAGCTGGCCCCGACTCCCTGGTCCGATACGTCGAGGTTGCACGGATGGTCGCGCCGTCCGCCAGCAGTCTCTCGGGCATTACGGGGGTTGCTTGGTTGTCTCCCGCGTCTTGATCGGCGGAACAATTGTTGCAGTGGCGCTTGGGAGGTGGCCCGCGTGGTCCTTCATCGTTGCGGTCATCGCTTCCGTCCTCGGTACGCCAGCCCTGTACCTGTCGGGCTTCGTGACTCTATTGGCAACGCTCGCCCCAGCCGCCGCCGGACTGCCAGCGCGCGAGGAACCTTCGGGACAGCGTGCCCCTTCCCTCCCCTGAGGAGTGCTTAGGCCGGCGAGCGATGCAACCACCCTCCACCAGTCTGCGCAGAGTGAAGCCGTGGATCGTCCGATTCCGGCGAGCCTATGGCGTTCGTGTCGTCACCGGGTGGGGAGTCCAGCGGACGCTGCGCGCGCTGGGCCTGGTGGTCTGGGCTGGCCTCCTTGTCAATGTCATCTTGGTTGCGCGGCCTGACCTACTGCACACATCAGACTTTGGATTACTGATACGTCCGTGTACGTGGCATCCGGTGAGCGACTCGCGCAGCGCGGAGATATCTACGAATTGTCCGCGGGCGATCGCCCGGTGCCGGCCGACAATCCCCCCGCTTGGACGGTGCCCATCCTCTCACCGCCGCAGATGGCGGTTCCCTGGGCAGCAATGTCGGGGCTTCCCGAGCCGAATTCGGTTCTATCTGCCTTGGGCGCTGGGTGTCGCCGGAACCATCGCGGCGGGGGCCCTGTTCCTGCAGCGGGCGCCGGGCCTCCTGGTACTGGTCGCATTGCCGTTCCTCAAGGGGCTCGCAATCACCGCGTGGTCTGGAAACGTCAACGCACTGATCGCATCGGCTGCCCTGTTCACTTGGTGGGCCGGTGAACCACACGCGCGCCGAGCGGCCGCGGTCACAGCCGGCGCCATTACGGCCACGATCGGCGCGGTCAAGCTAGGTCCATCGCTCTTCTGGGTCTGGATCGCAGGACGCCGCACTCCTGATGCCCCCCTAAGTGGCTTCCTCGCCATCGCCGGACTGACAGGACTAGTGCTGGTGGCGCTGGGTCCGGCGCCGTTTCAGGAGTACCTGCAGATCGCGACAGCCAGCGCGTCCGACCCGTCTGCGTTAAGCCTACTGGGAGTGCTCAAGGGCGTAGGTGTCCCGGCGGGTGTCGCGAGCATGCTCTGGGTGTCGACGGTCGTCGCCTTGGGAATCGCAGCAATCATGAGCCGCCAGCACCCGGTCCCGGCCTTTACAGCCGCGGCCGCCGGCTTGGTGTTGTTGACTCCGATCGTTCGTGTTGAAACGATCTCCGTGGCGCTAGTCGTGGCAGGGACGCCTTGGGTGGCGAGAACGCCCCCCACCTCGATTCGTCGGACCTTCGCGACTGCCGGCTTCGTTGCACTGATGGCCGTGGGGTGGTCGATCGCGACAGGGGGCCTCGACCGGTCGAGCTTTCACATAGAGAACGCGACTGACGAACCTGTGATCGTGCGGTTCTCGGCGCCAGGTTGGTCGGCTTCGTGGGGGTATCTCGTTCAGCCGCACCAAATCGGGACGGGGTGGTCCGATGAAGTTGGTTCGGTCGCGGGTCCATTCCAGGTCTTCGACAGCGCGTGCGATGTTGTCGCCGTGGCGGAACTCCCGAGTGGTGGAGGAGCGTTCAGGCTCGAAGCCGGAGGGCTGACCGAGTGGTCGGGCGCTATGGCAGGAGTCTTCCCTGCCATATGACTCCCGTTGTTCTGGAGAACCCTTCTTCGGACCGCTGGTTCGCTAGATCCCGCAGGGCATGGGTCTTGGTACTTTCGGCGAGTTGCCTCCAAGCACCACCGCGTCATCATGGTGGCCTACCAACCTTCGGAGCTGTGCCGAGAGCCGCATGCATGCCCCCACGAGCCCATCGTCGCCGTCGTCATCCCCGCCCTCAACGAGGCCGGGAAGATCGGCCGCGTCCTCGACAAGATGCCGCGCGACGGCCGGTTCGAGGCGATCGTCGTGGACGACGGCTCCGACCGACGGCACCGGCGACGAGGCGCGCGCGCACGGCGCCGCGGTCGTCGTCCGCCACGAGCGTGCGCGGCGGGCGTCGGCGCGGCGATCCGCGACGGCTGGGCGGCCGGCGCTCGAGCGCGAGCGCCCGTACCTCGCCCTGCTCTCCGGCGACGACCAGCACGAGCCCGGCCGAGCTCGTCGGCGGCGCTCGACGCGCTGCTCGCGCGCCGAGGCCGACTACGTCCAGGGCTCGCGCTGGATGCGCCGGCGGCCGGGTCGAGGGCCCGACCGGCGGGCGCGGGCTCGGCACGCGGATCTACTCGCTCGGTCTTCAGCGTCCTGGCCGTGCCGCCGCATCACGGATGCGACGAACGGCTTCCGGGTCTTCCGCGCGACGATCCTGCGCGACCCGCGAGATCGACCTCGACCAGGCCTGGCTGACCAGCTACGACCTGGAGCCGTACGTGCTGTACAAGGCGATCCGCGGCGGCTACCGGGTCATCGAGATCCCGTGCACCGTCCGCTACCACGCCCGCGAGGGCTACACGAAGATGCGCGGCCTGCGGGACTGGTGGCGGCTCTTCCGGCCGGCCGCTCCTGCTGCGGATCGGGAGTCAAGCGATGACGACGCTCGCCGGAGCGCGTCGTTCGGCGGGCGGCCGCGATCCTGGTGACCGGCGGCGCCGGGCTTCGTCGGCGGCGGCCTCGTCCGGCGGCTGGTCGACGCCGGCGCGCGCGTGACCGTGCTCGACGACCTGTTCACCGGCCGGGCCGAGACGATCCCGACCGGCGCCGAGTTCGTCCAGGGCTCGGTCACCGACGAGGCGCTCGTCGACGAGCTCGTGGCGGCGAACTCGCCTCGTCTTCCACATGGCGGCCCGGAACATCATCGCCTCGACGGCGAACCCGCGCGACGACTTCGCGACCAACATCGGCGGGCACGCTCAACGTCCTGATGGCGGCGCGCGAGGCGCGAGTCGACCGCGTCGTCTACACCTCGTCGACCTCGGTCTACGGCAACCCGCGCATCGATCCCGATCAACGAGGACGACGGCATCGTGCCGCTGTCGCCCTACGCGGTGAGCAAGCTCGGCGGCGAGAACTACTGCCTCGCGTTCTACGAGAGCTACGGCCTGCCGATCGCGATGCGTCCGCTACTCGAACGTCTTCGGCCCGGGCCAGCGCCCGGACAACCCGTACTGCGGCGTCGTCGCCAAGTTCCTCGCCGAGGCCTACGCCGGGCGAGCCGCTCTCGATCCACGGCGACGGCGAGCAGACCCGCGACTTCACCTACATCGACGATGCGGTCGAGGCGACGCTGCTGGCGGCGATCCATCCGCGCGCCGAGGGCGAGGTCTTCAACGTCGGCACCGGCATCGAGACCTCGGTCAACGAGCTGGCCGCTGGCGATCGGCGAGGCGCTCGGCCGCCGAGGTCGACGTCGAGCCACATCGACCGCCGCGACATCGACAACATCCGCCGCCGCGTCGTGAACATCGAGAAGGCCCGGCGGATGCTCCGCTGGGCGCCGCAGGTCACGCTGCGAGCGCGGCCTCGCTGCAGACGGCCGAGTGGTTCGTCAAGGCCGGAGTTCGCGGACGAAGAGGCGCAGGCCCCCACGCGCTGACTGGATCGGAGCTGAACCCGCGTTCACGGCTCGAGATCGACCGGACTTGCCGCGAACCCCACGTCGTTGCCGGGGTGCACCGGCAGTCAGCGGTGCCGCTAGGCGGCCGCCGCCAGACCCTACCCTAGGGCTCCTCACCGTACTGGACTGACCAGCGAGGGCCCAAGCATCGACCGTGGGTGCCGATGAGATCCGAGTCCATCGGACGACCCGTCGCCACAGGTAGACGCCGCTCGCGACAACGGCATCACCGCGCTTCGGCTGTTCCTGGCCGTGTACATCCTGATCGTCCACGCGTGGCCGATCGGCGGCTTCGGCCGGGATCCGATCGACGCACTGACGGACGGCCGCCTCGGCGGCGGTGGCGTGATCGCCGTGGCGGCCTTCTTCGGCCTCTCCGGATACCTCCTCGTGGCGAGTCGACGCCGCCAGGGCGCATCGACCTTCGTGTTGCGCCGTAGCGCGCGGATCTTCCCGGCGTATGGGTCCTCGTCGTGGCGACATCGATGGTCGTCGGACACGCGTACCTCGCTGCAGCCTGGTTCCCGGCCCCGGGGTCGGCGGCATCACGTCGATCGCGCTGCAGGGCCATCCGTCTGGACTGGTCAACGCATCCCTGTGGACCCTGTGGCCGGAACTGTGCTGCTACGCACTGGTCGCCGTGATCCCGCCCGGACGGCTGCCTCGGGTGCTACCCATCGTGGCTCTGATCTTGGCTCTCATGGCGCTGATCGCACCCGAGTCGAGCCTGGCTTTGACGATCGTCTTCGGGCCGACCAGCGCGTTCCTTGTCGGCGTGGCGCTCGCCGTCTGGCACGACCGCGTGCCCCTGACGTGGACGCTCGGCCTCGCGTGCGTGATCGTCGCCTTCCTCAGTGTCGGGTCCCTGTGGGGGTCGATCGCCGTCCACGTGGCGTTCGCCTATATGGCCGTTCTGGTCGGACTTCGGCTTCGAGTCCACTGGCGGACGGATCTCTCCTATGGGACCTACCTCTTCGCCTTTCCGATCACGCAGGGGATCGTCGCGATCGGCGGGGCCAGCTGGGGTCCCGTTCCCCTCGCCGCCCTGACGCTCGCGATCACCCTGCCCCTCGCGGCCGCTGAGCTGGTACCTCGTCGAGTCCCCTGCGCTCGGGTCAGTCGGCGCGGGATGCCGGCATGGCGCCTGGGTCGCCGAACGTCCGAAGGAACCGCCCGCGCCTAGGCGCCCAAGCCCTTCCGACCGTCTGCCTGTAGCCTGTGCGGCGTGATCGCCCGGCTCGCCGCCTCGCCGTCCAACGCGCTGCGTTGGCTCCCTGCCGGCCTGCTGCTCCTTGCCGTTCTCATCCACCTGCCGACGCTCGGTGCGCCACTGCTCGATCGGCACCCGTTCCGGCAGACCCAGACGGCCTTCACCGCCCGGATCTTCCACGAGCAGGGGATCGATCTCCTCCACCCGAAGCTGCCGATCCTGGGCGAGCCCTGGGAGGTCCCGTTCGAGTTCCCGCTGTTCCAGGCGGTGGCCGCCGTCGTCATGGACGTCGGCGTTCCGGAGGACACGGCGCTGCGGCTGACCGGGCCTCGCGTCGTTCATCCTCGCCGCGGGCCTGCTCTGGCTGCTGGTCCGTCGGCAGGCGGGCTGGCTCGGCGCGACCGTCGCGCTGACCGTCTTCCTGTTCTCGCCGCTCGGGATCTCCTGGGGACGGGCGGCGCTGATCGAGTACACGGCGCTCGCCGCCTCGATCGGGTTCGCCCTGGCCGGCCTGCGCTGGCGCGATCGCGGGACCGGCCGTTGGTTCGCGCTCGCCCTGATCCTTGGCTGCGTCGCGACCCTGGTCAAGATCACGACGGCCCTGTTCTGGGTCGCGCCGTTCGCGCTGCTCGCCGTCAGCCGAGACGACGACCCGCGAGTCCCGACGTTCGCTGGGTCGGTGCGTGGGCGCTGTCCGTCGTCGCCGCTGCTCGTGGGCCTCGCCTGGACGCGCTACGCCGACGCGCATCAAGGCGGCCTCCGAGGCGACAGCCTGGCTGACGGCGAGCGCCCTGAGCGCCTGGAACTTCGGGACGGTCGCGCAGCGACTGGAGCCTGGCTCGTGGAGTTCGATCTACACGAGCGTCGTCGTGCTGGCCGGCGCGATCGCCCTGCTCGTTCCTCGCGTACCCGGCGATCCGGTTCGCCATGGCCGAACCGCCAGATCCGGTTCTGGGCCTGGATCGCGGCGACCGCCGTCGGGCCCGTCCTGCGTGTTCTTCAACCTCTACGTCGTCCACGACTACTACGCGATCGCCGTCTCCGGCTCGATCGCGGCGCTCGTCGGACTCGGGCGTCGCCGGGCTGCCGCTGGTCCGGGCGCTGGCTGCGAGGGCTGCTCGCTGGCCGGTGCCGCGGTCGCCTGGGTCGCCACGTTGGCGCTCCAGAGTCCCGTACTGGACGCGGATCTTCGACCCGACGGCCGATCCGGAAGGCGTCCTGCCGCTGGCGGCCCAGATCGAGCGCGAGACGAGCGCCGGATCAGCGCGGTGGCGATCGTCGATCGAGACTGGACGCCGTCGATCCTCTACTACGCCCACCGCTGGGGCTGGATGGTCGAACGGCCACGAGCCGGCCCCGTGGATCTCGCAGCCCTGCGCGCGCAGGGTTATGCCGTCTACTCGTGCCCGTGGGATGCCGACGGCCTGCGTGCGTCTCGGCGCCGTAGCGCTGGGAGTACCGGTCCCCGGCGCGACCTTCGGGCCGGTGACCAGCCGCACCGGGCTGCTAGATCGGGCACATGACCCAACCACCCGCCGATCTGGACCTCGTCGTGCTCGGCGGAGGCGGCCATGTCGGCCTGCCGCTGAGCCTCGCCTTCGCCCAGGCGGGCCTGCGCGTCGGGATCTACGACACGAACCCGGCGACGCTGGAGCGGATCGCCGCCGGCGAGATGCCGTTCATGGAGAACGGCGCGGACGAGCTGCTCCGCGAGATCCTGCCGACCGGCCGCCTGGCGTTCGGCAGCGACGGCGACATGATCGCCCGGACGAACCAGCTCGATCGTCGTCATCGGGACGCCCGTCGACGAGTTCCTCGGGCCGTCGATGACGATCTTCGAGAAGGCGGTCGAGCAGATCGCGCCGCACCTGCGCGACGGCGCCCTGGTCGTCCTGCGCAGCACGGTCTACCCGGGAACGACGGCGTACGTCGCCCAGCACCTGGCCGCTCGCGGGCGCACGCGTGGACGTGGCGTTCTGTCCGGAGCGGATCGCCGAGGGCCATGCCCTCGAGGAGCTGCACTCGCTGCCGCAGATCATCGGCGCGGACACGGACGTCGCCGCGGACCGCGCGACCGCGCTGTTCGGGACGCCTGGCCGAGCAAGACCATCCGCACGACGACCAAGGAAGCGGAGCTCGCCAAGCTGTTCACGAACACCTGGCGCTACATGAAGTTCGCCGTCGCGAACCAGTTCTTCATGATCGCCGACCAGGCGGGCGTGGACTACACCAACATCCTGCAGCGCGATCCGCGAGGACTACCCGCGGGCCGCGGACCTGCCGGGCCCGGCTTCGCCGCCGGTCCGTGCCTGTTCAAGGACACGATGCAGCTGGCGGCGTTCACGGCGGACCACTTCCCGCTCGGCCAGGCCGCGATGCAGGTCAACGAGGGCCTGCCGGCCTACATCGTGTCGGCGCTCGATCGCCGCTACGGCGGGCTCCAGGGCAAGACGGTCGGCATCCTCGGGATGGCGTTCAAGTCCGAGTCGGACGACCCGCGCGCGTCGCTCAGCTACAAGCTGCGCAAGCTCCTCACCTGGGCCGGCGCGCGCGTCCTGGCGACGGACCCGTACGTCCGGGACGACCGCCTGGTCCCGCTGGACGCCGTCGCTCGCCGAGAGCGACATCCTCGTGCTGGGCGCCCCGCACAAGGCCTATCGAAGTCTGGCCGTGGGCGGCAAGGACGTCGTCGACGTCTGGGGCGCCCTCGGGGGAGGGATCAAGCTCTAGTGCGAATCCTCGTCACCGGCGCGGCCGGGTTCATCAACGGGTACCTCGTGCCCGAACTGCTCGAGGCCGGCCACGACGTCATCGGCGTGGACGACTTCTCGAAGTACGGCCGACTGACCAAGTCGTACGACGACCATCCGCGCTACCGATTCGTCGAGGGCGACGCCAAGGACGTGGCGCTGCTCACGGACCTCGCCGCCGACTGCGACCAGGTCGTCGCGGCGGCCGCGATGATCGGCGGGATCAGCTACTTCCACGAGTTCGCCTACGACCTGCTGGCCGAGAACGAGCGGATCCTCGCGTCCACGTTCGACGCCGCGATCGCGGCCCACAAGGCCGGGCACCTCGAGCGGATCATCGTCGTCAGCTCGTCGATGGTCTACGAGTCCTCGACCGTCTTCCCGACGCCCGAAGGCGCCCAGCTGACCTCGCCGCCGCCGATCTCCACCTACGGCTTCCAGAAGCTCGCGTCCGAGTACTTCGCGAAGGGCGCCTGGGAGCAGTTCCAGCTGCCGTACACGATCGTCCGGCCGTTCAACTGCGTCGGGATCGGCGAGCGCCGCGCCGTCCGCGACACGGACATCATGAGCGGCAACGTGAAGCTGGCCCTGTCGCACGTCGTCCCGGACCTCGTCCTGAAGATCCTCAAGGGCCAGGACCCGCTGCACATCCTCGGCGAGGGCAACCAGGTCCGCCACTACACCTACGGCGGCGACCTGGCCCACGGGATCCGCCTCGCGATGGAGTCGCCGGCGGCGGTCAACGACGACTTCAACCTCTCGACCGCCGCCTCCACGACCGTCCTGGAGCTGGCCGAGGCCATCTGGCACAAGATCCACGCCGACGGCCGGCCGTTCCACTACGTCAGCGACGCGCCGTTCGAGCACGACGTCCAGCTCCGCGTCCCGGACGTGCGCAAGGCACGCGAGGTCCTCGGCTTCGAGGCGACGACGTCGCTCGACACGATGCTCGACGAGGTCATCCCGTGGATCCGCGCCGAAGTCGGAGGCGGGCCGGCTTTGACGCGTCGCCCCGGAGCTGCGCGATCGTCCTGCCCGTCTACAACGAGGGCGAGGCGGTCGAGCCGGTCCTGCGCGCGCTGTCAGCGCGGCGTGTCGGACACCGCACGAGATTCGTCGTCGTCTACGACTTCGACGGCGACACGACGGTCCCGGTCGTCGCCCGGCTGGCCGCCGAGATCCCCGGCCTCCGTGGCCTGCGCAACGACCTGGGCCGCGGCGTCCTCAACGCGATGAAGGCCGGGATCGCCGGGACGACGGCCCCCTACGTCCTGATCTCGATGGCCGACGGATCCGACGAGCCGCACGTCGTGGACCCGATGGTCGCCCTCGCGCGCGACGGGGCCGACGTCGTCTCGGCGTCGCGCTACATGCGCGGCGGCCACCAGGTGGGCGGGCCGCTTCTTCAAGCGCCTGATGAGCCGCACCGCCGGACTGACGCTGCACTGGTTCGCCGGCGTGCCGACCCACGACCCGACCAACAACTTCAAGCTCTACTCGCGCCGATTCCTCGACGCGACGACGATCGAGAGCGAGGCCGGGTTCGAGCTCGCCCTCGAGCTCACCGTGAAGGCGACGCTCGCAGGGTCGCCGCGTCGCCGAGGTCCCGACGACCTGGCGCGACCGGACCGCCGGCCAGAGCAACTTCAAGCTCCGCAAGTGGCTGCCCCA
>CAVTWU010000015.1:0-11040 GCA_963738475.1 uncultured Chloroflexia bacterium
CGCAACCGCTACGTTCAGGTCACCACCCTGGCCGACGAAGGTCTGTACGGCGAGGCAGTCGCAAACGCCTACCTCAAGGGCGACGCGCGCCTCGACGAGTCGGCGATCCAACGCTGGCCACGATGGGCTGGACGATCTACCACAGCAAGTCCGAACTACTCACGGACATGGCCGCGCTGGAGAGGCGATGATCGGTCTCAAGTCGTCGATGACATCGTTGGCACGCTCGTGCTGGTCTATGAGATGCCACCGGATGGACCGCTCGACGTCAGCGACAACGTGCGACGTGAGCGAGGGTATCGACCGAATGCAGTTCGGATTCACGCTCAAGCCCGAACACACGATCGAGCGCACCCTCGCCCTGACCCGCCAGGCCGAGGCGGCCGGCTTCGACTACGGCTGGCTGTTCGACTCGCACGTCCTGTGGCGGAGCCGTATTCGCTGCTGACGCTGATGGCCCAGGCCACCACCCGATGCGTCTCGGGACCTGCGTCACGAACCCGGCCACCCGCGAGCCGAGCGTCACCGCGTCCACGCTGGCCGTCCTCGACGAGATCTCCGGCGGCCGGATGGACCTGGGCATCGGCCGCGGCGACTCGGCGCGGCGGGTGCTGGGCAAGCCGCCGACGACGATGGCCACGCTCGAGGAGGCGATCGTGGTCATCCGGGACCTGGTCGAGGGCCGTCCGTCGACTACGAGGGCACGGACCTGAGCCTGCCGTGGACCGGCTCGTGGACGCTGCCCGTGTGGGTCGCCGGCTACGGGCCGATGGCGCTGGCGATGACCGGCCGGGTCGCCGACGGGGTCATCCTCCAGCTCGCCGACCCGACCTCATCCGCTGGTTCGTCGGCCAGGTCCGCGAGGCCGCCGCGGCGGCCGGCCGGGACCCGGCCTCGATCAAGGTCCAGGCGGCGGCGCCGGCCCACGTCGGCCCGCTCGAGGACGGCCGCGAGCGGACGCGCTGGTTCCCGGCGCTCGTCAGCAACCACGTCGTCGACCTCGTCAACAAGTACCCGCGGGAGGAGCTGCCCGGAGAGCCTGACCGGCTACATCCGCGACCGGACGGCTACGACTACCTCCACCACGCCGAGGTCGGATCGTCCAACGCCGGCTTCGTCGGCGACGAGGTCACGGACCGGTTCTGCGTCCTGGGCTCGGTCGAGGACCACATCGCGAAGCTGCGCGAGCTGGCCGAGGCCGGCGTCGACCAGTTCAACATCTACCTCATGAACGGTGACGAGGAGGCCCAGCTCGAGGCCTACGGCCGCGAGGTCATCCCGGCCCTGCGCGACTGATGCGGGTTCAGCGAGCGCGTGGCGCCACGCCGTGGCCGGCCGCGTCTCTGCCCGGGGCGGGATCGAGGCGCCGCGCCGTGCGGCTGGCTCATCTTCTGGTCAGATGCTGCCTGGGACCAACGCGCGACCCGGTCCGAAGGCCCGTATCGGCGCCGCATGGGCTCCGCTCCCGGCCTGTGCCGTCAGCTGCCGCGCCCGACCTGTCAGTTGACCGGAACCTCGAGGCACGTGACGGCCGGGCCAGCATCTGACCGGAACGGCGACCGCCACGTGGAGCGTGCGACGACGATCCAGCCGCGCTTCCCATCTGACCAAGGGTCATGGGCCAGAGGTCACTCTGGCGCCGGGTGCGTTCGACGGCGAAGATCGACTGGATCGTCGGACGGCGCGGTCGGGGGCCGCGACCACGATCGGAGACTCTGGCTGGAGGTGGAGCGATGGCTCGATTGTTCGCTGCGCGCGACCCGTACTGGGACATGGATGGACACGGCGTCAAGCGGGATCGCAAGCGTGGGCGGATCGTCGGCCTCGTCGCCCTGGCCGTCGCCATCGCCGCGGTCGGCCTGACCGTCGCCGCCTGGCTTCGCGAGCTCGCGCCGCTCCTGGGCTGACCCTCGGGCTGACGTCCCGACCGGTCCGGGCCGCTCGCCATCGCCTACCATCACCTTCCTGAACCCCCCCCGCACGCCGGGTTTCCGCCAGGAGGGACCGATGCGCACGCTCATCACCAACGGCACGATCGTGACCGCGGACGGCTCGTACGCCGCCGACGTCCTCATCGACGGCGAGACGATCGCCAGCATCGGTCACGACCTGGCCGGCGGCGGGGCGACGGCCGACGACACGATCGACGCGACCGGCAAGTACGTCATCCCCGGCGGCATCGACGTCCACACCCACATGGAGCTGCCGTTCGGCGGCACGTTCGCGAAGGACACCTTCGAGTCCGGGACGCGCGCGGCGGCCTTCGGCGGGACGACCAGCATCGTCGACTTCGCGGTCCAGTCGCGCGGCGCCTCGCTGCGCGAGGGCCTCGATGCGTGGCACGCCAAGGCCGAGGGCAACGCCGTCACGGACTACGGCTTCCACATGATCATGAGCGACGTCAACGACGACACCCTGGCCGAGATGGACGGGCTCGTGGCCGAGGGCGTGCCGGACTTCAAGCTCTTCACCGCCTACCCGGGCGTCTTCTACAGCGACGACGGGGCGATCTTCCGGGCCCTCCAGCAGACCGCGAAGAACGGCGGGCTGATCATGATGCACGCCGAGAACGGGATGGCCATCGACGTCGTCGCCGCCCAGACCGTCGAGGCCGGCACGACCGACCCGATCGGCCACGGCCTCGCGCGCAAGGCCATCTTCGAAGGCGAGGCGACCAACCGGGTCATCCGCCTGGCCGAGGCCGCCGAGGCGCCCATCTACATCGTCCACCTCTCGGCCAAGGAGGCCCTCGCCGAGATCAAGGCCGCCCGCGATCGCGGCACGAAGGCGTTCGCCGAGACCTGTCCGCAATACCTGTTCCTCTCGCTCGACGACATGGGCAACGGCTTCGAGGGCGCCAAGTACGTCTGCTCGCCGCCGCTCCGGACCCAGGATCACTGGGACGAGCTGTGGACCGGCCTCGTCAAGGACGACCTCCAGCTGGTCGCCACGGACCACTGCCCGTTCGACTTCCACGGCCAGAAGGAACTCGGTCGGGGCGACTTCCGCAAGGTCCCCAACGGGCTGCCGGGGGTCGAGGACCGGGTGGACCTGCTCCACGACGGTGGCGTCCTGGCCGGCCGGATCACGAAGGAGCGCTGGGTGGAGATCATCTCCACGGCACCGGCCAAGCTGTTCGGCATGTATCCGCACAAGGGCGTGGTGGCGGTCGGTGCGGACGCCGACCTGGTCGTGTACGACCCGAACCGGACGCGCGTCATCTCGGCCGCTAGCCACCACATGGACGTCGACTACTCGTGCTACGAGGGTCGGTCCGTCCAGGGCGGCAGCGACGTGGTCCTGTCGCGTGGCTCGGTCGTCGTTCGCGATGGCGAGTTCACCGGTCGCAAGGGCCACGGCAAGTTCATCAAGCGGACCGTCGCCGACTACGCCCGGACGCACTGAGGGCCACTTTGGACGCGTGGCCGCGCCGCCGCCTACGGGGACGTGATCGACGATACGATCGGCTCGGCAGCCTCTATCAGCGAGGCGTGGTCGCCACCGGCGAATGACTCGACGATGACGACAGCCGCCTTGTCGTCGATGTCCGCGGCGATGAACCTGGCAACCTCCTGCTCGTCGATGTGGAAGTCGCCGACCACGGGCAGCGCCCAGAGCCAGATCCGCGGCCGATCCGGGCAGGCTGGGGGAACGTCGGCACTGACGTCGAGCTGGATCGATCCGATCCGGCTAGCTTCACGGCGACAGGCGCTTCGGCCCTGAGTTCACGGTTCGCCACCAGCCCATCGATCAGGGCCTGGGCCGTGACTTCGACCTTGGTCGTGCCATCCGCACTGCACGGATCCGTGAACAGATCGCCCACGAAGTGGGTCATCGTCACGATGCCGCCGGCGTTCCCCTGCCTGACAAGCTCCACGCCGTCGGCGAACTGTGTGCCGCGCCAACCGGGCGCATCGACCTCGAACGACAGGTCCATCCCGCCGTAGGTCACGTGGTAGGTCCCGGGGGAGCTCACCGTCAGGGATACCCTGGGCAGGCGGCGTCTTCGAAGGACCGACACTCGGCTGGGCCGACGCCGGCGTGGGAGCCGCCGCTGGCGGTGCGTCCGATGGAGTCGTAGACGTTGGCGTCGACGGCGAGCTTGCCGGGCTGGGCGAGCTCGCCACCCCGCAGGCGGCCATCCATGGGACGATGAGCAGGACCGCGAACCTGGACCGGACCGTCATGATCCCTCCTCGTCGCGACGAACTGGGCAATTCCGTCGCCCACGAATGGCGGGATGGTAATGCGCGACGCGTCGGTGATCGTCTTGGATGGTGGCCTCGCCACCGAACTGACGGCGCGCGGCCACGACCTCTCGGATCGGCTCTGGTCGGCGCGGCTGCTCCTGGCCGACCCCAGCGCGATCGAGGACGTCCACCTCGCCTACTTCGACGCCGGCGCTCGTGTCGCCATCACGGCCAGCTACCAGGCGTCGGTCGAGGGCTTTGCCGCAGCCGGTCTGGATCGCGAGGCGGCCCTCGGACTCATGCGCCGGAGCGTCGAACTGGCGGGTCGGGCGCGCGACCGCTACCGACGCGCGGTCCGGGCGACGACGGGGTCCTGCTCGTCGCCGGGTCGGTCGGCCCGTACGGGGCGTACCTGGCTGACGGCTCGGAGTACCGCGGCGATTACGCGGCGGACTCGGACCGCCGCCCTCGCCGACTTCCACCGGCCGACGGATGGAGGCGCTCCGGGAGGCCGGCGCGGACCTGCTGGCGATCGAGACGATCCCGACCGTCCGGGAGGCCGAGGTCCTGGTGCGACTGCTGGACGAGATCGATCTCCCGGCCTGGCTGAGCTACTCGTGCCGTGACGGCGACACCACGTCGGCCGGCGAGCCCATCGCGGACGCCGTCGCGCTCGGCGACGATCCCCGGATCGTGGCCGTCGGGGTCAACTGCACGGCGCCGCGGTTCGTGCCGGAGCTGCTGGCCCGCGCCGCGGACGCCACGGATCGGCCACGGATCGCCTATCCGAACGGCGGCGACCGATGGGATGCGGCCGCGCGGACGTGGGTCGCCGATGCCGGCGGCGCCTTCGAACCGTCGACCGTCGCGACCTGGGATGGGCTGGGCGCGACCTGGCTGGGTGGCTGTTGCGGCACGGGACCCGCCGAGATCCGGGCACTCGCCGAGGCCGTCGCCGCCGCCACGGGGCTGCGGCATGACCGTCGCATCGACCGCCGCGTGACCATCCACAAGCTCGCGTTCCTGGGCGTCCGGGTCGCGGACATGGATCGGTTCGCCGCGACCGTGGCGCTGTACCGGGACGTCCTGTCCCTGCCGGTCATCGCCGACGACCCCGGCCGACTGGCCTGGTTCCGCCTGGGCGACGGGACCCAGCTCCACGTGTACGGCCCGCTGGATGAGGACCACGTCGCGTTCGGCGACGCGCCGTGCGTCGGCTTTCTCGTGGACGACGCTGACGCGATGCGTGCCGCGCTCGAGGCGGCCGGCCTCGAGTTCCTGTGGGAGACACAACGAGACGGCGCCACCGTGTGGGCTCACTTCCGTGGACCCGATGGCGCCGTCTATGAGTTGATCGGGGCGGCCGCCAGACCCTGAGGGCCTGGGCGCCCGTCCACTGTCGGGGTCAGCTCTTGCCGAACAGCCCCTTGATCGCGCCGATGATCCCACCCGCGGCGTCGCCGGCGGCATCGGCGGCACCCGAGGCGGCATCGGTCGCTGCGGTGGCCGCGCCGCTCGCCGCATCGCCGGCTGCACTCGCCGCACCCGCAGCGGCATCGGTCGCAGCGCCGGCCGCGCCAGCCGCAGCATCCGCCGCGTCACCGCCGACGCCGGTCGCGCTCTTGACGGCGTCGCTCGCGACGTCAGCCGCCTGATCGGCGACCTGGTTCACCGTGTTGGCGGCATCGCCACTCAGGCCCGCGGCCTGATTGACCGCTCCACCGGCCGCATCCGCGACCTGGTCTGCGACACGTCGATCTGGTCTGCCAAGGTCGATCCTCCCTGCTGGCCGGGACGATCCCGTCCGGTACCTTCAGGCGGCCGGTCCGCCCAGTCTCCGGGCGCTCCAGCCTGGAGAGCGGCGATGGTGCGCGTGCGCAGCCCCGTCGTCGGCGCTCGATGCCCGCGTCGGCATCCGGCGCGGTCGGACCGCAGAGCGTCCCCTAGCGCGTGCGCGGGAACCCGAGATCGATCTTGGACGTTCCGGGATCCGGCCAACGCGACGTGACGATCTTGGCCCGCGTGTAGAACTGGACGCCTTCGGGGCCGTACATGTGCAGGTCGCCGAAGAGGCTGTTCTTCCAGCCCCCGAAGCTGTAGTACGCGACCGGGACCGGGATCGGCACGTTGATGCCGACCATCCCGGCGTTCACCTCGAACTGGAACTGGCGAGCCGCTCCCCCATCGCGGGTGAAGATGGCCGTGCCGTTGCCGTACGGGTTGTCGTTGATGAGGCTGACCGCCTCCTCGTACGTCTTGACACGCATGACCGTCAGCACCGGGCCGAAGATCTCGTCGCGGTAGGCGTCCATCGCCGGCGTGACGTGGTCGATGAGCGACACGCCCAGGAAGAACCCGTCCGAGTCCTTGTACAACGGGTGCTCGCGGCCGTCCGCCACGACCGTCGCGCCCTGGGCCGGCCCGCTGTCGAGATATGAGGCGACCTTGTCTCGATGGAGCTCGGTGACGAGCGGGCCCATCTCGGACGTCGGGTCGCTGCCGGGGCCGACCTTGATCTTCGGCAGCCGGTCCTTGATGGCCGCGACCAGCGGATCCGCGACGTCCCCGACGGCCACGATGGTGGCGATCGCCATGCACCGCTCGCCGGCCGAGCCGTAGCCGGCGGACACGGCCGCGTCGGCGGCCATGTCGATGTCGGCGTCCGGCAGGACGATCATGTGGTTCTTGGCGCCGCCCAGGGCCTGGACCCGCTTGCCCGCCTTCGTGCCCGGTCTCGTAGATGTAGCGCGCGATCGGCGTCGAGCCGACGAACGACACGGCGGCGATATCCGGGTGGGCCAGGATCGCGTCGACCGCGACCTTGTCGCCGTGGACGACGTTGAAGACGCCGTCCGGGACCCCCGCCTCGTGCAGGAGTTCGGCCAGGAAGTTCGACGCGGACGGATCCTTCTCCGACGGCTTGAGGATGAACGTGTTGCCGCTGGCGATGGCCGTGGCGAACATCCACATCGGCACCATGGCCGGGAAGTTGAACGGCGTGATGCCGGCCACGACCCCGAGCGGCTGGCGGATCTGATAGACGTCCACCCCGCCCGACACCTGCTCGCTGAACCCACCCTTGAGCAGGTTCGGGATCCCGCAGGCGAACTCGAGGTTCTCGAGGCCACGGGCGATCTCGCCGAGCGCGTCGGACGGGACCTTGCCGTGCTCGGCGGTCAGGTGCGCCGCCAGTTCGTGCCGGCGTGCCTCGACCAGGTTCCGGATCTTGAACATGATGTCGGTGCGCTTCGAGAGCGACGTGGCCCGCCAGGCCGGGAAGGCCGCCGTTGCCGCCGCCACGGCAGCACCCAGTTCATCGGCCGAGGCGAAGTCCACGAGCTTCGTGACCTGGCCGGTCGCCGGGTCGAAGACCTGGCCCTCGCGGCCGGACGTCCCGGGCACGAAGTGCCCGCCGATCCAGTGGCTGACCCGGGCGGGCGTGGTCGCGTCCGAGCGGACCGATCCGGGTTCTGCGACCTGCGTCATGGGAGACCTCGCGTGTGGCGCCGAGCGTCGGCGATGAAGGTGGTGTCAGGGTTGCAGGGTACTCCGTCGGGTCCATCGGACGCCGGTTCGTCATGGCCGGCGGACCGGCTCAGACGCGAGGGCGCGAGCTCAGAAGCGAGGGCGCGAGCTCGGGTCGGGCCAGGCGGTCGGCTCTTCGGTCCGGGTCGGCTGCGGAGCTGTCGACGAGACGGCGGCGGACGACGATGGCTCCGGGCTCCCGGACGATCCACGGCGGGCCCGCACGGTCATGACCGCCACGACGGCGAGGCAGCCGAGCCCGACCGCGATCGCGATGAGCGAGCCCATGTTCAACCCGCCGACGACCGCTTCGTCGCGCCAGGACGTCGCGACAAGCGCCCGAGCGAACGCCCACAAGGCGACGCCGACGAACAGGATCCGCCCGTCGCGGCGCGAGAACGCGCCGAACTGCAGGGCGACGACAAGACCGATGAGGATGAGGATCGTCGTCAGCGCCTCGTAGGCCTGGGATGGCTCGGATGGCAGCGCCGGCGCCAGCGAGCCCCACGGTCCCGGGCCCAGGAACGCCGTCGCCCAGGCCGCCGTGCTCGGCGTGCCCTGGCCGGCCCCACCCAGGATCATCGTGAACTTGCCGACACCCAGCACGAACAACACGGGCAGGATGGCCAGGTGTCGCCAGCGACCGGCTGGGGCACCGAGCAGGGACGCGACCAGCGAGCCGGTGAGCAGCCCACCGGCGACGCCGAGTGCCAGTTCCATCGCGCCGAGCCCGGGGTCGATGATCGCGCCCGGGTTGGCCTGGTAGTACGGCAGGTGCAGCAGCACGTACCCGATCCGGCCGCCGATGACCGCGCCGGGTACCGTCCCGACGGCGATGAACAGCAGGTCATCACCGCGGAGTCCATCGCGCCTGGCGATGACGCCGGCGAGGATCAGGGCCGTGGCGATGACAGCGGCGAGCGCGACCGTCTGCCAGCGGACGACAAGGCCCTCGGCCAGGCGAAGCAGGGGGTCGAAGTCGAACGCGATGACGGCGATCGGCACGGTGCTCGTCAGTGTATCGGAGGGCTGGACTCGCGGTCGCGAAGGGTGCATCATCCGTCGAGATCGGGGACACGGCGACCGACGCGGGGGGCAGCCTCAAGCGTGTTCGATGTCCGACCCATGGGGGGGCGGACCGGGCAGGGTCGGCCGAGAGGATCGAGGGGTCGCCATGCGACACGCCGCCCCCATCCCTGGCGACAGCCTGCATGTCAGTCTTCTCGGCCGCCTCGAAGCGCGCACGTCGTCTGGCCAGGACGTGCCCCTGTCCGGTCGCCACGCCCAGGCGCTGTTCGCGTTGCTGGTGCTGGCCCGCCGGCCACGGTCGCGGGACGCGATCGCCGCGGACCTGTGGCCGGAGTCGGATACGAGCTCGACCGGCGCGCTCCGTCAGGCACTGTGGCTCGTCCGCCATGGCCTGACGCTTGCGGGCGTCGATCCGGCAACGGTCCTCGAGATCGAACCGGACACGCTCGGCATCCGCCCAAGTGCGATCGCGAGCCTCGACCTCACCGCCTTCGAGGCCTGCCTGGACACGCCGGGCTGCACGCTCGAAACGGCGATCGGCCTGTACCGAGGCGATCTGGTTGAGGGCCTGGGCCACGATTGCTTCGCGGCCGAGCGGGAGCGCCTGGCCGACCGGTTCGAGGACGCGCTCGTGCTCGTGGCCGAAGCCCGGCTGGCGGACGGCGACCTGGGCGGCGCGTGTGCGGCGGCCCAGCACGTGCTCGTGCGCGATCCACTTCGCGAGGAGGGTCACGTGATCCTGATCGAGGTGCACGGGCGGTCCGGGAGCCGATCCCAGGTCATCCGGCAGTACCGCAGGCTGGCGAGCATCCTCGATCGGGAGCTTGGGGAGGCGCCACTCCCCGATACGGACGCCACGTACCGGCTGGCCCTGGAGCGCGCGGTGGCACGATCGCGTCAGCGAGCCGCGGCGATCGCGTCGGGGGTGGATCCGGCCGACGCGCTTGAGCGCCCGCATCTGCTCGCCCTCGCCAACGGCTGAGGCATCCCGGTCCGCGCGGGAGGGGTCGGATGCGGTTCCGCGGTAGCATCGGGGCATGCGACATGTCCCCGCGCTCGTGGCCCTCGCGGCCCTCGTCACGGTCATCGCGGCCGGCTGCACGTCGTCCGGGAGCGGCCCGTCCGTTGATCCGTCCGGCTCGACAGGAGCATCCGGGTCGCCGGCAGCCTCGGTACCGGCCGGGTCCGGCCTCGTGCCCGTGACGCCCGATCCCGCTTCGCCGGGGAGTGGCTCGGGCTCGCTGTCGCCGGCGATCGTGGACCCGATCATCGCCGATGCGGCCGGGCGGGCCGGGGTGCCCGTCAGCGAGGTGACCCTCGTCAGCGCCGAGGCCGTGACATGGCCCGACGGCGGCCTCGGTTGTCCCCTCCCCGGCATGGTCTACCCACAGGTCGTGGTCGACGGGTACCAGGTCATCGTCGAGGCGGACGGTCGGACCTACGACTACCGAGGGAGTGGCGTCGGCAAGTTCCGCCTGTGCCTCGCTGGCTGAGGCCGCAGCTGGGCCCCTTCCCGCCCGCCGGCCCGGCCCGGCTTAGTTCCGCTCGGGCCGGCTCAGCTCGGCCGCAGCTTCGTATCCAGCCGCGTCGTGGCTACTAGGTGACCTCGTCTTGCTCGGCCGCCGCCAGTGCGGGCGCTCGCGCCTCCGTGGTAGCCACAGGACGGCTGGATGACAAGCGCCGCGGCACATCACGCCCGATCCAGGACCACCGACCTCGCATAGCAGCCGTGTCCTGACTGGATAGCAGGCGATCGGGCACCAACGGCCGCTGGCAGTCGCGTGGCGGCTAGGTAGCAATCGGCCCGGACGAGCGGCCACGCGACGCCTCCCTCCGCCACAACCCCGGCCACGTGACATGACGAAGCCCGGCGGGACCCGCCGGGCTTCGTGCTACTGGGACACTGGGAGGGTCAGTCGACGACGAGCCGCACCGTCCGGATGGCCGTGCCGCGAACGATATTCGAGGTCATCGATGCCTTCAGGTCGTACGTCCCCTTCCGCGAGGCCGAGGCCTCGTATGTGATCTTGACCTACCCACCGGGGAGCGGCGGGGACGTCGTGACCACGTAGTCCGCCGCCGTGGGCGCTCCGACCAGGTCCACGCCGGAGGACCCGTCACGGTTCTCCGCGCCGATGTTCAGCGCGTCGCTCGGGCCGCCAGCGACGCCGTAGGTGAACCACGTGCCTTCCGGATCGGCTTGGGTGCCGAGCTGGATCCAGATCTGGAAGGAGTTGGCCTGCGTCGTCCCAACGCGTAGGCGCCCTCCCAATCGATGATCAGCCAATCGGTCACA
>CAVTWU010000016.1:0-12478 GCA_963738475.1 uncultured Chloroflexia bacterium
TGGACGAGGTCCTCGCCACGCTGGACGCGAGCGAGGGGTGACCGGAGTGGTGCGCCCCACCCCGCCTCGGGGGCCAGGGAACGAGGTCGGGCGCACCAGCGGTTCCCGGAACCCGGTGAGCAGGCTCAAGGGGTGCCTCGGTCCACTCCGTGTCTAGTAGCGTCGGCCTGACGACGTCGCATACCTTCTAGACTCCGCCGATGCCGCGTTTCCCGAAGTCCGATCCGACCCGTACGGGATGGCCATGGCGCACGCCGATGGGTCTCAGGCCGCGCGCGGTCCGACGGGAGACGCCGCGGCTTGGTGTGTGGACGATCGGTCTCCTGTTGGCGATGTCGTTGGCTGGTTGCGGCGAGACCCGGATCAATTCGCTCCAGCGGTTGCCACAGTCCATCGCGGGCGAAGCGCTGGTCTATGACACGCGTCACGGCGCGGAGTCTCACGAGTGGGCCCAATCCGTGTGGGCGACGACTGGCCTACCGCTCGTCGCCCTGACGTCAGCGACGGTTCGCCTTCCCTGACGACAACGGATACGACAACTACGTCGTGCGCGTCGTCGGTGCCGATGGGCAGCAGTTGATCGATCCGTTCATCGAAGCGCTGGGCGGTAGCTCTGGCGCGGACACCTGGCAGGAGCAAGTCGGCGGCAAGACGGTCACTCGGTGGAGCCCTGACGGTGTCGACCTCGACGGCGAAGATGCCAACTATGCGTACGCGTTCGAGGACGTCGCGATCCTCTTCCACGCGCGGAGGCCGCAGGAAGCGGAGGAGGCCCTTCGTGCGATGCCGTAAGGCACGATCACGGCACCTCTCATGCCAACGGCCCCGTGACCGTGCACTCGCGGCGGCTAGGAACGTTCGCTAGAAGCAGACCCTCCGCTTCATCCGAGACTCCAGCAAATGGGTCTAGCCATCGTTGAGCTCGTACTACGTGTTCGTCGGCGAGGCCGCCAGTCGTCTCCAGCGACTGGGACGCGCGGACACCCACCTCGTGCCACATCGCGTAGCGTTAGGCGGGTGAGCCGCGAGTCCGAGGACCTCAACCGACGCCTGCTGCGCGCCCGCGACGCGATGGACCGGGCGTATGCCGAGCCGCTCGATGTCGCTGCGGTCGCCGCGGTCGCGCACATCTCACCGCCCATTTCAGCCGCAGCTTCCGCGACGTGTTCGGCGAGACGCCGCATCGCTACCTGCAGCGCCGGCGGGTCGAGCGCGCCATGTTCCTCCTGCGCGAGACGGACCGAAGCGTCACCGACATCTGTTTCGATGTCGCCTTCACCAGCCTGGGAACCTTCAGTCGGACCTTCCACGAGATCGTGGGCGAGACGCCGACCGGCTATCGCCGTGGCCATGGCCCGATCGTCGCGCCGCATTGCGTCCAGCTCGCCGCGATGCGGCCACAGGTCGCGGCCGAAGGAACGCCTCGATCGAGCAGTTTTGGAGAAGCGGTCGCGACCATCGAGCCCTAGGGTGGGCGAAGTCCAAGCGAACCCAAGGAGACGCACGAGATGATCACCCGGCTCAACGTCGCCACCATCTACGTCCTCGACAAGGACGAGGCGCTCGATTTCTACGTCAACAAGCTCGGGCTCGAAAAGGGCAATGACGTCCGCCAGGGCGACTACCGCTGGCTGACGATCAAGGTCCGGGCGAGGGCACCACCGAGGTCTCCCTCGAGCAGCCTGGCGCGCCGCTTCACGACGAGGCGACCGCGGCCCAGTTGCGCGACCTCATCACCAAGGGCGCCCTCGGCGGCCTCGTGTTCATCACCGACGATGCGCGCGCGCTCTACGACACGCTCCGCGAACGAGGTGTCACCGACTTCACCCAGGAGCCCACCGACCACTTCTACGGCACGGACATGGGCATCCGCGATCCGTTCGGCAACCCGATCCGGATCCTGCAGCAGGGCAAGGCCGCCAAGACGACAGCTACGACGGCCACGGCCTGAGCGCCAGACCACAAAGGAGAACAAGACGATGGCGACCAAGGAGAAGGTCTGGACCGACGAGGAGAAGGCCGCGATGCAGGCGAGTGCTCGCGAGCGGAAGGTCTCTGCCAAGCGCAGCCCTGCCGAGGAACGAGCGGAGGGCCTGAAGGACCTGGAGGGTGCCCTCGCCAAGATGCCCGCGGACGATCGGGCGATGGGCGAGCGGATCCACGTGATCGTGACCGCCGCCGCGCCGTCGCTCGTGCCGAAGACGTACTACGGGATGCCGGCGTACGCACGCGAGGGCAAGGACGGCAAGACGATCGCCTTCTACAAGCCCAAGTCGAAGTTCAAGATGGCACTCGACCTTCGGCTTCCAGCCCGACGCGACCCTGGACGATGGCGACATGTGGCCGACCAATTCGCGGTCATCACCCTCACTCCGGCCGTGGAAGCGCGGATCGCCGAGCTGGTCAGGAAGGCCTCGAGCTAGGGCGTCCAGGGGTCGTGCTAGCCTGAGCCAGCCGCCGACGCAGCCGGCGACGATCGGTCAGGCGAGTGAGGCGCAACGATGACGATGCGTGTCCATCTGATCCTCGGGACGGCGATCGCGCTCGCTTGGTCCCTGTCGGCCTGTCAGGGGTCGGTCACCCTTCCGGCCCCATCGAGTTCGTCGACGGCGGCCCCAGCGCCGGACGGCTCCCCGAGGCCTCGGCGGCTCCAGGGCCGTCCTCGACGGCGTCACCCACGGCCGGCGGGGCTGGCGGAGACGACGGCGGGGGCGACGACGACTATCCGATCGGTGGCGTCCAGGAGATCGGGCCGCTCGGCGGCCCGTGCGCGCTGTTGTCCATCTCCGACATCGAGGACGCACTCGGCGTCGCGGTGCTCGCGGTCGCCCGCGGGAAGCTGGACGCGGACGAAGGTCAGACCTGCGCCTTCGCCGTCGACGCGCCCGGCGTGACGGCCGGCCTCCCGCCGAACCTCGGACTCGATCCGAGCGAAGGCACCCTCGGCCCGTTCATGGTCGCCTTCGAAGCGGCGGGCAAGAGTGGCGTCTTCGGCGTGCAACTCGGCGTCGTCGACCCGAACGACATCGACACCGGTCCGGGAGATGACGAGCCGGACCCGAACGTGACCATCGACAAGGTCGACGTCGGCTTCGATGGCATCGTCGTCACCACGCCGAACGGCGGTTCGGCGTTCACCTGGGACGGCATCCGCGTCCAGATCCTGCTGATGGACCTGATCACCGGCACGCCGGATGCCGATGCCCTCACCGACCTGCTCCGGACGGCCTACGGGCAGTTGTGAACCGGACCTAGCTGGTTCGTGGCGACAGGATGACGACCGCGGTCTCGCCAGACCGCCGGGCGGCGTATCCGTCGAGAGCCTTCGTCGTAGGTCGGCCCACCGCGCCCACAGGCGCGGCCGCTCCTCCGGCGTTCGCGGCACGGGCCGCGGACGGCGCGGGGGCCATCCTTCAGCTCGACGATCGTGTCCGGCTGCGCCTGGAGGTTGAGCCACCACGCGGGCTCGGCGTCGGCCCAGCCGTTCATGGCCATCGTGACCAGGTCCGGGCCATCCTCGAAGTACCCGAGGATGGCCGTCCGCTCCTGACCCGAGCGGCGCCCGATCGGTCCGCAGCCGCATCATGCCCCACCGATCCGGGGTCGGGGTGCGAAGTCCGCGCCGGCCACCGGTGACCGAGTAGATCGCCCGGTGGATCGCCCACACCGCGCGGACGATCCAGCGCGGCGGCAGGGACGGCGGCTTCGTCGATCGGCGTCATGTCATCCCGGGTCAGCTCGACCGTCAGACGGTGGCTCGTTCGCGCGGCCGGCCGCCGCGACGCGCTCGCCGGCGGGCTCGGCCGCGATGGCGCGGGATCGAAGCCCTTGGCGATCAGCCAGACGGCCAGGACCATCTCCTGCACCGCGATGGGCAGCGCCAGCACGACCTGCGTCGTCGAGAAGTTGTCGATACCCGGAACATCACCAGGAGGGCCGAACCATCACCATCGGGACGGCGACCAGACCCCAGATGCCGACAGCCACCGAGGCACGAGTCGCGTTCGATAGAACACCCAGTAGTACATGCATCGCCCCGAGACCAAAGGTCAGCACCGAGACGGGGCCAAGCCACTCGCGGGCCGCCAGCACCAGCGAACCCGAGACCTCGTACGCCGGCGCGGCGGCGGCCGTCGCGTTCATCCACGTCCTGGCTCAGCGTGACCAGCATCAGGATGCAGACGGCGATGAGGACATGGAGCCCGCCCTCGATCGTCCTGAAGCCAACCGATCCGAGGGCCAGACCTTCACCGTGCTTGCGCAGAACCGGGTACAGCGCGATGGCGATCGCCGGACACGCAAGGGCGCCGATGAACTGGAAGAGCGCGCCAAGGATGACCCGGTCCTGGTCCGCCGCGACTCTGGTCGAGGTAGTCCGGAGCGCTGAGGATCGGGGACGCCAGCGCGACGCCGATCAGCTGCGCGAT
This sequence comes from uncultured Chloroflexia bacterium, assembly GCA_963738475.1. Taxonomy (GTDB): domain Bacteria; phylum Chloroflexota; class Limnocylindria; order Limnocylindrales; family CSP1-4; genus SPCO01. Next base: position 4,428 of record CAVTWU010000016.1, read on the forward strand.
CGTGGCGATGAGGAATGCCACGCCTGCGGCGACGGCGAGCCTTCGGTTCGTATCCATGCGGTTCTCTCCTGTCCATCGGCGGGCGCTCGGCGCCGCGCCGGGTCGACCCGTCGCGGTCGAGCGACCGATGGGTCTCCTCCTTCGGCACCGTAGCCGGGGCCGCGCCTCGACGGGAAGTGCTGGACGGCCCGGGATCCCCGGACCGAAGGTCGCCACGGCCGCACGTGGTCTAGGACCCTTTGCGCAGATCCTTGAGGACGTCCTTGCCCACCCAGCGCTCGGGCGGGGACGGGGAGGCTGCGAGCCGTTCCGCGAGGGCCAGGGCCGCGGCCTGCAGCGCCGGGTCCGCTTGCCGACGGCCTCGCAGCGCCATGTTCACGGCCTTCTTGACGAAGTTGCGCTCGTCGCCGGCGGCCTGCTCGATGAGCGCCAGGCCGTCGAGGAACGGCTCGTCGCCGGCGCGCTTGTCGTGGACGCCAGGCTCCACAGCAGCGCGAACGCCGTGCGCTTCGCGAACTCGCCCGCCTCGCGGCTCCACTGCTCGACCTTCGCCCAGGCGTGCGGCGTCCGGTCGAACAGGTTGAAGCACAGCGTGTCGCAGATGGCCCAGTTGTCGAAGTCCTTGCACCAGCGGTCCATCTGGGCGGCGTGACGCGCGCCGGGTCGTCGACGAACGACGCCAGCATGCGCGCCTCGTACCAGCCGGTGTCCCAGAGCGCCGCGGCGAGCTCCTGGTCGCGCCCCAGGTCGCTTGCCGAGCGCCTTGATGTCTCTCATCGCCACGCCGAACGCGTTGTCGGAGGGGATGGCATAGCGCGCCATGCCGTCGAGCGTGGCCTTCGTGCTGTGGTCCTTCAGCCACTCGAGCACCCAGGTCACCCGCTCGTCGAGCGGCAGCGCCGACGGTAGCGAGGACGCGGCCGAGGTCGGACTCGGGTTCTGTCTCGATGGGCTCACCCCACCATCTTCACGGACCGATCGGGACCGTCGCCAGCCAGATCTCCGACCCACGCCCGGTGAGCGACTCGACGAGCAGCGCCGGCGCGCCGTCGAGCGTCGCGCCCTGGATCCATTCGATGCCCCCGCTGCCCGGGATGTCCGCGGCCCCGAGCAGCACCTGGCCGGTACACGACCAGTGGATCCATCCTCGCTCGTCGCCCCGAGCACATCCGGCTTGTCGGACGGGCTGGCGCTGCCGACGAACACCATCTGGTAGCCGTCCCCGCGGCGCCACACCTGGGGTCCGAGGGCCGCCGCGGCGGTCGCCTGACCGCAGCCTCCCGGGCCAAGGACCGGGCCCTCACGACGGACCCAGGTCACGCCGTCGGTCGAGGTCGCGTAGCCGATCCCGCCCCGCACCGATCGCCCGGGCCGCTGCCCCTCGTACCAAAGCTCGAGACCGTTCTCGGTCGGCAGGATCGCGGAGACGGCGGCGGTCTGGTCGTCCCAGGCACCATCCGGCCCAGCCGGCAGGACCCACGCCTCGCCGTCGGCCACGGTCCAGGACCCTCGGGCCCGACGCCGTCGCGCGCCAGGTCTCGAAGCTGTCGCGGTCGGTGGACGCCGCGGCCCAGCCGTACAGCGGCCAGGTCCCGTCGGTCTCCCGCACGGCCGCGCCCGGGACCGCGCCGGGCGGCGCGAGCGCCACGCCGAGATCGACGTCGACCGGCGCCGAGCCGATGGTCCATGCCCGCCCGTCGGTGGATCGGGCGACGGTGACGACCTGGTCCCCGACCTCCGAACCGAACCAGACCAGGAAGGCCACGATCGACCCGTCGGCGTCGACGGCCGCCGCCGCGGGCATGACCGCCACCCGGTCCGGGGGTCCGTCGCGTGGCGTGATGATCGGCTCGGTGCCGACGAGCGTCACGGTCATCGCCGGGCCGGCCGCTGGCACGAACGTCGTCGAGGCGTCGCCGGCTCGGCGGACTCGTGGGCGTCGGGCGTGGCGCTCGGCGCGAAGCTCGGCGGCGGAAGGTCGTCGGTGGCAAGGCCTGGCAGGCGACCACGAGGATGGCGGTGGCAAGCGCGAACAGATGTCGGTCCATGCCTCATCGAGACCTCGCGGTCAGGAGATGTGACAGGTCAGCTCGACGGCACCGCCTGCGGACCGGCGCCCAGATCGCCGAGGACGATCGAGTACCCACCGGCACCGCGCTCCAGCACGACGGGTACCCCCTCGATGCTGGTGCGGACCCGGGCGCCGGGATCGAGGGGCAACGCATCGGCCAGCCAGGCCCGCACGGCCGCGGCGGTCGCCGGATCCACGAACACCTGCCCGATCGACGTCTCCAGGAACGTCGCCTGGTCGCGTTCGGTCGTCGGTGTCGGTGGCCCGACGATGTCCGAGGCCATGTGGAGCTCCCCGACCCGCCCGCCTGGGTCCTCGGAGACGATGACGGTCGCGAGGGGACCGACGGTGTCGTCGCGGTGCAGACGAGCGCCTCCATCCGTGCCACGCCCGACGCAACGGACGTGCCGGCTCGGCAGTCGTAGCCCGAGGTCCCAAAAGCGCCGTCGACAGGTCGCCGCCCGTTCGAAATGCCTGCCCGGCATCCGTTTCGACCAGCCTGGGTACCACGACCACCGATCCGATGGCGAGGACGACGGCGGCGACGGCGGTCGCGAGCGGCGCCCCGGTCCGCCGCCACGACCGTGCCGGGATCGGCCGCGGCGCGACGAGGAGATCCGGGGGCAACGGCTCGACGACCAGCGAGCGGGCCGCCGCCGCCAGGGCGCGATCGAAGTGCGTCCCCCGGGACTGCAGGCACCGGCCCGCCGCGAACGGTCATCGCTCGGCCTCCCGCCAGGCGCCACGCAGCCGCGCTGTCGCCCGCGACGAGATCTTCCGGGCATTGGCATGGCTCACGCCCAGCAGGTCGGCCACCTCGAGCAACGTGTAGCCATAGCCGTGCTGGAGGATGACGACAGTGCGTTCCCGTGGCGGGAGCACGTCGACCAGCTCCCGCAGTTCGAGCCCCGAGGCGGGCATGGCCGGCCGCTCACGACCGGGCAGCCGGTCGAGCAGTCCCTGCAGTCGACGGGCACGGCGCTGCACCCGGAAGCTGCGATGGACGCAGATCCGGGCCAGCCACGCTTCGATGGCCCCCGGGTCGCGGAGCTGGCCGATGCGGGACCGGGCCATGAGGTAGGTGTCATGGACGACGTCCTCGGCATGCGCCGGCCCGACCAGCGATGTCGCGATCCGCACGAGTCGCGGACGCGCGACGGCGAAGGCCTCATCGAGGTCGCGGGCGTGGCCACCGACCACCGGACCCATCCGCGGTCGGAGGCGTTCGAGCTCTGTCACGGTCACACACGATAGAGACTCGAGGTCATCGACTGTGACACCACCGTTCGGTCGCCCGTGCGCGACGCCACGCCGCGACCCGTCGCGCTACGCTGGCGAGCCCGTCCCTGTCGGACCACCGAGGAGATCCAACGGATGCGCGTCACCGTCACGCCAGAGCAGATCGAGTGGCCTTCGAGGCCGTAAAGGACGACCCGTCCTTCGACGAGAGTCGCGGCCTCTGGGAGCGCGGCCGGCCACCTGTGGAGATGATCCAGGCGATGTGCCTCCGGCCGGAGCTGCTCCGGGCCTTCGCGGGGTTCGGGGACTGCGTCTACCCGGGCGGCTTGCTGGAGCGGCGGATCAAGGAGCTGGTGATCATCACGGCGTCCGAGACGAACGAGTGCCAGTTCTGCACCTACTCGCACTGCGACCTGGTAGACATCTCGGACATCGTCAAGGATCCGCTCGCCGTCATCCACGACCTCGATCCGCTCGTGCCGCGCGAGCGCATCGCCATCGAGTACACGCGCGCGGCGATGCACGACTCGAACACGATCCCGGCGGCGCTCTCGCAGAAGCTCTCCGAGCACTTCACGGACCCGGAGCTGGTGGAGCTCACGTTCCTCATCGGGTTCATCAACATGCTCAACCTGTTCAACAACTGCCTGGGAGTCCGCTACAACGGCGAGTACAGCCTGCTGCGGCCCGTCGCGGGCTGAGTCACAGTCGGCGTCAGCCGATGAGCGCCGACCGCTCGTCGGGAAGGGCTTCGTCGACCTCCACCGGTGCCACTGGGGCTGGCGGCTCGACGTCGAGCAGGTAGCCGATGCCCTGGAAGGTCTTGATCCGGCCAGGCTCGCCCGGCTCCGAGCCGAGCTTGCGGCGCACGCGGGAGACCCAGACGCGCAGGTACTGCAGGTCGTCGCGGTATTCCGGGCCCCAGACCTTGGTGAGCAGCTCCGTGTGGAGCACGACCTTGCCGGCGTTGGCGGCGAGGTGCTGCAGGAGCAGCCACTCGGTGCGCGAGAGCGGGACGAGCTCGCCGCGCGGCGTCACGAGGCGGCGCTCGAGGTCGATCTCGATGTCGTCGAAGGCGAGGATGCCAGACCCGGGGCTCGCGCCGCTGCGAGCGCGAGCACGGCGCGGACCCGCGCCGCCAGCTCGTCGGGATGGAACGGCTTGGCGATGTAGTCGTCGGCGCCCAGGTCGAGGCCCTTGGCCTTGTCCGCCGTCGAGCCCTTGGCGGTCAGCAGGATGACCGGCACCGGGCGCCGCTCGCGCAGCTGGCGCATGACCTCGATGCCGTCGAGGTCGGGCATGACGATGTCGAGCAGGACGATGTCGGGGCGGATTTCCTCGGCCTTCTTGAGGGCCTCCTCGCCGCCGTTCGCGGTGACGACCCGGAAGCCCTCCTCGGTCAGGACGAGCGAGACGAGCTTGGTGATGCTGGGCTCGTCGTCGGCGACGAGGACCAGCGGCTGTGTACTCACGCGGCACCTCCGGGTAGGCGGCCGGGCTGCGGCTGGGCCTGCAGGCCAGCTCGGCGCCACTGGGCCGGGGCGCCGAGTCGTAGCAGGCGCGTCGGGCACGCGTCGGCAGCGACGGCGCGAGCGTGCACGCAGCCATGCGCGGCCTGGACGCCTCTGACGATGGCGCGTCATCGCATTACAAGACTCCGGTGCTCGCCGATGCACTCGGCATCCAGCCCCAGTCGGCTCGGCACCGCACGCGTGCAGTCTCAGCTCGTCCTCGTCGGCCTCGAGGACGCGCAGGCTGAAGCCGAACTCGAGCCGCCCTCCGGCGCCGGGCTGACGCCCATCCGGCCACCCATGGCCTGGACGAGGTTGCGGCAGACGAACAGCCCGATCCCGCTGCCGGACACGACTGCGCGCCGTCCGGGTCGCGGTAGAAGAGGTCGAAGATGCGGTCGATGGACTCGGCGGGATGCCGGGGCCCTCGTCGAGCACGGCGAGAAGACCTCGCCGTCCGACCTGCTCGGCGCTGACCTCGAAGGCGTCCCGGCCGGCGAGTACTTGGCGGCGTTCTCGAGCAGGTTGCGCAGGACCTGTTCGACGTAGGTCGCTTCGCCGGACACGATGGGCAGGAACGGCGCGACGTCAGGAGATCGGACCGACGGGAGCTCGGCCGTCATCCGGGCGACGACGCGCTCCAGGAGCCGGCGCGGCTCGAGGGGCTCCGCTCGACGACCAGTCGACCGCGCTCGACGCGGCTCAGGACCAGCAGGTCCTCGACCAGCCGATACAGCCGCTCGGATTCGGCCCGCACGTCGGCGAGCAGGGGCGGCACGCACGTCCGGGTCGTCCATGCATCGGGGCGGGACAGGATCTCGGTCGTGCCCAGGATCGTCGTGATGGGCGTGCGCAGCTCGTGGCTGATGACGTCGACGAAGGCCTCACGGAACTCGCCGGCGCGGCGCTCCTCCGCCAGCAGGCGATCGCGCTCCTCCTCGAGCGCGCGGTCCGTGATGTCCTGGCCCGTGCCGATCATCCGTATCGGGCGCCCCGCGCTGTCGCGGAAGACCGTCCTGCGCCATGGGTCCAGTGCTCGCTGCCATCGGGCCAGACCAGGCGGAACTCGATGTCGAAGTCGCCCGCCGCCCGCGATGGCCGCCTCGATCGCGGACGTGAACCGCTCGCGATCGTCCTCGTGGATCATGCCGAGGTAGGTCTCGAAGTCGGGGGCCGCGACGGCCGGGTCCAGGCCGTGCTGCTCGAAGATGGCCTCCGACCAGGTCGAGCCTGCCGGTCGTGATGTCCCACTCCCAGAAGCCCGTGCCCGAGGCCGCCAGCATGAGCTCGAGGCGCTGATCCCGTGCCTCCAGCGCCTCGGCCAGGGTGGACACCTCCTGGAGCGCGCCGCGAGCCGATCCCTCGACGAGCGTCGAGACGCCAGCAGCACGGACGCGGCGATGCCGGTCACGACGAAGAGCGCCTGCCGGGCGAGCGACACGGGGTCGCCCCCGAGTGGATCCCCGTAGGCATCCACGAACAGCACGGAGTTGACCAGGAAGGTCACGAGCGTCGCGGTCAGCCCGGCGAGGACGCCCCCGAACCACGAGGCCAGGATGGCCGCGGCGACCAGGAGGATGTAGCCGGTCTCGCCGCCGGCGACCTGGTTGGCGAGTGCCTTGAGCACGATCGCGCCGAGCGCCATGACCGCGCCCGCGGCGACCGCACGGGCACCCGTGAGTTGGAGCTCCTGCGCTCGGGCCAGCTCGTCACGCGCCCGCTGGCCGAGCGGCGCTCGGGGACTCGAACCGTCGTGTGTCACGCGACCCTCCAGGTCCGTTCGTGCGGATGGCCAGTATGGCGGGGCGCGAAGAACCCCCGGACCCGAAGGTCCGGGGGCCTCGACGGTCGGGCGCTCCGTCGAATGTGGTCAGGCCGGTCGAGGCTGGCCGTCGGGGGCCGGCTTCAGGGCGTCATCGACGGTGTCGCCGATGTTGCCGAGGCTGTCCTTGATGTCGTCGCCGATGTCACCGACCTGGTCGGCCGGGGTCTCGCCGTCGATCTTGCGGACCTGCTCCTTGACCGTGTTCTTGACCTCTCGATAGCCCTGCTTGACGTCGTCCATGTCAGACCTCCTTGGGTCGGCTGTTCGGACGTCCGCATCGATGCGGCTTGTGCGACCACCGTACGAGGACCGATGTCGCAGGCGGTCGCACCGCCACGCCGGGCGGTATCGCAGCCGCGTTACACCGAGCGGCGGCCCGCCAGGACCATCGCGACCATCGCCGCCGGGAGCAGCGAGACCAGCACGAGGAGGCGGTTGGCGCCGGCGGTGAACAGGCCGACCGAGACGCCGATCGCCGCCGCCGTCACGAGACGCAGCGTGTCGTCGGAGCCGGACCGGATGATCCGGTCGACCTCACCGGCCGCCTCCGGCAGATGCGGGCCGTGACCTGCTCGGCGGCACCGACCGCCGCATCGGCCGCCGCGCCGGCCGTCGCGCGTGCGTGTCGGACGATCGTCGTCGGCGGTCGTCGCGGTCGGCCGATCCTCGATCGCCTCGGCGGGCTTGGTGGTGGTCGTCATGTCGTGCCTCCTCGAATGCTTCGGACCGGCGGCGAGGCCCACCCGGATCGGGTGGGCGGTTCGCGCACGGATGGGGACGCGCCGTCCCCGTGGGTCACAGGGATCCGGCGCCTCGGCGGGTGCGGCCGGTGACCATCCCGACCACCAGGACCGTGATGATCGCGCCGATGGTGGCGGCCACGATCGAGCTGATGTCGAGCGCGCCGTCGATCGGCTTGGTGTTCAGCAGGACGCTCGCCAGGAACCCGCCGACGAGCGCGCCGACGATGCCCAGGACGACGTGGCCGATGACGCCAAGGCCTTCGTCGCCCTTGACGATGAACCCGGCCAGGTAGCCGGCGATCGCCCCAAGGACGATCCACGAGATGATGCCCATTGCAGTCTCCTCCACTCGGTGTCGCGGGCGAGTCCGCCCGCAGACCTGTCTCGGTGCTCCGTCGTCGGAGCCTGTGGGGATGGTCGGGCGTCGGGGGTCGTCGGCCGGTTGCGGGAACGGTCGGCGGCATTACAACGGCGTGAACGAAGGCCCGAGTCCACGCGCTCGGCGTCCGGCCCGCGATGGACGGTCCGGTTGCGATGGATCCGTCACGTGCGTGCCGGTCCCACGCGGCACCGCCGTCACCGGTCGCGACGTCGACACTCGAGCGCCTACGGATGCATCGAGGAGACCCAGCATGGCCACCAAGCACGGCAACGGCCCGGAC